>NZ_JAAAWO010000020.1 GCF_010500895.1 Alteromonas genovensis
CTTTCAGTTGTACGCCTAACAAAACGCTGTTGGCACTCCCTCCGGTCGCTGGGACGCTAACACGTGGGCTGGCTCGCTCCGCTCGGATTTTAGCCCACGTGCTAGCGCCCCAAAGCTTAGTGTTAGGCCCTTGGAGGCATATGCAACATAGTAAGAAGCTTTTTGAACTAGCTTCAAGAATCGCCAGAGAAACAGATGGATTTTTCACTACAAAAGGTCCTGGAGCTGGCAATTATTCGACAAATCAATTTATTGCAGAAATCAGAGACCAAGCCGCTTCCCTTTTTGGTTCAGATTACAGTGAACAGAAAATCTGTGGTAACAACTCTATGGCTGTAGATTTTTATTTTCCTGACGAGGCAACAATTGTAGAAATCGCTCTTGGACTTAAAAATCCAAATACCGAATTCGAAAAGGACATTCTGAAAGCTCTCATGGCCAGAAGCTTAGGAAATAAAGTTAAAAAACTTGTTTTCATTTGTAAACCCGGCGGCCAAAAGAAATCAAAACAGCCAGGTCGTTCTGCCATGATAGACTGGCTAGAGAACCATAATGGTTTATCGGTGGAAGTATGGGATCTAGAGTAAGGCCTAACAACCCAATAAACTCACTCACTTCGTTCGCTGGGACGCATACACGCAGGGCCGCTTCGCCATTATGCCCTACGTGCCTGCGCCCGTTATTGAAAAGTTATAAGCCACTAGGATTGAAGCATGGGTGAGTTGTTTCTTATTATTTTGTTGGTTGTTCATCTTCTTCTGGCAATGGTCATGTCAGCGAAGCTGATTAAGCAATCAAAGATAAAACGCAATATCCGTGTAATGCTGTTTGTAGCTTTATGGTTAATCCCATTAATTGGCGCTGCGTTTGTATCAGATTTGCTGAAAATTCGAAAGGCTAACCAAAAAAATGGAGGGATCGCGGTTAATAGCCCCGGCGGCAATTCATCAGATAGTTGTAGCTCTGATGGAGGTTGTGATTAACATGGCTTATAACAAACAAATTATGGCACTCGCTATCGCTCGCTGGGACGCAAACACGTGCGCGGCTTCGCCATTATCACGCACGCGTCTGCGCCCCATATTTGGAAGTTAGAAGGCGTCAGCCTAAACTACGTTTGGCTTAATAAAAATACCAGTTCAACCGCCCTCACCTGTTGTTTCAAAAATCGCACTGGCTTTAGGCGGTTTTAACTTCGCCGCATTAAATCCAAAGGTTGCGCAATAGGCGCCTCATCGGCTGGTTTTTATTTTAAGTCAGCAAGCGCCATTGCACTTGGTAGTTCAAATGGCAGCTTGCTTCAGTCAAATCAAAACCATCTCTGCTCTGGCATTTTGCTTGTTTGCTTTAACAATCAATCGTATGCTGGCTTTATTAGTTTTTAATAAGGCCAAAGGTGCAGGCTCTGCTTCTAACAAAGCGCTTAAGCCACTCCCTTCGGTCGCTGGGACGCCTATACGCGGGGCGGCTTCGCCATTATGCCCCACGTGCCTGCGCCCGTTATTGGAAAGTTAGCTTCCCAGAGGTTTTAAATTGAAACTCGTATTTTTTTTAAGTCTATGTCTTTTATTAGTCGGATGTTCAAGCACATCTGAACCAGTTTCTTTCAAAAATAGTCGAATCGGTGTTGACTACAAGCTAAATGAAACTTTAAAACTATGCCACACCCACCTTGGCATGACAGTATTCCAAAACACTGAAGAAATTTACCCTATTGCTGAAAATGTCAACACCTTAGTCACAAAAGGCTATGTTAAAGGAATTAAAAATACTTTTAACACTCCTGTTCAAATAGACTCTAGTATTGATTGGAGCAATTATTTAAGTTACTCATCCTGGGACGCTAGTGCCAAATTGATGCCACAGGGATTAAATAAGCTTAGAGAAATTCAAGCTAAGTATGACTTAGACTTTCTCCTTGTCGCGAGAGACTATGAAAACTTTTATAAAGGCGAAGCTTGCAATGGCGCATGGTTCAAGACTCAAATGAGCGACGTCAGGAGTTTTGTCCCTATTTATGTAGCGCTAGTATTTGACGCTAATTCTGGAAAATATATTGGTAGTACATTTATTACAAATGACCACCATAGCTCTGTTTATCAAAATTTTAACGACGTTTCGAAACTAGAACACAGCGAAGTCTTAAAACTTATTTATTATTCTGAAGATGCAGCAACTAAAGCAGCCAGTATGTTCTTCGAATAACAAGGAAGCTAACAAACGCATTAACACTCGCTACGCTCGCTAGGGACAAAAACACGTAGGCTCCCTTCGCTTCGCTCAGTATTCTAGCCTACGTATTTTTGCCCGTTATGCGGGCCGTTATACATACACGGAAGGTTAGTCGATTGCCCATCATCATTTATTTGTATCTAGCTATAAATATTGGCGTAACGGTATATGCCTATAAATATTGTTATTTTAATTTATCAAAATATGGCGAAATCCTAGAGGGGTTTGCTATAACGGGTGTTTCAATATTATTGGTGTTGGCATATTACTATCCCAAGATAGGTGATTTTCTAGGAGGTTATATATTTATACTTGTTGCATTGGGAAGTGCATATCACTTTAAATATAGGCACTCTTATATTTATGAACCAGAAGAAGATGTGAAAGATCCTCAAGAAACTAAGTTTCATAAATATTTTAACTTTGTGTTAATAGCTACAAATCTATTGCTTATCTTGCCAGCTTACATCTTTGGGATATTGTCTGGTGTAAGGTATGTATAACAAAAAAATTAAGTTCGCCCGCTGCGCGGGCTGGGACGCAAACCTGTGGGCTGCTCACTTCGTTCGTATTTTAGCCCACACGTCTGCGCCCCTTATTTAAAAGTTATGTGACTCAGGATATTCATGGATAGAAACACTAAAAAAGCACTGAGATGGGATTCTGGTTACAGAACTAAACCAATCAAACCAGACAAAGCTTCCTTTTCAAGTGGCAAGTATTCTATGGCGTATGCTTGCCTCGACTGCAAAACCTCTTTTCAACGTAGCTTTCCTGGTGCTCCATGCGATTATCCATTGCACGGCCAGTGTGTTTCTTGTGGTGGTGTTACTTATAATTTAGGCCGGCATTTCAAAGCACCAAAAAAGTCTGATATCGCCCAATGGAAAAAGGTGGCATACCTCGTCCACCATGGTTTCTATTTTCAAAAAATCAGGCCTATCAAAAATAGCTATTGCAACGTTTCTTACCCTTCAACGTTGGCAGAAGCTAAAGTGTTTGTTAAAAAGTATAAAAAGCATGCTCTTATTTAGGGTAAAGTCACATAACAAACGACTATGGTGTCAACCCTGAATTTAAACTGTTTTTTCTTCCCACATGACGCCATCTCTTACCATTGAATTTAAGATGATCACCATCTTTCTCACGCAAGCTATTATGGCAACTTTTTTCGGTTTGCCCGCTCCAACTAAGCGCTCGTAAAACACCTTAAATTTTTGATTGCACTGCATTGCTGACATCATCGCCATAAATAGAACCGTACGGACTTGGTGACGCCCACCTTGAGTAACTTGCTTACCCTTATACTTTCCACTTTCTTTATTCATCGGTGCAACGCCAACAAGTGACGCTACTTGCTTGCTATTCATCAAACCGAGTTCTGGTAGATAACTAATTAACGCTGCGGCTGATATTTTACCTATGCCAGGCATGCTTTGCACTAATTCACTCTTCGCTCTGTAATCTGGGCAACTTTCTATCAGCTTTGCTAGCTCATCGTTCATCTTACTTATTTGCTTTTTCAGTAGAACAAGCATCGCTTTTATATTGGGTTGAATGGCCTTTGACATAATCTGCAGACGATTCTTTTCCTTAGTTTGCATCTCTATTAACTGGTTTCTACGCCTAACAACATCTGCCATCTTCTGCATATTCTCTGGCTTCAGCCTAGATAACTTAGGTTGTATTACTTCACCGAATTGGGCTATTAACGCCGCATCCAGCTTGTCCGTCTTAGCTCTTCGCCCTATAGCACCTGCAAAGCGCTTAACATGAACTGGATTGACGACACTGAACGGTATGTCAGCCTTGGCACAAGCAGCGACAAATTCAGCTTCATAACGTCCCGTTGACTCAATAACTATACGCTCAATGTCGAGCTTCCGCAGACGTTTTATCGCCTCGCCAATGCCTTTCTTGTTATTACTGACTTTGAAATATTCGTCTAATGGACGAATATGAATATCGAGAGAATCCTTACCGGTATCTACACCTACGTTTATGTTTTGCACTACGGTTTTATTCATAATAAGCTAACTCTGGTTTGCTAAATGCGAGCTCGGGGCCCAGTCGACTATTCGAGTATGTTGCTTGGAGTACCGTGTAGTGTTCGAGTTTGTTATCGGTCTCTCTATTGAGGATCCACTCAATCGCCGAACTACTACACAGCCAACTTTGGTTGCAGCCAAAGTCTGGGCCTCACTTTACCCATCTTCGAAAAGGAATGTCGTGTATTTAGGGAAGAATTATCCATACAACTCAATAAACTCACTCACTTCGTTCGTTGGGACGCATACACGCGGGGCGGCTGCGCCATTATGCCCCACGTGCCTGCGCCCGTTATTGAAAAGTTATGTACTTAAGGAAATGTTGACAATGGAAGTTTTGGAAAAAGAAATTGATGGGCAACTTATCGCAGTAGATTTCCCTATTCAGGGCATTTCTCTATCTGCTAAAACAGTTTCCTTTACCGATTCTTCAGGGAAACGGACTTGTACATTTAGCACGTCCAACAAAGCAAGAGAGTTTTTAACTTGGCTAACATCTAACAACAGCCTTTGATATTTTATAAGGAGATTGAAATGAGCATTACAGTAGGTGAACTAAAAAAGCATTTGGAAGGATTCACTGATGATACTGAGGTCTATTTTGGCGGCTTAGACTTTTACCGAACCAAGAGAAGAGGTGAAAAGGTCGTTCAAATTGAGTTCAATCAACAAGTATACAAAGATAGCTCAGGTAAGGTCGTGATCGAGGATGTTTGAAAGCGTACATAACAAACGCATTAACACTCGCAAGCTCGCTAGGGACAAAAATACGTAGGCTCCCTGCGCTTCGCTTGGTATTGTAGCCTACGTATTTTTGCCCGTTATGCGGGCCGTTATATAGCAAGGTTACTTTATGAATTTAGAAGTTTTTTTTGAAATTGTTGATTCATCGATCAAGAGAATGGCCGCACCTATAGCAGTTCTTGCGGCTGGATTTATTTTGGCTAAAGAAGCGCAAGAAGGAAGTGATTACCTAGCATTGAGTGCGACGCAATGGTTGTACATTGGAATAACTTTAAGTTTAGCTTACACCTTTGCAGTTGTTATAAATGGTTTCGCAAAAATCAACGAAACACAATCCAAAGAGTCCACGTTATTAGTTGCTAAGTTCAGCTTTGCGTCGATATTCTTTTTAACTACACTTGGCGCTGTATCACTTGCTATTTCGAAAGCTACATAACAATCACATTAAGCCGCTCGCAGGCTCGCTGGGACAGTAATGTCGTCGGTTGTCATGCTGGTATTCGTGGATTATTCATCTCTCAATGAACAGCGCCTACCTTACTCACTCCGCCGTGGTCACCTTCTCATCAGTCTATGTTCGTGGATCAATAACCGTTA
>NZ_JAAAWO010000021.1 GCF_010500895.1 Alteromonas genovensis
TAAATTGAGCCAGTCTTGCACTTCTCTTCGTTGGTGTCGCTGCATGGGTATTCTCCTTAGCAAAAAAAGAACACCATGCCGTAGCTAATTTATGAATTGAATGTGGGGATTACCGGACGGACACCGTTAATCTGCTGCTGACGACAAAACTCTACCGCAGTGAGTCCGCTTTGCTTTTGCTGCTCGAATAAGTTGAGCCAGTCTTGCACTTCTCTTCGTTGATATTGAGGCATGGTCATTCTCCTTAGTAAAGAGAACACCATGCCGTAGCTAATTTATGAATTGAATGCGGGGATTACCGGACGGACACCTTTAAAGACAATTATAGGAGAGCAGAAAAAAAAGACTGATGGCGAAATTTTTGATAGCTCTTTAAAGCTGACAGGCATTGTGGATAACTGTCGGCTTATTTGTAAAACGTAAAGAGGGACTATAAGAGCCTAAATAACTCTTTAGACAATTTTGCAGAATTAAATTCTGATTCGACTTTTTTTCTCGCATTTTCTTTAATAAAGTGAATTTTATCTGATGCTGCTGCTTCTTGCACTGCGTCTGCAATGCTTTTGGCGTCCCTTTCAGGAATAAGAAACCCAGAATGCCCATTTGTTATAAGTTCTGGTATACCGCTGTGAAAAGTACTTATTACAGTTAATCCACTAGCCATTGCCTCCATTAAAGCGACTGGAACACCCTCCATATCTCCTGCGCTATCTACCACGGAAGGTAATAGAAATATATCCGAAGTATCCAGTGTATCTCTAACAAAGCTAGGAGATTGTGGACCGCAGAAAGTTACTTTATCGCTAACGCCTAACTTATCCGCAAGGTTCTTTAAGTATGGCTCTAGTTCACCACCTCCTATAAGCGTCAAATGGAAACGCTCGTCTAAATTGATCAACGCTTCTATAGCATATTGCAATCCCTTTTTTTCAGTTGCTCGAGCAACGCTGACTATTTTAACTTTTGGACTTATAGCTGTATTTTTAAATTTAAAGGTGTTCACGTTTACACCCATTCGGAGAACTTTGATTGCATCACCGTTCGCGCCCCAGCTTTCTAGCCTGTCTCTCCAAAAATAGCTAATTGGGAGGAGTCTACTTGCCTGAGATAATTTGACGTATTCTGCTTTCCAAAACAAAACATTTTCATATTCACTTATTTCATAGCCGTGAAATACTGTATTAAGATTACCCTTTAATATCCCTGAAGATATAAATTTCTGAGCCACCACTCCATTGTTGCCAAAGTGTGCGATTATGCTATCGGCTTTGAATGTTTTATGGCGATTAACCCACGCTGTGATCGCTACTTCATATGCTAGTACTGCTTTGCCATTTACCTTCGCATATTTTACAAATTCAGAAACTGGCTTCATCGGCTTATATTTACACTTAACAAAAAAGTCAAAAAAGCGTAAGAAAAGCAATTTAAAAGGCCTTTTTACCTTGCGAGAATTTGGGGGGGCAATAAATTCAGTGCGCTCTAATAGCTTGTGTTTCTCTAAAGATTTTAAACTAACATCTTGATGTTCTCTATAGAAGGATAAAATTTTTACATCAACGCCCTGATCGATAAGTCCGTTGATTTGTTCTATCACAAAAGTTTGTGATAGAACCGGAAACCTTTTAACGAAAAATATTACTTTTTTCAATTTAAACTCCTAAATTCTGGGCAAGCTAGTATCTTACTATTCTTCCTGCTGTAGACACTTTTTTATTGTTCAACTAATAGTTATCTTTTAAAAAGTTATTTAACGTGGTCTTTAACTAGAGCTGCTTTGTCAAGTAATGTCTATGATTAGCTCTACGGACACAAATAGCCACTAATCGCAGACATATTAAAAAGTAAAACTAAAACTATGCTATGAGGTATTTTTTTATACTACTGTTAAATGTTAAATTACGATTCTATCTATTGCTTTTCGACCTAACCATTGTTTTTATTTTTTTCTCAGCAAGCTTTATATTATAGATTGCCTCATTTTTTTTTATTCTAAACATTGATGACTCAACGTCTAATGAAGAAATATTTTCAGAATAACCGAACCTTTCAAAGTCTTGTTCATATAATTCAAGAACCATTTGTATCGCAGTAGATGACCAACGAACACTCTTTTTATCACCTACTTTCTTAGGCTTAACTTGAACATTTCCTTGTATGCCTATACGGTCGGCAACGGAACTTAAGACGTTTTCAATACCGTCTTCAAATTTAAAAACTTCGACATCATTACTGACATAGTAAGATTGAGGACGTAAATGGTTGTCCAATAGTTCAGGTTTTTTTTGGTATTTTTTCAGATTATGTACTGTCCATGCAGGAAAAAGTGACTCTGCATTCCCACCAAGTTGAATACTACCTAATTTTATTCTGTAAAAAAATTCGCTAACGATTCTATCGAACGGGTTTCGAACTACTGCAAACTTATACTCAAACGGTCTTTTAAGTTCTTTAGTTAGCTCAGTTAACGTTTGATAGCCCAAGTGCTGAGGGGTGACAAGCATGTCATCAAGCTTTTTTTGAGAAAAAAGTAATTGCTGGAATCTTCCTGACTCGTTTAGCCACGACTCTATTGTTGTTCCAGCTGTTTTTGGAATATGTAAAAAGGTTACAGCTTGCTCGTTGTTTAAATATAAAGGCATAACTAAAACCTATATCCTATACAATTTATTGTGGAGATAACATTTGCTTTGAAATGTTACTGAAGATTATTTGGAAATACTTTTCAATAATTGTAATGCAAAAAAAAGGCCCTTTTTAGTAAAAGGGCCTTTTTAGTACAACTGAGGATTATAAAACTACTTTCTCTTTCGAAAGATTAGGATTGCGAGAGATGTCATTAGAATCGCTAGGCTGCCCGGCGCAGGTACGCTCAATAAAGATGAGTTCGTTGCCGTGCCTGTCAGCACTAGGTTATCGAATCCAGCATTGTTGCCACCGCCATTACCAAAGGCTGTAAGACGGAAAACGTAGTCTGTTCCTCCGTGCAATACTAAGTTGCTCATGTCAAATTCGATTGCTTTTACAGGCGTAAAACCAGATTTATTATTATCGCCATTGAATACGTCTACAGCGCTAGAAAAAAAAGAGCTAGCGCCTTCGAAGATATCTAAAGATAAACTGAAGTCTCGTTGGACGTTTTGAAGTTGTCCTCGATTGTTATAAATAGACGCATCAAGTGAAAAAGAGTCTAGTTTGATATTATCAACGAAAGAACTTGTAGAAAGCAGTATATCAACAAACCAAGTTCCTTCGTTGTGAATGTTATAGTCAACCGCAAAAACATTATCGAAGTTGTCGAAAAGCTGTATAGATGTGAGACTTGTCGTTTGAGGGGTTAGTGTGTTTGTTACTGATACTCCACTCTCCGTCCAAGAAACGTTAGTTGGGTCACCCGAGGTGCCAGTAAAGTCAGATGCTAAGATGATAGCCGCATTTGCAGGTAGGGCGGATGAAAGTGCAACAACTGCAAGTGTTGTTTGGATTAATTTTTTTAACACGTGTACTCCAAAATTTTTTTTAAAATTTTAACGCTAATCAAAATATGCACGATTTATGCCGATTTAATTATTTTCATGTATATCAATTATTTAAGTTGATTTTTGAATATAAAAAACTCATTTTGTAAAATAAACTGACACTGCACTGATGCTTATTTATCTTTTTGAATTTCAACCTCCGAGTTTTTGTATTTTTCATGCATAATTTCTTTACAAAGTTCAATAAACATAGCGTCTTCGTAGTACCAGTCTTTTAGAGCGGTTATTCCACGTTCATCTATTGATTTATCGATATTTGGCGGGTTTCTGTGGGCGTCTATATCGTTTGTAGGTAAAGCTACATCATCTGATATACCAAGCAATTTGATAATATTTCTAAAGTCGTCATGCAGCGACTCTTGAAACCCTACATACAAAATATCATTAACTCGTGATTTAAAATATTCCAAGCTACCAAACCAATAGTGATATCTCATAAGGTGTTGAACATAAAACATACCTTTGATTGCTTTTTCATCTTTATTTTGAAGAGATAAAGCCATTTCGTTTGGAGTAGAGAACTTGTCAAAAACAGTCTTTTCTTCCGCGCTCCATTCTGAATGGTATCGAGGTTGTCCTTTTCGTTTACGACTGTAAAAACCACTAATAAACCTTGAAATAGGCTCTCTTAGAAAAAAAATTATAGACTCACCCGCTGGGATATCCCTCACAGTTGTGTCGTGACTGTGGAGTATAATCTCAAATCTATCAGTTTCTGGGAAATCTTTTAAAACCGATTTAACAGCGCTGCCACCGGTTTTGCCGATATGAAGAAAATGAACTTTGTGTTTGCTGGGTTTAAAAAATTTTTTGATCATACATATCATTCCATTGAAAAACTACGATGAGGCCATTACTAGAACTGGCCTCGCTCTTCAACCGTAAGGCGCTGTGAGTGCCAGACTTTTGAACTAGCATTTGGTACTTTGCAAAAATGATACCAAGGGTTTGGTTTTGTTTAACAATGTTTAAAAAGAGCTATAGTGCTTGATGTATTGTATCCGTCCGGCAATCTCACCTAGCGCTTAGCAAATTGCCATGGTAGTAGTTGCTCGATATCGGCGTCGGGCCGACTGAGTTCATCAAGGCAGGTCATCACATACTCGAATACCTTGAGGTCGTT
>NZ_JAAAWO010000022.1 GCF_010500895.1 Alteromonas genovensis
GAAGTTCACGAACTTCCATTTCTACTAGCTCTAGAAGCTCTTCATCATCAACCATGTCACATTTGTTCATGAACACGATGATGTGAGGAATACCAACCTGACGACCAAGTAGGATGTGCTCACGAGTTTGTGGCATAGGGCCATCAGTCGCAGCAACTACTAGAATACCGCCGTCCATCTGTGCAGCACCAGTGATCATGTTTTTAACGTAATCAGCGTGTCCAGGACAGTCAACGTGCGCGTAGTGACGTGAAGGAGTATCATATTCTACGTGTGACGTAGAGATGGTGATCCCACGTGCTTTTTCTTCAGGCGCGTTATCGATCATATCGAATGCGCTTGCAGAACCGCCGTAGGTCTTCGCTAGAACAGTAGTGATAGCTGCAGTTAGCGTGGTTTTACCGTGGTCAACGTGGCCGATAGTACCCACGTTTACATGGGGTTTCGTACGTTCAAACTTTTCTTTTGCCATTTCTATTATCCCAGCAAAGTTACATTAAAAAAATTTTGAATTTTTACAACATGAGCTGGGGAGAAAAATGGTGCTGATAGGCAGATTCGAACTGCCGACCTCACCCTTACCAAGGGTGCGCTCTACCAACTGAGCCATATCAGCACTGATTTGGAGCGGGCAGTGGGAATCGAACCCACATCATCAGCTTGGAAGGCTGAGGTAATAGCCATTATACGATGCCCGCAAATCTTAATTCTCTGGCCACCTCATAAAGAAAGTGGTGGAGGGGGCAGGATTCGAACCTGCGAAGGCTGAGCCGGCAGATTTACAGTCTGCTCCCGTTGACCGCTTGGGTACCCCTCCAGAATTGATGGTGCCGACTGCCGGAATCGAACTGGCGACCTACTGATTACAAGTCAGTTGCTCTACCAACTGAGCTAAGTCGGCACTACATCAAGTGGGTGCGCATTCTAGAGTAATGAATTACTCAGTGCAAGTGTCTTTTCGAAAAATTTTCATTTTTCTTTTCTGACCGATTTCTCAATCTATCAGAAGGTTACGCCTGAATTGAACTAAGTTCTTTTCGAGCGTAGCGGGCAAGACCTTGCACCACCAAATGAGCGGGACGAATGTTAACAGCGGATTCTAAGAATGCAAACACTTTTTTGTCTCCCCCCCCTAAAATAATGTCAAAATCGGTTTGTTTGCTTGATATGTAATCAATAGCGCTCAAATAAACACCATAAACCGCTGCATGACACCCTGTTGCTACGCACTCTTCAGTGTCTGTACCTACCCCAAAGCTGGTCGGAATTTCATCATTCGCTGATACTTTTTTCGTAGATGCAACCAAAGCGTCTCGCATTACGTTAAATCCTGGTACGATCCAACCGCCTAAATGTTGACCATTCACCACAAAATCTACCGTTATTGCCGTACCAACATCCATAACAAAAAATGCTTTTTTTGTTTTTTCTGCAGCACACACCATGGCGAGCCACCGATCAACGCCCATTTTTTGTACATTCTCGTAACTATTTTTTATTTCGAATGCTGATTTTTCTGTGTGTTTTTCAATGAAATTAATTTTTCGAGGCAAACAGAGGGTGTTTATTTCTTTCGAAACTTCATTATTTCTAACTGAAGCTACATAAATATGAGAAATTTTTTCGTAAGAGTCGATAAATGTAAAAAGCTCAGCTATCGAACTTACAGATTGGGGCTCTTTTTCGTCATCACACAACAGAGAATATTTGATTCGTGTATTGCCAATGTCCACTAACAAGACATTTTTCTCGCCCACTACAGCATTTTTTTCAGATGAAACACTATCAGTTACCACGAAGGCTAACCTCACCACCATGAAAACGTGTAATGCCGTCTTGTGTTTCTACTAACAGTGCACCGCTGGCGTCTACGCCCCTATCAATACCGGAGAATCGCTTTTCGCCCATCTGCAGCACTATCCTTCTATCACCGTAAAGATCTAAGGCTTCCCAATGGGGGACAAATGGCCCAAAGCCTTGTTGAGTAAATTTAGGAAGATATGACCATAGTGATTTAATAATTTGCGCCGCTAACTCATTTCTATCTGGCACTGTACCTAAAAATGAAGCGAGATCGCTATGAGGTTGTCCAACATCGTATTGGTTATCAGGCACACACACGTTCAGTCCTATACCAATGACGCAATGCGCTGTCGCTCCAATCTGCCCCTCTACCTCAATCAATACGCCAGCAAGCTTTTTACCCTGTAAATAAATATCGTTCGGCCACTTTAATTCGGCATCGTTAACGCCAAACTCTTTTAGCGCGTCGCACACTGCAAGGCCAACCAACAAAGAAAGGCCCGCCATGCTTTGATATCCATCAGGAAACGACCAATACATAGAAAATGTTAAGCTACCGCCCACAGGCGCTAACCAAGTTCTGCCATGTCTTCCGCGACCTGCGGTTTGTATTTCAGCAAAAATCGCATCACCGTCGGCTAATTCTTCTCGATTATTGGCAATGCGTTTTTTCATCTCTGTATTTGTTGATGGGAGTACCGACTCAACATCTATCATGGCCCGTTTGGTATTACCCAAGCACTTCTTAATGCTATCAGCACTTAACATGGGAAAGCCTCGCTCTAATCGGTAACCTTTACCTTTTACCTTAAATACATCTAATCCCCAGTCAGATAACTGAGAAATATGCCCCGCAACAGCGGTACGCGATAGCCCAACCTCTTGAGCTATGGTTTCACCGGAGTGAAAGTGACCATCGGACAAGAGCGCTAATATATGTTTTCTTATTACTTTAGATGCCTGTCTCATAGCGAAATAAGTCCTTTGCTTCCTAAAAGGCGTACTTCAGGTTCGAGCTTGATATTAAACCTGTCAGAAACGCTGGCTATGATATCTCTTGCCATAGATAGTACATCGCTACCGTTTGCATCGCCAAGGTTTGTAAGTACTAAAGGCTGTGTAGGGTGACACCTAACATCGTTCAGCGTCTTTCCTTTAAAACCAGCTTGGTCAATGAGCCAGGCTGCTGGAATTTTCACACTATCGTCGGCGGATTTCGTTTCTACAGTAAAATGCGGCACATGTTCGTATTGATCAGCAATTGTTTTGAAATGATCGTGAGTCACTATTGGATTTTTGAAGAAGCTTCCCGAATTACCGAGAATGGCAGGGTCTGGAAGTTTGGACTTACGCACCTCTATAACTTTGTGATAGATATCGTGTGGCGTCGGATTTGTTAACGCGGCAAGCTCACCATAGGCGGTGTTTAAATCATAAACTTTTGGAAGGACAAAATTAACGTGGGTAATGAGCACCTTATTGGCCAGCGCATGTTTAAATACACTATCTCGATAACCAAACTGACAGTCTTCATTTTTTAATAGAATCTTTTCACCCGTGCTAAGTACCACCGCTTCTATCGTTTGTATTAGCGTATCGACCTCTAAGCCGTAAGCGCCGATATTTTGAATTGGACTAGCCCCCACTGAACCAGGGATCAGCGCTAAGTTCTCAAAGCCAAACCACTCATTTTGCATACACAGTTTGACAAGCTCGTGCCAATTTTCGCCTGCGCCTACGCGTAAAAAGTGACTATTTTCGTCATCAAAATGGCTTATACCCTTGATTTCATTCACCAGTACTGTGCCTTCAAATGTTTCGGTGAATATTGAGTTGCTGCCACCGCCGAGCAAATAACACACATCGGTATTTTTATAGAGGCTTAAAAAGGAATCGACATCTGAAAACGACTGAATGGATGTGCACGACGTATTTAAACCGAACGTGCTGTATTGTTGCAATGAAGGCATAATTTCTACGAACTGCGAATAATTGCCTAATGGTAGGGTAACCAGAGAATAAAGAAAAGTATATCCCTTCAATAAAGCATGAGTGGTTGAATTAACCTAGTGAATATAAGGTAGGTTACGAATACTCAAAGAATCTGCAGGAAGCTAAAACTTGGGTTTTACCATTTAGTTGTCTTGACGTTCCCTTCGCCTCATTGGCATTGAATCAATATCTGAGAATATGCGTACTGGATCTATCACGTCATACTGCTCTTTGGTACCGCCATCAAGACCGATGAGCACTGCCTTGTTCGAATTCAGACGATGTTGAACTTCATCTAGAGAAGGAAGGCAAGATAATGCGTTGTTCAACGGATAAACCGTTTTTCTATCAATACCCAGTACAAGAAGCTTTCTCTCTGTAAGTTCAAGTGCAGTGTAGTCTATATATTTTGTTAACTCTTTCAGCTCCACATCGTCACCAACTCTCACTAAAAGAATTCTGTGTTGCCAGCGCATATCGGTGAAGAACATAGAACAAGACTCCTGATACAACACATCCGTTGGCTCACTTTTCGCAAAGGTAAGGGACGAAGTCGCTATAAAAGCTGAAAGAAACGGTATGATGTATTTTGAAGGCTTCATAAGTTCTATTACGAATCACCACCACTTTCGTTCAAACAATAAAGGGGGTCAGAACCACATTCTTTGATCGTTTGTCTGTTGTAAGCAGTGTGGATGATAATAAATAGGGATCAGACCTCGTTTATTTTTGAGTTCGATAGCCAGGCTTCAACGCTATAAATAACAATTTATTGGGTTCTGACCCTGTTTTATGTTGGTTAGGTTGGATGTAGTGAATGCAATTGAGGATTAACGTGGACCTGACCCC
>NZ_JAAAWO010000023.1 GCF_010500895.1 Alteromonas genovensis
AAATCCTTTAGGAGCCGAAAAAGAGATACTCGAGTTTGGGATTTCTATTTCGTTTCCGAATATGAGTGGTGTAAAAAAAAGTGTAATTAAAAATAGTACAAGTTTCATTGTTCCTCCTTGAGCTAACACCTAAATATGGGGCACAAACAGGCAGGCTACAATGGCGAAGCCGACTGCCTGTTTGTGTCCCAGCCCGCCTGCGGGTGACATAATTTTTTTGTTATGTGCTAAGCGCTAAATGTCCCGCGGTACTAATTAAATACGCAACAGAAAATACATTCTGTATCATCTTAACTTTTCGCTTTCTTACAGGTTTCTTGATGAGATATTGCTCGATGTTAAATTGGTCAGCGGCAAAGTAGGCGGACAGCATAAAAAAAGAAAAACTAGAGAGAAGGCTATCTAGATTTACGAGTGTGTAATAGCCATAGGCGGCAGGAGCTAAAGAAATAAGTAAAAGAATTCCTCTCGCTGTTAATTCATTTTGCATCATAAAAAATCCCTCTTGTCATTACCTTGCAACATAACTTCCAAATATGGGGCGCGGAGATGCAGGCGATAATGGCGAAGCCGCCTGCGTGTTTGCGTCCCAACGAGCGGCAGCGAGTGACATAATTTGTTTGTTATGTGACGCTACCACGAAAAGTGAGCCAAAGCTTCTTTGTACGATGCTAAAGCCCTGTAAACCGCGTATTTTAGCCTTACTTTTTTAATAAAGACCTGATACAGAAATACAGGTCCCAACCAAAATAGAACTAAGAAAGCTTGGATGAACAATAAGACGAAAACAAATTCGTTGTACAGACCATCAGCAAGGAAAAAAAGTAAGACAAAAGTGTTTAAGATGGCAAACGCCCAGATGGCCCACCTTGCGTCTTTTACAAGCTGCCTTAAATCCTCCTCAACTTTTACATTTTGCATGAGCTTCTAGTCACATAACTTTAAGCTAAGCGGCGCAGTTACGTGGGGCATAATGGCGAAGCCGCCCCGCGTAATTGCGTCCGAACGACCGAAGGGAGTGACTTGAGCGCTTTGTTAGAAGCAGAGCCTGTTCCCTTGGCATTTTTAAAAACTAATAGAGCCAGCATACGATTGATTATTAACACAAACAAGTAAAACGACAGCGCGGTGATGTTTTTGACTTGACTGAAGCAAGCTGCCATTTGAGTTACCAAGTGCAATGGCGCTTGCTGACTGAAAATAAGAACTAGGCGATAAAGCGCCTATTGCGCAACCTTTGAAGTTAATGCGGCGAAGTTAAAACCACCAAAAGCCAGAGCGATTTTTGAAACAGTAGGTGAGGGCGGTTGGACTGATGTTTTTATAAAGCAAAGTGCAGTTTAGGCTGACGCCTTCTAACTTTCCAATAACGGGCGCAGACATGTGGGGCATAATGGCGAAGCCGCCCCGCATGTATGCGTCCCAGCGAACGAAGTGAGTGCGTTTATTGGCTTGTTAGGTGCGCTCACGCCAAGACCCCATTTAGCAGCATACTAGGCATAAAAAAGTAAAAAGCCAATAAGCCCGAACTTGTAAATAGAAGTGCGACGGCACAAAAAGAAGCTTGAACGAAGAAGACGGAAGGTTTAGCAGATGCACTATGCCTAAAAGCTACTACTGAAGTTTGTAAACATTCTTTAATTGCTTGGTATTTGGTTGAGAACCAAGAAGTGATGGGAGCTAGGCTAGCAAAAACGAGAGCAAATGCGACCTCCATACCACCTAATTGAACTAAGAAGGCTATCTCTGGCAAAACTGCCGCCGCAACAACCATTGCGATACCGATAACTGCGCGTTGTAGATTAGTTAATTCATTCCATGATTTCATAATTTTTCCTTTTAGCACCTAACTTTTAAATAAGGGGCGCAGGCATGTGGGGCATAATGGCGAAGCCGCCCCGCATGTATGCGTCCCAGCGAACGCAGTGAGTGACTTGATTTTTTTGTTATGTGCGTCCCTAAAATTACCTAGAATT
This sequence comes from Alteromonas genovensis, assembly GCF_010500895.1. Lineage (GTDB taxonomy): Bacteria > Pseudomonadota > Gammaproteobacteria > Enterobacterales > Alteromonadaceae > Alteromonas > Alteromonas genovensis. The sequence continues at coordinate 1,977 of NZ_JAAAWO010000023.1, forward strand.
TGCATTTAATCTGATACTCCTTTTCTCCAGTTTTCCATTTTGCTGACTAAACCTGGATAGCGCCAGTCCATGATATAGATAAAAGGCGATAAAAAAAGAACAACCAAACCCAATAACAACAAAGATTCTTTAATAGAGCTGATACCCAACTGGTTAATTTTGGTTTGAATAACAGATAGAAACAGCAGCATGCCTAAGATAAAAGGTAGCATTAAAAGATAGTGCTTAATCAAATTTGAAACAGTTCTTTGTTTAGCTATGTGGCGAGTTTGAAGCCTGCAATGAAACTCTACAGTTAACGCATTTAGGATAGTTGCAATTACTGCTATCAAAGCTATTTCAAACACATTGAATACCCATATCGTAGAAGCACATAACTTTTAAATAAGGGGCGCAGACATGTGGGCTAAAATCCGAACGAAGTGAGCAGCCCATATGTTTGCGTCCCAGCCCGCGCAGTGGGCGAACTTGATTTTTTTGTTATGTGTAATTGCCAATTTAGTCCTTCAATGTGCCAAATGTCCAACCCGCAATAGAAGAAAAACGTTCCGCAAAAGTACCTATTTCCATTGAAGTTAATTGATGGATTGTTGGATCTGATTTGATTAGTTTTCCTACGTGAACAAGATGAGGTTTACCGTTTTCCACGCAATCATCATCACCGCAAAGAAACTGCCATGATCCGTCAAAATCTCTTACAGAAAATAAAATAGGTAGGGACTGCTGGAATACATGTGGGCAAACGAAGACTCCATAGTCATCCTTAAATTCCACAGTTATCTCCTTACACATAACTTTAAGCTAAGCGGCGCAGTTGCGTGGGGCATAATGGCGAAGCCGCCCCGCGTAAATGCGTCCGAGCGACCGAAGGGAGTGATCTTAAGCGCCTTGTTATAAGCAAAGCCAGTTCCTTTGGTCTTTTTAAAAACTGTTGAAGCCAGCATACGGTTGATGGTTAACACAAACAAGCAAAACGACTGTGCACAAATGTTTTTGATATTTGACTGAAGCAAGCCGCCATCTGATCTATCAAGTGTAATGGCGCTTGCGAGGTTCAACTAATAACTTGGCGATAAAGCGCCTATTACACCACCTTTGAAATTGAAAGCGGCGGATTTAAACCTACCACAAGCCAGAGCGATGCTAATGAAAACAGGAGAGGGTAGTTCCACTGGGATTTTCATAAAGCCAAACGCAGTTTAGGCTGGCGCCTTATAACTTTTCAATAACGGGCGCAGGCACGTAGGGCATAATGGCGAAGCCGCCCTGCGTGTATGCGTCCCAGCGAACGTAGTGAGTGAGTTTATTGGCTTGTTATATGGCACGAGCTTCAACGAAGAAAGAGCTCTTCTGAAAATCCCATTTCAGTTCATTTCCCAAATATTTTTCAAGAAAGGAAATATTTGAAGGTGAAATCGGGTAACAACCGAACATGGGTTGTTCTGGATTTATTTCTCCAAACTCGATCTTGAATTTATTTAGATCAAAATCTATTAATTCGTGTTCTGCTATCAGTTCTTCTGTTTCTTCAGAATACTCGGCAATATAGCGACGAACCTTGTATTTAAAATCAATCACACCAATGACATATAACTTTTCAATAACGGGCGCAGACATGTGGGGCATAATGGCGAAGCCGCCCCGCGTGTATGCGTCCCAGCGAGCGGAGCGAGTGAGTTTATTGGCTTGTTAGGTAACACTTTCTCGTTCCTTGAAATTGCGAGCGATTAGATAAACTGCGACTAAAACTGGGCAAATATAAAAATAACCATACCAATACCTTAAACCGTTATTGTGTGGTGTTACTAGATCTGAAGCACCACTATAAGCAACAAATAGAACAACGGAAATGCCCACACAGAGAAATGCAATTTTTAGAAAGTGCGAAACAGGAAACCTAAAAATAGAAGCGACTAAGCCAATATAACCTATCATGGCTGCAATTGATGGCAGTAGCAGCCCAAATGAAAACTCAAATTCATTGTCGAAAATGAAAGTAATGCTTATTCCTAAAGGGATGAAAGATAATAAGAGTAGTATTGTTGCTGGCAATAAACCCAACAAAACCAGTGATATTGTTTGAAAAGCGCCCGAGTTCAATTGTGTTACCTAACACTAAGCTTTGGGGCGCTAGCACGTGGGCTAAAATCCGAGCGGAGCGAGCCAGCCCACGTGTTAGCGTCCCAGCGACCGGAGGGAGTGCCAACAGCGTTTTGTTAGGCGTACAACTGAAAG
>NZ_JAAAWO010000024.1 GCF_010500895.1 Alteromonas genovensis
TTAGTAAAGACTTGCTTCTCTTGCTAAGAGCTGGGTAAGTCGTTTTGCTTTTCCCCCGAAGCGGATGCGCATTTTAGGGATCTGAGCGCTCACGTCAACAAGTATTTTCAAAAAACTGTCATATTTCTATTTTTTGAATAATCTTCGAACAAAACGGATTTTTATTGTGCAAATTTGGCAAAGCCTCACTACTTCATTGCCTCTCATGTATCACCAAATATCTAATTAGCAATATGTAAGAGTTGTCGAAAAGTATAAACGCAACTAATTTGTATATAGCGTTATCTACTATAGATTAGTGAATACAACCCATATAAAGAGTAACCAAGACAACATGAAGATTTCTGAATTCAAAACTGCTGGCAAACTCATTACAGGTGCTGGTGCCATTAATGCACTTGCAGACGAAATCAATCGACTATCTATAAGCTCATTTGCGGTAGTGACTGATAAAGGTGTCTCTCAAGCTGGGCTATTCGACTTATTGCTTGCCAAGTTACCGTTTGAGCCAACCCTCGTTATTGATGATATCCCCGCCGAGCCCGAAGTCACCATTATAGAAAACAAAGTACGCCAACTGCGTGATACTAAGATAGATGGTGTTATTGCGCTAGGAGGCGGAAGTGCAATAGATGCGGCAAAGGTACTAGCAGCCACATACGACTATAAAGGAAGTATTACTGATTTATTTGGTGAAAACCTGATAAAGGAAAGGTTACTACCACTCATTGTACTGCCGACAACTGCAGGTACTGGTTCGGAGGTTACCAATATTGCCATACTTGCCGACCCTATCGAAAAGGTAAAGAAAGGGATTGTAAGCCACTGCTTGTTGCCTGATGTAGCAATAGTGGCACCAGAGCTGACGCTTTCGTGCCCTAAATCTATTACTGCTGCTAGTGGAGTTGATGCCTTTGTTCATGCTTTGGAAGCATTTATTTCAGTAAACGCTAGCCCTATAACCGACGCACTTGCCGAAAAGGCGATGGCATTGATATTTCATTCTTTACCTCACGCGTACAGAAATGGTGAAAATCTCGTGGCTAGGGAACAAATGGCTACTGGTAGTTTAATGGCCGGCCTTGCATTTGGAAATGCCGGCGTGGGAGCAGTTCACGCTTTAGCTTATCCGTTGGGAGGACGCTTTCACTTATCACACGGCATGAGCAACGCGGTTATGTTACCTCATGTACTGCGAGCGAATGCACCGTTTTGCGCCGACAAGCTCTTTGCCGTATCACTGTTGCTTAAGCTTTGCCCGCCGGATAGTAAGAAAGATTTTGCGATTACTACTTTATTAAACGCAGTAGAGAAATTATGCAGTGATGTAGGCATACCGCGTACCCTAAGAGAATTCGATATTCCAGAAAGTGTAATTCCTCAATTAGCAGAAGATGCTAGCAAAGTAACCCGCTTGTTACGCAACAACCCTAAGCAACTTAGTGTTGATGATATTGAGAACATTTATCGCAAAGCCTATTGAAGGTGATTAATAAAGCGTGACTAAAATGAAGCTCATGCAAAACGGTACTGCCTTTAGGGAAGGTAAAGCTTTCCTAACTACTACTCTATACGTAAAATTATAGCTTCAGCTAGTTAGGGGATGCTTAGGGCCTTTCCATACTATTAGCTTCACAATTAGCCTAATATAAAGCAGTAGATTTACATGAACGAATTATTCAGCGCGCTATCACGGGCACTTAGCCCATACTACACAGAAATGAGCATTATGCTGATGGCGACTATTTTGGTGGTATACGGTGATATTATAAATGGTCACGTAAAGCGTATTTTGGCCCCCTACCACTTTACTATCAGAATAAGTCTGTTTGTTGTGCTGTGTGCATTTGGCTACGGAGCACTCACTTTATACGGCGCCCCTTTTTTAAAACACGTCATAGCCTACTTACCTTGGCAATACCAAGGCGCAGGCTTTGTAGCATCGTTTATGTTAATTGGCTTTTTAGCGGAGAGGCGGAGATACATTTAATCTTTCTCTCATTTCGTATCATTGAATAGGCGTATTGCCTCGTTGCTCTACGAATTTTTTAGGCGGTATGCCCATTATTCTTTTAAACGAAGTTGAGAAGTACGCCGATGTTGCAAACCCCACATCTAGACAGGCATTTAATATGCTGCTTCCTTCTAGCAAAATAGGTATCGACTTTTCAATGCGATAGCGAGAAAGGAATTCGCTAAAGTTGTAATCAAATAGCTCTGCCATACGACGATTTAAACTTCGCGGACTTATAAGCAGTGCTTTTGCAGCCTGCTCCCGACTAAATTCTTCGTCTTGATAATGATTTTCAAGCACTGCAATAAAGTTAAGATAAAACGCCATGTCCTTTTCAGTCTTAAATTCAGGAATACTCAAGCAGCCATATTTAAACAGTTCGTTATCGATGCCTTTCTCAGGCTGAACATTTGTATCTCTGATGGCCAATAGATGCTCGACACGCATTTCAATTTCCTGATTAGAACTTGGCTTCATTAAGTAATAATCTACTTTCATTTCTAATGCTATTTGTTCGACGGTAGGATCTGAACTCGCGGTAAACATAAGAATAGGCGTTGCTCCTAGAGAGTCGTGTTCTCTTACTTCCTTAGTAAGTGATAAGCCATCAAACTTACCCATTAGCTGATCACAAATTACTAGCGACACTATATGGGTTCGCAATACTTCAAAAGCTTGCTTACCATTTTTTGCTACTAGACAACGGTACTTTGGTGACAAAAGGTCAAATAAGTAGGTTCGAAATTCTCTGCTATCATCTACAATCAGCAGGGTTTTTCTGTCTCCTTGCCATTGCGCTGTGTCTTGCATGTCTGATTGAGCGTTGATGTATTCGGTATCATCAATGGGGAATACTGCACAAATTTTGGTGCCACCACCTTGTTTACTGTCTAGCTGGATTTCGCCTTGATTTAATTCCACTAAATTTTTAACGATGGATAAACCTAAACCCTCGCCTTTTTCATCATTGCTAAATCGGGTAAAACGTTCAAATACATGTTCGTGCTGTTCTTGCGCTATACCTGCACCATTGTCTGTCACCGTTATCTTGAATGTTTTAGCTTCAATTGCGAACACTACCTTTACCGTTCCTAGATCAGGCGTGTATTTGATTGCATTTTCAACCAGATTAACCACAATTTTTTCGAGGCTATCAGTAATCAAGGAAACTGTACCGTCCCCTTTCACTCGCATATCTAAATTTTGTCGCTTTGCTTTTGCCAAAGGTTCTAGCGCATTGACGATATGCGCCATATTTTCTGTGGTATAGGTAGTAAAATAATCGGAGACCGCGGATGCTCTTGGGGTATCCTTTTGCATTTGATTAACTAGCTGTTCCACCCGCTTCATGTTCAGTTGAATGCTTTTTAAAACGCTATCGCTTTCTTTGGTGGTTTCTTTGACGTTAGACAGCGTACCCTGAATGATTTGAATTGGCGTTTTCAGCTCATGAGTTATTTCGCTGATATGTCGCTCTTTACTTTTCAGCATCTTTTCAAATTTTGATTCGCCATCGGTTATTTCATAGCGGGTGAGTTGGCGGTAGAGAGGGGATTTCTTAAACGAGATAAACAGCTTTTTCAATATTCCGAGTTGAAAAAGCATGAATAACAAAAATAGGCCGCGAATTCAAGTTCGAAGTGCACCACTCACTAAATTAGGCCGCTCCGCGTAATTGATTAAATACAACTTCAGGTTGTTTGTAACCAAGGCACTTCCTTGGTCTCAAATTCAGAGCACGTTGTG
>NZ_JAAAWO010000025.1 GCF_010500895.1 Alteromonas genovensis
TGGGCTGATACTTTATTAGGGATCTACTTATGTAGATCCCTTTTCATTTATATGCTTAAAATCATGCCTTTAGCATTAGATAATGACCATGAATGTCATTCACGAGCAAGTTTTAATTATTTAATATCAGCAACTTAAATGGCTAATTGAAATTTTTGATATTATTACTAAAATTGATTTCTAGGGGGATCAATGGACAGAGTAGTAATAATAGACACCGAGACAACAGGCTTGTCTCCTCACAAAGGCAATCATCGCATTATAAACCTTGCCGCCGTAGAAATTATTGATGGCGATATTACGGGCAGTATCTTTCACTACTTCATAAACCCCGAAGGTAAGAAAAGTACATCTGAAGCCCATGCGGTACACCAAATTGAAGATTCATTTTTACTTGATAAGCCAAGCTTCTGCCAGATAGCTGAAGAGTTTTTAGAGTTTATCGATGGAGCAAGGCTTTCCTTTTACCATTCAGAATTCGACACTGACTTCCTTCAAGCTGAAATTGATAGATGTGGTTTAGATATTGTCTTCAAAAGAGATTACGACGTATCTTGTCTGATGAAAGACTTCGCTAAAAGGGAAAACGATGGTAGGTACGTTAAATTAGATAATGCTTGTATTCGTTACGGCATAGACATTACTGAAAGAAAAACTCACGGTGCTGCAATCGATGCCTTTATCACAGCAGAGCTTTACATTAAGTTTCATTATTCAGGTGACAAGCCACTTTCAAAAACACCTCACCAGAATGAGCGAGATGAACCAACTGCTTTTCCAATACCAAGAGCATACAAAGACCCCATAACGGGCAAAGCTATTCAACTAAACTACTGCAAGAACCCGAATTGTCGAAACTATGGAGTAGTTGCCCTCAATCCTAAGCGTAAAGAGGACGGCTCTCTAATGCGCGGTTTAGGTAATGATTACAGGTTTACTAAAACGAAGATAGGTCGCGTGTTAACTTGCACCATCTGTGGAACAAGCACGAAGCTGATCAACAACAAAGCCTTTGTTGAAGAGTCAAATAGGCAGAAACAAATATTTTCCAATAAAGAGATATGCTGCCCTGATAAGAAACTAGAAACATCGCGACGAAGAACTAGGCCATGCCGAAATGCCACTGTAAATTGGCTAGATAAGCCTAAACGCTACACCTTAAGGGGCACAGTGCCCTCTACAGTGGAATCATTAAAGCATCGAGAAGCACAAAGACTCGAATGTAATGCTTGCCACAACCCCTTTAATATACCCCTTAATGCAGAGTACGGTCAAAAAAGAGCTGACATCAATGCAATACTGTTCGGGATGCTTGTTAACAAGGGTATCGTCAACAGAATGGAAGAAATTTTAGGTGTACCTATCACTTTAATTTACCACCGTATAGAGTTTTTCTTTAACCAGTGCGTAGAGTTTGACCGTTGGCACATTCAAAACAACATTCAGGCTTTAAGGGGTAAAACCTTAGAAGTCAGTATGGACAGGCAACACTATCTTTCTAACTGGAGTGACAAGAGAGATAGCCGCCCGACAAAACTAGTTAATACTTCAACGGTAGACAATAAAACTCGATTTGTATTTGCTAGTACGGTTAATTTCGACACCACTTCTGACTGGGAGGTAATAAAAAGAGACATTAGCAGATGCAGTGACCTTAAAAAACCTGAGCATAAGAGAAGGTATGGTCAATACGTCTTATCTCATAAAGAAGTTGAAACCGACGATGTTGATGATGTTCTTGCTCTGAAAGCGCCAAGTAAAAATCTGTTAGTACAACAAACCTATTCATTAATGGCACACCTTGAACAAATGAAACAATACATAAATGAAGCTCGTTATACTCGTTTATTTGCCGATGCCGACGAAGGCTTTGAACTTGGTATTGGATTAGTTATGAAAGAACAGATTGCGACCAACAAATTCTACCCTGTGCTTGTAAAGGCAGAGAGGAACAATGCCAGCCAAATGCAAGATAAGCGTGCCTGGTCAGAACAAGTTCTTCTTAAGCATGGGATTACGATGAGCGATATAAAGAAGGCAAAACTCGATAGAGAGAAACTAGCTCAAATATCGCAACAGTATTGGGCTGCGGAGATGCACAAACGTGCTATTGAATCAGGTTCGGCTAAATCAGAGTGGTTAGTTCATCCGTTTCCTAAATCCAGACATTCTGTTCAGGTAAAGCCACTGGTGGGCTTTCATGGTGCTGTATCCGTCAGCCAATTGCTATCAGAAAATTTACTAGATGTATCCACCTATGGCGTTGATAATTACTTCCAAATGATACGTCGTCGGATAAATATGTTCGAGCGTCCAATAACTTCAGCTACAAACAGTAAGAGATGGAATGGTTACGCTTCATATAACCCCAAGTGGGCGGTTATGATTATTGAGATGTTGAGGGTCTACAATAACTACGTTCTGACCGACGAAAAATCACTTAGGAATAAAGGTCTGCGTCAGGAACCAACCACACCAGCTCAAAAGCTTGGCATTGCCGATAAAAAATATACAATTAATGATATATTAGACTTTACAGTCGCGAGCAAAATTAAGAATTTACAACAAGGAAATCAATGATTAAAGGAATAGAGAAGAGAACAAAGCTAGCTCTCTGGGTGTCAGCTTTCGCAATATTGATAATGGCCTTTCAATGGACGATCATTGACTGGATAACTCCTTTTTTGATGATGCCGCTGATGCTTGCGGTGTTTGTTATTTTTTTAACAGGGGTTGGTTTTAGCCTTTCATGCCTGTTTAAGTTCAAAGAGATTCGTTGGCTTGCAACAGTTCCATTAGCAATCCAGTTGGTTGCCTTTGCCATTCTAGAGCTTGTTCCTTTCACAAAGCTATGGATAGATGCTGATTTCCACTTATATGAATCTCAACGCCAAGAAGTCGTTGAGAGGGTATACGCTGGCGAGCTTGTCTCAAATGTGAAACACAATTCCTCGTTGATAGCACTAGGCTCTGAGTATTCAAAAATATCAATGGGGGGAAACGAAATTGTGGTTCAAGATATCGAAGGGTTGAAATACGTTTTCTTCTTCACCTTTAGGGGAATATTAGATAATTATTCTGGATTTCTATATGTCCCTGACGGCGGCGATCCAAGGAATTATGCAGATTTAGATGAAGACGATGTAACTCAAATAATAAAATACGCTGACAATTGGTACTACACTTCACATCATTAATTACAGTACAGCTATTAAAGTATTGTTTTTATTGTATATAAATCTGCTCTCGAATGCGATTTATGATATTACATCACTATTAAACAACTGATTTCACTATGAAATAAAAAAAGGGATCTGACTTTTCAGATCCCTATTTAAGTATCAGCCCA
>NZ_JAAAWO010000026.1 GCF_010500895.1 Alteromonas genovensis
GTGTCCGTCCGGTAATCCCCACATTCAATTCATAAATTAGCTACGGCATGGTGTTCTTTTTTTGCTAAGGAGAATACCCATGCAGCGACACCAACGAAGAGAAGTGCAAGACTGGCTCAATTTATTTGAGCAACAAAAGGAAAGCGGACTCACTGCGGTGGAGTTTTGTCGCCAGCAGCAGATTAACCTTCAAACCTACTATACCCGACGTCGTGATATTCGGCTTCAACGAACAAGCAGTAAGTTCGTTCAAGTGAAGCGTGAAGTCACGAAGGTTGAGTCATACACTGAGAAAATGGGTGGCGACCTCCTCCTGAAATTGGGAAACGCTCAACTTAGCATGCCAACCAATATTAATCCTCACTGGGTTGTCGCCGTGATGAAGGCATTGGGCGAATGAAGATGTTCGTTGAGCCTGCCGACATTTATCTATACATGAATATCGTCGACTTCCGCAAATCGATAAATGGTTTAATTGTGGTTGTTGAGCAGGATATGAATCTCAATCCGTTCCGCGATGCACTGTTTGTCTTCTGCAATAAAAAGCGCGATAAGCTCAAAATACTTTACTGGGATAAAACGGGCTTTGTACTCTGGTATAAACGCCTCGAGAAGCATCGGTTTAAGTGGCCTGTCGAGACGGAATTGCAACAACTGCACGTGAGTGAACAACAGCTACAATGGCTGTTATCGGGCTACGATGTCATAGGCCATCAGCCCTTGCACTACAATGCATCCGGCTTATAACCTGTGATCATAAGTAGCGATTATCGATCACGAAACGGTCTTAATAATGTCGGGTAATCAGTACCTTATTGCATGATAATAACGTCATGGATATTGATATCGAAAACTTACCCGACGACCCAGCAACATTGAAAAAGATGTTGTCGCAAGTCATGTCTCGTAATCAATACCTTGAAGAGCAGTTTCGTATTGCCCAGCACAAGCAGTTCGGTAAAAGCACCGAAGGCCATCCTGGGCAAGGCGAGTTGTTCAATGAGGCGGAAGAACTGGTCGTTGAGGCTGAATCAGCCGAAGAGACGATTAGCTACACCCGTAAAAAGCCCGCACGTAAACCATTGCCTCAAGACCTGCCTCGAGAGATTATTGTTCACGATATCAGCGACGAAGACAAAGTCTGTGGCTGCTGTACGAATGAGTTACATCGTATAGGTGAAGATAAGTCAGAGAAGCTTCAGTTTATCCCTGCTCAGGTCAAAGTGATTGAGCATGTTCGTCCCAAATATGCGTGCCGTACCTGTGAAAAGGACGGTATCAGCAACACGATTAAACAAGCGCCCGTACCTCACAGCGTTATCCCCAAAGGTTATGCCACACCAAGCTTGTTAGCCCAAATCATCACCAGCAAATACCAATATGGTTTACCCCTTTATCGACAAGAATCTATGTTCAAACAGCATGGTGTCGAATTAAGCCGTAAAACCATGGCAGATTGGATAATCCGTTGCGCTGAGTTGTTTAAACCCCTTTGTGAGCAGCTTCATCAACATCTGTTAAAGCAGCCCGTTATCGCGGCGGATGAAACCACGTTGAAGGTGGTTGAATCTGAAAAAGCGAATAGCTATATGTGGTTGTACGCCAGTGGCGCTGACTCGCTTGCTGGAAATACCCCCGATACAGAAATACCGAATATCGTGTTGTACGACTACCACAATAGTCGCGCAGGGCGATGCGCAGTAGACTTCCTAAAAGGCTATAACGGCTACTTACAAGTGGATGGCTATCAAGGTTACGAGCAAACGCAAGCCACACTCATTGGCTGTTGGGCACATGCACGTCGAAAGTTCATGGAAGCTAAAAAAGGCGCAGGTAAAAAAGGCAGTGGCAAAGCGGATTGGGCACTCAATCATATCCAAAAGCTCTACCGCATAGAAACTCAGCTAAAAGATAAAACGGTGGAAGCGAGATACATCGCCAGACAAGAAAAGAGCCTGCCGTTACTCAATCAGCTCCATACATGGCTAGAGAAATCAGTACAACAAGTGCTACCGAAAACCAAATTAGGTGAAGCGATACAATACTGCTTGAGCCAATGGGAAAAGCTTGCACGCTACACACTCGATGGATTACTGAATATCGATAATAATCGCGCTGAGCGCGCGATTAAACCGTTCGTGATAGGCAGAAAAAACTGGCTGTTTAGCCAAACCGCCACAGGCGCAAACGCCAGTGCAGTGCTCTACAGCATCATCGAAACCGCAAAAGCCAACGACCTCAAGGTATTCGAGTATGTGATGACCTGCCTTGATGAACTCAGTCGGCCCGACGCCGATATCGAGCAACTACTACCATGGCAATTTGCTAAGCGCTAGGTGAGATTGCCGGACGGATAC
>NZ_JAAAWO010000027.1 GCF_010500895.1 Alteromonas genovensis
CAGTAATGTCGTCGGTTGTCATGCTGGTATTCGTGGATTATTCATCTCTCAATGAACAGCGCCTACCTTACTCACTCCGCCGTGGTCACCTTCTCATCAGTCTATGTTCGTGGATCAATAACCGTTAAGTTATTGCCATCATAACGCCCTCGTAGGTTGTGCCACATTCCGCGGCCTGATCCGAATGCGTTAGCTCAAACTCGTTTATCATGCGGGTACTCGACTTAACCGTAGTTTTGGGTTAACTGGCGTAAGTACCACTTCTTTGGCGATAGCCCAGATGTATGCTGCCATTTCTCTGGCTATTGCCGTGATGATTAAATTGTAGTGTTTGCCTTTTTTATTCATACGCTGATAGCGTTTGCACAATCGAAGTTGTGCTTTCCAAGCAATATCGACAATATCTTTAGGTAAGCCTTCCTGTCGTAGTTGAATATCCGTCGAGATATTGGCTGGATAGCGATAACTATGTGCGCCTTCAATGAGTAAGCGCCTCGCTCTACCATTCCCACATTTGGTTATTGCGCCCAAATGACGTTTTCCGCCTGAGGAATGCTCGCTTGGTACCAAACCTAAATAAGCCATGAGCTTTCTAGGATGGTCGAATCGGTGTAAATCACCAAGTTCAGCAACAACTCCAACCGCCACTAGCAGCCTCACACCACGCATGGCTTGGATTGCTTTAACAACAGGATAATAGCGCCACTGGTGCACATGATGGGTGAGTTCGTTATCTAACCTTTCAAGTCGTCGTATGCGCTCTTCTATTGTTTGTAAGTACTCTTGCAGAACGATGTGCTGCGCGGGATGAGGTAATATCAGCTCGGTCAGCCATCGCAGATGTTTCTTCGACCAGTTGGCCGTGCCTTCGTAACGGATGTTATTGCGCAGCAGTAAGGCTTTGAGTTGGTATTTGGCTTCTTTTAAATCCTTCATGGCAAGCTCGCGAGCGCGGGATAAATCTCTTACTGCCTCATCTTCTGGCTCCGGCACATAAATAGGCGTGAGATCTTCCGACTTTAGTGACCTAACAAGCTTAAGCGCATCTCGGCGGTCGGTTTTAATTCGCTCCCCTGGCTTTTTTGGAATAAGGGAGGGAGCAACAACATAGCAACAATGCCCTAAACTTGTGATAAGTCGATAAATCCAATATCCACATGGCCCTGCTTCATACACCACATGGATTGTTGCCCCAGGATATTTCGATTCAAACTGACGAATGAGCTTTTTAACGCTGACTTTTGAAGAAGGAATACGGCCATAGTGCACGGCGCTTGCTCCGCGCTGCTCTTCACAATAGGCAACTTCGTGAAACTCTTTATGCGTATCCAATCCGATAAAAATCATGCTATGTTTGTTCATGCTAGCCTCCAAATGATTTAGTCTTAAGCAAACTAATTATGGCACTGGCTGAAAAGTTAACCCACGAAAATGCGGAGGCTAGCATTTCTCAGGGAGTCATTGTGTCTAT
>NZ_JAAAWO010000028.1 GCF_010500895.1 Alteromonas genovensis
CGAGACACGAGACGAGCTCCCAAGGGAGTGAAGTTGTTGATGCCCTGCTTCCAGGAAAAGCTTCTAAACTTATGATTATATGAACCGTACCCCAAACCGACACAGGTGGTCAGGTAGAGAATACTAAGGCGCTTGAGAGAACTCGGGTGAAGGAACTCGGCAAAATTGTACCGTAACTTCGGGAGAAGGTACGCCCTTGCTCGTGATAGGACTTGCTCCTTGAGCGAATGAGGGCCGCAGTGACCAGGTGGCTGGGACTGTTTATTAAAAACACAGCACTCTGCAAACTCGCAAGAGGACGTATAGGGTGTGACACCTGCCCGGTGCCGGAAGGTTAATTGATGGGGTTAGCGTAAGCGAAGCTCTTGATCGAAGCCCCGGTAAACGGCGGCCGTAACTATAACGGTCCTAAGGTAGCGAAATTCCTTGTCGGGTAAGTTCCGACCTGCACGAATGGTGTAACCATGGCCACGCTGTCTCCACCCGAGACTCAGTGAAATTGAAATCGCAGTGAAGATGCTGTGTACCCGCACCTAGACGGAAAGACCCCGTGAACCTTTACTACAGCTTGGCACTGAACATTGAACCTACATGTGTAGGATAGGTGGGAGGCTTCGAAGCACAGTCGCTAGATTGTGTGGAGCCGTCCTTGAAATACCACCCTTGTATGTTTGATGTTCTAACATTGGCCCCTTATCGGGGTTGTGGACAGTGTCTGGTGGGTAGTTTGACTGGGGCGGTCTCCTCCCAAATAGTAACGGAGGAGCACGAAGGTTAGCTAATCACGGTCGGACATCGTGAGGTTAGTGCAATGGCATAAGCTAGCTTAACTGCGAGACAGACACGTCGAGCAGGTACGAAAGTAGGTCATAGTGATCCGGTGGTTCTGTATGGAAGGGCCATCGCTCAACGGATAAAAGGTACTCCGGGGATAACAGGCTGATACCGCCCAAGAGTTCATATCGACGGCGGTGTTTGGCACCTCGATGTCGGCTCATCACATCCTGGGGCTGAAGTCGGTCCCAAGGGTATGGCTGTTCGCCATTTAAAGTGGTACGCGAGCTGGGTTTAGAACGTCGTGAGACAGTTCGGTCCCTATCTGGTGTGGGCGTTGGATGATTGATGGGAGCTGCTCCTAGTACGAGAGGACCGGAGTGGACGAACCGCTGGTGTTCGGGTTGTCATGCCAATGGCATTGCCCGGTAGCTACGTTCGGAACGGATAACCGCTGAAAGCATCTAAGCGGGAAGCCGGCCCAGAGATGAGTCATCCCTGAACTTTAAGTTCTGGAAGGGTTGTTATAGACGATGACGTTGATAGGCAGGGTGTGGAAGCGTTGTAAGGCGTTAAGCTAACCTGTACTAATTGCCCGAGAGGCTTAACCATACAACACCCAA
>NZ_JAAAWO010000029.1 GCF_010500895.1 Alteromonas genovensis
CCACTTTGTGTTTCATGACTGGGGTGAAGTCGTAACAAGGTAACCCTAGGGGAACCTGGGGTTGGATCACCTCCTTACTATTACGTCGATGACGCCCTTGATGCAGTGCCTACACAGATTGTTTTGTCTAGAAAATAAAGAACGACACAAGTTTATGGGGCTATAGCTCAGCTGGGAGAGCGCCTGATTTGCATTCAGGAGGTCAGCAGTTCGATCCTGCTTAGCTCCACCATCTACTTGATTCTGAGCTTGAATAAGCGAAGTGACTGAAAGCTTTTAGTTCGGTTGGTTGGAGCCCTGCCCTCAAATAAGAGCGGTAAGGTCACAACGCCGACCAGCTTGAAAAATAGGCTTGTAGCTCAGCTGGTTAGAGCGCACCCCTGATAAGGGTGAGGTCGGCAGTTCAAGTCTGCCCAAGCCTACCATTTTCCATCTTACTTGCTTTGCAAGTGGTCGCGAAAAATCGCTTTACCGGAAGCAGAGCTTCCTGACGATTTTGCTACTCGCTAAAGGCAGTGGTAGTCATACACATCGTTGGCGTATGTGTCGAGATGGACATCAAATCCTAATGAATATTTACTTTTTAAGTAAGCATTGATTAGGGTTTTTTACCCTAAGGATGATAGTACTGCTTTGGCAGGAAGCATCTTATGTTCTTTAACAATTTGGAAAGCTGATATTAATAGTAATCAATCAAAAGAGTAATTGAGAAGTCGAAAGACGCACTTTTTACTCTACTTGACTTGAATTGCTTGTTATCGACAACGCCGTAAGGCGGGTTAATCGACTTGTTCGGTTAACAAAGAAGATAGCAAGGCAATTCTTCCGATTAGCTTGTCATGCATACAACATTACCCGTGTCCGACGTCAAAAGGCGGACATGAGGCCGATACTCAAGGCTTTTTAGGGTTGTATGGTTAAGTGACGAAGCGTATACGGTGGATGCCTTGGCAGTTAGAGGCGATGAAGGACGTGTAAGTCTGCGAAAAGCTGTGGTGAGCCGACAAAATGCATTTGAGCCACAGATGTCCGAATGGGGAAACCCACCTGTTTACAGGTATCGTTACATGAATACATAGTGTAACGAGGCGAACGAGGGGAACTGAAACATCTAAGTACCCTCAGGAAAAGAAATCAATTGAGATTCCCCTAGTAGCGGCGAGCGAACGGGGAGCAGCCCTTAAGCTGTTTAGTGTGTAGTGGAATCCTTTGGGAAGAGGAGCGATACAGGGTGATAGCCCCGTACACAAAGCGCGTTTTACAGTGAAATCGAGTAGGTCGGGACACGTGTTATCTTGACTGAATATGGGGGGACCATCCTCCAAGGCTAAATACTCCTAACTGACCGATAGTGAACCAGTACCGTGAGGGAAAGGCGAAAAGA
>NZ_JAAAWO010000003.1 GCF_010500895.1 Alteromonas genovensis
CAACGACCTCAAGGTATTCGAGTATGTGATGACCTGCCTTGATGAACTCAGTCGGCCCGACGCCGATATCGAGCAACTACTACCATGGCAATTTGCTAAGCGCTAGGTGAGATTGCCGGACGGATACGATTAACGTTCAAACTTACTATACCCGACGTCGCGATATTCGGCTTCAACGAACAAGCAGCAAGTTTGTTCAGGTGAAACGTGAAGTCACGAAGGTTGAATCCTACACCGAAGCAATGGGTGGCGACCTCCTCCTGAAATTGGGAAACGCTCAACTTAGCGTGCCAACCAATATTAACCCTCACTGGGTTGCTACTGTGATGAAGGCATTGGCCGAATGAAGATGTTCGTAGAGCCTGCCGACATTTACCTGTACATGGATATCGTCGACATCCGCAAATCGATTAATGGCTTAATTGTCGTGGTTGAGCAGGATATGAACCTGAAACCGTTTCGCGATGCGCTGTTCGTCTTCTGCAACAAAAAGCGCGATAAGGTCAAAATACTCTATTGGGATAAAACGGGCTTCGCACTCTGGTATAAACGCCTCGAAAAACATCGCTTTAAATGGCCTGTCGATGCGAACTTAAAACAGATGCATATGAGTGAACAGCAGCTACAATGGCTGTTATCGGGCTACGATGTCATAGGGCATCAGCCGTTGCACTACAACGCATCCGGCTTATAACCTGTGATCATAAGTAGCGATTAACGATCACGAAATAGTCTTAATAATGTAAGGTAATCAGCAGCTTAATACGGGATAATAGCGGTATGAACGAGAAAGAATACCAATCCCGCATCGCTGAACTTGAAGCTCTTCTTGAAGAGAAGAGCGCGCGGATTGCCTATTTAGAAGAACAGTTCCGTGTTGCCCAGCACAAGCAGTTCGGAAAAAGTACCGAAGGCCACCCTGGGCAAGGTGAGTTGTTTAACGAAGCGGAAGAACTGGTTGTTGAATCTGAAACAGCCGAAGAAACGATTAGCTATACCCGCAAAAAGCCCACACGTAAACCGCTACCTAAAGACCTGCCTCGTGAAGTTATCGTTCACGATATTAGCGACGAAGAAAAAATCTGTGGCTGTTGTGCGGGCGAATTACATCGCATTGGTGAAGATAAGTTAGAGAAGCTTCAGTTTATTCCTGCACAGGTTAAAGTGATAGAGCATGTTCGCCCTAAATATGCGTGCCGTACCTGTGAAAAGGACGGTATCAACAACACGATTAAAAAAGCGCCCGTACCTCACAGCGTGATTCCAAAAGGCTACGCAACGCCAAGCTTGTTAAGTCAAATCATCACCAGCAAATATCAGTATGGGTTACCGCTTTATCGACAAGAAGCGATGTTCAAACAGCACGGTATTGAATTAAGCCGTAAGACGATGGCGGACTGGATAATCCGCTGTGCTGAGTTGTTTAAACCGCTTTACGAGCAGCTTTATCAATACCTGTTAAAGCAACCTGTTATAACGGCAGATGAAACCACGCTAAAAGTGGTTGAGTTGAAAAAGCGAACAGCTATATGTGGTTGTACGCCAGTGGCGCTGATTCACCTAGCGGTAATATCACCGATACAGCGACATCCAATATCGTGTTGTACGACTACCACAATAGTCGGGCTGGGCAATGCGCAGTAGACTTCCTGCAAGGCTATAGCGGCTACCTGCAAGTGGATGGCTATCAAGGCTACGAGCAAACGCAAGCCACACTCATTGGTTGTTGGGCACATGCACGCCGTAAGTTTATCGAAGCCAAAAAAGGTGCAGGAAAGAAAGGCAGTGGCAAAGCAGATTGGGCGCTCAATCACATCCAAAAACTCTACCGCATCGAAACACAGCTAAAAGATAAAACGGTGGAAACGCGCTATCTCACCAGACAAGAAAAAAGCCTGCCGCTACTTAGTCAGCTTTATACTTGGCTAACCAAATCAGCACAACAAGTGTTACCCAAAACAAAACTGGGTGAGGCGATACAATACTGCTTGAACCAATGGGAAAAGCTGGCACGTTATACCCTTGATGGGCTACTGAGTATTGACAATAATCGCGCTGAGCGCGCGATTAAACCGTTCGTCATAGGCAGAAAAAACTGGCTGTTTAGCCAAACTGCCACAGGCGCAAACGCCAGTGCCGTGCTCTACAGTGTTATCGAAACTGCAAAAGCCAACGACCTCAATGTGTTCAAGTATGCGATGACTTGTCTTGATGAACTGAGCAAGCCTAACGTCGATGTTGAGCAACTGCTACCATGGCAGTTTGCTAAGCGCTAGGTGGAATTGCCGGACGCTTACCTTTAAAGAACATCGATTGCAGCTCTTTTAACTGACGAACTGTATGTGTAAAGAAGAAAATAAATGAAATTGTTACATACGCTGCTAGACCTACTAAGATGCTCGCAAATAATATTAATAGTTGGGCACCGAAATAATCTTCGAAAGAGGACTTCAGTAAAGCAACAATGGTAAACATTCCCAAAGCGCTTAAGAAAGAGGGTATTAACGAATAAAATAACTTTTTAATATCTATATAAATGTGCTTTCTTAGTATAGCCAACCTAATCGGGGTAGCTAAAAAATTCCCGATAACGAGACTATAAAGCATTACTGTAATACCGAACCAGATTGTGCAGCTAGCGATTATCACATTACAGAATATATTAACTAGCACTATATTAAACGCATCTTTTGTCTTAGCTTGCGAAATCAACAAATTCGGTATAAAGTTCGCAACCACCAATGGAAATATACTAAATGCAGAAATTGCCATATAAGTTGCGCTTTGTTCAAATTTCTCACCAAACGCTATCACAACAAAGGGGTCGGCAATTGCTGCCAGCCCCATAAAAATAGGTGTAATTATTGTCGAGGCAATTGTTACCAATTTAATAAATAAGCCCCCGATATCTGAATCTCTCCCAACTCTCGAAAAGCTAGGCACAATCATCGAATTAATCGAACTAGTAGTAACTTGATTTATCACATCCCCACCTTTATGAGCAGCTGCAAGAAGGGCGAAACTCACTGGGCCTAACGCAATCCCAGTCAAAAGGTTACTTGCTTTTTTACCTAAAAATCGCAAAACAACCATCCAGAATAGCGGAAGGCAAAATGTAATAAGCTCCTTAAAGTCATCTTTATTAATATTAAAAGAAGGCTTGTATTTAGAAACATAGAGTAAAAAGAGATATTGAAAAGCATTATTGGCGAGTTTTCCAAATATTAAAGCCCAAATTCCGTAGCCTATCTCAGCTAATATTATTATAATAAGCGCGGAAAAAACCGAAGCAGTGAGCTTTGCTAAGCCCATTTTCTTATTTTCAAACTCTCTTAATAGCTTTCCTGTGACAACAACTTGTAAGCTTGTGATTAAGGTAATTGGTGCTAGGCTTGCAATAACATAGGCAGCCAATTCTGAATATGTGTAATAAGCTATAGGCGCTCCGACAACTAATAATGCGCCAGAAACAGTCAATCCCATTAAGAATACGAAGGTCATCGTACTTGCGGCATACTTTGTTTCCCACTTTTCTCTTTGAACTAAATTTTGATTCACGCCCGCATTAACTAACGTATTAGCAAATTCAACAAAAAGAAAACAAAAGCCTGCTAGCCCAAACTCTTCTAATGTAAGTATTCTAGCCAAGTACGCATAAACAAAAAAATCTGTAAGATTAATGCCAGTACGCGTTAATGATATCCATATGCTACCTTTCGTAGCTTTTTTCTTAATAGACATTAATTTTGAGATCCATAATAAGATTCAGAACTGTAGTAAGATAACTTCGAATTTAAAGCTAAGGCAATTATTCTCTATTTGTTTCTTTACCAAGCTGTAATTTAATAAACTCTGAAACACTTGTATAAAATATTAAAAGTAACAGCCAAATTAATTTAAATTTGTGGCTAAAAGATATATCTGAACAATAGAGAGTTTTCTTGGTTCTTCCTAAAAGCATTTTTACTAGACCTACGCAAAACCTAAGCTTCCGTTTAGTTCCCCCAGTAGATAATTCTGCATCCCAAGTCCCACCGACCACTCGCTTACGCTTGATTAAAAGCTCTTTTTTATTTCGAGAGGGGTGAAGTACTTCAGCATCTTCACAGTAAACAACGCCTCCACCAGCCCTAACTACTCGCTGGCTAAATTCGACGTCGCCGCCAGATTTGAGCTTTTCGTTAAACCCTGTAAATTTATCGAGAAGGGCTTTAGAGCAAAAAAAGTTCGCTGTAATACATTTTCCTTTAACGGCATTTTCATCTTGTTTCATCGAAAAATTATTTTCGAAATCGAGAGCGCTTTGCTCTGTTAACTTATCATTAGCTGAAAAGAATGCGACTTTTCCAGCGATAATAGTGTCGCCTCTGTGCTCTGCCCATTTTGCCGATAAGCTTGACAGCCAGTTTGTTGATACTAAACAATCAGAATCCGTAAATGCTATAAAGTCCCCTCTGGCAACTTTAAGACCTGCATTTCTTGCAGCATAAGATCCAGGTTTGGCGCATTTAATTAGTTGCATTGTCGGTAGGGTGACTTTTTTTAGCCTGCTTGATAGGTAATCATAAGTTCCGTCAGAAGAGCAATTGTCGACAATAATAACCTCATAGTCTGAAGTTGGATGAGACAATGTTATTAGTTTGTCAATACATTGACCTACTCTATTTAAATCGTTGTACACAGGAACAATTATACTTATAGAGGGGAACCGTGATGGCATATCACTGTTTAAATTCATTTTATACTCACTTGAATAGTATCTTCGCCTTTTTCCCAATTATGGAGTTGCACCAATATTTTCTTAACAATTTTAACCTTACGCGTAATGTGAAAAATCATGGCTTAGGTTTTTAGTCAGAGTAAGTTACATAAAAGGTAGTTTTGTATCAAATATGATAAAAAGCTATACACTTCATTTGATATACACTATTCAAATATATAACCACCTCACTAATCAAACTTAAATTAACATTGGCTTTTTTAATACCTTCCTTCTAAGTGCTCTAAAAAAAAAACTTATCGTCGCTCTAACACCTGCAAGTTTTACTGACAAAAATAACCACTTTATTTTATTTCTTTTATGTTTTAGTGAAAAAAGCACTTGCTCACTCACACGCTTTTTAAACCAGTAATCGCCTAAAAACTCCTTGTGCTTGTATGCAGAAGCTAGCCTAGGATAAATATCTTTTGGGGATAGTTTACGTACTTTAGCTCCAATTCCATCTTCATTTTGAAAGCGATATAAAAACAGTGCTTCCGGAATGTTCTTAAAATCCATTCCTTCTGTGAATAACCTCACAAACATATCCCAGTCTTGTCCATTGGGTAGAGTTTCATCAAATTGCAGCTTTTCTACAACTTTCCTGCGGCAACTAAACCCAGACATTCCACAATATGTATTTCCTCTTACCAATGATGTTTTCGTTACTTCTACATCACTGTTAATAACAACAACATTTTCATTTCCTAGCTGCCTAAAACCAGTAACCACTGAATCAGCCCCATCTTGATACTGACGATAAATTTCACTTAAATAGTTAGGCAACCAAATATCGTCATCATCAAGGAAGGCAATGATTCCACCAGAACACTCACGAATACCAATGTTTCTAGCTCTGTTAGCGCCACTTCTTTCTTTCAAAAGAATATGTCTAGCATTTACCTTTTTTATTGTATCTAAAACTAGATTATATGAAATATCAGAGCAGTCATTGACTATAACGACTTCTTTTGGTTTGAATGTTTGCGCTGCTATACCTTCTAACGCTTCCTTTAAGAAAGCCGGTCGATTGCACGTAGTTATTACAACTGAAATGTCCAAATAGATTCCCTTCTAAGATCATGGAATAAATATATTAACTCACGTTATGATACCAAACTTTCAGCATGACCGAACGTTGTTGTGGCTATACTTCCCCAGTCATACTTATTTAAAAATTCTTCTCTATCTAGACTTAGGTTTAGACTCAGTAAGGTAGATAATTTGACTGAGAGCTCTTGAACATTGCCTACTCTGAAGTAGCTGTCGCTTGGTGCTTCTATGTCAATATTGGGTGAAATATCGCTCAACAACACATTACTACCAGCACTTATCGCCTCTAACGCTACAATTGGAAGACCCTCATGGTACGATGGTAAAACAAAAACCGAAGCATGCTGGTACAATGCTTTTAATTCGTCTCCTGAGCGCCTGCCGGCAAATATAATGTTTGCACTTGCAGAACGTTTTAAACTTTTCGAATAGTCATCTTCATGGTCTGCATCACCAACAATTACCAATTTTGGTGAAACATTAGATTGCTTGTAAGCTTCTACAAGGTCGTGAAAACCCTTTTCGGGAACTAGCCTACCAACAGTTAAAATATAACTATTTGCGCTAATATCTAAATCTTTTGGTAGGTAGTCGGGCGTTATTTTTCCTGTAAGCGTGGGTAGCATACCATTAGGTACAAAACTAATTTTATCTGAATGTTTGGGAAAGCTATGTTTAAGCTGTTCACTCAAGCTTCGCCCCACTACCAACACTCTATTTCCGTAGGTGATCCCCATCTTTTCGCCAAACCTTAGTACCTTTTTAGCGAATGGACTCCATTTTTGCCTGTCATAGTCCGCACCATGATGAGTAACCATTACCTTCATTCCAAGTAATCGTGCTAATGGCGTAAATAGTGCGGGTCCTATCGCATGCAAATGTACAATATCTGGTTTTACAAAAAGTCTGGCATAAATAATAGCGATGAAAGTATGCAAGAAAGTTTCTAACAATTTATGCCTTAACGCCCAAACACTAATAACTTCTACACCTTCATATTCAAATCGTTTTTGACTTACATAAGGCGAGCGCGCTAAAACCGTAACTTCTGCGCCTTGCCTTACCATTTTAGGGTAAAGCTGTTGGCAATGAGACTCTATCCCTCCCATAACATCTGGAATACCGCGTAGACCTATTGCGCATATCTTCATAAAACTAATCCGTTGTTAATAGTGCTAATTGACTTCTAAAACTGTACCGCGCTTTTGCTGGCGCGGTATTACCCAACGAAACGCCTATCAAAATTGCGAAAAATATTAGCCCTTCTATATTCCATAAAGGCATTGTTGCTAAATTCATTGTTAGAAAGCCAATCAAAGATAATGGCAAAATTTTTGACAAGCGTTTGTCTTGTACACCAGCAGTAATAATCAAAGAATACGAACATAGAAACAGAAATGACAGCAGCCCTATGTATCCATATTCATAAAAATAAGAAACAAAGGTGTTATGGGCGTAATGTTTGAAAACACCGTTCCACGCTTCTGGCCCATAGCCCACCAATTGCCTAAGTAAGTCTGAATTTGTAAGCGCATCTATATATTGGCTCCACAAATATACTCTTGAAGACATAATGTCTTTTTCCGCTTCAGTAAAATACGAAGGTGCTTTAAATATAAGGTCCAAATTCGACGCTAACATGCCAACGTCAGCAAATCTTTCTCTCATCGTAAAAGAAAGTGCCATAAATACAAAAATAAGAAACATAGCCACCACTGTAAGAACCGGGGCTTTTTGTGATGGCTTCAAACGCTGTTCAACCAGCGAATAGTAGAAAATTGCAGCAATGGGTAGAATTGTTAAAACCGCAGTCCGATAATTAACGAGTATAAGTAGTAGAGCCGCTAACGTAAAAAGTGAGGTTCTAAATTTAATAGCACTTCTTTCAGTTAATCCAAGCACAAATATAAAGCTAACGATTATCATAGAAAATGCAGCTTCATGATTATATCCACCAATATAGCTCGCTGATCCGTCATTTTCCGTAGCTTTTACTTCGCCAAGCAAAATTGACAATATCTGCATCATAACGGGCATAAAAAAGCACACTAATAGCTTTTTAAGAGTCTCATTGTGTCCTTGCGCTCTAACTGACAGAAATATTGCACCAGTTAAAACGAGGAAATAACACCATTTAACTAAAACATTAATGGTGCCTGGAATCTCCATGTTCACAAAACCACTTATAGCAATAGCCAAAAATAGAAAGTAGAAAGGAAGCAGTTTACGCAAAGTGAAAACTGTAAACGGCAAAAAGAAAAGCCCTAAACCAGCAACAGATATGCTCGAGAGCGCATTTATCGAAAAACCTGCTACAAGCGAGGGGTAGGTAATAGTGTGAAACGCGGACAAAAAGAATCGTAGCCATATAGCACAAATAGCGAAAGCCAGGTACTTGTTACAGTTCCCCGTTACAGTGCGATACACCATAATCAAACTTATAAGGCCAACGATTACCTTCAATCCTTCAAACATACTTATTTGCAAACCTCTTCGATAATGGCTATAACTTTGTGTTGGAAGGCATTGTAAGAGAATTGCTTTGCACAGCTTTTGCTTTTTGCGGCATAAGAAAGCCGAACAGTTTCATCACTGAATGAGCTTAACGCACTTGCAACGCCTTCAGCGTTATTCAACTCACATAGGATACCGTTTTTTTCCTCACTAGCACCAGAAACATAATAAGGGTATTGTTCAGCAATGATTTCAGCTGGGCCCGACTCACAATTGGTAGCAACTACCGGCTTATCTAAACACATAGCTTCCACTATGGCATTGGGGAACCCTTCTGCATTACTGGTTGAAACAAAGTATTCTGCCTTGGCAACGTAGGGGTAAGGGTTTGGTTTGAAACCTAAAAAATGCACCCTATCTGCAATGCCCAAAGTTTTAGCTAGCGCTTTAAGCATGGCCTCTTCTTCGCCCACACCCAGAATAACTAAGTCTTCAACAATATCGGCTTTGGCATAAGCGTTTAGCAACAGTGAAAAGTTTTTGTTTTTAACTAACCGCCCCACTCCAATAATGTATGGCGCTTTAGGAGTGTCGTTTACTGGTTCGCTTGCAAGTTCGTGAAGTTGAGCAATGTCATAAGGGTTATATAAAAGGGAAACTTTTGATTCTGGTACTGCATAGTTTTTAACTAAATCGGCTTTTACACCTTCAGATACCGCCACAACGCTATT
The DNA here is from genome assembly GCF_010500895.1 of Alteromonas genovensis. Taxonomy (GTDB): domain Bacteria; phylum Pseudomonadota; class Gammaproteobacteria; order Enterobacterales; family Alteromonadaceae; genus Alteromonas; species Alteromonas genovensis. The sequence goes on from NZ_JAAAWO010000003.1 coordinate 8,998, forward strand.
TGCACGTTTGTACAAAAGCTTAACAAGAAGTCGACTGATAGCATCTTTCAAACCACCGGATAAGTGGCTGGTGGTATTTACTCGCTCACTTATAATGGCGCTATAGCCTAACGATTTAGCAAGGGCGACATTTAAAAAGTTACTCCGAGTTAAAAAGCTAAAACAATATGCTGGCTTAATTCTGTTTAAAAGCGGCTTTAACTGTTTATAGCCCTTAACTAAACTGCCCTGTGAATTGAGCACGGTTTTGGTCAAATACGATGGGCACGTTTGAGACTCCGGTAAACTATCTAACAGGATAAGGTGCACAGGGGTTTTATTCGCCGCAAAGTAATTCTCTAAGATGAAAAGAAGTTTCACCATTACTCTCTCAGCGCCGCCGCCCTCTAACGAATTTATAATAAATACAGCAGGGCGTGCTGATTGTTCCATGAAACATCCTTTTCTAGGTTAAATAACTACAAACCGCATTTATTCTAACAGTCTGTATATGAATTGGTAATAAAATTACCAATATCATGAAAAGCCTTTCAAACTTGAACTTCAGTAATTATAAAAAAATACTACTTAGCGCTTGTTGCATGTAAGTCAAATTATTAGTCCATACAACAGTACACAAATCGTGAATACACATATCGTGCCAGTAATTGATGCAGATAAATCTGTTCATTTTGTGTAAAGATCTTTCAAGTTCAGTACAACTTTGTAATGATAAGCGCTTAACCAAGAGCAAAAGTGTATATCAAAAGAATTACGCATTTTTGACATCAACTTTCGTTGCACAAAGTAAGTACGTTTTGCACCAAAAAGACTACACACTCAATGCTTTTATCCATTTAGATAAAACTAAACATCGCGTTTGTGGTGTGTTTAGTCGTGCGCTTCCTATTGTTGCTACGCTGTACTGTCTTAGCACTTTTCCTTCGTTAATTGCGCAGCAAGCCAATGTATTTACTTCTGATGTGTATAAGCGCATTAGCAATGTGTACGGTAAGGATGCATCACACACTGTTGCCGATTGGCGTCAGCTTATTAACGAGCTTCAATCTGAAGATTTAGATGAGAAGCTCTATTCAATAAATCGCTTTTTTAACAGATTCGATTTTGTTGATGACATTGTACATTGGAAAGAAAAAGATTACTGGGCAACGCCTATAGAACTTATAGGTACGGGTGCCGGCGATTGCGAAGATTACGTAATAGCAAAATACTTCTCTCTTATCGAGCTAGGAGTACCCGAAAATAAATTACGCCTTATGTATGTTACTGCTCTAGAGCTAGGTCAACCGCATATGGTGCTTGCCTTTTATGAAACTCCCACTTCTATACCTTTGGTGTTAGACAATATTAGTAGACGTATACTTCCTGCCAATAAACGTCGCGATCTTGCCCCTATTTATAGCTTTAACGGTAATGGGTTGTGGGCAGCAAAAGCAATGGGAACAGGAAAAAAACTAAGAAGCGGTGGCCCCATGAAAATGTGGGACGACATGGTAGAACGGCTAGATACCGTAATGAACGGAGATAAAAAATAACAATGAAATTATCTACCCAACTGAGCACTAGTTTGCTCGTGTTTTTAATATTTGTTTTTGCTGGATCGTTTGTTATTAACGTAAAGCTTACGCGAGAGTATGTTAATGAACAATTAGCTACCCATGCTCAAGATACGGCAACTTCGCTAGGGCTTTCCATCACCCCTTATTTAGCTGAGCCAAACGGTATGGCCATCGCTGAAACAATGGTTAATGCAATTTTCGACAGAGGTTTTTATCAGTACATAACAGTTACCGATATGAAAGGCAACATGCTGATTGAGCGCAGAAACCCAAACACCGTCAGCACGGTACCTAAATGGTTTACCGAGATAGTCAATGTGAACCCTCCTAGTGAGAAAACAGAGTTAAACGACGGTTGGACGCTTGCAGGAGAGCTGATGGTGCAAAGCCACCCAGGTCTTGCAAACGAAACACTCTGGGAAAGTGTAAAACAAAGCGCGTTTATGTTTTTTGCTGCCTTTGTTTTAGCCTATATTGTTCTAATTTTTATTATTAGTGCTATTACTAAGCCACTAAGTACCGTTGTCGCCAAAATTAATGATATTCAAAACCAAAAGTTCTCTCAGATAAATTATACCCCCTTTACTAAAGAACTGAGTTTTATCACTACCGCTGTAAACAAACTGTCACTCTCTGTTGAAGCAATGTTTAAAGAGCTCACTCAAAAAGTTGAGCATTTTAAAGCGCAAGCTTATGAAGATAGCCTAACCGGCTTTTCTAACAGAAGTGCTTTTACAAGGCATATGAATGCACTTCTAAGCAGTACCGTAAATAGTGACGAGGGTTATATTATTATTGCCCGACTAGCCCATTTAAATACGATCAATACCACGCTAGGTGCTCAAGAAGGTGATGTGTATGTATCTGAAGTAGCAGCTGCGTTAAGGAAGACGACTAACGATTTCCCTGAAAAATCCTTTCTATTTCGCGTTTCCGGCGCCGACTTTGTGATTATTACCGAAGCGATTTCACAGGATGAATGCGAACGACGGTTACAACTTTTAAGCGACACCTTTAGTAAGGCCACTCCGCTAAAAGATGGTTCCAAAGCCGTATGGATGGGCGTTACTAAATTTAATGATGAACAGTCTTTTTCACAGATAATGGAAAATGCAGACAGCGCGCTTATGGCTGCAACTAAGCAAGAAAGTGGATGGCAGTTTGCTTCTAAGCTTACTTTCATACACAGTAATACGGCGTGGCGTGAACGTTTAAATAATGTTTTAGAACTAAAATATGCCGACATCTTGATTCAACCCATTATGAACCTGCAAGATAACAGCCCGAGTTATTTTGAGGCCTTTGCTCGCTTTAAAGATAAAGACACCGGAAGCATTATTCCTATGTCGCAGCTTATTCCAGCATCTGAACGCCTTAATCTCATTCCCGAGGTTGATAAGTTGGTCGTAAGCTTAGTACTTCAAAAGCTTTCTGGAACACCTCGTAATATTGCCATTAATATTGCAAATGCTTCACTAGCGAACCAAAACTTTAGAGACTGGCTGGTTGATACGTTGGGGCAACACTCGGAACTATGTGAAAGATTGGTATTTGAAATAGAAGACTCCGCCCTAATTCACCACAAAGCACAGGCGATTAGTTTCGCGAAAGCACTGATTGGTATGAAATGTCGAGTAACTATTGAACACTTTGGTGACAATCTTGCATCACTTGCAGGGTTACGGGCCATTCAGCCTCACTTTGTAAAAATTTCTGGCAAGCTGACAAAGGGAATTCATACCGACAATGATAACTTGTTATTCGTAAGTAGCCTTTTAAGCGTCGCTCGTAGTTTGCATATTTCTGTTATTGCCGAGCTTGTTGAGAATGAAGCTGAATCGGTGGCACTATCGGCAGCCGATGTTCAGTTTCAGCAAGGTTACTATTTTGCCAAACCTACTTTATGGCGAATATGAAAAAGAAAATTAGCAGCAGGCTTAGTGCAATTCATGTACAATAATCAGCTAAGAACGTCAGTTTTTATCGACAGACAAAAATATTAAGGAGTTTTTATGCGAAACAGTGCTTTATTGTCTCTATTTGTGAGCGCACTTTTACTATTGTCGCCTATTTCGCATGCGCAAGAGTCTTCTGTCGCGCCTGGAACTAAGGTAAGAGGATTGCTTGTAAGCGAAGTGGAAGCTGGAAAAGAATTAAGTGCCGCTTCTAGCGAAGTGAGTAGTACCGTACTCAGTGAGGGATTGTATTTTGATGCTACAGGTCGCACGTATTTAGAACAAAACAGGTCGTCTTATGAAAGTATGGTTACCTTGTTGAATGAGAATGCGTCTGGATTTGAAATTACGATAGCGGGCCTAGAAACAATGCCTGAAATACCGGCTCAAGTTGTTACCATTGCCATGATCTTCTTTCCAGAGAGTGCGGATGAAATTTACAGCATTGCATCGCAAATGGGCATGCTGAGCGAAGATGATGCATTACTGGCAGCAATTAACGCGGGAATAGATCCAACGACTCTGACAGCCACTGCTGCAGGTGCGAATGGAAATGATTTTTCCCCTCTTGGTGTTGGTACGGGCGCAGCGGGCGCCGGTGGTGGCGACACTACTGTCTCAGCAAACTGATATAATTAAAGGTGTAATTGAGGCTAAGTAGTCGTTGATAAGTCAGCCCTTTCCGAAAACCGAAAAGTTTCTTTTCGGTTTTCTTTTATTCACGCTTTTTTGGTTGCCTCTTTCTCTGGGAGGAAACCGCCCGTGGGCATGGTCGTTAATGCAGGTGTCTTTTTTCCTGCAGGGGGCATTGCTTGTTCTTACTCAGCCACATTTTTTTCAAAGTTTGTATGCAAAATATAAGTGGTTCATTTTCCTTTGGCTTGGCTTTTTAGCCTGCCAGCTCATCAACACTATTCCACTTCCCCACGCGTTTATTGAATTTTTGCGACCTGAGAGACTTGCTGAGTTGGCTAATGCACCAAAAGGTAGTAAATGGATTGCGTTAAGCTTTGATGTTGGTCAAAGCCAAATTACCTTAATGAAATCTTTTGCCTACTGTGTATTATTTTTTCTTTCTCTATCCCTTATTAACTCACCTCAAAGACTTAAGTTTACGTTAATAACAATTAGCGCCGCAGGTATATGCCAAGGAATCTACGGAAGCTTAGAGGTGCTTTCTGGTATTAAGCAAAGCATTATATTTGAGTTACCAGTAACGCACATTGCCACAGGAAGCTTCGTTTATAAAAACCACTACGCCAACTACTTACTATTAACTTTAAGTGCGGCCATAGGCTACTTGATCGCAACTATGCATATTACTAAAACTGGAACAAAGAGAGAGCGCCTTAGAAGACTTATAAAGTTTTGGCTGAGCAACAAAGTTCTGTTTCGTATTGGCATTATTGTAATGGTATTAGCGTTGGTTATGTCTCGCTCTCGCATGGGGAATAGTGCATTCTTTTTCAGCATGACCCTAACCGCAACCTTGGGTTTGATATATTTTAAACCACGGCAAAAAAGTTATATTACTCTCTTTGTCAGCATGCTAATTATCGACATATTAATTGTAAGTAGTTTATTTGGCTTAAAGCAGGTTCAACAACGTTTAGAGCAAACCAGTTTCACTCAAGAAAGTAGAGATGAGGTTATTGCAGATGCTTTGCCTTTATTAGGTGAGCACCCATTGCTGGGTTTCGGTGGCGGAACTTTTTATACAATTTATCCACACGTTCAAAATCAAACTATTCAGCATTTTTACGACCATGCCCACAATGAATACCTACAGTTTAGCCTTGAGTTTGGGCTTGTTGGGGCACTACTGCTGGCCTTGCTGGTAATTTTATGTGCCAAAAGTAGCATAAGTGCAATTCGCCGGCGGAGGCACCCACTCCCAAGAGGTGTAGCATTTGCAAGTTTCATGGCAATTTTGGGAATGGCTCTGCATGCTACAGTAGATTTCCCGCTGCAGGCGTCGGCTAATGCAGCGTTATTTATAGTTCTCTTGTCATTAGGCGTTATTAGCAACACTATATCTATGCGCTTTCAACACAATAAAGTTTAATTGATACCAATGCAGCTTGTCTCATTGTTTACTGATAGCGTTATCATCTAAAGGATTTTTTGTGGTTCTTAAAATTAAACACCCAGTCGAAGAAGAGCCAAACGTACAGCACATGCTGGACCGAATGCCTAAAAAGGTAGCTCAGTCGTTTTCTAACGAACAACTTACTCATTTAAACACAGTGTTAGCAGGTAGACGCTGGGGGAGTCATAAGGTTGATTTGAGGGGCACTGTAGGCCTTTTCAAAAGCAGATACTATTTTGTATTGCTGGCAGGCAGAGACAAGCGCGATTTATCGAGAACTGAAATGCGCATGGGCAGGCTTGCCATGGCTGCAGCAGTAACTTTGTTTATAAGCACTTCGTTATTACTAGGGTTAGTTTTGCTTTATATTCTTAAAAGCTGGCTTGGCATAAACTTGTTTGAAGACTTTTCACTCGGGTTGTGGGATTTCTTGAAGTCTTTAAAGTAAATGTGAGTGCAGCGTTACCACTCGCCTGATACTTAACATCTAATACTTTAGAAAAAGTGCCGTAAGCGTTAACCGCCCTCAGAAACTAGCCATAACTAACGCAGTTTGAGATTTGCTTTCTTACTGGATAACTTGATGACTTGAGCCATCTACATACCGTTTTTTCTAACGAGTATTTCTCAATGCTCTGTAACACTCTCTCTCGGCTTAATGGATTTTGTAAACCACGATCTAAATGTTTTGCTAGCATGTCTTTTATTTTTACATAGTGAATGCTTTTAGCTTGAAACATACTGAGGCCAAATTCAGCTATAAAGCTATGCAGCAAGGCATCTTGAGGCCCAACTTTTTGAGCGTTAGCCAAATATGAATAAAATTCAGTATCTAGCTGGTTTAACTTCCATTTTGAGGAAGCAAGTCCAACCCAGCTTGCCGACCACTTGGGTCTTAAAATCAGGCTATTGTGATAACTTGCCATTGCGCTCTCTAAAAATTGGTTGCTTTCATTTTTTCTATCTATGAACGCCAACCACTCATACACTTGCCCACGCATTTGAAGGTAAAGTGCATTATTTGGGAAGTACTTTATTGCAGTTTCAATTTTCGTTAACGCTAAGTGTGCTTTATCTATGCTTGCTCTACTTGGCTGCTCTTGCCATTGCTCTACACTGTTTTTAACGTTGTAATATGCGTTTCCTGCAATAAAGAATTGCCCGCTCCAAAATACGCCCCAAAATAGCAAACCAATTAACGAGAACTTAATAATATTGATGGATAAGGCTTTATTATGCATGATTGACATTTATTACTTCGCTGAGCCAACGATGGCACCCGGCGTTTTTACAAACAGATGTTCTGCATAATCTTCGTCAAACTTGGATACTAACTCGAACGCCTCTTTCATATCGTTTGGACGTCTCAATGTGTCATGAGTATCGGAAGCGACAACGTGAAACGCCCTTTCTCTCAATAGAGTGGTTGCAAATTGTTGAATATTTTCGCCGAACCTACCCGTTAGCGCTCCGGCAGTGGCCTGAAATTTACAACCTAAACGCTGAAGCCATAGAAACTTGTGCTGCTCGCTTAATAATTCCCTATTTCTTTCTGGGTGAGCTATCAGTGGTTGAACATTGTTTTTAAGCAGCCATTTCACAAGTAAATCTAAGCCCTGTGGTAGATGACTATGAGGCATTTCAAGAAGGAGTATTCGCTTATCATCAAGCGTACCTAAAAATGGCAGCTCATTTTGTTTATGCCAGATTGGAATTAACTCATTTACCCGAACCTCTGCGGCAAATGAGAGAGTAATAGGAATATTGTGAAGAACCACATTTTGCTCAAACGTTTTGAAAGTGCTTTCAATAGATGCGTAGGTATTGTCGAAATACCCTTTATGCATGTGAGGTGTGCACACCATATGGGTAACGCCGTTATCCACGGCTTGCCTAGCCATTTCTAGGGCAATATCTAAAGACCTGGCACCATCGTCGATGCCAGGAAGTATATGACTATGAAGGTCTATCAAATAATACTGTTAGCTATTTTTATGACTGGTATATCCGTATTGGTCATAAAAACCTGCATACCTTTGTGCTACATCAGATTTGCGTAAGTCTACTTGATTTAGTACCACTCCATCAAGACGATGACCCACTTGTAAGAACCTTGATAGTCCTGTGTTGATCACTTTCTCGCTTGTGCTGTCGGCTCTCACAACGTAGATAACAGAGTCACAAGAGTTGGCAACTACCATAGAATCACTAACGGCCTGCGTTGGTGCTGTATCGATAACTACGTACCTGTATTGGGTTTTAAGCTCTTCTATAAGTGCTTCAAACCCTTTATCAGACAACAGCTCCTGTGGGTTTGACGGAATAGTGCCCGCAGAAAGAATGTCTATCTTCGACTCTTCATCTCTTATCAAACATTCTTCAAACGTATGAGTTTTCAAAATGAGATTAGCAACGCCTGGCTGGTAGTTAGGAACATTAAACTGCTTCCCAACAGTAGGGCGACGCAAATCAGCATCAATTAATATAGTCTTATCTAACTGCCCTAATGCAAAAGCTAAGTTTATCGAAACCGTAGTTTTACCTTCTTTTGGCACACTGGAGGTTACCATTATAGCCTGTTGCTCTTTGTCTAAATTGAGCAAAGATAAACTGGTACGCAATGTTCTAACCGACTCAGCAAATTGATGTTTCTTCCCATCAAAGAAAGAGCGTATCGGCAAATCTGTTTTTTTCTTGTGCGGCAGCCATGGAATAAGCCCCAACATTCGCTGGCCTAATTTTCGCTCTACATCTTCTACTGAGCGAATACCGCTATTAAGCGTTTCCATTACAATGGCTAAAAACACCCCAAAACCTATACTAAACACAAAAGCAGCACCAATAAGGAGCTTTTTGTTTGGCTTTGACGGTACGTAATTTGGCATAGCTGTATCGAGCACCCTCGCGTTCGCCGACTCAAAACCGCCTAACTCGTCAGTTTCTTTCAATCGCGTAAAGAAGGAGTTATAGAGCTGTTGGTTAATATCGACTTCTCGTTGCAAACCTTTACGCTGAGTGTCTAAAGTGGATAGAGCGCGATATTCTGACTTTGCTTTTTCAACTTCTTGTTGTAGTTGTTTTACGCGTTCTTCAGATACTTCATACTGCGTAGTAATACTTGTTATCAAATCGCTAATTTGGCTATTGAGGGTTTCTTTAACTGAGGAAAGTTCTGCGTTTGCCGCAATCATTTTAGGGTGCTTAGGGCCATACACTTTACTAAGCTCATTAACCCGAGTCATTGCCCGAGCCTCATCTCTGCGAACGCCTTGGATAGTAGGGTGATTGAGTACTTCGGGTAGTTTAGACACGTCATCAAGTGACGTATCATTACGAGTTTGGCGATAGATGACACCATTTAATTTTAACGCAGTTTGTGCATCTAACAGCTGGCTACTTAAGCGTTCTAATTCATCAGCAGCTAAGCCAACTACGCCGTCAATATTTACCACCTGATTTTGCTCATAGAATTTTTCAAGGTTACGCTCTGCAGCGTCTAATTTATCCTTTAGACCCTCTAGGCTCTCTGTCAAAAACGACGTAGCTTTCGCTGTCATATCAAGCTTAGCTTGTAAATAGTTTTCGATATAAACATCAGCAATAGTATTGGCTATTTCAGCAGAAAGCGTTGGAGATTCAGTTGTAACTGAAATTTCCATTACCTGAGTATTTTCTACCATGGATATCGTAACGGCTCTCATCAGGATTGAGACTGCCTTACGCTTTTTCCTAGCCAAAATTTCGGCTTCTGTAAGTACGACAGCCTCTTCTTGAGGAAGAAATGGTAAGAACTCTGATGCAAGGGATTTAAGGCTATCAATCATCCCTGGCCCTTCATCGGCGGGCATGAAGTCAGCGTTATTGTAAAGTGAAATACTTTCTACCGTTCGCTCTGCAATTTGACGAGAACGCAATATTTCATATTGCGTTTGCATATAGTCTTTGCGCTTTGTGTCTAAGCCATAAACTTCTTCTATTGAAACTATATTGGCTTTTTCAGACTCGACCAGAATAGTTGTGGCCGACGTGTACATTGGCGTCATACGTAATACTAATAGTGCTACCAGAACGGTGAAAGCAATTGCCAATGAAACAATTCTAAATGCGTAACGCTTTATAATTCCGAAATAATGAGCGATATCAATGGTTTCATCTTCGAACACATTATTATTCAGCTCTTCCCTGTTGTTAACTGCCATTTTTTATTCCCAAAAAACTACTCAATTAGAAAAAGCGTTGGTTTATAGTGATGATGTCACCAGGCTGTATCATGTCACTTACCGTAACTGTAAATTCGAAAGTTTGACCATCTTTTTCTCTTACAATAGTAATTTTGTCTCTAGCCGCTCTCTCGGTATAGCCTCCAGCGAGTGCCGCTGCTTTGTTGACCGACAGCCCTGGCTGATAAGGGTATCCCCCAGGCCTTTTCACTTCACCATCAATGAAAAAAGGGCGATACTCTATAATTGATACAGACACAGAAGGATTGATTAAGTAGTCACCCAATAATCCGTCGTAGATGAGTTGCTCTACTTCAGCAGCCGTCATTCCAACAAGCTTAATCTCACCTAGGAATGGATAGTTTATGGTACCCACATCTGGCAACCTTACTTCCATCGACAAATCGTCTTGTCCGAACACACTTATACTTACTCTGTCCCCTGAGCCAAGCTGATACTGGCTCATACTTAAATTACCTTGCTGCGCTGCCAATGAGGAACACATTAAAGCAAAAAAGATAAAAGAGAACATCGTTACTAAATGACGTTTCACAGCGTTACCTCAGCAGAAATTCCAACTACATTTCTATCGTACCCTATTAAAGCACGATTACTATCCCGGTCATCTAGTTGATAAAATAAAGAAAAACTCAACCAGCGTCTTGCATCATAATTTAGAGATGCAGAGTATCGCATTAGTTCATCATCTCGGTTAGCGACAACGCTATCTGTAAGCACATACTCATCGGTTAATTTAGATACTGTGAACGAACTGCTCAAACGCTGAAGCCACTCGTGGTTCCACGAAGCGGAATAGTCTCTACCCCGAATGAAGTTACCTTCACCATTGGTTTCGCGAGTATCTGCACTTGTTGTAAATCTGAATGTGGAATAAGACACTGGTTGCCATTCAACACCCACTTCCCAGTCTGTGCCGTAAAAGGTGTTTCTAGTCTCAGCTTTAAAATCTTTTTCTTTATACCCTACTTTCGCAAAACCCGTAGTTGCCGCAGTACTTTCCCAAGTTAAACCAACAAGCACACGTGTTTCATCACTGTCTCTTGTTGTAATACCTAATTGATTATCGTATCTAATAAAGGATTGAGTTACATCTAAGACAATATTGGTTGCAGACCCAACTCGGTAGGCCAATTCAGCGCCTACTCTATTTTTAGCGCGGTCGCGGATTAAATAAGCTTGCTCACTTCTATCGTAATCAAGTGTTTGTCTACCAGCCTTAAGGGTAATCATGCCGTCAGAGGTAACCGCACCATAAGAATAATCTGCTCCTATTGCAGTGCTTTTATACCTATCTGGAGTTGCAATATTATTCCCGAGCCCTAGTGAGAAACCAGTGCCCCGGTCTTCGTGACCATCTTCATATTGCGCTATAGCATTCACGCGATGACGACTGTTAAGTTCAAAATCGCCAGAGGCTTCAAGGAAATGATCAGTGTAGTCGTCAGCACTACTTGAAAAATAAACGCCGCGCTCAAGGCGATAGCCAATTTGCACTGGATTCCCGTCGAGTTCAGTTGCCGCTATAAGTTCAGGAGAGAATATTGACCGCCAACTATAGATTTCTGGTAAGTCATCACGTGCGTACGCAACGTTATCAACATAGCTTATTGAAGAATTTAGGATAGGAATAATATCAAACTGCCCTACTTCTATGCGGCCCGCTTCCTGCGCGTAAACATTCATTGGTACTGTGGCGCAAATCGCCGACACTACTGCTATGTTTCGTGTCCATTTCAACATTTCATTTCCTCTGATTTCGACTCAACTGATTCATTTTTGTGCAAAGCACGAATTTCGTTGCCTTTTAAAGCCGCAAACGCCGTAGAAAAGGGCCTTACATCGTTCACAACTATTTCATTAGCGTAAGTGATGCAAGCTGCACGCCCATTTATCACTTTAAACTTAAATAAAATATCCTTGAGTGCTTTAACCCCGTCGCGTGGCAAATTCATTTTGCTTTATATCTAGGGTTTCAATCTCATTTTAAAAACCAGCTTTAACTTGCGCGCCATGCTATCTCATTTGTGACATAGATGGAAAGAATTAAGAAGTAAAGAAGTCGTTATTGAGTAATTTTACAATAAATTTTGTAATAAAATTACATGAAAGTTATAATAAATATTAAACAAGTACAGTGTATAAAACTATTCATCTTTTCCCTATTCATCATTTCAATTGTTTAATCCGATTTTTCTTTTTTTCGATAGTTACAATTAAAGGCCCAGTTTTTGCTTTAAATAATATTGCAGAGCCTTTCCTTAACATAATTTCTCTTGCAGTTAGCAAGCGCCTTTGATTTCAACTAAGCATTCCGAGATATTTAAAAATGGATAATAAAGTAGACCCAAACAAAGCGATTAAATCTCACCCAGTGGAGTCATCGAGTAGCGGCGGCCTAGTGGTAAGAAACCAAAGTGGGTTTTCTACGTTTTACAGACTGATCGACCTCTCAATCGTTACTTTCTTCTATTATGCTAGCGCTTATTTTTATGGAGTCACTGTAGACGCGACCAGTCTTCTACTGCTATTCATCAATGTAGTCTGTTTCCAAATTTCAGCAGAAGGTGTTGAGCTTTACCGCTCTTGGCGTGGACACAGAACACCAGAGATGCTGCGAGCGGCGGCCATTACGTGGGCAATTACTATATTTGCAACGCTCACGTTAGGGTATTTTTTCGTTTCAAATATTAGTCTTCCAGCTCCAGCCATTTTACTTTGGTTCGCTTCATCTTTTATTGCTCTCATCATATGGCGATATGTAATGCGAAAGTTTTTGTTCAGGATTAGAAAAAGTGGTCTTAACTCGAGACGTTCGATCATTATCGGCGCCACACCACTAGGTGCGAATGTCGCTTTACAGATACAGAAAAACGAACACTTGGGTATTCGGTTCAACGGAATTTTCGACGATAGAGGAAGCGACCGCCTTCCCCATGAGCTGCAAAATACGGTACTAGGTAAAATTGACAATGCCATTGAAATGGCAAAACGCAACGAAGTAGACTATATCTACATTGCATTGCCAATGAGTGCCGAAAACCGCATACGTACTATTTTAGAACAGTGCAGCGATACCACAGCGAACGTTTATGTTATTCCAAACTTCTTTATGTACAACTTACTCAATGCACGCTGGCAAACCGTAGGCAATGTGCAAGCATTGAGTGTTTACGACACGCCTTTTCAAGGCGCGAGTGATGTACTTAAACGCATTGAAGACGTGGTGCTGAGCATTGCTATTCTTACACTAATTTCAATCCCTATGCTTTGCATTGCCGCAGCAGTGAAAATGACGTCTAAAGGCTCTGTTATTTTTAAACAAAAACGCTATGGGTTAGATGGTAAGCAAATTACTGTTTATAAGTTTCGGTCGATGACAACTCAAGATAACGGAGCGGTAGTAAAACAAGCGACAAAGAATGACGTCCGTTTAACAAAGATTGGTGGTTTTTTGCGACGCACCTCGCTCGATGAGCTACCTCAGTTTATCAATGTTTTACAGGGGAGGATGTCTATTGTCGGTCCCCGTCCTCATGCTGTGGCTCATAATGAAGAATACCGAAAAATAATTACAGGCTACATGCTGCGTCATAAAGTTAAACCAGGCATTACTGGTTGGGCACAAGTAAACGGTTTACGTGGCGAAACAGAAACCACTAACAAAATGGTTCAGCGGGTTGAATACGACCTAGATTACATTCACCGCTGGTCTATTTGGTTCGACATGAAAATTGTATTTATGACTGTGTTTAACGGTTTCCTAAATAAAAACGCTTACTAGCTAGTGGGCTGTATTTAGCGCAGAGAGGTAATTTCTGCGCTTTATTCTCTTCACTCTTTCTTAGAGTAGAGTATTTTATTGTAGTGCAGTCTCGTAACTTCTCTGGTTCAAATCTTGTTCATAGCTAATCCCGCTTAAATTTGCTCCTTGTAGGCTTATACAAGCCTCGAATATGAGTCATGCGTAAAGCCGACCTCCCACTACAAAAAATTAGTTTTTATAAACTATTCAGTGCCGTAATTTTTCTATCACCACTAAATTGAATTATGCATATGAGATGGTTGGCGTGACCAAGTTGTGTATTGATAGAAGTGAAACACACTAAAGAATTAGCAACAAACCATTGGGAAACGTCTACAGAACGTTCCGAAGATATGTTTGCAGTTGATGACCTTTTGCGTCAAAAGCTGAATATTAGGAAATCTGGAATTTGAGTGTATTAGAGTTTGGGTCTGCTAGAGCTTGGGGATATTGGAGTTTTGGTGTGCTGGAGTTTAGGTTTACTATATTTTAAGTTTACTGGAGCTTAGGTGCACTGAAGTTAAGGTGTTTTAGAGTTCAGGAGTTTACAACAGTAACTAACCTGTGAAGCCTTCCAACTTCTACAGAATATTCTTGTAGAAAAGAAAAAGGCGAGCATCCTGCTCGCCTTTCCCCGAAAGAACTTAAACTTAATTAGTTAATAATTAAGCTAATGCGCCTTTAGCCGCTTCGACTAATGCGCTAAAAGCTGATTTGTCATGAACTGCGATGTCGGCAAGGATCTTACGATCGATTTCAACAGACGCTTTCTTCAAACCGTTAATGAAACGGCTGTATGACAAACCATTTTGACGTGACGCAGCATTAATACGTGCAATCCATAACTGACGGAATTGACGTTTACGCTGACGACGGTCGCGGTAAGCATATTGACCAGCTTTAGTTACAGCTTGTACCGCTACGCGATAAACTCGTGAACGAGCGCCATAATACCCTTTTGCCTGCTTGAGGACTTTTTTGTGACGAGCACGTGCAATCGTGCCGCGTTTTACTCTAGCCATTCTTTAGTCTCCTAAGTCTTAAACGTACGGCAACATGCGCTGAACTAATTTAGTATCAGAATCATGAACCAATTTTTTGCCACGTAACTGGCGTTTACGCTTAGTACTCTTCTTAGTCAGAATGTGACGTAAGTGAGACTGCTTGCTTTTAAAGCGACCAGAGCCCGTTTTCTTGAAACGCTTGGCGGCACCGCTTACAGATTTCATTTTAGGCATTGCTAAAACTCCGCATTGTTTTGTATCGACATGTTCAGCGTGCAGACGCTTAATTGTCGGTTAATGTTTGCAGCAAGGTGTTTCAGGGTGCAGATTCCTGAAAACTTTAGACCATTACTACTTCTTAGTTGGGGCTAGCACCATAATCATCTGGCGGCCTTCCACGCGACGTGGAAAAGATTCGCAGTTTGCTATCTCTTCTAAATCGGTTTTAACGCGATTTAGAAGGTCTATACCGATGTCTTGGTGCGCCATTTCACGTCCGCGGAAACGGATTGTGACTTTGGCTTTATCACCACCTTCGAGAAAGCGACGCAGGTTGCGCAGTTTTACCTGGTAATCGCCTTCATCAGTGCCAGGGCGAAATTTAATCTCCTTGACCTGAATTTGCTTTTGTTTTTTCTTCTGCTCTTTCTGAGCTTTACTCTTTTCGAAGACGAACTTGCCATAGTCCATAACTTTACAGACTGGCGGCTCAGCATTCGGACTGATTTCTACAAGATCTAAGGTAGCTTCTTCCGCTAGCTGCGTTGCTTCAGCGAGTGAAACTACGCCAACCTGTTCTCCGTCTTTGCCAATTAAACGTACTTCTTTGGCTTTAATCTCATCGTTAATGCGGGCTTTGTCGCCCTGAGCCTTATTGTTAGCGCCTTTAATGTGGTATTCCTCCAAACATTTAATTCTTTCGTTTGTTTTTGTGATGCCGTATTCAGCATAGAATTTGAGTCAAAAACAAACTCCGGTGTGCATTATACACAAATTTTGCTCAACTACTTAATGGTCTTTGCCATAACTTCTTGTTGAGACATGGCAATAAAGTCTTCCAGGCTCATTTTGCCTAGGTCATCGCCGCGACGTGAGCGTACTGCTACTTCGCCCGATTCCATTTCTTTATCGCCTACTACTAGCATATATGGGATACGCTTAAGCGTGTGCTCTCGGATTTTAAAGCCAATCTTCTCATTTCTCAAGTCAGACTTTGCTCTAAACCCTAAATCGTGCAGTTTTTTTACACAATCTTTCGCATAATCTGCCTGTTTGTCAGTAATATTCATTACTACCACCTGTTGTGGTGCTAACCATAACGGGTAAAAACCGGCAAACTCTTCGGTAAGTATACCGATGAAACGCTCTAACGAACCCAAAATCGCTCTGTGGATCATTACAGGTACTTTTCGTTCGCCATCTTCAGCAACGTAAGTAGACCCTAAACGACCAGGCATAGAGAAATCGAGCTGCACAGTACCACATTGCCATGCTCTGTCTAGACAATCGTGCAAAGTAAATTCAATTTTAGGGCCGTAGAACGCACCTTCGCCCGGTTGATATTCAAATTCAATATCATTGGCTTTTAGTGCTTCAGCTAGTGCTGCCTCCGACTTATCCCAAATTTCATCAGCTCCTACTCGCTTTTCAGGTCGAGTAGACAATTTCACTGCCACTTTGTCGAAGCCAAATGCTGCGTAGGTCTCATACACCATTCTTATACAGCCGCTAACCTCTTCTAAGATCTGCTCTTCTGTACAAAAAATATGGGCATCGTCTTGGGTAAACCCACGAACTCGCATTAAGCCGTGCAGTGCGCCTGATGGCTCGTTGCGGTGGCAACAACCAAATTCAGCCATACGCAGCGGCAAATCGCGATACGACTTAAGGCCTTGGTTAAATATTTGAACGTGACCTGGGCAGTTCATCGGTTTAACCGCGTACTCGCGCTTTTCCGACTCAGTAGTAAACATGTTTTCTGCGTACTTGTCCCAGTGTCCACTTTTTTCCCACAAGCTGCGGTCCATCATTAATGGGCCTTTCACTTCGTCGTAGTTGTATTGGCGAAGTTTTGTGCGAATGAAACTTTCTAACTCGGTGTATATAGACCAACCGTCATTGTGCCAAAACACCATACCTGGCGCTTCTTCTTGCCAATGGAATAAGTTTAGTGCTTTACCAATTTTACGGTGGTCGCGCTTTTCAGCTTCTTCAAGTCGTTGTAAGTACGACTTCAATTGTTTTTTGTCTGCCCATGCTGTGCCGTAAATACGCTGCAGCATTTTGTTATCGCTGTCGCCGCGCCAGTAGGCACCAGCTACTTTCATCAGCTTAAAGTGATGGCAAAACTTCATATTTGGTACATGAGGGCCACGGCACATGTCGGTATATTCTTCGTGAATATACAGTGCTGGGCGGTCATCCTTGCTGATGTTTTCATCAAGAATTTCAATTTTGTAGTCTTCACCACGCTCTGCAAAAGCATCGCGAGCCTCTTGCCAACTTACTTTGTTTTTTACAACGTTGTAGTTTGTTTTGGCAAGCTCTAGCATACGCTTTTCAAGCTTGGCTAAATCTTCCTGAGTCAGGCTTTCTTCCATATCAACATCGTAGTAAAACCCGTTGTCGATAATAGGTCCAATGGCCATTTTCGTGTTTGGCCATAGCTGCTTAATGGCGTGGCCTAACAGGTGAGCACAGCTGTGGCGCAGAATATCTAGGCCATCGTCGTCTTTTGCGGTAATAATTTGAAGTTGTGCGTCAGCATCTATCATGTCAACTGCGTCAACAAGCTCGCCGTTTACTTTTCCGGCAATCGTTGCTTTGGCTAAACCAGGGCCAATGTCGTTTGCAACGTCAAGTACAGAAACAGGGTTGTCGAAAGCACGTTGGCTTCCATCAGGAAGGGTAATTACAGGCATGAATGTTCCTTTACAGTGGTGACGCCTACTCTGCGCCACTTGCATATTTAAAGTTTGAGCGTGGAATACGCTATTCGTATTTCTCCAACGTTCGTGTTTATCCCGCTTGCACCATCAATTTTACGCCAGGCTATGTCACTCACAAACCGCAGCGTCAAAAGAGTAAAGCAAAGTACAAAAATTATGCACAACGTTGAATTATTAATATGATTTCGATTGGCGATTATAACGAGTGTATGCACAACTTCAATGATGAAAACAGGTTTCATCAACTAATTGACATTCAATCGCTTAATTTAAGTGCTTCTCCGTAAAGACTCTTGCCATTAACCGTGCATTTTTTGTGATTTGCTCCATACTTTAACTCTGTTCAAAATATAACCACAGGTGTGTTATGTGGCATTTCATCAGCGAACATATTTCTGAAGCAACAGGTCAATTTTTTAATTGCCAGCGCGCAGAGCCCGTAACAGGTGGCCATACTCACGCATGTTTTATTATCAAGGATGAACGCCATCGATACTTTGTCAAAACACGGCTGTACGATGATACACAGCAGCTATTTCATGAGGCTGAAGGGTTAGAAGCGCTTTCACAAACCAACACAATTTTGGTGCCCAAGGTTATTTGCCACGGAGTTACCAAAAACGAAACACCCAATATGGAATATTTAGTGTTATGCCACTGCCGTTTTGTTACGCCTGATTTGAACAGCTATTTTGTGTTGGGAGAAAAACTTGCGCAGCTGCATAGCGTAAATGCACATACAAGCTATGGCTGGCCACACGATAATTTTATTGGTTTAAGTGTTCAAACTAATGGGCGCGCGGCGTCTTGGGCTGATTTTTTTGCTGAACAGCGACTAGGAAGCATGTTTGAGCGCTTGATTGCCAGCAATGTATGGCAAAAAAGTGATGGCAACGCCGATGATATTGTTGAATACGCTCGCAATGTGCTTAGCTTACACCAGCCCCCCCCTTCACTACTGCATGGAGACTTATGGCAGGGTAATGTAGGCTTTACTGCGAAAGGCCCGGTAATATACGACCCTGCTGTTTATGTGGGTGATGCAGAAACAGATCTGGCTATGGCAGAGTTGTTTGGTGGCTTCCCCGATATTTTTTTTAAAGGCTATAACAATACCTCCCCCATTGAAAAAAATTACATTCAAAGAAAACCAATCTATCAGCTTTACCATATTTTAAACCACGGGTTATTATTCGGCGCTCATTATATCGTTCAAGCAAAAGACATTATTAGCGATATTCAGCGTACGAAATACGCATAGCGTAAATACAAAAGTGAGTTTTTATGGAAGACAACGGCCTTGATGCGTTTGCAGCCAACAATGTTAACAAGGAAAGCGTAACGCCTGTTGTATTGGTAACCGGCGCTGCAAAACGCATCGGCGCGACAATAGCTCGTCGACTTCACGCAAGTGGATATGCAGTCATCATTCATTTCTCAACATCTTCAAATGAGGCAAATGCCTTAGTTAACGAACTCAATCAATCTCGCGAAAATTCTGCTGCCTGCCTTCAGGGCGATCTATGCGACAAAGACAGCGTACAAAGTTTAGCTGAGCAGTCAGTGGCTATCTGGGGTCGTTTAGATTTGCTGGTTAACAATGCATCGAGTTTTTATCCCACGCCCCTTGGCGAAATTACTGAAGAAGACTGGTCTTCATTAGTGGGTAGCAATGTGAAAGGCCCCTTATTTTTGTCTCAAGCATTAACACCAGCACTGACAAACAGTAAAGGCAGCGTTATCAATATGATAGATATACACATTGATAGGCCGCTGCCTAAACACAGTGTGTACCTATTGGCAAAGGCTGGGTTGGCATCACTCACGCGCTCTATGGCGATAGATCTTGCACCAAATGTGCGGGTAAATGGTATTGCGCCCGGCGCTATACTGTGGCCAGAGCGGGAGATGAACGAACAAGATAAAAAGCGTTTACTCGACAGCGTTCCACTTCGCCAACTTGGAAACCCAGAAGATATTGCAGAAACGCTGATGTTTCTTGTTTCTGCGCCTTATATAACAGGGCAAATTATCTATGTAGATGGCGGCCGAAGCCTTTATACCAGCGCTGAAATATAAAGCGAAAGAGCTCAATTAAAAGGAGACGCCCAATCTATGATGAAGTTTCAACTTTTTACAAGCGCTAATTCTTTTGCACGCGCTTTGCCTTACACGCCAACTTTCACATCGGCTTGGCGGTATGCGGTCGGTGCAATCGCCATCGTTTTGCTATCAGGGTGTTTTGGGCAAGAAACGGTAAAAGAGAGCCTTGACGATTATCAGGGCCGGCTTTCTCGAGTATTAGACACTCCATTGCCTGCGACGGTTGTGAAACCGCTGCCAAAACTGATAGACGGCTCGCAATTAAAGTACAACATTGAAGGGCTGAGCATAAACTTACGGGAGTTCTACGCTATACAAGACTGTGAGCTTGGCCGAGTAGTTGCTGAAAGAAACACCTCCCTTGGCAAAAGCCAGCTGCCCTCTCAGCGCTTGGTATATGAGAGTAAGCTACTGTCTGTATTTTCAGCCTGTGAAAATTCACTGAGAGAAACTGACACAAAGCTAGCCGATACGCTGGCCGCTTGGAAGAAAGCAAAAGAGGCTGACTACACGCAAAGCTGGGCAAACCTTATCCAAACCAGTAAAGAGTTGCGTTTAGGTTTAAATAGCCCTGAGCGCCTCCTTGCCACTGAGAACAACAAAGATGCGTTAGCGAGTATTAACAGCTTATATTTTCTGGATGAGCTATTAGCCCCCGCGGCGTTAAGCCAAAGTATTGATAGCAGCGAGTTAGAAGCACAGCTAAAGATAATTCTTTCTTCGCGACTCCCGGCGAGTTTATGGCAAACGCAGCAAACCCTTGCCACTACTTTACCAAAGCTCACAGAGTCTCTTGCCCCTCAACTCAATGCCATTGCTTGCCCCGAAGGTCGCGCGAGTGATACCGCCAAAATTCTTCGTAATGTGTTTTATTTGTTTTTTATTGAAGAAATTCAGCCCGTGGGCAGTTTGGTAAACAACTACCACTACAAATTGATGCCGCTGTGGGAAAAGTGGCAAGACAACCCGGTGCTTCACAGTTCATTTAAGCGCTATATTAACCAACAAGCTAACATAGGATTTGCTACTTATAGCAACGCCATGCAGGAACATGTTTCTATGTGGCAGCAGTTTTTAGGTCGCTGTAATTTATCGCCGGTGGCGTAAATGTTCTTTGAAGAGGGGCTTTACTCAATATACCGCCATACTCTGTTATAAATTGCATAAGCAATTGGAATCATGGAATACTCTTATCAAATCACTATTTCTAAAAAATGGCGTTCGCGCTGATGAGCTGTTGCAAAAAAGACCATGACTAAAAAAAGAGCGGATAAAAGCCAAAACGACGTCTTAGAGCAAATAGCACAGCATTATGCAACGCTGTCTCCCGCGGGTAAGGCAATAGCGCACTATCTTCAGAAAAATCCAATTGCAGTGCTATCGCAGTCAACATCGCTGATTGCGGAAAATGTAGGTACATCCAAAGCCACGGTAAGCCGGTTCTTCCGCCAGGTTGGCTTTGAATCCCACCAGCAAGCCAGAGCCTCGCTCACCACACTGCGAGAACAAGGCGTACCTATTGCCTCAGATAACAATGAAAAACACCATTTCGATAGTGAAGTACAAAACCTAGCGGCAAGTTTTGATGGTATCGCTGTTGAAGAGCTAAACTCTATTGCTACATTGCTGGCCAATGCTGGGCAAGTCACACTGATTGGGTTTCGAAACGCCTACCCTATTGCCCTTCACTTTCGCCAACAGTTAAAACAAATACGAGCTTCAGTTCGAGTGCTTCCTCTGCCCGGACAGACACTCAGTGAAGATATTATCGACCTTACTGATAAAGACGTGGTGGTTTTGTTTGGCTTTCGCCGTCGCACTCGCCAGTTCAAGTTTGTGCTCGAGAACATCAAGCACTGCAAAACCGTGTTGATTACCGATCCCACTGGTCAGGGCTATAAACACTTTGTCGACCACCTTTTGGTATCGCATATTGGCAGTGATGCCCCCTTCGACAGCTATGCTGCACCAATGAGCCTGGTTGCCACGCTGTGTAACTTAACGTATACCAAACTTGGCCTAACGGCCTCTAAGCGGGTTGATGTCATTACTGAAATTTACAAGCAAATGGATGAATTAGAAGACTCCGAGCGCTAAGAGGAAGCTCTCCCTTTTTTATCACTCGCTTTTTTCTCTTTCGCTTTTCATCCCGCGCTTTTACAAAAAAGTGGCTTGAATAAGCACGTTGCAAATTGCCTCAATTAAAATCCTGACTCAGCGCTGAAGGAACAACCGTTTCTCTTGACATTATTTTGAAACGATTGTTTCATAGGGTATCGAAAAATTATAATGACTATAACGAAACACGCAGTGAACTCTCCTTTTGTATTAACGCCACCTATTAATGAAGAAAAGCCCCAGTTCGCCCTAGAGGGTTCCTCTAAGGGTCCTCTTGAACATTTAGGGCTGGCGGTGAAAGACTTATTTCATATGGCTAACCTGCCAACAGGTGCAGGCAACCCTGACTATTTGAAGTCGCATGTAAATGCTCGTAAAAATAATACAATTGAGACGAACAGCACAGTAAAGGCACTGCTAAACGCTGGTGCAGTGTTCAAAGGTAAAACAATTACCGATGAGCTTGCCTATAGCCTACACGGGCAAAACAAGCACTTTCCTGTGCTTACCAACCCAGCGGCTGTCGAGCATATTCCAGGCG
Organism: Alteromonas genovensis; assembly: GCF_010500895.1. Taxonomy (GTDB): domain Bacteria; phylum Pseudomonadota; class Gammaproteobacteria; order Enterobacterales; family Alteromonadaceae; genus Alteromonas; species Alteromonas genovensis. The sequence continues at coordinate 31,358 of NZ_JAAAWO010000003.1, forward strand.
GGTCATCATCTGGCTCTGCGGTTGCGGTTAGCAGCAGACTAGCAGACATCGGTTTAGGCACCGACACCGGCGGCTCTATTCGAGTTCCTGCCAGTTATCAAGGGCTGTGGGGCATGAGAACAACCCACGGCATTATCGAGTGCGATAAGATGGTCGCCCTGGCGCCTTCTTTCGACACCGTGGGTTGGATGACGCGAGACTTAGCCACCTTTGAATTGGTAAGCAAAGTGTGTATTCCAGCACACACCCAACGTGATATTACAGGCGAGCCTCGCTTTGGCATCGCTCATAATTTGTTTAACAGTGCCCTTCACAAAGAGCTATGCAACGCATGGATAGAAGAAAACCTTCGTCCGCACGTTAACACCAGGGATATCTTTTCTGACAAGCTCGACCTAGCTGCTATGAATACCGCTGCCACATTTAGAGTATTGCAAGGCAATGAAATTTGGCAGCAGCACGGTCAGTGGATAGAAGAAGAAAAGCCAGATATTGCAGAAGATATTATGTCTCGCTTGTTGTGGTGTAAAACCATAACAAACGAGCAAGTGGCCTTTGCAAGGCTGCAGCAACACAACCTGGTTACACACCTTGAAGTACTGTTTCAAGATATCGATGTATTGGTAATACCCACTACGCCAGGCATTGCACCTCGATGTGATGCCGACAGTACCACATTGGCAAATGATAGAAATTCACTCCTCGCGTTAACTTCTCTTGCGGGATTAGCCGGGTTACCACAGCTTCATTTGCCGTTATTTACGCTACACAACGCCCCTTGCGGATTATCGTTTATAGGCAAAAAAGGCAACGACCTTGCGCTTCTAGCGTTAGCTAGGAAATTAGAAAGCCGTTAGCGGGAAAACTAAAGAGCCGTTAGCGAAACAATTTGAAAGTCGTGAGCGGGAAAACTAAAGAGCCGTTAGCAAAGCATTACTCCATAAAAACTCACTTTGCTAACACAACAGGTACAAACACATAGCAACAAGTGCATGCACAATAAAAAACTCACTATGTGAATGTCGAAGCACGCGATGCCTGAAATCAAAGGAAAGAATGATGACAAAAAAATCTAATATTGCATTTACCGCCCCGCATTTTGCGGCATCTCAGGTAGGTTTGAACATTTTGGAAAAAGGCGGCACGGCCATTGAAGCTATGGTAGCTGCGGCAGCGTCAATTGCCGTGGAATACCCTCATATGAACGGTCTTGGCGGCGACGGCTTTTGGCTTATCAGCGAGCCCGGTAAAGCACCGGTGGGTATTGATGCGTCAGGTGTTGCCGCAAAAGGTGCCACCCCGTCATTTTATAAAAACCATGATGCTATTCCAAGTCGCGGCGGTATGTCTGCGCTCACAATGGCAGGCGCGGTAGCGGGCTGGAGCGAAGCACTAAAAATAAGTAAAGAGTGGCAGGGTGGCAAAGCAGGCCTTCCGCTTACCACCTTACTAGATACAGCTATAAGCCAAGCTAACTGGGGAATTGAAGTTACTCAAAGCTTAACCGATGCAAGTAACAAAACCTTTGATGACCTCGCCGGTGATGAAAATTTTGATCAATTTTTGATTAAAGGCAAGGCACTTAAAAAGGGAAAAATCCTTAAGCTAACAGCCCTTTCAAAAACCCTCGCTCATTTGGCAGAAAAAGGCCTAGACGACTTTTACCACGGTGAGTTGGCGCAAAAGTTAGCCGCTGATTTAGAAGCAGCTGGTTCTCCTATTCGCTTAGAAGACTTTGAGAACTATAAGGCGCAGCGGGTAACCCCGCTAAGTGTTACTACGTCAAAAGGTAAACTCTATAATTTACCGGCTCCAACCCAAGGTGTTGCATCACTAATTATTCTAGCGCTTTACGATAAAGTACAGCACTTGGGCAGCAGCGATGCTGACATGGTGCACCTACTTATCGAATGCACTAAGCAAGCGTTTATTGCACGCAACAACAATGTGACCGACCCATCTCGTACGCCAGTTGATTTACAACAGCTACTTACAGATGAGTCGTTAAATGAAATGGCACACCATATTTCGTTAGATACAGCACAACCTTGGCCTCATGTGGCTAAGCCTGGCGATACAATCTGGATGGGTTGCTGCGATAGTGAAGGCCGCATGGTGAGCTACATTCAGTCGCTTTATTGGGAGTTTGGTTCGGGCATTGTAAGCCCGCAAACCGGTATTGTGTGGAATAACCGCGGAACTTCGTTTTCGCTAGACCCATCAAGCAATCAATATTTAGCGCCAGGGCTAAAGCCATTTCATACACTAAACCCTGCGTTTGCAGAGCTTAGCGACGGTCGCCGCATGAGTTACGGCACTATGGGCGGTGAAGGTCAGCCACAAACTCAAGCCGCGCTTTTCGCCCGCCACGTCTACCACAATCAGCCAATCGACAAAGCGATATGGCTGGGTCGATGGTTATTAGGTCGCACCTGGGGTGATGAAAGCCATAATTTAAAAGCCGAGCGTGACCTTGTTGAATACGTAGGTGAAAGTTTAGTGGCTCGCGGCCACGACTTAGTAACCGTAGACCCATGTAATGAATTAATGGGCCATGCTGGCGCTATTATTCGTCAAGAAACAGGTGATGTAACTGGGGCAAGCGATCCGCGCAGCGACGGCAAAGTCTATCTGGGCAATGTGTAGCAGTTAGTTTTAGCGGTTATTTGTAGCAGTTATTTACGGCCGCTGCTTAATACTTTTTTTCAAGGCCGTTACTAATAGCAGCATATTATACGGGCCTTTCAATGGCCATTTATCCGGCACGCTACCCGGACTTTTACCCAGCTTTTATATAACAGCTCGGTATAGCGCAGCGACAAACGCACATCGGCATTAGCGTATAAAATTAAGCGCATAAAATTTAGATTAATAAGAGATAACACAAACATGCAGTTTTTAATGGATAACATAACGGTAATTTTATCGTTAATTGGCACCGGCGTTTTTGCCGGATTACTAGCAGGCTTGCTCGGCGTTGGGGGCGGCATCGTTATTGTGCCTGTACTCTTTTTCTTGTTTCAGGCACTTGGTGTATCCTCAGAAAGCGCCATGGTTATTGCTACCGCTACCTCGTTAGCTACCATAGTGCCAACCTCGCTGAGCTCAATTAAAGCCCACCATGGCAAGGGTAATGTAGACTTTGCCCTGCTTAAATCATGGGCGCTGTTTATACTTGTTGGTGTTCTTGTGGGAAGCTATGCCGTTACCGCAGTTAACCCCACCTTATTAACATTAATGTTTGGCGTTATCGCCACGTTATCGGCAATAAACATGCTAATTGGCAGAAAAGAAGCCTTATTCAACAGCCTACCTGGTAAGGGCGGGCAATCAGTCATGGCCACCTGCATCGGTTTATTTAGCTCTATGGTGGGTATTGGCGGTGGAACACTTACCGTACCAACCCTTACCTTTTGCAATTACCCCGCGCACAAAGCCGTAGGCACTGCCGCCGCTGTGGGGCTGATTATTTCACTGCCAGCGGCTATTACGCTGCTGTTTGTGGGCACAACACCACCTGATGCACCATTTGCAACCTACGGTTACGTTAACCTGCTTGGCTTTGCCTGCATTGTGCCACTTACCGTTCTTTTTGCGCCTATTGGTGCAAACATTGCCAGTAAGCTAGATGCTGGACTGCTCAAAAAAATATTTGCCGTCGTTCTTATCATTACAGGCCTGCGCATGCTTGCGCAGGTACTCATTTAGGAGTTTTCTTTTATGCAAGGTTTTACACCGCTTTCTCCTCCACCTCGTCTTCTTATGGGCCCAGGGCCCATTAACTGTTACCCGCGGGTGCTATCGGCAATGGCAACACAGCTAGTGGGCCAATACGACCCTGTAATGACGGGCTACATGAACGAAACTATGGCCTTGTATCGCGATGTGTTTAATACTAAAAATCAGCAAACGTTTTTGGTAGACGGCACCTCACGTGCAGGTATTGAAGCCGTGCTCGTGTCGGCTATTGAGCCCGGTGATAAAGTACTTATTCCTATTTTTGGCCGCTTTGGCCACCTATTGGCTGAGATTGCTGAACGTGCCGATGCCGAAGTACATACCATTGAAGTGCCGTGGGGAGAAGTCTTTACCCCTGAACAAATAGAAACGGCGATCAAATCAGTTAAACCAAAATTACTGGCCACTGTGCAAGGTGATACTTCCACCACCATGCTACAGCCTCTGGCTGACATTGGCGCAATTTGTGAAGCCCACGACGTGCTTTTTTACTGTGACGCCACTGCATCAATTGGCGGAAACCCGCTAGAGGTAGACGCTTGGAAACTCGATGCAGTATCAGTAGGTCTACAAAAGTGTTTAGGCGGCCCATCTGGCAGTGCGCCTATTACCCTTAGCGACAAGTTTGTCAAAACCGTTCGCACTCGTCATCACGTTGAAGCGGGCATTCGCGATGCCCACCACCAGGCGGCAACAGGCCCTAAAATTCGCTCTAACTACTTCGACTTGCCAATGATCATGGATTATTGGGGTGATGAGCGCCTCAATCACCATACCGAAGCCGCCAGCATGCTGTACTGCGCGAGAGAGTGCGCCCGAGTGCACTTAGAAGAAGGTCAGCAACAGGTTATTGCTCGTCATAAAGTGGCGGGTGACGCCATGCTTGCAGGCATTCAAGCAATGGGGCTGGCTCCTTTTGGTGACTTAAGGCACAAAATGTATAACGTGGTGGGTGTGTACATTCCAGATGATGTTGAAGGTGAAGAGGTTCGAGAAACCCTATTGCTGCGTTTTAACATTGAAATTGGCACCAGCTTTGGGCCATTAAAAGGGAAGATTTGGCGTATTGGCACAATGGGCTACAACGCCCGCGAAGACGCCGTGCTTCATACGTTGCAGTCACTAGAAACCGTACTTCGCATGCAGGGGCATCACTGCCCTGCTGGTGCGGGCGTTGAAGCCGCACTTAGCGTATATACCCAAGCAAAGAATGCAGTTAACAAGGCGGGTAGCGCGAATGAGTGAGTTCGCTGAACTAGCTACACAGGTAATGGCGCGATGTGAAATACTAGGCACGCTAAGTCAAAACCCCAACTGCCTAGATAGACGCTACCTCAGTGAGCAACACAGGCTTGCCAATCAACTCGCTTCTGGTTGGATGATTGAAGCGGGAATGACCACCTGGCAAGACGCCGTTGGCAATATTTGGGGCCACTATACGTCAACAGTGCCGAATGCCCCTCGCCTTATTTTAGGCAGCCATTTAGATACCGTACCAAACGGCGGAAAATACGACGGTATGCTAGGCGTGGTTGCCGCTATTTCAATGGTTGCCATGTTCGACGGTCTACAGCGTAAATTTCCTTTCCACATTGACATTGTGGGCTTTTGCGATGAGGAAGGTACACGCTTTGGCACAACGCTTTTAGGCAGTCGTGCCCTGACAGGAAATTGGCAAGAAAGCTGGCGTCATTTAAAAGATGAAAACGGCATGAGTTTAGCCGAAGCAATGGAGCAATTTGGACTTCATTTTGATGAAGTGTCCAGCGCCAGTATTTCACCTACTGATATATTAGGCTACTTAGAACTTCACATAGAGCAAGGCCCGGTTCTTGAACAAGAGAATCTGCCTGTAGGCGTGGTGAGTGCCATTGCCGGCGCAAAGCGTTTTACTATTACCATTGAAGGAGTGGCCGGTCACGCTGGAACCGTACCTATGTCTATGCGTTACGATGCCCTTGCTGCCAGCGCAGAAATGATTTTGGCGGTAGAGCGCACAAGCCATCAGCGACCAGGTGTTGTCGCAACCGTGGGCAAGATAGATAACATGCCAAACGGTGTAAACGTGATATCGGGAAGAACGCTCTTCTCACTAGATGTGAGAAGTGAGGATGACACGCTGCGAGATGAGGCATTAGCAGAAATAATGCAGCAATTTGGCGAGATTGGCGCGAAGCGAAATGTAAAGCTAAGTGTAGAGCAAACTCACGCTGCTCCTGCAGTGCAGTGCGACGAAGACCTAAAGCAAGCCTTAGTGCGTGGGGTTGAACTGAGCGACATAAAGCCAAGAATATTGGCATCCGGCGCGGGGCATGACGCTATGGCAATGGCTGATATATGCCCAGTAGCTATGCTATTCACCCGCTGTAAAGGCGGCATTAGCCATCACCCTGGTGAGTCAATAAAGGAAAGTGACGTAGAGGCAAGTTTATCGGTGTTATTCAAAAGCATCGAAAACCTTCAGCATGCCTAGCGCCCCCAGTGGCGCTTGTGCACTTCAGTGCTGCAATTCGTAGCCGTTATTAAGGGCTATTCTTAAGAGTCATTCATCAGGGTCGTTCTTGAGAACCGATCCTCAGGGCCGGGCTTCGGACTTCAGAGTTGCAGCGCTCACAGGCTTTAAAAGTAAAGATTAATAGTTCAAAAGATAAAGGGAAAGGGCTAATGAAAATAAGCAGAATTTATAACGATGACGAAGGGAAAAGCCACTTTGGTGAAGCCCATGTCGACCTTAAAGACGGCGGCCCCATTGGGCGACTTTCTGAAAAGTTTGGGGTTGATAAAATAATATTTCGAGAAACGCCTGCCGACTATGATTTTAAATGGCACCCTGCCCCCGCCAGACAGCTATTGTTTATCATTAAAGGTCGCGCTGAATTCACTGTTTCAAATGGGGAAAGCCGAGTATTAGGAGCGGGCGACGTATTGCTTCTTGAAGATACCGAAGGACAAGGACATTGCTCAAAAGCGTTATTCAATGAAGTACGGCATTCTATCTTTGTCACCCTAGACGATGACACTACGTTTTGAGATGTTCGAATTAGGGCGGATTGATCTTTACTGTTCATCTGTGCAGAAAAAGTCAACTGCCCTCATACAGACACTTTAAAATGACCTCAGGGTCATTTTTTTTTGCACTATTACCACTCAGTTGCACAGCTAAAGTGCACATTCCCCTCCCCGTTTTCACAGCTTTCCTCACATCTTATTTTTACATTTACTTTTCAGTTACTTAAATAGATATAAATTCGAGAATAACAATGACCAATTGGTCAGCTAATTGCTTTATTTACTTTTTATTCTACTTACTTTTTATTCTACTTACTTTTTATTCTACTTACTTTTTGTTGCTCACTTTTTATTGCTCACTTTTGTTGCTCGCTCTTGAGTAAGAAGCGCGAGTACGAAGCACGATTCATTTGGAAATATAATGCACAATAGCGATCTACTTTTTAATCTTCACGACAAGCCTAGTGCACTCACGTCACTTATCGCTGCCTTTCAACATATGTTAGCCAGCTTTGTAGGCGTAATTACACCTACGCTTATTATCGCTTCAACATTAGAGTTAGCAGAATACACTCCCTATCTCATTAGTATGGCTTTGTTTGTAAGTGGTATTGGTACGGCGGTTCAAACGAAACGAATTGGCCCTATTGGCAGCGGTCTCGTGGCTATTCAGGGAACTAGTTTTGCATTTATCAGCGCCCTGTTACTTGCTGGTAACCAAGTGAAAAATAATGGCGGCTCGCCTGAGGATATTCTTGCCCTATTGTTCGGGCTTACCATGGCTGGCGCGGTGGTTGAAATTGTATTTAGCTTATTTATTTCCCAGCTAAAACGCATTATTACGCCACTCACCACGGGGATTGTTATTACGGCAATTGGGTTGTCGTTAATCAACGTGGGTATGACGGATTTGGCAGGTGGGTTCAACGCTGAGGGGTTTGGTAATGTATCTAATTTAGGCGTTGGAGCCGCGGTTTTACTTGTTATTGTTTTTTGTAACGCCTCGTCTAATCACTGGCTTAGATTGTCAGCTATTTTTATCGGTATGTTTTTAGGAACGCTTTATATTGCATTTACTCATGGCATAAACCTTCAACATTTATCGGTTTTGCCGGTTATCGCCATTCCAAAACCCTTCGCATTTGGTATCGACTTCGACATTTCACTGTTTTTGCCTATCGCACTCATTTATCTCTTTAGTGCTATCGAAACCGCGGGCGATCTCACTGCCAATAGTCTTTTTTGTAAGCAACCCACAAGCGGGCCGCTTTATCTTGCTCGAATTAAGGGTGGGATTCTCGGTGACGGCATAAGCTCACTGCTAGCAGGTACATTTAACACGTTCCCAAATACTACATTTGGTCAAAATAATGGGGTTATTCAGCTAACCGGCATCGCTAGTAGAAAAGTAGGGTTTTATGTTGCTGGTCTATTTGTCGCTGTAGGTTTTTTTCCTGTTGTTGGCGGCATACTTCAAGCCATTCCAAAGCCTGTGTTAGGAGGAGCAACACTGGTTATGTTTGCCATGGTTGCGGTTGGCGGGCTTAAGCTACTAGCCAGTCACGCGTTAGATAGACGAAGCAGTTTGGTAACCGCTTGCTCACTTGGTATGGCTATTGGCGTGATGATGGTTCCCGAAGCGCTATCCCAATTGCCCGTGTGGCTTAAAAACGTACTGTCCTCTCCAGTCACCTCTGCGGGATTAACCGCAATAGCCTTAGATTTAACCCTGCCAAAAATGACTGATACAGATTCTTCTGTACTAATGCGTGGTGATCTTTCAAAGAGCGATGAAAATCAGCCAGTTGCACATGAAAATTAGCCACTTGCGCATGAAGATCGGCCCGCACTTATTGGTGCAATTTGCGGGCAAAACTCCCATTAATGGTGCACTCAATCTCAAGTAGAAAAAGCGTTACATAAATATAACATTATATTTATCGAGGATGACAAAAAACACTCTATTTATCAATATTTTAAATATTTTACACATTAAGACTAAGTGGACAGGAAGTTGGCACTTATTCTGCTCCTCTATCTTCAGCAATCAAGAACTGCGTTAAAAAGCTCTACAAAAGAGCTCAATAAAATAAAAAAAGAGGAAGCCATGAAACACACTACGTTCGCTCTATCTCCACTATCTCGGGCTCTCATTGTTGGGATTGGTGCTATGGCATCAGTATCTACCAGCGCGATTGCGCAAGAGGAAACGCCTAAAGAAGCCGATGTTGAAAAAATTGAAGTTACAGGCTCGCTGGGCAGCTTACCAGGGCAAGACGTTGAATCGGTTTTTGGATTCGGAAAGTCTATCTTGGAGACCCCTCGCTCTGCTTCAACCATTTCACAAGAGCAAATGGAACGATTTAACGTCACGGATATAGACGAACTGGTTGCCTTTGCACCGGGTACATTTACACAATCTTTCTTTGGTGTGGCAGGCTCTTTGGATGTTCGAGGAACACCAGGTGAAAACTATTTTAGAGGGGTTAAGCGTCTTGATAACCCAGGCAACTACCCTACCCCTATTGGTGCATCTAGCCGAATAGATATTGTACGTGGCCCCGCTTCTCCTATTTACGGCCCATCCAAAATTGGGGGTTACCTTAACTTTAACCCTAAATCTGCTCGTGCGTCATCGGGCCAATACTTAGATTCTCCTACAGGTAGACTTTCTTACACTGCAGGTTCGTGGGACAAAAGTATTCTTACCGCTGAAGTGGGCGGTCCTGCTGAAGTGGGTGGTAAAGAGATGGGTTACTACCTTTACGGCGAAGTAGAAAATTCAGATAGCTACTACGACAATACCCAAACCGACCAAACCATTTTACAAGCCTCTTTTAATATCGACATTACTGATAACCTACGCTTTGAATTTGGCGGAATGTATCACGATTATGATGGCAACCAGGTGGCTGGTTGGAATCGCCTCACTCAAGAGTTAGTTGACGATGGAACCTACATTACCGGTACAGCCCTACCATTGGATACTGATGGCGACGGACAAATAAGCCATGAAGAATACGGCGCTGTAAACATTGGTGGGAATAGCTTTTTCTACGTGCCTGCTGCTGCATTTACTGACGACGAAGCAACCGACTTGATGAAGCTTCAAAATGTGGGTACAACAACATTAAGCGGTAACCAAGTACTCGTTGCTCCTGACGATCAACTCGGTAACGAAGCTATTACCCTTTATTTTGACACCATTTTTTACGCCGATGAGTGGGAAATTCGCAACCAGCTTTTCTATGATTATTACGATAACATCAATGAAAACGCCTATGGATTTTCTCAGTTTCACGAAAGTTGGGTAGTAGAAGACAAGCTAATTTTTGCTACTGAATACGAGAAAGACAGTTTACTCGCGCAGTTCCAGTTCTCCCCTTCTATTCGCTACACCGACTTTGAGCACGGTGATGACTTTACTTTTGAGTACTTTAATCGTCGCGACCTTACTATGGCTTCATCTCCATTAGACCGCCGCTTATTGTCAACTCGCTCAGGTAAAAATTACGATAACTACGATGTCGGTAATTACCTAGATTTAGGCATCGCAGCCATGACCGATTTAACCTGGGATTGGGGGCTGAACCTCGTTTTAGGTTTACGTTACGACACGATAGACATTGAAAGTACTTCTCGCAGCGACTTATTACTTTTTGCTACGGGTGATGAGACGCCGGTTTATGCAGAAGAAACCGTAGACGGTTGGTCTTGGAATGCTAGTATTTCCTACGAGTTTGATTTTGGTCTTATTCCTTACTTCACCGCTGCCGAACAGGCAACGCTTGTTGCTGGTCAAGGTGCAGAGATTGGCGTTGGTCAGTTAAACCAACCTGGCTCTAGCGGCGCTTTTGATACCTCAGAACTTATTGAGTATGGTGTTAAAGGATCGCTTTTAGACGACACCCTTTACTTTGCCCTATCTGCCTTTGAGCAAGAGCGTACAGACTTCAACACGCAAAATGTTGTCACCAATAACACGACTAATAACGAAGGTATTGAGTTTGAACTTCGCTGGGTGGTTAACGAAAACCTTGTGGTTTCAGCAGGCTACACTAACATTGAAGTTATAAACCTAACTGCACTTGAGAATGGCAATCAGTTTGGATTCTTGGGCGCTGAAGATTTGGTCAACCTTACCGATCCGTCTCTCGTGTTTGGCGGAAACGTTATCGGCCTTAATCTTATTGGTGAAGGATTTGCTAACTCAGACGGCCGCAAGGCAGGTATACCTGAAAATATTTACACCCTGACAGCGACATACGACTTTCAAAATGGATATGCAGCCAATGTAAGTGTTGTTGATGTAGAAGAGGTTGCCTCTGGCTTTTCTGCTGCCGTTACACTTCCTGCTTACACCTTAGTGAATGCTGGTCTGTCTTATGAAGCTGAAGATTGGACGGTTAATGTGACGGTTAAGAACTTAACCGATGAACGTTATTTCCGTGCTAACTTCCCAGACTTGTTTGGTAGTCAAATTGTATTGCCAGAATTACCACGTCACTGGAACGCAACGTTTGCCTACAAGTTTTAATCCTGTTATTTAAGCGATAAGCAAAGGTGATACCAGTTCGCGTAGATAATTGCCCACTCAGAAGGCGCTGGCCAGTTTAAAATGCCCGTACTCTTTGTTGTGTCACCTTGATGTAGAACCACTGCACCTGCGGTAACACGCCGCGATTCCGAACATTTTAAGTCTCGCTGAGTGGGTAACTATCTACGCGGACTGGTATAAACCCAGTTCGCTGGGTTTACCTTTTTTATTGGAGACACTTATGTATTTACGCGTTTCATCCCTACTACGACCCACTTTGTCGTTGAGCGTTTCAATTGCTAACACAGTCTTGAACGGCGCGAGGGTCTTGAACGGCGCAAGAGTCTTGAACGGCGCGAGGGCCATGAACGGCGCGCGAGTCTTCAACGCTGGGACAGTCTTGAACGCTGGGACAGTCTTTAACGCTCTGAGAGTGTTAAACACTGTGAGAGTCTTGACCGTTGTAAGCATATTGAGCGCAATGAGCTTTATATCATTGGCACAGAACTCCAACCCCCAAGCTAATACTGTATCATTGACATCATCGAGTTCTACATCAGCACCGGCCCATGAACAAACGAAGTTAAAAGTAAAAGTGGTCGTTGTGAGTATGTTTGAAATTGGAGAAGATACTGGGGATGCACCGGGAGAGTTTCAGCTTTGGCGTGAACGGGAGTCGTTAGACACAGTTTACCCTATGCCCCATGCTCATCATGATGTGTTTGCAAATGAGCAAAAAGGCATCATTGGTCTTGTAACAGGAATGGGTATTGCCAGAGCGTCAGCTGCCATTATGGCGTTAGGGCTAGACCAGCGTTTTGACTTATCACAAGCGTATTGGATAGTGGCGGGCATTGCCGGTATCGACCCATTAGATAGCACCATTGGCAGTGCCGTTTGGACTGACTATGTGGTAGACGGCGACCTTGCTCATCATATTGATGCGCGAGAAATTCCGGATAGCTGGAACACGGGTTACTTTCCTCTATTCACCCACGCACCATACGCAAATGCCGAAAATGTTAATGTTGAAGACAGCCCAAATGGAGAGGTTTATCAGCTCAACGAAAGCTTAGCAAAGTGGGCATATTCTCTTACTAAAAATTCCGAGCTACCGAATACCCCTGCTATGGATGCATTGCGCTCTAAATACCAAGGGTTTCCCAACGCGCTGCAACAACCTGTTGTTACCTATGGCTCTCACCTATCAGCCTCTACGTTTTGGCATGGCGACAAGCTAAATACTTGGGCCAATGACTGGGTTTCTTACTGGACTCGTTCAAAGGGCAATTTTATGACGTCGGGCATGGAAGACTCGGCAACGCTACAGAGTATGAGCTATTTGCACAATGCAGGTCTGGTAGACAAAAACCGCTTAGTGATATTGCGTACGGCTAGCAACTTTACTATGCAACCACCGGGGCTTACCGCAGCAGAAAATTTAGAAAAAGAAAGCTCAGGCGATGGGTATGCGGCAATGAGAAGTGCCATTGAATCAGCCTATTTAGTGGGAAGCCAATTCAGCGACTATATTCTTGCCCATTGGGATGAAGTGAAGACTGCACCGCCATCTCTTGAAAAGTAATGTGCTGTAGCCTGCGGTAGTAGTCCTAGTTGAGGAAAGCAAAAGCAGCAGCTCGGCCACTTTTCGCTTTACACCGCCCTGTCAATCGATTAAAAATAAACCATCAAGGAAAGACAATAATAATCGTTGAGACACAAAATGAACAAATTGCCCTATAGCGGCCTTATCTACTGGCTTGCCATGCTCAGCTGTTTTCTTTTTATTTTCGGTGGTTTCACTGTGGTGTTGGCACTTGCTGCCTTAATACTATCGATAAAGTCTCAACGAACTTATGCGCAAGCCCCTGATGAATACAACAACATTGGTAAAGTTAACAAAGCAAAAATCATCGCCATTATTGGTTTAGTACTCAATGTGATCATTCTTGGCGTTACCATTTGGACACTGTCAACTATCGGCTGGGATGCATGGTCAGATGAATTTGTTCGCAAGTGGAATGAAGGGTTAGAAAACGGTCGCGACTATTAGCTTAAAGGCTGCAGTCTCTAAGCTAATAAATGCTTACACAACGATTTAGGCAAAAGTCAATTTGCTAATTAGCGTTTGTTTCACATGAGATAACACGTCGTTTTTGGCAACTGGCTTGCTCAAGAAGCCAGTCATACCAGCCTCAAAGCACGCTTTTCTATCACCAGGTGCTGTATGCGCAGTTACCGCTACTATACGACCAACTTCAGACAGTAGCTTTTCAGAAAGGATCCCGTTAGTTGCGCCATAGCCATCAAGCACCGGCATGGCTAAATCCATCAATATGAGGTCGTACTGCTTGTCTCTAGCCTTCTCAAGCGCAATTTGCCCATTTTCAGCCATATCTACAACAAAATGAAAGTCTTCAAACATAGATGACAGCACAAGCCTGTTGATATCGTTGTCGTCAACAATGAGCACGTTAATCGTAGTGCGCAACAAATCTGAAGAGAACACGACTTCTGACTCAATAACATCTTGGGTGTTTTGCACAACTTGAACAGGCATAACAATATCGAAACACGTACCCCGATGTTCAACTGAGCTAACGCTAAGTTCGCCTTCCATTTTAGTTACCAATTGCTTAGCTGTGGATAATGCCAAACCATTGTCATTACGCGATTCTGAAGATTCCTGGGGGGCACTCATTAGGGGTTTAAAGAGTTCCCGCATTGCAGGTTCGCTCATTGCCGGCCCTGAACCTTCAATAGAGGCATGAAAAACCGCGTTATCTTTTTTGTGCAATAAGGCTACGTGTATAGTGAGGCCATTAAGCTCTGAGCGCTTAATGATAAATGAGGCAACATTTTTAACCACTTGTGCCATTCGCGCCGCATCACCCTGAATGTAGGTTTCTGACCCAAATTCTAAAGACGTATTAAAACTTATGCCCCGCTCTTCGCAGCGCATTTCAAGTATACCTACCACGTCATCAAGAAGCGCTTTAATACAAAACGGAGTAGTCTCCAGCGTGAAATCCTGATTGATGATGGCAGTATAATCCACCACATCATTAATTAGATTACCTAATCGGTCTGCACTGCGAAGGGCAAAGTCTGCTTTTTTCTCGCGTCGACCACCATGCTGCTCGTGCTTCAGTGCTTCTAGCATACCGACTATGCCGTTTAATGGCGTTTTTAGCTCGTGGCTGACTCTGGCAAGCAGTGCGCCTTTCTCAGCTGCAACGGCCTCTGCTTCTTTGCGCTTTTGGTCCAATGCAAGTCGCAGTTCCACGGCTTTATTCACGTTCTGGCAAGTTCCAAATAATCGCAGGCACTCGCCATTTTGCATTTCGGCCATACCGTGGGTTTCAATCCATACGGTATTTCCTTTTGCAGTAACCAGCCTCAAGGTAGAGCTCCAAGGTTCGCCAGTTTCTACGGTATGAGCCACAATACGAGAAATTTCGTCCCGGTCGAAACCTTCCCTATAAAACTCGATGGCAGAATCTAATGTGGGGGTAAAGTCACTGTCAACTTCGTGGATCTTTCTCGTTTGTGACGACCAACTGAGTGTATTCGTCGCAAACTCAACTTCCCACGTGCCTATATTGGCAACGCTTTGAAGTTTTTCATATAGGGTGTTTTGTTTATTATCTGCTTTTTCGATATCAAACTTAGACAGTTCTGTGCTTAACCATTCATCGAGAAGCAAGAGCTTATCAGCGTCATCCTTGCGTTTGGGATCAACGTTTATTGCCACAACAAAAATGCATTTATCATCTAATATGTGTGCTTTACCGCGAATGAACGTATTTGCGTCGAAGTAGGTTTTTACCCACTGCTTAAACACGATAGTGGCCTCTATACTGGACGAGGGGAAATTACTGTCTACTGGAAAACGGCTGTTTGGTGAAAAACCACCTGCAAAAGAGGGAATAACTGAAAACGAGGGTGCGTGAGCTGATGAGGCTTTTGCGACAACCTCTACCGTGTCTTTATCTAAACACACAATTGCGCACTGAAAGACATTCATTGTTTTCGCTGCAATTTTAACAATTCGCTGGAACGTTTCTTTTAACTGCTCTCCTAATAACGCATTTAGATTAGACTGCTCGTCGTAAAAAATCATTTAAGTAAACCTTTAAACCACTCGTTAAACACCCGCAACGCAGTAATCTGCACAATGACATTTTCCTTTGTCAGGTGACCAAATAATATTTCATACAGAAGCCTAGGTTACTAGCAAACACCCACCGTTAATATTAAACAATAGGATAGATATAAAGCTTTTAGAAGGCGTGATTTTATACCGCTAATTACGTTAATTTGCAGGCGGAAACATTACAGTGAGGGTGAAAAACCCTTCGCTTGATTCCGCCCCGTATCTTTAGCTTCAAATAGCGCCATATCGGCTTCCTTAATCAAGGAAGTTGCGCTTGAATCAATAAATTCACGGGCGGGTTTTGTGGCATACCCGGCGCTGATAGTCACTATGCCATCAAGGCCATATTCATGAGTAATTTTAGCTTTGCTTACAGCCTTCACGATTTGCTCGGCAACAAAGCCAGCACCGGTTTCATCGACATAGGGCAATATCACCAAGAACTCTTCACCGCCAAAACGTATAACCGCATCTTTCGGTCGTTTAACCGTGTTTTCAATGATAGAAGCAACACGTTGCAAGCAAATATCACCATCAAGGTGACCGTAGTTATCGTTAAACAGCTTAAAACGGTCGATATCAATAACGATAATGCCAATACTGTCCTTATCTCTTGCCACTTGTTTTATCGTTTTCGGAATCTCTTTTGCTAAGTACGAACGATTATACAGCCCAGTAAGCTGGTCGTGATAAACCATACTTTCCAAATATTCAGTACGAGTTTTGTTCTCTAGATGAGTTTTAATGCGGTGAGTCAACGTTGACGCATTTACGGGCTTCATTACAAAATCGGAAGCGCCTACTTCCCAGCAGGCATTTTCAACTTGCACGTCCATGGTCGCGGTAACAAAAATAATTGGAACAGAAGCGGTCTCAGGAAAAACTCTGAGCGCTTGGCATACTTCCAAGCCATTTTTATCCGGCATGTTCATATCAAGTAGCACTAGATCCGGCACGTCTTGTCGGCATTTTTGTATTGCCTCACGACCACTACTTGCGGTTTGGCACACCACGAAGCTCTCCAGAATAGATTCTAGCAATATACGGCTTGCAATCTCATCATCGACGATTAAGACCTTACACTCTGAAAAGGATTTTATTTTTGCTAACATTATGTATTTGAACAGCAGTATGTTGGAATAATAGATAAAATAAAATGCGTCACAAAAAGCCCTGTTCTGAAATTGATAAAATAAAGACATTCAACTCATATTATACATAAGTCTAACAATAATGCTCGGCTAACGCAGTAGAGCTCACCCACATTAACTCTTCTCTCATCGTACTGCGACGTTACGTTATTGAAAATAATATAAAACTGTGAAGGGTATAAAAGGAAATAACAAAAAATTACAACAACAAATACGTGACGTATTTAACTTGACGTAACAGGCAAGCAAAAGCCTTTTGTTGTATCTAAATGATAGATACTCTTAAAATTTATTCTTATTTCTATTTGCTAACTAGGGCGTGCTGATCTTTACTGCAACTCTTCAAATCTTCTGCAATTTCTTCTTTTTTTTGCTATCGTCATCTCATCAAAGTACTACTAGACACATGAAAGGTTTTGCAATGACCGCAGATACTCAAGCAAATTTATGGAACGCAGAAGAGGCCTTAGCCAGATTAGGAGGAAATGAAACTCTCCTAAATCGTATTGTTGGTATGTATTTAGACCAAGTGAATCTGAAACAACAGCAGCTTGTTGCCGCCATCAACGCAATGAATTTGGATGAGATTCGTTTGCAAAGCCACTCCCTAAAAGGTTTATCCGGTGATGTGGGCGCGGATGCCGTGCGAGAGAAAGCATCCAACATCGAGCTATTCGCCAAGGAAAATGCTATGGATAAAGTGGCTAGCGAAGCTGAAAACCTGGACGCGGTAATAAAAGCAACCATTGCGAAAATGGAAAAGGGCCTGTAATACCAGTCCGTCAATCCCAGTCCGCATAGATAGTTACCCACCGAGTGAGCAATTATCTAAACGCACTGGTATAAAAGACCTGCTTATTTTCTAAAATCGTCATCATCAACCTTATTAATGTACTGACGCTTTTTATCCTCTGGTAAAAAGCTAGCGATAAAGCTATTTTTCGCCAGTGCTTTCACGTGCTCTTCATTAATGCCAAGAGATTCGCTAAGGGCGATAAAATTATCGTTTAAGAACCCGCCAAAATAAGTAGGGTCATCTGAGTTCACAGTTACCAGCAATCCCTCTTCAAGCAGCGTAAGTATATTGTGCTGCTTCATATCATCAATCACGCACAGTTTAAGGTTACTTAAAGGGCAAACAGTAAGCGGTATTTGCTTTTCTTTTAAGTAAGTCATCAACTCTGCGTCTTCTTGACACCTCACGCCGTGATCTATTCTATCCACCTCAAGCAAATTAATGGCTTCCCAGATATAGGAAGCAGGCCCTTCTTCACCCGCATGAGCCACTATTTTAAAGCCATGTTGCTTGGCCTGCTTAAAAACGCGCTCAAACTTTGATGGCGGATGGCCTAATTCGGAACTATCGAGCCCAACGGCGTGAATATCCGAAAAATACGGCTTTGCCTGTTCTAAGGTTGCAAACGCCGAGGACTCAGGCAAATGACGTAAGAAAGACATAATAAGGTAACTAGAGATACCAAATTGTTCCTCAGCATCCTTCATAGCGCGCAGAAAGCCCGCCATGAAAGTTGCGAACTCTATTCCGCGCTCTGTGTGAGTTTGAGGGTCGAACATTATTTCGGTGTGAACGATATTTTCTTCATGGCAGCGAGATAAGTAGGCCCACATCAGCTGATAAAAATCATCTTCATCTATCAATACGCCCGCACCTGCGTAATAGAGGTCTAGGAAACTCTGTAAATCGGAGAAATTGTATGCCGCGGCTATCTCTTCCACGCTATTGTAGGGAAGTGATACACTGTGCTTAGCAGCAAGATCCCACATCAGTTCTGGCGTTAAACTTCCTTCTATATGAAGGTGTAACTCTGCCTTGGGGGTCTTTTTTATAGTATCGATTAACGACATGGCACCTCACTTTACCGCACCAAATAAATGCAAACTAACAATAATGGTGCATTATAGTTTATATCTGATTGTGTCTTTGTAGAAATTTATTAACAAATTCAGGTTTTTGATGAGAAACAGAGCTACATAAATAGAAGCTAGCACGAAACGCACCAACACATTGACTAGTTGGTCAGTTAATTGCTTGTGCATGTGATATCAACAAAGAAAATAATAACAGACACAACACAGAGATTATTAGATGTTCAATCAACTCCTAGAGCGGCTTTTCAAACTTCAGCAGCATGGCACAACTATTAGAACAGAAGTCATTGCTGGCCTCACCACCTTTGCCGCAATGTCTTATATATTAGTGGTTAACCCGGGCATTTTAGGCCTAAGCGGCATGCCTGTAGAAGGGCTTATTACCGTTACGGCAATAGCGGCCTGCCTAGGCACTTTGCTAATGGCGCTAATGACCAATTACCCTATTGCTTTAGCACCAGGGATGGGCTTGAATGCTTTTTTTGCCTTTACTATTTGCCTAGGTAGAGAGGTTCCCTGGGAGGCTGCCCTCGGTATCGTTTTTTACAACGGTATACTGTTTTTAATATTATCGCTAACTGGAGTACGAACAAAAATTGCCGAATCTATCCCGCCAGCACTTAAAATAGGTGTTCAGTGCGGCATTGGGCTTTTCATCGCATTTATCGGTTTGAAAAATGCAGAGCTTATTGTTGATAACCCCGCCACCTTTGTGCAACTCGGCGACTTATCAAACCCCGCTGTATTGTTGGCGTTAATGGGCATTATTTTCACCATTGTGCTAATGATTAAAAAAATCACGGGCGGCATACTTATTTCCATTGTCACATTGACCGTTATTGGTGCGTTTATTCCCACTGAATCTGGCACCCTGACTCAAACACCTTCAGCTATTGTGGGTATGCCCGAATCAATTTCAAACACTTTTTTCGCCATGGATTTCTGGTATCCCATCGACCATTTAGCACAAACATGGGATCTTATTTTTGCACTTATGTTCGTCAACATGTTTGATACCATCGGAACGCTCATTGGCGTGTCGCGCAAAGCTAACCTACTTACCGACGATGGAAGGCTCCCTAAAATAGGACCCGCAATGACAGCGGATGCATCTGCCAGTGTCGTGGGTGCATTAGTAGGCACTTCACCGGTGACAAGCTATGTGGAATCTGCCACCGGTGTTTCTGCTGGCGGTCGTACCGGTTTGACTGCCGTGGTTGTGTCGGCCTGTTTTGTGCTGTCGCTATTTCTTACGCCATTGATGAAAGTTATTCCTCTGATGGCGACTACCCCTGCGCTTCTCATGGTGGGTATTCTTATGATGGAGTCCATTCGACAGCTAGATTTTGACGACCTCGGGGATTTGGCGACAGCGTCGGTAGCACTTATCGCAATGCCTCTTACCTTTAGCATCAGCGAGGGGATAGCACTAGGGTTTATCACCTATGTGGGGATAAAAATAGGCACGGGCAAGTTTAAAGAAGTGACCTGGCTCACCTATTGTCTTGCGGCGGTCTTTGTACTCAGATACGTGTTAGATTTAAAATAGTCCGAGTGTGAGAAACAGCCTGAGCGCAGAAAACAGCCTGAGCGCGGTAAACAGCGGCGAGAAGTACGTGTTACTTCAAGCCGCTATAATTAAATGTCACTGCTTTATCTGCCATAAATACAATCTTTATGTAGCTAGACTCCTCATTTCCCCAAGTACACGCCATAGTACCCATGGTTTTACCGCATTTATCCGCAGAGCCTATGATGCTTTCCACTTCCTTTTGCGTCATACCCATTTCCAAACTGTCGTAGTTCTCTTTCGACAGTTTAGAGCACGCAGTGAGAGCGAGCATACCTACAACCAAAGCTATCGTTTTAAGTTTCATATTGGTGTCCTCTTTTATTAAAGATAGCGTAAAAGCGTTAAACGTAAAGCCTAGTGGCTGCTTTTACGCCCCCGATATACCTAATACCACTTTCTGCCATACGATGTTTTTATCACAGAGTTTCTGTCACGGTAGTTTTTGCCATATCGCTCACTGTCATATGGCGTTTTGTCGAATCTATGAGTTTGCTTACTGAGAAGTGTCTGGATGCTCACTGAGCCAGTGTTTTGCAATATCCTCTCTAGTGGCAATCCATACTTTGTCGTGGGATTTCACGTATTCAATAAACCGTTTCAACGCCGCCAGTCTAGCTGGACGCCCAATAATTCGATTGTGCAAACCAATGGACAGCATTTTGGGGGATTCACTGCCCTCTTCCCACAACACGTCGAACGCATCTTTTAAATAGGTAAAAAACTGCTCACCGCTGTTAAAGCCCTGGGGTGAAGCAAAGCGCATGTCATTGGTATCTAACGTGTATGGCACCATCAGCAAGGGTTTGCTGTAGTGATGGTCGAAATACGGCAAGTCATCGGCGTAAGAATCGGCGCAGTAAAGAATGTCGTCTCGCTCAGCAATAAGCTTTAGCGTATTAGGACTTGTACGACCGGTATACCAACCAACAGGCTTTTTGCCGGTTAATTGCTCGTGCAAAACAATAGCTTCGTCAATTTCCTTGCGCTCTTGCTCTTCACTCATATCCTGATAATGAATCCAGCGCATTCCGTGACTAGCAATTTCCCAGCCAGCGTCTAGCATTGCCTTAACCGCTTCGGGGTGACGCTGCATTGCCATGGTAACGCCAAATACCGTTACAGGTATATCATGCTGAGTAAACAATCGATGCAAACGCCAAAATCCGGCCCTGCTTCCGTATTCGTATAGTGATTCCATACTAAGATGGCGGTCTTGATACGCTTGTGCACCAATTATTTCCGATAGAAACACTTCTGATGATTCGTCCCCATGAAGCACACAGTTTTCACCGCCTTCTTCATAGTTAATGACAAACTGAAGGGCGATTTTGCCATCACCTGGCCAGTTTGCTTTCGGTGTGTGCTGCCCATAACCAATGAGATCTCGAGGGTAAGTAGATGTTGTCATATGCTAGTGTGTAAACTCTTCAGGTACTGACAAACCGCAACCGCCAAGCACGAGGTGCACGACCTCTTTTGTCGCTTGCTCAAAATCGGCTTTATTCATTTTTTTACCTCGCAAGCGAGTAATTTGCGCAGAAAAATCAGCATAGTGCTGAGTACTCGCCCAGATACTGTAGAGTAAATACTCAGGGTTCAACTTTCTAAGCTTTCCAGCATTTATCCATGCGTTAATAAGCTCTACTCGCCCTTCCATCCAACGTGCATGCTCTTCATCAAAGTAACCGCTTAGGTTTTGAGCGCCGTTGATAATTTCCATTGCAAATATCTTTGAAGCCAATGGGTGGAGACGAGAAACTTCCATCTTTTCAGCGATGTATACTGACAATACATCAGCAGGGTCGTCCTCTACTGTCGCCTTATCGAAATGAGAGTTCCACAGCGACAATGTTTCTTCTAATACCGCTACGTAGAGGTCTTGCTTAGTTTTAAAATAGTAGAGAACGTTGGTCTTCGGTAAGCCTGCTTCATCAGCTATTTTCTGTACAGCAGTACCTTTAAAACCAAATTGAGCGAAGCACTTTTCAGCAGCCTGAAGTATTTTTCTTCGATTAGCAGCCCCAACTCCCGCCTCGGAGCTTCTTACCTTTATCATTATTATTAATTTCCTTTGCAAAACATTATGCAAGCGCAATTCGCGTCATCAATGTACACCGCTAGCGTACTTACCGATAACGCGTGTACCCTAACGATATAAATGTTACTGCGAATTTTTGCACTTTAATAGGCTTACGTTAGCATGAATTAACGCTAGTCCTAAGCAAATATCAGCCCAAAAAGCACCTTGTAGATCGATATAAACAAACACAGCCCGCTATAAATATTGATAGCTCGAAACAAAAATAGCCCTATATAACTGCCAGTGTATTAACCCATTTATTGTTTGTAGCCTGTCGCTTTATACCAGTTTGCATAGATAATTACCCGTCTATTGCATGTTCATCATGTTGGAGCACGCACTGTTTCTGGCCATGTCGACTATTCTCTTCAAGCTAGCACTAAACTAGCATGAATCTTGCTGCAATCACCTTGCATTCATAGCTGCCCTTTTATCTAGCAACTGTCGAAAAGCGTTAAGCGCAGATATTACTAACTAAAAACTGCCTCAATCCGAATAATAATAGCCAATGACTAGAACGCCTTAGTCTGGCTTTTTTTATAAGCAAAAAATTGACCACATGGTCTACTTTTTTACTAAAAAGACAGCTATATTAAGGGGAGCTGTATTCAAAGGCAGTTTTGTTGAAAAGCGGGCCTTACTAAAAAGCTTATAAGAAGCCGTGTTTGCGATAAATACAGCTAGTGGGAAAATATTATGAAAACAATAACAAGGTGTACGTATGATTCGCTTCCTCATTAACCAAGAAAGTGTTGAGATAGAGGACGTAAGAGCCGATCTTACGCTGCTTCAATTCATACGTGAATATCGACATAAAACCGGTACAAAAGAAGGCTGTGCCGCAGGTGATTGCGGTGCTTGCACCGTTGTTCTTGCCGAGCCCAACGCCGATTTTTCGGCGCTTCATTACAGAACCGTAAATAGCTGTATAACGCTTATGAGCGCGGTGCATGCTAAACAACTTATTTTTGTTGAACACCTAAGTAATGGCGCTGCTCTGCACCGGGTGCAACAGGCCCTTGTTGATCATCACGGCTCACAATGTGGTTTTTGTACACCCGGCTTTATTATGTCAATGTTCGCGCTCTATCATACAAACAGCTTACCGAATAGAGACGATGTGCTACATGCCCTATCGGGTAATTTGTGTCGCTGCACCGGCTATCGCCCCATTATTGACGCAACACTAGCAGTCTGTGAACAGCAAGCTGATGATGAGTTTACGCGCAATACGTCTTCAACATTAAGCACCTTAAAGGCGATAGTTACTAGAGATAGCGCAGGCGGTGATCATGCAGGCAACGATCACGCAGGTACTAGGAACCTGATCATGCCTCGAAATCGTAAATCTTTAGCAAAGGCGATAAAAGACAATCCAACGGCTATGTTAGTGTCTGGCAGTACAGATTTAAGTTTAACCTTCACCCAGCAGTTAAAAAGTATCGATACGCTAATAAGTTTATCGCACATGGATGAATTAAAAGCTTGCACCACAACGTCGCATTCTCTCATTATTGGTGCAGCCAATCCCATCAAGGACATCACGCCGGCGCTGTTAAAACACTTTCCGCAGCTGGCAGAATTGATCACTCGCTTTGCTTCGCTGCCAATCAGAAATCAGGCAACCTTGGGTGGTAATGTTGCTAACGCATCTCCCATTGGCGATATGCCGCCCGCATTGATTGCGCTTAACGCAGCAATTTTGGTCGATAACGGAATACAAAAACGCACAATCCCTGTAACAGAGTTTTTTGTGGGCTACAGAGAAACCGCTCTAAAAAGTGATGAATGGATTGCTGCCATTGAAATTCCCTTTCTGAACGCAAACCAGCGTCTTGCCGCGTATAAAATATCGAAACGTTTTGAAGATGACATCTCAGCAGTATGCGCCGTTTTTAACATCACTATTAACCACGGCATTATTGAGCAAGTCGATGCGGGGTTTGGCGGCGTAGCTGCAACTCCCGCAGGCTGTAACGCATTGCATGATGCGCTGGTGGGCAAGAACTTCTCAAGTAAAGCATGCGTAGATTTAGGAAAAACAGTGTTGATGAATGCGTTTACGCCTATTGATGATGTTCGCGCTACAGCAGAGTACCGCAAGACTGTGCTGGCAAATTTATGGCATCGGTTTTGGTTAGAAAATCAATCAGACACAACAATAACGACACGGGTGATGAACCATGCGTAAACTCATTGATTCACTTTCTCTTGAACAGTCGTCTCACGCCTTGTCGTCAACGGGCCAGCCATCAGGTCGTGTTCACACGTCTCAAAAACATGAGAGCGCCATTCGCCAAGTGCAAGGCTCTGCAAATTACGTTGATGATATCACTGAACCCCAAGGTACCCTTTACGCCGCGATTGGGCTTAGCCAGTGCGCAAGGGGTAAAATTACAGCAATAGACTTAAGCGCGGTTCGGGCCAGCGAAGGCGTTATAGACGTAGTAACCATAGACGACGTGCCAGGCCATAAAGATATAGGGCCAGTTTTTAAAGGCGACCCGTTACTTGCCAATGGCGAAATAAAATTCTATGGCCAGCCTGTGTTTGCAGTGTTAGCCACCTCAGTATTTGCAGCCCGCCAAGCCGCCTTGAAAGGCCAAGTAACGGTAGACGGCGAAACGGCTATCCTTAGCGCACAAGAGGCTCACCAACACAGTGCATTTGTACGCCCTTCACACCGTTTTGGTCAGGGTAACCCTGACACCATCCTTCAGCATGCTGAAAACACCGTAAGCGGTGCGTTAGATATAGGCGGTCAAGAGCATATGTATCTTGAGGGGCAGGTGAGTCTTGCCGTACCTTGCGAAGAAAACCGCATGAATATTTACACCTCAAGTCAGCACCCTAGTGAAGTGCAAAAGCTTGTTGCTGAAGTGCTTGATGTGCGCCTTCACCATGTCATGGTAGATATGCGCAGAATGGGTGGTGGATTTGGCGGTAAAGAAACACAGGCTGCTCAATGGGCGTGTATTGCCGCGCTATTAGCACACAGAAATCAGCGAGCGGTAAAATTAAGGCTGCCCCGTTTTGTTGATATGCATGTAACCGGTAAGCGCCATCCATTTAGTAACGCCTTTGACGTAGCGTTTGACGACAAAGGTAAAATTATGGCGACACGCATGGAAGTAAACGGTATCTGTGGACATTCGCCGGACCTTTCTGACGCTATTGTTGATAGAGCCATGTTTCATGTCGACAACGGATACTTTTTAGGCGACAGCGATATTGTAGGCCATCGGCTGCAAACCAATATGGTATCACATACCGCTTACCGAGGTTTTGGCGGCCCTCAGGGCATGATCATGGCAGAAGCTATAATGGATAAAATTGCTCGTCATGCCGGCATAGACCCACTGTTAGTGCGAAAAAGAAACCTCTATGGTGCATCAACGGGCACCAAAACACCTTACGGTATGGAAGTAGAACACAACCTGCTTCCTGAAATGATTGACGCCCTTGAGCGCAAAGCAAACTACTGGCAGCGACGAGAAGATACCGCTAAGTTTAATCGCAACAGCCCAATAGTAAAAAAAGGGCTGGCCTTAACACCAGTGAAGTTTGGTATTTCATTTACCGCTAAACACCTTAATCAAGCTGGCGCTCTCGTGCATATTTATACCGATGGCAGCATACAAGTTAACCACGGTGGCACAGAGATGGGCCAAGGCCTGCACACCAAGATAGGTCAAATTGCAGCAAACGAGTTTGGTATCGACTTGTCCATGATTGAGGTGACCTCTACGCGTACTGATAAAGTACCGAACACATCGCCTACCGCGGCATCAAGTGGCACAGACCTTAACGGAAAAGCAGTTCAAAACGCCTGTATTACGCTTAAAAAACGCTTAGCAGCATGTTTTGCGAAAAAACTGGGGCAAGATGAATCTGCAGAGCAAGTGACTTTTGAAAATGGACACGTGGTGTTGGGCGATGAAAAAATAACGTTTCCCGACCTTATTCAAGCCGCTTACTTTGAGCGCGTATCGCTATCGACAAGCGGTTTTTATCAAACTCCAAAACTTGCCTACAACCGAGATACGGGCGAGGGCCGTCCTTTTTTCTATTTTGCCTATGGCGTCTCCATGTCCGAGGTATCCATTGATACCTTAACCGGCGAATACACCGTAGATAGGGTAGATATTATTCACGACGTAGGAAATAGCCTCAATCCGGCTATCGATATTGGACAAATAGAAGGTGCGTTTATTCAGGGAATGGGCTGGCTCACCACCGAAGACTTAAAATGGAACGAGAGCGGAAAGCTCATCAGTGAAAATATGGCGACCTATAAGATACCGGCCATCGGCGATACGCCAGCGGTATTTAACGTTGAGCTATATGGTAAAGAAAACGCCGAGGACAGTATTTATCACTCTAAAGCAGTTGGCGAGCCCCCTTTTATGTTGGCAATTTCAGTATGGTGTGCACTTAAAGACGCCATTGCTAGCTTATCTTATTACGCTATTGACCCACAGCTTGATACTCCAGCCACACCAGAAAGAGTGCTCAATGCAATTAATGAAATGCAAAAGCACGCTGTAACGTCACCCACAGATTTAGTCGCTGAATTAAACAAATCGTCGGAGGCCTAATGCAGAATCTTACTTGGCGCGCAAAAACGTGGCATGAAGGGATAGCCCAATGCCAACAGCACAATGTGTCATACGTATTGGTTACCGTTGTCAGCGTTGCAGGCTCAGCGCCAAGGGAGACTGGCAGCAAAATGGTCGTTACCGCCTCTGAGAGCATCGATACTATTGGCGGTGGAAACTTAGAGCACCATGCCATCGCAACTGCGCGAGAGTTTCTTTTAAGCAACCAGCCTCTCACTGAACTGCGCAGCTACCCCCTAAGCAGTAAATTAGGTCAGTGCTGCGGGGGCGCGGTAAAAGTGCTATTTGATGTGTGTAATAGCTACCAGCAGCACATCGCCGTATTTGGCGCGGGTCACGTTGCAAAAGCACTGGTACCGATACTTTCGCAGCTGCCTGTTAACATTACGTGGATAGACAGCCGTGAATCACTTTTCAGCAACAGTGGAATAAATAACGCTGATACTTCGGCGCTTAATTACAGCGGTTTGCCAGACAATGTGAACATTGTTGTTGAGCAAGAGCCTGAAACTGAGGTTGCCCAATTAGCCCCCGGTTCATGGCTGGTTATCCTTACCCATGACCACCAATTAGATTATCGAATCACGGAGCAAGCCCTTAAATATCCGTCGCTTCCGTTTGTTGGTCTTATTGGGTCACAGACCAAAGCCAAACGATTTATCACTAAGCTGTCCCATCGTGGTTTTGACGATGCAGCTTTGGCGCGGCTTTACACTCCAATTGGCAACCCATCGATTCCGGGAAAACGGCCTATTGAGGTGGCAGTTTCTATAAGCGCCCAATTGATTGCGCTGTTACACTGCCAATCTGACAAAGACAGTACTCAAACAGCTGATAGTGCATCTACGTTCACCACTATCAGGGCAGCGACTAATATAAGAGCCAATACAAGTGCCGATACAAGAGCCACTGCAACAGCCAATGCAGAAAATACAGCCGGCAAAAAAGAGAAAACTAATGACATTTGATGAGCTTAATAGTCTAGAAGATGGAAAAGCAGCTAAGTGGTTTGAACAATGCTGCGCCGCTACTACATGGGTTAATAGCATGGTAAATGCTCGTCCGTATGCAGATATCAATGCTTTAGAGAGTCAAGCCAAAAAAGCCTGGGCTGCCTGTGATAGAGATAATGTATTAGCCGCATTCAAAGCGCATCCCATGATTGGCAATATAGAGTCGCTTCGTAAGAAGTTTGAAAATACAAAAGCCATAGCCGCAGGTGAACAATCTGGTGCACACACAGCCTCTGAAGAAACCCTTCATGAATTAAAAAATGAGAATATTGCGTATCTTAATAAACACGGCTTTATTTTCATCATTTGCGCTACCGGGCTAGCGGCCGAAACTATGTTGAATGCGCTCAAAAAACGACTTCCCAACAGCACAGAAGAAGAGATCAGCATTGCCGCGGACGAGCAATTAAAGATCACCCTTCTTCGACTTTACAAAGCGCTGAGCTAAATAGGATTAATTATGAATACACTATCAAGTCATGTACTCGATACCACATTGGGAAAACCCGCCAAGGGCATACCATTAACCCTTACATACCCAAATGGCGATAAGGCTGAGGGAGTAACTAATGACGATGGCCGCTTTAATGGCTGGGCAGAGAATGGCGCATCAGGTTTTAAGCCTGGGATCTATACGTTGCGTTTTCACTGTCAGCCGTTTCTAAAGGAGAATCACGGCAAAAGTTTTTATCCTCATATCGATATTACCTTTGAGCTAGAGCAACAAGGTGGGCACTACCACGTTCCCCTTCTTATATCACCGTTTGGTTTCAGCAGTTACAGGGGCAGCTAGATTTAATGCCGTTAAATTCTTTAATTTCAGAAGCTGGCTCTTTAAAAAAGTCACCTTTAAAAGCGACAGCGTCAAATACTGCAGTGCCAAAAAGAAAGCAGTTACTTCGCGCAAGTATTGCGCATTACCCGAAGAGTAAGCCTGCCAACAAGAGTGCTGATGAGCGCTCTTGTGAAAGCTTATATCAACGCTTTTATGAACGCTTTTATAAAGAGAACATCGAGATATTCACCGATGGTGCGCTAGTTATAGAAGACGGCATAATTCGAGATATCGGTGACTACGCCACTGTCGTTCAGAAATACCCCGATGCCGCTATCAGTGATTATTCGGGCAAATGGATATTACCCGGGTTGATCGACAGTCACCTGCATTATCCGCAAACACAGAGCATTGCCAACTATGGCGATCAGCTTCTAAGCTGGCTAGAAAACTACACGTTCCCAGCGGAAATGGCCTTTGCCGATGAAGAACACGCCAAAAGTATCGCTAAGGTATTTATCAATCAGCTTCTTAGAAACGGCACAACTACCGGGTTTGTTTTTACCACTGTGCACGCGTCGAGTTGCCAGGCGTTATTTAGCGCAGCCAGCGACATCAACATGGCGATTGTGGCGGGCAAAGTGTGCATGGATCGCAACTGCCCTGCACAGCTGCAAGATACCCCTGAACTCGCACAGCGTGAAAGTGCCGACTTAATTGACCAGTGGCACAATAAGGGACGCAATAAATATGCGCTCACGCCGCGATTTGCACCAACAAGCAGTGATGCTCAGTTAGCGGCGCTTGGCGAATTAGCAACGCAATATAAAGACGTTTTTATACAAACGCATCTTTCAGAAAACCGCGATGAAATTGCATGGGTAAATTCACTTTTTCCACATGCCGATGGCTACCTGGATGTTTACGACAAACACCACCTTGTGAGAGAACGTTCGGTTTTTGGGCACGGTATTCACCTTAAGCAGGACGAATGGGTGAGGTTAGGCGAAGCAAATGCCACCTTGGCGTTTTGCCCTACCTCAAACCTATTTTTAGGCAGTGGCCTTTTTAATATTGAGCAGGCAAATGCGAATAACGTGCACGTTGCCTTAGCCACCGATGTGGGCGCAGGCACCACATTTAATATGTTTAAAACCTATGGTGATGCCTACAAAGTGAGTCAACTTCGCAATGCCCCAATAAGCCCCTTCGAAGGCTTTTACTTAATGACTCAGGGCGCTGCAGCTGCACACCAGTTAGATGACGAGATTGGAAATTTAAACCCCAATACTACGGCAGATTTTATTATTGTTGAACCACGGTATGACGAACTTACCGCATTGCGAATTAGTGAAAACGCCGCTTTTGAAGATGTGTTTTTCGCTCTCAGTATTCTTGGCGATGACCGCATGATTGAGCAAACCTGGATCAGCGGTCAATGTTGTTACAATAAAAAGGAGAATCAACATGCCTTGGCTTGACTGGTTTAGTTTATTTGTTCGATGGTTTCACGTTATTGCTGGCGTAGCGTGGATTGGTGCGTCTTTCTATTTTATCTGGCTGGATAATAACCTTCGCGCACCTGCCCAATGGAAAGTGGATAAAGGGATAAAAGGTGATTTGTGGGCGATACACGGCGGCGGCTTTTACGAAGTGGCTAAGTATGCCTATGGCCCTGAGCAAATGCCTACTACCCTGCATTGGTTTAAGTGGGAAGCCTATACAACCTGGCTTTCTGGCTTTGCCCTATTGATTATAGTGTATTACTTTGGCGCGTCAGCTTATCTTATCGACCCTCGGGTAAATGCCATTTCACCGACTGTCGCCATCGGCCTAGGTTTAGGGCTTATCTTTGGCGGCTTAGCACTATATGAACTTGCCTGTCGTAGCCGACTTGCAAACTACCCCGTAGCCTTTGGCGTTTGTCTTGTTACACTCATTTGTGTTGTTACCTTTTTCGCCACTCAGTGGTTTAGCGGCCGAGGCGCTTATATTCACGTGGGGGCGCTTATTGGCACCATCATGGCTGGTAATGTATTTCTCAACATTATGCCTAATCAGCGCAAAATGGTCGCTGCCGTGGCAGCAAAAAAAGACATCGACCCACAGTGGGGAGCAAGTGCAAAACTACGTTCATTGCACAATAACTACTTTACGCTTCCCTTGCTGTTTATCATGATTTCTAACCACTACCCTATGACCTATCAACATCAGCACAACTACCTAGTGCTTATTGCTATTATGATAGCGGCAGCGTGGATAAGACACTTCTTCAACTTACGTCATAAAGGGCAAACTAAACCAAGCATACTCATTACCGGCACTATCGCTATGCTGGCCATAACCTTGTGGGTCTCATGGCCTCAAGCTGCAGCCGTGAACCCTGCTGCAAGCTCTGGTTCAAGCCCCGCTCTAAGCCATGAAAGCGCTGCTGAATTAAAGCAAACAGCGTCTATGGATACGAATGGGGCTGTTTTAAATCAAGCCGCTTCAAATACAGGCAGTGACTCGTTACCTACAGCGACCGCAGCGATAAGTAACGAGCACATAGAGGGCCTAATTAATAAACACTGCGTTAGCTGTCATTCGCGTAACCCAACCGATGATATTTTTAACGTTACGCCTGTGGGGGTCATACTAGATACATGGCAAGATATAGAGCGCTATGCCCCGCAAATAGTGAGACGAACATCGGTAACAAAAGATATGCCCTTTATGAATAAAACAGGCATGACTG
This sequence comes from Alteromonas genovensis, assembly GCF_010500895.1. GTDB lineage: Bacteria > Pseudomonadota > Gammaproteobacteria > Enterobacterales > Alteromonadaceae > Alteromonas > Alteromonas genovensis. Next base: position 62,636 of record NZ_JAAAWO010000003.1, read on the forward strand.
AAAAAGAGCGCCAGGACATTGCGCGCTGGTTTGCACAGCGCTAACAATTTAAGAGCTAAGCACTTCTTCACTACGTCAATAGCTGATAAGAACAGTGTTCACGTAGTGAAGAAATAACGTTGCTCTGGCATATTTAATACCAGTCCGCATAGATAATTGCCCACTCAGAAGGCGCTGGCAAGTTTTCTAGCAAAGCGTGGGAATGCAGGAATGGCTGTTCCCTTTCAAATTCCCAGAATGAAGCTAGGAAACTTGCCAGACCTTCCCGAAGGGCGAGTTTAAAATGTCCGTACTCTTTGTTGTGTCACCTTGATGTAGAACCACTGCACCTGCGGTAACACGCCGCGATTACGAACATTTTAAGTCTCGCTGAGTGGGTAACTATTTATGCGGACGGGTATAAGACTGTTTGTTTATTTGCACGACCTCATTCCCATGGGGCTTTTTCTTTATGGTGTACATAGCGTGGTCTGCAGCATCAAGCCATTCCTGTACCGACGATAACTCGTCGCTCCACTCTTTCCAGCCTACGGTATAACGAATAGGAATAGAGATATTGTCTTGTGCTAATACTACAAACGCGAGTTCATCAATTCGGGCAAAAAAGCGTTCTACTTCCTTCTCTTTAGTGCCGTAAAGAAGCACAACGAACTCATCACCGCCAATACGACCCATTCTGTCGGTGTCTCGTAACAATGCCTGCATTTTTTCAGAAAAAACTTGTAGCGCTTTGTCACCCACTTGGTGGCCGTAGTTATCGTTTATTTGTTTAAACTCGTTTAAATCGATGTACACCAATGTGGAAACGTGGCGGTCTCTTTTCATCCGCTCAATTTCTTTAGAAAGTTGCTCAAATATTTCTCGGCGATTTATAAGGCCGGTTAACGGGTCGGTCTGAGACAGAAAAGCGAGTTCATTGACCGCTTGCTCTAGTGCCTGCTGCTGCTCTTTCTCTTTGGTGATATCGTCGGCCGCCCCCAAAATGAGGGTTTGTTGTTCTTTCGAATCATAAATGAGGCTGCCTCTATCATGTAGATAACGAATTTGGCCGCTTACATCATAAATACGATATTGAAGCTCCCAACTTTTTAGAGGGCGCTGGTTAAATACCTCGATAACTTTGGCTTTATCATCTTCATGCACGTGGTCGATGAATGCTAACGGCTTGGCGTACAGCTCATATTCACTGCGCCCGAAAATGCTCTGATAACCATCGTTGAGATAATGCATTTTTTTAAAATCTGGGCTAGCAACCCAAATAAACGTGCGGGAAGAAAATTCATTAACAATTTTACTGAATAGCGCTTCAACCTGAAATAACTCACCCTCTATTCGCTTTTTATCATCGATGTCTTCAACAACTGAGATAAAAAAATCGGGATTATCGTTAGCATCTCTCACTAAGGAGACCGTTAACTTTCCCCATACCGCCACCCCGTCTTTTCGAAGGTATTGCTTCTCCATAGCATAACTATCGATTTTTCCAGCAAGCAGTTGCTCTAGGTTGGAAAGATCAGTGTTAAGATACTCGGCAACCGTTATTTCCTGAAACGTCATGTTTTTGAGTATATGTCGCTCGTAACCTAAAAAATCACAAAGCTTCTGGTTTACTTTGATAAAGGTTCCATGCGGACTCACATGAGCCAACCCCACAGCACAAAATTCAAAGGTTTTATCGATCATGAGATTCCCTCACTATAAAAAAATGCATTCCTTGCCCTCTAGTGTTAGCTTTTTTTAATTGGCTTTATTGAAATTGACTACTCATAAATTAGCTATGTACAGATAGCTTTGTAAAAATATCGCTATGAAAATAGCCCATTATGAATATATTAAGGTAAACTTTTGCCCTTGTTAAACTTTAGTCTAAATTAGCAATTTTGTGGGCAGTATAGAAAATATATTAATTGGCTTGCTTTAGTAACCTGCTTGATGAGTCCGCTCAAGTTGCCGGTTTACGTGGCCGACTTTTTTGGAGCACAGGAATGAGTAAATGAAAAATGATAGTTATCCAACATCAGCCTTAGCGAATTACACTAAACGTATTCTTGTGCTGTTTGCTCATCCTGTACCCCAGCAATCTGAAGTCAACATTTTCTTATTTGAAGACGCGCAGCAGTTACCAAACGTAACGGCCGTTGATGTTTATGCCGAATATCCCGACTTTAATATCAACGTGATTAAAGAGCAGGAGCGTCTGGTAAATCATGATGTCATTATTTTTCAGTACCCACTGTACTGGTATTCCACACCATCTATATTAAAGGAGTATCAAGACTTGGTGCTTGAATACGGTTTTGCTTATGGTAAGGGTGGTACTGCATTAAAAGATAAACTCTTTTTTTGTGCCATCAGCGCCGGAGGAAAAGAAGAAGCCTATCAAACCGATGGATTCAATCATTTTACTATACGTCAGCTGCTGCAACCTCTCGAACAAATGGCGAGTATTACCAATATGACTTATCTAGCGCCCTTTGCGCTTTTTGGCTCTCGGTCCGCATCTCGAGAGGACAGAATATCGACGCACAGGGAAAAGTGGACAACACTGTTAAATGCCCTTGCTACAGAACACATTAATTTGGACCGAGCAAAAAATATAGAAAATCTCGCTAATCTAACCATAAGTGGGGCTAATGAATAAATGACCGCCTACTTTCTTTATATTTTCATTTATTTGGCTGCCGCCGTTATCGCTGTCCCTATAGCAAAGCGTCTGGGGTTAGGCAGTGTATTAGGTTATTTAATAGCCGGGCTCATTATCGGACCCACACTAGGGTTGGTAGGCGATGAAACCACTACCATTCAGCATTTTGCCGAATTCGGTGTCGTTATGATGCTATTTCTTGTCGGGTTAGAGCTTGAGCCTAAATCGCTGTGGGCAATGAAGTCTCGGCTTATCGGACTTGGCGGCCTTCAGTTAGGTATCACTACGGCGCTTATTACCATTATTGCCATGCTGTTTGAACAACCCTTTAGTATTTCCCTTACCATAGGTCTCATTTTTGCCCTGTCATCCACCGCTATTGTCTTACAGACGTTTCAAGAAAAGGGATTGCAAAAAACCGAAGGTGGGAAAGGCGCCTTTTCCGTTTTGCTATTTCAAGATATTGCTGTAATTCCCATGCTGGCGCTTATTCCTTTACTAGCGCTGCCGGAATTAGTTGCCAGTGCGGCAGATGCTTCCGGTGATGCCACGCACTCAGACAGCTTTAATCTTGTGAGTGAATTAGCACCTTGGGCATATGGCTTAGTTATTATTGGCTCGGTGGCTTTTGTGACCGTAGGGGGCCATTACCTTAGCCGTCCGTTATTTAAGTTCGTTTCCTCATCGGGTTTGCGGGAGATATTTACTGCAACAGCGTTAATGCTTGTTATCGGTATTGCAGCGTTGATGGGCTTGGTGGGGTTATCGCCAGCCTTAGGAGCCTTTTTGGCCGGTGTAGTACTGGCTAATAGCGAGTTTCGCCACGAGTTAGAGGCCAATATCGAGCCTTTCAAAGGGCTGCTTCTTGGTTTGTTTTTTATTACCGTAGGCGCTGGCATTAATTTTTCGGTGTTAGCATCAAATACCCTGTTAATTATTGCACTAACCTTATCGGTGATTGTTTTAAAAGCAGCAGTACTGTTTGCCATCTCGCTTATATTTACTTTTAAAGGCAGCAGCAAATGGCTGCTAACACTTAGCCTAGCTCAAGCCGGTGAGTTTGGCTTTGTACTCCTTAGTTTTGCATCTCAAAACTACGTGTTACCACAAGATATTATTGCTATTTTATCTCTAGTGGTGGCCCTTTCCATGTTCTTAACGCCGGGGTTATTTATCTTCTTTGACAAAGTCATTCTCCCTCGTTATCAACGTCGGGGGACGCAAAATAAAGAAGACACCATAGATGATAAAGGCACCGTGATCATTGCAGGCATTGGTCGCTTCGGGCAAATCATCAATCGACTGCTCGTGGCAAATGATGTTCACACCGTGGTATTAGATATACGTGCCGAGCAGGTAGAACTTATTCGTAAGATAGGTACAAAAGCGTATTTCGGGGATGCCTCGAAACCGGATATCTTACACACTGCGGGGGCAGAAGACGCCTCGCTGCTCATTGTTGCTATTGATAATAGAGAAACCGCAGCAGAGATGGTGAAATATGCAAAGCACGCTTACCCCAATATGCAAATTTTAGCTCGGGCTTTTGACCGTGGTCACGGCTACCGATTACGTCAGTTAGGTGCACACTACGTGGTATCTGAAACTTACCACTCAGCGCTTGAAATGGGGGCCCATGCACTTCGCTCTCTTCACTCTCACCCGTTTCAGGTTGAGCGACAAAAAATGGCCTATAAAGATATTGAAGATCAGCAAAATGACGTGCTTTACAATGCATGGCTTGATGATGCCAGCGGCGAACGTATTGACAATAATTACCTTAAGCTTTTTGTTGAGCTAGAATCTTTGATAGGTGAAGCCCTAAATACTGGCCTTCACGATACGCATTCAAAAATGAAAGGGTGGACACCACCGCCCAAAGATCATGCCGATTCATTCTCTAGTGCAGAAGCAGCCTCAGATGTGGATAAGAAGCTAGCTGGGGGTATTGATAGAAAGCTCAGAGAAAGCGATGCAGAGAAGCACCCCGAGGTAAAAGGTGACTGATTTAATAGGTTCGCACGCTCCCCGGAAACAACAGGTGACAGTAAACAACAGATGACAGTCACTCTTTTGCGTTTAACTGCTGAACAATAAATACACTACCTGATGGGGCTTCTTACTGATATCATGCTAATATAATCAAAGAGATATGCGGTCTTTTTAATACAAGGCTACAGTTAATAGCTGGTAGTCCGCGGTTAACAATCCTGATGGTAGTGAACGATTCGAGCCATGGAGCGTCGAGCACCGAATAAGCTTCTATCCAAATATGCGGTGGGGCTGATAAGCAATAGGGAGTGCACAAAATAAAATGAAATTATCTACTCAAATTAATTTGGGCCTTTTCTTTATTATACTGTTGGCCGGGGTTGGCGCAGGATCAATTGAGGTATATCAAACCAAAACTCATGTTGAGCGCTCTGCAAATGCCTTAGCAGAAAAAACAGTATCACAAATTGCTGGCCAGCTGTCCGCGTTACTTTCACGACAGAGTCCTCAGCAGCGCTCTGAGATAGATGAAAATCAACTTTCTGAAGACAGTTTAGTATCATCTATTTTAACTACTGCATTAACCAACGATAAACTCTCCACTATTAGCATAGAGAACACTGACGGTATTGAGCTGGTTAAAAAAGAAAGCGCAAGTGAGTCATCTTCAAAAAGCATATTATCCAATGTTATCGAACTCTCTGTGGCACAGACACAAGCAGTTATTGGCTCAACGTCAACGGTTATTAAAGTAACGAGCAGCCCTAAAACGCACTACCATTTTCTGTGGCAACAGCTACTTAAAATTGCGGTTTTTTGCGTAGCGGTTTATCTGCTCTCGGTAATCGCTGTTATGGTTATAGCAAACTTTGCCACTCGCCCTTTGAGTAAAGTTGCTAAGAAGCTAAATGAAATACAGAACAACGATTTCACGCCATCTTCAATAAAATCTGCCACCGCTGACTTTCGCTATCTTGTCAGTGCGGCCAACAATCTGTCCCTAGCATTAGAAAGTAAGTTTCAAGAATTGACCCGCCAAGCAGAGCAGTTCAAATCTGTGGCCAGTAGGGACACGCTGACTAAAATCGCTAATAGAAATGCTTTCGACAGGCATATGAAGGCCCTAATTGGTGGTATTTCTGGCCCGAAAGAGCATTCACTGACACTTGTAAGGCTAGCTCAGCTTACCACTATTAATCATAAGCTTGGCATGTTGGCGGGCGACAATTATGTGTGTGGTGTTGCAGATGTTTTAAAGAAAGCCGGTCAAGATAATTTTAACGGAGCTTTTGTTTTTAGAATTTCGGGCGGCGACTTTGCCATTATTAGTGAGGTGCAACCCAACGACGTGCACGAAGAGAACTTGGCATTGATAAGTAAAAGCTTTACTACCATCAACCCGCTTCGCGACGGCAACAAAGCCGCATGGATTGGTGTAGCACGATTTACTAATAGTATGTCGATGAAAGAAATTATGGAAAGTGCAGACAGCGCTCTCATGGCCGCAACAAAAAGGCCTCAGGGATGGCAATTTGCGTCAGATATCGCGCAAGTTCACAGCAATTCGCAATGGCGTCAACGCCTTGAATATGTAGTTTCACAGCAGTACGCCGACATATTGATTCAGCCGGTTATGAACTTAGAACGCAATACCCCTTCGTACTACGAAACATTTGCTCGCTTCAAAGACAAGCAGACTAACGACGTTATTCCAATGTCACAGCTTATTCCAGCCTCTGAACGCCTCGACCTTATCCCTCAGGTAGATAAACTGGTAACCAGTATTGTATTTAAAAAGCTAAAAGTAACGTCACACCAAGTTGCTATTAATATTTCAAATGCCTCCATAGCAAATACAGAATTTCGAGAATGGCTAATACAGCAGCTATCTGAACATGAAGCCCTGTGCCACCGAATTATTTTCGAAATTCAAGATGCGGCCCTTATTCATTATAACGAAGAAGCCATTTCATTTTGTAAGCGGGTAACGCAGTTGGGCTGTCGCATCACCGTTGAGCATTTTGGTGACAACTTTGCTTCGTTATCTGGGTTACGAGCAATTCAGCCTGCATATGTAAAATTATCAGGTCGTCTTACCGAAAGTATTCACACCAACAAAGACAACCAGCTTTTCGTGAGCAGCCTCTTAAATATTGCTCGTAGCTTGAACATAAAAGTTATTGCAGAGAAAGTTGAAAATGAGGCCGAATCGGTGGCATTGAATAACTTAGATATTATTCATCAGCAGGGCTATTACTTTTCTAAACCCGCCCTTTGGACTGTCTACTAGCGCTTGTAGACCTATTGTTGGCACTCTAGCCGCTTTTGGATAACAGAAGCGGCAAGTGGTTTGGCAAATAGGTAGCCTTGGGCGCATTCCGCCCCAAGGCGCTGACAGTAGGTAAGTTGAGTTTGTGTTTCTATGCCCTCGACAACAATTTTAAGATTGAGCTTGTGTCCCAAATGTACGATAGCCTCCATCAATGCACCGTCGTAATCACTCTCAGGCGCATTTTCGAGAAAACTGCGATCAATTTTTAAGTGGCTCACAGGAAAACGCTTTAGGTAGCTCAACGAAGAATAACCCGTTCCAAAATCGTCGATAGACACCTCTACACCCATTGCACGCTGCTTTTGCAAGCCTAACAATACTTGTTCATCTGATTTTATTAGCATATTTTCAGTAAGTTCAAGTCCAATGGCTTCAGGGGGTAAAGCATACTTTTCACGGCATCGGGCTAGACGCTCAAAAAAACCATCTTGCTCTAACTCTCTGCCCGACACATTAATGTGAATACAAATCTCAATACCTATATTGCGCCACGCTCGTGCTTGTTCACAGGCTTTCTCCATTACCCAAGAGCCAATAGAGATAATTAAATCTGTACGCTCGGCAATAGGGATGAATATATCTGGTGGCACGCTGTGTTCAGTAATCTCAGGAGTCCAGCGAAGCAGCGCTTCACAGGAAATGATATTGCCACTTCTCAAGTCTACCTGTGGCTGGTAGAGCAACGTAAACTCATTGTTTTCCAGAGATACTCTCAATCGAGATGCGATGTTTCTTTGTTGATGCAGCAGCACACTTAAGTCGTTACTGAAGATGCTGTAGCGGTTTCTCCCCTGCTCTTTTGCTTCGTACATAGCCGCATCGGCATTTTTAAGTAATGTATCAACCTCTGTACCGTCATTAGGAAAAAGGCACACACCGACGCTGGACGTAACAAACACGTTTTCTGTCCCCAAAGAAAAGCTTTCTTTGCAGCAATCAACTATTTCTTCAGCCAAATCCTCTAACGATTTATTATCGTCAATATCGTCGATAAGCACGACAAATTCATCACCACCAAAACGGGCCAAGAAAGACGTTTCACCCACACATTTTATGAGTCTATCGGCAAAGGATCGCAGCAGCTTGTCGCCCCACGTATGGCCTAAGGTATCGTTGATATCTTTAAACATATCGAGGTCGATAAAAAAGACTGCCAATGATGTTGAATCACGCTCGGCTTTTTCGACTCGTTCTTTTAATGCCATCTCAAGACAGCGTCTATTAGGAAGACCTGTGAGTAAGTCAGTTGTGGCAAGTTTTTCTAGCTCGCAGCGTATGGCGTGCTGTTCGCTTAAATCAATATCAACGCAATACATCTCGGGTGAATCGGTGTGTTCACTGAGCATAACGTGGGATGAGAAAACATAAACGGTGTCGCCGCTTTTGCGTTGAAGTGCAAGTTCACCGCTTGGAATAGAAACGCCTTCTGACAGCCATTTCTCATGAGCGGATACCACTTCGTCTCGCATCAATGCGGGGATAATAAGATCTTCAAGACACTTTCCAAGCGCCTCTTCTTGAGTGTAACCATAAATATCTTCGCTAGACGCATTCCAATAAATAACACGCCGCTCTTTGTCGTAGCCTTGAACCGATACTTTAGGTAACGCACTAATGAGCTTAAGGAAACGAGCCTCAGCAGATGCGCAGTCTGTGCCTAATGTATTTACGTGGTTTTTATTCAAAGCCATTCTACTTCCTCATGATTAGCCAAACCTTGTCGATAAGCAGTTTACCTTGTCGAGGGCGTATTAATCGAAAATCAGCTCTAATTTAAGTGTAGTTGAAAAAATATAATTGTCTTAGTAGTGCAACATTAACGCGGGCTACACCCGCGTTAAAAACAATATTGTTTTACAAGTTACTGTAGTCTAAGGCCCAATTAACGTAGAGCTCGGTACCGACTTTGAGCGAAGATTCATCAGCATAAAAATACGGAGAGTGGTTACTAGGTGCCGACTTTGCATCCTGCCCCTCAGGCGTAACGCCTAAAAACACAAATAACCCCGGGACCTTCAAGGCAAAGAAAGAAAAATCCTCTGCGCCGGTAACAAGGTCGTTCACATGTACCTTATCTTTACCCGCCACACGCTCCATAGTGGGCAGCATTTGTTGAGTAAGTTCAACATTATTAATGGTAACTGGATAACCTTCATCAATGTGCACGTGTGCCTCGGCGCCAGTGGCTTTTGCTGTCATTTCTGCTGTGGTTGTTAAGTTTTCGAAGATTTGAGCGCGGTTATCCATATCGAAATTGCGAATAGTGCCCTCTAGGTAAACTTCATCGGGAATAATATTGTTGCGAATGCCTCCATCTACAATGCCAAAACTCACCACCGCTGGTGCTTTAGTTATATTAACTTGCCGACTAATAACCGTTTGAGTACTGCCAATAATCTGACCGGCGGCTACAATAGGATCTACGCCGCCCCAAGGCCTAGAGCCATGAGTTTGCTTGCCTTTCACGGTTATCTCAAATCGATCTGACGATGCCATAAGCGGACCTTCTCGGTAACCAATATGTCCTGCAGTACCTGCTGACCATACGTGTATACCAAAAACAGCTTCCGGCTTATAACGCTCAAAAAGCCCCTCTTTTAACATCAGCTCTGCGCCGCCTTCCTCGCCTTTAGGGGCGCCCTCTTCGGCGGGTTGGAAGATAAATACAACGCTGCCTTTAAGCTCGTCTTTCATGCTAGCAAGCTTCTCTGCAGCACCCATCAGCATTGACATATGTAGGTCATGGCCGCAGGCATGCATTACCCCGACTTCTTTGCCTCGGTATTCCGATTTGGCTTCAGATTTAAACGGTACGTCGGCTTTCTCTACAACAGGCAGTGCGTCCATGTCAGCGCGCATTGCAATGACAGGGCCAGGCTGTCCACCTTCTAACACCCCAATGACTCCCGTGTGAGCAACACCAGTCTCTACCTTCATACCTAACGCATTAAGATGTTCGGCGAGAACTTTTGACGTTCTAAATTCTCGGTTGCTTAGCTCGGGATGTTGATGAAGGTCTCGGCGCCACTCGATAACTTTTTGCTCAAGCTCAGCAGAAATAGAAATAGGCGCTTGAGCCAAAGTAAGTGGACTAAATGCCAAAGTGGCAAGGAGTGAAAAAGCAGTGGTAGCGGCTCTCATGGGCGTTCCTCGTTATTATCGTTGAATAACCAGTATGCCTATGTCGCCGCCCGACCACAAATTGATTACAAGAGATGATTCAACGCTAATGGTTGAGACTGTCGCTTAAGACCGTCGCTTAAGAGCATTGATCAACAACTTCGACTAAAAGCGTCGATAGAGGACATCACTGAACGCTAGAGGTCACAGCGGCTGCCACGAGCCCCGCCTTATTCTAAAAAAGCGTGCTCAATAACAAAGTGCCCTTTCTCTCTTGATGTCGCTTTTTTGAACCCAAGACCGGAAAGTATCTCCATAGTGTCATCTAACATAGACTGGTTGCCACACAGCATAAACCGATCTTCCTCAATATTGAGCGCTGGAAGGTTGAAGTGAGCGCATAATTCGCCACTTTTAAGTAGCTCGGTTAATCTGCGTTGATGAATGTCATCTTTAAACGGCTCTCGGGTTACAATAGGAAAATACAACAGCTTCTCTGACACAAGGTCGCCGAAGTACTCATTTCTAGGGAGCTCGTTGCAAATTTGCTCTTGGTAAGCCAGTTCGCTTTTGTAGCGCACGCTGTGAACTAGAATGACTTTGTCATAACGCTCGTAAATGTCCGGGTCCTTGATGATCGACATAAAAGGCGCAAGCCCAGTGCCTGTTGCTAGAAGAAAAAGGTTTTTCCCTTCAATTAAGAAGTCGGCCACAAGGGTACCCGCTGGCCTGGTAGACAGAAGCAACTGCTCCCCTACCTGTATATCTTTTAGTCGAGAGGTAAGTGCACCGTCAGGTACTTTTATACTGAAGAACTCAAGCTCTTCTTCGTAATTGGCACTCGCAATGCTGTAAGCACGCATTAACGGCTTATTATCAACTTCTAAACCCAGCATAACAAACTGCCCATTTTCAAAGGTATAGCTTGGGCTACGTGTAGTCTTGATAGAAAATAGTGATTCATTCCAGTGATGGACATGGGTAACTGTTTCTGACGTTAAATTTCGCATTTTCTCCCCAATTTATGACTTACTGTGTTTGAGCCCTGCGAGCAATAATTCGGCGCATAACAGACTAACTTCTACTGCTTTTTCTGCTGGTTTCTAAGAAACCAATTCATACGCTTTTATGCGTGAGTGTGCGCTGAGCTTTACGCGTTAATAATATCCCAATAATACCCGAGTAAATTACTCAGGTAAATAACCTATTAAAACACTCAAGTATTATTGGCGCATAAACTCTCAGCCTAAAAGCTTCTTAATGCCCAGTAACGGGTTAAATAGTTTGTCATAGCTACTTGGGAAGAACTTATATAGCCAGTGAACAAGCTTGGCATCAGAACCAATTAAAATGCGAGGGCTCTTTTTTCTCATTCCTCTTTCAATAACCTTAGCCGCCTCTGAGGCTGAGGTGCGGGCCACAGCGTCAAAATGCGCCACAATTTTGTCTTTTATATCCTGATTATTGACATGGGCTTCGCCGGTGTTCACATGCTTGTCTAAAGCCTGCTTTTCACTATGAGTTGATAACACTTCGCTGGACCTAGCAATATTCGTTTTAATTCCCCCCGGTAACACACACAACACATCAATAGTTTTCTTTTGATACGCCATGTCCTGACGCAATGCCTCACTAAACCCACGAATAGCAAATTTAGACGTATGATATGGAGTCAGCATAGGAATTGTGATCAAACCAAAAATTGACGCCACATTAACAATGAGGCCTCGCTGCGACTTTTCTAATAACGGCATCATTTCTCTGCATCCTGTTAAAGCGCCATGTAAATTCACGTCTAACACTTTATTAAATTGCGCCTCAGACGTTTCATCAAAGTAGCCAAATGTGCTGATCCCCGCATTATTCACAAGCACATCGAGACTACCTATGTCTTTCTCAATAAGCTGAGCAAGCTTTTGCCAATCTGCTTTATTGCTTACATCAGCGACTTGAGCAATGAGTACTGAATTCCCCAGTTCATCAGTGATTGCTGACAGGTTTTCTTTATTGATATCAGTAAGGATAAGACTGGCACCCAGTTTAGCCAACAGCGTTGCTAAGGCATGGCCTATTCCCGAGCCAGCTCCAGTAATAAGAATACGTTTATTTTTCCACGTCAGTGCTTGAGATTGCTTCATTATATCTTCTCTAACCATCTAAAAATGTGGTTGCTTACCGCAGGTAAATGACTTCCACCAATAGTCCAATGGCACGCCTCATCAATAACCTTTAATGTGACGTTTTCGGCCTCTTGAGAGGAGTCTTTTGCCGCACATTGAGTGCTGTATTTCTTTGCGATTTTTCGCTGCACTGAAACGGGTGTAATGCGGTCTTGTGCGCCACACACTAACAGTATCGGGCAATGTATATCTTTGGCATTGACACGTGTCGGCGGGCGTGGAAACAAGAACCACATGCCAATTTCCATCGATGCCCTGCCCGATTCAAATGTAGCTTTGCGTAAAATATCGTGCTGAACCTGGGCTGTCTGGGTGTTAGCAATGCCGTACTTTACGTTCTTAAGCAGTAAGTGAGTCGTTTTCTTGTACAGCGGAAACTTAAATAGGTTATGACCGAACGTGCGTATTACCGACCACGACCAACTGTTTATGCCAGCTGGCGAAGCGCTTGAAATTAAGACCATTTTATTAACGGCGGTACGTGCTGCAACAAGCTGTGCCAATAGTCCTCCCATAGAATGACCGACCAAAATAGGAGGCGCGTCAAGTGTGTTAATAAACGACAAAAGAGACTCAACATAGTCGTTGATACTAGCTTGAGCAAGAGCATTTTGCTTTGCCTTATCGCTAAGCTCGGCTTTTGAAAAATGAAAGGGCAAACGGGGTGAATACACTTGGTAACCGCAGTGTTCAAACTGGGTTTTCAATTCTATCAGTGTCTCTGGTGTGCTCCACATGCCGTGAATAAGCACAACCTCAGGCGAACTACTGGATTGCTGCAGATTAGGGTGTTTCATAATTTGCGCTCTTTGCATATGAGCGCTTGTGTAAAAGGACTAAACATCATGAGCTGTGTACGTCAGCAGCCGGTTTATGAAAATCGGCAAGAGGTTTATTATCGTCAAACCGCAATACGTTGTCCGCCAGCTTACTGTGCTTTATGGCAAGTAAATCTTTTACGTATAAATCTTTGTTACACCATGGAAACTCTGAGCCTTGTGAGGGTAATTCATCCAGCTTACGCAAAATATAGCCAGACTTGAGCCCCACAATATTTTCTCTCGGCGCGTCTGGGTTAAGGTATGGATAAACGCTGTCGTGGCCGTTTTGCTCCATGTAATCAAGTAATCGACACACATAATCAAAAGTCAGTTCAGCTTTGAGCGTCCACGATGAGTTGGTATAGCCAAACACCCAAACAAAATTGGGAAGCTGACTGAACATCATACCTTTGTAGTTGGTGAGTTTGTTGCCGTGTACTTTATGCCCATCAACAGATAAGTTGATATTGCCCCATAGCTGCAAATCGAGGCCGGTGGCTGGCACTATAATATCCGCATCGATATGCGTGCCATTTTTAGTTAGCACGCCGGTTGGTGTAAAACGGTCGATGTGGTCGGTGACGATGGTGCTTTTCCCTGTACGCACAGAATTAAACAAGTCTGCATCGGGTACCAGCGCCATACGCTGATCCCAAGGCTGATAGCTTGGGTTAAAATGCGTGTCGACATCAGCGGTGCCATTTAGGTCTTTAATATTCATTTTGCGTATTATTTTACGCACGAAGTTTGGAAATTTTTTCGACAACACAAAGGACATCTGCTGCAAAGTAGTGTATTTGAGGCGCATTATTCGGTTGGTTAACCCAGCAGGCAACACGCGAGATAACGCGCGAAACAGTACGTCAGAGGCAGGGCGAGACACGATATAGCTGGGAGAGCGCTGTAGCATGGTAACGTGCGCTGCCTTTTTCGCCATGGCAGGTACAATGGTAACCGCTGTGGCTCCACTTCCAATAACAATCACTTTTTTATTACTATAATCTAGTTCTTGTGGCCATTTTTGAGGGTGAGCAATGGTGCCTTTGAAATCATCAAACCCATCAAAATCAGGCAAATAGCCTTTATCGTAATTATAGTAGCCCGAGCAGCAGGTAAAAAACTTTGCCGCAATATGATACTCAGAACCATCTGCTCGCGAAATAGTAACCAACCAGCGATTTTTAGTTGAATCCCAATTAGCAGCTTTTACTTTTTGTTGAAAACGAATGTACTGGTTAAGGCCTTCATCTCGCACCAATTCGCCTAGGTAATTTTGAATTCGTTCGGCAGTGGCAATGTACTCTCTGTCAGTCCATGGCTTAAAGGAGAAAGCAAACGTGTACATATCAGAGTCTGAGCGTATGCCCGGATATTTAAATAAGTCCCAGGTTCCACCGAAATTCTCACGACTTTCGATAACAGCAAACGAATTATGTGGGCGCTTTTTCTTAAGTGTATAGCTCATTCCTAAGCCAGAGATCCCAGCTCCAACGATAAGTACATCAAGTGCTTCATACTCAATGTGTTGTTCTTCGCTTGCTTTCATCACGTGCCACCAGATTTTATTATTATCGACTGTCACCACAATAAAGAGCGGTGACAACATAAACTATGACACAGGCTGTCAATCATTGACCTAAACGGCCATTCTGGCAATATGTGTATATGAAAAAATAGGCAAAGCTGAGAATATTATGACGGCCAACACATCTCAATTAAGTGAGTCTGTAAATATATTCGAGAATAAGCACCCTTCTGGTGCTAATCAGCCGTTCAAGCGAAAGCGCTCTATTTTGGGGTTACTTCCTCTTTTTAAAGCATTGGAAGAACAAGGGCGCAGCCCACAATCAATACTGGCTGCTCGTGGGTTATCTTTAGATAACCTTACAGGCGCCGCAATGATTGATACTAACTTAGAACTAGACATTGTGGGCGATGCTATTGAATTACTTAACGATCCTATTTTAGGCGTTAAAGTGGGTAGCCAAGTGTCGTTTACCTCATATGGCACTTACGCCATGCTGCTAATGACAGCCGATACCTTTTTGGAATCGGCTCGCGTTGGTGCACAGTTCCAACATCTTTCACTACTTTTTTCCCACATGACGTTGCACTTCGACTCTCAAGGCCTTGAGGTGCGCTATACCGTGCCCGATGCACCTAGAAAGTTAAGAGATTTTATTGCTGATAGAGATCTTATGGGCACCTATATCTTTATGCGGGAGTTTTTGGCAGAGGCGCCACATGTATTAGTGGGAGGTACGGTGCGTTCGAAGCCAGAACGACATCATATAGCGACTTATAAAAAATATTTGAATTTTGATGTGAGCTTTGACCAACCCTACAACTGGTTTCGCATTCCAGCATCCATGCTAAGGCTCAGCCAACAGCACAGTAATGTCTGGGCCCATAAATTATACAAAGCCCAGGCCTATGAGTTGCTTAACACCTTTTACCCCGCTCAGCAGGACGTGGTACCCCAGGTAAAAACCCTAATTGCCGGTTACCAGTCGGGCTACCCTTCTGCGTCAGAATTGGCAAACATAATTGGCGTAAGTGAGCGAACCCTTCGGCGAAAACTTGATGCAGCAGGCGCTAGCTATCGCAATATTATTGATGCACAGCAGCAGAAACGGGCTCTTGATATGCTGTCATCACAGCGTTTACCCATTGCAGCCATAGCCAGCCAACTCGGCTACGCCGAGCCTGCCAGCTTTTTAAGAGCATTTAAGCGATGGACGGGGCTCACGCCCAAGCGCTTTCTACAGCAGCAAAATACGCCTTAATGCTCTTTAGATAAACAGCAAATTAGCTAAGTAGCTTGTGACCTTTATTCACCAGCATCTGCAAGCAAGCTGTAAAAGTAACTCACCGCTTGCAGGTAATCATTTACCGCGAGTTGCTCGTTAACACCGTGGAATCGCTTCAGGCTTTCTTTATCTAGCCTAACCATCATGAATCGATAGACGTTATCGGATAAGCCATAGAAATGCTTTGCATCCGTGCCTCCCATAACCAGATATGGCGCAACTAACACGTTGTCGTCCATGCGACGAATGTTAGACTCGATGAGCTTATACCCAGTACTGTTAAGCGGCGAAAGTTGTGATGGTTCATTTTCCATAAAGGTCTCAACGCTCACCCTAGAATCATCAATTGCCTCAACAATGTGCTGCTTCACACTGGCTATGCTGTCACCGGGCAGAATACGTACGTTCACCACTGCACTGGCTATTGTAGGTAGTATGTTCGACTTACTGCTGCCTTCCAGCATGGTGGCTGCAATGGTAGTACGAATACCAGCGGCGCTGCTTGGCGCTGACAGCATAGACTGCTCTACAATGGGCGAGAACAACCATAAATTTGCCATGGGTAACTGCAAAGACAGCGGCGCATAAGCTGCTACGTGAGAAAAAGTGTTGTAGCTGTAGCTTAGATTAGTATCAAACTGGCTATTTTCTATATTAACAATGGCCTGGCTTAACACGCCTGCTGCTGTGTGATCAGGAGGCTGAGAAGAATGCCCACCTTCTGAGGCAACAGTCAGTCGCAGGTTAACAAACCCTTTTTCAGCCACGCCAACCATAGCAACCGGCTGCTCGACGCCTTTCATAAGCCCGTCTGTTATTGCACCACCTTCATCAAGCACAAACTCAAAACTAAGACCTTGTTGTTCAAAATGTTCTGCAATCTTTGCGGCGCCCTGTTTGCCACCAATTTCTTCATCGTGACCAAAGGCAAAATAAATACTTCGCTGTGGAGAAAAGCCCTCTCTTAGACGGGTCTCCATTGCCTCAAGCAAAGCCATTACCGTTACTTTGTCGTCAATGGTTCCTCTACCCCAAACAACATCGTCGACAATGGCGCCACTAAAGGGTGCCTGCTTCCACTGCTCTGCCGTGCCTTCATCAACAGGCACTACATCCATATGCCCCATAAACAGTGCCGGTTTAAGAGCGGGATTGCTGCCTTTTATGTGATAAACGAGACTGTATTGGTTAATGGTGTAATGTTCGGCCTGCTGATGAACAAGGGGAAAACTAGCGCGTATGTGTTCATGAAGTCCTAAAAATGCCTCAGGGCTTAACCTTGACGGATCATCATATGAAATGGTCTCAAACTGAATCGCTTTAGCAAATCGCGCTACCGCCGCGTCTTCGTTAAGCGGTGCTTTAGGTAGTGGACTGTCTACCTGTAACTGGGTGTCTTCAAAACTCAGTAACGTATTCACGTACAACACTATAGTAAGAACAAGAACGACTGACACTAAGACAGTTATTATTTTAATTCGGGACTTTTTCATTATTCATTTACCCAAAAATAGTAAAGTAGAAAGTTTAAAATAGTAGTAGCACGATGAAGTGATAAAGTCTTGTTTTGACAAAACCTTAAAATCAATTTTTTTAAAAATTTCCAGCAAAAATAGAAAATGTAAATCACTGTGTTTAGCTCAGCCACTAAACGAGTAGGTTTACTCATCGCTGAAAATTTGACTTGATGAAAGCATGACACTCGACTACGTTTAAAACGCGGGTAGACAGCTGTAACCATTTTTCTCTGGGTTTTCTTATATCTACCCGTAGTTTTTACACCTATTGTGCGCGCTTTCAATAACGCCCAGTGCAACACTAAACGCTCTTAAAACTAAAGCAAGAGCTTCCATTACCAATACGACATTGGTTATAACTGTTTATTTGAGCGCTGTTTACACTCGCTATTTGTACACGCGACTCATATATAAAAGCTGTCCTTTAATGGCTAAATTTAGGTGATAACTAAGTATAGATAGGAACAAAAAGAGCACTGGCTGTTACGGAATAACACGTTTAACTATTGGAGGATTTGCTGTGTTTGATTTTTTTGCAAAAAGTAATGAGAAAATGGATTTAGCATCAGAAGCAAAAACTAGCGCCAGCTTGCTTTCTGATAATATAGTTCAGAATATAAAACAACATGTAGCGTGGATAGAATTTGATGCGCGGGGCAATATTATTGATGTGAACTCGTTGTTTACCGCTGTAGTTGGTTATAAAGCTTCAGACATAAAAGGAAAGCATCACAGAATTTTTTGCGATGAAAAGTATAGATCCTCAGCGGAGTACAGGGGGTTTTGGGAAAGGCTAGAGCGGGGAGAATCTTTTGACGGTACTTTTCCAAGAATAGATAAAGCCGGCCGACGGTTATGGCTAGAGGCAACCTATATACCCATTACGGAGAATGATCAGGTTATAAAAGTGATAAAGCTAGCCCATGACGTTACTGAAGCCAAAGAATTACAAAGGGCGCTAGAGAATATCCAACTAGCTCTCGCCCGCTCACTGGCCATCATTGAGTTTACACCTCAAGGAAATATTCAATCGGCTAATGACAACTTTCTCTCTGCTGTTGGATATCAAAGGGATGAAATTTTAGGGAAACATCACCGCATTTTTTGTGACAACGAGTTTTACCAGGCCCACCCTCACTTCTGGAACGAGCTTTCAAATGGAGACTTCAAACAAGGCCTTTATAAGCGATTTGATAAACACGGTAAAATACTGTGGCTAGAGGCTACCTACAACCCTATTTATGATGAGTCTGGAAAGGTTTTCAAAATCATAAAATTTGCGAGTAACGTTACGTCTCGCGTTGAAAGAGAGCAATCCATTCAAGAAGTTGTGCTCTCCACGTCAGAAGAAACAGCGCAAATTGCAAGCCGAGGGAAGCAAGTGCTAGAGAACGCGGTCAAACAAGCAGAACTAATATCTGCAAGTGTCGAAAGTGCATCAGACCTATTAGGTCAACTATTGGCTCAGTCTAAGCAAATCTCTTCTATCGTAACAACAATAGACAGCATAGCCGACCAAACAAACTTACTTGCACTCAACGCAGCAATTGAAGCCGCAAGAGCTGGCGAGCACGGTAGAGGGTTTGCGGTAGTTGCTGATGAGGTTCGCTCACTTGCAGCGAGAACGAGTAAGTCTACAATTGAAATTGAGGGTCTTGTTAAAGAGAATGAAAGACTCAATGGCGAAGCTACTTCTAAAATGAGATCCATACAACTGCAAGCAGTAGAGAGCAAAGACGGAATAACTGAAACAAAAAGCATTATTGAAGAGGTGAGCCAGGGAGCGATTAGCGTGGCAAAAGAACTTTCTGAAAAATAATACTTTTAAATCGGACAGCGTCAAACGCTACACTTATTTTTTCGGTTTTCGGCGCTTTTTATAAGCAGGCTTCACCGTTGATTTTATGCCTTTCAGTGACACAGGCACGTTGCTTGACGCAATATCGATAAGCTCGTGTAGGGTGTTTTGCAGTGGCTGCATAAAACTTTTATAGTTTGTCTGTTGCTCGGCAATGTTGTTTAACGTTGCCTCCCACTTGGCCGTCATATCGGGTGTTGTGCACATTTCAGGAAGGGCTCCTACTAAGCCAATTCCTGCGGGTGTAGCATTAATAATTTTGCCCTGTCGCTTCAAAAAACCACGCTTAAACAACAGTTCAATTATTCCGGCCCGCGTGGCCTCAGTGCCCAAACCGTCCGTATCTTTTAATATTGCTTTTAGAGCTCGGTCTTTAACGAAGCGATTTATTCCCGTCATGGCAGCAAGTAATGTAGCGTCGGTAAAGTGCTTAGGGGGCTGAGTTTGCTTTTCTAGCAACTCTCCTTTTTCGCAATGCAGGCTGTCGTTTTTGCTCAGTTCTGGCAGCGAGCCTTTTTGCCATGGGCTATCAGAGTTCGACTTGCTCTCTCCGCCTTTTTCGTTATTTTTTTCGCTTCCTTTATCACTGATCTTTTCAAAGAGCACCTTCCATCCCAGTTGCTCGGTAACATTGGCAGTTGTGGCAAATTTGCCACCCGCGATGGTTAGCGCAACATGAGTTTGTTGATAGATAAAGGCAGGATAAAACTGAGCGAGATACTGCCTAACAATAAGGCCATACACATTTTTTTCTAGATGACTTAAGGACAGCCCTAAAGGTGATTTTTCTGTCGGAATAATGGCATGGTGAGCGCTAACTTTTGCATTATTCCAAGCTTTGGACTTAATTGAAGTATCTGCTTGTTGAGCCGCATTAGAAAATGGTAACTCTGCTTTACCAAGCATAGCCACAATGGACTTCGCTAAGGAGAATTGTTCGCTAGGAAGGTATCGGCAGTCTGAGCGAGGATAGGTAATGAGCTTGTGTTTTTCGTACAAAGACTGACACACATCAAGCACCAGCTTGGCGTTCATATTAAATTGCTTAGCCGCATCAATTTGTAGGGTTGAAAGATTGTAGGGTAAAGGTGCATTCAGCTTTTTTTGCTGCTTTTTAATATCATCAACGGTTGCAGGTTGGTTCGATATCCTTCCTACCACATTTTCAGCTAACCCCTTTGAAAGTACACGCCCCTCATCATCCATATAAGCCTGACACGCCTCGCTCGGCTGCCACTTTGCAGTAAACTGTTGCTGTGAAGGAGTGAATATGTGAGCCAACACCTCATAAAACGGCTTAGAGGTGAAATTGTTAATTTCCTTATCTCTATTCACCACCAGTCCCAATATGGGTGTTTGCACTCGCCCTACAGAAAGCACCCCTTGATAACCAACTTTACCACCTTGAATAGTATAGGCTCGCGTTAAGTTGATACCATATAACCAGTCGGCGCGGCTTCTTGCCAATGCTGACACCGAAAGAGGAATAAAATGCTTATTAGGTTGCAGCTGGTTTAAAGAACGTTTTACCGCGGGTAAGTTCAAATCGCTGATAAGTAAGCGCTGCATACTGTCACGCTTTTGCGAAGTAACGTTGAGATAATCGATTACCTCATCAACCAGAAGTTGCCCTTCCCTGTCTGGGTCGCCAGCATGAATAATTTGACTACACTGCTTCACAAATTTACGGATAATCGCTAGCTGGCTTTTTGTTTTATATTTTGGTTTTAGCTGCCACTGATTAGGGATAATAGGTAGGTGTTCTAACTGCCATTTCTTAAACTTTTCATCGTAACTATCGGGGTCTGCTTGCTCGAGAATATGGCCCACACACCACGTAACTACATCGCCACCAGCTATTTCGATATAACCTTGATGCTTTTTTTGAGGTTTAGGTAAGGCCTCTGCGATGGCTCTTCCTAGGCTAGGCTTCTCGGCAATGTATAACTTCATCGGCTCTATTTAGCATATTATTTTGAGTGGATGGTGCATGCTAGACTTCATGCGAAAACGTTTTATAAAAGCTGCATGCGAGGCTACAACTGAAATTTTTTCTGTAGCTATATATAACTTCGTTCAACTACCTTTAACTACTAACATGACAACTCGTTTAACGAGTGCTTCATTATGTCTATCGTCATAATAAATAACCACTGTCATTATATCCAGTTATTTCTATCAGGCAGCGTTTTAGTAGCCTAATTTAGTCGCATTAGTTTAGAAGCTTGGTTTAATCGCCTAGTTTTGAAGCATAGTATTGAAGCAAATAAGTTCACAGCTTGCCCATACACCATTTTGCTACAAGGCCCGTCGCGATTGTAATAACCACACTGGTCAGCGTACCTAACAACACGTACTCAGTAAGCTTTTTGTCTTCACTCTTTGTTAAATCGCCAAACCTAAAGATAGACTTTGCCGCAATCAAAAAGCCAATTGCTGCAAATTGGTTCAACAACACAAAAGTAAGAATAAGTAGTCGCTCTAAGTAGCCAATACGCTGACCCGCCATGGCTAAGGTGCGCTGTACGGGAAGTTGTACTAATCCGCTGGTGCGTTTAGGGTTGGTCAGCTCATCTAGCTCTTTGGTCCATGGCGAAAGCAGCTGTTTTATAAAAATAGAAGTAGGACTTAAAATAATTAAATAAGCGAGCAGCAGTACCAAATGGTGATAGTTTATGGCGTAGATATGCTGCAGTAATGGCGTGAACTGTTGTGTTAACAGCGCCCACAATATGATCGCAGCGATAATATGCGCAGCTTGATCGATAACAAAAGCAAAGGTGGTTGGGCTAGCGTAAGACTTAACGGCGTCAATAATGAAATGAGTCACCATTACGCCAATAGCCACTAAAAATAGGGGTGTAAGCTCTATTGCCGTTATACTTGCTGCAGATAGACCTGTTGTAGAAACACCTGTTGCTGCAGCGCCAGTCTCTTTTGTCGCAAGCGTGGCAAATAAAGATAAAATCAATAAAGCGAAAAATGCCAGCACGCCGTGAAGTAAAGCATGTAAGTACAATGCCGGAGACAGCAGATGTTTAGTATTGCGGCTTTTTACCCAGCCAGCAGGCTGAAAATAGAAGTCTCCCAACACGTGGGCTACCAAAAGCCCGGCTATCAGGGCTAGCTGTTGTAACTGCAGCTGCTCTGCACCTATTTCACCCATATTCAACACCTCTATGCTGGGCACCTCTATACCAATAGCTTCCATACTAAATCTCCTAAACCTGCCATCACGAGCTAACTTCAGTTGCCATGTGCTCAAGATATTCATTCACCAAGTGATATCCACTGGCATTTAAAATTCGGGTAACGTTGCTTCTCGTTTTACCCAGCGTATTTGCAATGTGTTCATGGGCTTTATCTTTTGCACAAATATAGGCAAGCAGCGTTTCTGATTGAGTTTGAGTTAACGCCGTAATATGGCTATCTAAAAATGCGGTTAGCAGTGCTGAATGTTTATTGAAAGCTTCATCATCGCTAGTAAACACCAAGTATTGCGATTTCAGAGTATCTAATGCCCTACCCGAACGAACGAAGGCATCCCCACTCCCTGTTTTTACCTGTCCGTCAGTAACGTTAACCTCGCCAAGCCCTACGCTAATACGAATATCGGTTGAGGGCGTGCAAGCTTTTAAAGCAAGCCTTATGCATATCGCAGTTTGCATGGCATTTTGCGGTGAGGGTATTACGGCCTGAAACGCATCGCCACGAAACACATCATACTCGCCATGATACATTGCCGTTTGCGCTTTAAGCGTTGTGGTGAGTACTGCCAGTACATGCTTTAAGTCTTCATCACTTAAGTGCTGTGAGTTGGCAATGTCTCCAGTGATCACTGCCGCCCGCTGTTTAATCGTGTCCATTAGCCACTCTCGTTATAATGAGTTTTGCTGAAAGGTCGAGTGATAAATACTCTGAAACTAGATTGCCTGTATTTTTATACATATGCAATGCAACCTACTATAGTGCGCATACACACTCGGGTAACCGTTTATCAACACTTTTCAAAAAGAGCCCATAAACAATCACTTTTAACAAAGTTACCATAAACAGTCACACAAAAATACAGCTGTTTTACGGCAGATACCGCCTGATGTTTATCCCTGATGCTTCCGCCTGATGGGCACGCCTTATGCTCTCGCGTAAAGATCGTGATAAAAGCTCACATTTACTATTTACTCAACGGATGCATGCGACAGTTTTTGTCGCATGTTGTGGGTATGCTATTGTGCTTACACGTAAAGGGTTTAGGTTATTTAATCCTATGAGCGCATTTCAACGCAAATTAGACATTTTACAGTTTGTGCCTACGGCACCGCGAAAAGTATCAAGCCGCCAAATATTTGATAACCTGCAGAACTGCGGCCATCACC
Organism: Alteromonas genovensis; assembly: GCF_010500895.1. Taxonomy (GTDB): domain Bacteria; phylum Pseudomonadota; class Gammaproteobacteria; order Enterobacterales; family Alteromonadaceae; genus Alteromonas; species Alteromonas genovensis. The sequence continues at coordinate 86,286 of NZ_JAAAWO010000003.1, forward strand.
ACATCGATATGCGAACGATACAACGGGATTTGGTTAATCTAGAAACCGTTGGGCTTTTTGGTCTTGAAGTAGACAAACGCTCTAAACCCTACGGCTGGTTTATCAATGCCAACTTTAAAAAGTTGAATCTTAGCTTGATGGATGGCAATACCGCGCTTGCATTTAAAGTGCTCGAACAATCTGGCGCTACACTGCCCAATACCACGCTTAACGAATTGCAGCCCTACTTCACCAAGGCAACGCAAGTCCTTCAACAAGACAGCGACTCTCTACTGAGCAACTGGTTAAAGTCGGTAGCAGACTCGCACATTTCTCAACCTCTTCTACCGCCAGAAATAGATGCAGTGTCTTTTGGAAGACTAAAAAACGCCATCTATTTTAAAAAACAAATATCAGCTGATATAAAACGTATTTTTAATGGTGGTAATCAAATGGTATGGAAACACTACGACCGAATAAATCCCATGGGGTTGGTTAAACAGGATGGTCGTCAGCTATTCGTGTGTACATTTGGAGAGCTTCACAAAAGGCGCTATGCATTGCCCTTGCACTTTATTAGAAACGTAATGGAAACCCAGGATGACTGCCAGCAAACTTTTGGCGAACTTGAAAGCGTTCAGTTACTCAACAACAATAGAAAGCAAAATATTGAACTGAAACTACTGGTTAAAAACAACGCGCTCTTCCTGCTCCACGGTTATAAGCTTTCTGAAGATCAGATCATTAGCCCGTCTGCACACACCGACAAATCGTTTTTAACGGCAACCGTGAAAGATACGAATAAGCTAAGAGCCTTTTTGAGAGGGCTTGGCGACAATATTGAAGTTATTGAGCCCAAAAAGTTAAGAGACTACTTTTTGGCAATGTCGCAGAAATTATTCGCAACATATAGCCCATAAAAGGCTACATCACAGATGGTAATTATAGCCTTGCGCGCCGCACACGAATGGCGGCTAATGAGTCATTGCTTCATTTGCTGGCGAATAAATGCAGGAATATTAAAATACTTCGACTCAAGGTTTGAGCTTATACGGGAGCCGTTTATTTTCATCGGTACCATCTCTCCTATCAACTCGCGGTATTCTTCTAATTCCCTGCTTTGTTCTATCATATCCATTTCTTCTAACAGGCTGTATTGCTCTAACTTACTGTATTCGTCTGACACAGTACTGTTTTCTAATTCGCCTTCCTTTTCTTTTTCATTATGTTGCTCTTTTTCACTATGTTGCTGGGGAACAGGAATGCCCGTTGCGATAACTAGCACTTCACCGAATTGGGGTAGTTCTGGGGATACCGTTACGCCGGTTATTATTAGCGCACGGGCACTCTCAATTAAATTTTGCAGTGTTGCTAGCATTTCCTCATACATCACTAAGCTAGGCTCTTCCTTGCACGTAAGCTGCACAATAACGCCCTGCGCTCCAACAATGCTTTGATCATCAACCAAGGGGTTATTAAGAGCATGGGTTAACGCATCGCACAGCAAGCCTCCATCTTCGGCAATACCAACGCCTAATGCCGTATTCCCTTCTAACGACAGAATGTGGCTAAAGTCATTAATATCCACATTGATGTAACCGGTTTTGGTCAACATGGTAATAATAGCTTCGACAATGCGGTGCATCTGCGTATCGCAATGACGAAATGCCGACAGTAACCCAACCGTTTCATTAAGCGCCGACACCAGCGAATCATTCGACAATACTAAGGTGGCATTTGCGACTGCTTTTATCGCTTGAAGAGCATCTAGGGCAATTTGGTGGCGCTGACTTCCTTCCGACTTGAACGGCAATGTCACAAAGCACATCGCGTTTATGCCCTTTTTCTTAGCCATGTCTAAAAGTACAGGCGTAGCCCCGCTGCCAGTGCCACCGCCTAGTCCTGCAATAACAATGATAATAGTGTCGTGTTCTATAAGCGTACTTAGCGCCTCTTCACTTTGACGAGCAGCACTATGTGCCACCAAAGGGTCAGCCCCCGCTCCATACCCTTTGGTGGTGGACTCTCCTATAAGAAGAACTTCATGATTATCACATTGGTGCAACGCAGATATATCGGTATTAATAGAGGTAAGTCGAATATTGGTATGCTGACATAAACCGGCCATAGTAGTGATGGCATTGCCGCCACACCCGCCTACGCCTATTACGTGAATATTAATATCTTTAGATTCTGTCTCTTTGAGTATTACGTTATGCATGCTGTGCCCCTCAATGTCATCATTCGCGGTAAGTGGGGTTAAAAAGGATGTTAAGCATGCATTGCCCTTACGACAAAAGTTGACGCACTTCGACACAGACACGTTATTATGCTCACTCTTTTTTTTGATAGTAAGCGCTAATCCCTTTACTCTAAGGTTAATAAAATACAAAAATCGTGACATAAACACGGACACCGACGGATAAAAAATGCAGCCTCATGATCAATTGCCCTTACATGATTTTATAGAATATTCAGAACCCACCATGAAGTCGCGAAGCGCTGACTTTCTACAAACAATGCAACGCCGACACAGTATTCGTCACTTTAGCGACCGCTCGGTAGATAAAAGCATTATAGAAAATTGCTTGTTAACAGCGGGCACTGCACCAAGCGGCGCTAATCATCAGCCTTGGCACTTTGCTGCCATTAACTCTCCATCAATGAAACAAAAAATACGTGAGCACGCCGAAGCCCATGAACGTGGCTTTTATAAAGGGCGCGCTGGGCAACAATGGCTCAACGACTTGAAACCCTTAGGGACAGACGCCGCTAAACCGTATTTGGAAATAGCGCCCTGGCTTATTGCTGTATTTAGTCAAAAGTTTGGTGAAACCGAAGATGGAGAAAAACAGCAAAATTACTACGTGCATGAGTCGGTAGGCATTGCCGTGGGCATGCTGATTACCGCCCTACACAACGCCGGGTTAGCAACGCTTACCCATACGCCTAAGCCTATGAACTTTTTAACCGACGTGTGTGGTAGGCCCGATAACGAAAGAGCGTACATGCTGATAATTGCAGGATACCCGGCGATTAATGCGACTATACCGGCTCACGCCACACAGAAAAAATCCCTGAATGATATTGCGAGCTTTTTATAATCACTGGAGGCTGGGTTTGCAGGTTGGTGTGTTAACTGGGGCAGTAAATTTGGTTCTGACCCCATTTATTTCTGTGCTACTCTGCGCGCCGACATTCAATTCACGCAATATATACGGTTAAAAGGACACGTCTTCACATGGTTCCATGGGTTAAATTGGGTACAGCTAAAATTCCAAACAATGGTGGCGAGTTAACCTTTTCTCAGCGAGATCAGGAGTTTAGCATTAGACTTTCTGGCATTCGTGGCGAATTAATGAATAGCCGAGTATTTAACTCAGAAAAAGAGTTGTCTCAAATGGGGTGTGCGCATCTCAAAACGACACCAAACGCACATGTTTTAGTGGGCGGTTTAGGCATGGGATACACACTAAGAGCCGCACTCAATGAAGTGACGCCAAGCTCTAAGGTTACCGTTGCCGAACTCATCCCTGAAGTTGTAGAGTGGAATAAAGGCCCCCTCGGCAACTGCGCTAAAAACCCACTTCAAGACCCTAGAACTCATGTTGTGCTTGGTGATGTTAAACACCTTTTAAATACCGGGAAGCCAACTTTTGATGCGATATTGCTCGATGTGGATAATGGACCAGAAGGCCTAACACACTCTGACAATAACTGGATTTATTCAATAGCCGGTTTAGAAGAAATTTATAATGTGCTCAAACCTGGTGGCATGCTTGCCATATGGTCTGCTGGGCCTGATTATTTATTTTCCGTTCGCTTAAAAAATGCAGGCTACAAAGTGTCTACACGTATTGCCAGAGCTCGCAAAGGAAAAGGAAGTAAGCACACTATTTTCCTAGCTAAAAAACCCATGGACTAAAGCATTAATGCGTTTAGGCTAAACGCTGTTCATTGCCATCTACCTCTTTTATTCACGCCTTACATTTACCTCTCGTATTGGTTTTCAATAACCTGACGGTTAGCAGAAACTCAGTAATGAGCCTTTAAAAAAGTATGTGTTAAAGTGAAGAGTTTCGGTAATTTTTTCATTATTACGCCCGAATCATACGAGCAGACGGTGATGTTAGAAGTGAATCTTTAGTTTCATTTTAGCGTAAAAACTCTTCCTAATCAGGGCTGTAGCGCTTTTACGAATCATTAAATTAAACTGGCTTGTTTCGTGCTGCTAATCTTTGTACCTAGCAATAAATGCTAATAACGTTGAATGTGAAGATAAGGAGAACATCATGAAGAAACGTCTACAATTTACCCTTGCAGGGTCAATATCATTACTACTAAGTGCAGGTTGTATCGCGGGCCATCACCAAGATGATGGCAAAGTGGTTATGATGAAAAATCTAGAAACTGGCAAGAGTATTGGCAGCGTGATGGTGAGTAGTTATGACGATGACGGCGTTGTGTTTACGCCCAGCCTTTCAGGATTAACGCCTGGTGTTCACGGTTTTCACGTGCATCAGAATGGCGATTGCTCACCTTCAATGAAAGATGGCAAAAAGGTATTGGGCGGTGCAGCTGGTGGACACTTTGACCCCGAAGACACAGGCAAACACAGAACCCCTTGGTCTGAAAAGGGTCACGAAGGCGACCTTCCTGTTATTTATGTTGACGAAAACGGACATGCCGACCAACCTATTTTCGCGCCAGAACTAGAACTTGAAGACATTAAAGGTAGAGCGTTAATGATTCACGCAGGCGGAGATAACTATTCGGACACCCCCAAAAAGCTCGGCGGCGGAGGCGAACGTGTGGCCTGCGGTGTCATCGGTCAATAAGAGTACCAAATATAAATACAGGCAGAAAGCAAATCCGCAGTACCAACCATTTTGGCACTGCTTACCTACAAGAAAAGCGGCAATGTGCCGCTTTTCTTGTATGCTATTCTAGTCAATGGTTATTATTGAACTTCTAACAATTAACCCTTTAACCATTTAACCGCATTAATTCGCCAGCTTGTACTCTAGCGTAATCTTAGTATTTAAAAGCTGTGACACTGGGCAATTTTCCTTTGCTCCCTGAGCAATTTCCTCAAATTTATCCTCAGTAATACCTTTTACGCTAGCATCTAAAGTAAGCGCTGATTGCGTAATTTCAAATCCATCACCACTTTTCTCTAAACTAATTTTGGCTGTGGTATTTAATTCACCGTCATCAAAACCAGCATCTGACAGTGCAAAAGAAAGGGCCATGGTGAAACAGCTTGCATGGGCTGCGCCAATGAGCTCTTCTGGGTTAGTCCCTTTTCCATCTTCAAAACGGGTATTAAAACCGTAGGGGTGGTTAGACAAAGCTCCCGTTTCTGTAGAAACACTGCCTTTACCGTCTTTTCCTAACGATTGATAAATTGCGCTACCTGATTTTACTATTGTCATTTCATCTATCCTTATCTGGTGATCGCACTTTTGCCAAACCAAGCTCCAATAACTGTCGTGCTTCAAACCCAGTTATTTTCAATCGAACTACTTGGCTTGATTGCTAGACAAAGACGCTGCAAGTATTCTGCCAACGGCTTGGCTTTGCTCCAGCCCCTACCATGCATGGGCTTAGCAAACTATGTTCGCCAAATAGCGCTAACGCTTTTACGTAAAATGTAAGCGAAATACAGAGATGGCTGAAAATTTTACCTATGCTTATCCAGCTCTAGCTTTAGACACATGAAATGACTTCTGGCCATTGCTGAAATCATCGAGTCGCTTTGCCTTTCTTTTTAAAAAGTTCTGAACATTCAAGTACAAAGGCAAACTACGACACAACATTCGCATCAATCTAGAATTGTGGTTTTTAAAGAAGCTTTAAAGAAACTCGAGAAGAAAAATAGATGGTGCGTCTACCCTGATTCGAACAGGGGACCTCTACCATGTCAAGGTAGCGCTCTAACCAACTGAGCTATAGACGCATTGTGTATCTGGGCGTTGATAAATAACAAATGGGCATTTGTTTGCTCAACGGCGCGTATAATACTGAGGCAGAATGAAAGCTGCAAGAAAAACTTAACAAATCGCGCTTAAGTGTTTATTTTACCAGCAACTTCATCTAACGTTGATTGAAAGGAAGGGGTTTAATGCTGTCTACCAATCTTCCGTCGTTCACCGCTTCCATAAAGTACTCCCCCAACCTATCGGTTTCGCTTAGTACCGTTTGCCAGTATTTTATGCGCGTGGGCGCATCGAGTACTTCAAAATCTTTTCTATCAGGTATCTTGCCGTAAGGCAGTTTTGCGACAAACGATGGCGAGGGCACTAGCATCACTACATTGTCGTAGCTCGAACGGTGAGGTACTCTGCGCTTTAAGCCTTTATCGAACCATCCAGGAATAGGTTTGTTGTAGAAGTGTGGGTATAACACTAAACCTTCATCGGGGCCAAAAGACACGTCAAAATGATAGTCGATAATACCGCCGTCTCTGTACATACCCACAGGCGCGCCCTCAATCTCTTTCACCCCTTCAATGACAATGGGGATAGACCCTGAAGCTAAAAGTGCGCTATGAATATTACCTTCAGTAAGAGAATGGAAATGAGATGGCATACCGTATGGGTCGGAAATGGTTAAATGACTGTTGGGCGAAGAGAACACGTACCGTTCGTAAAGCTTTGCTAAGTTCTTGCGACTGACCGTATTGGCCGCTGCGCTCATGGCAAGGCCCGAGAGCTGTTGCAATTTACTTTCAAACCGTGTGGCACCCAAGCATTTAGCCACAATTAAGTGCGCTTTGAATCGCTCATTGGCCAGCACTTCTTGCTTGCCCTTGTCGCTGACCATTTCCTTTAAAAGATCTTCTGCTTTCGCCGTAATCTCTCTAGCCGTTGGCTTATTGCTGCTGTAAGTAGTGGTAGAGTATGACTGTGCCAGCCTATTTATGGCGGCAAGCGGATCGTTTTGTACTGCACAAATTGCGCGAAACGCACCTGCTGAAGAACCTATAACATGAATTTGGTGCTGAACGTTGGCAAACCATTCAGGGAATAAAACTCTGTCTAAACCAGCTAGCGAAAACCATTTTGGGCCGCCTGAAGCGCCTAAAAAGTAACTAAACAATTCAGGACTGAAACCATTTTTTAAAATTGTTTCGTGTGCTTTTTTACCTGCATATACTTCTAATGGTGCCACTGGTTTTCCTGTTTTGATTTTTACAGCTACCGCACTGTATTTTGTGCTGCGCTTTTTGCCATATTTCGTGCTGCGCTTTTTGTCGTGTTTAGTGAGTGCTGTGCTGTATTTTTTGCTTTATTGTATTTTGGACACAAATTACCAGTTAACCTGTTAAAAGTAACCGTTTTACCTCACAGAATATCACTTGTCTTACCACGCTATTTGGGCACCAAGCCTTTACTTTTGTTGGCTTAAGCTATTTATCACTTTTAAAAATATGTGGTACTCATCATCAGTGATATTTTCTAATCTGTCTGTTTGCCACTTCGTAACTAATGGCGTAAGCGCGTTGTAAGTGCGCACTCCTTCTGCAGACAACGATATGTTGATAGCTCGCTTATCATTTTCATTCGTTTCGCGAACAATCAGCTGCTTACTCGCTAATTGCTGAAGCGCTCTACTGGTTTTTACTTTGTCTAACCGAGTGGCCACTGCAATATACTTTGATGTTAGCGACGTCGCATTACCAAGCGTAGCGAGCACGCGCCATTCTGGCATTGTTAACCCATAGGACTTGTAGACCGTAGCGAGTGAATCACTTAAATCACTAGATAACATAGCGACCTTATAAGCGAGCATGTCGTTAAGCTGCATTAATAATTCCTTCGTCAAATCGCCTTAAAAAAGTCTATGGCGTGATTGTTTTGTAAACTAATCAGCACAATTTGCGGTTAAGTCCAGGCGCTAATCTGCATTCACATTTGATTTACATTGTTGTACGTTCTAGCCTAAACAAATTAGTTTCATTTGTAACTACTTTCGTAAACAGTTTCTTTAGAAAGCGTTAAGCGCAATAAATTAACAGCAAAGCCTTTTTTGAAAGCGCTTTTGATAAGAGAGAAAGGGCAAGGATTGATATTGATGCAAGAATTAATACAAAATCTGGAATACATGAGTGGGTTTAATAACGAGCACGAAACCGAAGCGCTCGTTGATGCACTGCCAAAAGGTCAATTTAGCCCGCAAAAGGTAAATTATAAACTTTATACAGAGCAATTTAGCAGTACGGCGTTTACAGCGCCGCGCCACTCTAATAGACGTAGTTGGACCTACAGAATTCGCCCCTCTATTGCGATGGGCGACTTCCTGCCCTACTCACAGTCATTAATTAAAACCGCGCCCGAAACAGACATTCCCTGTCCGCCAAATGTGTTGAGGTGGGATCCACTTCCGCTACCAGAAACACAGACCGATTTTATCGACGGGCTTATAACCTTAGGCACTAATGGCGATGCAAAGGTGCAAACCGGCATGGGTATCCACTGCTATTGTGCCAACGCATCTATGGGTAATCGCGTCTTCTACTCTTCAGACGGCGAAATGTTGTTTGTTCCTCAACAGGGAACTCTGTATGTAAAGACTGAGTTTGGTAGGCTAACGGCGGCTCCAGGAGAGATAATGGTTATCCCCCGCGGCGTGCGTTTTTCGGTGGATGTAGCCGAAAACGACCCGGTTCGTGGCTACATTTGCGAAAACTACGGGCACCCGTTTGTATTGCCTGAGCGTGGACCGGTGGGCGCAAATGGATATTCAAATCAAAGAGACTTCTTATATCCAACCGCATGGTTTGAAGATAAAGACGCACCACATACTGTGATCAATAAGTTTTGCGGTAACTTATTTGCTGCCGAGCTCGACCATTCTCCCTTTGATGTGGTTGCTTGGGTTGGCAACTCTGCCCCCTATAAGTACGACCTTGCTAATTTCAATGTGATGAACACGGTAAGTTTCGATCATCCAGACCCGTCTATTTTTACCGTGCTTACCTCACCCTCTGAATTAGAGGGCACGGCAAATGTAGATTTCGTTATCTTTCCACCGCGCTGGATGGTGGCAGAGCACACGTTCAGACCCCCTTATTACCACAGAAATGTGATGAGTGAATTTATGGGGTTAATTGAAGGAACCTACGACGCCAAAGAACATGGTTTTGTGCCTGGAGGTATGAGCCTTCACAACTGTATGACGCCACATGGTCCTGAGGCAGAAGTCTTCGAAAAAGCCTCTAATGCCGAGTTGTCACCCCAACAATATAAAGACACCTTGGCATTTATGTTCGAGTCTCGATTCCCCATGGCGCCTTCAGCTTATGCGATGCAAACTCCTCTACGTCAAAAAGACTACATAGGGTGTTGGAAAGGGCTAAAGAAATACTTTGACGGCACACGCTAGATGTTAGTGGGTAAGAGTGTGGTGTGACTTTTCTGTGCTGTTCATTTTCTAATAGTCCAACGCTGTATCAGAAAATGAACACCACCCGCCTGTACCTAAAGTTTAATTTATAATTAAAAATCAATATCTTGATAGGTTACAGCTAGTTGCCACACCTCTTTTCCAACTCAGTGAAAACTTATCGTTACAACCTTGCTTTCCAATAAGAATCGGTGTCTGTCGCCCCTCTATTGCTTGTCTTTTAACGTCGCGCTTACAATCGAGTCACAATTACAGTAACACTTTGCTAAAGGAAAACACCCATGGCAGATTTATTTGAAAACCCAGTTGGTTTAGACGGGTTCGAATTTTTAGAATTTACTGCACCAGAGAAAGGTATTCTGGAGCCGATGTTTGAAGCAATGGGCTTTACCCTTGTCGCTCGTCACAAGTCAAAAGACGTAGAGTTATGGCGCCAGGGTGACATTAACCTTTTAAGCAACTACGAAAAAGATTGCCACGCTGCTTACTACGCTGAAGAGCATGGCCCGTCTGCATGCGGAATGGCCTTTAGAGTAAAAGACTCACAAGTAGCATACAACGAGGTGCTAGAGCGCGGTGCGCAGCCCATGGATACTTACACAGGTCCAATGGAGCTTAAGTTACCAGCCATTAAAGGTATTGGCGGCGCGATGCTGTATTTAATAGACCGCTATGAAGGCGAGAACACAATCTACGACATTGACTTCAATTGGATTGAAGGCGTCGATCGCCACCCAGTAGGTTGCGGTTTTCATACGCTAGATCACCTTACCCATAATGTGTATCGCGGTCGCATGGACTTTTGGGCAAACTTCTACGAGAAGTTATTTAACTTCCGTGAAATCCGTTATTTTGACATCAAAGGCGAATACACAGGATTGTTATCTAAAGCCATGACGGCTCCAGACGGAAAAATTCGTATTCCGTTAAATGAAGAAGCTGTTGGCGGCGGTGGTCAAATTGAAGAATTCTTGATGAAGTACAACGGCGAAGGCATTCAGCACATCGCTTTTGCATGTGATGATCTTGAAGTGTGCCTTGATAGGCTAAAAGCGCGAGGCATGAAATTTATGACGCCTCCGCCAAACACTTACTATGAAATGTTAGAAGAGCGATTACCCGGCCATGGTGAGAACGTAGAAGAACTGCAAAAACGCGGGATCTTACTCGACGGCACCACAAAAGACGGTGAACCTCGCCTGCTGCTACAAATATTTTCTGAGACCGTATTTGGACCAGTGTTCTTTGAGTTTATTCAACGAAAAGAAGACGATGGCTTTGGCGAAGGTAACTTTAAAGCGCTCTTTGAGTCTATTGAACGTGACCAAGTCAGCCGTGGTGCGCTGAGTAAATAAGCGCGGTTAAACAGCAAGAAAGAAGTGTAAAAGAACAACAATAAATAAGTGGGCGAGCGACACATAATCAAATAAAGGCTCAATGCTCACAATAAAAAGCATGTGTTAAACACATGCTTTAGCTGACCTTTAAAACGGCGACTGAAGAAATTTCATTCGCCGTTTTTTTCATAAAGTGCACAAGCTGCACCTGAAGGGTCTAGAATTGTGCAAAACCGATCCTCTCCGTGATGCTTTATCTCTCCTACTTGCTTGCCACCTTTTGTTTGAACGTTAGCTAACGACTGTGTTAAATCATCCACCGTGAAGTAGTTTATCCAGCCTCCTGGTAAGTCGCTATTCACCCCTTTCTTGTGGCAAATTCCGCCAATGGGCGTGCCGTCAGAACTCATCATAACGTAGTCATTGTACCCGCCCATATCAATAGGCTCTTTTTTCCACCCCATTACTGATTCGTAAAAACTCACTAAATTCTCTGCGTGCTCTGTTGTAATATCACACCAACTAGACATAGATGTTCCTTATACATTATCGCCACTGTTTTTTAGGACACTGCTTTCTAGAAACAGAACCCTAGCGACGAGGTCTAAATACTTATCAATAAGTGTAGCTTAGTTATGCCGTTTTTTTTGTGCGTGTTTTCAACAACGATCATTAATGAGGTATCTGATGAAAACCACACAAAATCATAATGAAGAGGGACAATGTCAAGCTAAGAAATTGCAAAATATATAAACATTTTTGATTTTGCTTGTAGACATAGCCTGTGGAAAATGCTTGTAAAACCTATAATGTTATCCACTGCACATTGTTTGTACAGTTTATTTTGTTATTTATAATCAACAAGTTAAGACAAGACCCCAAACTACTCAACAAACTTATCCACAGATTAAGTGGATAACACGTGACACTTAATCACAGTTAGTGGTTTAATGTGGATATGTTGGAAGCATTCACGTTTTTTGATTATTCATGCCTAAACAAACACTTTTAGTACACGACTCCTTATTCACTATTCACAGCTTAGATCCCGACACGAGCATTCCGTCTTCCGTGCTAAATAGTCCATTGTTCTTTCTTGGAAAGACCGAAGATGAACTGTCTATTGTTGTTCCTGAATCGGTGGAAGTTGACTCCGTCGATAGCGATGAAAATTGGCGTGCACTAGAATTACTCGGCCCACTTCACCTTTCAATGGTAGGTATTATGGCTGAGTTGGGACACGTGTTGGCGGCTGTAAAAGTTGCTATTTTTGTTGTTTCTACCTTCGACACCGACTTCTTTTTAGTAAAAGACAACAAACTCAATGATGCGGTAAAAGCATTAAAGAAAGCAGGCTATACCGTAAACGGAATTCAATAACCGTGAAGAAAGGTCAGCTACTTTCTTCTCCCCCCGACACGTTTAGAAAGTCCTTCGACATTGCTTCTCCAGTGAGCGGGCAAGTACAACCACTCAACGCTATTGATGGTACGCTTTATACGCAGGGTTACTTTGGGCCCGGCGCCGTAATCAATGCGCCATCATCGAGTATAAAAGCGCCTTTTAATGGTATTTGCACACACGTTACGCCCCTAGATTACGCCATAGAAATTAAATCAAGCGTAGGGTTGAAGTGCTTGATAAAGTTCGGAGAAAGCACTCAGCATCTTCACGGTGCTCAATTTAATTGTCACGTAAAGCGCGGTTCAACATTTAAAGCAGGTGCGGTATTATTTACCGTAAATACGGGCTGGCTTAAGCAGCAGGGCGTAAACAATGTTTGCATTATGACGTTGCTCAACGCGAATGCGTTGCTAGGTGTTATGCCCACCACAAGAAAATATGTAGAAGCTGTTGAAGACCCATTACTCACCTTATTTGTGTGATGAATTATTTTACTTTGCTCTTATCAATGAGCTTAGTGACGGTCTTAGTCCATCCATTATATTCAGAAGTACGGAATTAATATTATGAGCACAGTTATGTATGGTATTCCTAACTGCGACACCATTAAAAAAGCGAAAAAATGGTTAGCTGAAAAGGACATCGACTTTACTTTTCACGATTACCGAAAAGACGGTGTTGATGCAGAGTTCTTGGCTCTTGCTGAGTCTCACCTTGGTTGGGAAGCGATGGTCAACAAACGCGGCACAACTTACAGACAGCTAGATGAGTCAGAAAAAGCGACTATCGACAAAGATAAAGCGCTGGCGCTTCTAGAACTTCATCCCGCAATGATTAAGCGCCCTATTTTAGTCACGAACAATACGTTTCACATTGGTTTTAAACCTGCTCAGTACGAGGAAATATTTTGCTAAACGACTCCGTTATTGATATTGCTAAAAACCTGATTAATCGGCGCTCGGTTACACCAGATGACGCAGGCTGTCAGGACGCAATGAAAGCATTTTTGGGCGAACTTGGTTTTGATAATGAAACTATGGTGTTCGACGATACCACTAATTTGTGGTCTAGACGCAACACTGAGGGGCCGCTATTTTGCTTCGCAGGACATACCGATGTAGTGCCGAGCGGGCCTGAAAGCGCGTGGAAAACATCGCCCTTTGTTGCCACTGAAATAGATGGCTATCTTCACGGGCGCGGCGCGGCAGACATGAAAGGAAGCCTTGCGGCTATGCTCGTCGCCACTCGGGAGTTTGTTAACAAGTACCCTGATCACAAGGGAAGTATTGCGTTTTTAATTACCAGTGATGAAGAAGGCCCCTTTATCAACGGTACAACCCGCGTCATTGATACCCTTGAAGCCCGCAATGAAAAAATTGACTGGTGTTTAGTCGGCGAGCCATCCTCAACGGATCATGTGGGTGATATCGTGAAAAACGGACGCCGTGGTTCTCTCACTGGCGATCTTATCGTAAAAGGTATTCAAGGCCACGTTGCCTACCCTCACCTTGCGAAAAACCCGGTGCACCTTGCAGCGGCGGCGCTTGATGAACTGGCTAAGTCCCATTGGGATAACGGCAATGCATTTTTCCCACCCACTAGCTTTCAAATCTCAAATATTCACGGCGGTACAGGCGCCGGTAATGTGATACCCGGTGAGCTTCACGTTTGCTTTAACTTCCGTTTTTCTACAGAAGTGACAAACGACATACTCATTGAGCGTACCAGAGCCATATTGGACAAACACGAGTTAGACTATGACATTAAGTGGACCTTTAACGGACAGCCGTTTCTTACCGACTCAGGTGCCCTGCTTGAAGCCACTGAAGGCGCTATTGAATCAGTAAAAGGTAGCCCCACGGTGTTATCAACCGCAGGCGGCACATCAGACGGTCGATTTATTGCGCCAACAGGCGCGCAAGTGATTGAGCTAGGCCCCGTTAACGCTACTATCCATAAGATAGATGAGTGCGTAAAAATGTCTGACCTTGAGCAACTCGCCGATATGTATTTCGGCATTCTCGAACGCCTGCTTGCCAACTAATGACTCGCAGCATCACAGACCAACAGTGGCTAGGCCAGCAAAATCACGACTTGGTTGATGCTGGTCATGGCCATTTGCTTCACCCTGCCGTGAAGTTGGCTTTTACCGCTATGCAACAAAAAGCCCATAGCGACGGTATCGACCTACAAATAGTCAGCAGCTTTCGCAGCTTTGAGCGCCAGCTTGCTATATTTAATAAAAAGTGGCGTGGTGAGGCAATACTGCGAAATGCAAACGGCGAAGTACTCGATAACACGGCGTTATCTAGTATCGATAAGCTGCACGCTATTTTGACATGGTCAGCATTACCTGGCGCCAGTCGCCATCATTGGGGTACCGATTTAGATGTATACGATAGAGAGTCGGTTCATCAATGGAACGGCTCCTTTGAGTTAGTAGAGCAAGAGTACCTGCCGAAAGGACCTTGTTATGCACTTGCCTGCTGGCTTGAAGATAATATGGCTGAGTTTGGCTTTTTTCGACCTTTTAGCGAAAACAAAGGAGGGGTCGCGCGAGAGCCTTGGCATTTAAGTCACAAAGCTGTTGCGACTGACTTTGAGCAGTCAAGAAGCATTGAAGCTTTCGCTAGCACCCTAAAACAAAGCGACATGCTAGGTAAAGATACGGTATTAGCTAATTTGCCTTATTTATATAATCGTTATGTGCTTAATAACGGTTCATAACGATGTTAAGCATCTCATTCTGATACAAGCACTTTTCAATTCCACATTCACTACATAACTGAGAACTAGCATGGACACAATTTGGGTAATCGTTATCGTTGTATTGGTATTAGGGGTGGTGGTTGGCAATATTACGTTATTAAAGTACAGCGCTAAATTTAAATTCCCCACACCGCCTAAGCCTGTTGATGATGACAAAACTCGTAAAGGGCCGGCCGATAAATCAGAGGGTAAGAAAACGTCTAATGGATTTGATGATGAAGACGACGACTGGTAGCAAAAACGCTGCTTTTCAAGCAGCGTTTTTTTCAAATTAACGCGTTAATTTTCAGTTTAAAGCGGGGTTGTTTTTACCGCAGTGCCGCTGATGCTCACCATCAGCATACTGCCTTTATCGCCAATGACCTGATAATCTAAATCTATACCCACTACCGCATTTGCGCCCATTGCACGAGCTTCATGCTCAAGTTCACTAAACGCGAGCTTTCGCGCAGTAGTGAGCTCTTCTTCGTATGAACCAGAGCGCCCACCCACAATATCTCTGATAGAAGCAAATAGATCTTTAAAAACATTGGCTCCCATGACAGCTTCGCCAACAACGATGCCGTAGTAGCCTTCAATTTTGTGACCTTCAAGTGTCGGCGTGGTAGAGATGATCATAATAACTCCATTTAAGTGTGTTGTTTTTATAGATGGCGCTTTTTGCTAATTGTTATTCGCTTAGCGCCTGTTTTAATGTTGCTAGTATCGCACTCGCTTCGCCGTCGTCGTAGGCCACGGGCGCTTGATTACCCCAAACGGGTTTGGGCCAAGCCACGTCATTTTCAAAGCGCGCAACATGATGAACATGAAGCTGCCTAACCACATTGCCTAAAGCCCCTACATTCAGTTTGTATGGCGAAAATACCTGCTGTAACACTGTCGACACCTTGGCTGATTCTGCAAGCAACGTCTGTTGCTCTTGCTCCGACAAATCAATAATTTCAGCGATGTTATTGCGCATGGGCACTAAAATAAGCCACGGAAACTGCTTGTCATTCATTAACAGTACACGACAAAGCGTTAAGTCGCAGACAAAAAATGTATCATTGTGTAAACGGCTGTCTAACTCAAACATCTTGCTTTTCCTATGCATCAAGGCTTTCCAAGGTGGTTGGTACAACAGTCAGCAGCGCTCGCTGTCCAATAGCCACCTTTGCATTTGGAAATACTATGGCTTCACCATCTTCTTGTGCGATATATCGCGTATTTGGCTCGGACGCTAACACCGTGCCTTTTGCATAATCGGTAAAATTTGGCGTGTCATCGTCGAAGTGCAGACTAAACTGCTCTTCCTGTCGGTTAATAACTTGGTTAACTCGGTAGATATCAAGCTCTTCAATCTCAACCGTTGGTGCATAATCCTCTTCAGTAATAAGGCTTATTAACGCGGCTTTAGCGTCAGCAAAGCGAGCCATATCGTTGTGCCCAAACGGCTGAACCTTTCCAAGTTCCACGGTGAAAGCGTGAGCATTATGGTAATACGAAGAGTAATAGCTAAACGTCGTCGTAGCACTTTCAGATAGCAGTATGGTTTTTACCCCACAGGCGGCTAAAAAAGCAAGCTGGCCTTTACTGTGCTTACGTTCATGTAAAAACGGATATACCGCAAACTTTTCGTTTTTCGAAGCTCGAATCGCTGTATGCAGGTCGTAATGGAATCGCTCGCCACTGTTCTCATTAAAGAAATTGGCAACGGCATCTTCTAGCGCTTTTGCTCGCTTGCGCTCACTGTTTACTAATCCTTCGCCTTTTGAGTGTGCACCACTAAATAAGCGGTTCATGTTTTCTTCAACAAAGCGCTCTGCAATATCCATAGCAGGTAAGTTGCCGAACAAGAACAATACATTGTGTGAGAGCGTGAGTTTGCCCGTTAAAATATGCTGTACCAGCTCATCGCAAATTTCGATAGGCGCGGTTTCATTGCCGTGAACACCGCAAGATAAAACGACGTTTTTCTTATTAGGCGTGTCCGTTTGAGGATAAAAGCTAATGATCCCTGGCGCTGTAATAACAACGCGTACAACACCGCTACTATTTTGCAGTTCAAACGTGATTGGTGTTGAAAATAACGAAGGTGAGCGTCTGGATAACGCGAGAAAATTTCCACTATCAATGAGTTGTTGCATAGTTCAACCGTACTTACCAAGAATGGATATAGTGTAACTATCCGTTAGTTTAAAAGCACGTTTTCGAGGATAAAACCCGGCATTTGGTTAATTAAGAGCGTAAAGCACGCCAAGCGCTATCAATTGGCAATTCGCTTATGTAATAACCACAAACAAGCGCATGGTGTGCTGTGTTTTGCTTTAGCTTACGTGCTGGATTTTACTGTATTCGGTTTTACTGTATTTGATTTTACCTATTTATTTTTACGATCAAGCTTCCCACTTCCACATCTTCAATAACCACCTGAGTGCCAGCGGGTAGCATCTCGCTACACTTTACCTTCCACGTTACCCCAGAGTAATGCACCGTTGATGGATGAGTTGGCCCGGTATCTTGGGTGAGCTCAATGACATTACCCACCAGATCGCTTTTTACAGATTGTGGGGCCTTATCTCGCTGAAGGTACTTCATTGGCTTCCATAGCAGAACCATTAACAGCGTATCTAACACAGACACCGCGATAAATAGGTTCAATAGGCTCGACTCAAAGACATCTAAAAATACCAACCCTGAGGTTATCAACAAAGATACGCCCAAAGTGAATAGTAAAATAATTGAAAAGCCAAGGAGTAGCTCAGCAATCATTAAGACCAAACCTAACGCAAGCAGGTAACTTTCAATATTCTCGATATTTTCTAAGCTCGCCATCATATTAATCGACCTTTTGCCCTATTTTATTTGCTATGGCCATGGCCTGGGCAACCACATTTCCAATTTCAGTTGAACCGTCTGGCAACAATATGAGTGAACCTTCTTTGGCAATTTGCTCTTTGGCTTTAATAGCGCTCTTAGCTAGGTCTAACTGTACGGCTTTTTGTCCATCTTCAGTCGCCGCCGCTTTACCTACAGTTTCGATGGCCTCGGCATCAGCTTTTGCCACTTGAATAATCGCTTCTGCCTCACCTTGGGCTTTTAAAATTTGTTCTTCTTTTTCAGCCTGAGCGGCCAATACTATTGACTGTTTCTCACCTTCAGCGCGGTTGATTGCAGCTTGTCTGTCACCTTCAGATTCTAATATTTGCGCACGCTTCAAACGCTCAGCCTTCATCTGCTGCTCCATGGCATCTAGCACAGAGTTTGGCGGGTTGATGTCTTTAAGCTCATAGCGCAATACCTGAACGCCCCAAGGAGCCGCTGCATCGTTTAGCGCCGATACAATATTGGTGTTTAACAAATCACGCTCTTCGAAGGTTTTATCTAGCTCCATTTTACCTAGTTCAGAACGCATGGTGGTTTGCGCTAACTGCTTTACCGCAAAGGTATAATTTTCTACGCCATAAGTGGCTTTGTAAGGGTCTACAACACGAAAATACAATACGCCATCAACACTTAAGGTAATGTTGTCTTTTGTAATTGCAGATTGCTCTGGCACATCTTCAGCCTGCTCTTTTAGAGAGCGATCAGCTGCCACAGTATCGATAAACGGGAGTATAAAATTGAGACCGGCTTCTAAGGTTGTATTGTATTTTCCGAAGCGTGAAATAATGTATGCTCTGTTTTGAGGCACAAATTTAATAGACGTCTTCAGTAATACAACAACCAGAATTAGTAAAAACGCCTGATACGAAAACAAGTAATTTAACGCAATATCCATATTTTTATCCCTTTAGTCATTCAGATGCACAACACAATTATAAAACGACGCGGCTCTTCTACCAGTACGCTTCTGTTCTTATCGATAGTCATTGTTATACCACAGAATTTGCGTGTGTTTTTGAATTGCGGAAAAAGAGGTAATCAAAAAATGGTTACAAAAGGTGTATAGCAAACTGATTTGCCAGCACTTATCTAAGCACTTATCTAAATGCTACGCCTGTTTGCGGGTGGGAGAACTGCCGATAATAATTTCTTGTTGCGCCAAAGATACAAAGTCTTCAAAAGGCACGGCTTTAGAGAACAAGTACCCCTGCCCTTCACTAATGCCGATTTCTCTTAAGATATGCAGCTGCTCAACAGTTTCAACACCTTCTGCCACTACGCTACAGCCTTTTGCCACACCAATAATCTTAACCGCTTCGATAATGGCTCTGTTTATATCGCCACTTTCTAACTCCATCACAAACGCCTTATCTATTTTAAGCGCATCGAGCTGCAGGTCGCGTATGTAAGCAAGGTTGGAATAGCCTTTACCAAAATCATCCACCGATATTGAGATACCAAGGCATCGTAGCTCGTCTAACTGCTTTTTCACCATCAGTGAATTTGACAGAGCAATATCTTCTGTCAGCTCTAATTCAAGACGCGTCATGGGAATTGAGTACGACTGACTAAGCATATGCAGCGTAGGAATAAGCTGATTATCATAAAGCTGGGTGGGTGATATGTTTACCGATAGTGATAGTGAAAGACGCTGAGCATCGAACTCGGCAAGGGTTCTAAACGCTTGCTCTAGTGTCCAGTAGCCTAACTCGTTCATCATGTTGTAAGACTCAGCCGCTTCAATAAGCGGACCGGGGAACAGTATGCCATCAAGAGGGTGGTTCCATCTCAGCAAACATTCGGCGCCAACAACACTCAAATTATCTAAATTCACTTTGGGTTGGTAGTAAAGCTCTAACTCATTTTGCGCCAGCGCCCGCTTAAGGTCGGCCTTTAACGCTAAACTTCTGCCTGTATCCGTTTTATCTTTTAGAGCAAGGGAGAAGTAATTTTCATATTTATTTTCTTTGGCTTGCTTTAACGCAGCCTCAGCGCGGGAAACGAAGGCGGTAATATCAAAACTAGGCTTGTCAGTAACGTTATTTACCCAGTGAGTTTCGTTGCTACACACTACGCCTACATTGAAGTCTGCCATAAAGGCATTGTCTTCATGGTACATGGGCACTTTGAAGTGCTCTACCAAATGATCAAATGAACTGCGAAGCGTTGCCTCATTACTTACACTGGGAAATACAACACCAAACACATCGCCACTGATGCGGCCAAGCGCCACCTCTTTACCAAACAGTGTTTGTATTCTATTGGCAATCTCTAGGAGGAACTCATCGCCTACGTTTATTCCTAAACTTGTAGTGACATCAGAGAATCTCACTACATCAACCAACATGAGGGAAAGCTCTGAACACTGGGACGCAACTTTAGATACACCATCGATAAATGCAAATCGGTTGGGAATGGTGGCCAGTGAAGTGTGGGGTCGACTCATGTATTTCCTTGCGCTCTTTAGCTACGAGGTACTAAAACAACTACTAGGTCTATAGAAACACTCAGAACCCAATGTAGCAATAACGCAGGCGTATAAAAAAGCATACCCAGTTATATAAATGCATAGCATTCACGCACTGCTCGCGCTTTTATTACCGTTAAACCGACCAGCTAAGTGTTTAAACGATGCCCGCTTTGCTTAACTATAGTGGAATTACCTAGGGCGTGTTGATCTTTGTTGTACGAGTTTTGGGCTAAATGGAAGCATTTTATCCTGTGTTCAATGGTTTCGATTTAGCCTGCTAGACCTTCAACCATTCGCCTTGTCTAAATAGCTCACAGACCGCTGCAAAAATGTACAGCAAAGATCAACACGCGCTTAAAAAATAATTTCCAATAAAAAGCCCGAAAACGATACCATTTTCGGGCTTTTTTGCGAGTTAGATTGCGATTAGCTTTCGATCTTACACGGTGAAAGTTTCCATACGCGCTCAACATAGTCTTTTATTGAGCGATCTGAGGTAAATTTACCCATTTTCGCCGTATTGATGATAGCCATTTCAGCCCAGCGCTCTTTGTCTCTGTATGCGGCATCGACTTTAATTTGCGCATCAGAGTATGCTCTGAAGTCTGCTAGCACCATGTACGGGTCGCCATGATCAAGCAAGCTTTGCTTAATGGAAACAAGCGCTCCGGGTTTGCCTGGCGTGAAGTAATCTGTTTCCAACCAGTCAAGCACCGCTTTAATCTCTGCATCTTTATAGTAGTAATCGTATGGGTTGTAACCCGCGGCTTTACGCTCGTTCACTTCTTCTACTGTAAGACCAAAGATAAAGATGTTGTCATCGCCCACTTCTTCAGCAATTTCAACGTTCGCGCCATCGAGCGTACCAATGGTAACCGCGCCGTTAAGCGCCAGCTTCATGTTACCTGTACCAGACGCTTCTTTACCAGCAGTACTTATTTGCTCAGAGACATCTGCTGCAGGGATCATTTTCTCAGCTAGCGACACTCGATAGTTTGGTAAAAACGCAATTTTAAGCTTTTCGTTTACACGAGGATCATTATTGATTTTATCTGCAACCTTATTGATGGCAAAGATAATATCTTTCGCAAGCTTATAACCCGGTGCCGCTTTAGCACCAAAAATAAACACGCGCGGGTGCATATCGTAATCTGGGTTTTCAAGCATTCTGCGATACAGCGCCATAATATAAATAAGGGCAAGATGCTGACGCTTATATTCGTGTAGACGTTTAATTTGCACATCGAAAATGGCGTTAACATCAACTTCAATATCCAAAGATTTACGAATTTCTTCTGCTAATAACTCTTTATTTTCCAATTTCACTTTCATGAATTGCTTTTGGAAAGTCTTGTTTTTAGCAAACTTTGCTAAGCCCTGTAACTTATCGAGATCTTTTGGCCAATCTTCACCAATTTTCTTATCAATAAGCTTAGATAGCCCAGGATTACACGCTTTTAGCCAACGGCGTGGAGTAATTCCGTTGGTTACGTTTGTCAGCTTGCCAGGGTAAAGCTCATCAAATTCTGGGAACAATGTTGTTTTAACAAGACGAGAATGCATTTCAGCCACACCGTTAACAGCGAATGAACCGATAACTGATAGGTTACCCATTCTTACCATTTTCTCGCTGCCTTCTTCGATAATAGAAAGCTTTTCTTTCATCGCATTGTCGCCAGGCCACTGCTTATCAACTTCAGCCATAAAGCGGTGGTTGATTTCATATATGATTTCTAAGTGACGCGGAAGGATTTTTTCAATCATTCGTGCAGGCCACTTTTCTAGCGCTTCAGGTAATAATGTGTGATTTGTGTAGGCAAATACTTTCGTGCAGATAGCCCATGCGTCATCCCAATTAAGCTCTGCGCGGTCTACAAGAATACGCATCAATTCAGGAATTGAAATAGCCGGGTGGGTGTCGTTTAGTTGAATGACCACTTGGTCTGCAAAACGGCTCCAATCATCGCCATGAGCACGCTTATATCGACGGATAATGTCTTTTAAC
This sequence comes from Alteromonas genovensis, assembly GCF_010500895.1. Classification (GTDB taxonomy): domain Bacteria; phylum Pseudomonadota; class Gammaproteobacteria; order Enterobacterales; family Alteromonadaceae; genus Alteromonas; species Alteromonas genovensis. Next base: position 108,523 of record NZ_JAAAWO010000003.1, read on the forward strand.
GAGCACGACGAGAAGAAGTACTGCTGAATAAGGCGAAGTTCTTTACCTGCTTCAGTCTCATCGTTTGGATACAGTACTTTAGATATGGTTTCAGCCTGTACGTTTTCACGTTGAGCATCCACATAGCCACCGGCGTTAAATACATCCCAGTTAAAATAACCTGATGCTTCAGACTGCCACAAACGCAGTACGTTTACGGTTTTACCTTCGTAACCAACGACTGGAATATCCCACGGCACACCTTTAACAATTGAGCCTGGGTGCCACTCTTTCACAACGCGTCCGTTTTCGCCGTATTTGGTTTCTACGTAACCGTAAAGTGATATTTCCTGCGTAGATTCTGGGCGACAAATTTCCCAAGGGTTGCCGTAATCGCGCCAGCTGTCTGGACGTTCAATTTGCGCACCGCTTTTTATTTCCTGACGGAAAAGGCCGTGCTCGTAATGAATACCATAGCCAATTGCAGGCATTTCCATAGTGGCTAAAGAGTCGATGAAACATGCGGCAAGACGGCCTAAACCACCATTACCTAGCGCCATGTCGGGCTCTTCCTCAAGCACATCTGAAATTTCTACACCAAGCTCTTTGAGCGCTTCACTAGCCACTTCAAATAAACCAAAATTTTGAAGGTTATTTGATAATAGGCGACCCATAAGGAATTCCGCCGAGAAATAGTGCACTGCACGCGTATCGTTTAGATAGTGGGTCTTTTGCGTCTTGCGCAGCCCTTCTAGTACTTGTTGCTGCATAGCTGCACACGTGGCTTTCCACCAAGCATGGCTATTTGCTTTGTTTTCGTCGGTACCCAACGAACAATGAAGATGATTGATAACAGCAGCCTTGAATTCGGCCTTGTCGATCTTTGGAGAGGTTGGCGTTTTTGCCGCTTTTGCGTTCATGTAGCGTCTCGCTCTTAGGTTAAACGGTGCGGATGCACCCTCTAAAACGTAATTTAATTACAACATACGTCAACAATATTGCATTAATATAACAACCCTTAAACGATTATGTTGTTATTGTTTTGTTAAAATAACGAAAAATCGCATGAATTCGTATGCATTCATGCGATTTTTAACATTATCGTTACAAAATGAGCGATGTGCTGTTTGCTTTTTAAGCTTTAGCCGATAATTTTACCGACTAGCGCCTCTGCCTCTTGAATTAAATCTTGTAAGTGAGTTTCACCTTTGAAGCTTTCAGCATAAATTTTATAAATTTGCTCTGTGCCAGAAGGACGCGCTGCAAACCATCCATTTTCAGTTGATACCTTTACGCCGCCTATCGCCGCATTATTACCGGGCGCATGAGTTTGTATGGCTGTGATCGGCTCACCGGCCAATGTGTCACTAGTCACCACAGAGGCATCCATTGCTGAGAGCTTCTGTTTTTGCTCTAGCGTAGCGGCCACGTCCACGCGGTTATAAACAGGAGAGGCAAATTTTTCAGTCAGTGCAATATAATGCTCCCCCGGATCTTTGCCGGTTACCGCTAAAATTTCGGCGGCAAGTAGACACAAAATAAAGCCGTCTTTGTCGGTAGCCCATGTATCGCCATTTCTTTCTAGGAAAATACCACCAGCGCTCTCTTCACCCGCAAAGCCTATTTCGCTATTTGCCAGTCCGTCTACAAACCATTTAAAACCAACAGGCATCTCTGCTAGAGGCTTCTCAAGACTTTTGGCTACGCGGTCTATCATGCTGCTTGAGACCAGCGTTTTACCAATTTTTAGCGTGTTTGGCCACTCGGTGCGATAGGTGTACAGATAGTTGATGGCCACTGCTAGGTAGTGGTTAGGATTCATCAGCCCAACGCTTTTGCACACAATGCCGTGTCTGTCGAAATCTGGGTCGTTGCCCCATGCAAGGTCAAAGTTGTCTTTAAGCTCTATAAGCCCCGCCATTGCATAGGCCGACGAACAATCCATTCGCAGCTTGCCGTCTTTGTCTCTGCGCATAAATCCAAACTGAGGGTCTACGTTGTCATTGACGACCTGAATGGTAATACCGTATTTCTCACTGATACGCGACCAATAGCCTACCCCGGCGCCGCCAAGTGGATCGGTGCCCAGTGTTAAATTCGCTTTTGCTATCGCCTCCATATCGATAACCTTGGCTAGGTCGTCGATATAGGGTTCCATAAAATCTTCTTCACGCACGAGTTTACGCTCGCGAGCTTGAAGAATATCAATTCGTTTGACGTCTTTATTACCGTCAGCAATAAAGGTATTCGCTCTGTCTTGAATTTGCTTTGTTACATCGCTATCTGCCGGCCCGCCGTGTGGAGGGTTATACTTAAATCCACCGTCTGATGGTGGATTATGAGAGGGAGTAATAACAATACCGTCTGCTTTTTGCTCCACATTCTCTCTGTTGTAACGAATGATGGTTCGTGAAATAACCGGTGTTGGCGTGTAGCCTAAGCTTTCGTTATCGCTGCGCTGAATAACAACGTCTACCCCATTTGCACAAAGCACTTCTATTGCGGTAACCATGGCGGGTTCCGATAGCGCATGGGTATCTTTCCCTATGTACAACGGCCCTGTTATCCCCTCTTGCTGCCTGTACTCCACCAACGCTTGGCAAATTGCACTTATATGAGTGTCTGTGAACGTGCAGTTAGAGGCTGTACCTCTGTGGCCCGACGTGCCAAACGACACAGCGTGCCCCTCATCACGAATATCGGGTTTGTAGCTGTAGTACTGACTAACAAGTTCTGCAACGTTTATGAGCTGCTCTTTCGCCGCAGGTTGTCCAGCTTGAGGATGTAGTGCCATGAATTAGTCCTTTATGAAATAGAGTCGATTATTTGCCTTCAGAAGAAAAACGCGCAACAACGCTAGCAATAACTTCAGGGGTATAACCCAGTTGACGCAAAACCTGTTCCAACATACTGACTTTCTTTGCAGTATTGTTGTTAGTCACCACCCAATAAGCGCTATCTGGTATAGCCTTGGGGTTGGTGCTGCTTCCGTTTTCAAGCAATGCCTCTTTACTGGTTGCAAAATACGTTCGGTTTTTGCCTTTAATTGATTCAACGCGCTCGAAGCTGTCTGCATTAAGTTTGTGCGCTGCACTTAAAACGAACAAAAACTGATCTACCCGCTTGGTAAATGTCGATAATGCACTTGTAGACACTAAGTCTAAAATATCGTTTTTATCGTGAGATAACGCATCCGCACTCGCCCCAGCAGCACTTTGGTTCTGACTAGTGGAACTCGCTTGCTTATTTTCAGCCGTTTTTACGGCCGTCACTTTGGAAGCTGGTGCTTTTGAAACAGCGGGCTTGGCTGCGGCTTTTACCGAATGCTTCGCCTTTGCTGCGATATTGCTTTGTGCTGCGCTATTTTTTTGCGCTGCGCTATTTTTTTGCGCTGCGCTGGGCGATGCAGCTACTGGAGACGTTTTTTCTTCTGAGTGACTAGCGTTGGTCTGCTGCGACTCGCCCTCTTTAGAAGCTGAGCTATCAGAGGAGGCTGGACTATTAGTAGAAGCGCCCCCGGCTGGTTTATCGCTTGTAGACACTACGGTTAAATCAGGAGCGTCAGAAGCGGTTTTTGCGGCATGTATTACCTCGCCGTCTTCTGGCAACAGTAACCGTCTTAAAATTTGTGATGCACTTTCACCAATATGCTTTGTTTGACTGGCGATGAAGGCATATAAATCATCATCTATTTCAATGCTTTTCATAACTACTTCCTTTTTTAGATGCACCATTATAGACAACCCAGATTGACTACGCAGCACAAAATGACACTTGATTTGCGCTAATTGATAAGCATTTGGGTAATCAGAGAATATACCTTGGTATTAAAGCACAGCAGAAAGCAAATACACGACATTGCTACTATGCTCATGAAAGAAACTTTCAATGCGCCGAAATAAAGGGAAAACCGTAACAACATATTAATGTCTTCGCGTTTATAACGCACAGGCGCTTATAACCCATAATAACCAACAAATAGTGACACATTATGCGTTCAGAAATTGAAAAGAGTTTACATGCTTTAGGAGAGAAGATTCTCGGCAAAGAACACCAACTAAAACTGGCTCTGACCTGCTTGCTTTCAAACGGACACTTGCTGATAGAGGATTTGCCAGGCATGGGGAAAACCACGCTATCACATGCGCTTTCTCAGGTGTTTGGATTGCAGTATTCGCGTATTCAATTCACCTCCGACCTACTGCCCTCAGATATGCTCGGGGTTAACATTTTTCACAGCGGTGAAACCAACACCGATAAACAGTTTTCGTTTCGTCACGGCCCCATTTTTAGTCAAGTTGTTCTTGCCGATGAACTCAATAGAGCTAGCCCTAAAACACAAAGTGCGCTGTTAGAAGCAATGGAAGAACGTCAGGTGAGTATTGATGGGACAACTCACGCGCTGCCATCGCCGTTTTTTGTTATTGCGACACAGAATCCCAGTTCGCAGTCGGGCACCTATCCACTGCCAGAATCGCAGCTCGATAGATTTTTTATGCGTATATCCCTTGGCTATCCTCAATGGGATGCAGAAAAGGCAATGCTAAAACAAACAAACTCAACAACACCGCTTGAGCAAATCATTGATGAAACACGCTTAAAAACCATGCAGCAGGAAGTGAATAACATACACGCCAGTGATGCGCTTATTCATTATATCCTTATGTTGGTAAATGAAAGTCGCAACAACGGGACTTATCCTAACCCGCTATCACCTAGAGCTAGCCGCGCGTTATTACAAGGCGCCAAGGCATGGGCGTTTATTTCAAACAAAGCCTTTGCCACGCCAGAAGATGTACAGGCTGTATTTACAGCGATAACGGCCCATCGTCTTTCATCATCACAACACAATGAGGGTGCAACCTTTGGCGACAATGCTTCATCAATTGTATTGAGTAGACAGTTGCTTGAAAGTGTTGATCCACTTGCTGCCTAATAGAGCATTGCCGTCGTGATATCGATATTTAAACGAACTGTAAAACAGCGTTTTTCCCACCGTTGGTTGTCCTTAGTCACGCGATGGTTAGACAAGCGTATTCCGCCCGCTTCTCAGCACCGTTTAACAATGAACAATATTTTTGTACTGCCCACCGGCTTTGGGTGGGCATTTATTATAATGTCTCTGTGTTTATTCTTACTCGGTACGAATTACCAAAACAATTTAATGGTTCTTCTTAGCTATATACTTTTGAGTGTCATGCTGCTCACTTTATTCTATACACATCAAAATTTTGCGCGATTAGCGGTAAAATCGATGCCGTTAGCGCCTTTTCATTGTCATCAGTCAGGCACTTTTTACCTAGCGGTTGTTCAACAGGATATGTCGGGAGGCAAAGACAATCTGAGCAAGCAGAGCAGAGGAAATATTGTGGCCAGCTGGTTTGGTCACAAAACTCAATATCCATTCATTCTTGGTGCGAAAGACAACGGCAACGCTCAACATACAACGCAGCGACTTCCCATTCCTATTACACACAGAACCCGTGGCGTGTATACGCTGCCGCGGCTCACTCTGGCATGCGACTTTCCACTTGGCCTTTACAAATGCTGGACTCACCTCGATTTTAGCGCCGAGGTTGTGGTGTATGCTAAGCCCCTTAAAGGTGAGGTGATCAAGGTTAGCGCTTCTAACGATGAGTCAGAGCAAAACACACACAATACAGCATCGTCTGCTCAAAGTAGTTCAGACTTTCACAGTTTAACCGACTACAAAGAAGGCCTACCTCTAAATAGAGTAGTATGGAAACAGGTTGCGAAAAGTGGCGACTGGGTAGTAAAAGAATTTGCAGATCCGTTGCAGCTTAAGCAGTTGCTGTCTGTTGATGCAAACGTGGAAACAGAAACTGCCATCAGTCTGCTTACCTTTCAAGTATTGGAACAAAGCCAACAAGGCAATCATTTCGGGTTGAAATATCAGTCTATCGATATTGAACCTTCAAGCGGTGAGACACACACTCATCAATGCTTAACAGCGCTGGCATGTTTGCGCAATACAAGCTCGCCCTTTGAGAACAATGCTTATATCAACAGAACTGGAAATAATGCCCAAGAGGTTAGCCATACTAAAAAGACTAGCCCGGCTAAAAAGATGAGTAAGGCTGCAAGGTCATGATAGCTTTTCTTAAACGCCAGGGAGCATTCTTCAATCCGTCGCATTCAACTAGCAGGCCTCTGTCATCTCATAGCCTCATGTCATCTCACAAGTCCACCTCGTATCTGATGCTCGCCATTGCCTATGGCGTATTGCTGTTCACGCTCACCGATGAACTCATGGCGTGGGTGATAGTGTTAGGCATGTGCGCCCTTGTTGTGCGAGTGCTTGTATTTTTGAGAAGCAGTCAGCTGCCCCACTCTCGAACCATAAACCTTTTAGCGGTGCTATCGCTTTTTGCGCTAACCTGGTTTGGCTTCTCCATCGGGTTACTTAATAGCATGATAAATTTGCTGGCAGTGGCCTTTGCACTCAAACTTATATTGCTAGACAGTAAGCGAGATTTTCACCTACTTTTTTGTACCAGCCTTTTTCTCATTGGCTGCGGATTTATTTCTGCGCTTAGCATGGTTGCATGGGTGGGCTATCTTGGCGTGCTTATATTTTTACTGCTTGCCCTAGCCTACTACCATGGCCCAGTTACGCCCTTTAGCAGTAGTGCAAAGTTTGTCGCTACTTTGGTCGTTCAAGCCATCCCCATCGCTGCACTACTTTTTTTAGTGATGCCACAATTGCCTCCCCTTTGGCAAATGCCCACGTCTAAATCTCAGCAAACGGGTCTTTCTGATACCGTCACGCCAGGCGACATTGCATCTTTAGCTAAATCATCAGACCTTGCCTTTACAGCCACGTTTCAGTCGAATGATGATATCCCATTACCTCAGCAGCGCTATTGGCGAGCGCTAGTTATGGAAGACTTTAATGGCAAAACATGGTCGATAAGCGACAGACGCAAGCAAGCAGAGCGACAGCTGTCTTTATTGCAAAAAACACCACCTTTAACCCAGATTTTAACCGCTGACACCGCCAGTACCACCGCATATGAAATGATTGTTGAGCCAACCAAGCAAAATTGGTTATTTTCATTAGCGTTGTCTGAGCCAGATAACGCAAAAAACACGATTTTTGTGAACACGCAGTTTGACTACACACTGCGATCATCAACCCCCTTGATGAGTAAAAAATCGTTTTACTTTACCTATGTGCCGAGTGCCACGATTGAGAATGCGGCCGGAGATTTCGAGCGTCAGTTAAACAGCCTGCTACCCGCAACAACGAACGAGGAAACTCGAGCGTGGGCCTTGGCATTAAAACAGCAACATACAACGCCTACAGAATTAGCAAATGCCATAATGAACTACTTTAGACTACAAGGATTTACTTACACCCTTGAACCAAACGCCATGCCCGTTGACGCCATAGACACATTCTTGTTTGAAGAAAAAGCGGGCTTTTGCGCTCACTATGCCAGTGCCATGACCTTTGCGCTTCGCGCTGCAGGCGTCCCCGCTCGCATGGTTACCGGCTATCAAGGTGGCGAGCAACTCGATGACAACGTACTACAAGTTAGACAATACGATGCTCACGCTTGGGTTGAGGCACTCATCGATGACAAATGGCAACGTTTCGACCCAACAAGCATGGTTGCGCCGTCGCGATTAAGTTTTGGGTTAGAGCAAGCGCTAGCCGATTTTGGCGAGAAAAGAACAAGCGGCTTATTGGGTGACCTCAGTGAAGGGGCACTCTTTATGACCCTGCAAAACTGGATGAGACAAATGGATTACCAGTGGAGCAAATGGATTTTAGGCTTTGATGCCAATAAGCAAAAAGACTTACTGGAAGACCTGTTAGGCCAGATTACCACGAAAAAGATGACTGCCGTTTTTCTTAGTAGTTTGAGTATTGTAGGAGTTATTTTGTTGGTGTACTTTTTTCCAATAAAACGTCAACCCAACCTACCTAAGCACCAACGAATTTATAGAAATGCTCTCGCCCTAGTTGAAAAGCGCACAGGCGTTAATCGCCACCACTTATCTCCTCAGCAATACCTTGAGCAAGTGGACAGCTATTTAACACACGACACGAAAGCGTCGCTTCACTCTATGACAGCACTTTTTAATGAAAGCGTATACAGTGCTGAAAGTGACAACCTTGATAAGTCACATTTAACATCAATGATGAAAAAGCACTTTGATACCGTGAAAAAATCCATTCGCCAGCAAAATGCCTAAACTGGGACCAAAATTTGTAAGGCGAAGATTAACACGCACTAAAATTAAGGCACAAAAAAGCCAGTCATGAAGACTGGCTTTTGATGTTATTGAAGCCACCGTTAACCGGTGGCGGTAAAGCGCTAATTACTTAGCGGCTTTACGTGCTTTCGCTTCTTCAATAACTTTGTCAGATACGTTACCTGGACATGGAGCGTAGTGGCTGAATTCCATAGAGAATTGACCACGACCTGACGTCATTGTACGTAGTGAACCGATGTAACCAAACATTTCTGATAACGGTACGTCTGCTTTAATGCGAACGCCAGTTAAACCAGCTTCTTGGTCACTTAGCATACCACGACGACGGTTAAGGTCACCGATTACGTCACCAACGTGATCTTCCGGAGTAAATACGTCAACTTTCATGATTGGCTCAAGAAGTTGTGCACCTGCTTTTGGAATAGACTGACGGAATGCGCCTTTCGCTGCAATTTCAAATGCGATAGCAGATGAATCTACTGCGTGGAATCCACCGTCGTAAAGTTCAACTTCAACGTCTAGTACTGGGAAGCCGGCAAGAACACCTTCACCCATCATTGACTTGAAGCCTTTCTCTACTGCAGGCCAGAATTCTTTAGGTACGTTACCACCAACAACTGTTGAGTTGAACGTAAAGCCAGAACCTTGCTCACCTGGCTTGATGCGGTAATCGATTTTACCGAACTGACCAGAACCACCAGACTGTTTCTTGTGCGTGTAGCTATCTTCAACTGCTTGCGTGATAGTTTCACGGTAAGCAACCTGTGGCTGACCAACAATAAGGTCAACGCCGTAAGTACGCTTAAGAATGTCTACTTTGATATCTAAGTGAAGCTCACCCATACCTTTAAGGATGGTTTCGCCTGAATCTTCATCAGTTTCAACTTGGAAAGAAGGATCTTCTGCAATCATCTTACCGATAGCAATACCCATCTTCTCATTTCCGCCTTTATCTTTAGGCTGAACAGCAATCGAGATTACTGGAGTTGGGAAAACCATTGGCTCAAGAGTTACTTTGTCTTTCGGGTCGCACAGTGTGTGACCAGTTTGAACGTTCTTCATACCAACGATAGCGATGATGTCACCCGCTTGTGCGCTAGACAGTTCGATACGCTCGTCAGCTTGCATTTCAACCATACGGCCAACACGTTCAGTTTTACCTGTAAACGAGTTAAGGATGGTGTCACCCTTGTTCAGTTTACCAGAGTAAATACGTACGAATGTTAGTGCACCGAAACGGTCATCCATAATTTTGAATGCCAACGCTTTGAAAGTTTCATCAGCAGAAACAATCGCGTGCTTACCGTTTTCATTACCTTCTTCGTCCATTAGAGGTTGAGGGTCAACTTCTGTAGGAGATGGTAGGTAATCAACAACAGCGTCAAGTACTAGTTGAACACCTTTGTTTTTGAATGCTGAACCACAGTATGTTGGGAAGAAAGCAAGGTCGCGAGTACCTTTACGGATACAACGCTTGATATCTTCTACAGAAGGAGTTTCACCTTCCATGTACGCTTCCATTAGGTCATCGTCTTGCTCTACAGCAGTTTCGATAAGCTGCTCATGGTACTCTTCTAAAAGGTCTACCATGTCTTCTGGAACGTCTTTAATTTCGTAGTTTTCTGGAAGACCAGTGTCATCCCAAACGTACGCTTTCTTCTCAAGAACGTCTACAACACCAACGAAGTCATCTTCGATACCGATAGGTAACGTCATAACAAGTGGCACCGCACCAAGTACTTTACGCACTTGCTCTTTTACGCGGTAAAAGTCAGCGCCCATACGGTCAAGTTTGTTAACGAAAATGATACGTGCAACTTCTGATTCGTTAGCATAACGCCAGTTAGTTTCTGATTGTGGCTCAACACCACCAGAACCACAGAATACACCGATACCGCCGTCGAGTACTTTAAGTGAACGGTAAACTTCAACTGTGAAGTCAACGTGTCCAGGAGTATCGATAACGTTGAAACGGTGATCCTTCCAGAAACAGCTTACTGCTGCAGACTGGATAGTAATACCACGCTCGGCTTCTTGTTCCATGAAGTCGGTAGTAGATTCACCATCGTGAACCTCACCGGTTTTATGGATCTTACCAGTTAGCTTCAAAATACGTTCTGTTGTGGTAGTTTTACCCGCGTCTACGTGGGCGAAAATACCAATGTTTCTGTAATGAGATAAGTCTGACATTAGTTCACTTTCAATTGGTTCAGAGTAAAAAATCGGCTGGATTATAAGGATTTCTGTACCAAATTTATACCTTTTTTAGTACAAACCGATAAATCGGCTGTACAAAATCAAGCCACCATTAATTCTTTTTCTTTAAAATCAACAATTTAAAAACTGCTGACATTTTTTAAAAATAACAAAATCACACCTCATCTTTTGAAGTGCGCACTATTGTTACTGTAACCTCATCTCTATCGTGGTAGAGATGCCTCACCTTGACCGAGAACCCATCTTCCAATGCGTTCAATCGCGTCTTAATTAACGCTACAGCCTCTTCGACTGTCTCAAAGCGCCGTTTCATTGGGAGCTTTAAATTAAATATGGCGTGAGTTGCCCAGTGTTTAACTAGCCAATCGCCCATTAACTTTGCCACCCGATCGGGTTGCTCTATCATATCACACACAAGTAAATCGACGCGACCAAATTGTGGTTTATATGTAAAGCCATCAACCGCATGGTGCTCAACCAGACCGGTTTCCATTAATGTGTCGGCCACTAATCCGTTATCAATGGCCTCGACATACATGCCCCGCTTAACAAGCTGATAAGTCCAGCCACCGGGACACGCGCCAAGGTCCACTGCCCGCCCGCCGGTGCGCAGTACTTTTTGTTGTTGCTCAGCACTCAACATATTTACGAGCGCGTCTTCAAGTTTCAGCGTAGAGCGACTTGGCGCATCGATTGGAAACTTTAGGCGACATATACCCAAATGATCTTTACTTGCATGCGTTGGCAATGAATACCCGATATAACAGGTTTCGAAAGACTCAAAGAATATATGCAGCTTTGCTTTACCTGTGTTTTCTTTGGCCGTGAGCCAACCCGCCTTACGCAAGGCCTGACGCAGTGGCACAGTAAACTTCTTACAAAACTTAGCGAGGGTTTTACCGTCTTCCGTATCAGGGTATTCCACATCGATTGCACCAAAAAGAGAAAATGGCTTTTCGATATCTTTTAGGCATTCTAATACTTGGCCTACTCGGTCTTCTTTTTCTATGTCTTCAAGTGAAGCAAGAACGGCGATAAGCTGACGTGGAAATACCGTTTCTTTTACCGCGAATTGGCTAGCTGCTTGACCTAACTGCCCTTCGTCGTATAGATGATACAACACAAAGCCGCTGTTTTTCTTTGATACCGGATAGCCGTAAAGACCCACCTCACCGTAGCGAGTGGTCATTTCATTAGCGGTATCGTTTTCATACCCGGGCCGACAGTACGCCAGTACGCTTTTATTACTCATTGCTCGTTTTTACCCATTGCTGATTTTCGCCTATTAATAGTGCTTAGCCATTAATAGTATTCATTTGTTGCTAGTTTCTTATTTTTACACGTTTGCTGCTTTTGCTAGTCTGGCGTTTGCTTTTAGGCAGTAAGCCCAGCTTGTGTTAATTTTTACCTTTGACTAACGCGACAATAAGCAAAATCCAGCCAACGATAAAAAACACACCGCCTAGTGGTGTAATTGGCCCAAACCATTTAATGCCTGTTGTTGCTAACACATAAAGGCTACCGCTAAATAAAACACATCCGGTGACAAAACACCTGGCAACGCGGTTTGCCCATTTAACAGATAACAGTGCAGCAAGGCCTGGTAAGCACAACAGTGCAATGCCATGATACATCTGATAGCGAACACCGGTTTCAAAGGTGATTAGCTCACTTGGTGACAATATCGCTTTAAGCCCATGTGCAGCAAAGGCGCCTAGCACTACCGCCAAACCGGCAGCCGCAGCACCAATAATCACATACACCTTAGCCACGGTAGTGTCCGCTTTAATCTGAGGTGTTATAACCGGCTCTGAGTTAGTCATCCACATGTCCTTTTACAGTCTTAATGATAAAATCATATGCCTTATCCACAGCCGCTTTTATATGAGCCTCTTGGGTAAATCCACTGGCTTTTCGCGGTTTAAAACTGTGATCGCCATCGGCGAGAAAAGAGATTTCGATAGACGGACACAAGGCATACTCCGCCACTTCGCTTTTAGTACCAAAGGTGTCCCTCTCCCCCTGCACAATAAGTAGCGGCTTGTTCACTGTTTGTAGATGGTCAGTACGTGTTTTCTCAGGTTTCCCCGGTGGATGAAAGGGATAACCGAAGGCAATTGCCCCCTTTACGGATGGCATGTCTTCTATGATCATCGAAGCCATGCGCCCTCCCATAGACTTGCCTCCTATAAAAATAGGTAGCGAAGCGTGCTTATACTCACCATCGATTTGTTTTAGCGTGCTAGTTTCAACACAGCTAGTTTCAACACAGCTAGTTTTAACGGAACTAGCTTCAATATGCATCACTACGTCATGAAAATGCTGAAGCAATATGTCAGCTTTATCGGGAGGACGGCGTTTACCTGTTTCTTTGATGGTTTGCATGTAGGGAAAGTTAAACAAAACCACATCGATATTTCGCTCAACCAAAAGCGCTGACATAGTCTGCATAAACTCGTGTTCTTTACCTGCCCCAGCGCCATGACCTAATATTAACTGGGCTACTGGAGAGCCTGAGCGCTTTATTTCAATATCAAACATTGTCCATCTCTTCTTCTACCAAAGCGAGGATCCACTCTCTGAAAGCTGCAATTTTGCCAAGTTCAGCCTGAGACTCTTCACATACCAGATAAAACGCATCTTTACTCTCAACGCGCTCTTCAAAAGGCATAACTAATCGTCCTGCCTCAATTTCAGGGCGCGCGAGTATAGTATTCCCTAGCGCAATTCCCTGTCCTAGCGCAGCTGCTTGCAGCACTAACATTGAGTGGCTAAACACAGGCCCTTGATTTACATTCACCCCAAGCACATCCACGTGCTTCAACCAGTTTTTCCATGCGGCTCGGCTCATATCATGAAGCAGTACGTGGTGACGTAAATCAGATAAGGTGGAAAGCGGCTTTGGCCCCTGAAATAACATGGGTGAACAAAGAGGTGTCAAAAACTCCCGATGAAGCTGGTCGGCCTGCAATCCAGTCCAGCGCCCTTTGCCATAGTAGATAGCTACATCAACATCATCAGCCAAAAAGCCCTCGTCAAAATCAACGGCTTTAATACGAACATCAATATCTGGATGTGCCAGGCTAAATTTACTTATACGGGGCACTAACCACTGACTGGCAAAGCTTGGTGGCATTGCCACCGTAATTGCGCCTTTGCTGCCTTTGGCAAGCAATCGCTCAGTAGCATCTTGTAGGTGCTTAAAAATGTCTTTCAATTCAAGAAAATAGGCCTGGCCCTCTTCGGTAAGCAGCAAGGTTCTATTACGCCTTAGAAATAATTTCATTGATAAGTATTCTTCAAGAGCTTTTATCTGATGGCTTACTGCTGCCTGCGTGACAAATAGTTCATCTGCAGCATTGGTAAAACTCAGGTGACGAGCTGCAGCCTCGAAGGCTTTTAGTGCATTTAGCGGGGGGAGACGTCGATGCATACCGTATTCTTGATCCAATGTTACCTGTAAATGACAATAGCATTAGATAAACTAATAGCAAGCCATACTTTTAATCGTTTTCACTCTTTATTAAAACTGACTACAATTTGCTCGAAATTTAAAAAGAACTTTTGATTTCAGTCTTTTATGATGTTTATTTGTTAACCGCATTAACAAATAAACACATTTTATTAAATTATTTTTATTAGGTGTGAAAATGAAAAAACTACTTCTTGCAAGTGTATCAGTTATGGCGTTTGTTAGCGCTGCTGCGAATGCTAACGTACAACCAGAAAAGATCAATCTTTCCTCTCTGATTAATACTGCAATGACCAATGTGAAAATGGCAGACGTATTGCCAGCGAATGACGCGCACATTGTTGTTAAAAAGCAGTCTAAGGCAATACTATTAGAAGAAACTCAAATCTCGCTGCACAACAGCTTGTTAGCATTTTATCACGATGCAGAGTCTAAAGTTGAAGAGTCCAAAGGTAATAAAATAAACGACGTCGCAAACGGCGAATAACACCTCTTCACACCTGATTCGGATGCCGGTGTAATTCACCGGCATACGTCATCAGCCTTCCTTAAAATTACTTACCCAGTTAAGAATTACTTGTGTCTAAGGTATCAAAGCCCTTCACGAGTTCATCTAATGCTTGCATTTGCAGCAAGTAAGGCTCAAGTTTAGACAGTGGCAACGCACACGGGCCATCGCATTTTGCTTCATCAGGATTAGGATGGGCTTCAATGAACAAACCGCCCAAACCTAACGCCATTCCACTTCTTGCCAACTGTGCCGCTTGCGCACGACGACCGTCCGCCGATGTAGCTCTGCCGCCTGGCATTTGAAGCGCATGGGTCGCATCAAATATTACCGGTGCATAGGCTTTCATTGCATCCATACCCAGCATATCAACCACCAAGTTGTTATAGCCAAAGCTGCTGCCTCGTTCGCACAGAATAACCTTGTCGTTACCTGCTTCACTGAGTTTGCTTATGATATGACGCATTTCATGGGGTGCTAAAAACTGAGGCTTTTTAACGTTAATCACGTTACCGGTTTTCGCCATAGCGACCACCAAATCGGTCTGCCGAGCTAAGAAGGCCGGTAGCTGGATGACATCAACCACTTCTGCCACTGGCGCAGCTTGATGAGGTTCATGTACGTCGGTGATAAGCGGCACATTGAAAGTAGATTTAATCTCTTCAAAAATACGCAGGCCCTCTTCCATACCCGGGCCGCGGTATGAGGTAACAGAAGAGCGATTTGCCTTATCAAACGACGCCTTGAACACGTAGGGAATATTGAGTTTTTGCGTTACTTCAACATAGTGTTCAGCGATACGCATTGCTAAGTCTCTCGACTCCAATACATTCATTCCGCCAAAAAGCACGAAGGGAAGATGGTTGGCAACATCAACATTACCAACGCGAATTACTTGTTTAGATTCAGACATTATGACTTCCGATAACGAATTCTAGAAAAGTGGTTGCTTGGTGACCGCAACCATTGCCGTTGCCATAAGCACAGCCAATGCTGCAATAAAAAAGCCCCAACGGCCTGCAGCAGTTTTTGCTTTTTTAAGCGCAAACAAGCCAAACACGATGTACAGAACAACGCCAAATAGCTTGAAGGTGAGCCATGCATTAACAAACGGGTATTGAGATAAAATGACACAGAGCCACAGTGCACTGCCAAGCAATATGGTATCAATAATATGTGGTAAGATTTTTATCCATCTTTTGGACAGTACGGTGGCATCAAATTGAGCCCACACAAATCGAAAGATAAAGAAGAGAATGCTGAGCACTACTGCGGTCAAGTGAAGGTGTTTCGCCATCATGTACATATTGAATATTCCTGTTATAGATTTTTATTGGGATACTGCGCCTGAATAGCCAGAAACGCAGGTAAATTATTAAGTAAGCGAGTAACCAATGTTGGCTCAAAGTGCCGCCCACTTTCTTCTTTTAATGTATTAACTACCTTTTCAACGCTCCAGGCTGGCTTGTAGGGTCGTTCATTCAGCAAAGCGTCGAACACATCAATCAGCGTTGCAATACGACTTTTTTGATCTATTTCTTCGCCCTTTAAGCCTTCTGGATACCCTTCCCCATCCCATCGCTCGTGATGCTGACGCGCTAGAGTAGCCGCTAGCTGAATGGTAGGGCGAGAAGAATCCTTTAGAATTTGGTAGCCAAACTCAGCATGCTGGCGGATAGCAAAAATATCATCCTCTGTTAACTCTGTCGTTTTATGCAATATCGCTTTAGGTACGTGTGAAGTGCCCACATCGTGTAGCGATACTGCAAGTTTAAACGTATCAATTTCTTGCTCTGGCATTGACAGTTTACTAGCCATCAGCCCTGCCATTTCAGCCATGCGCTTAATGTGGTTTGCATCACTAGACTCATGCTCTAGTGCGTGCCCTAAGCGCTCAATGATTTCTCTTTGCGTTCCTTCTAAGTCTACGGTTTTTAGTACATTATCGAAGGCCAACTGAACGCTGTTAGAAAAACGCTTGATAAGGTGCTTATCGCTTTCACATAACCGTCTAGGCAACCCAGAAAGATAAAGTAACGCACCCTTATGTGACTTACTATTGCAATACGCCACAACGTGATCGTCTGCGTATACTATTTGCTTGTCTCGCATCGCCTGCACGCACAACGCATACTCTTTATCGCTGACTGCATTTTTGAGGGCCACCCCCTCTTTAGCAGAGTATTCACCATTGCCGGCAAAAACATACAGCTCGTCGTCATCCCGTTTATCATTGTTGACATCAAGAGTGCGTGATGTCGTCGCAACAGCCGTTGTAATGTAGGCCGCATCTTTTGAACAACCGAGGATAGACGCTAGCTGTTGGATTATACCCTGCATAAATTTTTCTAAAGACTGAGAAGAAAATAAATCCACAGACGCATCAATAATTTTCTCAAGGCCAGCTCTATTTTCTTCAATCACCATTATATCGCGGTACGAGCGTAGGGCCGCAATGATGACAGTGAAGAGCTTTTGGGCGGTTAACTCTGTTTTAGACTTATAATCATTAATGTCGTAGTTAATGATGACGTCTTTCTCTGGCGCTTGACCAGGCTGTCCGGTGCGCAAAATAATGCGAGTGAAATGATTATCCAATTCATTGCGAACGTAATTTGCTACTTGAAGACCAGCGTCGTCGGTTTCCATAACCACATCAAGCAACACTACAGCAATGTCGTTGTGCGCTCGAAACATGGCTTTTGCTTCTTCGCCGCTGTTAGCACTGATAAACTCTATAGTCTTTCCGTTCAAGATGAAGTCATTGAGTACAAGCTTTGTGACGGTATGAACCTCAGGTTCGTCGTCGACGATCAGTATTTTCCAACTGCCAAGATTTTCAGTACTGGTATCTTTTTCATCCTCTGCAAAAAGAAAGTCGTCATTCATCGGGCATATTTCCTTTATATTTTTATTATCGCTACCGAAAGAGAGTAGTCCTTAATGTACATTCTTTCACCGGCCCGTGTAAAAACTTTTAGTAGCAGCGGCCAAGGGTTACCCTGTCGTTCCCACCGTAGTCTTTAATTGTTTCGATATCACTGAAGCCAGCCTTACTGAGTAATTCACCCACCGCAGCGCCCTGATTGAAACCGTGCTCAAATGCAAGTAACCCACCTGTTAACAAATGCGCTTGAGAGACACTAATAATGTGCCGAATATCACGAAGACCATCTTCGCCCGATGTAAGCGCCGATCTAGGCTCAAACTTTACATCACCTTCTAATAGATAATCACTTGAGTCTTCAATATAGGGCGGGTTAGAGACAATAATATTAAACTGCTTGGCTTTGAGTTCACTAAACCAATCGCTTTGTAAAAATGTGACGTTTTCTATGCCATTGTTTACGGCATTTTGCTTGGCTAGGGCTACGGCCTGCGCTTTAAAATCCACACCAGTCACGTGTATATGAGGCAATTCCGATGCCAGTGCTAGCGCTATAGCCCCCGTACCAGTACCCAAATCACAAATAGAAAAAGAAGAAGTCGATTGATCATTAACGTCGCTGGGTATGCGCTTGAGCACTTGCTCTACCAGCACTTCTGTATCGGGTCTAGGTATAAGAGTATGGGGAGATGTGGCTAACTTGAGCGTCCAAAAATCCCGCTCGCCAATGATATAGGCCACGGGTTCGCCAAGACGCCTGCGCTCTACCGCTTTTTGAAACGTGTGAAGCGATTGGCTATCCAGCACTTTATCGGGCCAGGTAAACAAATAGGTTTGATTTACGTTCAGGGCATTGGCTAGCAGTACTTTAGCATCGACAGAGGGCGATTCCCCGCCCTTTAACAACGCAACAGCCCATTTCAGGGCTTCATCAATACGCATGCTATTCGTCAGATAAAGACGCAAGTAAGTCTGCTTGATGTTCCTGCAAAATAGGATTGATAAGTTGACTTAGATCACCAGCAATAACCTCATCTAAACGATAGATAGTCAGGTTGATTCGATGATCAGTCACTCGTCCTTGTGGGAAATTGTAGGTTCTGATGCGCTCTGAACGATCGCCGCTTCCTACCAAACTCTTACGCGTAGACGCTTCATCCGCCGCACGCTTTTCTTCTTCAATTTGGTTCAATCTAGCCTGCAATACCGACATGGCCTTCGCACGGTTTTTATGCTGAGAACGCTCGTCTTGACACTCTACAACAAGCCCTGAAGGCAAGTGAGTAATTCGAATAGCAGAATCGGTTTTGTTAACGTGCTGACCACCCGCTCCCGAGGCGCGGAAAGTGTCTATTCGAAGTTCAGCAGGGTTAATTTCAATGGCTTCAGATTCAGGAATTTCAGGTAATATCGCTACCGTACACGCTGATGTATGAATACGGCCTTGAGACTCAGTTTCCGGTACGCGCTGAACACGGTGTCCGCCAGACTCAAATTTTAAATTACCGTAAACGCCTTCACCGCTAATATTAGCAACCACTTCTTTGTATCCGCCGTGCTCACCTTCATTGGCGTTAATTAATTCTACACGCCAACCTTTGGCTTCCGCATAACGGCTGTACATGCGGAACAGATCGCCGGCAAAAATACCCGCTTCGTCACCACCCGCACCTGCTCTCACTTCTAAAAAGCAGTTGTTGTCGTCGTTAGGATCTTTTGGCAGCAGTAGCAATTGAAGCTCGGTTTCAAGGCGCTCTATTTCGGCTTTCGCGTCTTTGTATTCTTCCTGCGCCATTTCACGCATCTCGGCATCATCTTCGTTCATCATCTCTTGTGCTGAGGCAAGGTCTTCCTGTGCCTTTTGATAAGCATTAAAGCCATCAACAACACCTTCAAGCTGACTGAACTCTTTTGACAAATTGCGAAACTTGTCCTGATTGCCGATAACGTCAGGATCTCCAAGTAAAGCTTGAACTTCTTCGAAACGCTCAACGAGGTGTTCGAGTTTTCTAACGACCGACTCTTTCATATTCTTCTTATTACCTTATTTATTTTCATCTGATGAGTTATCAGATAAATCTAATGCCTGTCCCATCCAACGACTTAACGACGGGTCGTCATGCTTAGCAGCTTCACGCAGTGCCAATGTTGTTGGATGCAGCAATGTATTGGTTAGCTTATACGCCATTTCCTCTAATACAAGGTCTGCGCTTTTGCCTTCTTCAAGCTGTGCTTTTGCTTTTTCAACAATATCGTCCCGGTGCAGTAGCCCTTTTTGACGGTATTGCTTAACTAAATCTATAGACTGCTGAGACTGTTTCCAGGCCATGTAGTCGCTAGCTTGTTTATCGATGAGCTTTTGTGCTTCTTGCGCGGCTTGTTCTCTGTTTTCTAAATTTTTCTGCACAATATGCTGAAGATCATCAACGGTATAAAGGTATGCATCGCCTAACTCATTAACTTCAGACTCAATATCTCTTGGTACAGCGAGGTCAACGAGAAACATAGGCATATTTTTACGCTGTTTGAGCGCTTTTTCCACCATGCCCTTCCCTATTAACGGAAGCTGACTGGCGGTTGAACTAATAACAATATCAAATTCTTTTAAGTGTTCGGGCACTTGAGATAGCGTAAACACGGTGGCATCGAGCTTTTGCGCCAGTGCCTCTGCTCTTGCCACTGTGCGATTGGCCACGGCCAAATGCTTCACACCTTGCTCTTTTAAGTGTTGAGCTACCAACTCGATGGTTTCACCTGCTCCTACCAAAAGTACAGAGCGTTTGGGCAATTCAGCAAAAATGTGTTTCGCTAACTGCACTGCGGCATAGGCAACGCTCACAGCGTTTGCACCAATATCGGTTTCACTTCGAACCCGTTTAGCCACGTTAAAGGTATGCTGGAATAGCTTATCGAACTCGCTGCTAACCATCCCTGAATGCCTAGCATCGCCAAATGCTTGCTTAATTTGCCCTAGAATTTGCGGCTCACCAAGAATAAGCGAGTCTAAGCCGCTTGCCACGCGCATAATATGCTTAACGGCGTCATCTTTTGTGAGCAGGTAACTGTTATTCACAATCTCTTTTACATCTAGATGATGAAAGTCGCTGAGCCACTGCAAGATTTTTTCGCCGCTCTCATCCTGCGTGTTGACGTAAAGTTCGGTTCGGTTGCATGTTGACACAATGACAGTTTCATCAACCCCGTCCACAGCTTTTAAGCTCGCAAGCGCCTCCACCAGAGAATCTGGTGTAAAAGCCACTTTTTCGCGAAGTGCTACTGGTGCTGTCTTGTGGTTTATGCCAAGGGCAAGTAAAGTCATAAAATCTATGCTGGCAACGTCGGACGCGCATTGTACGAAAAAGCCAAAATGATTGAAAGTGCTCGTGAAACTGTGTTCACATAATATATGCGATGTTTTCGCTTTAACTCTCAGGGAAATTTTTCACACCATGTTGCGTGCAATTACTTTATTAATTTTAACGGGCGTGTTTTTAAGTGCCTGTACAACTGCTCCAAAAGGCCCAGAGCACGCAGTAAACCTCACATCTCAATTAGAAAAAGTGGCAGAAATTCGCCACTGGCAAATGCGTGGAAAAATCGCATTTAGACAAGGCAACGAGGCAGCGAGTTTAAATTTAGTCTGGAAAAACGATTCAGGTGATTTTGATTTTAGATTAAGTAATTTTCTTGGCGTAAGCATGGTTGACTTAAATGTAACCAGTAAACAGTCCTCATTAACTGCCGATGGCGAAACGTACTACGATGCAGATCCTGAATTACTCATCTACAAAACAACCGGCATTGTCATTCCCGTTGCGCCGTTGCTCTCTTGGGTAAAAGGGCTCCCTCTTAAAGATGATACTTTTACCCTTACTGATAAGGGTCTTGTTAATACCCTTGAAAGTGGCTGTATGGGCTGTAGCAATTGGTCTGTAAAATATGGCCAATACGGCAAAGTATATACCGATGAGGCCAGTAAGGGTGCCGATAAAGGCAACGAAGAAAACGGAGCATGGCTTCCGCACAGCATAACGCTTACCCAAGCAGAAACGCCATTGGCACCGCAGACCCAACTTAAAATAAAAATTTACGAATGGCTGGCGCTTTAATGAAAGACTCTTCAACACCTGATTCTTCCATAACTCGCTCTGTAAAGGGTAAGGCTACTACAGAAAACGTTAACGCTAATGGCGCATCCCAGGTCAGCGAACAAAAACAACAGTGGTGGCCCTCACCTGCAAAACTGAATATCTTTTTACATATACTTGGCCGTTTTGATAATGGATATCATCAGCTGCAAAGCCTGTTTCAAATGCTCGATTATGGTGATGAACTTGCTTTTGACGTTACTAATGATGGAAAAATAACCATGGCGACGCCCCTTGAAGGCGTACCTGACGAAGAAAATCTCATTATTCGAGCGGCCAAATTACTCGCTAATAAAACGAAAACACCATTCGGTGTTAGCATCTCTTTGAATAAGCGTTTACCTATGGGTGGCGGTATTGGCGGGGGCTCGTCAAATGCAGCTACCGCATTAGTAGCCCTCAATCAGCTTTGGAGTACCGGACTGAATGAAGACGAATTGGCGCAATTAGGCTTAGCCCTTGGGGCAGATGTACCCATATTTGTACGAGGCAAAACAGCATTTGCGGGCGGTGTTGGCGAAGACATCATGCCAGCTCCTCAAGACGAAAAGTGGTATTTGGTGGCAAACCCCAATGTACACGTGAGCACTGGCGCGGTGTTTACCCACCCTGACCTGCCTAGAAATACGCCGCCAATTCAGTGGAAAGACTATAAATTTGAAGAAACTCGAAATGATTGTCAGCAATTAGTCGCGAATTGCCATCCGGAAGTTGCAAATTTATTACAGTGGTTGTTACACTACGCACCGTCGAGAATGACGGGCACAGGTGCATGCGTATTTGCTACTTTTTCCGACAAAACTTCAGCAGAGCAGGTTATGGCAAAAATGCCTAACGCTTGGCAAGGGTTTGTTGCAAAGGGCGTAAATAGCTCACCACTATTGAATAAAATAGAACAATAATAATAGCGTGAACGCCACATCGGACAGAACTTAAAAATTGGGGTATAGCCAAGTTGGTAAGGCAGCGGGTTTTGATCCCGCCATTCGTAGGTTCGAGTCCTGCTATCCCAGCCAAATCTCTTTTATCAACGCACTGAGGAAACCACTTGTGCCAGATATGAAGCTCTTTGCAGGTAATGCCGTACCAGAACTTGCCCAGAAAGTCGCCGACCGTCTCTACACCAAGCTAGGAAATGCCAAAGTTGGCCGTTTCAGCGACGGTGAGATTAGCGTAGAAATTCATGAAAACGTCCGTGGCTCGGACGTTTTTATTATCCAGTCTACGTGTGCCCCTACCAACGATAACCTGATGGAACTTATTGTGATGATCGACGCACTGCGCCGCGCATCTGCAGGCCGTATTACTGCGGTAATTCCCTACTTTGGTTACGCTCGTCAAGACCGTCGAGTTCGTTCAGCAAGAGTACCAATCACTGCAAAAGTTGTGGCAGATTTCTTGTCAAACGTGGGTGTTGACCGTGTTCTTACTATCGATCTTCACGCTGAGCAAATTCAAGGGTTCTTTGATGTACCAGTAGACAATGCGTTTGGTACACCTATTTTACTTGCAGACATGGTAAGACGTGATTTTGCTGACCCCGTTGTAGTATCTCCGGATATTGGTGGTGTAGTAAGAGCTCGTGCAACGGCAAAACTGCTTAACGACACTGACTTAGCCATTATTGATAAACGCCGCCCTAAAGCGAACGTTGCTCAGGTAATGAATATTATTGGTGATGTTAAAGACCGCGACTGTATTATTGTGGATGACATGATTGACACTGGCGGTACGCTTGCAAAAGCGGCAGAGGCGCTAAAAGCCCATGGTGCTCGTAAAGTGTATGCTTATGCTACTCACGCTATCTTCTCAGGTAATGCAGTAACGAATTTACGCGAATCTGTTATTGATGAGATTATAGTTACCGACTCTATCCCGTTAAGCACTGAAATGCGCAAAATGGGTAAAGTAAAGCAGCTTACGTTATCTGAAATGCTGGCTGAAACCATTCGTCGTATCAGCAATGAAGAGTCAATCTCAGCGATGTTCGAGTACTAACCTACTCTCAGCCTTAGCGTCCTTGAGTAACTCAGTAGTACAGCAGAAAAAGCGAGCGTAAGCTCGCTTTTTTATTGCTAGAAGAAAAGAGGCCGCACCCTTTGTCAGTCGCTTATACTGTTGATAAAGCGCTGTATGCACTGATTAACGCTATCTGGCTGTTCCGCAAACACCATATGTGTAGCACCATCAACAACACTGAGACTCGCGTTCGGCAGCTGCTCGTTTAGAAAGCGCGAATATTTAACGGGCGTCATCACATCTTCGCTCCCTACTATCAATTGCACCGGTATTGTGATGTTGCTTAATTCATTCATCACATCGAAGTCGTTACAGGCTAGAAAGTCTGTAAGCATGACGGCAGAACCGTTTTCTTTCATCGCTGTATTTATTTGCGTTCTAAGCGGCTCATCTATTCCTTGATTAGGTGTAAGTAAAAACTCTGGCAGTGGCCCTTTTTTCTCTACTATTTCAGTAAGTGCACTTAAAAACTGAGGCAGTACCTTTAATCTTGAGCCACTACCAATCAATACCAGTGCCTTTACTCTGTGTGAATGTGCCAGCGCTGCTTGTAACACCACTGCACTTCCTAGGGAGTGCCCCACCAGCACCACATTATCTAAATTCTGCTTTTCTAAGGTAGTTAACACCCATTGAGACATGGCAGTAACACTTAAGAGTGCATCGCCCTCTGGGTGTCCAGGCAGGTCTACAGCCACACTATTTTGAAAAAAAGAAACCTGATGTGACCAAACGTGATGACTACAGCCGGAGCCATGTATAAAAACTAAATTCATATCGTGATTCATAAAAAGCAGTGTTACCGTAAATTTCACATCACCATATAACGAAACCTGTGGTTTTTCTATATGTTAGGTAACACAGGATGACTCTTTCTCTCGATATGAGTTCTTTGTGTGAGCTCTCTATGTAAGCTCTCTATGTAAGCTTTCTGTGTAAACGCTCCCTGCGTGCTCTTTCAAGTGGCTCTCCCTGTTAGCTCTTTGTAAGCGGCCCATGTCTGCTTTGATTTGTGGCTTGTACTCAGGTATCAATGCCTAACATCTCACATGGTCGTGAATATGGCACCTAACGGTATAATGAAGAACAGTCCACCAATATAAGCAGCACCATAGAGCTTTTGCTCCGCAGCCACTACCGATAATCGGTATGACAGATTAAGAGGAATTTCCCGCAATAGCGGTATGCCGTAAATAACGGTTACGCCCAGCACGTTATAAATTAAATGAACTAGCGCAATTTGAAGAGCAAACCCACTGTTCACCCCTACTACTCCCAACGCGGCAATAAGCGCAGTAATGCACGTGCCGATATTAGCGCCCAGGGTAAATGGGTAAATATCTCGCGCTTTTAAAATACCACTGCCTACCAACGGCACCATAAGAGAGGTAGTGGTAGATGATGACTGTACTAGCACTGTCATTACTGCACCGGAAGTAATACCTGAAATAGGCCCCTTCCCAATGCTTTTATGCAGCAGCTCTTTTGCTTTACCTACCATGAGAGACTTCATTATTTTACCCATATAGGTTATCGACAGCATGATAAGGCCAATACCAATGATAATTTTAGCCACGCCTGGATAGATGGAAGGTAAAAACTGAAGTAGGTTGGTCACCACATCGGTCACTGGCTGAGTGGCCGCCTTTATAGGGTTCACTCCTTCAAGTGACAACGACTGTGAAGTATTAAATAGCGATACAATTTCACCACTAAGATATTCTAAAATACCAAAAGCCATTTCTAGGGGTAGGAATATAAGTACAGACATAACGTTAAAGAAATCGTGAATAGTAGCGGCATTAAAAGCACGCTGAAATTCATCTTTGCGAGCGACATGACCTAAGCTCACCAATGTATTGGTAATGCTAGTACCAATATTCGCACCCATCATCATAGGTATGGCTATTGTAATAGGAAGGCCACCAGCCACCATACCTACAATAATCGAGGTTACCGTACTAGATGATTGAATAAGCGCGGTAGACACCATGCCAATAATAAGCCCCATAATAGGGTTAGACGCAAAGCTAAACAATTCTCTAGCGTGCTCACCCGTAGCATATTTAAAACCACTGCCTATCATGCTTACCGCAAGCAGCATGACATAAACTAAGAAAGCCAGCAGTAGCCAGCGCTGCCAGTTGTCGTGCTTTGAAAAGGTGCTTCGACCTACAACTTGAGGGTCATTAATTGACATAATTCATACAGATAGAAAAGTAATACTTAATACTATGACGCTCGTATGACACAAAAATGACGGATTACTCACCTACTCACTTACCAGCGCAATACACAGTATGAAAAGATGTTCAAAGGAACAAGAGTGAGTGGCCTAATAAGGGAAACAGAATTGATACAAAAACACCGGCGCAAGCGACCGGTGTTTTTAATGTAGTTTTTTTCTATAGAGATATTGAATCCGCTACAGCGAAAGTACTATACAGATAAGCTTGCCATATCAATAACAAAGCGATGTGCTACATCACCGGCTCTCAAATGATCGAAAGCTTCATTTACCTGCTCTGCTTTTATCACTTTGCATTCAGGGTGAATGCCGTGTTCAGCGCAAAAATCTAATACTTCTTGGGTTTCTTTGATACCACCAATAAGCGAACCCGCAACGCGGCGGCGACCCATTACTAGTGGCGCTGTCATAGATTCTTCCATAGGCCCTATTTGACCAACGATAACTAACGTACCGTCAATATCAAGCAGCGGCGTGTACTGATCTAAAGAATGCTTCACTGGAACAGTATCAATGATTAAATCGAACGTTGACGCAGCTTCTTTCATCGCCTGTTTGTCTGTTGATACCAAAATACCGTCAGCGCCACTTGATTTCGCATCTTTCGCTTTCGAATCTGAACGTGAGATAACAGTCACTTTGGCGCCCATGGCTACAGCCAATTTCACCGCCATGTGCCCTAGACCGCCCATACCTATAACACCTACTCGGCTGCCTGCTTTTACATTCCAGGTTTTAAGCGGTGAATAGGTGGTAATGCCAGCACATAGAATAGGTGCTGTTTTAGCAATATCTAACGCCTCGGGTACGCGCAAAACAAATTCTTGGCGAACCACAATATGTTTGGAGTAGCCACCTTGAGTAGTTTCACCAGAAATTCTGTCTGGCGCACCATAGGTAGGCGTCATGCCGTTACGGCAGTATTGTTCTTCACTGTGCTCACATTGGTCACACGTTTGACAACTATCTACCATACAACCGACGGCAACGTGATCGCCAACACTGTAATCACTCACGTCTGAACCAATATCAATCACTTTACCCACGATTTCGTGCCCGGGTACTAACGGGTAAGGTTGAGGCCCCCAATCACCATTTACCGTGTGCAGGTCAGAGTGGCACACTCCGCTGTATAAGATCTCAATGGCCACATCATTGTCGCGCAATGCTCTGCGTTCGAAATGATACGGTTCCATGTGGGCATCTGAAGAATGCGCTGCATAGCCAATTGTTTTCATGTAGACCTCGATAGTGTTTAGAATAAAGTCGAACAAACAGCATATACCCTTAATACGTTATCGTCATGACCTGTAAGGTGAAAAGAGGCCGCAGTGCTATGAAAAACGCAAATAAGTGGTTCTTGCTGTCTTTGCCATACTTCTCACCGTACTTCTCAGGTGTTTTGATTGCAGCACTTTCAATCTCAATCAGAAGGGTTTATGTTTAATAAAAACAGAGGATGTACCCATGACAATAAGAACTTATAAAACGAAAGCCCCCTATACACTTCTCATCTTAGCCGCAGCGCTCAGTATATCTGCTTGTACAGAAGAAGATAAAAAAGTGGAGTCGACAATGTACGAAAAAGAAGACGCTAAAACAGACAAAATAAAGGCGCAGGAAAACGCCCCCACTGAATTAAAAGCCGAGCCAATGACACAAGCTGAAGCTAAAGAAGTGAGTGTTAACGATAGTGTTACGTTGAAAGGCAGCATTATTTATAAAGAATTAGAAGGCGGCTTTTTTGCGTTTATTACTGAAAGCGGCGACCGGTTTACGCTACATGGTTTGGATGAGGATTATCATCAAAATGGCCTTATTGTTGAAATTGAGGGAGTAACCAAACCCGAAATGATGACCATTACACAATTTGGCACCGTGTTAGAAGTACTCAACGTTAAAGTGCTCGACACCAGCAAAGTTATTAACCGAGTTGAAACACAGTAATAATACTGACCGAGTGAGCACGCAATAATGAATGCGTGCTGATCGTAACTTCAATTTAAGCGTAACCATCTTTAATCAACAGAAATATTAAGCAAATGTAATTAAGGATGAACACAATGATAAACGCATATGCAGCAAAAGAACCCGGTGGAAAGCTAGAGAAATTTGAGTACGATCCTGGGGAATTAGCCAGTCATGATGTCGAAATTGATGTAGAGAGTTGCGGCATTTGCCATAGCGATTTAAGCATGCTCGACAACGAATGGGGATTTACTGAATACCCGTTTGTGCCAGGTCATGAAGTAGTTGGCACCATAAGCAAAGTAGGTGCACACGTCACCTCTTTGGAGATTGGACAACGTGTTGGTCTTGGTTGGCATGCAGGATACTGCAACAGCTGTCGTACCTGCGAAGAAGGCGATCATAATTTGTGTCAGCAAGCGACCATGACCATTGGCGGTCGACACGGTGGGTTCGCTGAAAAAGTACGTGCACAAGCCCGCGCAGTTGTGCCATTGCCTGAAAAGCTAGACGGCACGAAAGCCGGCCCGCTATTTTGTGGTGGTATCACTGTATTTAATCCCCTTGTACAATTTGATATTAAACCTACCTCTGAAGTCGGCGTTGTGGGGATTGGTGGTTTAGGCCACTTGGCATTGCAATTCTTGAATGCTTGGGGCTGTAAAGTAGTAGCATTCACCTCAAGTGAGTCTAAGAAGAAAGAAGCCCACGAATTAGGCGCTCACGACACCATTAATAGTCGCGATGAAGATGAGATACAAAAAGCCGAAGGCCGTTTCGACCTCATTATTTCTACCGTCAATGTAAAACTTGATTGGAACTTGTACTTATCAACGCTTGCGCCAAAAGGTCGTTTACATTTTGTAGGCGCAACCTTAGAGCCACTTGATATTGGCGCATTCAACCTTATCGGCGGTCAAAAAAGCGTTTCCGGCTCTCCTGTGGGCAGCCCGGCGACCATCAAAACTATGCTAGATTTTGCTGAGCAGCATGGTATTGAACCGGTAACTGAAACCTTCAAGTTCGACCAAATCAATGAAGCGGTTGAACGCTTGCGTGAAGGCAAAGCGCACTATCGTGTCGTGCTAACGAGATAGAGTATTGACGCGATAGAGTACTAACTTGATAAAGTACTAGCTCGGTAAAAAATTAGCGCGATACAGAAATAGTCCGATAGCAGTACGTTGGATCTATTTTATAGCCTGAGCGCTGCATTTACATAATTGGCATTTACATAATTGGCATTTACAGTATTGGCATTTATATCAGCGAAAACAAAAGCGCCCTACGAGGCGCTTTTTTACTGCCTCTACAATTGTAAGTTAGGGTGTGCGGTGGTAGAATTCGCCGCCCTTGAAAATCGGGGTCGTGGACTATTGGCTAATTATGAGTAATGTTCTTAGAGTATTTACTTAGGCCAACAGCGCGTTAACAGTGGGTTTTGGTCGCAAAAACCCACATCATTAACTTATTATTGGAGACATACAATGTCTGATTCAATTTTTAACCTAGACGCTTCTGTTCGTACAGACCTAGGGAAAGGTGCGAGCCGCCGCCTACGTCGCGAAGATAAGCTTCCTGGTATCATTTACGGTGGTGAAGAAGCACCTGTATCTATTACTCTTGATCACAACAAAGTGAACAACTCTGCTGACTTTGAAGCATTCTACTCTCACGTTCTTACATTGAACGTAGACGGTAAAGCGACTGAAGTACTAGTAAAAG
The DNA here is from genome assembly GCF_010500895.1 of Alteromonas genovensis. GTDB lineage: Bacteria > Pseudomonadota > Gammaproteobacteria > Enterobacterales > Alteromonadaceae > Alteromonas > Alteromonas genovensis. The sequence goes on from NZ_JAAAWO010000003.1 coordinate 137,938, forward strand.
ATATGCAACGTCACCCGTACAAGCCAAAAATTACACACATCGATTTCCAACGTGTAATTGCTGGTCAAGACGTTCACACTAACGTTCCAATTCACTTCACAAACGAAGATAAGTCTGCTGCTATCAAAGCTGGCGGTATTGCTGAGCACCACGTAAACGAAATCGAAGTTACGTGTCAGCCTAAAGATCTTCCAGAGTTCATCGAAGTAGACATTGCTAACGTTGAAATGGACCAAACTCTTCATTTGTCTGACGTTACTTTACCAGCAGGTGTTAAATCTGTTGAACTTGGTAAAGACGACGAAGCACACGACCTTGCTGTTGTGACTGTTAAGCCAGCTCCTAAGGCTGCTGAAACAGATGAAGACGGTGAAGAAGAAGCTACAGAGGAATAATCCTCTTGGCTGATATTCGCCTTATCGTGGGTCTGGGTAATCCAGGCCCCGAATATGAAAATACCCGACACAATGCCGGCGAATGGTTTCTTAACCAGCTTGCTGACACCTACAATACCCCGCTAAAACCCGAATCCAAGTTCTTTGGAAAAGCCGCTCGAATTACTATTGCTGGTAAAGACATTAGGTTGCTCTACCCTACAACTTTTATGAATAAAAGTGGTCAAGCAGTAGCAGCACTTGCGAATTTTTACCGAATTGAGCCAGAACAAATTTTAGTGGCGTTTGACGAGTTAGACCTTCCTCCGGGAGTAGCCAAGTATAAAGTTGGCGGTAGCTCTAGTCAGAATGGTGTTCGAGATATTGTGGCAAGAATGGGTAACAATAAAGATTTTCTTCGCTTGCGAATTGGTATCGGTCACCCAGGACATAAAAGCCGAGTGACAGGACATGTTCTTGGAAAGCCTTCAGCAGAAGAAAAAGCGGCCATAGAAAGCGCCGTGGATGAAGCGGTACGCTGTACTGAAATCTTACTGAAAGACGACCTAAAACAAGCGCAAAATCGACTTCATGCTCACAAAGCGTGAGTTCGAGCCAGATATAACTTTTCCAGACAAGGATCCATACCATGGGTTTTAAATGCGGTATTGTTGGCCTACCCAACGTAGGTAAATCAACACTTTTTAATGCATTAACAAAAGCAGGTATTGAAGCGGCAAACTTCCCGTTTTGTACTATCGAGCCAAACACTGGCGTTGTTCCTGTGCCAGATCTTCGCTTGGATAAGTTGGCTAAAATCGTAAATCCTCAGCGTGTCATTCCAACAACAATGGAATTCGTTGATATCGCTGGGTTAGTTGAGGGTGCTTCCAAAGGTGAAGGCCTTGGTAACAAATTCCTAGCAAATATTCGCGAAACCGACGCTATTGGTCATGTTGTTCGCTGTTTCGACGATGAAAATATTGTTCATGTTGCTGGCCGTGTAAGCCCGCAAGACGATATCGACGTTATCAACACAGAGCTTGCGCTTTCTGACCTAGAAACAACAGAAAAAGCCCTGCATCGTGTGGCTAAACGCGCTAAAGGCGGCGATGCTGACGCGAAATTTGAAATGAAGGTGCTTGAAAAAATTAAGCCTCATTTAGATGAAGGTTTATTACTGCGTTCTTTAGAACTGACTAAAGAAGAGCATGCAGCGATTAGCTACATGAATATGCTTACCCTTAAGCCAACCATGTACATTGCTAACGTGAATGAAGAGGGATTTGAGAACAATCCATATCTTGATAAAGTACGTGAAATTGCAGAAGGCGAAAACGCCACGGTTGTCGCGGTTTGTGCTGCTATCGAATCAGACATTGCTGAACTTGAAGACGAAGAGCGCGAAGAATTCATGCAAGACATGGGGCTAGAAGAGCCTGGTCTGAATCGCGTAATTCGCTCTGGTTATGAACTGCTTACTTTACAAACTTACTTCACCGCTGGCGTAAAAGAAGTTCGCGCATGGACATTCCCTGAAGGGTCAACTGCACCGCAAGCTGCCGGTAAAATTCATACCGACTTTGAGAAAGGCTTTATTCGCGCAGAAATCGTTAGTTACGACCACTTTGTGGAGTATAACGGTGAGCAAGGCGCTAAAGACGCAGGTAAATGGCGTTTAGAAGGGAAAGAGTACATTGTTAAAGACGGTGACGTTATTCACTTCAGATTTAACGTGTAAGCCTTTAACGTGAGCCTACTTATTATGGGCTGCGAGTAGATAACGTTTTGAAAGCCACTCTTTAGAGTGGCTTTTTTATTTGGATTTTTGATTGTTGGCGCTTAGCGCTACTGATATAACAAGTATATAGAACACAAATAGGTATACCGATGTACTCTAGCACTCAATTAAGCTGTTCCTATAGAAAACAGCATACAGGCTCTTCTTTAAATAACGCCACAACAAATAATGTCATAGCCCCCTCTCCATCCAAGCCCCTAGGCTTACTTGGATTAATGATCGCCTGTGTAGTCGTCTTTGCAATAACATATAGTGCCAAAGCCCACAGTGCGGACAACCCAGTAGCACTAATGAGCGGCAGCAGTAACCATTGGTATAAAGTGCCGTCAGAGGATACGGTGACATTTACCACAGAGTACGGCGATGTCGTCATTGCACTTAACCCTAGTCTTGCGCCAAAACACGTAGAGCGCTTTAAAGCCCTTATTAAGTCAGGCTTTTACGATAAACAGTATTTTTATCGAGTGGTAGATGGCTTTGTGGCGCAGGCCGGCAGTAACGATACCCACGATAAAGAGCAGATTTCACCTGCGCTGTTAGCCGATATTCCTGCTGAATTTACACTTCCTTTGTCGCAAATCGTGGATGTTGTTGAATCCCGTGATATGTTTGCCCCGAAAACCGGTTTTTTAGATGGCTTTGCAGTTGGATTAGACGAACAGCGCGGTGAAATGTGGGGGCTGCACTGCCCAGGCACAGTGGCGTTTGCTCGTAACAGTGAAAAAGACACTGCTTCCACTGAGTTTTATATTGTGATTGGCCAAGCGCCTCGTCATTTAGACAGAAATATGTCTGTGGTGGGAAGAGTGGTAAGCGGAATGCCTGCATTGCAGAAGCTACCAAGGGGAGATGCCCAGTACGGTGGTGTAATACAAGAGGTCACCGATAACAGTAAAATAGGGCGAGCCCTCGTTCACAGCGATAATCACCCTAATTATTATATTCAACAGCCCAAGCACGAAGAATACCTATCGCGAACTAATACTGGCAAAACCTTAGATAATCCGTTTTTTCACGACAAGGTATACGCACCACGGCCCGTTGATATTTGTTACTACAAAACAAAAGCAACGCTTAATCCTTAATCTTTAATCTTTAATCTTTAGAAGCTATACCAGGGAGCTATATCGAGGGGCAATATAAAAGATATTGCCCCCTTTTGACGGTTAGGTTGGTCAAATTCACTGCGTTTTGCATGTTATTCGAACGGCCCCGCGCACATATTAACCATTTAAAAAAAGTTAGCAAAAAAGGGGTTGACGGGTGCGAGTCATATACGCATAATACGCGCCACTTCCTGAGAGGGAAGAGAAGTATGAAAGGCTACGTAGCTCAGTTGGTTAGAGCACATCACTCATAATGATGGGGTCGCAAGTTCGAATCTCGCCGTAGCCACCACTTCTCACTGTCTCTTTTAGGAATGTCTAGCTGCGCGGGAGTGGTGGAATTGGTAGACACGCTGGATTTAGGTTCCAGTGCTTCACGGCGTGAGAGTTCAAGTCTCTCCTTCCGCACCAAAGTTGGGGTATAGCCAAGTTGGTAAGGCAACGGGTTTTGATCCCGTCATTCGTAGGTTCGAGTCCTGCTACCCCAGCCAACTTTGTAACAGCTAGTGTCTATGCGGGAGTGGTGGAATTGGTAGACACGCTGGATTTAGGTTCCAGTGCTTCACGGCGTGAGAGTTCAAGTCTCTCCTTCCGCACCATTTGGGGTATAGCCAAGTTGGTAAGGCAACGGGTTTTGATCCCGTCATTCGTAGGTTCGAGTCCTGCTACCCCAGCCAAATTCTAGAGAGCCGCTCAAACGAGCGGCTTTTTAATGATTTGCAAAAGAAAGGCTAAGTAGCTCAGTTGGTTAGAGCACATCACTCATAATGATGGGGTCGCAAGTTCGAATCTCGCCTTAGCCACCATCTTTTACCTGTCTATTGGGATATAGCCAAGCTGGTAAGGCAACGGGTTTTGATCCCGTCATTCGCAGGTTCGAGTCCTGCTATCCCAGCCATATTGTGAAAAACCGCTTTCTTGAGCGGTTTTTTATTGCCTGAAATAAATGCTCCCTACTCTGCTTGCATATTTTTTCTTAAGTTATGCATAATTCATCACAATAACCGCCACTTTTATGGCTTTATTTGTGTTTAGGTCATGCTAGTATTACCGACTTCTTTGAATTAGACACTGTATTTACTCCAGCTTTTGTGAGCAGTTAAAAGCCATGTCTTTTCTAAAATACCTAAATAAAATAATAACGAAGGAAAGTGCGTGATAAACGAATTCGTTTCATTTGTGAATAATATTTTGTGGGGCGACGGCCAAGTTCTTATCGTTATGCTGTTAGTGTGCGGTATCTGGTTTACCGTAAAACTAGGCGGCGTGCAGTTACGGCATTTTGGCCACATGTTTGCGCTACTTAAAAACAGTAAAACGTCGAACGAAGAAGGGATAAGTTCCTTTCAGGCGCTATGTACCAGTTTATCGGCCCGCGTTGGCACAGGTAACCTTGCAGGTGTTGCCGTGGCTATCTCTCTTGGTGGGTCTGGCGCCATATTCTGGATGTGGATGATAGCGCTGCTAGGCATGGCCACCGGCTTTGCTGAAAGCGTACTCGGACAGCTATACAAAGTAAAAGACGAGAACGGCGAATTTCGCGGTGGACCGGCTTACTACATAAAACAAGGATTAAACAAAACTTGGCTAGCCGTTGCCTTTTCTTTGTGCTTGTTTTTTGGCTACGGATTTGTATTTAGTGCGGTACAGGCAAACACTATTACAGACGCGCTTAACAACGCCTATGCGTTTAAAAGCGAATATGTAGGCATAGCCATTATTTTGCTTGCCGCGCTCATTGTTGTGGGCGGTTTGCGCGGTATAGCGCGATTTGCAGAGTTCGTTGTGCCGTTTATGGGAATTGGTTATGTGCTTGTTGCCCTTACCATCACCTTTATCAACATCACCGAATTACCCGCCATGCTGCTAGACATTATTAAGTCGGCCTTTGGTCTTCAAGAAGCAGGAGCTGGTGCGCTAGGGGCTGCAATTAAAAACGGAATACAGCGGGGGCTATACTCAAACGAGGCCGGCAGTGGCTCGGTACCTCACGCAGCGGCAAGTGCGGCGCCAAACCCTAATCACCCGGTGTCTCAGGGCTACATACAAATGCTGGGTGTATTTTTAGATACGATGATTTTATGTACCTCTACCGCGTTCATCATTTTACTTGCTGGCGGTTCTAGTTCAGAACAAATGGAAGGCATACGGCTAACACAAGATGCAATGAGCAGCCATTTGGGCGAAGGTGGCACTGACTTTGTTGCTGCGGCAATAAGCTTGTTTGCTTTCACCTCGGTAGTCGCTAACTATGCCTACGGCGAGAGTAATCTGCACATGTTTAAACTAGATAACCGCGCAGGACGCGCAGCTTACACCATTGGTTATTTAGGCATGATTTACTGGGGTGCACAAGCAGCACTACCTCAAGTGTGGGCCATGGCCGATATGGCATTAGGCCTTATGACAGTTATCAACATTATTGCCATTGTTTGGATGACGCCTACCATTGTTTCTATCAGTAAAGATTACTTTAAAAAGAAAGACAGCGGAGAGACGGTGGAATACAAAGCCGGCGACTGCGAAATTCAAGGTAAGTCTGAAGACGGTATTTGGAAATAGTCAGACGCTCTCTTGGTTTGGCTAAGCTAACCTAAAGTTAGAACGGTCTTAAATAAGCCGTTAATGCGTATAATCGAAAAAGGGCCTATGTTTTTAAACATAAGCCTTTTTTTGTACGAGATATTTATTGGTGTAGGTTTCTCACTACTTTAGTAGGCTCTGACTAACTCAATTGCCTTTAATTTCTAACTTCTAACTCAGAAACTACAAGCTATAGCGCCACAGGCAGATGCCCAGTCTTCACCCAAATCACGGTTTCTTCATCAACAAACGGATGATGCTGACTCATATGCGGGTTTCGCATCCAGGTACCTTTAGGGTACTCACCCGCTTCATCTTTAAACGTGCCCGACAGCACAAATATCTCTTCACCACCAAAGTGCCGATGGGGTTTAAACACCTCTTTGGCTGGCCATTTAACCAGTGCAACATGCTCGTGTTCGAAGTTGTGCAGAGGCATAATCTGCAGGCCACCCTGCCCCTGTAGCCAGGGCGTATTATGTGTATCTACTCTAACTTCTTGAAGATCCCGCTGGTCGAACTGGTTTAATTTTACCAGTATTACACACCCTTCTTTACTAAACGGGCTATGCTTACTGCCTGGTGGATTACGTAAATACGTACCCGCAGGATAATCGCCATTCTCATCAGAAAACACCCCCTCTAGAACGAAAACCTCCTCGCCATAGGGGTGGCCGTGTTCACTAAAACTCGCGCCAGCTTCATATCTGACCACACTGGTAGTGTGCCCCGACTCTTTTGCTTCTCGTTCTAGCGGTTTTCGCCAAACAGTACTCGATGGCGATGCTTGCCATGGCATTGGCGTTGTATCAATCACCATCCGCTCATCAAAATTCATATTTAACATGCTACTTTTCCCAGCTAACGTTTTAATTTGCCGCTCATAGTTGGCACTGCTACGTTACATATTTATTTTGCGTCTGGTCGGCGCAATTCAAAGTAGTTACTTTCACTGATAGAGAAATAATCCCCCGCACCGCCGCCGCGCATCACGGGTTCACCCTTCAGCGTTTTGTAAACGCCATCTTCAATCAGTGAGGTATCGATGTGTACACCAACCACTTCTCCCATAATAAACCAGCTGTTCACCAATTCGCCTTTTGCCGATTTTAATTGAGTAATATCAGTTACCTTACACTCCATCGACACTAGGCTTTCTTTCACTCGTGGAACCGCAATAACCTGACTGCTGGCGGTGCCTAACCCTGATGCTGAAAACTCGCTTTCCTCAGGAGATAGAGGCCTACTCGTTTCGTTCATGGCATCAACAAGATGCTTAGATACCAAGTTCCAACAAAACTCTCCCGTCTCTCTAGCGTTATTAAGTGAATCTTTATCACCCACACTGGAAAAGCCGATAATAGGAGGCGTGTAATTCAATGCGTTAAAAAAGCTGTAGGGCGCTAAATTAAGAACGCCTTGAGTAGATTGCGTGGAAATCCAACCAATAGGTCGTGGCGCAATAATGGCATTAAACGGGTCGTGAGCTAAGCCATGCCCGTCTTTCGGCTGATAAAAATGTGTTGAAGACAAAACCATTCCTTCACAAATATTGTTAGTTTATTTATTGTAAACACAGGGGCTTACCCTAAACAGAAAAATCGTGACCAGTAAATCGACCAAACTTCGCTAGCGTTATAAATACATTTGCTACCAGTGATAATACGCGCGTTTTACTTATCCGATCGTTTTGGTCGTTTGTTTCACTCACTGACAATAAGGTAGTACATGAATCCTCGCAATGTTGCATTTTCTCGAACTCGTTTAACCGAACTCATGGTGCCCTCCTACGCTAATTTTGGCGGCAAAGTGCATGGCGGTATTATTTTATCGCTGATGGATAAGGTGGCTTATGCATGCGCGAGTAAACACGCCGGAGCGTATTGCGTTACCGTTACCGTAGATGGCGTAGAGTTTTTACAACCCGTAGAAGTAGGTGATTTACTGCATCTAGATGCCACAGTGCATTTTGTTGGCAATACATCCCTTGTAGTAGGCATTAAAGTAACTACTGAAAATATTAAAACGAACAACGTTAAACACACCAATAATAGCTTTTTCACTATGGTGGCAAAAGACGATAGCGGCTCACCAGTGCAAGTGCCAGAATTAGCACTTTCCAACCATAAAGAAATGCGCAATTTCGTTACTGCGATTAGACGCAGCAAAATACGTAAAGAAGCACAGATAAAACTTCAGCGTGATTATGACGCATTTATTCCTGAAGAAGATTTTGCTTTAGTTGACAAGCACCGAGGCAACATCACGTTTGACAAGAACAGTTGATGTTAAAAGAGGAGTTCTTAAAAGAGTTGGCTTAAAGGAACTGGCTTAAAGGAGTTGGTTTCAAGAGAGCTAACCTTTAAAAACGTGTGATAAGAATGTGGCTAATGTAGAGCAGCAGTGAGCGTTAAACGTATAGCGTTAACAAACAATAATATAAAGAAACCTCGCTGCACATTATAGAGCAGCGAGGCTTTTTTAAGGCAAAGTATCAGGCGGTGTTAGCCCAATGCTAGAAGCTATACGACACTTTACCGTAAACATAGCGCCCAGTGAAACCGTAAGGCGAGAAGCTTGAATACGGGAATATATTCGAGAACGTTGTAACTTCGTCTACAAGGTCTCGTGTTGCTTCTGGATAAACGTCAAAAATGTTGTTCGCGCCCACCGACACAGCGAGTTGGTCGGTAATAGCAACGCGTAAATCAAGGTCGGTAATCCACTCAGACGGTATTATCTCGTTTCGTGCTTCAACCGATGACGGGTCTTCAACTTCACCGTAGCGAGTTGTGCGCAATGTAGTTGAATAGATATCGTAAGACCAGGTAACGCCTAGGTTAACTTTGCTATCTGGGGCGCTTGTCTCAAATCGGCGTAACTCTACATCTGAGAATAAATTGCCTTGATCAAAGCCTGCCCCCTGAAGCACTGCTGGTGCGTCCAAAATATCTGTGACTTCGTTGTCGTTAAAGTTAACGCCAGCGTTAAAATTAAATGCACCAAAATCTGAGGTATTCAGCGTGTAGGTGGAAACAATGTCTACACCCTCGGTTCTGGAATTAATGGCGTTTAAGAAGAACCGTGCACGGGTTGCACCAGTACCTTCAAGCAGGCCTTCAATTGCTTGGCCTGAAAGGTTGTTCGACAACACAATGCGATCATCAATATCAATGCGGTAGAAATCTACCGTTAAATTAAAGTCGGCAGTGGGTGAATAGGTAAAACCGGCACTGTAGTTATTTGACTCTTCTGCATCCAGGCCTGGGCTACCAAGGGCTTGTGCCACATCACTAGAAGGAGCGAATGTGCCTGTTTCAGTAGGCTCTCCGTCAACAAATGTGGTAGCCACTGAGGTAAAGTACTGCTGTTGTAATGACGGCGCTCGAAAACCGGTCGATACCGATGCGCGAAGTGCAAAGGCGTCGCTTAGGGTGTATCTCTGCGATACCTTCCAATTAAATGTACTGCCAAAATCAGAGTAATCTTCAAAACGACCGGCAACAGCAACATTCCAGTTTTCTGTCACGTCAGCTTCTACATCTACATAAATGCTGTAGTTATTTCGGCTGTTGTCACCTGCTGATGCTGGCGTAAAGCCAGGAAACACCTGAGAGCCCGCTGCACCAAAAGGCCCATCAACTGGGTCGGTCACTGCACCACCTGGCCCAAATGTGCCTTGAATATACGAGTTTTCTTCCCCCGCGGTAATGTCATAGCTCTCGTAGCGATATTCCGCGCCCATAGCAAAATTCATTTCGCTGTAGAATACGCCAGTATCCACCAGTCGAGAAGCGTCGGCATTGAATATAGTGGTATTGTACTCCAGTGTGCCTGCGTTGAAGTCTGTCTGACTCGTGGCGCCTAACGAGGTGTTTAGGCTATTTACTACGCTGTATTCCAATTCGTTGCTGCCGTGAGTTAGAGACAGGTCGTAATTCCATACATCACCATACCCTTTGATGCCGGTGATAAGTGACATGTCTGAGATATCCGTTTGGATAGACGGTAAGAAGCCATTGGGATAAATATCTACAATGTTTCGGCTGTCTTGAGCGCGACGATAAAAGCCACCACCCAAGGAGTCACGGCTACTTAGCCCAGCAGTAGCATAAAACTCAATGTCATCACTTAGACCCTTACCTGCGTTTATAAATAAGGCATAGTCTTCTACTTCGCCATTGCCATACACGTGGTTGTAGCGATTAACGGTAAACTCTCTTTCATCGATATTTCCGTTGGCATCTCGAGCATAGTTTTCTCTTTGGTCGAAATCGGCTCGATTTGCCTGCCCGCGCTCGCGATATTCTGCCGATACGTTAACAAATCCATCATCGCCCCATTCAAAACCAACGTTGCCGCGCAGGGTAAAAGTTTGACCGTCGGTTAGCTCTCTATCAGAGCCTGTATTAAATGCTAAGTCGCCTTGGGCATTAGTAGAGACACTGTCTAGGTTTGGCACGCCGTCCATTGTGGTTACGTTTGCACCATAGGTTGCTGAGATGTCACCGCCTTCACTCGCATCTTTTAGCACGATATTGATGACACCCGCTATGGCGTCTGAACCATATTGCGCCGCTGCACCGTCGCGTAATACTTCAATACGTTTAATAGCGTTTGCTGGAATGGCGTTCAAATCAACGGCTGAAGAGCCACGACCTACCGAGCCGTTTAAGTTTAACAGTGCAGAGGTATGGCGACGTTTACCGTTTACTAATACCAATGTGTGATCGGGTGCTAGGCCACGAAGTTGAGCTGGACGCAGATGGTCAGTACCATCTGTAATAGAAGGCTGAGGAAAGTTAAAACTCGGCAGCAGCGAGTTCAAGATCATGTTGGTTTCGGTTAACCCGGTGGCCTCTATCGATGATGCATCAATAATATCAATAGGCACTGGTGAATCGTTAATAGTGCGCCCTACTCGGCGTGACCCCACAATCTGTATTTGTTCTACTTCTTGCTCGAAGCTGGCTTGCTCTGAGGCCTGTTGCTGTGCATGCAATGGAGAAGAAACGGCAAGCCCTGCCATCGCACTTGCAATGATCGATAGCTTGAAAACCGTAGCGCTATGTTTTGCCTGTTGCATTGTGATATTCCTGAATTAAGTATGCGTTGATATTATGTACAGATATATGAACTTCAATATCACCTCAAAGATAGTAGGCAGAGTGACCTGTGCACCTACTATGCGGTGACATTATCGAGACTAACGAATTTGAGGGTGTTCACTTTCCCTAAACGAAGACAAATTATATTTGTCGGAAAAAGCGCTGTAATTATTAGTATTGATACTGAGCTTTATATAAAGCCTAGGACACCAGCTTTAAATGTCAGATTTTTTATTAGAAGAATTTTTATAAACGACGTTCTGGATATAGCCGCGCCGCTGACACTGCGAAGTAAAACACAGAGGTGGAGAGACATTCAATACTAAAGTAGTAATAACATATGATAAAAATGAGGAAGTAATTTCAACGGTTTAGTCTTTGTGAACCACTTTTAGTCCTTGTTCATACAAAGATAATCATCATATAAAAAACCAATCTACTTGAGGCAATTTCAGATATAGAGTTATTTCTCGTACAACGTTTTGCGGTAACAGAAAAGTAATACAACTGTCACGCTGTTGTCTTATGAGAAAGACACAGTGACCACATACTCAGTTGTTAAGAGCTTAGAAGTTGACGAGCTCAGAAATTAAAGAAACTAGAAGTTAAAGAGAATCTCACATGACCGAAACACAATCTTCAGTACATCTTTCGTGTTTTATTGAGGCCATTGCCCTTGTTAAACATGAACAATGCGCAACACGCGACGAGCTTAAAGCGCTTTTAGAAAAAAAGGGTTATCTAGATGAGGTGACTTCCCAAACCGTTGAAGAAGTTGATCCTCAACTATTGGTTGTTTCCTAACGAACATTTTTTCCTAGTATCTTTGGTGATTCAGACATAAAAAACGGAAGCGAAAGCTTCCGTTTTTCGTATTACAGCCTAGCTATTACTTAGGTGACCACTCAAACTTTTTGAATGGTTCGTCAACTGGCGTATCTGCAAGGTGATTGGTGTAATTACTCATTACCTTTTGCGCTAATATCAACACAATTTCAAGCAACTGCTTGTGCTCGTAGCCTGCTTTGTAGAATGCGTCGAGCTGAGACTTCTCTGCATTTCCTCGACCTCGTGTTAGCGCAAGCACAGTTTCTTTAAGCGTATTTAGCTTGCTATCAGACAGCGTCTCACCGTTGCGAAGCTCTTCAATTAAATCGTCACGCACTTGCATGCTTTTTGCGATGCCGGTATGAGCTGGCACACAATAATGACATGCGTGTTCAACATTTACCGTTTGCCATACAACGGTTAGCTCTTCTGCATTAAACGAGGTGTCTTGTGCGAGCTTGTGCAGCACTTGGTACCCTTCAAGTAGCGTTGGCGCTTCGGCCATCACTGCATGTAGGTTCGGTACCATGCCAAATGCTTTTTCTGAATTATCCAAAAGTGATTTAGACGCTTCTGGCGCTGACTCTTTTGTATGTAGAGTAAAATCTGTCATTTTGTTCTCCTAATGCTGTGAACGAATTGAAACATATAGACGACAACGGCAACGCTCTGCTTTTTACTATCGATGAAAAAGCGAAACGTGTAACTGACGCACGTTATTAAAAATCGCACTATCGTTTCAGTGGCATCAACCCCTGAAAGGCATATTTACCTAACTGATTTAATACCGAATTTACTTACGTTTAAACCTAGCTTACTAGGATTATCTAAAATATGGCTAGCAAGCAATATGGATAGACTACACATATTTGAACGAGTGTTCAAGCAAAAATTGAACACTCGTTCAAGTTAACATAAATAGGAAACTATAATACGAGACTTAAATTTTGGTAGATGTCGATTTTAACCCGCATTTTTCAATAATGGGTTTACCTTATCCATTGTTCGAGAGATAATTGAACATACGTTCAAATTTGTATTGAGTATGATGTTATGAAGTACGCACAAGAAGATGCTGTCGAAAAGGCGACTATATTGTTTTGGAAAAAGGGGTTCCAAGGCTCTGGCATGCGCGATATTCAGCAAGCATTGGACATGCGTCCGGGAAGCATATACGCACGGTTTCAAAACAAAGAAGGCTTATTTAAGCTTGTAGTGGAGCAGTACGTAGCTCACAGCAAAGAAAAACTGCAAAACGTGGCCGATAGCGACACCCCGCTATTATCCCTCCGGGAATTTTTTAAAACTGCCTTAATTAACCCTGATGAGTTGAGATACATGCGCCAATGCTTGTTAGTAAAATCGATTACCGAGTTGGAACTGATTGGCGATGTGGGCAAAAAAGCAGTACTTGAAGGAATGGTGTTACTAAATAACTGCTTCGCTAACATCATCGAAAAAGCGATAGAGACGAAAGAGTTGCAAGATACCACGCCGGTAGCGTTTGCAGCCGATTGGCTGCAAAATCAATTTGTGGGATTACGAGCCTTTGCAATATTGCAAACTGACAACAGTGCAATTGAAAAAATGATTGATAAGGTACTTTACGACCTTGCAGCGCAATGGCCCTCAAACTGAATCATTACGCAATGACCTCATATTGAAGCATTACGAAAACGCTAACCTAATTAACTGAGCCACTAAAAGTAACCCCATTAGTGGCCAAATCCACTTCGCCCACTTTGCTGCGTCATCGTTACTTATGCGCATTTTAGAGCGCTCTAAAAGTGGAACAACAATAACTAACGCCGCAAACAATACCGCCAGTAAAATAAGAACTTCCATTAACGCATCCCTATAGCATATTTAAGCACTTCTTTTTTGATTGGACCTGCATGTTCGGCCACCGAAAGAAGCTGATTTCTTATCCATTTTATGGGGGCTATGTCGTTACTAAACAAGGTGTAGAACCCATCCATTGCTGACATCATTAACAAGTTGTCCCGTTTGCGTGGCCTCTCGTAATCGTTTTTCAGTGCAGTAAAAAACGCCTGAGACGATATATCAAGATTTTGTGCGGTGACTTCTAAAAGGGCCTGTACGTCTCTAAAACCAATGTTCACTCCCTGCCCTGCAAGGGGGTTTATAGTGTGGGCAGCATCGCCAATTAATATCGAACGCTCTCTTACGTATTCACTGGCATGCATGCGAGTAAGCGGAAACGCTGCTTTGTCGATAACCGAAAAGTCATTATTGTTTTGAGTAAGTTCATCAGGAAAGGCGTCGATAACGTCGTTTTTTAACTGCGTGCTGTTAAGACCTTTTAGGCGTTTTAATTCCTCAGGGGAGCTGTACCACACGAGCGATGCGTACTCGTCGTACATAGGCAAAAAGGCTTTTGGTCCTGTTGGTGTAAACTGCTGCCAGGTAATAGCCTGAGTTTCTTTTGCCATTTTAATGGTAATGCCCATCGCTTGTTGGCCATATTGCCAACCTGACGTGCCAATACCGGCAAACTGGCGAACTTGAGATTTTGCGCCATCTGCCCCAATAAGCCATTTAGCGTGAATCTGCGTGTTTGAAGGCTTTGTGTTTGCAGATTTTGAGACTGAAGACAGTGTAATACACACGCTTTGCTCGTATGTGCTTGTCTCGCTTGAGTGTTCTTTGTCGATGCTAGGCTTTTTATCAGTTTCGGAGCTAGGCGTTGGTTTGGAGCTAGGCGTTAAATTACTTGATGCGCTTTCTGATGACAGCGCAATGTTGTCTATTTTGTCGTTGAAGATAACTCTCACGTTTTCATGCTGAACTAGCGCCTCGTGACAGGCTAACTGCAACAAACGGTTTTCGACAAAGTAGCCTAACTGAGGTACGTCGATACTCTTTGCAGTAAAATCAGTTCGGTGCTTGGGGTCATCCCAAACGCTCAACCCCACGTAAGGCTTTAAGCGCATTTTTTCAATGTTTGTCCACGCCCCTAGTGCCTTTAGTAAGGTGACAGATGCTTCACTAATCGCCGACACCCGTAAATCTGGGCCTTGCTCTACTTCAAATGCCTTAGGCTGGTTTGGCTCTATCACTACCACGCGGTAATTTTGCTGCGCTAGCCCAAGGGCTAATGCTGCGCCCACCATACCGCCGCCATTAATGCAAAAATCGTACATTCGTACTCCGTGGTAACTATTACGTTGAATATGATGAAGAATATAAAATACCCGCAGCCAACACAAATTAAGCGTAAGTTATCAGGCCAGTACTATTTTTGTTACCGAAATTAATTAATCAGTAATCATCGGATTACGCTGGGAATATAGCTGCATAACAGGTAAAATATGCGGCTATTTTGAACATCTTCAACGTAACTGCGTTGTGTGGCGCAACAATATACGCTATTGCTTGCGACGTTTTTTACATTCCACCAACCACTTACCAGAACTTAACAGGTTAACGAATAGTTGTTATGACTAAAAAGCTGTATATCAAAACCTGGGGCTGCCAGATGAACGAGTACGACTCGGATAAAATGGCAGACTTACTAGACTCTACGCATGGCTACACTGCGGCAGACACCGCTGAAGAAGCCGATATTATTTTGCTTAACACCTGCTCAATTCGCGAAAAAGCGCAGGAAAAAGTGTTCCATCAGCTTGGCCGATGGAAAAACCTAAAGCAAGATAAGCCCGAGCTTATTATTGGTGTTGGCGGCTGTGTTGCATCGCAAGAAGGCGATACCATTCGCCAACGTGCCCCTTTTGTCGACCTTGTTTTTGGTCCTCAAACGCTACACCGCCTGCCTGAAATGATCAACGAGCTTCAAGGTGGTGCTAAATCGGTTATGGATATCAGCTTTCCTGAAATCGAGAAATTCGACCGCTTACCAGAGCCTCGTGCTGAGGGCCCTACGGCATTCGTCTCTATCATGGAAGGCTGCTCAAAGTACTGCACATTCTGCGTTGTGCCGTACACGCGCGGAGAAGAAGTTAGTCGTCCGGTAGATGATGTACTGCTTGAAATTGCACAACTTGCTGGCCAAGGTGTGCGTGAAGTTAATTTGTTAGGGCAAAACGTAAACGCCTACCGAGGCGATCACTACGATGGCACGGTTTGCCGTTTCTCTGAATTATTAGAGTTGGTTGCTGCTATCGATGGAATCGACCGAATTCGATATACCACGTCGCATCCGGTTGAATTTACTGACGATATTATCGATGCCTATGCGGGTATTCCAGAGTTGGTTGACCATTTACACCTCCCAGTTCAAAGCGGCTCAGACCGTATTTTGAATTTGATGAAGCGTGGTCATACCGCGTTAGAATATAAATCTAAAATGCGTAAACTTAAGAAAATTCGCCCGAACATAAGCTTATCGAGCGACTTTATTATCGGCTTTCCTGGCGAAACGGACGCTGATTTTGAAGCTACCATGGATTTGATCCAAGCCGTAGATTACGATTTAAGTTTTAGTTTTATTTATAGTGCTCGCCCAGGTACACCAGCAGCAGATGCAGTAGATGACGTTAGCGAAGAAACCAAAAAGCAGCGTTTACACCTTTTACAGCAGCGTATTACCCAGCAGGCCTTGCGCATTGCTCGCCATATGGTGGGTACCGAGCAACGTATTTTGGTAGAAGGCCCATCTAAGAAAAACCCAATGGAGCTTTCTGGCCGTACTGAAAATAATCGAGTGGTTAATTTCGAAGGCACGCCAGATATGATTGGCGAGTTTGTAGATGTGAACGTGGTAGATGTATTTACCAATTCACTGCGCGGTGAAGTTATTCGCAGAGAAAGCGAAATGGGCTTGCGCGTAGCGGTATCGCCCCAAGCGATTTTAGCAAAACACCAAGCGGAATCACCGAACGAGTTGGGTGTGGGCCAATTTAACCCAGCCTAAAACAGTCGCCACAGTGGCGCTAATTAACAATTTAAGATAAAAGCGTAAAGCGAGGAAAACAGAAGTTTGAGTACATTGGTAAGTAATGAATTTGAGTTAGAACCGGCAGATAGTAAGCGTTTGTCGAGTTTATGTGGACCGTTTGATGACAACATCAAGCAAATAGAGCGTAGGTTGGGTGTTGAAATAACATACCGAAATAACGCGTTCAAGGTGCTAGGAGAGCCACAGCAAATAAACAGTGCTACCGAATTACTGAAACTTCTGTATGTTGAAACCCAGCCTATAAAAGGCCGTATTCCCGACCTTGAGGCTGAACAAGTGCATCTGGCCATTCAAGAAGCCCGCGTTATAGAAAAAGACGCAACAGGCGGTTACGGCAAAGAAGTTAACATCAAAACTAAGCGCGGCGTTATAAAGCCGCGCAACCCTAACCAAGCGCAATACGTTGCGAATATCGTCAATCACGATATTACCTTTGGTATTGGCCCTGCCGGTACGGGTAAAACCTACCTTGCCGTGGCAGCTGCGGTAGATGCATTAGAGCGACAAGAAGTTCGACGTATTCTTCTAACTCGCCCTGCGGTTGAAGCGGGTGAAAAGCTCGGCTTTTTACCTGGTGACCTGTCACAAAAGGTAGACCCCTACCTGCGCCCTCTTTACGATGCGCTATTTGAAATGCTGGGCTTTGAAAAAGTCGAAAAGCTGATGGAGCGCGCTGTAATTGAAGTTGCACCGTTGGCTTACATGCGAGGACGGACGCTTAATGATGCCTTTATCATTCTAGATGAAAGTCAAAATACCACGGTAGAACAAATGAAGATGTTCTTAACCCGTATTGGCTTTAATTCGAAAGCAGTCATTACCGGCGATATTACTCAGGTAGATTTACCACGAGGCGCAAAGTCTGGCCTTCGCCATGCTATTGAAGTACTCAGTGACGTTGACGATATTTCGTTTAACTTCTTTAGTGCCGATGATGTAGTTCGCCACCCGGTAGTTGCTCGCATTGTTCGTGCGTATGAAGAACATGACGCCGAGCAAGAGCGCATTCGCAAGCAAAAGAAAGAAGAGGCATTGCGACAGCAGCAGGAACAAAGCTCACCATCGGTAGGCAGTTCTGATTCAAGCAGCAACTCGTGACCGCTATTATCGATTATCAAAATGTGTATGAAGGCGAAGAGGAAATAGTTAATGCTATTCCCTCTGCCGACAGCCTAGCACAATGGGCTAATGCTGTTTTATCTGCAGAAGAGTTACGCGAACAAGAAGTGACGATTCGCTTTACTGACGAGGCAGAAAGCCAGCAGTTAAACAGTGATTACCGTCAAAAAGACAAGCCTACAAACGTACTTTCTTTTCCCTTTGAAGCGCCGCCTGGCATAGACATAAGTCTACTAGGTGATTTGATCATTTGTGCGCCAGTTATCAGCAGAGAAGCCAGTGAGCAGAAAAAGTGCGTTGAGCATCATTATGCCCATATGACCATTCACGGCATATTGCATTTACTCGGCTATGACCATATTACAGACGAAGATGCTGAAGTGATGGAAAGCAAGGAAATAGAAATTCTTTCTACCTTGGGTATAACAAACCCTTACGAAGTTTAATCGACGGCCTAATAGAAACTGCCTAGGTTTTATAAACAGTTTCTGTAAGCATGTGGATTAAAAGCGATTTAAAATTTAAAACAATAAAGCATTGACGACTAACGAGAAGCATTTTAACGTTGGTGCTGAACAAACTATAAAATGGATATTATGAGCGACGACAACCCCCACTCTACCAACGGCTCATCAGGCAAGAGTTGGTTAGATAAACTAAAAAATTCGATTTCTGGCGAGCCGAAAAATAGACAAGAATTGGTAGCAGTTATTACCGATGCGGAACAAAATGAAATAATTGACCCACAAACCCGTGAAATGATTGAAGGGGTTATTGGGGTTAACGAAATGCGTGTAAGAGATATCATGATCCCTCGCGCCCAAATGTCCACTATCGATGTTGAGCAAAAAGTGGAAGAGTTTCTTCCTATCATGCTCGAGTCCGCTCACTCACGTTTTCCCGTTATTAGCGAAGATAAAGACCACATAGAAGGGATTTTACTCGCTAAAGATCTTCTCTCCTTCGCTTTCAACACCGAAAAGAACTTCAACCTTCGCGATATACTGCGCCCTGCGGTCATTGTTCCTGAGAGTAAGCGTGTAGACGTACTGCTAAAAGAGTTCAGGCAGCAGCGCTATCATATGGCTATTGTGGTTGATGAATACGGCGGCGTATCGGGTCTTGTCACTATCGAAGATATCTTAGAGATAATCGTCGGTGAAATTGAAGACGAATTTGATATTGAAGAAGACGGTACGGATGATATCCGCCCGCTAAATAAATCGACCTACTCAGTAAAAGCATTAACCCCTGTAGACGATTTTAACGAATTTTTTGAAACCAGCTTTAGTGAAGAAGAAGCCGATACCATTGGTGGCATTGTGCTAAAAGCCTTTGGTCATATGCCTGAAACTGGCGAAGAAGTTACAATTAGCGATATTCACTTCAAAGTGACTAACTCTGATAAACGTCGCTTAATTCAATTGAAGATATCGGTGCCCTCTCTCGAATAAATAGGGAGCATAGGCGTTGTCTACGTCTATGCTAAAACTACCCATGCTAAAACGCGCTATTCCTTATTTGCTGCTTATTGTAAGCGGTCTGAGTCTTACGCTAGCTTTTGCGCCCTTCTCCATGTGGGCGCTCACTATCCCAGCATTTGCTATTGCGATACGACAAATCATTAAATTAAAACACACACCCTTTTTTGCAGGATGGCTGTTTGGCATGGCGTGGTTTGGCGCGGGTATAAGCTGGGTACATGTGAGTATTGCAGACTTCGGTGGCCTGCCGTTAATTGCCTCTGTGGGGCTAATGGCGCTACTTTGCGGCTATTTAGCGTTATATCCTGCTCTCGCTTTTAAGCTGACGGCTAAATGTGTTAAACCGCAATTATGGCCTTTAGCATTACCCCTATTTTGGGTGCTTGCCGAGTGGCTGCGAAGCTGGATGTTATCAGGCTTTCCTTGGCTATCTTTAGGTTACAGCCAAATTAATAGCCCACTAGCAGGGTTCGCACCCATTATTGGTGAAACGGGTATCACTGCTCTGCTTGTTGTTATTGCTGCATCGCTTGCCATCATTAACAGCAAACGTACCTTACTATCGGCTAGTGCTATAACCGCAAGCTTGCTGATTAGCGGTATTTTATTGCACCAGCACACCTGGGTAAGCCCAACGAAAAGTTATTCTGTGGCCATGGTACAAGGAAATATTCCTCAAAGCCTTCGCTGGGTGCCAGAGCAAGACGCATCTACCATGGAAAAGTACTTATCGTTAACGGAAACGGTGTGGGATAGCGACCTGATCATTTGGCCTGAAGCTGCGGTGCCCAAGCTTGAGCCACTCGCGCAGCCTTATTTAACGCAGTTAAACGAAAGAGCCTTTGTCGAAGACACGGCCCTCATCACGGGTATCGTTAACTTTAACTGGGAAACCGATGAGGCTTGGAACAATTTAATTGTACTTGGTAAAAAAACGCCAGACGCGGCTTACCCAGACTATCAGTATTTTCATAACAATCGCTTTTCGAAACATCACCTATTGCCTATTGGAGAGGTTGTGCCTTTTGAATCGCTGCTTCGCCCTTTAGCCCCTATTTTTGATTTACCCATGTCGTCATTTTCTAGAGGAGACTTTCAGCAGCAAAACTTAGTAGCCAACGGCATTCACCTTGCGCCCGCTATTTGCTTTGAAATTGCCTTTCCACGCCAAGTGACTGCGAACATAAACAGCGATACCGATATGATAGTTACCGTGAGTAACGATGCTTGGTTTGGTAATTCTCACGGCCCAGCTCAACACCTTCAAATAGCCCAAATGCGAGCATTGGAGTTAGGCAGGCCGGTGTTGCGAGCTACCAACAATGGTATTACTGCGTTTATTGATCACAAAGGTAGGATTGATGGAAGGCTGCCCCAGTTTGAGTCCGCCAATATTAGTGCGCCCGTTATTGCCACCACAGGGTTTACCCCCTACTACCACTTGCAAGACTTTGGCGTTGGGTTGTTAGTACTGGTGTTGTTTATTTGTGCGTGGCGTTTGCGAAAATCATAAGCATAGCTACACTGTTCGCTCGTCAACATACATATCGGTTGCCAAGGAACGTGCAGCTAACTAATATACGAAAGGGTAGACACCTAAAGACGTAGCCCTATTCGTTATCTATGCACTGTGCTGTAGCACAATCTTTGCTGCGTGCTTATCTTCTACGCGCTTATTTGAGCCTCTGATAGAAGCTCTTAATTAGCTGTTGCCTTTTGCCTGAATAGCCGTTAATGCAATGGTAAATACAATGTCATCAACTAACGCACCGCGACTTAGGTCGTTCACCGGCTTACGCATGCCTTGCAGCATTGGGCCGATACAGACTAAATCAAAACTACGCTGTACCGCTTTGTATGTAGTGTTTCCCGTGTTTAAGTCGGGGAACACAAACACATTTGCTTTTCCTGCTACTGGGCTATTTGGCGCTTTGCTTTTACCAACACTTTCAATTGCAGCTGCGTCATATTGAAGCGGACCGTCGATAAGAAGGTCTGGTCTCATCGATTGGGCAATCGCAGTTGCTTCACGCACTTTTTCTACATCGCTTCCTGCGCCAGATGTTCCGGTACTATAGCTTATCATCGCCACTCTCGGCTCAATGCCAAACATTTGCGCTGATGTGGCAGACTGTATCGCAATATCTGCCAGCTGTTGTGCATTGGGGTCTGGGTTGATAGCGCAATCACCGTAGACCAATACCTGATCGGGCAGCAGCATAAAAAATACTGATGACACCAACGAGGCACTTTCCGCCGTTTTAATTAACTGCAGCGCAGGACGAATAGTATTAGCGGTAGTATTAACAGCCCCTGAAACAAGCCCGTCAACATGGTCTTGTTGAAGCATCATAGTGCCAAGGGTCACGTTGTCTTGAAGTAATTCGTTGGCCACCACGTCGGTAACGCCTTTGTGCCCGCGAAGTGCCACAAGACCTTCTACGTATTCGCCGCGAACCTGCTCAGGCGATAAAATCTCAACGCCATCGCTTAACACCACGCCCTGTTGCTCTGCAATCCGTCGAATTTCGGTATCATCACCTAATAGTACGGGTCTTGCCAAGCCTCGGCTCGCACATATTGAGGCCGCAACAACAGTACGAGGCTCATTACCTTCTGGCAGCACTATTCGCTTATTAACCTGTCTAGCACGGTTGGTGAGGTAATATCTAAATGCCGACGGTGACAGCTTACGCTGCCGTGATACTTTATCGGTAAGCGAGGTTACCCATTCTGCATCTAAACTTTCAGCGGTATGCACCATCACTTTTTCAATGCGCTGACTATCGTCTACCGGCACTTCTTGATTAAACGTATGCAAGTTCTGGGCGGTTTGCCATGTGTTAGTATTAACTAACATTACGGGCAACCCCGTTTCCATGGCTTGGCTACATAAAGCCGCTATGTTCTCATCGGGCTCATAGCCGCCGGTAAGTAGCAGCGCGCCCAGCTTTGTACCATTTAATGCAGCAAGGCAGCACGACACAAAAACATCGCTTCTATCGCCAGACAGCACCAATAATGCTCCCGGCTTTAGCGCATGAGTCATATTGTGAATTTCTCGTCCACAAAACGTCACGCTACTGAGTCGGCGCTTGGCCATGTCACCCTCATTGAGTGAGGTGGCGTTGAGGTGCTTAGCAACGTCGATAGCGCGGGGAGAGACTAGCTCGGCGCTCCAGTCTACATTTCCAAGCAGACTTAACCCTTTTTTGAAAATGGGCAAATTTTTAAGCGCGGCTGAGCGAGCTTCATCGTGCTCTGGCTTATCTACAACACCGATATCTGCGCGCAAACGGCCATGCTCGTCAAACGGGGCATTAACTTTGTTAAAAATACACCCTACTACCTTCCGACTTTTATGCCCGCCGTAGGTATCCACTACAATTTCTAGTCTGTGGTTAATATCAACGGTATCGTCGTTACCGGGAACCGCCACGAATACAATATCGGCATCAAGGGCGCGACTGATTTCTAAGTTCAATCGCTCAGCGTAAGGGTGGTGCCTAGTCGTTACCAAGCCTTCAATAACCGTGACGGCATCTTGTTCGCTGTTATTCTCAAAGCGCTCAATAATGTCTTCCAACAATTCGTCAGTATTATCGTTACTGATCATTCGCTCGACATAGTCGAGGGTAAACGGTGTAATCGGCGTTACGCTGGCGTGATGGGCAATAATAGCGGTTGAGCGCTCTTCGCCTTTGTCACCGCGGCGAGGCTGTGCTACAGGTTTAAAAAAGTTGAGCTTAATGCCCTGTTCTTCAATAGCGCGAACAAGGCCCATGCTGACTGTTGTAAGCCCAACGCTTGAACCAACTGGGATCAGCATAATTTTACGAGACATAATTTCTCCTGCTTTTTACGGCATTTTTAAGCGAACGTTGCCGCTTCAGCAGCAATCACCCACTCTTCATTCGTGGGTACAACGAAAACGGTCTTTTGAGATGAGGGAGCAGTTATCTCGCCTCCCTTGCCAAACCGTGCGTCGAGATTCTTTTGTTGGTCAATTGTGACGCCCATGTGCGCGAAATAACCCATAGTGGTTTCTCGAATAAGTGACGAATTTTCACCAATACCGCCAGTGAACACAATGGCATCTAAGGAAGGCACTGCAATAAGGTAACCCGCAATATATTTCGCTAAGCGATAGCAGAATATTTCGATAGCAAGTTTTGCCCCTTCATGCCCTTTCTCAGCTTCTTCTTCCAACGTTCTACAGTCGTTACTAAGCTCTGATATGCCTAATAAACCAGACTCTTTATTTAATAAGTCACTAATTTCATCAGCTGTTTTGCCTAATTTTTTCTGAAGCGTACCTGGAAGGCTAGGATCTAAGTCACCGCATCGAGTGCCCATCACTAAGCCCTCTAGAGGAATAAAGCCCATACTTGTATCTACAGCCTGGCCTTTTTCAATTGCTGCTACGCTGCAACCGTTTCCTAAGTGAGCGCTGATAACACTTGTCTCTTCGACCGGCTTATTAAGCAGTGACGCCGTGCTATCCAGAATAAATTTATGACTGGTGCCATGGAAACCATATCGGCGTATTCCATGGTCTCTGTAGAGGTCCATAGGAAGCGCATAGATGAACGCTTTTTGCGGCATGGTTTGAAAAAACGAGGTATCAAATACGCATACATGAGGTAAGTGAGGGTACGCTTTTTGCGCCGTAACAACACCTTTTGCATTAGCTAAATTATGAAGCGGCGCCATACTGGCGTAGTCTTTAACTGCCGCTAATACCTCGTCATTAACCAATGCAGCCTGCTTAAATTTTTCACCGCCATGTACCACCCGGTGCCCCACCGCAACAGGTTTAACCCCGGTATCTTCAATGATTGTTGAAATAGCATTAAGCGCCTCGGTATGACCTGCGTTGGCACTTAATGAGAACGACGTTTTATTGCCATTTAATTTGTAAGTGATGCTTGCATCAAGGTTACCCAAGCTTTCGACTAAACCGGATAAACCAGCTTCGCCAGTATTAGCATCAATAATGGCGAATTTAACGGAAGAACTGCCACAATTTAAAACAACAACTTCTTTTTTCATGAATTTATTCGTATAAAGGTTAAACGGTGAGTGTGATGGAATTGTAGCATTTATAATCAACGACGTTGGTTAATGGTTTGCTAAATGTTTTATAAGATGTGTCACAAACCTTTCATTTTGATAAACAAATTTATTCTAACACTCAGCGAGTTATGTACTTTACTCACTGCTAAAAGAGCATCAAGGAGTGTGGGAATGAAGCGTGAATGAATGTGTTGACAGAGCGCGTAAATGAGAGTGCTTGTATGAGAGCTCGTATAAAAGCTCATATAAGATATCGCTAGCAGCGCAAACGACACATCCCAGTAAAAAAATAGAAAAAACCAACAAAAACATTAAAATTTAACTCTTAAAAATCAGTAATTTAGAATCTTTATCGACTTTTATATAAAATAAATTCACTTTTTTTCTTGAAAAGCATTTGGCGAATCCCATATCTGTTATGTCGGCGCTGAAAGGTCAGGTCGACAATACTGCCGCCGCATGTCGGGGCATCATTTTTTAACATATTGCTTTATTTTAAGGATATGACTATGCGTAATATCGATCTATCTCCACTATACCGTTCATTCATTGGTTCAGACCACCTTGCATCACTTGTAGACGCCGCAGCGCGCTCTGAAAAGCAAAGTACTTACCCGCCTTACAACATTGAGTTGCTGAGCGACGACAAGTACCGCGTTACTATGGCCATTGCTGGTTTTAGTAAAGAAGATGTGTCTATTCAAGTTGAAGAAAACACGCTTACCATTACCGGCAACAAAAGAGCCGACAGTAACGATAATAGCGAGCGGAAGTATCTTCATAAGGGAATTTCTGAACGTAATTTTGAACGAAAATTCCAATTAGGTGACCATGTAAAAGTGTTGGCCGCCGATATGGAAAATGGCCTCCTACATATCGATATGGAGCGAGTCATTCCTGATGCGAAGAAACCACGAACAATTGAGATTGGTTCGAAGCTTATAGAGAACTAATTTTTTAATATTGTGTGTTTCCCTGTTTGAAACGGCGCTGTGTGGGCGCCGTTTTTTATGTTTGGTATAAAAAGGGAAAGAACAAAAGGGAAAAATAAATTCGAGCTAATTATTCATTACCTTGCTTAGTAAACGAATAGTTCGCTTTACCAGACTCAGACGAAGTGAAGTGCCCAGAAAGGTTAACGCCGGAAAGCTCTCCGGTTGCCGTCTCAGTAACAGCGGTAAATGTGCTGCTAGCAACACCGCATTTAAACGAACCATCGTGTTTAAACGTAACGGTGCCTCGTCGCCCGTCAATCACACCGATAAACTCTTCAAAGCCAACAAAACATGCACTAATACCACTTTTGTAGCTCATGATGAACTCAACGTGACCTTCTCCCTTCATATCACCTTCGTAGGCTTGAACAACGCTGGCGTGCACAGTTTTCACCTGTTCACACTTCTCTTTTATTATCTCTTCATTCCATTGTGTAATAGTAAAAATGCCTTCGCCGTTCATGATTGACTCGCTTGATAATTCGCTTGCAACCATATTATTAAAAATAGTTAACAAAAAGCAATACTGAATATGTTACCAATAGTAACCGGAGGATTTTATTTACTTTTTATCTCATTACTGCAACAACGAGAAACAACCAATAACCATGTTTTCCACTGGCGTGATTTGCGTAAGTTGTATTATATAAAGCCCTTTAATGTGGCCAAGCCGAATGCATTACAGCTAGAGGCATCTTGAATTTCGCCAGCGATGATTTTGTTTTTGAATTCTTCAATGGGCATCTTGAGTACCTTAAGGTCTTCTTCCTCACTGTCGAGCTCTTGCTTTCCTTGGCTCAACTCAGAGGCTAAAAAGATGTGGTAGCCCTGATTACAAAATCCGTAAGCGAGATATTGAAAACCCACATATTCCATTTTGCCAGCTCTAAGGCCTGTCTCTTCTCTTAGCTCACCAGCAGCAAGCGTTAGTGGTGAAGCGTTGGGATTGTCTTCCCATGCCCCTTGAGGAAACTCTATTTGTCGTTTGCCAATGGTATATCGGTACTGTTCCACCAAATAGACATGATCTTTATCGATGGGAATAATAATCGCAAAATCAGGCTTTTCTACTACCCCGTAAATGCCTTCTTTGCCACTGGCGCGTAGAATTTTATCTTCTCTTAATGTAAGCCATTTATTCTGGTATACCACTTTGCTGTCTAGCGTTTCTATATCTTTCATATATCCCCTTATATAAGCCTGAGATGCTAAGTGACTGGCATAAACAAAAACGCCGAGTTTTTAAGCTCGGCGTTTACATTATTCTATCTACTTGGATAACACTACGCTGACGCTAAATATACTCTACTTCGATAATTTCAACTTCAACACTGCCAGCAGGCGTTTGAATGTTTACTGTATCATCTAACTCTTTACCAATTAACCCGCGAGCGATTGGTGAATTTACTGAGATAAGGTTATTTTTAATATCAGCTTCATCATCGCCAACAATGCGATATGTCGTTTCTTCTTCGCTATCTACATTGAGGATAGTTACTGTAGTACCAAAGATAACTTTGCCCGTATTTTCCATTTTAGTAACATCGATGATTTGCGCGTTCGACAGCTTACCTTCGATGTCTTGAATACGGCCTTCGCAAAAGCTCTGTTGCTCTCTTGCAGCATGATACTCAGCGTTTTCTTTCAAATCGCCGTGTTCACGGGCATCTGCAATGTCCGCAATAATACGAGGACGTGTTTTGGTTTTAAGTTCGTTTAGCTCATCGCGCAGCATTTGGGCGCCATGCGCGGTCATTGGGTACTGACTCATAAATACAGTCTCGACTAACGTAATATTTAAACTGAAAAATGCGCCCTAAGGGCGCACTTTTATATATTCACACAAATGTAATAAAGCTAGGATACCTCGTATCCTAGCTCATGTCATTAGTGATTAATTCGAGCGTGTAGTTCTTGAACAGAGGCGACTTTGTTTCTATCGTCTGCGGATTTTGCTCTGATAGTCGCAAACGCAGCGTTCATTGTCGTGGTATAGGTTACCTTATTCAGTAACGCTTCACGGCGAATGTACACTGAATCTGTGATTGCCTGACGACCTTCTGTTGTATTGATTAAATAGGCATACTCGCCGTTTTTAATCGCATCAACAATGTTAGGGCGTCCTTCAGACAACTTATTCACTACTGAACTCATAATGCCTGCATCGTACAGCGTCGTCGCTGTACCGCGGGTAGCTTCAACAGTAAACCCTGCGTCAACCAGCGCTCTTGCAAGCTCAATGATTTTGCCTTTATCAGTGTCACGAACAGAAATGAGTGCTTTGCCGCTTTTCGGCAGTGGCGCACCAGCACCTAAGTTCGCTTTGGCATACGCCTCTTCAAACGTATCGCCAACACCCATAACCTCACCTGTAGAGCGCATTTCTGGGCCTAATAGTGGATCAACACCTTGGAACTTCGCGAATGGCAGAACCACTTCTTTCACAGAGTAAAACGGTGGAATAATCTCTTTGGTAACCCCTTGCTCAGCTAAGCTAACGCCAGCCATGGCGCGTGCTGCCACTTTTGCTAACGGAACGCCAGTTGCCTTAGAGACAAAAGGAACCGTGCGTGCAGCACGTGGGTTAACTTCGATAAGGTAAACTTCACCGTCTTTAATCGCGAACTGGGTATTCATTAAACCGATTACGCCAAGCTCAAGGGCCATTGCACGAACCTGTTCACGCATGGTGTCTTGAATTCCTGCTGACAGTGAGTGTGGCGGCAATGAACATGCAGAGTCACCAGAGTGAACACCCGCCTGCTCGATATGCTCCATAATACCGCCGATAACCACCTCTTTACCGTCGCAGATGGCATCAATATCAACTTCAATGGCATCATCAAGGAATCGGTCTAGCAATACTGGGGCGTCGTTCGATACTTTCACCGCTTCGTTTAGATAGCGCTTTAGATCTTTGATGTCGTAAACAATTTCCATTGCACGACCACCCAGTACGTAAGAAGGCCTAACGACTAACGGGAAGCCAATTTCTTCGGCCATCGCTAGTGCTTGCTCTACATTGGTAACCGTTGAGTTAGCAGGCTGCTTTAAATTCAACTTATTAACCATCTGCTGGAAACGCTCACGGTCTTCCGCGCGGTCAATCGCATCAGGTGAGGTACCCATAATTGGTACACCCGCGGCTTCAAGGGCACGCGCAAGTTTAAGTGGCGTTTGGCCACCGTACTGAACAATGACGCCT
Source organism: Alteromonas genovensis (assembly GCF_010500895.1). Classification (GTDB taxonomy): domain Bacteria; phylum Pseudomonadota; class Gammaproteobacteria; order Enterobacterales; family Alteromonadaceae; genus Alteromonas; species Alteromonas genovensis. The sequence continues at coordinate 166,556 of NZ_JAAAWO010000003.1, forward strand.
TTTGGCTTCTCTTTTTCAACAATTTCAAGCACATCTTCAAGAGTGACTGGCTCGAAATACAAGCGGTCAGAAGTGTCATAATCGGTAGAAACCGTTTCTGGGTTACAGTTAACCATAATGGTTTCGTAACCATCTTCACGCATTGATAAGGCCGCGTGAACACAACAGTAATCAAACTCAATTCCTTGACCAATACGGTTCGGTCCGCCGCCAATAACCATAATTTTGTCACGGTCTGTTGGGTTGGCCTCACACTCTTCATCATAGGTTGAGTACATGTAGGCAGTGCTGGTAGAAAATTCAGCAGCACAGGTATCAACACGCTTATACACGGGCGCAATACCGAACTCTCTGCGCGTTTCACGCACGTCGCTTTCAGCTACTTTGGTAAGTTCTGCAAGACGAGAATCTGAGAAACCTTTACGCTTAAGTGTGCGCATAAGGTCTGTGTCTATGCCAGGCAATCCAAGTTCAGCAATCTGAGCTTCGTGTTTAATCAAGTCTTCTAGCTGCACCAAATACCAACGATCGATGTTGGTTAAATCGAACACTTCATCAACGCTCATGCCCATGCGGAACGCGTCGCCAATATACCAAATGCGCTCAGCACCGGGTTGACGCAATTCGTAAATCACTTTGTTACGTGATTCAGAATCGTCTAAATCCACCATGGAGTTCAGGCCGTTAGCGCCCACTTCCAATCCACGCAATGCTTTTTGCAATGACTCTTGCTGGTTACGTCCAATGGCCATGACTTCACCAACAGACTTCATCTGCGTAGTTAAACGGTCATTTGCACCGGCGAACTTTTCGAAGTTAAAGCGTGGAATTTTGGTCACAACGTAATCGATAGACGGTTCGAAAGACGCCGGCGTTAAACCACCAGTGATGTCATTCGCTAACTCATCAAGGGTATAACCTACCGCAAGCTTGGCAGCTACTTTAGCAATAGGGAAACCTGTCGCTTTAGACGCCAACGCAGAAGAGCGGGATACGCGAGGGTTCATTTCGATGATAACCAAGCGCCCTGTTTTAGGGTCGACACCAAACTGAACGTTTGAACCGCCAGTCTCAACACCAATTTCACGAAGTACCGCCATGGCAGCATTTCGCATAATTTGGAATTCTTTGTCAGTCAAAGTTTGTGCTGGCGCAACAGTAATCGAGTCGCCAGTGTGAACACCCATGGGGTCGAAATTCTCAATGGTACAAACAATAATGCAGTTGTCTGCTTTATCGCGAACCACTTCCATCTCATATTCTTTCCATCCTAGCAACGACTCGTCAATGAGCAGTTCGCTTGTAGGTGAAAGGTCGAGACCTCGGGTACAAATTTCGTTGAATTCGTCAATGTTGTAAGCGATACCGCCACCGGTTCCGCCCATAGTAAACGAGGGACGAATAATACATGGGAAGCCAATGCGGCTAAGCACGTCATGGGCTTCATCCATGGAGTGAGCAATTTCAGCACGTGGACACTCAAGCCCAATGTTCTTCATTGCCTTGTCGAAACGTTCGCGGTTTTCAGCTTTATCGATAGCATCAGCAGTCGCACCGATAAGCTCGCAACCAAACTCTTCAAGCACACCGTGCTTGTCTAACTCGAGTGCGCAGTTGAGTGCCGTTTGCCCCCCCATAGTAGGAAGGATGGCATCTGGACGCTCTTTCTCAATTATTTTGCGTACTACTTCCCAGTGAATTGGCTCGATGTAAGTGGCATCTGCCATCTCGGGGTCGGTCATTATCGTCGCTGGGTTAGAGTTAACCAGAATGACGCGGTAACCTTCTTCACGCAGCGCTTTACACGCTTGAGCGCCTGAATAATCAAATTCACAGGCCTGGCCGATTACAATAGGGCCAGCACCTATAATAAGAATACTTTTTATGTCGGTACGTTTTGGCATGTTGGCTAATTCCTACTGCTTGTGTTGTTCAATAAGTTCAATGAAGTGGTCGAATAATGGCGCCGCTTCGTGAGGGCCTGGGCTTGCTTCAGGGTGCCCCTGAAAACTAAACGCTGGCTTGTCGGTGCGGTGAATACCCTGCAACGACTTATCGAACAATGAAACGTGGGTGATTTCTAGGTTATCTGGCAAGCTAGATTCATCAACAGCAAAACCGTGGTTTTGGCTGGTGATCATAACCACGTTACGCTTTAGATCTTTAACCGGGTGATTCGCACCATGGTGACCAAATTTCATTTTGGCAGTAGTCGCACCGCTGGCAAGCGCTAGTAGCTGGTGTCCTAAGCAAATACCAAACACTGGAATACCCGTTTCTACAATGGTTTTGATTGCTGAAATAGCGTAATCACATGGCTCTGGGTCGCCTGGTCCGTTTGATAGGAATACCCCATCTGGACTCATAGCAAGCACGTCATCAGCAGGTGTTTGCGCTGGTACCAAAGTAATTTTGCAACCGCGGTCGGCAAGCATACGAAGGATGTTGTGTTTAACACCGTAGTCGTAAGCTACCACATGATATTTGCCTTCACTTGGAGTTACGTAGCCTTTACCAAGCTCCCAGCTTCCTTCTGTCCATGTTTTTGGTTGGGTAATACTCACTACCTTTGCCAAATCCATGCCTTTAAGACCCGGGAATGCTTTGGCTTGCTCTAACGCACTAGACTCGTCTAATTCATCAGTACAAATGATACAACCATTTTGCGCGCCTTTATCTCGAAGAATTCGAGTTAAACGACGGGTATCAATATCTGCTATACCAACAATGCCTTTCGCTTTGAGGTATTCAGATAGAGTTTGTTGTTGACGATAGTTACTAGCAACGAGCGGCAAATCGCGAATAATAAGACCTTTTGACCAGATTTTATCTGCTTCAACGTCTTCAGAATTAGTGCCGGTGTTGCCAATGTGTGGATAGGTAAGGGTAATGATTTGTTCAGCGTAAGATGGGTCGGTAAGAATTTCTTGATAGCCTGTCATGGAAGTGTTGAAAACAACTTCCCCAACGGAACAGCCAGCGGCACCAATAGCAGTACCTTTAAAAACAGAACCGTCCTCTAACACCAAAAGGGCAGAATGAGCCAAGTCAACCTCCAGATTAAGGATAACTATGTGTTTGTGCAGTTTTTTGCACAAACCCCACAAAAAACGGGAGGTAATGAAAACAATACATCCCGTTTCACGATCTTTGCAGCTAATAAATACGTGCTCTCCAGCCGATTTACTCGCTAAGAATTCGAAATTCTGGCAAATTCCGGCGAGTATACATTACTCACCGAAAATGTCTAATTTATTTGTAATAATTTATTAAAATAGCCCTTAACATCGCTTTTTTGCGCAGAACCACTGAAAGTACGGCTTAGCGTTTAAATAACGCTCGCACTGCTCATTCAACGCTCAACTCATGCCCTAGCCGTCGCTGTTCAAGTAGGCAGCGTTCAAGCCCAAACTGGGTTTGCGCGGTACTCATTATGTTGCTTTTTTAGCGTAGGCAGAAGATAAGCAACAGGCCCATAGCTATTGAAAGCTTCAAATTAAAGCTTTAAATTTAAAACGTCAGTCATGGAGTATAGTCCAGGTTTTTGACCACACAACCACTTTGCAGCATGAACCGCACCTTTAGCGAAAGTAAGTCGACTCGATGCTTTATGCGTAATTTCTAAACGCTCGCCAATATCAGCGAAAAGCGCAGTGTGCTCGCCCACAATATCACCGGCTCTGACCGTAGCAAAGCCAATGGTGCCTTGGTCTCTTTCAGGCTCTTTGCCCTCACGACCATAAACTGCGCAGGTACTTAAGTCTCTTCCAAGTTCGTCTGCAATGGCCTCACCAATTGCCATGGCTGTGCCTGATGGTGCGTCTTGTTTAAATCTATGGTGGGCTTCGGTTATTTCAATGTCTGCCGTTTCACCTAACACGCTAGCCGCTTGCTTTACTAGCGACAGCATTAAATTTACGCCAACACTGTAATTTGCAGCAAATACGATAGGGATATGCTTTGCTGCTTCGTCTAACGCTGCCAACTGCGCTTGGTTAAGCCCGGTAGTGCCTATTACCACGGGTGTTTTATTTTTAACGCACCAGGTTAAATTAGTCTCGATAATAGATGGCAATGTGAAGTCGATCATGACGTCGGCATCATCCTTTGATAATGATGAAAACCCGGAACAATTCACTGGCTTTTTACCAATGCCTGCCAACTCGCCTACATTCATACCCACCCAAGGTGAGTCATCTCTTACTGTAGCGACACTTAGGTCTGCATTTTCACTTAGGTCGAGGGCTTCAATTAACACCCTACCCATGCGCCCATTCGCGCCAAATAGTCCTACTTTCATGTTTAATCTTTTAAATAATTCTAAACTTGTTCACATTCTGCCAAATGCATTCACTAATGCAATGCGATTGTTAGATTAATTGAGGTGATATCATCGTTAACAGTACATATAGACGATCGCATAGAGCTTACATAGAAGGCTGCTTTGCAGGTCATAATGTTTATCAGCCTCGCCCACATTGTTATTTTTATCAGTTCAAACTCGAATTTTAAGCGCAGAGTCGATACGATACAGAAAAGCGTCCTCTTATCTACTTAAACATAAAAGAACACCTCTTATGAAAAAAAGGCTTATCTGGGATTTGCCCACTCGACTTTTTCACTGGCTATTGGTGCTGAGTATTTTGGCTCAATACGTGACCGCTGAGTTACTTGACGATGCCGTGCAGTGGCATTTCTATATTGGTTATTTTACGTTGGGTCTGATTATATTCAGGCTGCTTTGGGGGATATTTGGCCCAAGATACGCCAAATTTAGCCAATTCGTAAAAGGTCCTGGGGCTGTGTTCGCGTATGTAAAGACTTTCTTTGATAGGGACAGCTTGCCATCCGTTGGACACAATCCATTAGGCGGCTGGTTTGTGGTGGTTATGATAGCACTTGTGCTGGTGCAAGCAGTTTCAGGACTGTTTATGACTGACGACATATTTCTTGATGGACCTTTGCGAAGCATGGCGAAAGACGATGTCTTATCAATCATGAATACACTGCACCATTTGTCATTCGATACACTGGTGTATGTAATTATGCTGCACATTGGCGCTAGTGTATTTTACGGTTTCTACAAACGACAAAAGCTGGTGCCGCCAATGATAAGCGGTAAAAAGCCTCTGCCTGAAGATGAAGCGCAATACTACGGCGAAGCTCAGGGCATAACACACTCTCAATTAGGCAAGGCAATTATCATCGCCCTTGTCGCTGCTGCGTGTGTGTATGTTGTGGTTGAAGTATTACCACCCTCGGCCCCTGCCGCCCAGTATTATTACTAGCCTATCTTTAGTGCCAGCCCGTCATTATTATACCCTATACCTCGGCAGCTTCTACGAGCCCTTTATCACGCATTAACGTGGCAATTTCAGCAACGCTGCTCGGGTCGTCTATGGTTGAGGGAACTGACACAGGTTCGTCTACAGCTATTTGTCGCAATAATTTACGCAGGATTTTGCCTGACCTAGTTTTTGGCAGACGCTTAACAACAATGGCGCGTTTAAAACAGGCAACGGGACCAATGCTGCTTCTTACCGAAGCAACCAGTTCTTTTTCTAAGTCTGCCTCATTAATATCAACGCCGTCTTTTAACAAAACTAACCCCACAGGGAGTTGCCCTTTTAGTGCGTCGTTGACCCCGATAACGCTGCATTCAGCTATTGCAGGGTGTGCAGCAAGTACTTCTTCCATTTCCCCTGTAGAAAGTCTATGGCCAGCTACATTGATAACATCGTCGGTTCGCCCCATAATAAACACGTAACCGTCTTCATCGATATAGCCGTTGTCACCCGTGCTGTAGTAGCCCTCAAACTCTCTTAGATAACCATTGACTAGCCGAGAGTGGTCTTGCCAAATAGTAGACAAACACCCTGGAGGCAGCGGCAGTTGAATGGCAATAGAGCCTTTTTGTCCGGGTGTTGATTCACTATCAATACCATTGAGCACTTTTACGTTGAAGCCTGGAGTGGGAACACTTGAGGAACCAGGCTTAGTCTGCATTGGTTCTATTCCCATTGGGTTTGAGCAAATGGGCCATCCCGTTTCAGTTTGCCACCAATGATCCACTACCGGCTTATTGGTTTTCTCTAGCGTCCAATAATACGTAGGAGGGTCTAAACGCTCCCCGGCCATAAATATCGTTCGCAGGCTGGAAAGGTCATACTGTTTGATAAACTCGCCTTCTGGATCTTCTTTTCGAATAGCTCTAAAAGCGGTAGGTGCGCCAAATAAAATATTAATTTTATGCCGCTCTACCATACTCCAAAATGCCCCTGCATCGGGCGTGCCTACAGGTTTACCCTCATACATTACCGAGGTAGCACCTTTTATCAGTGGTCCATAAACGATATAAGAATGCCCAACTACCCAGCCTACATCGGAAGCTGCCCAAAACACATCGTTTTCATCAATACCGTAAAGTGCTCCCATAGAATAATAAAGAGCTACGGCGTGACCACCATTGTCTCGTACTACACCTTTGGGTTTGCCGGTTGTGCCAGACGTATAAAGGATGTAGAGAGGATCTGTTGCGTCTACCTTAACTGCAGGGACGGGCGAACACGTTTTTATTAAAGCATGCCAATCATAATCGAAGGTAGAATCGAGTTCGGCGTGCAGCTGTGGCCGTTGAAGAACCACGCAGCCATTGGGCTTGTGAGAGGCAAGCTCAATGGCACTGTCTACCAACGGTTTATAAGGGAGCAACTTTGTTCCCTCAATGCCGCAAGACGCAGTAACGATAAACGAGGGTGTAGCGTCATCTATACGTACCGCTAATTCATTTGCTGCAAAGCCACCAAATACCACCGAATGAATAGCACCTAAGCGAGCACAGGCAAGCATGGCGATAGTGGCTTGTGGGATCATGGGCATATAAATTATTACTCGCTCTCCCTTAGCTACCCCTAGGTCTTGAAGCGCGCCTGCAAAAGTAGCCACTTCCTGTAGCAATTCACTGTAGCTATAGGTTCGCGTGGTATTGGTAACCGGAGAGTCGTAGATAAGAGCGGCTTTGTCTCCCCTCCCCGCATTAACATGGTGATCAAGCGCAAGGTAACTGGTATTGAGCTGCCCGCCTTCGAACCACGTTTGGTAACCGTTTGCTGAGCCAGATAGTGCTGTTTCAGGCGCTTTAAACCATTCTATATCGCGAGCTTTTTCTAACCAAAAGCGTTCAGGAGAGGTTGTTGAGGCTGTATATTCTTCTTTGTAGTTCATAACCAAATCCGTTGTAGAGTTTGTAGTTACACTACTTCAGTATAGTCGTGAATGCTTATAAGACTTCAGGCTTACATAAGTTAAGCTTTTGTTTAATAATCAAAAAAAAGCCGGCAGCACCGCTACCAGCTTTTCAAAAAAACGAGTTCGCTTTTGATGAAATGACTTAGTCTTTTTTATAGTCATCGTGACATGACTTACAGCTTGCGCCAATTTTACCAATGGCATTTCTATATGCACTTTTATCGCCATCTTCAACGGCGCTCTGTAGGCCTTGAGAAGCAGTTTTTAGCGCGGCAATTTTGGTTTCAACATCTGAGAAATTTTCCCAAATAGCATCTTTTGCGCCAGTGTCTACGTTGTATTCTCGAGTATCTACCGACAAGTAGTCGCCCATCATGGTAGCAAGTTGCTCTAATCGCACAGCGTTAGTTTGCATTACAGACTCATCAAACGGTAATGCACCTTTTGCCATGCCACCTAGTGGCCCCATATTGCTTTTCACTAGTTGAAAAATTGATTGGCGATATTGTGTTGCCGCTTTTGCATGCTTTGCCGACATTGCTGGCTTTACTTCCACGGCTAAAGCGTTAGTAGAAAACGCAACACTTGAAAATGCCATGCAAGCTGTGGCTGCGATTATTGCTTTATTTATATGTTTCATGCCTGTTCCCTTTTTTAACACTATGAGATTTGCTTTCTATACACTGCGGTATCAGTGGTGATTTTTATAAGGCCTGTTGACCCCGCTGTTTCCAGCAGGCCCTATTTATCGTGACGAAGAGCCGTTCAAAGCGCAAGTGATAATTGCTAAAAATAGGGCGAAACAAACTAGGAACATGCCAAGCGCATGTTGGAAGCAAACAAAGTTTATGCGCAAAATTGAGGATTATGCAATACAAGAAATTTCAAAACGAAGAGTTAGAGAATTGTTGGCAAGTGAAAAAGGCAAGGCCCCGTAAAAGGGGCCTCTAGTGCGGCGTAATGCCGCTACCATGTTGAAATGGTGATCACACCGCTTATTAGCGTGGTGCAATGAATTCAGTGTGGTTGAAGATTAAATTCTACCGTTTAGCTCTGCCGAAATGGGTGAGTCTTGTAAACCTTGCTCAGCAATCCACGCTTGAAGTGTTTTGCCGTCTGCTTCTGGCGCCTGAAGGTCTTTGCTAGGCATTTTCTTAACCAATAACGTGCCTACTTCAACCGCGTTACTCGTTACCGCCGTGCGGATAAGACTTTGTCCGTTACATGAAACACCTGCGTAATAATCGCGAAGTTTCAAACGGTAATCTGACTGTACACTACGCATCTTTTTACGAAGCTCACCTTTGTCGTCAGCCTGTACGATAGTACAGATGTTAGCTAGTGCATCGTTGATGCCGTCTGCTCGTGCTGCGTTAGAGAAAGCAAGTGTAGATGCTGCGATGATGATAGAGGTTTTAACTATTTTCAACATGGTTAAAGTTCCTGTGGTTAATGGTTTAATGTTTTTGCAACTCACTCGTCGTTGCTTGAGTTGTATTAAACGCCACCTTCGCAAAAACAAAAACATGTTGAACAATATATAAGTATTCAAACCTATACTTTAGTTGAAGCCAAAAATTATCACCCAGCCTTAAATGTGAAATTTATCAATTAAATTCAACCACTTAATAATCAGCGCCGCAAAAAAACGGGAATTATTGAATATAGGAAAGTAAGGACAAAAGGTATGAATTGAGGAGTTGATTAGACCAAATTGACCTAGATAGACAGTGGCTACAGACAAAAAAATGCCAGTTAGCATGGCTAACTGGCATTTAATCGTTATGTTTCTGAGCTATCTTTCCGTGCTATGTTTTTGGCTATTTCATTAAGCCTTTAAACATGATGAGGTGTGTAATTTCACCAGCATTACGGCAGTAACTTAACACCTAAAAAGCTAACTAATTTAATTAGTTAGATCGTCAAAGAATTTTTTGACGCCATCAAAGAAGCCTTGTGCTTTAGGGCTATGCTTGCTTGACGCTTTACCCATCGACTCTTCAAGCTCGCGCAATAGCTCTTTCTGCTTAGATGAAAGGTTCACTGGTGTTTCTACCACAACCTTACACATTAAGTCGCCTAGCGCGCCGGTACGCACCGACTTAACGCCTTTGCTGCGTAGGCGGAACATACGACCAGTTTGAGTTTCAGGGCTTATCTTCAGCTTCACTTTACCGTCGAGAGTAGGAACTTCTAACTCTCCACCAAGGGCTGCGGTGGTAAAGCTTAGCGGTACTTCGCAGTACAAGTTGTTGCCATCACGCTCAAAAATTTCGTGGTCGCGAATATGTACTTGAACATATAAATCGCCTGCTGGCGCGCCGTTTTCGCCGGCTTCACCTTCACCTGACAAGCGAATTCGGTCACCCGTATCCACGCCTGCTGGTATTTTAACATTAAGGGTTTTTGTTTTTTCTTTGCGACCATGTCCGTGACAGCTGTTACACGGATCTTCAATAATTTTGCCTTTACCCGAACAGGTAGGACAGGTTTGTTGAACCGCGAAGAAACCTTGACGCATCTGTACTTGGCCGTTGCCGTGACACGTTGGACAAGTTTTTGGTGTAGAACCATTTTTAGCGCCAGAGCCATCGCACACTTCACATTCTGCTAATGCAGGAACACGAATATCAACGCTCTTTCCGCGAACCGCTTCTTCTAGCGATAGTTCAAGGTTGTATCGAAGGTCTGAACCTTGACGAGCGCGAGATTGACGACCGCCTCGACCGCCGCCACCAAAGATATCGCCGAACACATCACCAAAGATGTCGCCGAAATCTGCACCGCCGCCGTAGCCACCACCACCGCGGTTAGGATCAACGCCTGCGTGACCATATTGATCGTAAGCAGCACGTTTCTGTGAATCTGACAGAATCTCGTAAGCTTCTTGAATTTCCTTAAACTTTACTTCAAGTGCTTTGTCACCCTCAGTACGGTCTGGGTGATATTTCATCGCTAGCTTTTTGTACGCTTTTTTAATTTCGCGTTCGCCAGCACTTTTATCTACTCCAAGCACTTCGTAGTAGTCACGTTTCGACATATCGTTTACTTACCCTACTTATTGTCGACAAGCCATGTAAATTGCCTGTCAAATCTACATCTGACTGTTGTGAAAATCACCTGCGCTGCTCATACGCTAACGACAAGTCATTTACACAACAAAGGCGCAGCAAGAAAATCCTGATGCGCCTGAACTGCTAAACAGCCCGGCGCACCGGGCTAATCAATACAGCTTACTTTTTATCTTCGTCTTTTACTTCTTCAAACTCAGCGTCAACAACATCGTCGTCGCCTTTTGCAGAAGCTTCTGGCTCAGCGCCTTCTTGTGCACCGGCTGCTGCACCTTGTTGCGCTTGCGCAGCTTCCATCAACTTGCTAGACGCTTGGATAAGTTCCTGCGTTTTCGCTTCAATTTCAGCTTTGTCTTCGCCTTTGGTCGCAGTTTCCAGCGCGCTTAATGCTTCTTCAATTGGCGCTTTGTCTTCTGCACTTAATGCATCGCCAACTTCTTCCATTTGCTTACGAGTAGCGTGGATCATGCCGTCAGCTTGGTTGCGCGCCTGAATGAGTTCTTCGAACTTCTTATCAGCTTCTTTGTTCGCTTCAGCATCTGCTACCATTTTTTCTACTTCATCGTCACTTAGACCTGAAGACGCTTTGATAGTGATCTTCTGCTCTTTACCCGTATCTTTGTCTTTCGCTGATACGTGTAGTATACCGTCGGCATCGAGGTCGAAGGTTACTTCGATTTGCGGTACACCGCGTGACGCTGGACGAATACCTTCAAGGTTGAACTGACCAAGAGACTTGTTGCCGCTTGATTGCTTACGCTCACCCTGTAGTACGTGTACTGTTACCGCAGACTGATTGTCTTCTGCTGTAGAGAACGTTTGCGACTTCTTCGTTGGAATAGTCGTGTTCTTCTCGATTAGCGCCGTCATCACGCCGCCCATGGTTTCAATACCAAGAGACAGTGGCGTAACGTCTAGAAGCAATACGTCTTTAACATCACCAGAAAGAACACCACCTTGAATTGCCGCGCCTACAGCAACAGCTTCATCAGGGTTAACGTCTTTGCGTGGCTCTTTGCCAAAGAATTCAGTTACATACTTTTGAACCAAAGGCATACGAGTTTGACCACCAACCAAGATGATATCGTTGATTTCACCTACAGAAAGGTCTGAATCAGCAATCGCTTGCTTAAGTGGACCAAGCGAGTTTTTAACTAGCTCTTCAACAAGAGACTCTAGCTTAGAGCGAGTAAGTTTAATCGCTAAATGCTTAGGACCTGAACCATCAGCAGTGATGTAAGGCAGGTTAACCTCTGTTTGTTGTGAAGATGAAAGTTCAATTTTCGCTTTCTCACCGGCTTCTTTAAGACGCTGCATAGCAAGCGGATCTTTGCGAAGGTCGATGCCTTGATCTTTCTTAAACTCGTCAACAAGATAGTTGATAACACGGTTATCGAAATCTTCACCACCTAGGTGGGTGTCACCGTTCGTCGCGAGTACTTCAAATGTGTGCTCGCCATCTACTTCATCAATTTCGATGATAGAGATATCGAATGTACCACCACCTAAGTCGTATACGGCAACGATGTTATCGCCTTGCTTTTTGTCCATGCCGTAGGCAAGAGCAGCAGCAGTTGGCTCGTTGATAATACGCTTAACTTCAAGACCAGCAATACGACCGGCGTCTTTAGTTGCTTGGCGCTGAGAATCGTTAAAGTATGCAGGTACAGTGATAACCGCGCCTGTCACTTCTTCGCCAAGATAGTCTTCAGCGGTCTTTTTCATTTTCTTAAGTACTTCAGCAGAAATCTGAGGAGGCGCCATTTTCTCGCCTTTCGCTTCTACCCATGCGTCACCGTTATCAGCCTCTACGATTTTGTAAGGCATGATGTCGATGTCGCGCTGTACTTCTTTATCTTTAAAGCGACGACCAATTAAACGCTTGATAGCGAATACGGTATTTTCAGGGTTAGTTACTGCCTGACGCTTCGCTGATTGACCAACAAGCGTTTCGCCGTCATTTGTATATGCAATGATTGATGGCGTTGTACGATCGCCTTCCGCGTTTTCAAGTACGCGTGGTTTGTCGCCGTCTAGAACTGCGACACATGAATTTGTTGTACCTAAATCGATACCTATGATTCTACCCATTTTCGTGTCTCCGAAAAGTTTCTTAATTCTGCTAAATTAGTGGGGTTATTCCCGCTATTTTCAATAGTTGTCAGTAAAAAAACTGACTTTTTTGTGTCTTAATTCGCTGTGCGTTGTTTGTTCAACTTACGCTTGCGTATCAACACCACCACTTGGCGCGCGCGATACCATTACCATGGCAGGGCGGAGCAAGCGGCCGTTAATTTGATAACCTTTCTGCATCACCGCCATTACTGTGTTTGGCGCGTGGTCTGCACTTTCTTGCATCGACATTGCCTGATGCAAATCAGGGTTAAAGGTATCGCCCTGCGGATCAATAAGGGTTAATCCAAATTTCTCAATAGTGCTCATAAAACTTTTGTGGGTCATTTCCACACCTTCGAGCAGCGGCTTCACCGCTTCATTGTCGCTATCAGAAAGTTCGATAGCACGCTCTAGGTTGTCAACAACAGGCAGAAGCTCGCCGGCAAAACGCTCTAATGCGAATTTGCGAGCTTTCTCAACTTCACCTTCAGCGCGACGACGAGCGTTGTCGGCATCAGCTCGAGCGCGAAGTACGCCGTCTTGTTGCTCTTTAATCGTTGCTTGAGCTTCAGATAAAGCAGTCTCTAGCTCATAAATGCGCTGTGAAGCTTCATCTTGAGGGGCGTCAGTACCTTCAACTTCTTGGCCTTCAACTTCTACTTCTTCAGTAGCCTGCACAGTTTCATCAACTGCGTTTTCTTTATCTGCGTGCACGTCGCGACTGTCGCTCATGCCTACCTCCAAACATTGTATAAATTGGGCAACACCCATTTGCTAGCATTACTAAACAAAGGGAATATCTATGTTGCGCTTATTTATGGGGTTAGTTTGTAAGCGATCAAGGGTAACCACACAATTTTTGTGGTTTGAATTTAATTTTTTTTCAAAAAATATTTATCAGCGTGAATACTGCTCACTATTGTGAAAATCGTGTTAACGTAAATCAGTGATTTTTATGAGGTGGTGAATGCTTAGCATTTGGTCGGTAGGCAGTATTGTTGCCGTGTATCTTTTTATTTTGTTTGCTATTGGCTTTTGGGGCGAAAGGTACCTCAAAGACAATCGGCAGCACCCTATTTTATACAGCCTAGGTTTAGGCGTTCACTGCACGTCGTGGGCGTTTTTTGGTACCACATCACAAGCCGCAGAATACGGTTGGGCTATCGTGCCTACTTACATGGGCATTATATTAACCATGGTTTTTGCATTTCCTGTGGTACTGCACATCAGTCGGTTATGCCAGCAACACAATATCACTTCCCTCGCTGACCTGATTGGTATGAGGTACAAGCACTCCCACCTTGTCGCGGCTTTTGTTAGCGTACTGTGTTTTGTGGGGGTTATTCCGTACATCGCTTTGCAGCTCGACGCCATTACCAAAAGTATTACTCTGATTACACCCAATACCGCCGAAACCAGCCAGAGCGTTAGCATGTATGTGGCTTTGTTGATGGCTATTTTTGCCATCATCTTTGGGACGCGAACCCTGAACTTAACCGACAAGCACCCTGGGCTTTTAATGACTATTGCATTTGAGTCGGTGTTTAAGCTTGTGGCGCTGTGGTGTATTGGTATTTTCGTTTGCTATTTTATGTTCGACGGCGTGCTCGACCTTATTTCAAAAGCGTCTGTACATGAACAAGCGCGAGAGGTTATCTATGCCGACAGCGCTCCCCTTGTTTATGTTACTCACGTAATGCTTGGGGTTTGCTCCATGTTTGTACTGCCGCGTCAATTTCATATGAATTTTGTCGAGCTCAACGGCGAAGGGGAACTGCGAACCGCCCGCTGGTTTTTCCCTGTGTATTTATTGGGTATGACCATTTTTCTCATCCCTTTGGCCTTGGCTGGCAAAATGCTGCTGCCTGAAAGCGTAAGCTCAGATACCTATGTATTGGCGCTTCCCCTTTTTGCCGAAAACACGCTGCTCTCAATCATTGCGTTTTTAGGGGGATTGTCTGCAACCACCAGCATGGTGATTGTGGCCACGCTTGCCCTAGGCATTATGATTGCCAACAACTTAGTTACACCGCTTTGGATAAAAGCGAGATTAAGAACCGAGCCAAACCATACCCTTGAGACAAATAAAGTACTTGTTATTCGTCGCTTAACCGTGTTGGTAGTGCTGTCGGTGGCCCTTTGGTATCACCTCAATGTCAGTCAAGCTGCACCATTGGTGAAAAGTGGCGTGATCGCCATTGCCTTGCTGGGGCAGTGCTTTCCCATACTGATGTTTGGCCTTTATTGGAATAAAAGTACCAAGGCAGCTGCCTTGGCCGGGTTATGTGCAGGCTTTCTTTGTTGGTGCGCACTACTGTTCTACCCCAGCGTTATGTCTAGTTACTATTTTAATGCACCGCCCACCGATGCTCAGCTAGGTATCGGCTTTATTATTTCACTTATTACCAACGCCGCCGTATATGTTGTAGTTTCCCTGATAAGTTTAATCAATAAACGACGAGCAATAAGTAGAAGGGGCTTAGTTGGTCATCGAGGTAGTCATCGAGGTAAAAATGGCTCTCAAACTCACAACCTAGCTGGTAGTATTGACGACAGTGAGGATTTGGCCTTATCCACACCCTACTTAAAAATTCGCGTGGGTGACATCGTCTCTTTAACCCAAAGAGTATTAGATAAAAAGAGTCACGACACGTTAATCAACCAACTCTCCATCGACGTCTCTGACGCTCGCGCTAACGGGCTTGCCAATCACACCTTATTGCAACGAGTAGAGCAACTTCTTGCAGCGCAAGTAGGCGGACCAAGCGCTCGTATACTATTAGGCGATATTGCCGATAAAAACACAGATTCACTTCCCGAGCTTGTTGACTGGGTGGAAGAAGCCTCTCAGTCGTTTCAGTTCAATCATGAGGTGCTGCAGTCGTCTGTGCAAAACATAGAGCAAGGGATCAGTGTGCTTGACGAAAAGCTGCACTTACTTGCGTGGAATGAACGCTACGTTGAACTGTTCAGCTACCCTAGAGGCTTTTTAAAAGTCGGTATGTCAATACATGACATACTGAGCTTTAATGCCAAACGAGGGCTTTTTGGCCAGCAAGAGCGCAACAGGTACGAAACCGATACCAGCACCTCAGCGACAGCAGATTCAGCGACAACAGCGTCGGCAGCAGCAGATTCGACTGCAGCAAATTCGACTGCTGTAGATTCAACGCCTTTAGATTCAACGAGCATAGATACTGACATTAACGATGTCGCTGAGATAAATAGCCGCATTAATCAAGAAATAGAAAAGCGCGTTCAGTTTATGCTCAAAGGGAGTCGCCACAAATATATACGAAAACAACATGATGGCAGGGTTATAGAGCTTAACGGTGCTCCCCTTCCAGGAGGTGGCTATGTAACTACCTATAGCGATATTACCGAATACATCGCCATTCAAGATGAATTAAAAGAGTCAAAATCGGAACTTGAGCAGAGGGTAATGCGACGCACGAAAGAGCTTCAGCTTGCCAAGCAACAGGCTGATGCGGCAAACGAGAGTAAAACTAAATTTTTAGCCGCTGCAGGACACGATTTGATGCAGCCGTTTAACGCCGCAACCCTCTTTGCTTCTATGCTAGAGAAGAAAACGAAAAATAGTGAATTATCGGGCTTGTCTGAGGGCGTAGTGAATTCACTCAATAACGCACAAACGCTACTTTCTATGTTGCTAGATATGACAAAGTTAGACTCTGGCGTACTCAAACCGAATAAGATCACCTTCGCTCTAGATGACGTGCTTTCATCATTAGTGACGGAGTTTAGTCTTATCGCGTCGCAACGAGATATTTCATTAAAATACGTAAAAACGAACTGTCACACACACACCGATAAGCACCTTTTCAGACGAGTGATACAAAACTTACTCTCTAACGCGATACGGTACACCCAAAAAGGCAGTGTTTTAATTGGGGTAAGACAATGTACCGTCAAGGGTGCAAAAGCATTGAATGTTTGCGTTTACGATACAGGTCCGGGTATTCCACTGCATCAACAAGAAGCTATTTTTGGCGAATTCCACCAGCTGGAAAACCCCAATAGTTCACAGGGCATTGGCTTAGGATTAACTATTGTTGATGGGGTATGCAAGTTGCTCGGGCATTCTGTATCACTGAAATCTGCTTTGCACAAAGGCAGTTGCTTTGCCATTACTGTGCCTAAGCACCCTGCCAGCGCGATGCAGACAAAGCGTATACCGCAGGGAATACAGGCCGAACCCAACTCTCTACCGCTCGACAACACACAAGAGAACACACGAGAGAACACACACTCGCTGTTTTTAACAAACAAACGAATTTTACTTATTGAAAACGACGAGCAAGTAACGGTGGCGATGCAGGCGTTGCTCAGTGATTGGGGAGCTGAGGTTATTACCGCAACAGGAAAGAAAGACGCCCTTGCTGCTTTCAAGCATAAGCCTGACGTTATCATTGTCGACTACCATCTTAACTTAGGTGAAACAGGCACCAACATTTTGCAGTCAATGGACTCCTTGCCATCTGAATCAATAGCGTCATCTGGAACACGAAAGCCGCTCAAGCCTAACAAAACAGCGCTTCGAATATTGATCACCGCGAACCGCAGCCCTGAGATAAGGGATTTAGCCGCAGAGATGAACCTTGCCTATTTACCAAAACCTGTAAAACCAAGTGCCCTAAAAAGATTGTTAAAACACTCGTTTACCTAAGTCGGTCAGGACTCCTTCACCGCTGACGCCTTTAGTACAGTGCCAACACGGCTTTTAACGATGCTAAGTCTACTGGTTTAGTGAGATATTCATCCATACCTGCATCGAGGCATTTTTGCTTTTCGCGATCCATGGCATTGGCGGTTAGCGCGACGATGGGTATCTGTGTGTTTTCATCACCTGCTCGCCCCTCGCGAATACGACGTGTTGCCTCATAACCGTCCACATTCGGCATCTGGCAATCCATTAAAATAAGGTCGTAATGTTTTGCTTTGGGCTTCAACAACGTGTCTATTGCTTCAACGCCATCACTTGCAACTACGACCTCAACTCCCATGTCACTTAACAACGTTACCATTACTTCTTGATTGATTAAATTATCCTCAGCCAGCAGTACATTTAAATTGAAATGGGAGGGCGGTATCTCGACATTCTCGATACTACTAGCCTCTTCGCTTTGCGAAGTCGTCTCGACCATTACGTTAAACTTAAATGTAGAACCTTTTCCGGGAGTGCTTTCAACAGAAATATCACCGCCCATCAATTCGCAAAGTTGCTTGGTAATCGCAAGCCCTAGTCCGGTGCCACCGAACTTCCTAGTCGTCGACATGTCAGCTTGAGAGAAAGGGGCAAAGAGTTGATTTATAGAAGATTCACGAATTCCAATGCCAGTATCACTAATCTCTACATTCAGTGACAACGCCTCTTCTTTTTCTACTACATTGTACTGAATATTTACACCGCCGTTCTCTGTGAATTTTATGGCATTTGACAATAAATTATTGAAAACCTGCTTCAAGCGATGATGATCACCAATCACTCTCGTATGTTTATTGTCTATGGCTCTTGCCTTAAGCCACAAGCCTTTACTTTTCGCATGATATGCTTGTTCTTGAACAAGGTTAGTGACAAACTGATTTAAGTCGAATTCAACGTGTTCAATCGCCAGTTCCCCAGCTTCAATCTTTGAAAAATCAAGAATATCGTTGATGATAAACATCAAGGAATCTGCGCTTCGCTGAGCGGTAGAGATAAGTTTAGCCTGACTGTCAGTAAGAGGTGTACGACTAAGCACCTCAATCATACCTATCACTCCATTCATTGGCGTGCGTATTTCGTGGCTCATATTAGCAAGGAAAGCACTCTTCGCTTCATTTGCTGCATTTGCTTCTCGCTCGTGAGCGACTGCAACGTCACGCTCCAACAGCAGCTCAATCTGCTTACTTACCAGCTTTTGCCGCGCAAGATGTGCAAACCAACTAAGCAATGTACTCATCATCAATGCGAAGAAAAAATGCATCACCATCGGCAAATCGAAAGCAAGATTGATAATAAACCAGCCGACCCAACTAAACACTATAGAGGTGAGCCAGTGGGCTCTGTTTGAGAGCACAATACCAGAGGCAATAAGCACTAATACTATATTGGTTGCTTGTTCTGGCGTCTGCGAGAGCCATATATGGACGAGGCTATTGGTAGCGCCGGCAATTAACATCAGTAATATACATGGGCTATGCCATCTCATAGGTATTGCTGTAGCAGTGCGGCTTAATACCAAACTCATAGCCGCAACAATCGATGAACAAGCGATAAGGGGCCACTTAAACGTTTCAGTAAGGAGTAAGAGATGACTAACCGTTAGAAACGAAAAAAGGATACAAACGACAATTGCGATACGTTTTAAGTGCCCATGGTCTTCGCCGCTGATTTGTTTCGGCACACTCAATGTCATCACTCTTTACCCACTAAAGACGTTTTATATATGTGATCATATTGTAAAAGTAGTACGGTAGGTATCCGCAATTAGGATAAGAATGCTACTTTCTCTGTCACCAATAAAGAGCCGCCATTAGGTTACCATTGCTATAAGAGCGTTATGACTCATCTACAATCTTAAGATCTATAGCGTCATCGCCGTCACTTCTTTTTTCGCCAATGAATACATCGATAACTGTTTGCTCGTGTTCAGTGAACGCCGTTTTAAAATTATCACTGTGCACAGGTATTGATTTACGCATAGCTGGAGCAATGCGCTCGTTAGCTCTTGCTAACTGCTGAGTAAAGTCTTCTATAGTTATTCGGTTGTAGGTATACACACCCTCTTTCTTGCCTCCGATAGACGGCGTGAGCAGGTCGTCATGCTCGAGTAAAAACGCATGTTTGAATACCGCCTGAGATTTAGTAAAGCAATGTGTTTTGCTGCGCAGCATTGCCGCTTCTGGCAGCGCTTTAATACGAACGCTGTCATGGCTTTTTTGCCATGTAACACCACACACACTCACTACATAAGCATCATCTTGCTGTGCGACGGTGGCTCTAGCAAGTGGGGAGCCCGCTGGCATTGCGTCTAACGCCTTTATAACGTCGGGTAATTCATTGAGAGAGAGCTTTTCTAATGTCATCACACCGCTATTAGAGGTGTAAGTAAGCTTAAGCGTATTTTCTAAGTAATACACCTGCCCGGTATCTTGCCAGATAGAAACGGCATCGTTTTTGTGATTATTGATATGTTTTTTGTTTTGCTGAGACGCAAGGGACTGTTTGTTTAATCCACTTGAAAAGCGCTTAATAATATTTGATAACACAGCACACACTTCATATTATTGAGTGTTGTGTTTTACGTATTTATAACCAGTGTGGTTTAATTCTCGCACTACAAAAGAACTCGATTGGTTTATCTTCAATTGGTTTGCCCTCGATTGGCTTGTCCTCGATTGAATTGCCAGACCTTACTGCTTATCGACTTTATCCACTCTACTCGCCACCTGCGCCCGCAAGCTAGAGTAGCTGCATGCCAGCTAACGACTGCCACGCCTCTCAACTGGCGCGTCCACAGTCGCTTTATTTGTTATTGCTACCCAATCTAATACTATCGACACTGATACCCGTACCGATTACTCTAAAGGCATTACTACACATAAAAAGGATTTGCCGTTGCGACTGTTTTTCTCCGCTTCACTGAACTCACTACTCTTCGTATTGCTAACAACCTTGATAGTTGGGTGCAGTGAAACCAATGAATTAAGTGAATCTGAAAGACGATATAACGCAGCAGTGACACTCCATGCAGAACGTATTGAGGAAACGAGAGCTCTGCTTGATGAAAAACTGACAGGTCAATTTTTATCTGACATTAACACGCTCATTTATGCAAAAGAAAAGCTCGATAGTGCAAAGTCTGTGTTCATTGATGCAAAGATTGTTGGTATCACCTCACCTGATGCACAAGCACTTGAATTGAGGTTAAAACAGTTTGAAAAACAAGCAGCCAAATCATCCTTATCGTTATTGCGTGCAGCGCTTGAAAAGACCCTTAATTTTCAAAATAGCGTGCACGACATGCCGCTAGCACCTGTAAGCGGCGCCTCGTTAGGAAGCAACTCGATGATTGAGTACATGGGCAAAAAATTCAATACCTCACTTGATGATTGCTGTCTTAAGGACTTGAAAAATATCGAAGTCTTTATGCGAGGCGCTGAAGACGAACTGTTTTATGCGCTGCGAAAACGTATTCTCAACGTGGAAAATGATTTAACTCGGGTATTGTCAGACGACGACTTTCAAAGTGATTATAAAAAGCGCCTTACGCTATTAGAAAACGATATGGACGCTTACTTTCAGCCGTAAAAAAGGCGCAATGGTACTCGATGAACTAGAGGTAGAGATGTTTTAGGATTAGCTGCAATCGTTATAATCAACTATCACTACAGATGTGTTGCACTCTTTCTTATAAAGCAATCTTATACTACATAAATGTATTCATAACTGTGTTAAAGGTTCACTATGCTTAAATTGTACGGATTTGATGTTAGTAATTACTACAACATGATTAAACTGGCGATGGCGCTGAAAGGGATAGATTATGAAGCCGTCATGACGTATCCAAATCAAACGCCAGAATATTTAGCAATCAGTCCAACGGGTAAAGTGCCCGCATTGCAAACAGACCAAGGCGTACTGGTAGAAACCAATGTTATCCTTGAGTATCTTGATGAAATCTCGCCTCAAGCACCACTTTATCCAACCGAGCCCTTCGCAAAGGCCAAGGTGAAAGAGTTAGTTAAACTCATCGAGTTATACATTGAATTACCTGCAAGGCGTTGTCACACAGAGGCGTTTTGGGGCGTACCCGTTGATGACATCACTAAAAAAGAAGTGAAGCGCGCATTGTTTAACGGTGTTCAAGCTCTTGCCCGCGCCGCTGACTTTTCGCCTTATATTGCGGGTGACACACTAACTGC
This sequence comes from Alteromonas genovensis, assembly GCF_010500895.1. Taxonomy (GTDB): domain Bacteria; phylum Pseudomonadota; class Gammaproteobacteria; order Enterobacterales; family Alteromonadaceae; genus Alteromonas; species Alteromonas genovensis. Next base: position 187,918 of record NZ_JAAAWO010000003.1, read on the forward strand.
GGCCGATATTATGCTGCTTTATTCTATGGACCTTGCAGCTCCCGTGGCTAAAAAGCTTTTTGATGTAGACTTATATGAACATGCTCCTGGCAGCAAAGCACTCATGACCAAGTTAAAAGAAATGCCGGAAGTACAACAAATTGAAACAGATAAACGGGCGGCTGCGCCAGCGTTTAACGCTTATTTGAAAAAGGCCCTTGGCAGTAAATAAACAGGTGCCAATTGGTGCATGTTGGCAAACATTATCCATCGGTTCGCATAGCATTTTTAAATGCTATGCCAGCTTTGGTTCTATTAATAACCCCTAGCTTTTTTAGCACTGCAGAAACATGCTGTTTTACCGTTGACTCTGAAATCGCTAACTCGTAGGCAATTTGCTTGTTAAGCAAACCATCGGCGACCATTTTAAGCACTTTTAATTGATGAGGGGTTAGTAGGCTCAAGCGCGTGCTGAAGTCATCCAGGGTGCTGCTAGCATCGGTAGTGGCACTGATATGCTCTGGCAACCAAGTTTCGCCGTCTAATACTGTATCTACCGCATCTATAATACAATCCACAGACGCTGATTTTGGAATAAATCCACTGGCACCCAACGCGAGTGCTCGCTGAACAATACCTGGCGCATCTTGCGCTGTTACAATAACCACAAGCACATCTGGATACTCAGCTCTAATCTCAGACAATCCGTTCAATCCCTCACTGCCTGGCATTCCCAAATCTAAAAACACGATGTCGATGCTGGTATCTTGAGCTAATAACGCCTTTGTTTCTGGAAACGTAGACGCTTCAAGTAGCACTGCGCCCTCGCTGTTTTGTAACGCATGGCACATTGCAGCACGAAATAGCGGATGATCATCTGCTATGAGCAATTTTACCGTTACTGGGCTATTCATTCGTCGCTACCATTTGTATCTGGCATTCGTATCTGTCATCCGTTTCAACCATTGATCTCTGCCGTTGATTCGCGCCATTCACTTCTACCATCTGGTTTTCGCATTTTTGGCTGTCAATTTGTTATTTTAGTGTAAACAGAATACTAACACGACATTGGGCTTCTTTCTCTTACCTACTCTCACCGAACTAAAGATTTAGATTTCGTAAACCTTAAATTAAGAAAAATCTATAGAAAGCGTTAATAGAAAAGCCCGCTTAAAAAGCGGGCTCTTAAAGTTTGCAGTTTTATTCTACTAGAAACGATAGCCAAGAGTTAGATGAACAGTTCTTGGGTCGCCATAATAGCCAATCAAGGTTGTATCGCCTCCTAGCCCTGGTCCAAAGTTGCCATCTTCGTCGCGGGTGACAAAGTCATAGCCGCCGGTGAGGTACTCTTCGTCGGTGAGGTTTTTCACGTGAAGACCTGCGTACCAATCTCCTTCTATGCTTTCCCATCGAGCGCTAAGATTAACCATGCCATACGCATCTTGTTCAATAAGATCGCTGGCTTCGAACAGTAAATAGTCACTTCTGTAGTAGTAGTTTGCGTTAAATGTAATATCCCCAAAACTGGTTTCTAAGAAATAGTTAGCGTTTAAATTAAAGGTGTTTTCTGGCGTACTTGCTGAACCAATAAGTGGTGGTATCGCATTATTCTCTTTAATTTCAAAGTCGATGTATCCATAAGCCACATCAAACTGAAGGTTTTCTGAGGCAATCCAAGTCATCTCTAACTCGGCACCTGTTGCTGCTGTTTCTGCGGCGTTTCTTAAGCGTTGATCCAGCGCTGTAGGGTCAGATAAATCACCCTCTACACCAATATACTGTCTGTCGCTATGATCGTAGGAAAAGAGCGTAACGTTTAATCGTAAGGTATCACTTAAGTCACTTTTCATACCCAGCTCAAAACTGTCTACCACTTCAGGATTTACGCCGGGTTCATTTATTGTTGCACGAGGGTTAAAGGTGCCCGACTTGAAACCTTGAGAATAGCTGGCGAAAAACATCATGCTTGGGTCGAATTGATACTCTAGCCCTACACGAGGTGTGAATCGTGACCAGCTTTGCACTGCTGGGGCATCTAAAACACCATCTCCGTCTGTATCGGTGCCCAATACCTGTGGAACTAGCTGTCCTTCTGGGCGAACATAGCCTTCAATCCAACCCGTGGACGGATAGACATTGTCAAAAATAAGGCCGTTATTTACAAACGCAGATTTTTCTTCGTCGGTGTAGCGCGCACCAAGAGACAGAGAGAGCTGCTCGGTAATGTCGTAATTGAGCTGTGCATAAGCAGCATAACTTTCTGAGTTATTACAGCCGGTCACCTCACGGGTGAGCCCCGGTGCACCTAAAGACTGCCCAAGCACACCTAAGATGGCATCGAAATTACCACAGCTATCACCATCGTAAAAATAGAGCCCCGACACTACGTCAAAATTATCGCCAAAGTAGTTTGCCTGTAATTCATGGGTGGTGTTGCTGTCGTCATACTCTGCCGGTACATCAAAAATAGGCAGAGGCGTATTATCAAAGTCGATGTTTGTTGGAGAATAACTCTCGCGGTAAGAGCCGATGTATTTAAGCTCTAATTTATCACTCACGTTGTAGCGGGCCAGCCAGCTATAACCCTCTAACTCAACTCTGTTCGATGTTGGCAAGCTGGTATAAGAGTCATATTTTGAATCGGGTACCGGCGCATCGGTTAGCAAGCTCGGTATCAATCGATAACCACCGCGGGCATTAGACGTATCTTCTGTTTTGTCCCAGCCAAAACGGAAGAATAAATCTTCGCTAGCATGTACCTCCAGAGAGACTCTTGCAGCCCATAAGTCTTTATTATAATTCTCTTTATCTTGATTAGGTAATGCGCTTAGCAAATACTCGCCAAAGCCATCTCGGTTTAAGTTGGCATAACCCACACCTAAGTAAACCGTATCTTCAACCAGTGGAATTTGGCCGGTAACCTTGAGGTCGCGCTGGCTATAGCTGCCCACCGTGCCTTCAATGTTCATTTGCGTGTCGCCAGTCATTTCTTTAGTTACGTACTTAACGGCACCACCAATGGTGTTTTTGCCATAAAGTGTCCCCTGGGGCCCACGTAATACCTCAATGCGCTGAACGTTTAACAAATCGAGCACTGCCCCTTGTGGTCGCGCAATATATACATCGTCAACATAAATACCAACACCGGGCTCATAGCCCCACAAAGGGTCTTGTTGGCCTAAACCACGAATAAAGGCGGTTAATGTGTTGTTAGTTCCGCGGCTGGTTTGCAAGGTTGTGTTGGGCGAGAATTGTTGTAACTCAGTAAGTACGCTAATGCCTTTTTCACCTAGTTCAACAGCACCTACCGACGTTATGGCAACGGGGGTTTCTTGTAGCGATTCAAGGGTGCGACGCGCAGTCACTTCAATACGCTCTAATTTACCTTTTTCATTTTCAGCTTGTTCTGTGTTGGCTGTTTGGCTATTGGTCTGTTGTGCCCAAACAGGAGCTGCACATAGGCTTGCGGCTACCGCTATAGCGCACAAACTATGGCGAGCCACTTTATGACAAGAAGCCTTGTTATGAGAGATTTTGTGATGGGAAACTGGGGTGCAGCCATGACGCTTTGTGTGTGTTGTTAGTGACATAGTGAGTCCTTTATTGTTCTAAGTGTTATTCACTGCTGGATAATTTGCTACGGTCACGAAATACTTTAGTTAATTAATTGTTAACAGTATGTAGTACCATCGTACTATGGGATTTTTGCAAAAGTAACGTCAAACTTTACGTGTAATTTGAATACGTTAGATTTATTGACAATAAGCTTGCGCAAAAGCAAGTCGGTTAGTAGATCTACAATCGACTTAACTGCTTTGGAATATCTGCGGTCACAGATTTTTAAAGGAAAACAACTATGTTAAGTATGATTGGCTTGGTAGGCGGGCTATTGCTACTTATTGTGTTAACAATACGTGGGATGAACCTGTTTATCGCTGCCCCCCTGTGTGCGCTTATTGTGGCGTTAACCAATAACATTGCGGTATTTACCGGCGATGTAAACTTTGTAGAAACCTATATGAGCGGTTTCTCAGGGTTTATTGCGTCGTGGTTTTTCATGTTTTTGCTGGGGGCGTTATTTGGCAAATTTATGGAAGACACCGGCGCGGCAGACTCGGTATCTCAATGGATAATTTCTAAAATTGGCTATAAGCAAGCTGTCTTAGCGGTAGTCATGGCCTGCGCCATACTTACCTACGGCGGCGTGAGTGTATTTGTGGTGGCATTCTCGGTTTATCCCATGGCGGTAAGCTTATTTAAAGATGCCAATTTGCCTAGGCGATTCATTCCTGCCGCCATGGCCTTTGGCTCGGTAACGTTTACCATGACCTCGGCAGGCTCACCAGAAATTCAAAACTGGATCCCAATTAAATACTTGGGTACATCGCCTTTTGCTGCTTGGGAAGTCAGTTTGATTGTCGCTATTTTAATGGCGGTATTCGGATATTGGTGGCTCGCTAAAATGATTCGAAAAGCAGTTAGTCAGGGTGAAGTGTTTGAGGCAAGGGAAAGCGACCCTGAAATTCGGGAAAGGGATCTGCCACACCCATTTACCGGTATTGTGCCCCTGCTTGTTGTGCTTGCCATTTCGTTTTTATTTCACGAAGAATTGGCTCAGTTAGCGTTAATTCTAGCCTTGGGCGGCGGTGTGCTTTGTTTGCTAGCCATAAACTTTAAATACTTTCAAAGTTTGCCTGTTGCCATAAATGCTGGCACCACTGGGGCACTGATTGCCATTGGCAATACCGCAGCGGTTGTGGGCTTTGGCTCGATTGCAAAAAATACCGACGCCTTTCAACAAACGGTGGCCTTAATGACTCAAATCCCTGGCAATGAGCTCATTGGCGCAGCCATTGCAGTCAGCGTAATAGCCGGTTTAACGGGTAGCGCATCAGGAGGCCAAGCTATTGCCCTTCCCTTAGTGGGTCCACACTATATAGACCAAGGTGTAGAGCCAGAGCAGTTGCACAGAATTGTTTCTATTTCATCGGGCGCGCTCGATTCATTGCCTCATAACGGGTATGTCGTCACAACGATTCGCGCAATTTGCCATGAAACCCATCAAGCAGCCTATTGGGCAGTGGGAGCGCTGACTGTCGTTGTGCCAGTAATGGGGCTAGCACTGGCTATCGGCCTGTTTAGCATATTGTAAAAAAAGGAAAGGTTTTACTATGAATCAGCGTTTTCACGACTTTCTAGTGCTAGCAAATACGTGCACTGCCAGGCAAGCTTCACTTTTTCGCCCTGCTATAGCTGGCATTTTGTCTGGCGTCAGCCAAGGCACCGGCGTGTTAGCTGCGCTGCCAACTAAGCTAACAATTAGGTCTATAGCGGCGCTGCTTTTACTGTCTGCACTGGCAACCACTGCCGTGCAGGCCAACGGCGATGTGAATACCGATAAGCAACAGCAACATACCTTGTTGGTGAATAAGCACACCTTTCACATAGACAGTTTTACTACCTTTGGTGGCAAAACAATTAACGATGTAAAGATAGGCTGGGAAGCCTACGGAAAACTTAATGCACAAAAAGACAATGTGATTCTAATTACCCATTACTTTTCTGGCACTTCTCATGCGGCAGGTAAATACAGTGCTACCGATCAAAATGCAGGGTACTGGGACAGTATTATTGGCCCAGGTAAAGCCATTGATACCAACCGCTTTTTCGTTATAAGCGCAGACACCTTGGTGAATTTAAACGCGTATGATGAAAAGGTGGTCACCACCGGGCCCGCCACCATTAACCCATCCACAGGAAAACCCTACGGGTTAGACTTTCCGGTAGTGACTATTCGCGACTTCGTTAATGTGCAAAAAGCCTTATTAGAAAGCTTAGGCATTAAGAAGCTTCATGCGGTGGTGGGACCGTCGATGGGCGCCATGCAGGCCATTGATTGGGCAAGTGCCTATCCAAGTTGGGTACCTAGAATGCTGTCGGTAATAGGCGCAGGGGAAAGCGACGCTTGGACGACGACGGCTCTTGAGCATTGGGCTACGCCTATCAGACTCGATAAAAAATGGAACAAGGGCAACTATTCGCCAAAAGAAGGGCCAACTGATGGACTTACCGCATCGCTAATGCTGATAACGCAAAATGCCCTAACCCCTGAGTTTTTTTACGCTCAAGGTAATATGCTAGGCTTTAAAAACCTAGAGCAAGCTCCCCTGTCCAGTATTAACGAACAACATTCCATCACAAAGTGGTTAAAAACGCGGGCGGCCGCCCGTGGTGAAAAGATGGATGCCAATCACCTGCTTTATTTGGTGAGAGCGTGCCAGCTTTTTGTCGCAGGACATAAAGACAACCTTGATGCAGGACTAGACAACATCAAGGCAAAGACGCTGTTTCTGCCTGCCGATTCTGATTTATTACTGATGCCCTATTTAGCTCAACATGCACATCAAACGCTTAAGCAGCAGGGAAATAACAGCGAATATACCGAGCTTCAAGGGTCACTCGGACACCTAGAGGGCGTGACAAATATATCAAAACAGGCAACCGCTATTCGCCAGTTTTTGGAAAATGAGTAAAGGATTTTTATGATGACTATCAACACTATTGTTAAAGCAGCCTTGGCAAGTAGCCTTTGCTTTTCCATTGCCTTGCACGCGCAAACAAAACATGAAGATATGCCCAAGCTATCTCTCGATTTATCTGACGTCACCGTATCGGGGTTGTCTTCTGGTGGATATATGGCCACACAGTTTCAACTGGCCCACAGCGATTGGGTTAAGGGTGTAGGGGTATTGGCAGCCGGCCCGTATTTTTGTGCCAAGGGTGATATTACAACGGCACTTGCCCAGTGTGTCAACAAGACCGACACCCAGCCCGATTTAACGGCTTTAAATGAGCAAGCGGCACAATATGCAAAGGCGGGAAAGCTTGCTGACTTAGACAACATGAAAGATGCCAAGGTGTGGTTATTTCACGGCAAGCGTGACGTGCGAATTGCCAGTGAAGTTAGCGATGCCTTATTCGAGCAATACACAATGTGGACAGACACTCAAAACATAAAATACGTTAACGATATGTCTATCGCCCACCTGTTTCCAACGAAAACGAACGGAACAGACTGTATGACATCAGAAAGCCCGTTCATTGGTAACTGTGATTATGACGCCGCTGGCGACATGCTTAATCATCTCATTGAAGGGTTAACTGCACCAGACGATGTACTGTCAGGTTCACTGCATACCATTAATCAACAGGACATTGCAGGCAGCAGTGCCAAAACACTAGCCAGCGAAGGCTTTGTTTACATACCGCAAAGCTGCGCAAGCGGAGAAAGCTGTCGGGCACACATCAGCTTTCACGGCTGCAACCAATACGCTGACGCTGTGGACGATGCCTATACGTCGCAAACAGGGCTGAATGACTGGGCCGATGACAACAATATGATTGTGCTGTACCCGCAAACAAAAAAATCCCTTTTTATGCCGCTAAATCCACAAGGTTGCTGGGACTGGTGGGGATATGCCTCAAAGGACTACGCCAACCGAGATGGCGATCAGATAAAGGCAGTAAATGCGCTTTTACTTTCTCTTAATACGTTACCCTCGCCTTCGCCACAACAGGTGAATCAGGCCGCACCTCAAGAAGAAGCGCAGCAGATAGAGCCAATGAACCAGGACGGTAATAATGAATAAGAGAACGATATTTATCACCGGGGGAGCCAGCGGTATTGGTTTGGGCATGGCAGAGACGTTGGTAAAACAGGGGCATCACGTTATCGTGGCTGATATTAACGAAAGTGCTGCGCAAGAGGCGGCAGCGGTGCTGGCGAGTAAGTTTGGCAGTATTAATGATGGCAGCGCGAGCGCAGTGGCGGTAGATGTGTGTGACGCAGCGCAAATTGCTGCCTTACCTGAAGCGCTCGGTAAGCTCACTGTCGACGTACTTATTAACAATGCTGGCATCCAACACGTTTCAAACCTTGAAGATTTTCCTGCTGACAAATGGCAGCAGCTGATTAATATTATGCTGGTTGGCCCTGCGCTAACCATCCAGGCGCTATTACCGGCCATGAAAGCACAAAATTTTGGGCGTATTATTAACGTGGGCTCTATTCACTCTCTTGTAGCCTCGCCGTTTAAGTCGGCCTATGTGGCTGCGAAGCATGGTTTGCTAGGACTTGCTAAAACCGTAGCATTAGAGACTGGTGACTATGATATTACTATTAACACCTTGTGTCCGGCCTATGTAAAAACCCCCTTAGTTGAGCAACAAATAGAAGCTCAAGCAAAGGAAAACAATATGACCGAGGACGAAGTAGTGAAAAAAATCATGCTTGAACCTATGCCGAAGAAGCAGTTTATTGAAGTTCAAGAACTAGCCGATACTGCCGCATTTTTAATGACAAACAGCGCCAAAAACATCACAGGCCAAGCAATAACCCTAGATGGTGGCTGGACCGCAAGGTAAAACTTCCCTTTTACAAAACACTTGTGCTAATGTCCAAATCATTGGAAATGAGAGGACATTAGCGTTCCATGCCCTACCAAACCGTTGCTTTAATTGGAAAACCTCAGCACGAGGCCACTCACGACAGCTTAAATTTACTTGCCGATTATTTACTCGCCAAAGGATGCGAGGTATTGGTAGAGGAAAGTATTGCTCAAGAGCTAGAAACCGACAACATTAGAAGCTGCGACCTCGTCGCTATCGGTAAAGAAGCTGATCTAGCCGTTGTCGTTGGTGGAGATGGCAGCATGCTTGGCGCCGCTCGCGTGCTTGCCCGTTTCGATATCCATGTTGTGGGTGTGAATAGAGGTAACCTAGGTTTTCTCACCGACATTCATCCTGACGATATCATTCAGCAACTTGACTACATCTTTAACGGCGAGTGTTTCGTTGAAGAACGCTTTTTACTGGAAGTGGGCGTTTACCGTCACGAGAAGTTAAAAAGTAATAGCTCAGCGGTCAATGAAGTCGTACTCCACCACGGAAAAGTGGCGCATATGATGGAGTTCGAAATTTATATAGACGAACAGTTTGTGTTTAGCCAGCGCAGTGATGGACTGATTGTAGCAACGCCAACGGGCTCAACCGCCTATTCGCTCTCCGCAGGCGGGCCCATCATTATGCCAAAACTGGATGCGCTAACGTTAGTACCCATGTTTCCGCATACTCTAAGCAGCAGACCTATTGTGGTAGATGCCGACAGCCAGGTATCGATGAAAGTGTCAAAAGTAAATAGTGACTCGTTGCAAGTAAGCTGCGACAGCCACATTGTATTGCCGGTTTTACCTGGCGATGAAATTCGCATAAACAAAAGCATCGATAAACTTCACTTAGTACACCCTAAGGGCTATAGCTACTTTAACGTATTGCGTAAAAAGCTGGGCTGGGGCAGTAAGCTCTACTAATGTGAGGCACTCGCCTACTGCCATAAGTGCTGCCGCCATACATTAGAATGCTATACATATAGACTGAGCACATATGGCTTCATTAACCCTATCTTCGCAAATTTTTCGAATTTCTCGAGCCTCGCGAATTTTGTAGCAAGTTACACCGGCTTTTCTACCTTATGTTCGCCCTGCCATATAAAGAACACTGAATATTTTACACGGCCATTCATATTTCGAGCATCTTTTTCGCACCTTTTAGACAAACCTATCACATTGAAAAATAAAGAAAAATTAACATTTTCGAATTTATTCAATTAAATTAGTTACTTATAATTTTGGTACAAGTCGGCATACCGGTTGCAACACCTTAAGCAACTGGTTCGATAATCTATGTTGTTTCAACATAACCTTTGAAGGTCAAAAGATTCGATACGTATTATCAACACCTATTTACCGAAGCGATAATAAGGAGTTTATTATTATGAGTAACAACGAAATTAAATTTACTGCACCAGGTATGGATAACGAAACTGCAGCAAGCACTATCAAAACGTTAGAGCAACGTTTGGTAGCACTACTTGACCTGCAGCTTACCCTGAAGCATATTCACTGGAATGTTGTAGGTCCAAACTTTATTGGTGTGCACGAAATGCTAGACCCACAAGTTGATGCAGTGCGAGAAATGACTGACACCATTGCAGAACGAATTGCCACGCTAGGCGGCGTACCGAAAGGCACACCAAAAGCCATTGTAGAGGGTCGTTCGTGGAATGATTATGAGTTAGGCAAAGGCCTAGTGACCGACCATTTAAAAGCACTAGATGCAGTGTATGATGGTGTAAATGGCGATCACCGCAAGGCGATTGAAGGCTTAGGCGACTTAGATCCAGTGTCGGAAGATATGATTACGGGCCAACTCGCTGAGTTAGAGCAGTTCCAGTGGTTCGTAAGAGCGCATTTAGAATCAGGTAGCGGCGAACTGGCCCAATAGATCTACCGGCTACCAATAGCCATAAAGGTAAAAGATACCGTTAGGAAGATAAAGGAAGGTCAATTTGGCCTTCCTTTTTTGTTTTCTATTCCTCCCTGCCTTAATCACTTCCCTTTCTCTATCTTTTACTTTTCTAACATTTCTCCCAAACGATTTTCTTTGTTTACTCATTTCTACCTACCTTGAACGTAATGCGAGTAATTACACAAGGTGGAATTGCCTTTAACTTTACGATGACCTCTGGCAAAAAAAGTTGTAGGCTTAATTTTGAAGCAGAGGTCTTGCGAACAATGGAAAGTATGTGCTTTGTTTATAAAAAACTGATTTATTTACAAATCAAAAAATACTCCTACGGCTTAATACCTTCTGCTCAGAAATATTTTTTGCAGTCAAAAACATGGTGCAAAAAACAAAACAGGCAAGCCATGCATAAAAATACTGTAAAGCCTGCCTAGGGCCCGTAAACAGTGGGTCAGATAAAGATTTTCGGCAAACAACACCTCGCAAATCGACGGATTACATTCGACTATACTTTACATCTCAAAAATACTGTATATATTTACATGCACTGTATATATCATCATGTTCAACTTTATTAGAGTGTGGTTATGTTAGCGAATCTTTCGATATCAAATTTTGCCGTTGTAAAACAACTTTCTGTTCACTTTGAAAATGGCCTCACTGCGGTTACAGGTGAGACAGGGGCAGGTAAATCAATTGCCATTGATGCACTAAGCTTATGTCTTGGTGAAAGGGCCGATGCAAATGCGGTAAGAAAAGGTTCAGCAAAAGCCGAAATAGTGGCGCACTTTTCACTTGCTGATAATGCAAGTGCAAAAGCGTTTTTAGACGACCATGAATTGACCTCTGACGAAGACGAAACCAGCTGTTTTATTCGCAGGGTAATATCGAAAGAAGGTCGCTCAAAAGCCTTCATCAACGGCACTCCAGTATCTTTGCAGCAACTTAAAGGTCTCGGCCAAACACTGCTTTCCATTCATGGTCAAAACACCCATCTACAGCTATTGAAAGAAGATTATCAGCGCCAGCTTATTGATAGTTACGCAAACCATACTCATTTAATGAATGATGTTAAAGACGCTTATAGCTCGTGGAGAGACAAGCAAAAAACACTCAATGAACTGCGTTCGAAAGCTCAACAAAGAGAAGATCGTCTGCAATTACTTACCTATCAGGTGCAAGAACTCGACGAGTTTGCCATTGAGAATGGCGAATTTGAAGAACTTGAAATTGAGCACAAGCGCTTAAGCAACGGTCAGAGTTTATTAGAACAAGCGCAAACCAGTGTGTATAACCTCTATGAAAATGATGAAGGAAATGCACTGACCGTTATTCAAAGCAGTATTGAGAAACTTGGAGAATTAGAAGCACACGATGCGAGCCTAACGCCTATCATCGCCCTGCTTAACGATGCATCAATTCAAGTTGAAGAAGCAGCAAGCGAACTGCGAGGTTACTGCGATCAATTGGAAATAGACCCTCTGCGTTTACAGCAGGTTGAAGCTCGCTATTCAAAAGCGATGGAGCTGGCTCGTAAACACGCCGTAACGCCTGAAGAACTTGCTCAACATCATCAGTTATTGTCGCAAGAATTTGCCGCACTTGGTGAGCAGGAAAGCTTACTAGGCACACTCGAAAACGATGTTGAAGCAGCAAGACAACATTATTTAGTAGCAACTAGCAGTTTATCTGAAAGCCGAATGAAAGCGGCCGAAAGTTTTGCAAACGACATTGAATCACAAATTCAGCAAATGAATATGCCGCACGCTAAAGTGTGTATTGATATTCTTTATGACGAGCTGAAAAAGCCCGCAGTTAATGGGTTAGACTCGATTGCCTTTAAAGTATCAACGAACCCTGGGCAAGATGCCGACGTATTGGAGAAAGTGGTATCAGGCGGTGAGCTTTCTCGAATAGGTTTAGCTATCCAGGTTATTGCTAGCGACAGCCATGCTACCCCCACTATGATTTTTGACGAAGTGGACACCGGTATTAGCGGACCAACTGCTTCCATTGTAGGTGCACTGCTTAGAAAATTAGGAAAGCAGTCTCAGGTTATGTGTGTCACCCACTTACCTCAAGTGGCGGCACAAGCACATAACCAGCTTTTTGTTACCAAGCTTACTGATGGCGAAAGTACAGAAACACAGATGATACCGCTGACTAAACAAGACCGAATTGACGAACTCGCCCGACTGTTAGCTGGCGACAAAGTAACCAAGTCGGCACTTGCTAACGCAAAAGAGCTGCTAAAAAGCGCTTCATCGAACTAAAATGCAGTTGATTGGTCATAGTTGTCAATGTAGCATGCCTTCGCGCTTGCATTAAAACAGCTGAGGTTTCCTTACGAGGAAACCTTTAGGCACTAACAAAGGCAATACTGGACTTATATACGCATGAAGTTGCACCATCTTATAGTTATTCTTTGCATTACATTTACTACCACAGCTTGTTCTAACTGGATTTTCAGGATTGACGTTCCACAGGGCAATTTTCTAGATCAGCGTGATGTTGAAAAATTGCGTATTAATATGACAAAAGAACAAGTGATCTACGTGTTAGGTAATCCTGTTGTTCAAGACTCTTTTGATAACGACACGTGGTATTATGTTTACGATATGAAGCGTGGTATGAAAGACCGAGGAGACGACTTCCAGCGTCAGATGATCATCACGTTTGTAGATAATAAAGTGGCAAACGTTGAAGGTGATTTTGAACTGTCTGAAGACTTTAATACTCCACTCGACGAGTAAATCAAACACGTTGTTTTACAGCACTGCAGAAAAATAGAACAGAAGCGGGTTATTAACCTGCTTTTTTAAAGGTGCTTCTATTTTCTACGATATTAGATTTAAGCTGTTAGATTCGGAGCATTAAACTTAAGGCACTAGATTTAGGGTATCAATATGGAACATAGCTTTTGGCACAGCAAATGGCACAATAATGAAATTGGGTTTCATGAACCCACTGGTAATGCCTTGCTGGTGAAATATAGTGATGTTTTATTAGGCCCAAATGGTGATGAAGCCTCACAAAAGCGAATCTTTGTGCCCTTGTGCGGGAAAACTAGAGATATTGCATGGCTGCTGTCAAAAGGCTGTCAGGTTGCTGGTGCAGAGCTTAGCGAGGTGGCTATTACACAGCTGTTCGACGATCTCGACATTACTCCCACTGTTAAGTCTTCGTCTAAGGGTAAAGTATATTCAGCCCCTAACCTTACCATTTTTGTTGGTGATATTTTTTCACTGCGTCGTGATGACATTGGCAAAGTAACAGGTGTGTATGATAGAGCAGCATTAGTTGCTTTACCCGATGATCTACGCCGAAAGTACGCTAACCACCTAGTAGACATAACTCATAACGCCCCCCAATTAGTTATCACATTTGACTATGACCAGAGCGAACTGCCAGGTCCTCCTTTTTGCGTGAATGATGAGATGGTTGCAGATTTGTATGCTAGCAATTATTCAATTTTACAGCTTGAGCGCTCAAACGTAGAAGGCGGTTTAAAAAGAAAAGTGAAAGCAGACAGCCTAGTCTTTAAACTTAGCCTTTAAGCTTAGCCTTTAAGCTTAGCCTTTAAGCTTAGTCTTTAGCTTTGGAGTTTAGTTCTGGGTTCTGGGTTCAAGTTTCTGCACTTAAGAACTCGCAACAATCCGTTCACGCTACACATTTACTTGTGATTCTCCATATGAGTATCCTCATAAATACCCACATTAGTGCATTCATTAGTACTTTCGATGTTAGGTTATGAATTCCCAATCTAGTTGTCTCCCCAGCTAGTCTTCTCACACCCACAGCAAAACGCGTTTTTTATTAATATCTAGGTAATTTCCTCGCTTTATAAGTTAAATAAGTCTGGTTAAAGTGGCTTAACAGTCCTCAATTCCTCGTTTTACTTATCCTATAATCATCATAAAATCAGAAGTTTAGACTTAAGTCTTACCCGTCACATATGTAAACAAAATGTAATAAATCAACATTTGCACAATTATAACCTTCAGCTAATATCAAACTCAGAAAACCACGATACACAGTGTTCTGAAAAGCGTTGAACTTTATACCAACGCTTCTTATTGATTATTGAATGTTAGGGCATGCTACGTGTACCCAGCGTGCTAATACTTAGAATGAAGTTCCTTCATAGGTATTCGCTGTAGTCTAATCAAACCTGTGTGCTTGATGAGTATCTACTCGTAAGCAGAGTGCTTAGTCGTTGTTTTCTCTACCTTTCGTTGGAATTCGCCGTGAAGGGTAGCGCAGCTTCACTGTGCAAGACTCTATTTTTGACTCTCACAGTGACATTTGCACTAAAAAACGAGATAGAAAACACACTACGCACTTTGAGAGTAATGCCGCATGAGCACTAACAAAACTTGGTTTGGCCTTGCATTAATTGCAGGCAGCACATTGATACTAAGCGGATGTCAAAACGACGATGAAGCCATCGGAGGTAAGTTAGAGAACCCCCCTCCCCCAACATCAGCTAATTACGAATTAATTTGGGCAGACGAATTTGACGGTAATGCCCTAGACACAAGTAAATGGCAAGTTCAGTTGGGAGACGGGACGTCTGAAGGATTACCACCAGGTTGGGGTAATAACGAACAACAGTACTACACCGCAGACAACATTACTGTCGAAGACGGTGTACTTGTTATAGAGGCTCGCGCAGGCGACTCCCCAGACGCTAATTTCGCATTTACCTCCGGCAGGCTTCGCACTCAAGGAATTTTAGATATTACCTACGGGCGAATTGAAGCTCGTATACAAGTGCCTGAGGGTCTTGGTCTTTGGCCGGCATTTTGGACGCTGGGAAGCGACCCCTCTCCCTTTGGAGAATGGGCTGCAAAAGGTGAAATAGACATTATGGAGTCTTTTGGACAAGCCACGCCTTTTGTAGCAGGTACAGTGCACTACGGGCAAAGGTTCCCGTTAAATGAAAGCGCTACCAAGACATTTGAAATCGACCCCACCGACGGTTTTCATGACTATGCAGTAGAATGGGATTCGCAACGTATACGCTGGTTTGTAGATGGCGTACATTATTTTACAGTCAGCCGTGATACGTATTGGAATTACTATTTCAAAAATCAAATGGAAGGCTTCCTGGCCGGCGAAGAAGATGCTCCCTTCAATGAAAACCAGCATCTTCTTCTTAACCTTGCGGTAGGTGGCGATCCCGCAGGCACACCAAATCCCAACGACACTGATGTATTTCCAGGGCAAATGCTCGTGGACTATGTGCGGGTTTATCAGTGTCCACTCCCTCCTGTAAATGATGGGTTAGGGTGTGAAAATAGTATTGACCAAGTTGATCCGTTCGTTATCACTCAAGGTGGTGATGGTACCCCGCCTGCGCAGAACGTAGAAATAAACAGCTTTAGTTTATACGACAATGGACCTGGCGTACTCTTCCCTGACAGTAATAGCGAGCGTCCTTTAGATATTGGCGTTTTCGACAATAACGGAGCACTTACCGTATCCGAGGTTGAAGCTGCAGACGCAGATAGAGGCACCGTCATTGAAATTATCACGTCTGGCGGCGGCAATATCCAAATCAACGATCCAGAAGGCAATACCTTTGAATTGTTTGGCATGGGTAGAGCGGATAATAATGAATTCTTTGGCGGTGAACTGACCTTTGACGTTTTCGTAGACAGTGGGTCCACAGAGGCCACACTACTGCAGGTAGGTGTTGACAGCGGCTTTCCAAATATTGGCTTTACACAGATACCTTTGAGCGACTTACCGCAGGATGAATGGACGTCTATTTCTCTTGCCTTGAGCGACGTTATTCAAAGCAATATTGGCGCCTTTGGTGGCGGCCCTCTTGATATTGAACAGGTTCTCAACCTTATTGTGCTTGAACCCGTGGGTGGCGCTGCTCGCATGCAGTTCGACAACATTCATTTAGTCTGTGGGGCGCCCTCATCAAGACCGTGCGGCATTGTTAGCATCACCACCGTACCTCAAAACGTGTTTATTGATAGCGTCGACCCTTTATGGGACTTTGGCATTGGCGCAGGTGACAGTGGCTCAGGGTTTGCCACCTACACCGATGGCAGTAACCCAGATGGTGAGAACAAAATAGAATGGGAAGTGATAACGGCTAATGATGCCGCTCGCGACCAAGTTATAGAGATTACCTTCAATGGTGACGGAGAGAGTGGCGTTTGGTTTATCGCTACCGAGCCAGTTAACCTCTCGGGCTATAACAGCGGTGCGGTGGTATTCGATATATTTGTTTCAGATTTTGGCAGCGACACCAACAGCATAACAATGCAAATAGACTGCGTGTTCCCCTGCACAAGTGGCCCACAAGATATAGGTCGCCCTGGTGATGGCGAATGGCAAGAAATTGAAATTCCACTGAGCCAGCTTATTAATAGTGGACTCAATACCGCCAATGTAAGTGCTGGTTTAGTGTTGGCCACCACCGATGTTAATGCGACTTCAACATTTACCATTGATAACGTGCGCTGGGAGCCTACCACCGAAATTGAAGAGATAGAGGTATTGCCCTTAAGTTTCTTTGCAGACTTTGAGGGCGTTGACGGGAGCGGCGCAGCGTTAGGTGGAAACTGGCAAAGCTTTGGCACCGTTTTTGATGCTAACGGCGGGTTTGTTTACAACTACGGGCAACCCTTCGCAACACCGTTAAATAGCAACAGCTTTGCCAATATCACCACTGACCAAGGTGGCGCAGGACAAGGTACGCAACAGTTGGTTATTTTTAACGACTACAATAATCAAGACCATGGTAATGGCCTGCTAATACAGGCAGCGACTTTCCAGCAAGTCACGTTGAGTGCAGACGATACCGGTGTATACACGTTTAGCTTCGATGCAAGAGCCCCTAGTGAAGGTGCTATCGCCGAGCCCACCGTGGCGACTGCTTATGTACAAACCTTAGACCCATCGAACGGCTTTGCTACTACAGCACGTGTGGAAATCGATTTATCCACAATCTCAAGTTCTGATTGGCAAACCTACAGTGTTGATTTCAATATTGACGGTGAGGCTATGGCTGGACAGTTGCTAGAGTTTGGTTTTACAAACCGTACTACTGGCTTTGCTCCCTCGGCAATTGTCGTTGATAACGTAGACTTCAACCTGGCTGTTGGTGGAATAAACTACGCCAGCAACTTTGAAAGTGGCGACCCAAGCGGTGGTGAAATTGGTGATAACTGGCTAAGTTTCGCTGCGGTATTTGGGGCGGATGGTAATTTTGCCTATAGCTATGGGCCGTTCCCATCACCAAACAACACTGGCGGATTTACTAGCTATGCCTCAGGCGAAGCCACAGAGAGCCAAGGTACTCAGTATCTGAATGTGTTCAGCGATTACAATAACGCCGACCATGGCAACGGGCTTACAATTGAAGCCGCAAGTTTTCAGGAGCGTACATTCTCTGCATCTGATGCCGGCGAGTATTCGTTTTCGTTCGATGCCAAAGCTCCTTTTGAGGGTGGTATTGCTCCACCCACCACAGCGTACGCCTACATTCGCGTACTCGACCCTAACAATGGATTTGCTTCATCCGTTGATATTCGAGTGGATTTGAGCGAAGTCAGCAACAGTGAATGGGCACGCTTTACTGTACAGGCAACGCTAGAAGGCAGCTTAGACGGTCAAATACTTCAGTTTGGGTTCTCAAACTCAGCCACCGACTATAACCCCAGCGGCATTTTCTACGACAACGTAGAATTTTCCCGAGCTGAGTGAGGAGAGACGCAATGAGATATTTCAATAAATATATATCGAGCGCGGAGCAAGGGTTCATGAATACTGCCACAACAAAGGTTCATTTCGCCAGCAAACAGCTTTTAATTGCTGCGATTGCTTTAATGACCTGCAGCTCGTTAGCAGCACAAGAAGCTGAAAGCGAACAAGATAAAAAAGACGCTGACGTAGAGCGAATTATTGTCACTGTAGAGCGCAGAACACAGGACTTACAAGACTTAGCGGGCACTGCCTTTGCGTTTTCTGGAGAGGATTTAAAAGCCCAGGGCATTCAGGATATTACTGATATCGCCGAGTCTATCCCTGGTCTTGAGATTGGTAATAATCAAGGTAACGTGGAGGTGTGGATTAGAGGTATAGGCAGTTCTAACAACACCGAGCTTGGCGACCCTGCCGCTGCAACTCACTTAGACGGTGTCTACATTCCTCGTCCTTCAGGTATTGGTTCTGCCTTTTTTGACATATCGAGAGTAGAGGTAAACGTTGGCCCGCAGGGCACGCTGCGCGGTCGTAACGCCACCGCCGGCTCGGTAAACATCATTCCTTGGCGACCGGCCTTGAACCAGTGGAATGGAAGTGCAGAAGTGGAGGTGGGTAATTATAATCAGCGCTCTATAACAGGTGCGCTTAACATTCCTGCTACCGATAACTTAGCCTTTCGCATTGCAGGCACTAAAGTTGATCATGACTCGTATTATAACGATGTCGGCCCCTTAGACCTTGAGCTTGCCGAAGCAGCAGATAACCTTGGACTGCGTTTTCAAGCGCTGTATGAGCCCACGGATGACTTAAGTATTTACCTTTCTTATGATTACGCTCGGGAACAAGGAACGGGGTATACTGGCACTAACTTTGCCCTACCACTGGGGTTAGGAATTGACCCAGATGATATTGAAGACCCTCGAGACGTAGTAGGAAGAGGCTTCACTCCAATTCAAGACACCATCCACGATGGATTTAAAATTGAAGTTACGTGGGATATGGGCAAGGCCCTACTTGAATACAACGGCAGTTATCGAGACTTAATTTACGACTATCAAGCCGCCACTCCGCTGTCGCCTGATTTCCCTGGCGTATTTGAAGCACTAGACCCATTAGATCAAGCAATTGATGACTTTTCACGCTTTCAATTTTTAACCGACTCAGAATCGATTATTCACGAACTTCGTCTGTTATCTGATGATGATACCAGTCGCTTAACCTATACCGCAGGTATCTTCTTGTTTAATGAGAGACAGCAAACATTTCTAGCATCGGCTGGCGATAGAGGCGGCTTTTTCCAAGGGGCAGAATTTAATCAACCTAATACAGATACCGATTCATTTTCTGTTTACGGTGATGCCACCTATGAGTTTAGCGCTGACACCCGCCTCACAATTGGTCTTCGTTATACTGAAGACACAAAAACCCGACAAGGTGTTAACGCGCGGTATGCGTTTGCATTGGGTGGGTTTGATGTCAATACCGGCAACCCGTTTGGTTGCTGTATGGGAGCGCGCGTTGGCACTGAAGGATTTGCGTTTGCAGGATTTGGACGCTCTATTTATGAGCCTGACCAAGATGGTGACGGTGCGGTATCTGATGCTGAATTTTTAAACTTTTACTTCGACGGTATTGCTCAGTTTGGCGAGCGAGACACCCTTGATGATATTTTTGCTAACGGCATTACTCCGGGCGGCGCAGACGTGCGCCCCGCGTGTTCAGATAGCGACGTTACCGATAGCCTGATTTGTAACCAAGACGGCACCCACTCGTTTGCTGTACCCATTTCGCCGAACAACTCAATTACGGTTCAAGACGGACGCATTGATAATAACTTTGTCGACTGGCGGATACGTATTGAGCACGACTTAAATAACGATCAGCTTGTGTATGGATTAATCGCAACGGGCCACAAATCTGGCGGCTTTAACGATACGTTTAGCGATCCCACCACCGGGCTTACTCTAGCGCCAACTTACCAAGAAGAAAGCGTTACTTTGTTTGAGTTTGGCTCGAAGAATGAGTTTGATTTAGGCGATGTGCCTACTACATTTAATTTTTCAGCGTTTTATAACGACTATCGCGATCAGGTATTTACTAACCTACTCTCTGTAGAGCAAGCCCTTGAATTCAACTCAGGCGCTCCCGTAGACCCCCTCGATGCAACGCCGGGCGCACTGGTGGTTTCGTTTAGCTTCAACGCCGCAGATTCAGCCATTTATGGTATGCAGTTTGATGGCAAGTTTGAGCTTCCCTACGATATGAACCTTAATTGGACAGCGTTGTGGCTTGAGGCAGAAATTGAAGACAGCCAAGATATTCAAGACTCTCGCTTTCAAGCAGATGTGGCACCTGATGAAGCAGTATTTCAGTCTATTGACGGTAACCGACTGCCACGCACACCTCGCTTTCAACTCAATGCAAGCTTAAGCCAGGTGTTTGATATCAGTTCTGGCACCATTGATTACGTTATATCTGCAGGTTGGCGGGATGAGCAGTTTCTCACTATTTTTAACAGCATCGATTATCAAAACCCTGACAACCCGCGTCGCCGTCTAGATGACAGCGTAGACGCCTATTGGACCGTTGACGCTGGTTTAGGTTACACCCACGGCGATGGGGCACTCAGATTTGAAGCATTCGCTAACAATCTGTTTGATGAGGTTCGCACTGCTGCAACCATTATTACCCAATTTGATAACACACGCTTCTTCACGCGCCCCAGAACCTTTGGTGTGCGCATGCGCTACACTTACTAATCAAGGTTTGTGTTATCTAACAATTGATTACGGACGGCGACACCCTCATTAGGGTGTCGCAGCGTTTACATGTTATTAAAAACCGTTAGGCACGCTTAAGGAGTGATGCAGTGATCATACTTCATCGTTTAAAAACACATTTTCTAATCGCTGTATTAGCACTATTCTCACCCTGCCTATTTGCTAAAGCTATTCACGTAGAGGTAACTAAAGCCTCAGACGGAGGCTATGTGTTAACGCGGGCAGGTAAACATTATGTGGTTAAAGGTGCAGGTGCGGATGGCGCTGATTTAGAAGCCTTGAAAGCACATGGCGCTAACTCTGTTCGTACCTGGTCTATTGACGGTGGCGCTTATTCGGCTTTTGAACTTTTAGATAAAGCTCATGAATTAGGGATGACGGTGTCTTTAGGAATAGATTTTGCTCGGGAGCGCCACGGTTTCGATTACGATGACTCATCTGCAGTGGCAGCGCAATTAAAACGGGTGAAAGCAGAAGTGATGAAATATAAAGACCACCCTGCTCTACTCACATGGTTTATTGGTAACGAATTGAACTTCGATTTCACTAACCCGAAAGTTTACGACGCTGTAAACCAAACCGCAGAAATGATCAAAAGCTTAGATCCCCACCACCCCATTACCACAACGATGGCTGGCTTTGACAAAAAAGCCATGGATGCTATTACCCAGCGAGCAAAATCATTAGACTTCATTAGCTTTCAGCTTTATGCCGATGTTGTAAACCTACCAAAGTATATCAAGTCTTACGGCTACACAGGCCCTTATATGATCACCGAATGGGGCGCCGTAGGCCACTGGGAAGTGTACAAAACAAAATGGGGAGCTCCTGTAGAAACAACAAGCTCTGAAAAGGCCAGTAACTATGCCAAAAGCTATTTAAAAGCTATTCAGCCCCATGGGAAGCAAGTTATCGGCAACTATGTGTTTTTATGGGGTCAAAAACAAGAACGCACCAGCACCTGGTACGGCATGTTTTTAGACTCTGGCGAGCGCACAGAAGCTGTTGATGTAATGCAATATATATGGACAGGCAGGTGGCCAGAAAATCGAACACCCCGGGTTAGCCCTATTGGCTTAGATGGCAAGGTAGCCTTTGATAACGTGTATCTTTTTATGGGTGATAAGTACGAAGCAACTCTCAATGCAGTAGACCCAGATAAAGACCCACTAACCTTCAAGTGGGAAATAAGAAAGGAATCGACAGCAACTCAAGTAGGTGGCGATAAAGAGGAAGTCCCTGAGATTGTGGATGGATTAATTAAAGATACCTCTGCTCAAAAAATTGAATTTGAAGCACCGAAAACACCAGGGGCCTATCGGTTATACGCCTATGTGTATGATGGAAACGGTAACGCCGCACACGCGAATATTCCGTTTTTTGTGAAGTGAATTGCGTATCGAGCAACTCTCACAAACCAATAAGCATCTCAATGCCAAACAGTATTGCGCCAATTCCCCCTCCCACAATGGTGCCATTGATACGCACTTTTTGAAGGTCCCTACCTATATTTAACTCTACTTGCGCCGCCATGTCTTCCTCGTCCCAACTATTGATTGTGTCTCTAATGTGCCGGGTAAGAAACTCGGCTAACTCGGGCGCCATGTATTTTGCAGCCTCGCCAATATGCTGATTGAATGAATGGGATAATTGGCTATCGTTTCGCAAAGAAGCCCCTAAATCCTGTAGTAATCCTGCGACCTTTTGCTCTGCTTTACCCTCGTTTTCTTCCAGGGATTTTAGTAGCCACAGGTTAAACCGTTGCCACGAGTTGTGAAGATAGTTCTTTAACGCAGGGTCGTTAATAACCTTTTCTCTGAATCCGTTTACTTTTTGCTCCATATCAGCACTGTGCTGTAGGTCGTGTAAGAACTCATTAACCTGCTCGTCAAATGCATGCCTGATTGGATGATTTTCGTCTTGATAAATATCTTCTAAAATAGATGATACCGCCTTTACCGCTATTAACGCGCCCTGCTCGCTTATCCAACTAGAAGGTAAAATCTTCTCAAGTCTGCTGTATTCAGTTTTAAGCCATATCACTAGCGCATCGGCAATGTATTCTTGCGTATCTGGTTGACTGAGTAACCCCGCTAATTTACCGAGAAGTCTATCGAGCATGACTTGGTGTTGGCGCTCTTTGGTTACTGCTCCTAGAGAGGTAGCAATTAACTGGTTTAAATCGAGATTTTTCAGCCCTTTCTCTACCGTTTTAGCAATAAAGGCTTTTACCGGTTTATCGTCTAATACTCTTAACATTCCGCTTAGCGCATCACATAAAAAACGACTTAGTTTTTGCGCATTCTGTGGAGTTTCTAACCACCGACCAGCACCTTGCGCAGGGTTACTGTCGCTTATCAGTTTTTCAATTGCTTGAGGATTAAAAAACTTTTCCTTTACGAATTCAGAAAGGTTATTGGCAATAGCGTTTTTATTATTCGCCACTATGTTGGTGTGTGGAATTGGGTAAGATGAAGGTATAGGTTTGAACAAAGCAGTGACAGCAAACCAATCGGCTAGCCCGCCGACTAAAGCTGCTTCACTTGCCATTTTGATAAGCCCTAGCCACCAAGTATGAGCAATATCAGGCTGATACTTTTGGGTGAGAATAGTGATCACAAAAACACCCGCCGCAAACAGTAAACATGCCAATGCCTGACGCTTAGCTCTGTGTAGCTGATACTGCTTATCTTGCATGCAATTTCCTTTAAATAAAAATGCTAACCGTGCAGAAGGCCCAATGATTGAAGTAGCCTAAACGCACACTATCCTTTTCTCTGCTTTGACTTTCTTCCTACAAGCTATGCAAACTACAGACCTATTATCAGCAAACAAACCCTTAAAGCATATTTACTTGCTTAGCTGTTACACTATGTCGCTTTTTAAACGCTGCACAGCGCAACTCGGCCGCTTGCTTTATGCATACCTTATGTGAACGTTCTGTTTAGCTTTGCGCTTAAACCTTGGTTAAGCGCACATCTTCCGCTGCACACATCATCATCACAAATAGCGAAAAAAATCATTATTTAGCTTTTTCAGTGACTTAATAATCAAACCCACGAAAACATTGTACTACCTAGCAGCCCAAAATTTCATAAGCCCATGTTTATAAAGCTTTTTATGACTTGGCACATTACATGATAGCAACATACTACGAAGCAATAGCTAGCTAGTCTGCATACTGGCTAAATACCTGCTAAGCAACACGTAAGTCATAGTGAGAGAATAAAGACGCAATGCTGACATAATCATGTACTGCCATACGCCAACAGTTTTCTCGCTTTCAATATAAAATTATAGATTCTCAAAGGAACGAAAATGAAAAAGTCTTTTATCGCCGGTGCCATGATTGTAGTCAGTACAACGTTATTAAGCGGCTGTGTTATTCATGTGGGTAACGCTAGCGCTATGGATGGAAACGACGTGAGTACTATGCTTGGCAACGTTGATATAAAAAGCGGTAAGCATGCCGGTGATATTTCATCAATCAATGGTAACGTGGACATTGATGATCACGGCAGTGCTGAGGACATCAGCATAGTAAACGGCAATTTAGACATGCAAAGTCACGTAACTGCGACAAGAATTGACGTTGTAAACGGCGATATTTTCGCTGCATCTCATATCACTGTAACGCAAGATGTAGAAACGGTGAACGGCGACATATCCTTTGATTCTCATGGTGAAATAGGCGGGAATATAGAAACGGTAAATGGCGACATTCATATTACCGACGTAACAATCGAAAAAGACCTAGCTACTGTCAACGGCGACATTGACATTGAAGGCGACAGCGTTATTTTCGGCAACATCGTGTATAAAAGCAGCGACAGCAAGTGGATAGACGAGGATGACCACATGCCTACACTTAGCATAGGGGCTAATGTGACATTGCACGGCTCTGTAATATTAGAGCGACCAGTTGATCTCAAGATTGAAAATAAAGACATCAAAGGAAAGGTTATTGTAAGCTACGCCGACGCGAAATAATCGTTTACCGTACCTTTTACCGGATAGGCGCTGAATTTACATGACCGAACAAGAAAAAATGCTCGCAGGCGAGCTTTATTTCCCCTCAGATAAACACCTTACGGCACGTCGTAAAGACTGCCGTAAGCAATTAGATATACTCAATAGCACATGTCAGACTGAACATAAAAAGCGCACACAGTTACTTAAATCTCTGTTCGCCGAAACGGGAAAACGCCTGTACATCGAGTCTACGTTTAAATGTGACTATGGTGAAAACATTGTTGTAGGTGAGAACTTTTATGCCAATTTCAATTGCGTTATTTTAGACGCCGCCAAGGTCACCATTGGCGATAACTGCATGCTAGCGCCACAAGTTGGTTTATATACTGCAACACATCCAATAGACCCCGTGCAGCGTGCCACCGGCATTGAATTCGCAAAACCAATCACGCTTGGCGACAATTGCTGGGTAGGTGGAATGGCTGTAATAAACCCCGGTGTAACACTTGGTAATAATGTGGTGGTTGCATCGGGTGCTGTAGTAACCAAATCCTTTGGTGATAATGTGATCATTGGCGGAAATCCTGCCCGCGTTATTAGGCCGTGTTAACCGTTGGTGTGCGA
This sequence comes from Alteromonas genovensis, assembly GCF_010500895.1. GTDB lineage: Bacteria > Pseudomonadota > Gammaproteobacteria > Enterobacterales > Alteromonadaceae > Alteromonas > Alteromonas genovensis. The sequence continues at coordinate 213,363 of NZ_JAAAWO010000003.1, forward strand.
ATTTTTATCTGAATGGAAGGGGTTTAATCGCGGATCAGCCCTGTAAACCTAGAGGGCTATATCAGTTGCTTAAGATAGGTCACTTAGCGTAGCAATACCAACGGCGTTTTTGCCTTTGTGCTTGGCGCTGTATAAAGCCTCATCTGCGCTTGATAGCATTTGATTGGGCAAGTCGTTCAGGGTGAGCTGGTCAGGTGTAACGCTGACAATACCAAATGAACAAGACGCATTATAGGCAGCCTCACCTTCTCCAAACTGTGCGTTAGCCACATGCACACGAATACGTTCAACAATAGCAGGGGCGTGATTTTCGTCTTGCGTATCGGTAAATAGAATAACGAACTCATCGCCTCCTAGCCGTGCAATGCAATCAGACTGACGAATGTTATCCTTAATAATACTGGTTATTCGTGTCAGCAGGGCATCACCACTAGCATGACCATACTGATCGTTAATGGTTTTAAAATTGTCCACATCGAACACGCACACGGATAACCATTTGAGCTCTCCCCTTAGCATTAAATTTACGGCTTCGGTAAGGCGTATTTCTAGGTAACTGCGAGAGAATGCCTGGGTTAAATGATCGTACATTAAACGATCGCTTAGCAAGCGTCGCTCCTCATAAAGGTCATCTATATGCAGGACCAGCGCCCATGCAATGGTTGATGTCACTAGAAATGAACCAATCCAAGTAAGCGGTGGTAAATCAACAACCTGAACACCTGTTAGCATGTCGCACACGCCAGTAATCATCCAAATCGTATTGGCTAATAGCAATAGCAAAACGGTACTTGTATCGCTATCGTTTTGAGCATGTTCTTGTGTTTGCCGTTGTCTTTTGCGCTGTCGCAGAAACACTTTGAAAAGTATAAAAATACCATAAACCGCCAGCACTAAAATCCATATCCCCCAAAGCTCAAACAGTGGTCCAAACGCTAGGCCCGTGTAATAAGTGGATGTTGAATAAAAAGCATTGTCGAGAAATAGCGAACTCGGTATGACCGTGGCTACAGAGAAAGCTGCACAAACGCCATAACACCACTTTAAAGACGTGGGAGCCTCGTATTGGTAAAACGCCAAATAAAAGTGCAGGCTAAGTACCGCGGTAAACATAGCCGCAACCACAGTAATCCGATTTGAAATACTAAGGTAAGTGAGGTTATCACTTGAGTTGAGCATAACCGCAAATGCACCAAAGAAAATGCCGCTGACTAATGCCGCAATTGAGAAAATTAAGTAGTATTTGACCGACTCTTCATGACGAGAAATTAAACGGTGGTAAAGAAGTACAAAGAAAAAGCTTAGTAACAAGCAGGTGGTGGAGGTCACAAATAGGGGCAGTGATAATCCTTGAATCATATCTTTTTAAACTACCTCTGCGGCTGTCATCGCTCGCTATTCTCTAGGGCGTAAATTTTTATCATACCCTAACGTAATTGCAAATATATTTGTGTTAAAGCCGTAATCAGTGCACTGATAGATGCCACATAGACCGACATCACACAACAAAGGCAAGGCCCTGCCTTTGTTGAGTATAAAGCATGAATATTTAATTGCTCATCTGATTATATCCTCCTTTAGAACAAGGCATGGATTCGGGTGCTTAGTTGGAGGGATGAGTTAGGGGGTTAGATAACAGGGCTAAATTAGAGAGCTGAGTCTGAAGACTATATCTAAGGGCATATTAAAGGGCTAGCTCAGGGCGCTAGGCTTAGGCTGTATAGTTAGCGCTCCAAAAATGCTAAAAAGCCTCGCTCTGTGCGGCTTAAATATTTCGTTTTTCTCGGTAATGTTAATGACTTTCTCCATGCCTCCTGAGTTGCCCCATCTTCTTTACACAATGTAATTAACTCTGGGTGCACATAAGATTTACGCGCAATGGCTGGCGTGTTACCAAGTTGAGAAGACACCGTATCGAGCATGCTTTTAAGGGTAAGTTCGCCTGTTGCAAAAGCCAGTTCTTCAAATGCAATCACACTGGCTCGCCACGTTCTAAAGTGCTTGGCACTAAACGATTCACCCATGACCTCTTGAATGTATTGGTTAACTTCACCTGAGGTCACATTGGTGCGCTCTGAACCATCTATATATTGAAAAAGGTGCTGACCGGGCAAATCCTGCAGCTCTTTTATTACATGGCTAAGCACTCTGTCGGTGATATTGACTTCTCGCTCCTTTCCCGACTTAGCACGGTAGTTCAGCTGAATGGTTTTACCGGTAAGTTTTGCATGGCGAGCGCGAAGCGTTGTGGCACCGTAGCTTTTATTTTGCTTTACGTTGCGTTCGTTCCCAACTCTCAAGGCGCCCAAATCCATCAGCCTGACTACCGCAGCCAACGTGCGCTGAACATTAAGCTCGTCACCTTGTAAGTCAGATTCTAATTGCGCTCTAAGAAGCGGTAACTTATTACCAAAAACACCGCAGGCCTCATACTTTTTTGCCTCCTGCTGAGCTCTGAATTCCGGATGATAACGGTACTGCTTGCGCCCTTTACTATCAAACCCAGTCGCTAAAATATGGCCGTTTTCTTCAGGGCAGAACCACGCATTTTTATAGGCTGGCGGCAACGCTAAGCTATTTAGCCTATCAATAACATCTGCATCTTGTATGGATTTTCCGATAGGATCGAAATACTGCCATTGCTTGCCCTTTGGCTTTCGAGATATGCCGGGTAAATTATCGTCAACATAAATTAATTGCATTGTTTTTTATGAATCCTAGTTATTCTCACCGCGACTCTTACTGAGCGTTTTATTATCTGCTACATAATTAAAAGCCTACAAGATTTAAGCCATGTTCTGCTGCCGCTTATTTAGCGATTGTCGCATTCAGCTATTCGCTATTGTTACTCACTATACAAATAGCTCTCAGCCAAGCCTTAATACTCACTCAGAGGAATCCTTTGATAGTCGTTCATTTTCCCTTTCACGACGAGGTTATTATGAGTGAGAAGCGTCATATATCCTTGATGCGACGGAGATAATTCCGGAGTTCCCGTGTAATTTTTATAAGTCATTTGGAATATATTACAGCGGCCTTCGTTGATTTTGCGCTTTAAGCGAGTAAAAGCCTGCTGATAATAGAGGCGTGCTTTTTGCAGCGTTATTTTTAATCACCTTATAAGGGTTGCGACTACCGCGAAACACGGAAAACTCAGTAAAGGATTTATCCATGACAGATATCACATTTTCAGTTTACTTCGCCTTCTATTTGTATTTAGTACTTTTACTCGTGCAGTGGGGCGTTGCAACGATGAGCAAAGCGAAACAACCCCATGCAGTCCCAGGCAAAATAGATGACGATTTATCACACGATAGCTTTGTCTTTAGAGCGCATCGCACGTTTCACAATACACTTGAAAACAGTGCTTTATTTTTAGGTACTGTGCTATTCGCTTTTGTTATTAATTATCAAAGCCCAGTTTTTGCGCTTTGTGTATGGGTTTATGTTATCGCGAGAGTCATTCACACGGCACTTTACTATGCCATTGCCACCGAAAAGAACCCAAGCCCACGAAGCTACTTCTTTTTAATGGGTATTATTGCTAACGTGGTTATGTTGGTGTTGCTAGGAATGAGATTAGCGGTGTAGTAACAGCACCCCACCCGCCCTAGTTAAAACACTTCATTGAAGCCGTTTTGAAAGGACGATTATGCGCATTACACTTCTTTGCAACTTAGATATTGCTAGTAATTTGGCCGCAAATCGTCTTATCACGGCCCTACCCGAACATCATTTTAGTGTGCTAATGACTGCGCAGGTAGGCGGCAAAAACCATCGCCCTAAAGCGCTTGAGGCGTTGTCTTTCTACGAAAACACACTATTCACTGAAATTCTTTTTCCTGCGCTAATCTCTGGGCAAAAAGCTTCTGGCAAAGAAGTTTTTGTAAAAGAAACTTGTGACAAAAAAGGCGATGAGACACCGAGACTTCTCACATTCGGCGCCATGCAACAGCGTGGTATCGACATCCATCCCGTGTCAGAGATTAACGAAGGTAACGGCCTTTCTGTATTAGAGCGCTGCCAACCTGATTTAATATTGTCGGTGCGTTTTGGCCGTATTTTAAAAACCCCCGCCCTTGACGTGCCCAACCACGGAGTACTCAATCTGCACTCGGGATTATTGCCACAGTACCGCGGAATTATGGCAACATTTTGGGCGATGCTAAGGGACGAATCTCATATAGGGTGCACGTTACATCGCATACAAGATGGAGGTATTGATACGGGCGATATATTGTCTACCCATCCTATCAAAACTGACTACAACCTGTCCTATTTTGACAATATGCTTGCCATTTACCCTGCAGGCTTAGATGCCATGATCGCCGCGACAAAACGCATAGCAGACAGCGTGGCGCTAGTTTCGATACCGCAAAACGACACACAAGCCAATTATTATGGCCTACCAGACCCAGCCTCTATCTCATTATTTGAGCAGAAAGGTCATCGTTGGGTTATTCACAGTAACTTAATCAGCTTGGCGCAACGATTCTTTCCCCAATAACGTGTAAAATACGTTTTTTTCTGCAGTAGAATTTGAAATAGTGCGTCGGTTCACCTTCTACGCTGCGTGTTATCGATGACAATTAATGACAAGGAACATGTGTGGATAGGACTTTACTCAATAGGCTCAGTATCCTTTTTAGCCTACCTGTTATGATGGTATTGCTTGCGCTTTTAACAAGTGCGGCAAGTGAAGAAAGTGCAGCAGCCGATACCACCACAAGTGCTGATTCAGTGAAGTTTTCGCAAAAGCTAGACATTCAGCTGCGTTATGACAATCGCTCGAATAGACCCAGTCGAGAGCAATATCGCTTTCGTTATTACCCTTCCGTTTCGCTATCAAATACGTGGTCGCTGCATAGCTTTGTTGTAACTGGTGACGGATTTTCTTCAAGCCACAATACCATTGGCAGTAGCAACACCAATTACCTCTATGCTAGGCGACTTTATGCCCGTCATGAAAGTCAGTACGGAAAGACAGAGTTTGGAATAATACCTACGTACAAAGGCCGAGTTTCTTCTACAGGGCTATCGAAAGATGGGTGGATAACTGGCTTTCGACACGTTCGTTCTCTTCACAATAATAGCGCTATAGAAGTTGTTGTAGGGCACCTTGTCAATGAACAAGCAAACCATGCGTTAGACATTGGCAAAGGAAACAGCAATGACAACTACTTTGAAGTTGAATACTCAGCACGAATGGGTCAACGGCACAGCTATGAAGCCAGCATAGAGCGAATGCTACGTGGTGATTTCCTGCGCGCTGAATATCGCTTTAACTATTCCAGTGACAACACGTTGTTTTTTGAAAACGTGCAGCGCATTGATGCATCAGCAAATAAATTTGTTGCCGGTATGAGTGGCGAATTCTCTGGAGAACGTGTGAGCCTGCCCTACCCCATCGAGTACTTCGCTTACTACTCTTATGTGGACGATGGTTTTGGCGAACGCGTAGAGCTTACTGAAGACTTTTTAGGCACCGGGCACGGTGGCTCTGTGGAATTTAGCAGTGTGTTGTCTAGACAACACAATACCGACTGGTTTGTGAGGGTAGACACTGTCGGAGGCGTTACTCGCTTACTGGCAGGAGTAAAACTGTCTCTTAACCGATGAGGGTTAACCATCAAAATATAGTCAATTGTTTTTGAAAATTTAATGGCTTGGAAGCATTAGAGGTTTGGAAAAATTAGCAGGCTTAATTATTTTGCTTACTGAATTTTCTCACTCTCTTTGCAAAAGCGAGGGCGAGAGCAGGTAGCTACAGACAATAGCGAACGAAAGCAGAGAAAAAAGTAGCGAAAGGCAGAATCTGTTACGTGCTCTGTCCAATCGCTACTCTTTATTTTGCGTTGTCTTTTTGTAACTAACGGTTTGTTCGTCTACCTATTCAGTATTTTACTGTTTTAATCCCATTTGGGAGCAAAGTCAGGATCGACAATCCGCTCGCCATTATCCAGTTCGTCAATTGCCTCTAACTCTTCATCAGATAGCTGTACTCCACCATAGGCTAGGTTTTCTGCCAGATGTGTTTTGCTGGTTGATGAAGGTATTGCATATATATGGCGTTTCTCCATCCACGATAAAACCACCTGAGCGGCCGACGCATCATATTTCTTAGCAATCGCTGTGAGCGTATCATCGTGCATCACCTTGCCCACCGCAAATGGCATGTAGGCGGTTACCTTAATGTCCCTTTCTCTGCATGCTTGTGCTACTGCGCGGTTTTGCATAAAAGGATGCACTTCTATTTGGTTGGTATAGATTTCACCTTTACCTAAGATTTTCTCTGCTTGGTCAAGCTGATCTATCGTAAAGTTAGATACGCCAATATGTCGAGCCAACCCGAGTTCTTTCGCTTGTTTTAAACGATTTAAGTAACTCTCAAGGGTTATATCATCACCAGGATACGGCCAATGTATAAGAAGTAAATCTACATATTCGAGTTTTAGCTTTTCTAAACTTTCATGGACGCTTGCCATGAATTGGTCTTCACCTAATGATTCATACCAAACTTTGGTAGTAACGAAAAAGTCGGCGCGCTTTAACCCACTGGTTTGAATAGCATCGCCTACCTCAGATTCATTACCGTAAAACTGTGCAGTATCGATATGGCGAAACCCTACTTCGAGTGCGTCGCTCACTGCTTGCCTTGCCTGCTCGGCTTCTAAACGAAATGTTCCCATTCCCAACTGTGGCATGTCTTTCATCTTTCCTCCTTGTCATTTTGAAACAACTTGTACGCTATTTCCTACGGGTGTTTGCAACAGTGGATCGCTATTTTTTGTCGATATTGATTGGGTGATGAAAATGTGTTCAGTAAAAACCACTGCAATCGTTGTTATATCAAGAGAATAAATTTGTCTGATTTTCGGGATACTTTTGTGACATTTCCCCCTCAGTATTGCTAAGACATGAGCGCCTACTTGCAAGAACTTGTTCACAAGAGCTTTTTGATAACTGAGGAAATACCCATGAAACAACTAAGCAAACTTACTACCGCAGCATTATTAGCTTTTACAGCCCAACACAGTGTTGCTGCCGATTTAACAATAGAAATTCAAAACTTAACTCACGGCTTGTATTTCACCCCCATTGCAGCAGTAGCACACTCTGCAGATGCCAGCCTTTTTGAGGTGGGTGAAACGGCGAGTACCGAGTTACAGATGATGGCAGAAGGTGGGAGCTTACAAGGTATAGCAACCATCGGCGACGCCATTGGAGCGGATGTTATCGCCAATCCAGCGGGCGGATTGTTAGCCCCAACCATGACAGCATCAGCGGATATTACGACAGCTGACAGCAACGTTGTGTTATCTGTCGTTGCTATGGTGCTTCCATCTAACGACGGCTTTATTGGGTTAGACAACTGGCACATTCCAACAGAAGCGGGCACTTACACCGTTTATCTCAATGCCTATGATGCAGGCACAGAGGCCAACGACGAATTGCGCGGTAGTGGCTCATTAGGAGAAGCAGGAATGCCTGTTCCACCGCCGTTAGAAGACATGTTAGGCACTGGCGGAACCGGCGTTGCCGGAGCAGACATTAACCAAACTGTTCATATACACAGAGGAAACATTGGCGATGATTCGTTAACTGAAGGCGCAAGCGACGTAAACAATGCCGTTCATCGCTGGTTAAACCCTGTAGCGAAAGTCACCGTAACGGTGCGATAAGGAGCAGGATATGACCAACGTATTTCAAGACAACACTAAGCACTATAAAAAAGCGTTTGTATTGCTTCTACCTTTTTTACTTGTCGCCTGTGACGATGACGACACTAGGGAAGTGATTGTTGAAGTGGAGGTACCGGCAGAAATTCCACCGCCAGTACCCGTAAGCTACGACGTTACTGTAACCAATTTAACCAATGCACAGCCCTTGTCTCCACCCGCTGTTATATTACATGGTGACGATACCCTTTGGCAGATTGGTGACGTCGCCTCTGTTGAGCTAGAGCGCATAGCCGAAGGTGGTGACGCTACAGACTTTCTTAACCAAGGTGTAGCAAGCGCAGGGGGCACTGGCCCTATACCGCCTGGCGATTCGCAAACGATAAGTGTGACGATAAATGACGTTACAGATGCAAACCTGACTATTGCCACTATGTTAGTGAATTCCAACGATGCGTTTACCGGAATGAGTAACTGGAACTTATCCAGCCTTGAGGTTGGCGAAACCTACATTACTTCTCGCCCTGCTTATGACTCTGGTACAGAATCGAATTCAGAAAGTGCTGCAACAATGCCTGGCCCCGCGGCTAACGGAGAAGGGTTTAATGCCCAGCGGAATGACACCGGCTATATTTCGATGCATCCGGGGATAGTGAGCGGTGACGACGGACTGCCCCAGTCTGCGCTGTCTTCACAGCACAAGTTCGACAACCCAGTTATCCGCATTCACATTACCCGAACTGAGTAAAATGAATGTGTTCCAAGGGGCAATTGGCACTAGCGTTTGATAAAAACGTTACCCAATGCCCCTGACACAAACCGACTCACCAAATAAAAGCGTTAATCGGATGAAAGATTAACGCCTTTTCATCGTTCTACTTATTTTTAGCGCGCGGAACGCCTCGGATGACTGACACAATACTAATCGTTGAAGACGATCAAGATATAGCAAATCTTATGAGAGTCAATTTGCAAGAATTGGGGGTTGAAACTGAGCATCAATCTGATGGCAAAGCAGCACTTAAAAGCGCATTGACGGGTGAATACGCCATTGTGATATTAGACGTTATGTTGCCATCGCTCAATGGCTTAGATATTTGCCGACAGGTGCGGGAAGCACTTCCGATGCAAATTATTATTATGCTTACCTCAAAGACGTCGGAAACCGACAGAGTGTTAGGGTTAGAGCTAGGCGCCGACGATTACATGACAAAACCCTTCAGTGTGCGAGAACTACAGGCCAGGGTGCGCTCACAACTGCGGAAATTTCACGCCCTGTTAAACAACCAGAATACTCAAAACAGCCAGCAAAAATCTAACGCTTCTTTAACCATCGGAAGCCTTACCATTGACCAGCAGAGCCATGAAGTCTTTTTGCAGGGAAAAGAATTAGTACTTACCGTTACCGAATTTGAATTACTTCATCATTTAGCCAGCCATCCTGGACAGGTGTTCAGTCGAAGTCAGCTGCTTGAATCGGTATGGGGATACCACCATAGCGGGTATGAACATACCGTTAACTCTCACATCAACCGGCTGCGATTTAAATTGGAAAACGACGCCACTGCGCCCCAAATTGTGCAAACCGTGTGGGGCGTTGGCTATAAATTCAATCCACAAGGTGTGGGCTAATAAGGAACAAACCAATGAAACTCAGTTTTTATCCTCGCCTTGCGCTGTATGTAGTGAGCGTATTTATGGTGGTTATCGTTGTCTGCTTTTACGTCACTAACTTACTGCAACAGCGTACTCAAGAAGAAGCCGAGCAAAGACTGCACATTGGTTTGGCTGAGCATTTAGTTGGCGACAATCCGCTGCTCGAAGAAGGGGTTTACGACTACAAAGCGTTAGAGAATCTATTTCACACGCTGATGGTGCTAGGGCCCAATTTCGAATTTTATTATCTCAGTCCGCAAGGTGACATTCTTACCTACTCAGCAGAGCCGGGTAAGGTAAAGGCAAAGAAAATCAATCTTACTCCCATTCTTCAATTAGTGAATACCGACATTGAGTTACCTATTTTTGGAGATGACCCAAAAAACCTAGGCCAGCATAAGATATTTTCAGCCGCCCCTGTATATAAGCAAGACACGCTTCAAGGCTACTTGTATGTAATTATTGGTGGTGAGCGTTACGACTCCATTCTTGCTAATTTGAAAAACAGCCAAAGCATGCGAGAAGTGGCGTTGTTTATGTTTGTGGGTATGGCTTTGCTATTAACCGTGCTTTTGATCCTTTTTAAATATTTCACTCACCCCCTTAGGCGCTTAAGTGATGACATGGATAAGGTATGCAACGCTGAATTTGACCGAGAAAAATTACTGCCCGTTTTAGCCAAGTGGGACAAGAGCAGCACCAATGAGATAGACCGCCTAGGATGTGGTTTTCACGATATGCTATTGCACATTGATGACCAGTTTACTCAATTAAATAAGATTGATAGCCAACGACGCGCACTGCTGGCTGACTTATCCCACGACCTGCGAACCCCGCTGGCTAGTTTGCAGGGCTATATCGAAACTTTGGCAATTAACGGTGATAGCCTGTCCCAAGAGGACAAACAGTATTTTATTGATGTATCTTTGAAAAACGCGAAAAATCTAAAGCATCTCATCGACCAAATATTTGAATTGGCGTACTTAGAGGGCGGCCAAGTAATGCTGCATCAAGAGTCATTTCCGTTAGGAGAATTACTTCATGATGTAGCAGCAAAGTTTGAGCTAGATGCAAAGCAAAAAGACATTACTATTCGCGTTATTCCCAATCATTTCGAGTATCACGTATTTGCAGATATTGGAAAGCTTGAGCGGGTGCTTACCAACCTAATTGCCAACGCGATACGTCACACGCAACCCAATGGAAGCATTGACCTAAAAGTCACTATTTTTGATGAAAAATTGCGGGTAGATATTAGTGATACTGGCGTAGGTATAAGCGACAAGGAAATTGCGTTTATCTTCGATGCTAGATATCAAGCTAGCAATACAGAGAAAGGTAGCCTTAGCCACGTAGGGTTAGGATTAGCTATTTGTAAAAAGCTGATGGCGCTGCTGAATTCAGATTTACGGGTAGAAAGCCGGCTAGGCCACGGAACGTGTTTTAGTTTTGAATTAACCCTTGCACAACATACGTGAGCAATCGGTTAAGAATGGTCTGGCTTAGCTAAGCTCGTATAACGTTGCTGGATAGATTTTGTAAAAAGTGGCAGATAAAGAAAAAGGGCATGCCGCCCTTTTTCACTTTTACTATTTTTTGCGTTTCTTGAGTCTAAACTCGCGCTATATAAAGTATTCGGCTTTATTTTCGCTTAGTAGCGCGGCCCACTCTATTTTTAAGCCCTTGCTGCTTGCGCACTTTGTGCTTTTTAACCGAGCGACGCATGCGGCTTAACCTAACGTGATCCAGCTTGCCCTGTTGGTTCACATTCACCATGGTCTGAGTTTCATCCGTTAACTGAACATGCTTTCTCAGCGCGTTAACATCTGATAGTTCAAGTTCCACCCACGCACCTTGAGGCAGGCGTTTTTGCAGTTCGATAGGACCATACTTTACGCGGATAAGACGGCTTACCTGAACCCCTTGAGACTCCCATAAGCGACGTACTTCTCGGTTACGACCTTCTTTAAGGGTAACGTTGTACCAGCGGTTCATACTTTCGTCTTCGGATAGTTGCGGAGTAGGAGCGCCAGATACCGTGAGGAACTTGGCTTCTCCATCTTCTAGCTGAACCCCTTTTTTAAGGGTGCTGATGGTTTTGCCAGTAACTTCACCAAATACACGTACTGCGTACTCTCGTTCCACTTCACACTTTGGGTGCATCAGGCGGTTGGCGAGCTCACCGTCATTGGTGAATAGCAATAAACCACTGGTGTTCATATCTAAGCGGCCTACCGTTATCCAACGCCCTAAGCGTATTGCTGGAAGTCGGTCGAACACCGTATCTCGGCCTTCTGGATCGTGTCTGCTACATAACTCACCTTCGGGCTTGTTATACATTAGAACGCGGCACACAGGCTGTTCGGTTTGGCGGGATAACAAATGGCCATCAACGCGAATGTTCGCGGTGTTGTCAACGCGATCGCCAAGGGTTGCAACGGTACCATCTACCGATACTCTACCGTCGTCAATCCAACGTTCCATTTCTCGTCGCGAGCCTAGCCCTTGGTTAGCTAGTACTTTTTGCAACTTTTCAGTCATGGGTAACTTCACTCTTTATTTGCTTGTTTACGGTCGCACGGTCTATTGTGACGGTGCCTCATTTAACACCTTAAGCGTCGAGTCAGATTCAATTCTTTCTGCCATATTTTCAAAGGCATCTGCATTTGGCAAATCGGCCAGTGATGACATAGAAAAATAATCTAGAAAACCTTTGGTTGTAGCATAAAGCGCTGGACGCCCGGGCACTTCTTTGTGCCCTACAACTTTAATCCAATCTCGTTCTGTGAGTGTTTTTATAATATTGCTGCTTACCGCCACTCCCCTCACCTGCTCAATTTCGCCGCGGGTGATGGGTTGACGATACGCAATAAGCGCCAATGTTTCTAACATTGCGCGCGAATACTTTGGTGCACTTTCTTGCCATAACTTGCTTAACCACGGGCTAAGCGCGTCAAGGGACTGAAATCGAAAGCCACTTGCTACTTCAATTAGCTGAATTCCGCGGGGCTGATAATCTAACATCAGCTCGTTAATTACCTTGCTTAAAGTTCTGTCCGCCACGGTAAATTCGCTCAGCACAGACTCTTTCAACTGCTGCTTAGTAATGGGTTTTTCTGCTACAAATATAGCAGCTTCAACCAGCTGCTTGAGCTGTGCGGTGTTAATTTTCTTCATGTGAACCCAATTTTACATGAATTTTGGCGTAAGGACCTGCCTGTATGCAAAAAATAAGTTGTTCTTTCATTAGCTCTAAAATGGCTAAAAACGATACCACTACACCAGCGCGTCCTTCTTCCACGGTGAAAAGTGCCTCAAGAGGCGAGTAATCTGTGCTATTGAGCAGACTCAATATCAATGACATGCGCTCTCGCGTGCTTAGCGCCTCTCTTGCAATGGTGTGGTGTTCAAAGGCTTGAGCCCGCTTCATTGCTTGACTAAATGCCAATACCACCTCGGCAAGAGATACATTTGGCTCAACCCTAATAGGCACTACGTTAGAGCTTGTTGAAACAGCAACGTTGAACACATCACGCTCTAAGCGCGGCTGCTCATCTAAGTCTTCCGCGGCTTGCTTTACCAGTTCATACTCTTTCAAACGCCGTATAAGCTCGGCGCGAGGGTCTTCCTCATCATCGCTTTCATCACTTCGCTTAGGCAGTAGCAAGCGAGATTTAATCTCCGCTAAAATCGCCGCCATCAAAAGATATTCTGCGGCAAGTTCAAGCTTTAACGCCATCATGGCATCCACATATTCCATGTATTGCTTAGTTACATCGGCAATGGGCAATACGGTGATATCAAACTTTTGTTTTCTGATGAGATACAGCAGTAAGTCTAGCGGCCCCTCAAAAATTTCAAGAATCACTTCGAGAGCATCGGGAGGAATGAACAAGTCCTCTGGCTTTTCAATCAACGCCTCACCGTTGATAAACGCCAGAGGTAATGGCTGCTGAACGGGTACCTGCGACTGCTTTTCGCCGTTAGTAAGCTCTTCGTTTTTAAGCTCGGCACCGTTAGAGCCATTGCTGGGCATGTCGGTAGTGTCAAGCACAGCGCCCGCCTCTTGGGTATTTGTGTCATCGTTCAACGTAAGTGTTCGCTACAAAGACTATCGTTACTGAAACGGCGTAATGTCACCGGTACCTTCACGTAATATCACTGGCGTATCGTCGGACAAGTCTACTACCGTAGTAAGATGTTCGCCAATATAACCACCGTGGATAATTAACCCAACTTGTTTCTCAAGGTTCTCGCGAATAACGTCTGGATCAGATTCAGCCTCTGTTTTGCCTGGCAAAATAAGCGATGTAGACATTAATGGTTCGCCCAGCTCCTCTAGCAGCGCTAGTGCAATGGCGTTGTCCGGCACGCGAATACCAATTGTTTTACGCTTTGGGTTTTGTAAGCGCTTGGGCACTTCTCGCGTAGCTTTTAACACAAAGGTATAGCGCCCTGGCGTATTGTTTTTGATTTGGCGAAAAGCCGTGTTGTCTACTTTTGCGTAAATCGAAAGCTCGGACATATCACGGCACATTAGCGTGAAGTTATGATCCTTATCTATCTGACGAATACGGCACAATTGCTCTAAGGCTTTTTTGTCTTCCATTTGGCAGCCGATAGCGTAACCAGAGTCGGTAGGATAAACCACTACAGCACCGTCACGAATCAACTCACAGGCTTGAGTGATGAGTCGCTTTTGAGGGTTATCTGGGTGAACGTAAAAAAATTGGCTCATGGTGTCTCTTCATCCCATCAGTTAAATAAGTTGTTAGGGCGTGTTGATCTTTGTTGCACGAGTTTTGGGCTAAATGGAAGCATTTTAATCGCGAAAAAGTCTTTTAGGCCTAGTGGGCTTAGTCAAAGGGCCCAAATAAAAAAAGCGGCGACAAAGAGTAAAATGCTTCCATAACGCCCCTTTCAGGCAGTGCCTGTGAGCTATTTACCCTGCGTTGAATGATTTCGATTTAGCCCGCTAGACCTTCAACCATTCGCCTTGTCTAAATAGCTCACAGCCCGCTGCAAAAATGTACAGCAAAAATCACCACACCCTAGATATGCTGCCAATTATGCCAGACAGGTGTCAACTTACTATTTACGCCTAAATTCTTTCCAAGTTCGGTCCATCGAGACGGAAAATGGAAATCAGAGCCTGCAGAGGCAAATAAACCGTGACTTTCCGCGAGCTCGTTAATGAGCTCTTGCTTGGTTTTATTGATGCCAGGAAACGCGGTTTCCATGGCGTCTCCACCAGATTGATCAAAAAACGCGACGAGCCTGCGAAGCCATTTCGCGGTCATGTCGTAATGAGCAGGATGCGCCAATACCGCTTGCCCGCCTGATTCTTGAATCCAGGTTATGGCAGTATCAATACTTGGCCATTGTGCTTTTACTGCTGCCCGTTTGCCCTTGCCCAAATACTTTTTAAATGCTGCATTCATGGTAGGCACACCGTAATTATTCACTAGCACTCTGGCGAAGTGAGCACGGGTTACCTGCCCTACTCCAGCAAGCGCTTTGGCCCGCGCTAACACGCCCTCAAACCCGCATTTTACTAGTTTTTCGGCAATTAACGCAGCACGTTCTTCTCGCGCATTCGCTTGCTCTTGCAAGCGAGCAAGAAACGAAGGGCACTCTCGATTTACATTAAGCCCTACCACATGAATATCGAAACCATGCCACAGGGTAGAAATTTCAACACCGTCAATGATCGTAAGTGAGCGTTTTTGCTGCGCTTGCGTGGCATGCGCTTCATCAAGCCCAGCGACAGTATCGTGGTCTGTAATTGCGAGCACATCCACCTGCATGGTGTGCGCGCGCAGCACGAGTTCAGTGGGCGTAAGATGGCCGTCAGAGAATTTTGTATGGCTATGTAGATCTATTTTCAATGTCTTATGCAAATTTAAGGTTGACACAAAAGGCGTTTTGTTTTCTTCTATAGGCATAGAGTATACGTTTTTACAGCTTCAATGCCTATTGAAGTTTGAACCAAATAGCGAGTTATTCATGCGTTTATCGACAATTTCAACAGCAATGAAAATTGCAGCTTGGTGGTGGCACTCCCTAGTTTAACGGGCGGTGTGCACGGTAGTGCGTGAATGAATACACAAAAGGCCCGTTAGTACGGGCCTTTTTTTTATCTTTTTGCAGTTGGAGAGTAGCAAAAATGAGTTTAGCTGAACTGGGGACATCTCCAGGCAAGGTAGAAACCATAGAACAAGCGGGTCATTACATAGACGATCCCCTTGCCGCATTTGCCCACATTTGCGGTAAAAAAAGTAATGCCTTACTGCTCGAGTCTGCGGAAATAGACTCGAAAGACGACTTGCAGAGCTTATTAATGGTAGACGCTGCGTTAAGACTGGAATGCAGAAGTAACACTGTTGTTGTTACCGCGCTAACAGGCAATGGCAAATCATTACTTCCACTTTTTCAAACAGAGCGCCCAGAAGGCCTTAATGTTACGCACAGCGACGAGACTTCCATCACACTTGAATGCGATATAGCGTCAAGTGAACTTGATGAGGACAGCAGATTAAAAGCGGCAAGCGTGATGGACGCGCTTCGCATTGTGGTCAACAAGATTGTGCCTATTCGAAAGCACCCACACGCTGTTTTTCTTGGTGGTGTGTTCGCCTACGATATGCTGGCAGGCTTTGAAACTCTGCCAGATGTGGTCGACGGTGAAAATGACTGCCCTGACTTTGTGTTTTATCTAGCAGAAACCTTAATTACCGTTGATCATCAAACTCGGGAAACTCATCTAGTTGGCAGTGTATTCAGTGGTGAAGATGTGGCTCAGCAATACTTCGCAGTGGCCCAACGGTTAGAAGCCCTGCACCAGCAGCTTCACGCCATGCCACAGGCACCTGAGCTGACAAATACCGCAGCAGCAAAAGGTGCAGCAAAAAGTGGACAGACACTCGAATTAGCTGAAAACGAACAGGCACTCGTCAATACAGATATGAGCGACGAGGTTTACTGTAATCACGTTCTCGATTTAAAGCAGCATATTCTGGCAGGTGACATTTTTCAGGTCGTGCCATCGCGAACCTTCTCCTTGCCTTGTCCGTCGCCGCTTCTTGCGTATGCCAAATTAAAAGAGCAGAACCCAAGCCCTTACATGTTTTTCATGCAAGACGCTGAATTTGCAATATTCGGTGCCTCTCCAGAGTCTGCACTTAAATACGACAGCGAAACTAACCAAGTTGAGATTTATCCTATTGCAGGTACTCGTCCTCGCGGAAAACGTGCAGATGGTAGTATCGATCACGACCTAGACAGTCGAATTGAATTAAACTTGCGCGAGGATACCAAAGAAAAGTCTGAACATATTATGCTCGTTGATTTGGCCCGTAACGATGTGGCTAAAGTCAGTCGCCCGGGCACTCGATTTGTAAAAGATTTATTGAAAGTAGACCGCTATTCCCACGTAATGCATTTAGTGTCGCGAGTCGTTGGGCAACTTCGTGATGACTTAGACGCGCTCAATGCATACCAAGCCTGTATGAACATGGGCACCTTAGTGGGGGCGCCAAAAGTCAGCGCGGCCACCCTTATTCGCCACGTTGAGAAAAAGCGTCGCGGTAGCTACGGCGGTGCGGTTGGTTATCTGAACGGTCAAGGCGATATGGATACGTGCATTGTTATCCGCTCAGCTTTCGTGAAAAACAAGACAGCCTATATTCAAGCTGGCGCTGGCGTTGTCCACGACTCAATTCCTCAGGCCGAAGCCGACGAAACTAAAGCGAAAGCTCAGGCGGTGATTGGTGCTGTGCGAGCTGCGCTTGAAGAAGAATTTAAGTCGTCAGGCCTCGAGAGCCAGAGCAGTGAGGAAGCACGATGAGCACTGAAATAAACGTAGACGCAAATGCAGGCACAGATTCGGGTATGAACAAGCAACAAACCACCTTATTTTTGCTGGATAACGTAGACTCTTTTACCTACAACTTGGTAGACGAACTCAGAACATTGAATCTAGATATCAAAGTTTACCGTAATACCGTGTCTGCCGACTTATTATTTGAGCGAATGCAGGAGCAAGCGCAGAAAAGCTCGGTGTTGCTGATGCTTTCTCCAGGGCCAGGTGCGCCAAGCGATGCAGGCTGCATGCCTGCACTTTTAGAGAAGGTGGCAGGTACATTCCCTGTAATTGGGATCTGTTTGGGACATCAAGCCATTGTAGAATACTACGGCGGTGTTGTAGGTCGTGCTACGCAGGTGATGCATGGGAAGTCCTCTGCCATAACGCATTCTGAAAAAGGCATGTTTGAAGGTTTGCAACAACCGCTGCACGTAGCGAGATATCATTCACTAGTCGCACACTCTTTACCAGATAACCTGACGGCGTGTGCGTCTTGTGTGAACGACGATGGTAGCGAAGCTATTATGGCAGTGTACAACGATACTGATCACATGCTTGGTTTTCAATTTCATCCTGAGTCAATACTGACAGCACAGGGAAGTTTGTTATTAAAACAAAGTATCGATTACTTAACCTCACAAGGAACTGCTCATGCTTAATGCCGCCAAACTACTTGAGCAACTAATGCTGCGAGAATCGCTGTCTCAAACTGAATCATTTAGTTTGTTTAATAGTATAATGCACGGTGAGCAAAGCGATGCCATGATTGCTGCTGTTCTCACTTCGCTTAAAATAAAAAAAGAGTCGCCTGGAGAAATTGCAGGCGCCGCCAGTGCAATGGTAGCAAACGCATTGCCCTTCCCTTCGCCCGATTATGAATTTGCCGATATTGTTGGTACGGGTGGTGACGGACATAACACAATTAACATATCGAGTGCGGCGGGCGTTGTGGCTGCTGCATGTGGCGTAAAAGTAGCGAAACACGGTAACAAAAGCGTGTCGAGCAAGTCTGGCTCCGCCGACCTTTTTCGCCAGTTTGGGTTGAACTTAGAGATAAGCCCTGAGCTGTCTCGTCAATGTTTAGATGAAGCAAATTTCACATTTCTTTTTGCCCCCGTCTATCACGCTGGCATGAGATACGCAGCCCCCGTGCGCGCTGCCCTTAAGACACGAACTCTGTTTAATATTTTAGGCCCTTTGGCTAACCCTGCGGGTCCAACTCACGGCGTTTTCGGAGTATACTCACCCGAGTTGCTTGAACCGTATGCAAAAACCCTTATGCTGCTCGGTCACCATAGAGCGATGATCGTTCACGGCGACGGATTAGACGAGTTAGCGCTTCATGGTGAATCGATTATTTACGACCTTGAGCATGGCGACATTCGAGAACTAACCGTGACGGCAAAAGATTTTGGTCTTTCAAGTTACCCGCTTTCTGCCATCGAAGGTGGAGAGCCTGAAGAAAACAGAAAATATATTCAAGCGGCGTTAAACGGTGAAGGCAAAGAAGCCCACCGCGCTGCAATAGCCATGAACTGCGGAGCATTACTTAAAGTAACCGGAAAAGTTAATAACTTTAAGGATGGCGCAGAAATGGCAATGGAAGCAATGAAAAAAGGTGCGCCCATGCAGGTGTTATCAGTTGTTGCAAAAATTACTCAGGAGGTAGGCACGAATGGCTAATGTGCTTGAGAAAATAGTTGCCGATAAAAGAGAGGAAGTGGAAGCACGAAAAATTGCGCTGCCACTTGAGTCGTTCAAAGCACAGCTAACGCCGTCGCAAAAAAGTCTTTTTGCTGCGCTTAGCGAGCCAAACGCGGGCTTTATTTTCGAATGCAAAAAGGCGTCGCCGTCTAAAGGGCTCATTAGAGAAAATTTCGATTTAGACGAAATTCTTGAAGCTTATACGCCTTATGCTGCCGGCATCTCGGTACTGACCGATGAAAAATACTTTCAAGGTACTTTTGAATACCTGTCTTACGTGACTGAGCGCGTTGCGCAACCGGTGCTTAATAAAGACTTTTTTGTTGACACCTACCAAGTGTATCTTGCTCGTCACTACAATGCCGATGCCGTGCTGTTAATGCTAAGCGTGCTTGACGATACCAGCTACAGAGAGCTTGCTGATGCTGCTGATTCACTCGGTTTAGATATTCTTACCGAAGTAAGCAACGAAGAAGAGATGAAGCGAGCTATCGCTCTTGAAGCGGGCATTATTGGTATAAACAATCGCGACTTGCGAGATTTATCAACCGACTTGGCCACTACCGAGCGGTTGGTTCCTATGCTTGAAAGTGCGACGCACGATTTTGTGGTTATCTCTGAATCTGGCATTTATACCCACGAAGATGTATTGCGATTAGCCTCTGTCTCTCAAGGGTTTCTTGTTGGTAGCGCACTCATGGCGCAAGCTGACCTCCCTCGCGCGGTAAAAACCTTGCTTAACGGTGCAGTGAAAGTATGCGGTCTTACTAGTAAAGAACACGCTGCTATGGCCTTTGAAAAAGGAGCAAGCTTTGGTGGTTTAATCTTTGCTGAAAAATCACCACGATGGGTAAGTAAAGATACAGCATTATCGATAACGCGGTCTGTGCCAGGGGCTTACGTTGGCGTAGTGGTTAATCACGCTATTGATGAGGTTGTCGACCTTGCCGTTTCACTGAATCTATTTGCTGTTCAGCTCCACGGTAATGAAGATAGCGCCTATATCGCAGAACTCGCGAGCAAGTTACCTAAGACATGTGAAATTTGGGTAGCAGTAGGTGTAACCGATAGCATTCCTAACAGTGTGGACAGTCACTTAAATAACGACGCCGTTCATCGCGTACTTTTAGACTGCCAGGTGGGCAAAGCAAAAGGCGGTACGGGTGAGTCGTTTGATTGGTCGTTACTTGACGATATTCAACAAAAGCAAAAAATTATACTTGCAGGCGGTATTAGCCCTGACAACGTTGAAGATGCTATAGCCACAGGCTGCGGCGTACTTGACGTAAACTCTGGTGTAGAAAACGCGCTAGGCAATAAGTCAGCAGAAAAGCTGACCGAACTATTCACGGTTTGCCGCCGCTACTAATATTAAAAACAGGACAACGTATGAACCAACTTGATACAAAATTTGGCGAATTTGGTGGCATGTACGTGCCCGAATTGCTAATACCAGCGCTTGATCAGCTGGAAAAAGAATTCTTAGACGCAAAAGAAGACCCTAGCTTTAACAAAGAGTTTCTATCACTGCTTAAAGACTATGCGGGTCGCCCGACTGCGATGACGCTAACTCGTAATTTAGTGAGCAACCCTAAGGTAAAGCTTTACCTAAAACGTGAAGATTTACTTCATGGTGGCGCGCATAAGACCAACCAAGTGCTAGGACAGGCTTTACTGACTAAGCGCATGGGTAAAAAAGAAGTTATCGCTGAAACAGGTGCTGGACAGCACGGTGTAGCAACAGCACTAGCCTGCGCGTTACTTGGCCTTAAAGCACGTATTTATATGGGTGCTAAAGACGTTGAGCGCCAAGCGCCTAACGTATTTAGAATGAAGCTGATGGGCGCTGAAGTCATTCCTGTGAACGCGGGCTCTGGTACGCTGAAAGATGCCGTAAACGAAGCTATGCGTGACTGGTCTGCAAACTATGATACTGCGCACTACCTATTAGGTACCGCCGCAGGACCACACCCTTTCCCAACAATTGTTCGCGAATATCACCGCATGATGGGTGAAGAAACCCGTGCACAAATTATGGAAAAAGAAGGCCGACTACCTGACGCCGTGGTTGCATGTGTAGGCGGTGGTTCAAACGCGATTGGTATGTTTGCTGACTTTATTGATGAGCCTTCAGTTCGCTTAGTAGGCGTAGAGCCTGCTGGTAAAGGCATTCACACTAAAGACCACGGCGCGACTATTGTAACGGGCACAAAAGGTATATTGCATGGTGCTTACACCTTTATCATGCAAGATAATGAAGGTCAGATTGAAGAAAGCTATTCCGTATCTGCTGGCTTAGATTATCCAGCTGTTGGCCCCCAGCATGCTTATTTGCATGATATTGGCCGCGCAGAATATGTTGCAGCTACCGATGAAGAAGCGCTTAATGCCTTTAAATTGCTGGCCCGCAAAGAAGGTATTATTCCAGCACTTGAGCCATCTCACGCACTAGCTCACGCCTTAAACATGGCGGATGAGGCTGAAGAAGAAACCATTATCGTTGTTAATCTTTCGGGTCGTGGCGATAAAGATTTAGAGCATGTAATCAGAGTGTTAGGAGACGATATATAATGGATAGATATGCAGACATGTTCGCTCGTCTTGACGAGAAAAACCAAGGCGCTTTTGTTCCGTTTGTTATGGTGGCAGACCCAGACTTAGCTCAATCTGAAGCCATTATTTGCCAGCTTGTAGAAAGTGGCGCTGATGCACTAGAGTTAGGTATTCCATACTCAGACCCAATTGCAGATGGCCCGACAATTCAGGCGGCGAGTATTCGCGCGCTTAGCCACAAAACGAAAGTTGCTGACTGTATGGCGCTGATTTCTCGCGTTAGAGCCAAATACCCCGACGTTCCAATCGGTTTGCTGCTTTACAGCAACCTTGTTATGGCAAAAGGTATTAGCAACTTTTACGAAAACGCTCGCGATTCAGGTGTCGACTCTATTTTGGTTGCTGATGTGCCAATTCGCGAAGCGAAACCATTTCAAGAAGCGGCAGAGAAAACGGGTGTTTCTCAAATTCTTATTGCACCACCTAATGCAACTGATGAGACTATGGAGAAAATTGGCGAGTATTCAAAAGGCTATACCTATTTACTAGGTCGCGCAGGGGTAACCGGCGCCGAGACGGCTGCTAATGTGCCGGCTTCTGAGCTAATTGAGCGCCTTGAAAAGCATAAAGCTGCTCCTGCACTGTTAGGTTTTGGTATTTCAACCCCTGAGCAGGTGAAAACCGCTATTGACGCTGGCGCTGCAGGTGCCATCTCTGGTTCAGCCACAGTGAATATCATTGCTGCAAACTTAGGTGAAAATGAAAAGATGCTCAGTGAGCTAGGTAGCTTTGTATCGGCAATGAAAGCCGCAACAACGAAGGGCTAACCACTATGTTATATATGATTTGCGCAACTGATGTGGCAGACAGTTTAGATAAGCGACTTGCTGCAAGACCTGCGCATTTAGAAAGATTGAACGCGCTAAAGGATGAAGGCCGCTTGGTGATAGCTGGCCCCTTCCCTGCTATCGACAGCCCTGATCCTGGCCCTGCAGGTTTTACAGGGTCATTAGTTGTGGCAGAGTTTGATTCGCTGGAAGACGCGCAGGCTTGGGCAGATAGCGACCCGTATATTGAGGCTGGCGTTTACGAAAGCGTTATTGTAAAACCTTATAAGAAAGTATTGCCTTAGGGCTGGATGTTTTCACTGCGTTTCTATGAATGCAGTGATGCAATACCTATAAGCTTGTAGCGTGCTTAACGAAAAAAGCTTGGTGCTTAAGAGTGAATGTTTGAAAACATGTCTTTCTTTTCACCAAGCTTTTTTTATTTCTGCCTTAGGTAAATGCGCTTTAGGCCTTTTAATCCCAAAAAATCACAAATTTACTGTGTCGTGATTGCCCATTTCTTCAGGCTGTACGTTTTTCCCTGTTAGCATTTTAAATACGCCCTTTAGAGATGGGTCTGCGTCCCAAATTTCCGCGTCATTGAGCTCGAACCTAAGCATCAGAAGGTGTGGATCTTCTTTACCTTTTTCGTACCACGCTTCCACAGGGTTAGACCAATATTTATCAATAATTTCTGGGCGATTTTCAGTCACTAATGTGCCGCGAATACAGGCAAACACATCATGACCTTTAGATGCAAAGTGGATCATTGCCTTTCCACCCTTCGCTATTCTATTTTCCTTAGTGGTGTAAAACCAAAACATGCCGTTGGCTTCACTATCTAACTGGGCATACATTGGCTCTGCATGCATGTCCTCATTCACAAGGCTCACCATAACTTTTGGGCTTTCTGACATTGCCTTCCACATTTTCGTTGTAATATCGCTAGACATAATTCCTCCTAAAGGATGTGTGTAGTGGCGCTAACTCATTTATGTAGTGATGTTAGTTGGCCGTTTCACTTGATGTAATTACTGAATTAATAAAATAATACAAAGCATGTGCCATGCCACCACGCAAAATCCACTACTTAAACCCACCTATTAATTTTTTCTCTAAACTAATATCACCACGTAGAAAAACACAGCTTACGCTCTAAAGACCCTTTGCATCGATCCGTTTACGAAGGCAGTGCTATGGGAGTATGGCAGGCATGTATGGCCAGATTGATTCTGAAGATTGACTGTGGACAGACACTCAAACTAACCTCAGATTGATTGAAGGTTAACTCCTATAAACTAGCTATACCCGCGAGTAAATCTTTCAGGCTTGGTCAATCTTTGGAATCCGTAGTCTTGTGAGCAGATTGATTGTGGACAGACACTTAAATTTTCTTTGGAAATTAGTAGTGGGGAAAAAGTGGACAGTCACTCAAAGTCTCGTATTGAGTGTCTGTCCATTGTTCATACTTTTATCAATATGGCACCATACTTTGAGTGACTGTCCGCTTTCAACTGTCCCCTTTCGGCACAGTTTCACAATCTAACGAAAATAAGTGTCTGTCCTCTTTTCATTCTATTACCGACTAGCTCGGTGCCTAATAGGCTACTTGTGTACAGTCTTCTCATCACGAGGTAAACTCATTATAAATTCAGGATAGGTTCATCATTGTCTTTTATAATCAGATAAATTAGTGAGCCTGAGCACATCTTTTCATAGTGAGGTTTTATGTGGTTATCGCTTAGAGCAACAATGTTTAGCGTTATATTTACACTGTTGAGTGTAAATAGCGCCTATGCTCAGCAAAGTACAAGCGGTGAACTGTCAAAAAGCCAAGCCGCTTCACGAGCCAGTAGTGCCGAAAATGGTCGCGTATTGAAGATTGAGCAAACCTCGACAAAATACCGCGTAAAGGTACTAAAAAAGTCTGGCCGAGTTGTTTCTGTGGAAGTTGATAAACGTTCAGGTAAAGTTAAAAAGTCTAAAGACAAGGGTTAACATGCGAATTTTAATAGCTGAGGATGATAGTAGACTTCTAACGCAACTTGATGCTCTCTTACAGCAAAACGGATACAGTGTTGACCTTGCAGATAATGGGGAGCACGCCCTATTTCTCATAAAGGAATACAGGTACGATTTAGCAATAATCGATATAGGTATGCCAAAACTAGATGGCTTTGAAGTAATTCGCCAAGCTCGCAAAGATAATATAGCCTGCCCTATTCTAATATTAACAGCTCGTGACAGATGGCAGGAAAAAGTAGAAGGCCTTGATGCTGGCGCTGACGACTATTTAACTAAACCGTTTCATAACGAAGAGCTCCTCGCACGAGCTAAAGCTCTCATTCGCAGAGCTTCCGGCCAAGCCAACCCTACTATACAATTTGGCCCACTATCCTTAAATACGGTGTCTGAAGAGCTTTGCGTCAATGATAAATCTTTTGATCTGACTGCTTACGAATATAAGGTTATGGAGTATTTGATGATGAACCCGCAAAAGGTTGTCTCAAAAACCGAGCTTACCGAACATATTTACGATCAGGATTTTGATTTAGACAGCAATGTCATTGAAGTATTTATTGGACGACTTCGCAAAAAACTCGACCCTGACGGAAGCTTAAAGCCTATTGAGACTTTAAGAGGCCGAGGTTATCGGATAAACCGTAGCTTATGAGGCAACTATCACTTCGCGTGAGAAGTGTATTATTGGCAATAACTCTTCTTGCGTTATTCGCGCCTTTTACCGTGATCATTTTAGAAGAGGCGTTTACTGAAAGCCTCACTGAAGCCAAGATGAGTGAATTGCGCCTAATGAATTTAGGGTTGCTATCAGCTTTCGAATTAGAAGGTGATAACCCCTTTATGCCTGACTTGCTCTTTGAAGAGCAACTCAACTTACCCGGTTCAGGGTACTTAGGCATCATTGTTTTTCGCGACCGTGTTATCTGGCAATCGGCATCTGCATTAGAATACTTTTTCACACCGCCAAATTTTGATGTGTCCGTTGGCAACGAACTGTTTACCGACACTTATCATCCTAGTTTTGATAAAGGTGAGGAGTATTTTGTTTACGCCTTTACTGCTGAATTTTTATCGAGCAAAGATTTCGAACCCGTTCACTTTTATATATTCAACGATAAACTGTTGTTCGAAAAGGAACGCAAAACCTTTTTAGCGACTACTTGGCAATGGATAAGCACCTTATGTATTGCCCTCCTTCTTTTTATTATCACAGGTATCAGCGTGTTATTAGTCCCCGTTAGAAAACTAATCGAGGAAATTTCACTCGCCTCCAAAGGTAACAAAAGTGAACTCGACAACCACTACCCTGCAGAGTTCGACTCACTTAAACACTCTATCAACGAGCTTTTGTATTTTGAGGCCGCGCAGCGAAAACGCTATAAAAATAGTTTGGGAGATTTAGCCCACAGTTTAAAAACGCCCCTTGCTGTTGCTTCAAGTAGTGAAGGCCTTCAGCCAGAAGTAAAAGAATCACTAGCGCAAATTGATAAGATAATTCAGCGTCAGCTAAAGCGCGCTAGCGCCGGCAAAGTGGGATGGCAAGCGTCCATCGCTATAGAACCGATACTGTTAAAAATAGCTGACGCCATGGACAAAGTTTACCAACACAAACAACTTTCAATTGACATTGATGTGGCTGACTCGTATCTATTTAAGGGAGACGACACCGACCTGTTAGAGCTCTGTGGTAATCTTTTAGATAATGCCTGTAAAGCGGCTCAGTCACGAATTCGGGTGCAGGTAACGTCTGATTCCAATTGGCTAAAACTCTCGTTTGACGATGATGGCCCTGGAATTGCTGATGACAAAAAACAGTTTTTATTGGAAAGAGGTACTCGGTTAGACACTTACACAGAGGGCCAAGGTATTGGTTTAGCACTAGTGAGCGACTTGGTGTCTATTTATGAGGGTAAATTGCGCATTGAGGACAGTGACCTTGGCGGCGCCCGCATCATCATTCAATTTCCTAACCACTAATTCTTTGCGTTGAAATAGCGCGGACCACCCCCTAGGTAAAAATACGTGTCTGTCCGCTTTTGGTTCAGCTTTGAATTAAGTGTCTGTCCACTTTTGGATTTAATTGTTCCAATAAAGGCTATGCGTTTTTTTCGTTCCCTTCGCTTGAAAGCAATACGGCTAGCCATTTACTTTCTTCTCTCGACTCAAGAGCAATTTTCACAACCATGGTGAGCGGAACGGACAGCAACATACCAACGGTTCCTAATAGCCAGCCCCAAAAGATCAATGAGAGAAAAACGACCAAGGTAGAAAGCCCCATTCCTTTACCCATCAGTCGCGGCTCAACCATATTTCCCATGATGGTATTCACCAGTAAAAAGCCGAGTGCGGCGAAACCAGCAGAGGCAATACCATACTGAACAAACGCAATAAGCACGGCAGGCACTGCGGCAATGATAGAGCCAATGTTAGGGATGAAATTAAGCATAAAGGCGAGCACTGCCCACAGCATGAAGTGGTCTACGCCCATCACGTAAAGCCATGTTCCGATAATGATACCCGTCCCTAAACTTACAACGGTTTTAATGGCTAAGTAACTGTTTACTGAGCGAATAAAACGGTCTATGTGCTGTAACTTCATATCCGGGTCTGATAGAGCAATATGCAAGCGTCTCGGTATACTATCAGCCTCAAACAGCATAAAAATAACCGTAAGAAGAATGAGGAAAAGGTTAGACAGGACGCCTCCCATGCCACTAATAAAGTTAGTCGCGACAGACATCGCTGTTGCAGGGTCTAGATGATTAGCAATAAGCTCACTGTTAATGTGAATATTGAAATCGGCTAATTTAGCAACAACCCACTCAAACTCAGAATCAAGTTTGCTTCTATATTGAGGCAGGTTTTCTCTGAACTCCGCCATCGATTGACCAACCAGGCCAGCCAAGAGGAATCCGAAAACAACAATAAGTAGTATAACAAAAGAGATAGACAACCATTTTGGAACGCCAAAACGCGACGTCCAGTGAATAATTGGACCGCATGCTATTGCAATAAAAACGGATAAGAAAAAAGGCACCATAATGGCACTTGCTGATTTAACACCAGCCATAACAACAACTAAGCACGCTAACACAACGAGACTTTTTGCTGTTGACGATCGTAGTTCCATAGACATTGTGTGCTACATTCCCAAATAAAACAGCAACACTTTACAACGACTTATAATCAACTACAAACAAGAGACTGCAATGAATTTCAACCTTGCCACTATTAAAATCAAAAATTTACGTCTTCGCACCTACATCGGTATTAACGAAGACGAAATAAAGAACAAACAGGACGTTGTGGTAAACGTAAAGATTGATTACGACGCTGCAAAAGCTACCGACACTGATGATATGAGTGACGCGCTTAACTATAAAATTATCACCAAAGCGATAATAAAGCTTGTTGAAGACAATCGCTTTTCACTTTTGGAAAAGCTTACCGCCGATGTACTAAGCATCGCGTCAGAACACAGTTCTGTGCGTTATGCTCAAGTTGAAGTCGATAAGCCACACGCATTGCGATTCTCTGACTCAGTGTCGCTAACACTTTCTTGCAACAAATCTGAATAGGCAATTCAGCAGGGAGTTATGTCTTGAACATTCTTATTACCGGCGGCACTGGATTAATTGGCAGCACGCTTATCAAAAAGCTTAGCGATGAGCATAGCTTTACCGTTATCTCTCGCAACGAAGCAAACGCCAAGCAAACGCTGGGCGCTCATACCAACGTGCTTGGCAGTGTGGCTGATATAAAAGATATTGGCGTGTTCGATGCTGTGATCAATCTTGCTGGCGAGCCTATAGCCGACAAACGGTGGACAGACACTCAAAAGAAAATTATTTGCGATAGTCGCTGGCACATAACGACCCAGCTTGTCGCCAAAATAAATAGTAGCGATAATCCGCCAAAGACGTTTATCTCTGGCTCCGCCATTGGCTTTTATGGCAGGCAGGGAGAAAAGGTAGTTACCGAAGATACCTCGCCACATAAAGAATTCACGCACGATTTGTGTGAGAAATGGGAAAGTATTGCCACTGGCGTAGATAGCGAAAAAACCCGTGTTGCCATTTTACGCACTGGCGTTGTACTCGCTGAGAATGGCGGCGCGCTTGAGAAAATGGCGTTGCCATTTAAGCTAGGTGTGGGTGGGAGTTTAGGAAGCGGACGTCAATATTTATCGTGGATCCACCTTGACGACATGGTCAACGCAATAGAGTTTCTACTCAATAATGAAAACTGTTCCGGGCCGTTTAATCTCACCGCACCCGAACCAGTAACGAACAAAACGTTTTCTAAGCAACTAGCCAAAGCATTGTCTAGACCTTGTTTGTTTTTCGTTCCCAGCTTTGTGATGAAAATTGCCATGGGTGAATCATCAACAATGTTACTAGAGGGGCAAAATGTAATACCTGATAAGCTGATTAAAGCTGGGTACTCATTTACCTACCCTACCGTATACAGTGCCCTTAGCGCTATCTATTGATAACTGACTTCTGACTGGCAAAATAAAAACACTGACATTTCTATAGAGCTTCCTAGATTTAAACGGGAAGCTTTCGCTGGATTCCATAGAAAATTAACAGCGGACAGTCACTCAAATTAATTTGGGTGACTGTCCGTTTTTAAAGTCTAACTTTAAGTGTCTGTCCGCTCAATTTAACGGTTTTGTTTCGAGTGTCTGTCCGTTTTAATTTCTAATTAATTACCCTACTACTGTTCGTGCTATTCGCACTAAGAACATCCCTGTCCGCAGAGTAATCAAAATTAAACCATTTTGCGTAGCATCTCTCCGGTATTAAGCGTAAGCAAACGCCAGCAGCCTATGGCTCCAAGAACACCTACAACCAGAGCACCAACAGCAGGTGCAACCAACCAATACTCTAGGTGCAAACTGGCCGTCATTTGAAATACGCTTGTTTGCAGCATATACAAACTCAGCTCGTTTGCCAGTGCTGCCATAAAGCCCGCTACGGTACCAATGATAAGGAATTCAAACACCACGCTTTTACGAATTAAACTGCCTTTAGCACCTAATGTTCGCAATATTGCAATCTCTTGTCGGCGCTCATCCATACTCGCCTGTACTTGAGCTATGAGCACTAAACTGCCTGCCATAAGCACTAGCACTAGAATGAACTCAACTGCCACAGAGACTTGCTCCACTATATCTCTCAGTTGATTAATACGAGCATCCACATCAAACATCGTCACAGACGCAAATGGTTTGAGCAATTTGGTAAGCTCTGCCTTTCGCTCCGTTGGTAAGTAAAAGCTCGTAATATAGGTAGGACTAAACGCCTTCATTGCATCTGGGTGTATCACAAAGAAAAAGTTAGGCTGCATCGTTTGCCAATTTACTTTGCGAACGCTAGTTACTTTCGTTTCAACTATCTCGCTACCCACGTTGAAGCTTAGCAAGTCGCCCATTTTTATATCTAACCTTTCGGCAACGCCCTCTTCCACCGATACTGGAAACCAGCCTTCAGAGTATGTGGAATCAACATTACCATGCCAAAAACCTTCTATAACCTCGTTTTCTTTTTGCAGCGTGTTGCCCCATGTAAGGTTTGCTTCTCGGCCTAATCCTCTTCGCCCTTCGTTAGATGATTCTTCCTCTTTAGACACTTCGGTATTAACCCCTTCACCATTTACCGAAACGAAACGGCCTCGAGTAACGGGGAAAAACTCATTGATATCAACATTTTGATCAGCGAAGTGTCTGTCCAACCTAGCTTGATTATCGGGTGTGATATTAGTTAGAAAGTAATTAGGCGTACCCTCTGGCAACTGTGCGCGCCACTGAGACACCATGTCATTTCGCATCACAAGTACCACAAGCAGCAGCATGATAGTAATTGAGAAGCTGATAAGCTGCACACTATTGTCCATGGCTCTTCGCTTAATACGCGCCCAAGCAAGCTGCCACGGCCCCATTTTGCCATTCCCTAATTTTCGACCCAACGCAATAAGGAAATAGGTAGCAACTAGGAGCCCCGCTACTAACGCCGCGCCAGAAGCAAAAAGGATAACGCTTATTTTTAGGTCTTGGCTATACATCCACATAAGAGCAAAAATAGCGCCGCCAGAAGCCACAAATTGAATACTTCTAGAACGTAAATTGGCATCGAGATCTTTTCGTAACACGCGTAAAGGCGGCACAGAAAAAAGCTGAAGCAGCGGATATAAAGAGAACAAAACGGCACAGGTTGCCCCTGTGGCAATGGCGATAACCACTGGGCGCCAGTGCCATACGTTTAACGACACGTCTACCCTATCGGCAACTAAAGACACAACAATGTGTTGGCCAATAAAGCCAATAATCAACCCAATGGCGATTCCTAACAACGTGATAAAGAGTATTTGAATTAGATACACCTTGCGGATTGTTTGCTTTGTTGCGCCTAAGGTTTTCATGATTGCAACAGGGTCAAAATGACGCTGTGCATATCGCTGAGCAGCTACGGCAATCGACACTGCCGCTAAAACAATAGCGAGTAGACTGGCAAGCAAAAAATATCGTTCAGCACTGGCTACCGAGCGACCAATAGCTGATTCGTCGTCTTCAACAGTGCGCCATGAATGTAGGTCATCATTTAGTTGAGGAAGAAGCCACGAGGTATAACCTTTTACGTTACTGGTATCGCCTGCAAAATAGCTGACGTAGCGAGCTCGGCTCCCTGGCCCTGTTATCTCAGCGGCCTCCAAATCATCTAAGTTCATCAATACTATAGGATCGGTATTAAACACGCTGAATCCAGCATCTGGGATATCAGACAGCACGCGGGTTACGGTAAGCTTTACCTCGCCAATATCAATAGCGTCGCCCACATTGAGCTTGAGCGTTTGAAAGAGCCTAGACTGAACCCAGGCTTCGCCGGAGGCCGGTAATGCGTCTATATCCTTTTTTGCGCCAAAAGGGGCGTCTGCCACGCTCACCATTCCTTTTAACGGGTAGTTGTTATTCACAGCACGTAAGTCTACAAGGGACATTGCATCGCCTTTAAACACCATAGAGCGAGTTGAAACTTGTTTGGCGGTATCAAGCCCCTCATCTTTCGCTTTTAACAGCCACGTTTCATCAACTGGCTTATCGGAGCGAAGCTGGGCATCAGCAGCGATAAACGCTGCTGAACGGGATTTCAATGCGCCTTGTAAACGTTCACTAAAAAGAGACAGAGAAAGGACCGCACCTACCGACAGCACTATGGCAAGCAAAATAATAGTGAGTTCGCCCCGTCGCGCCTCATGCTTAAAGAGTCGCCAAGCGAGATTAAACGTCATAGGCATTTAGCTCACCTCACTAGGCGATGTGGATGAGGGCGTCGTTTCTTTTAGCTCACCGGCGTGCATGGTGAGCTGCCTATCGCAGTGCGCCGCCAATTCGTTGTCATGCGTTACTAAAACCAGCGTGGTGCCTGTATTTCGATTTAACTCAAAAAGAAGTTCTTCAATTTTATCGCTATTTTTAGCGTCTAGGTTGCCGGTAGGTTCGTCGGCAAATAAAATTTTTGGTGAAGTGATAAATGCCCGTGCAATGGCAACGCGCTGCTGCTCTCCACCAGAAAGCTGATTAGGAAAATGATGCGCACGATGGGCTAGCCCAACTTGCTCTAGTATTTTCATCGCCAATTCTTTCGGTTTATCAAGGTTTGAGATTTCTGCAGGTAGCATCACATTTTCAAGCGCCGTTAAACTTTGAACCAGCATGAAGCTTTGGAAGATAAAGCCTACTTTACTGCCTCTTAAAACTGCCCGCTGCTCCTCATCCATCGTATGGAGTGCTTCATTATCGAGATAGATTTCACCACTCGTCACTTCATCCAGGCCAGCTAACAGACCAAGAAGCGTTGATTTTCCGGAGCCTGACGCACCAATAATTGCAACGGACTCACCAGACTTGACTTCAAAAGAGATTGGCTGAAGGATCTGTAGCGAACCTTCACTCGTATTTACTGTTTTCGTTACCGTGCTTGTTTTTATCATAAGGGGTCATCAATTTGTTCGTAAGTTATCGTCAAATTATCGCGATTTTATTCATTGTTTTAATACCGTTTCAGGCGCTTTCAGATCAAGAAAGCCCATCACAGAATGCAGAAGAAGCGACATTGCTCATTATTGGAGACAGTTTGTCGGCAGCCTACGGTCTTCAACAAGAACAAGGCTGGGTTAGTTTGTTACAAAAACGCTGGCAAGACGACAACATTCCGATTGATATTGTAAATGCTGCGGTGAGCGGTGAAACGACAGATGGCGGACTTGCCAGGTTGCCACGTCTTATTGAGCAGCATAAGCCAACTCACATTTTTATCGAGCTTGGAGGAAATGATGGGCTTCAGGGTCACGATATAACGAAGATCAGGAATAACTTGGACTCGCTAGTTCAGGTTGCTCAGCAAAGTGACGCCACCGTTTTTTTACAGCAAATGCAGATACCGTCGAACTACGGCAAACGATATACCACTATGTTTATGGAAAGCTTTGACATTATTGCAAACAAATACTCGATAGCATTAATACCGTTTTTTCTTGAGACTATCGCACTTAACGAGTCAATGATGCAGAACGATGGGATCCATCCAAATGCTGAGGCACAGCCGAAAATAGCTGAGCTTATGGACAGTAATTTACGAAGTTTAATTATAGTTGAGTAATATTTGTGCTACGTTCTATTAATAGAATTAACTAACAAAGGGGCATTATGGACATTTCTTCAGTAAATTCGTCGCCGGTGTCTACAATTTTAGAATCGACGCCACAAGCACCACAGCGCCAAGAACAGCGCAGTGAGCAGACCAATCAGGTTAGTGAATCTAGAGCGTCTAACGAGACGTCCTCAAATACTAGCGATAGTCGTTTGGGTAGCCGTGTTGATGTGTTTGCGTAATTAAATTTGTACTACATTTAGAAACTACAGTGGACAGACACTCGTTTTACAATGAGTGTCTGTCTACTGTTGCTGCGCCGTAACTACAACATGCTTATATCGATCGCCCTCCTTTTCCCCGACTTCGTTTTATAAACCACAAAAAACAAGCCAATCCTGCTCTAAAGCTCAGTTCACATCCCACATTTTTTATTCATAATACCAAGAAAATATTGGGATATGGATATGCCTTTACCACGCTACAAGCAAATCAACACAGACATTACTCCTTATTATCATTGCACCTCACGTTGCGTAAGACAGTCGTTTTTGTGCGGTAGAGATAAGCGTACGGGAGCCAACTATGAGCACAGGAGAAAGTGGATTACAGATAGATTACATAAATTATCTCAAGCTTTTGCCATCGATTTATGTGCTTATGCCGTTATGCACAATCACATTCATGTAGTGCTACACATCGCAAAGGGACGTGCTGATGGCTGGTCGATGGATGAAGTGTTATTGCGATGGAGAATGTTTTATAAATGTCCTCCGATTGTTCAGCGATATTTAGATGATCAACATCAGGCGTTCACTGAAAAAGAGAGTGATAAAATTAAATCACTGTCAGTTCAGTACAGAGAAAGACTACAAAGCATAAGTTGGTTCATGCGGCTATTGAATGAATACATCGCAAGAAGAGCGAATAAAGAAGATGAGTGTACTGGTTACTTTTGGGAACGGCGATTTCGCTCTCAGGCTATATTAGATGAAAAAGCGCTCGCTGCGGTCATGGCCTATGTCGACCTAAATCCAATTAGAGCGAATATCGCAACATCTCTTCAAACCTCTAAACATACCAGTATTCATTATCGAATGAACGCGCAAAGAGTGAGAAAAACGCCAAAGTACCTGATGGTATTCAGCGATCAGGCGATAAAAACACAGCCACATTTACCATTCAACTATCACGACTACATATCACTGGTAGAAGCGACATTTAAAGTTCATAGAGATAAATGCACACGCACGATACCTAAATTGCCTCACGGGTTACTGTCTAAAATAGGGATGGACCAAGAAAAATGGCGCCTATTAACCAGTCGCTTTGAAACATTCTTTTCAGGCCCGGTGGGCAATGAAAGCAAAATGCGTAAATTTGCGGACGGATGTAAGAGAGGCTCAAGGCCAAATGTAAAAAACGCTATCAAATATCTGTCTTAAAATGAAAAGCTGCACTTAGAGTAAATAAATATAAGTGCGGCTTTCCATCTAAGGTTATTCAATATTACTCAACACGCTCATACTGCGACGGGTTGGTATGTTTCTTTTGTTGCAGCGACATATATCTATCACGCAACTTCGTTTGCCTAGATTCCATTTTAATGGCCTTACCGCCAATGAAAATCGACTCAGCCGCTTCTGTTACCTCTAGCGGATCACCAGACCAAATAACAACGTCTGCTCTTGCGCCTTGGCGAAGACTTCCTACTTCCTTTTCAAGACCCAGAATTTTCGCAGGTACGCTTGTCAGACTTGCTAACCCAGTCTCATGAGGCAAACCGTTTGCAACGGCATTACCGGCATGTTGCGCCGCCAAACGAATATTATGCGTATCCATGCCTATCGCGATTTCTACACCAGCTTCATGAAGTCGAGCAGCATTAGTTAAGGTAGCGCCCATTTGGTCAAACCCACCTGGTAAGTTGTATTCTGGGTCGATAATAACCGGAATATTAGCACCAGCAAGTTCCTTCGCTACTCTCCATGCTTCAACACCGTGCACAAGTACTACGTTAATCGACGAGTGTCTGTCTTTAAAGGCAATAACCTGTCGAATATCGGCAGCCCTATCAGCTCGCATAAACAACGGCATGTCTCCAGCAACCACTCTTTTCAGCGCTGCCACGTCTAAGCGCGAATTTATGCCATACCATGATTTTTCAGGCGAGAGGTTATCACTTGCTTGCTTCGCTTCTTCAAAAACTTTATCGAGCATTACCCATAGTGACGCTCTAGAGCCCCCTGACAATTCCGCGCCATCGCTGCCCGCGTCCACTGTCATAAACGCGCCAGATTTTAAAACGGGTGTCTGTCCACTTTTAAATTCGCTAGCATTTGCGCTATTACCGTCTATGCGATGCCCCTCAAGATTGATCACCGCGCCTTGACCGCCAAACAGATAGTCGCTTCTATTCAGGGTGGTGGCAGCCGAGGTAATCCCCTCTAAACGGGTGATCGCGATAAGCGAACTGTCTGGGTTTATTGCGTATTGAACATCAAGTGCAGCGCCGGTTTTTGATATAGGTGTAATCTCAATGCTGGCATCCACCACACCAGACGATGAAGACACTTCAACCAAGCCTAGCGATGTTAAAGCACCAATGAAACCAGGAGTAATCACTTTACCGCTTGCATCTATGACTCGGTAGCCATCAGGCACGTCACCGTTAGCTAACACCGAATCTATAAGGCCATCTGACAACAACACAGTGCCATTTTCTATCACACCTTGAGATGTCATGGTGTGTACCTCACCGCCTACAATGGCAATGTTTTCAGCATGAGCATAAGATGTCATTGTTAGCGCGGCTAATAATACTATTAACTTTTTCATTTGGTATCTCCCTCACCCACTTGACCTAACTCGAAGTCACTTACCGGCCATGACGTACTATCGCTCAGTGAATACGCAAGTCCACCGTCTATATAAACATGCTCAGCTTTGGCATAAGTCGAAAATGGGTTACCGTTCCATAACACCACATCAGCTTGTTTGCCCTTTTCTAACGAGCCCGTCTTATCAAATATTCCTAACGATTTGGCAGGGTTAGCTGAAAGCCAAGTCCACGCATCTTTCATCGGAATATCAAGACCTGCTCGTTTGCCGTCAGACCATGCTTTGGCAGCTTCTTGGTTCAATCTCTGTATCCCCAAGTCACTATCAGAATGAACAATGGCACAGGCACCTGCGGCGTGCACTGCGGGAATGTTTTCCCTAATGCCGTCATAAGCTTCCATTTTAAAGCCCCACCAGTCCGCCCACATCGCTGAACACACGTTATTTTCTTTCAGCTTGTCAGCAATTTTATAAGACTCAACAGCGTGATGAAAGGTACCAATCTGATAATCAAACTCTTGCATTACGTCCATCATTACCGTCATCTCATCAGCCCGATAACAATGCATGTGCACACGAATATCGCCATTGAGTACGCCCGCTAACGTTTCAAGCTTTAAATCTCGTTTGGGCGCTTTAGCGTCTTTGCCCGCCTCATAATCAGTCTCATACTTGTCCCATTTTCGCATGTAGTCTTGTGCATCAGACCAAGCCTGTCGATAACCTGCAACGTTCCCCATGCGAGTCATGGGGCCGCCTTTTTGGCCATAAACCCGCTTGGGATTTTCACCACACGCCATCTTCATTCCATAGGGAGCATCGGGAAATTTCATATCTTGCATTGTTCTATTGGGAACGTTTTTTAATACTACTGAGCGGCCGCCAAAAAGGTTGGCTGAGCCAGGTAGAATTTGTATCGACGTAACACCGCCAGCCAGTGCGCGCCCAAAACCTGGGTCTTGAGGCCATACCGAATGCTCTGCCCATACTTGTGCGGTCACTGGGTTTGTCATTTCATTGCCGTCGGAGTGCGAGCGTGTAGATGGCGAAGGGTATACGCCCAAATGACTGTGGTTGTCGATAATGCCAGGAGTAACCCACTTATCAGTACCGTCAATGACAGCTGTTTCATCAGGCACTTCGAGTGTCTGTCCGCTTTCAGCTAGTGCTTGAATTTTACCGTCTGCAAAATAGATGCTGCCATTTTCTATGCGATTACCCACACCATCTAATATGGTGACATTGGTGATAAGCGTTGGCTGGCCTTCTATAGGCGTATAAGTGCTTGGATAAGGGTTTGGATCTATGGTGACCTTTGGCGCCTTAGCGTTATCGTTGTCGGCTTGTTTACTGCATCCTGCTGTTAGCAAAGACATAGTACAAGCCAACAGAAGCGTCAGCTTCGTTGGTGTTAGTTTCATGTGTACCCCAGAGCAATTGTTGTGATTTTATTGATTATGGTTTTATAGATAAGGACACAACGTTTGCGTTATGTCGTTCTCTGAGAGTAGACAATTGAGTCACTAAAACCAAGTAGCTCTGGGATAAACCCTCTGTTTACTGGGAAGACTGACGAGCTAATACGTCAACAATATCTTGTGAGTTGGTAAGACGTCTTATGTCGTTGAAAAGAATGTCTGCTTCAGGGTACTGTCTTTTTAAATAGCCACACCACTGTTTAATTCTATTTGGGTAATACCGTCCCTTATCGCCAAAGATTTCATAACCCGAATATTGGATAAGTAGTGCTGCCAATTCCGGCCACGGCATAGGGCTATCGCCAAATTTTATCGCCCGTGCAAGGTTAGGCATAGCGAGAGCGCCCCGTCCAACCATTAGGTTGATACAATCAGATTGTTCTTGGCATTTTTGGGCGTCATCAGCATTCCATATTTCGCCATTTGCGACTAACGGAATATCGGTGTGCTGCTTAATTTTCGCTATCCAATCCCAGTATGCTGGCGGTTTATAGCCCTCTGTTTTAGTACGGGCATGCACCACCAGTTCTGAAGCGCCTGCTTCTGTTATAGCAATGGCGTTATCAACGGCTAGTGATTTGTCTTCAAACCCTAAACGAATTTTTGCCGACACCGGAATATGTTGCGGTACGGCGTCTCGCACTGCCTTTACAATGTCATATAGCGCCTGAGTTTCTTTTAATAGAACTGCTCCGCCCTTGCTTTTGTTGACGGTTTTAGCAGGGCATCCAAAGTTTAGATCGACTCCGGGAGAGCCAAGTTCAACAGCAGTTTCAGCGTTTTCTGCTAACCATTGTGCGTGCTGCCCTAATAGCTGAACACGCACAGGCACACCTGAGGCAGTCTTGCCATCTGTATGAAGCTCTGGACAAATTTTATAAAAGGTCTTTTTAGGTAGCTTTTGATCGACAACGCGAACAAATTCCGTCACACATTGATCAAATCCGCCAACGCGGCTCAACATGTCTCTCATTAGATGGTCGACTACCCCTTCCATCGGGGCCAGCATTATTTTCATTCGAAATTGAGCTCAAGATAAGTAAGAAAAATCGGCGCGAGTTTATCAAAAAGGTAGGCTGGTCGCTATGCGGCTAAAGTTAATAATATTTTCCCCGGCAGAGGTAGACCTGAGAGGTGCCCAAGAAGTGGCTTAAATATACCGATTTGAAGCGTTTGAGCAAAAAGATGAGCGTTTTAAATAGAACGAGTGTCTGTCCGCTTTAAGCTCCGAGTGTCTGTCCACTTTAGGATATGAGTGTGTGTCCACTTTAAGCTCACTTAAGCTAATCAGTATCTTCGAAGGTGTTGAGTCGCTGGAATACCGCATTTTTTTGCTCAAGGGTGTATGACGCCCAATTTACAATCTCATCTATAGTTCTATTGCAGCCAATACAGATATCATCATCAGTGAGTTTACACTGCGCTTTACAAGGAGATATGGGGTTATTCATTCTACTACTTTATTCAATATGGTTACTGTAACTTTTTTGTGGCCGCTATATTCGCTAGCGTGTTCTCTGATAGCTCTTTATTCGACCATAGACAAACATAACAACCGTAGTGCGCCTCAAGGTATGCAGAAAACTCTGAGTCTGTTTGACAATTATGTCTTACTAAAGACTGTTTATTACCGTCATAAATGACTGCTGAAAAAGTAAACACAATGAGCCTCCTCTGAGAGAAGGCTAAATATACATCTAGACGTCTAAACGTTCAAGCGTCCAAATATAAATATGCGCGTTACCGTATCGTTAAAGCTATATTATAAAATCAAGTGCAGCACATACCGCCGCCACTTGCGCATCGTTACAATTTTCTGGCGTAGCGTTATCACTGTCTGGATACACTTCGGTTGTGGTAACAAAGTTTGCATCTGTCATTCCACCGCAAAGAAAAAGAGATTTCTTGTCGTAACAAATAACCCCTTCACTCACGACGTCAGCACCTATAATTTTTCCACTTTCATCAGGTGGCGCTATGTGAGTAACGCCTTTAACAGCCTCGATGACGGCTTGTTGGAAAGCAAGCTGCGGGTTTGGTGTATTCGCTACCGTATAGAACCCATCTGGTATGTTCCAGTTGTCGTGATCAGTCCCATCGCGAGCTGCTAACGCGGGCCTAAATTCACTATTATCTGTATCAGTAGTCTCATGCAAGTCGATATGCAAAGAGAGATCTGTCTTTAACGACGTTACAAACTGCATCAACTGCTGAGATTCAGGTGCTGGTGAATCAGGATAAAAAGAACGATTCGGATCGATAGCTAGCGGGTTCCATCTGTTGATTGTTTCGTAGGCCCATGGACTAACACAGGGCACTACAAAAATGTTAACGCTTGCGGCATAATTTGATAGTTTAGTTTCAATAAACTTTAATGCGCCTTGCACACCGCTCGTTTCGTAGCCATGTACACCGCCTGTGACTAACGCAGATGGTTTGGAACTGTCAAATGATGTAGGCACTACTGCATACAATGGGTAGCGCGCTTCATCATAGGGTAATGCGCCGTATTGCTGTAACCTGAAACCTTCGGGAATAATGTTTTGTAACTTAGTAAACACTTCCTCTTTTACACTGCGCTTTACGCTTTGCTGCTCATACCACTGTGCTTTTTCTTTCTCGCCCCACGGTTTTCCCGCAGTGCCGATTGAATAATTTTGCATGATAGCCTCTTTGCTCTTCATCTTATCAATAACGTTATGATATCACCTGTATTTGTTAAAGTATGTGGTATAGCCTTCCTAACCCGGCTCTGGCAGTAACTCTGACTGTACACCGAATATATTTTTGTGCACCTAACGTCACCTTCCCCAAAGTCTC
This sequence comes from Alteromonas genovensis, assembly GCF_010500895.1. Classification (GTDB taxonomy): domain Bacteria; phylum Pseudomonadota; class Gammaproteobacteria; order Enterobacterales; family Alteromonadaceae; genus Alteromonas; species Alteromonas genovensis. Next base: position 253,458 of record NZ_JAAAWO010000003.1, read on the forward strand.
CCCGTTAAATAAGGCACAATGAAAGCTTAAATGAAAGCGCGGAAAGCGTAAATGAAAGCGGACAGACACTTGTTTGGAATGAAAGCGGACAGACACTTTCTTTTCCCCTGAGATAGCGAGAGCGAACCGGAGTGGAACCGGAGTGGACAGACACTCAAAATATTCAAACTCCTTCATCCAGAAGCAAGAGCATAATACCGTTGGTGTAAGGTTAATGTAGATTAGAAGAGTCAAATAAAAAGCTGAAATGGATGGAATTGAGGGGTAACGTTATTGAAAACAGTGAACGACGATAGAGAGGTTTTACACTTAAGGAATGCACGTTCACAAAATGTAAGCGCTAAAACAAAAAAACCAGCCGATTGGCTGGTTTTTTCGATATGGCGTCCCCTAGGGGATTCGAACCCCTGTTACCGCCGTGAAAGGGCGGTGTCCTAGGCCTCTAGACGAAGGGGACTGAAAATCTTCTTTCGAAAGCTACGCTTTCGAGATTGTCAGTAAAGCGAAGTGAGCCAGCGAACTGAGCGACCTCTTCCTTACCAAACTTTCAGTCAGAAGTTTAAAAAACTCCAGCCTATTTCACGGTATTGACCGACCGTGACGCGATTAAATGGCGTCCCCTAGGGGATTCGAACCCCTGTTACCGCCGTGAAAGGGCGGTGTCCTAGGCCTCTAGACGAAGGGGACTGAAAATCTTCTTTCGAAAGCTACGCTTTCGAGATTGCCAGTAAGGCGAAGTGAGCCAGCGAACTAAGCGACCTCTTCCTTACCAAACTTTCAGTCAGAAGTTTAAAAAACTCCAGCCTATTTCACGGTATTGACCGACCGTGACGCGATTATATGGCGTCCCCTAGGGGATTCGAACCCCTGTTACCGCCGTGAAAGGGCGGTGTCCTAGGCCTCTAGACGAAGGGGACTGAAAATCTTCTTTCGAAAGCTACGCTTTCGAGATTGCCAGTAAGGCGAGGTGAGCCAGCGAACTGAGCGACCTTTTCCTTACCAAACTTTCAGTCAGAAGTTTAAAAAACTCCAGCCTATTTCACGGTATTGACCGACCGTGACGCGATTATATGGCGTCCCCTAGGGGATTCGAACCCCTGTTACCGCCGTGAAAGGGCGGTGTCCTAGGCCTCTAGACGAAGGGGACAATAAATCTTTTCAAACGTAAACGTTTGAATCAGTTACACCGTAAATTCACTAAATAAACAACGATGTAATGAAATATTGTCGCAACTGATTACACTCAATCCGAGCTCTCAGTTAGCCTATTAAGTTACAAGATATTCTCTCTATCATGCTAGGCACGATGTGTAACTTGGTGGAGCCAGGCGGGATCGAACCGCCGACCTCCTGCATGCCATGCAGGCGCTCTCCCAGCTGAGCTATGGCCCCGTCGTGTCGTAGTCAATTTAATATGACTGTTCCGTGACAGCGGGGCGCATTCTAGGCATCCCCCCCTGCCATGTCAACGGTTTTTTTATGAATTTTCTCTGTTTGCTATAAAAGTAAGCGCTTTGTCGATTCTCTCACCAACTTTCTCTTTTGAGAGCAGATTTAATGTCACGTCTAGCGAGGGAGAATTACCACTGCCTGTGGAAGCTACACGTAGCGGCATGCCTACCTTTCCCATACCAACTTCAAGTTCTTCTGCTGTGTCATTTATCGCAGCTTGAATACTCGCTGGCGTCCACTCTCCAAGTGCTAATAGCTTATCTTTCACCAGCTCTAATGGTCCTCTTGCCACTGGGCGAAGATGCTTTTTCGCGGCGTTGGCGTCAAATTCATCATAATCCTGATAAAAGTACGTCGAGATCTCCGCCAGCTCTTTGAGCGTCTTCACGCGGTCGGCTTGTATCGCAATAACCGATTCAAGAGAAGGACCCGCGGTTACATCCACATTCAACTGGTCAAAATGCCATTTTGCGTGAGCGGCAACGTCACTTGCTGGCATAGACTTAATGTAGTGCTGATTCAACCAAATAAGTTTCTCTGTGTTAAATGCGGAGGCAGACTGCCCTATTCCATCTAGGCTAAAGTGCTCAATCATTTCATCAAGAGTAAATACTTCTTGGTCGCCGTGTGACCAGCCTAACCTAACAAGGTAGTTCAATACCGCCTGTGGTAAAAAGCCATCATCGCGATACTGCATTACGCTCACTGCGCCATGACGCTTTGACAATTTCTTACCATCATCGCCAAGTATCATAGATACGTGAGCGTATTCAGGGATAGGTGCGCCCAGGGCGTGAAGAATATTAATCTGACGCGGAGTATTATTGATATGGTCTTCGCCGCGTACAACGTGAGTAATACCCATATCCCAATCATCTACAACAACACAGAAGTTATAAGTAGGCGTTCCATCAGTACGCTGAATGACAAGATCGTCAAGTTCACCATTACTGATTTCTATTGTGCCGCGCACATGGTCTTTTATCTCAACAGACCCATCTAGCGGATTTTTAAACCGGATAACGAACGGCTGCCCTTCAGGGTGGTCTGTTCTGTCGCGCCATGTTCCAGGATAGCGAGGTTTTTCACCTTTTTCTTTTTGTGCTTCGCGAATAGCATCAAGTTCTTCTGAACTCATGAAGCATTTGTACGCTTTACCTTCGTCTAGTAACTTTTGGATAAGCTCTTTGTATCGGTCAAAACGCTCTGTTTGATAAACCGGGCCTGTGTCCCAGGTTAAGCCAAGCCACTGCATGCCGTCTAAGATTGCTTGTTTAGCTTCTTCAGTAGAACGTTCAATATCTGTATCTTCTATGCGAAGTACAAACTCACCGCCTTTGCTTTTCGCATAAAGCCAAGAATACAGCGCTGTGCGTGCGCCCCCAACATGAAGATACCCCGTTGGGCTAGGTGCAAATCGTGTTACAACCGACATGAATACTCTCTATAGTTAATTTAGAACTTATATGACCTTATTCTACCAGCGTAAGTGTTACGACAAAAGCCGCTTCATTCACTCTGCAATATTTAATACTCAGGTAACATTCAACATACCGCTAAAACAATCATGGAAAGTATATGGGTGTACCGGACAGATGGGTGTACCGGACAGACACTCGAGGAGTTAAGCGGACAGACACTCGGAGTTAAGCGGACAGACACTCGTATTTGTAAAGCGAGCAAAATGGACAGACACTCACCTCAGTAGAGAATGTCATTTTATAGTTGTTTGCGTTGTCTCTCTATTTGAGGCTGATAGAAGGCTCAGGAAAAAATACGCGACAAAAAAACGGTGCGTTTTTCATCAATTTATATAAAAAGACAGCAAAATGTTTAATTTTCGCGCATACAGTAATTTTCTTTAATTTTATTGTTGACACTATCACGAGCAACTCTATAATACCGCCCCACTTGCCCAGGCAAGTAAACAAACAAGACGGACGCTTAGCTCAGTTGGGAGAGCATCGCCCTTACAAGGCGAGGGTCACTGGTTCAAGCCCAGTAGCGTCCACCACTCTTGCTTGTTGTTAGAATTGCGAAATACAGATGGACGCTTAGCTCAGTTGGGAGAGCATCGCCCTTACAAGGCGAGGGTCACTGGTTCAAGCCCAGTAGCGTCCACCAATCTTTTTTCGAATTCAGTTTTATCGGACGCTTAGCTCAGTTGGGAGAGCATCGCCCTTACAAGGCGAGGGTCACTGGTTCAAGCCCAGTAGCGTCCACCACTTTCTCTTTTATCCCAAAACTTTCATAAGACTCGATGGTTCAATAACTTCATTACGAGCCACAGCAGCGTCCACCATTTCCTTTTTTATTTTAAAATTTCATAAGACTAGACAGTTCAACAACTTCAAAACGATCTACAGCGATACTTCTCCAACCTTTAAATAAAATCACAAAGCAATCAAGCCTCCTCAATGGGTTACAGTCCAAAATGGGTGTGCTACATTTAATGTACAAAGTTTGCAAATAAAGGCGCTTATTAGCATGGCTGTAAAACAAGATGAAGAACTACATTGTAAAAGCATACCTACCAAAGTAAGAGCCGCGCTGTTTGCAGGCCTTGGAATTTGCCTCTTAAGCGGTTGTTCAAATGCTCAGCATCAGGCGAAAGTTGAGGAATTAAATACTGATTATTGCACTGAAGAAGTACAAAACAACTGTAGGTATATCGCAGCAGGTTTTTTAACGCCCGTGCAACCAAATAACGCTTTTGAAGAGCAGCTCAAGCCTATACACGAGCGGCAAGAAGTCATTGAACAAGAATTTGAAGTATCAAGGCGTAAGTGATTGATGGCTCAACATAAGTGGGCTTAGGCTAATTACGTGCCTCACTTGTACTGAAGATACCGGGCAATGTAGCGAGTGGGCTCCTTCAAGCAAACACAAAGACGTCTCTTACAGCTTACTAAAATGAAGGTTAAAAACTGTATCGCTTTACCCTTGATCCAACTACAAACATTGTGTCATCTCCACGGCATGACGTGCGCCTATTCACGGCTTCTTCCGTGCAATTGCCCTCACCATTTTTGAGACAATATTCAAATCGAGTTCTCATCAACAATGGCTCAGTAATTACGCCTTCGTCAAGGTTAGACCAGCCCCACTTAGGAATAACGTTCATCGCTTCCTGAGCAAAATGCTTCGCTGTCGCATCGATAATGGTCATTTTTTCTATTTCAAGGGATGGTGTGATCACATAATCAATTGTTGCACACCCCATTTCACCGGCTTTAGCCGCAGCAACCGGATAAAGCGGCGTAATCCTGTTAACAACATCTGACTTTTCTTCGCTTGCGACTTGCTTTGCACTGTTTTTAGTCGCTTTCTGAGGTGGGCCCAGCGTACTTTGACAGGCCGTCAAAGCCAAAACAACACAACCTACTGTTAAATAACGCATAATAACTTCCTTATTCTTTTGTCAATATCTTTGCTTATCGTTGCTTTTAAACTACTCACTGTTTCATCTAAAATTACAAAAGTAGCACCTAAGAATTTAATATAACATTAGTCAATCAACTTATTAAAGCAGTGAACTGGACAAGCTCTTTTTAGCTAAAACTGTTAGCAGACCATCATTTGATGACAAGCAACTGGGTTACTTCAAGACACTATCATCAATGCTAGAAGTGTACAGATACCATTCTCAGCTACCTATGTATGCTTATAGTGAGTTGTTTTCAAAACGCATGGGTTAAAGTACTCTGTTAAAAAGCTATCTTTCTGAAAGATATCTTATTTAAAGCTTCCTGTTTGAAAATAAAGTGCACAAAGGTCAATTTTCGAGCATCTATGCCGATAAAAAGCTATAGTGAGAATAATAGGGAAATCATTGTCGTTGCCCACTGTCTTTTATCGCTTATTGTAAAACGCTTTTTAATGGGTGTTTTTAAACTTAACTATGCGGCAGGAATATGAAATATAACTTAGCCAAAGACACTAAATTACTTATTGCTGAAGATCAGGTGTTGGCCAAAAGTCATCTACACTATGCCCTTGAGCAACTTGGGTTTAGTAATATGGACTATGTAGACCGTCCTTCCACCGCAATTGCGTCGTTGCAAGAGCGCGAATACGATGCAATTATTTGCTCTTACAACCTACGTTCTGATCAAGGTGGGTATTACCTCCTCGAGCAATTACAATCTCAAAACGCATTATCATTAACTAATGCTTTTATCTTTACAAGTGCAGATACCTCCGCAGAAGTCGTTCACGCCATTATCGAACTGCAGCCTGATGAGTTCATAGCGAAACCTTTTTCGGTCAATGAGTTGGATAGACGACTTTCTCGGGTTCTCTCCAGGAAAGCAGCATTAAAGAACGTGTATCGCTTTATGGACAAAGCCGACCACGAGAAAGCCCTCTATGAGGTAGAGCAGTTTCTACTTCAGCCAGAACACGCTGAACATTTCCCGCTGGCAATGAAGATTAAGGGCGACTTATTAATTCTCAACGAACGATTTAGTGATGCATTAGCGTTTTACGACGCAATTATAAACGTTCAAGACTTTAGCTGGGCGAAGTTAGGTATTGCCAACTGCCTTTTAGCACTTAAAGAATTTGATGACGCCGAAAGAGAAATTTTACAACTGGCAATGCGTCCCGACTCTGAACTAGCGGCTTACGATTTACTCGCGAAATTAAAAATTCAGTTCGATGCCTTTGATGACGCCTTAGAGTGTACCAACCTCGCTTGCCATATTTCGCCAAGAAAAGTGTCTCGCCACCAGCAGGCCATCAATTTAGCCCGCATAACACATAACTATGAAAACCAATTTTCTAGTGCTAAACAGCTTGTGCGCTATGCCCGTGACTCCATACATGACACACCAGACATTTATCTAAACGCCGCCAGGGCCGGTGTCGACTTTGCGATGACTTCTGCACCTGAAGATATGAATAGAATTGTAAAGCAGTCTACAAGCTATTTGCAGCAGCTAAAACAGGCACACCCTAATGCCTCACTTAAAGACGAGTTATATGTTTTAGATGCACGGTTACATTATTTAAAAGATGATGTGGCCAAAGCACAATCGCTCTTATCAGACTTTCATATCGACCAAGCACAGCATCATTCTACAGAAGCTCTTTTAGATAGAGCAAAAGCACTTCATGAAGTGGGGCTTAAAGACGATTCACTGAAGATATTTGAAGCCCTCTCCCATCGTTTGAAAAAACATGAAGGAAGCGATGACTTGATGAGTCGCTACATTACACAAGAGCAGGAAGAGAAAGCGGCTATTTCGTTAAGTCCTAAAGCACTGAATAACTCTGCTGTGGCTGAGTATAAAAGAGGTAACCTTGAGCAGTCTTACTCAACATTTTCTCAAGCATTCAGAGTCATGCCTAAAAACCCTTCTATTGCCTTGAACTACTTGCAAGCCATTGTACGTGCAAGAAAGTCTCGTGAGGCATTACCGGCTGACACGCGACAGGCCATCAAGTCTTGTCGGGAAACCTTGGAATCTGCGCAGCTTTCTAAAGAACAATTATCCCGCTACGAAACCGTTAAAAGCATCTTAACGAATAACGGAAAGTAATTAGCAGTATCGCTTACTATCTTCACGTAGCCTTGTGTACAGAATTCAAAGCTTAAATGAATATTAGCTCCGTAAAAAGGTAGCTCGGTAGCAAAGAAGCAGAGTAGAATAACGACTCGACAGTCTCAAGTCTGTGCAAGACACCATCGAGCATTTAGTTAGGTTTTTTTAGCCATTTTCTCAACGTAGAAATGACAACGGTATGCTCGATAGGTTTTGTCAGAAAGTCATCCATTCCGGCTTGTAGGCACATTTCTTTATCGCTTTTCATCGCATTTGCAGTCATTGCAATGATAGGGACCTCCCGGTATTGCCTGCCTCCAACGCCTCTTCTTATCTGTCGAGTCGCTTCAAACCCGTCCATTTCCGGCATTTGACAGTCCATGACGATAAGGGAATACACGCTATCTTCGCCACACTGTTGTAAAAGCTCAAGGGCCTCTTTACCATTACTGGCCACGTCTACCTGAAAACCTTCGCTTTCCATCACGCTCGTAGCAACCATCTGATTTATCGTATTGTCTTCAACCAATAAAACCCGAGTACTACTCAAGGAAGACTGCGACGGCTCTTGCTTATTTTCAAACGTATCAATGTCAAAAGTATTAATGTCAAAAGTATCGGTTTCAAAAGCGTCTGTTTTAAAAGTGCTCTTTTCAACACCGTCTGCTTCAACAGCAAGCGTGCCCCTCTCTGAGGTTTGGGTGCTTTCGCATTTAGGGTTATGAGAGTCATCAATTGATGAGCTATCTTCTAACACGCTCTTAAAGTCATTGGTCGATAAAGGCTTGGGGAAGCTAGCAAAAACGCCTAACGCATGATTTTGTTCAGCGCTACTAATATCTTTTAGCGAGGTCATTGTTACAACGCGAATATCACGAAAACGCTCATCATCTCGCAATGTAGTGCAGAACGTATCAAAAGGCATATCAGGTATGTCTTTATCAATAAATATTGTAGTAATTGGCTTTACACTATTAACAGTATTTTCGTATTGTTCAAGGGCACTTCTAGCTGAATTGGCCACTGATGTAGTGATACCCCATACCGTGAATTGTCTTTCAAGGGCTTTTCTATTGGCCCTGTTATCGTCTACAACAAGGCAGTGAAGATTAGTGCTGGTTTTACGTGCCGATATAGGCTGAGCGTCGTTTACTTTATTTACTTCACAAGTCACTACAAAGCAACTCCCCTCACCTAGCTCACTGGTTACCGTAATTTCACCACCTAATAATTCACACAACTTTTTAGTGATAGTTAACCCAAGTCCAGTACCACCATAACGACGTGTGGTAGACGCATCAACCTGGGTAAATGCATCAAAAAGACTTGCTAACTTGCGTTTCTCTATGCCAATACCCGTATCGCTTATTGCACAGCGCATAACTAACTTCCCTTCCTCTTTTGCAGGAAGAAGCTCTGCCACAATGCTTAACTCACCTTGCTCCGTAAACTTAACCGCATTACTCAGTAAGTTAGTGAAAATTTGTTTTATACGGTTTGGGTCTGAATTAACTTTTGAGATGGTCACTTGGGCCAGATCGACAACAACTTCTAGCCCTTTTTCTTGCGCTGTGTGAGCTATTGAATAAGCAAGTTCTTCAATTAAGCCGCGTAAATCAAAGTCCACCGATTCGATTTCAAGCTTGTCAGCTTCAATCTTAGAAAAGTCTAAAATATCGTTAATCAGTACCAACAAAGACTTAGCACTTGAATTCGCAATATTCACCCGGTGTGCCTGCTGCGTATTTAAACCGCTGTTTTTAAGTAGCCCCAGCATGCCTATTACACCGTTAATTGGCGTTCTGATTTCATGGCTCATATTGGCAAGGAATTCAGATTTAAGCTTCGTTGCCTCTTCTGCTTCTTTTAATGCCGCTTTAAGTTGGTGTGCTTGCCCCTCCAACGAAGCAGTTTTCTCAGAAACCTGTTGCTCTAACGCCTGCACAAAACGCTTCTGCTTAATAATTTCGCTTTGGTGCAACCTAGTACGTAAATAAATAACTAACAACACTAAGCCCACTAATAGCAAGCAATAAAACGCATAAGCCCACCATGTTTTCCATGGCACTTTCTCTACATGTAAATTAACCGCGAGCTGTTCCTCACTCCACTGACCGTTTGGCTTTAAGGCTTTTACTCTAAGCGTATAGTCGCCCCCATTTAAATTTGTAAATGACACATTGTTGTAGCTGCCAATATCTATCCATTGTTCATCGTAACCTTCAAGCTTATAAGCAAAATGAGGTTTTGTTTGTGATGAATAATCGAGCAGTGCAAATTCAAAAGAGAAAAAATAATCTTCGTATGACAGATAAACGTCAGTGAGATAGGAAAGCGGGGTATTCGTATCTGCCTTCTCACCCATAATATTAAACCCGGTTAAGACAATGGCCGCATCGAGTAACTGCTGCTGTTCTTCTTCATCAGAAAAATACTCGATACCCCGTTGACTGCTTGTAAACAAGGTTCCGTGAGCAGAATTGACTAAACTGTTGGCGTAATAATTTTTCCCTGTAGGGGTTGTGCTGCGAGTATAGTTACTGGCGCTTTGCTCAGTGGGATCGTATAAAAAGATGCCCTTATTAGTGGTAAGCCAAAGTTTGCCATTATCCCCGTTTGCCATGGCGCGAATGAGGGTTGCAGGCAACCCTTCTTGCTCACTAAACTGTTTAAAGCTTTGCGTGTCAGGTAGGTAACGATTTAATCCCTTTTGGGTTGCAACCCATATATCGCCATTGGCGCTTTGATGAATATCTTCCACAATACTGCCAAGCAAAGTTTCGTCTTGCTTGGCCGTGCTGAATGCGTCGAAATGCTTGCCGCCTTTCTGCCATCGACTTACACCTTTGCCAGTTCCCACCCACATGTTGCCATTGCGCTCTTTGAAGATAGTGTGGATTTCAGGGTGAGGAAGACCGTCTCGTTGAGTTAAGTGCTTAAATGTTTTATTTCGAACGTTATAAACGTAAACACCGTTTTTATAAGTACCTATCCATAAGTTTCCCTCATCGTCTACCTCAAGCGCTCTAAACTCGCGAAAGTGTCGATATTCGCTATCTTCTTTTGGATATTCAATTCGCTGTATCTCACCAGTCTTTCTATTGAATTTTGCTAAGTAGTCATCTTGGGCAACCCAAAGCATGTCGGCACCTACGAGGCCTTTAATAGGGTCTGCGTCAGGTGCATCTAAAGGGGCTGTGACTGGGAGAATGATGGGGCGCTCGAGCACGCCGCTTTGCGCGTAGTCATCAAAGCCAGCGAACACTGACTCTGACACCTGCTCGAGCTGCTGCTCGCTCACCTGCCATTTAAAAATTTCTGCATTCGCATTTACTATGAGCACATCGCCATTTTCATCAAGCTCAATACCGTTTGGCGCAACCAACGACTCGCTGTTGATCAGTTTCACATTTCGACGGGGCGACAGCTTAAAAATGCCGTGCACTTCGCTCGTTACCCATTTTGTGTGACTTTTATCTTCAAAGATTATCCTCAGGCCGTTGTCATAGCCAAAATCCATTTTTTCTACCGTATTTTTGCTACCCGTATGGCGATACAACCCATTGGTTGAAACAAACCACACATCGCCCTGATGATCTTCAATCATCGAGTTTACCTGCCCCAAGGATCTCCCATCTTTTGTAAGCTGCGCAGTAAAGCGACCTGTTTGAGGTGAAAACAGAAAAGGGCCTTCCTGGGTAGCAACATAAAATTGTCCAGAACTTGTCATTAGCAAACTTCGGATTTCATTTGCTCCTGTGGCAGTTTTATTGTCTACATCGGGGAAATAATGTGTGGCAGTAAGCGTGGTTTTATTGAGTAAATTCAAGCCATAGCTTGTTGCTATCCAAAGGGATTCTTCATCGCTATCGATGATGTCCCAAATACGATTATGCGATAAGCCGGTGCTCTCTCCCTCTTCCTCTCCCTCTTCTTTTTTTAGAATCCGCTGAAACGCATTATCACCAAGATATTTATTAAGCCCTCTGTTATAAGTTCCTAGCCAGATAGTGCCGGTGCTGTCATGAAACAGAGACTGAATGCGATTTGAAGAAAGCGACGTTACATTGTTAGGGTCATTGCTAAATCGTTGAAATTTTCCTGTTGCTGGGTCGTATTTATTTGCACCTCCTCCCCACGTACCTACCCAGATATTGCCATCCTTATCGAGCATAAGGTTACCGGCATCATTGTGTGATAGGCCTTGTGCTTCCCCTAGGTTTGACTCAAACAGTCTGACTTTATTTCCGTCATAGCGCATTACGCCATTTTCGGCTGTGCCAAACCACAAAAAGCCCTGCTGGTCTTGAATGATTGAGTAAATTTCGGAGGATACGAAACCGTCATTGGCCGTGAGTTGATCAACGGTGTATTCATTGATTAGCTCATCCGAGCCTGATGAGTGCCCCTTAGACACACAAAGAAAAAACACCAATATTGCTGTAAAAGCCCGCAAAAAAAAAGCTTGATGGGTCGTCATTTTTCGCAAATGTACGCTCTCTTAATCTGGCATGCGAGCTGAATTCTAATGCTAAAAAGATACTCTATTTTGCTCCCAGTTTCCATGCTACCAAAGGTGAATTTCCTTTCGTACACACAATGCAAATGACATGAGCCGTTGTAACAAGCAGCAATAGGGCGTATTGATCTTTACTAGGTGGTATATACCAATACCAATTCTTGAAAGACGCTGTCTTTATACTCAAGCTCGTGGCTGTAGGACATTCCTAGCTTTTTCATGATATTAATAGAGGCAGTGTTGTCTGGATTGGCGATTGCAGAAAACTTATCGATACCGAGGTCATATAAATTTTCCTTTATGGCATTTGCCGCTTCTGTGGCGTATCCCTTACCCCAGCTACTTCGTTTAAAACGCCAGCCTAATTCTATATTGTCGCTTTCAGGCGCGTTAGTGAAGAAACCGAAAGGCCTTACTAAAATCCAGCCGATGCTTTCCTTGTTATCTTGCCTTTCTACCCGCCACAATCCCCAACCAAAAGCAGGGTTAGAATACGCTTGAAATCGAGGAACAAAGATATTTTGAATGTCATCTTTAGAAGATTTTTTACCACCGTTGATAAACTTCATAACCAGTTCATCTTGGTCTAATTCCCACAGAAAATCAGCATCTGCTTCGGTTATGTAGTGGTAGGAAAGACGTGCACTATCCCTGATTTGCATATACATCCTTTTCTCTTATTATTTTTTTGAATATATCTTATTTTTGTCATTATCCAAATAAATTTTTATGCACAATGAGGATTGTTTTCTTTTTAACCGCGCTAGGTTGATCCATCGCAATTATCCCCCACCTTTCGAGCAAAAACTCACTAAATAAATCTATCCACCCAACATAGCTAAGTGTTTAGTGGCACCGGTTTTCCCTTCATGCAAATAATGAGTTGCATGTTTTGTTCCTAAAGCATGTTTCAGAAATGTCACTACCTCCTGCACATCTCCTTTAGCCAGTAGGTCGCGCATATCAATACCGTTTTCACTGAATAAACAAAGGTGAAGTTTACCGGGAGCAGATACACGCAGTCTGTTACACGTTTTACAAAAATCCTTGCTGTAAGGCATGATGAGCCCTATTTTGCCCGCGTAGTCGGGGTGATAAAACTCTTGTGCAGGGCCCGCGTCTTTTCTCGGAACAATTGGCTGCCAGCCCATATTTTCTAGGGTTGTTTTTAAAGGTGAGCCACTTTGGTGCTGTTTACTGAAAAATTGAGAAAGATCCCCTGTTTCCATTAGCTCAATAAAGCGAAGAGTAACTGGCATATCTTTAAGCCATGATAAGAAACGCTGTAGCCGACTGTCTGAAAAATCATTCAATAATACTGAATTTACTTTTACCTCTAGTTTGGCGCTGACCGCGGCATCTAACCCTCTCAATACCGACTTCAATTTGTCTTGCCCAGTAATAGCAGCAAACTGCCTGGGGTCGAGGCTGTCTATGCTTACGTTAACCTGATCAAGGCCCGCTTGTTTCCACTGAGATGCGTATTTTTCCATACGCGCGCCATGGGTTGTCATCGCGACTCTTTCTATGCCTGGCGTATTGGCGGTGAGTTGAAGAATATCAATAAAGTCACGCCTTAAGGTGGGCTCTCCGCCAGTGAGGCGTACCTTTGAAGTGCCCAAGCTAGCGAAAGCTTGCAATAAAGTGTCAATTTCAGATAGTGACATAAACTGATCGCTCGAAGGGCCATCATAGCCATCGGGCAAGCAATACTGACAACGGAAGTTACATGCTTCGGTTACCGATAAACGTAAATAATGAAACTGTCTTCCGAAACTATCTTCTAGCAAACTAACTCCTAATGCTTTTATTGCATCTTTACCAACAACCTACTCTGGTAAGATACAACGATGAAAAAACTTACACCTACGTGTATTGCTATATCTTATTCGCCAATTGGCTTCTTATATACTCTACACTGCCGTTACTTTACACTACCAACAGCGTATATAAATAGTGAAGCGCTTTTCTTTACATTAAATGAGACCGACATAATCTTAGAATCATTTCATCTCGTACTGTTAAGCTACGTATTATTAAGTCACTAAAGCGCCTTTGTAACATGTGTTTTGATGTTATTGGCTTACATAGAAGCAAATTTGGACGTTACTGCAGTATAAAATGAGAAAAAATCGCTTACCTATTAATGATGATGAGCCCGTAAAATGGCAAGTGTTGTCCCAGCTCGTTCCCTATCTTTTTGAATTTAAACAACGCGTCGGACTGGCTATTCTATGCTTAGTGGCTGCAAAGCTTGCCAGCATCGGGCTTCCTTACGTATTGAAGTACACTGTAGACAGTCTCAATGGCGATCTTGCCACCCTTGCCATGGCCGTTCCCATCAGCTTGATTGTGGCCTATGGGGTACTTAGGCTGCTCAATGTACTGCTGGGGGAAGTGCGCGATACCTTATTTGGTAGAGTCACTGAACGCGCGATGAGACGCGTGGGCCTCAAAGTATTTAAACACCTTCATAATTTAGATTTGGGTTTTCATTTAAATCGCAGAACAGGTGGCCTGTCTCGGGATATAGAGAGGGGTACAAACGGCATTAGTTTCTTAATGCGTTTTATGGTGTTCAACATAGTGCCAACGCTGTTAGAAATAAGCCTTGTCGTAGGCCTTCTTCTGTTTCAATTCGGTATCTCTTTTGCTCTGATTATCGTTATGAGTGTAGTGATTTACGTGGGCTTTTCCATGAAAGCTACCGATTGGCGAACCCAGTTTGTGAAACAAATGAACGAAGCCGATTCCACCACAAATTCGCGGGCGGTAGATAGTCTACTGAACTTTGAAACCGTGAAATACTTTAATAATGAGCGTTTCGAAGCCAATCGCTACGATGAAGATTTAGCAGCGTGGGAAGTAGCCCGTCGACGAAATAGACTATCCCTTTTTACCCTTAATGCTGGGCAAGCGAGTATTATCGCCGTTGCCATGACCGCAATGATGGCCAATGCGGCGCTAGGCGTATTAAACGAGGAAATGACCATTGGTGATTTTGTCCTGATTAACGCGTTCACCATGCAAATTTTTATGCCCCTTAACTTCCTTGGCTTTGTGTATAGAGAGATTCGGGGCAGCCTTGCCAATATTGACAAGCTATTTAATTTACTCGCGCAAGTACCTAAAATTAAAGATACTGAGAATGCAGAGACATTAAAGACAACAAACCCTACCGTCAGCTTCAAAGACGTGCATTTTTCTTACGGCGAAAAACGCAAAATACTCAGCGGCATCACCTTTACTGTGCCTGCCGGTAAAAAGATTGCAGTGGTTGGTGCAAGTGGTGCCGGTAAGTCGACTATTATGAAATTACTGTTTCGCTTTTATGAGCCAAATGAAGGCAAAATATTCATAGACGGCAAAGACATTAAGCAGCTCTCACAGGATAGTCTTCGAGCTCACATTGGCATAGTGCCCCAAGACACTGTGCTTTTTAATACTTCGTTAAAAGAGAATATTCGTTACGGCAACCCCAAAGCCACTGATGACGAAATTAGCCAGGTTATTAAACTTGCCCACCTTGAAGCCTTTATCGAGAAGTTGCCAGAGGGACTCGAGACAACCGTTGGCGAGAGAGGTTTAAAGCTCTCTGGTGGCGAGAAACAGCGCGTGGCCATTGCTAGAGCCCTGCTGAAAGGTGCGTCTATTATGATTTTCGATGAAGCGACAAGTTCATTAGACAGTGCCTCTGAAAAGGCTATTCTCTCAGCTTTGCGCGATGCCGCTAAAGGCCATACTAGCCTTGTTATTGCCCATCGATTATCCACTATTATTGACGCCGATGAGATATTAGTGGTTAACGAGGGAGCCATTGTGGAGCAAGGCACACACGATGACCTGCTCGCAAAAGACGGCGAATATGCCTCATTGTGGCAAACGCAACAGCGTAACAAACTCGAGCCTTAACAACTGGATTTGAAATTAACATATGGACCCGGAAAGCATAAAAGAAGCAATAAACCAAACTATGCCATTCGGTAAATACGCGGGAAGACGATTGTTTCATCTTCCCGAAACGTACCTAGTTTGGTTTCACAAGCAAGGGTTTCCTAGCGGTAAATTGGGACAGCAACTTGCACTGATGTATGAAATTAAATTGAATGGCCTAGAATCTGTTGTCGAGCCTCTTCTTTATGATGATTAAGGCATTTAGACACAGCGTTTATATAAGGCTTACATCCAAAGAGCCGATATTAAGTATTATAAATAAACAAGCCCTACGAACAAACAAGCCCTTTGAATAAACAAGTACTATGAATAAACAAGCACTATGTCCGTAAGACCCCGTAAGCAAAGGCGAGGTGAAGTTAACGCCCGCATTCTAAAAATACATGAGGCCATGGCAACAAAGGTACTCAATGACCCTGACTTACTTGATGGCGTGCGCGAAACCTTAGAGCAGCGCTACAACAATAGGCTCATGCGTTACGGCAGCTATATGCTGTGGAGCAGTATTTTAGAAACCGTCAATAACCCTGAGCTATTTAAGTCTTTACTGCTTGCTGATGACGAGCGTACGGCGAACCTAAGAAGAGAAACCATATTTACAGGCGTGTTAAGCGAGGAAGAACGCCAGCATGTGCTGACAAGCGAATAGCATGGCGCTTATACCAGCCAGCATAGATAGTAACCCACTCAGCGAGACTTAAAATATTCGTAATCGCGGCGTGTTACCGCAGGTGCGATGGCTCTCTATCAAGATGACACAACAAAGAATACGGACATTTTAAACTCGGCCTTCGGGAGGGTCTGGCAAGCGATACAAGAAAGTAAAACTCATAAAAAAGCGCTCGCATTACATTTGAATGTAAATATGAGCGCCTTTTTTGATTTGCGGCATAGCTTTTATGACAAGCTGAAACTTTATAAACTTTGGCTTTATAAACCTTGATTTACACGTCGAGACTTAAGCGTTGCGCAAATGATCAGCCACTAAAAACGCCATTTCCAATACCTGATCCGCATTTAAGCGAGGGTCGCATTGGGTTTTATAAGCTTGGGCTAAGTCTTCGTCACTTATCTCGTAAGCGCCGCCCGTACACTCAGTTACGTGCTGACCCGTCATTTCTAAATGAATACCACCAGCATGAGTGCCTTCTGCTTCATGGGCTTGGAAAAACTGCTTAATTTCGCGCAATATGGCGTCGAAATTACGAGTCTTGTAGCCAGAAGACGCAGAGAACGTATTGCCGTGCATAGGGTCTGAACTCCATACAACATGACGACCTTCATTTTTCACTCTGCGCAGTAAGCGCGGAAGGTTATCGGCAAGGTTGTCAGCACCCATTCGCGTTATCAGTGTTAAACGACCCGGATCGTTTAGCGGGTTTAATGTATCGATGAGACGAATTAGTTCGTCTTCTTCCATACTTGGCCCTACTTTTACCCCAATAGGATTGTGAATTCCGCGGAAAAATTCAATGTGCGCATGGTCAAGCTGACGCGTTCTTTCACCTATCCATACCATGTGCGCCGAGCAATCGTAAGGCTTTCCAGTTAGCGTGTCAGTGCGAGTTAGCGCTTGCTCGTAATTCAATAGCAGGGCTTCGTGAGATGTAAACAGCGATGTCTCGTGCAGCGTAGAACTCGAATTAGCATTAATACCAATAACATCCATAAATTCCAATGAATCTTGAATGCGCGTGGCCATATCAGAATAACGTTCTTTTAGCGGACTATTTTCCACAAACGCCATGTTCCAACGATTCACTTCGTGAAGGTCTGCTAGCCCACCTTGCGCGAAGGCGCGTAATAAATTCAACGTAGAAGAACTGCGATGATACGCCTCTAGCAAACGGTTAGGGTCTGGACGACGCGCCGCCTCGGTAAACTCAAAATTGTTGATAATGTCACCGCGATAGCTTGGCAGTGTAACGCCATTTCGCGTTTCAAAATTTGAAGAGCGAGGCTTGGCGTACTGGCCAGCCATGCGAGCAACTTTGGTTACTGGGCAACGTCCCGCAAATGTGAGCACTATCGCCATTTGCAAAAGCACTTTAAACGTATCGCGAATTTTAGGTGCGTTGAATTCGTCAAACGACTCCGCGCAATCCCCGCCCTGCAATAAAAACCCTTTTCCTAGGCTCACTTCGCCAAGCTGACGACGAAGCTCTCTGGCCTCAGCAGCGAACACTAATGGAGGATAAGTACTAAGGGTCTGTTCAACATTGCTTAATAAGGCACTGTCTTCATATTCTGGCTGCTGCAGAATAGGTTTCTGCCTCCAGCTATCTACTTTCCATTCACTCACCGGTACTCTCCTGAAAATATATCATCGTAAAGCTATGCATATAGGGGCATGCTTGCTGACGCTAAAAATTATATTTGTATATTTTAACATACTTATGGGAGGGTGATAGGCGCGCAAACTTGAATTTCTAGAAAGTTTTTCTTCTTGCTTATTAGAAAATGACACTCAAATACGCGCTCTAAATTATGTTGGGTCGCCACTGAATGCGGCGCACCGCTAGCCACAATACGCCCCTTATTCATAAGCCACAGTGAAGTACTGTAGTTAGCACTTAAAGCAATATCATGGGAACTCATAATAATGGTGTTGCCTTTAGCGCATAGAGCTTGGATAAGTGTAGCAACGGCGTATTGATGTCGAATGTCTAGCCCTTGCAGGGGTTCATCAAGAATGGCAATGCCTTCGCCGATTTCCAGCTGAGGCCAAATTTGCAGCAGTGCCCGACAAATCTCTACTCGCTGTCGCTCTCCTCCAGAAAGGTGCGTAAGGGGCTTGTAGAGAAATGACTTTACTTCAAGCGCACGTTCCAGCATAGCCGGAACAAGAAGGTTATCGCGATGACTGTGAGCATAAAACGATAAATACTCACCCACACGTAAGGCAAAGTTCGACTCCAACTGTTGCGATAGCATGGTTCTCAGTGACGCTAACTCGGCAAGTGACCAGGTGCTTAGTGATTTATCGCACAGCACAACTTCCCCTTGCTCTGGAGCAATAAGACCGGCAATAACGGCCATCAACGAACTTTTTCCCGCACCGTTTGGGCCAAGAAGGTGTATGCACTCCCCTTTTACAGCATGCAGGGAATCTACTTGTAAGCGGTTGGAGAGACTAATACTGGTTAAATGCAGCACCGTACTCATCGAAGCTGACCTTTTAGCAACGCCCAGATAAGCAGCGGCCCGCCAAGCGTAGCGGTGATCATCGACACTGGCAGGGTAATAGCTCTTGTAAGCTCTGAGCACAGTGCAACAAGTAGCAGCAGGGTTGCCCCAGCTAGAGCGCATAGTGGCAGAAGCAATTTGTTATTGTGTCCAATCAGTAAACGAAGAATGTGCGGAATCAACAAGCCTACAAAGGCAATAGAGCCTGCCATCGACACGGCAGCCCCAACGGCTATCGCACAGGCAACTAAACTTCGCTCTGTGAGCTGATGCACATCTACACCACTGCTTGTCGCCGCTACATCACCGGCATAAAGCTTGTTGTAGCTGCTTGCACTAGCGAACTGGTACCACAGCGCTGCAATAATGAGTGGGCCACCCACCAGCAGTATTGGCCAGCTGGTTTGGTATAAGCTTCCCATTAACCAGAAGGTCAGGTTTCTAAGTGAATTCGCATCGCTGAATAAATAGAGCCAGGCGATAATTGCTCCGCTCAAGGTGGAAATCGCGATACCTGATAAGATAACCGCAGTAGACGACCCGAGAAGCTTTCTGGCGAGTTTGTAAACAGTGAAGGTGGTTGCCAGCGCCCCGATAAAACACCCTAATGGTAATAAATAGTGGAGGTATGCTTGAGCCCAGTGTGGCGTAATGAGCAGCAGCAAAGCTGCCACAAGGCTAGCGCCACTTGTAATACCGACAATACCTGGATCGGCCAGTGGATTTCTTAGCACGACCTGCAAGGTCGCTCCACTCACTGATAACGCAGCTCCCACCAGGGTGGCAGTCAGCACCAGAGGCAGCTGCAGTTGATATAAAATATGCAGCTTAAGCGCGTTCGGTGAATCTGAAAACGCCACGACAGCGAGTACACTCACCAGCGCAACAACAAATAATGATGCAACTGCAGTAACCGTTGCTTTAGGATTTATCAACGTGTGCTGGCCTAATTATTACACCGCGCTACTGGAGGCGTTTTTTATATGTGTGATTAAGCCATCAGAGGCCGACTCAATGAGGTCGAGCACTAACTCAAATCCTCGTTTGCCCCCGTAATACGGGTCGGGCACTTCTTTTTCATCTTCATCGCAAAAGTCGAGAAACAGACTGACTTTTTCGTGATATTGAGCAGGACACATGCCGTGTAAGTTACCCAGGTTGCTCTCGTCCATCGCCAATATATAATCAAATTTTTCAAAGTCACTTTCGTGAACTCGACGACACTTCAGCCCTTTAAAACTGTAACCTCGCTCTACACCCGCCGCCTGAGAGCGCTTATCTGGCGGGTTGCCGATATGATAGCCATGGGTGCCTGCAGAATCGATGAAGAGATCTAATCCCGCTTCTACCGCTTTATGTTTAAAAACTGCTTCTGCTGTAGGAGAACGACAAATATTCCCTAGACAGACAAATAAAACCGATGTGGATTGCTTCATTTACGTTCCTTTAACCTACGTAAGACTATCGATACGAACACCACAGCAACATAAAGTTCGCCGCACTAAACTTTAACGGCAATTTAGCGTACTCTTGCAGTAATTGACCTTACGTTAGCCAGCGTAAATTTATATCTATGATTTTGTGGAGTTTGTATGACCGCACATGCACTAATGCTTAGTAGTTCTCGTCAAGGTGACGAGGCATACCTTGAACATGCAAGGCCTCATATTCTTGCACACTTAGGAGATATTCGCGACCTCCTATTCGTTCCATACGCTGCCGTCACCGGCACCTACGATGAATACGTTAATAAAGTCGCAGAGGCTCTGCCAGAGTGCAATGTCACTGGATTACACACTGTAGAAGACCCAGTATCTGCCATTAATCATGCCAAAGAAAACGGCCAAAGCATTGTGGTTGGTGGAGGAAATACCTTTCATCTACTCTCAACCTTGTATGCCGGTGCGCTAGTGGTCCCCATCAAGCATGCCATCGCAGATGCAACTCCCTATATTGGCTGGAGTGCAGGCTCTAACATTTGCGGTCAATCAATTAGAACCACCAACGACATGCCTATTATTGAGCCGCCTAGCTTTGAAGCACTGAGCATTGTCCCCTTCCAATTAAATCCGCACTACACCGATTATCAGCCTGAGGGCTTTAATGGTGAAACTCGTGATCAACGGCTTTTCGAATTTACAGCACTGAACCCCAGCACCCCCGTAGTAGCTATACGCGAGGGAACTGCTCTTACGCTGACTGACAGTAAGCTCGAGCTAGCGGGAGATAAGGAAGGTTATGTATTTTTGGGAAATGAAAAATCGCCCATTGCTCCTGGTGCAGATTTAACAGAGTTGCTCAATCGCGAGGGCTAACCTGTCGTCGCTTGGCTGTTGGCCGAAGGGGATTTCGGCTAACAACGGCTCTGGCAGCATTGCTTTTAGCGACGCTAAATTATCGCCATAGCGGGTCATATTGCCAGTAATGTCGTTGGCTACCCAGCCGGCAATGTTAAGCCCGTCACCTCTAATAGCTTGGGCAGTGAGTAAGGCATGATTTAAGCACCCCAAGCGCATACCCACCACTAATATTACGTCCATACCAATGGATGCCACTACATCAGATAAAAACCGAGTTGGCTTAGTCTCATCGCCCACATTAAGCGGTAAACGCCAGCCACCGGCCCCCTCCATTAATAATAAATCTGGTTTATAAGTTTGCAGACTTCCCAGCCCCTTTATTATTTTTTCATCGCTTAGTAACACGTCCGCCTCAACGGCCGCAATATGCGGAGCGATGGGCGGTGTAAGCGCAATGGGGTTTATTTCGCTAATAGGTAAATCAATGCTGTTAGACTTCTGGATAGAGGCGGCATCTTCGTTTACCCATTCACCATCAATAAGGTCGCATCCAGCGCTTATTGGCTTATAACCAATCGCCTTGTGCCCTAATTGCGACGCTGCTTCAAGAAGCTTGCATGTAACGTAGGTTTTGCCGACTTCGGTGTCTGTGCCGGTGATGAAGTATTGTTTCATGCCTTTTTTTCCAATCTAAAATGACATACGCGATAGGTAAGCGGGAGACTCCCCGCTTCGCCATGAATGTTGTGATACGCCATACTCAATTTTTTAATATCCTGACGACTAAGCACTTTTTGTTGCTTGCCTGTCTCTCCTGCCCCTACGCCTTTAACCGAGCGCAATAAAGACATAATGTCGCTGTGGCTATCCACATAGTCTCGAGTAATAACTCGCTTCACGGCCAGCCCTGCGCCGCGAAATGCGCGATTCCAACCATCGGCAGTGGGTAATGGAGTCATTGCAGTAGGAAGCTGAGCTAATTTACGCGCGTGCGTTAGCTCTTCAAAGGAACCCGATACCATTATGGCCAATTCTGCGATGGCATCATGGTTGAGTACCCGATGCACTTCTTCAGCGACACTATTTAGGCAGTTGGCCCACTGCAATGCCATAGATGAAAAGGCAACATCAATGCTGTTACTTGCTATAGGTAGCGCTTGAGCACTGCCCAGTTTAAAAGTGAGATGGGGGTAGTTAGTACCCGCTAACGACAGCATCCCTTGTGCAATATCAACACCAACGGCATGTAAGCCACGTGCGTTGAGAGATTGGGTGTGTACACCTGTCCCGCATCCAATATCAAGGGCATTGCCAACAAGTTGGGCTGGTAAGTTGTGTAACCCATGCTGCGCGATGGTGTGTTGAATAGCCGCGAGCTTATCGTAACGTGGGGCTGCCTTGGAAAAGCGCTCTGCGACTGCTTTCTCACTTATGCCTGAGCTTATATTTAAACTTTTACTAGCATTCTGTAGTGGGGTTGGCCTATCCAGGCCTTTCTCCTGAGCCACTGCGCCTTTCTCCTGAGCCAATGCATTTGCTGCTTGAGCGCAAAATTCATTCACGATATGGCCCCATTCGCCAAAGCGAGCGCGTCAACTAACATATCGATATCTTGTTCGGTATGGGTGGCGGTAAGAGTAATACGCAGTCTATCTTCATTTTTCGGCACCGTGGGTTGACGAATAGCGCTAACCCACATCCCTCGCTCTTTTAACGCATCACTAAGCGCTACAGCTCGCTTAGGGCAACCCACAATAACAGGCTGAATTGCGCTTTTAGAGCCAATCAAAGAGAGGTCGCCAACGGTCGCTGCGTTATGGGCAACGCAGTCTTCTCCAAACTCTTGGGCAAACCGCACTCTGAAGTATTCAATATTTGCCCCTAGCTGGTCTTGGCGAGAGGTGTCAGTGCCAATATGAGTGAGCGAATACAAGGTGGCAACTGCTTGCGCAGGCGGCATGGCCGTTGAGTAGACATAGTGTTTTGAGAAATTAACTAAATAATCAATCAGTGTTTGGCTACCAGCAATAAATGCCCCGCCTGTTCCAATGGCTTTGCCAAAGGTTCCCATTACAATAGGTACTTGGTTTTGACTTAACTTTAATTCCTCAACTGTACCAAACCCGTTGTCTCCATAAACACCCATGCCATGGGCGTCATCGAGCATAAACCAAGCGCGGTGTTGCTCTGCTAATGCCGCTATTTCTTTTACAGGTGCTCGATCGCCATCCATACTAAACACACCCTCACTGACTATCAGCGCATCACTGTGCAACGACTCGCGAGCAGACAGCAACGATGCTAGGTGCTCCATATTATTGTGTCTAAACCGGCGAAGCGAGACATTCTTTTTAAGTGACATAGCCCCTTCAAGAAAGGAAGCATGCATGAGTTTATCGGCAAAAATAGCCGACGATTGCGCTGCCGACGCGCTTGGGGAACCTTGGCCAAAAAGCGCCGTACACACGGCTTGGTTCGCGGCAAAGCCTGAGCTAAATAACAAAGCCGCCTCACGATTTAGCCCGTCAGCAAGGGTGGCCTCTAGCGCGAGGTGAGCCTGCGTATGACCCGTCACAAGCGGTGATGCACCGCTACCGCCACCAAATTGGGCAAGCCCTTCTACCCAGCTTTGCAGCACCCCTTCATGCTGGCGCATACCAAGGTAATCGTTGCTGGAAAAGTTGAGATAGTGCTCACCGTTAATACAAATAACGTTGTCTTTTTCGTACTGCTGACACACGCGTTGACGCAGCAAGCCCACCTGGGCCCGCTGAGTGAGTGCATCTTCTAACCAAGAAAAAGACATTAGGCCTCTGCTGTATTCGATTCGTTTTTCAAAGAGGCTTTAGCAGCTTTTGGCTTACTAGCATCGTAAAAAAGTGCGTCAGCATCGCCCTCAGCTTGCTGTGCAATTTCTTCTTCTAGTACTTGTTGATGGGCTTCGTCAGAAAAGTCGCGGGTTCTTTCCGTGTTAATGCCCAGCTTTTTAAACAGCATAACGTCTTCGTGAGTATCCGGGTTAGACGTAGTCAACAGCTTACAACCATAAAATATAGAGTTAGCCCCTGCCATAAAGCACATGGCTTGCATCTGTTCGTTCATAGCCTCTCGACCTGCAGACAAGCGAACGTGAGACTTAGGCATCATAATTCGCGCCACAGCGATAGTGCGAATAAACTCGAAGTAGTCTAAATCTTCAACGCTGTCTAACGGTGTCCCTTTTACTTTAACTAACATATTAATAGGAACACTTTGTGGCTGCTCAGGCAGGTTTGCTAGCTGCACAAGCATACTTGCTCTGTCTGCTGCTGTTTCTCCCATACCAACAATACCGCCAGAACATACGTTCATGCCTGCTTCTCTGACATTTTCTAGGGTATTTAGGCGGTCTTCATATGTGCGTGTAGTAATAATATCGCCGTAATACTCTGGCGAGGTATCAAGGTTGTGATTGTAATAATCTAACCCTGCTTGCTTGAGTGCAACGGCTTGGTCTCGGGTAAGCATGCCAAGGGTCATGCAGGTTTCGAGGCCCAGCTTTTTCACCTCTTCAATCATGCTTACAATGTACGGCATATCGCGGTCGCGAGGGTTACGCCATGCGGCACCCATGCAAAAGCGTGTAGAGCCAACTTGCTTTGCTTCTTTAGCGCGCTCAATCACTTTTTCGATTTCTAAAAGACGTTCTTTTTCAAGCCCAGTGTCGTAGCGCGCGCTTTGCGGACAATATTTACAATCCTCCGGGCATGCACCGGTTTTAATCGACAATAGCGTGCTCACTTGAACTTCATTGGGATTAAAATGCTGCCTATGCACGACCTGTGCTTGAAAGAGTAAATCGTTAAATGGCATTTCAAACAAAGCGGTTACTTCGTCTTTCGACCAATCGTTACGAATTGTTGTCGTTTGCGCATTTTGCGCTGAAGCCAGTGTCATGGACTGTCCTTTACTTGTTCTTTACTAAATGAGAATGCTGGCTTAGTCTATGCGTCATTACAAAGTTGTCAACTCTGACCATTCCAAAATATTTACTAACGGTTAAATTTTGAACAATATTGAATTTGATAAACAGCATATTTGGCACCCGTATACATCTGCCGTTAATCCACTACCATGCTACGAAGTCACTGGGGCTAATGGCGCTGAACTGACGCTCTCTACTGGTGAGGTCCTTGTCGACGGTATGTCTAGCTGGTGGGCGGCAATACATGGCTACAATCATCCTATGTTAAATAAAGCCGCTCACGATCAGGTAGATGCTTTTTCCCATGTCATGTTTGGTGGCATTACCCACCAGCCAGCAGTGGATGTATGTAGAACCCTGCTACAAATGGTTCCTGCAGGGCTAGAACGAGTTTTTCTTGCTGATTCAGGTTCTGTGTCTGTTGAGGTGGCAATTAAAATGACCATTCAGTATTGGGCATGCCAAGGGCGACCCGAGAAATCGCGAATTGTTGCACCTCGCAATGGCTACCACGGTGATACATTTGCAGCAATGAGTGTGTGCGATCCGGTTAACGGCATGCATAGCTTGTTTGAAAGCGTGTTGAGCAAGCAATTTTTCGCTCCCGCCCCTCAGACTCGTTACGGTCAAACCTTCAGCGAAGACGACATCCTTGTTTTAGAAGAATTGTTTGAAAAAAATCACCACCAAATGGCGGCGCTGATATTAGAGCCTATTGTTCAGGGAGCAGGCGGTATGCGCATGTACCATCCTGAATATTTAAAACGCTGTCGTCAGTTGTGCGATACCTATGATGTGCTGCTTATTTGTGATGAGATTGCAACTGGTTTTGGACGCACAGGGAAGCTGTTCGCCTGTGAGCACGCGGGTATAACGCCAGACATTATGTGCTTAGGCAAAGCCTTAACCGGTGGCTATTTAACCATGGCTGCAACGATATGCACTGAAGATGTGGCATTGGGAGTTTGCCAAGGTTCGCCGGGTGTGTTCATGCACGGACCCACCTACATGGGCAATCCGCTTGCCTGTGCTGTGGCTAATGCAAGCCTATCTATTATAAATGAAAACCATTGGCAGCAGCAGATACCGGCTATTGAGAAACAATTACAGAGCGAATTAGCAAAATGTGCAGACTTACCAAGTGTAGCGGATGTACGCGTACTGGGCGCTATTGGCGTAGTTGAAGCTGTGCAGCCCGTTAACGTGGCAGAAATACAGCGTCATTTTGTGAAACACGGTGTATGGATAAGACCCTTCGGTAAATTGGTATACATTATGCCTCCATACATAATAAGTTCAGAGCAGCTAAGTAGATTGACTCACGCTATCTATGACTTCTTTAAATAGCGACATCTTTTAAGGCAAAGTGTTACTAAGGTGAAGTGAAGCTAAGGCAAAGAGCTATTAATTCGAAGGCTAAATAGATTTGGTGTCATCAGGATGTGGGAGTTCATACACCACGCACTTCGACGATGGCATGCGCCAAGTATTACGCATTGCGAGAAAGTAGCACAGCTGCTGCGGTAATGGGAGTCTTTAGCGTTAATGCATGCTTTGTTAAATACATATTTGCTGGTATGGATGCCAAGTAAATCGCTGTCATATTTGTATTAAATTTGAGGTTAACTAATGATCACGCGCGTTTTAGATAAAGTTGTTTTTGCTGTTTTATTTATTATTACGCTACAAGTGCCCATTCTTGCCGATCATTACAGGCAGTACCTTAATGGCTATTACGATGCTATACGAGATGAAGTCACCTTGTCTTCTGAGTTAGCAAAGCAGCATGGCTTTTTATCGGTTGAAGCCATGCTAGACAGCCTCCAACAAAATGACGAGGCCCTAGTAAGAGATAACGCCTCGCAAAAAGCTCAGCGCTTTTCAATGATTGACTCTTTAGAGCAAGGAATGCGTACCCTTGAGTATGGTCACTACTTTGAAAAATTGACCTACATGGCCAACCCAGAACAGTTTTCAACGTTAAAAAAAGTAGTCGATAACTTTCGCCCTTCCATTCCCCTCACGCCGGCTTCGGTCATTTTTAGTTTAGTAACCGCTATCTTGCTCAACCTGCTTATTTGGACCCCTCATTTTTGCTATTGCCAAGCCAAAAAGTTAAAGAGCTCTTCAAAACCCTTCTCTTACAAGTAGTCTACTTGTGTTTATCATTCATTGACGATGTTGCTTTGCCTCTAACGCGCATTTACACGTTGTAACTGCAAATTGGCATTGATGATGCAACATCTTAGATAGTAATAACGTATTTGTTAATACAGATTATTAGATGAAGGTTAACGAATGAGTACGTATATCAGCACCAACCGTGCTCCTGGTACATATGCTTTTTAAGAACTTATTCTTCATTAAAAAGCGCAATACCTCATTCGTGTTTGATAGCTTAAGGAGAAACAATTATGCCAACTGACGCACAAGTATTGATCGGAAAAGTGTTGCAAATTAAAGACAAGTTGTACGCTAAACGCCACTCTATTCCCACCGATTTGCAGAAAGAGTGGAACGCACTTGACAGAAAAACCGCATGTTTTGAAAGCGACGCTTTATTTCACACAGCGGTGAAAGGTAAGCAAATGAACAAGAAGATAAACTATTCAGGTTCAGTGGAAGAACTGTCTCAGCTTGTTTCACGTCTTAAAACGTTAAACAAAAAGGTCAATATTACTCACGTTCATCACTAATCAATGTTTACAGCTGGCAAATTTTGGTGCATACATGCACACACTGTGGTCCTTACTGTTTTTAAACATTGAGCCCCGATTAAGCGCAAGGCCACAGGAATGCTTAATTTAAAGCGCTTAGATTGAAGAACGCTTGTACTTTAGAAACGTTCTGGCTTGGTCATATTGCAATGCAGGTTCAGTTTCTACACAATGCTAGCGTGTCAGAAGAGAATGTTGTAGTGAACCAGTTTTGAAACCTTTAATGTGCCGCCTTAAAAGCCGATTGTCATGGTCTTTACTGTTTCTGTCGCTAGTCAGTTTATTAGCAAGTGCATTACCCGCATTTGCAAACAATACCGTGAGCATTACGGTATTTGAAAATCATAAGCGGTATGTAGAAGCGTCTGAATCCTACGGTATTTCCTGGAAGCTTTTTGAGCTAGCAACGCAACATGCGAAATATCAGCTTGAGCTTCAGCCATCTTCGTGGCGAGCGTCTATGAAGCGAATCAAAGACGGCAAAGTGGACATGGTTTTTGGTGCATTAAAGACTGCTGAGCGAGAAAAATGGGCTTCTTTTTCGCTACCCCTTATCGCTGAAGGTTCGGCGATATTCACCCAGCCTAGTAATCCTGTTATCCATTTTGACGACATTGATTTAGAAAACAGTGCCATAGGTGTGTCTGCAAATTCCCTTCAAGAAACACTGGCTAAAGAGTTAGGTTTTAAAAATATCTATTCTACGGTTCATCGCCCGCAGCTTTATGACATGTTGAAAGGAAACAGATTAGATTACTTATTCTTTGGCACTAGCATAATTAATTACTACTGTGTCAATTACAACAAGGCCGCAACGCCCAAGTGCATGAAACAAGTCAGTGAAGAGTTCCACCCCAGCGGTGTTCATACCTTAGCGTTAAGCAACAATAGCGCGGCAGTAGATAAGCTCAACCACATTAATCAAGCACTTGTCTCCCTTCGCCATTCAAAAGAATTAAAAGCCGTGTTCGAGCAGTACGCCAATTCAGATAGCTTGTATGAGGTCTGGCTTAAAAGCGTCGACGCTTGGCTTGCGGAAAAAAACTAACGGTACTTTTCAATTTATATTAGGGTTCGATTTGTATTTACGTTCGACTTGTATTCAAACATCAGCGCTTGCGCATTGCGTTAGCAGTGCCGAATAAAGATATTACAGCGAATAGTGTAAATACTTCTTAATGTAATTCTGTGCACGGTGGCACAGATATTATATTTCACGCAATCTCATCCGAATCACTTTGATTTTAAATTTTAGAAAATAGCGGTAAATGCTTTCCAAGCCTTATCTTACCTACCCTTAAAAAAGAATTGAGAATACAAAAAAATACATCTCGCCAACCTCATATATTTCCCCAACACTTTGTCTCTATGGCGCATAGCTTGCAGATGTCTCTGTCACTATCACAGCCGCTACAAAGCAAATTAGATAAGTATATGGACATCACGTTTCTGACTAAAGTTATTGCTCGCATTGGATATTCAGCAAAATGCATTGTGTACTGTGTTCTCGGCATTCTTACACTGCTTGTTGCGTTCACCGCCACAAGAGCTGAAGAAGTGACGAAAAAATCAGTCTTTCAAGAGATCTTGTATACACCGTTTGGCTCGTTCTCTCTCACCGCTGTTACTGTAGGTTTTGCCTGCTATGTAGCGTGGCGTCTAGCTCAAGGTGTTACTAATCCTGGCAACCTTGATATGACAAAGCCAAAAGATGTCCTCATGCGCCTATTCTATTTCTTTTCTGCCATCGCCTACGGCTCAGCAACTTATGTATCAATAAAAGTGCTAATGTCACTACAAGACGATTCTAAACAGCAACAGCAGCAAGTTGGAGAGAGTATTCTTCAAACAACATGGGGAGCGATACTTGTTGGCGCAATCAGTTTGGCAGTCATCCTTTTTTCCCTCATTCAGTTTAAACATGTAGTAAAAACGGATTTTATGGATAAATTTGTAAGCTCTATGCCTGCCTTACAAAGCAAAATAGTAGTGTGGTGCGCCCGCTTAGGCTTTGCCTGTCGGGGCGTTGTGTATTTGATGGTTGGTGTCTTCTTTATGAATGCATCCATCGCGCAAAAATCGGAAAAAGCAGGTGGCCTTCCTGAAGCCGTATCCACATTATTAGTTCAACCCTTTGGACCATGGATGGTAAGTGCCCTGGGCGTTGGTTTAATGGGGTTCGGTATTTTTTGCGGTTTCGAGGGCCGATACCGGAAAACAGACTAGTCAATTTTGAGACTTAATGACAGAAGTATTCACTCACTCTTCACATTATAAGGACAGTACAATGAAGGAAAATCCACTTTTACATAGGCATGACGAATACAAGGTAAAAACAAGAGATGTTCGAGTTGTAAGGCTTCTAATTGTTTTAGTCGCGCTTGCCACACTCTACACGCTGTATTTCGCTCAGTCACTGATCATTCCAGTGGTTTTTTCAATGTTGGTTGCACTACTGTTGAGCCCTCTTGTGACTAGACTCAAACGGCTGCTCATACCGCGGGCCGTTTCCTCTATAGTTCTTCTAGCGATGTTGGTTACGCCATTAACTTTTTTGGCATTCGAACTTTCGGAGCCGGCTGAGCGATGGATGAAATCTTTACCTCTATTGGCCGAGCAGATCGCTGAAGAACTCTCGATGATAAGTTCCGTGATGCACGGCGATACAACCTTGCAGGAAAGCCAAGCGAGTAATACCGCATACCCGTGGTTTGAAAAAGAGCCAACGCAAAAAACCGACGATTCGGCTGTAGAGGAGCAATTTAAACAAGGTAGCAGGCAAATGATCTTTGAAATGTTGCTGGCTGCTCCGCTTTTTCTCGCACAGGTAATAGGCGCCGTGGTACTAACCCTCTTTCTTCTTATTTTTGGACCACCACTGTCGAAAGTTGTCATCAATGATTTTCCAATAATCAAAAATAGAGAGCGAGCTAAACTGTTGATTAGAAGTATTCAACAGGCTCTATCTCACTATATTTTAACCATCAGTATTATTAATTGTGCACTAGGTGTTCTAACAGCAGTCGGCCTTTCGTACTTTAATATTCGCGATGCGATTTTGTGGGGCGCCATCGTCGGTCTATTAAACTTTGTCCCTTATATGGGCTCTATAATTAGTGTTGGTATACTGTTGCTTGTTGGTACGCTGCAGTTTGGAATAACAAGCACAGCGCTGCTTCCTGTTGGGATATTCCTTACTTTGAATATCATTGAATCTCAAATAGTAACCCCAACGGTTTTAGGCAAAAGTATGCAGATTAACCCGCTGGTTATCATAGTGTGGCTTTTTGTCAGTGGCTGGATCTGGGGCATGTTGGGTGTACTGTTGGCGGTGCCGATATTTGTATGTATCAAACTGACACTCCAACAAATGGAAGTCTTTCCTCACTGGTTAAAATTCATTGAAGCTCACGACTAACAAAAATAGGTGAATAGAAACCCTCCTACAGAAATACGCAACATTACTGCTCCTCCTCTGAGGAGCTTGTTGTGACTGATTCATAGGAAACGATATCGTCGACTTGCATTTTCGTTGCGTCAAAAAATGCATTCTTCAATACTGAAACCACCGCTTGGAAAGTAGAAATATCAGTACTATCCAGTGTACCTTCAATAGGTATTCGCGCAGCGACTAATTGAGACTCATCATTTTCAAGTATCGCACTTAGCAAATCGGCACCGCCCTCAAAAATAATGGTAAATAATCCGTCATCGTCTTTTTCTGCATCTTCCCGCCAAGAAAAAATACTTAAATCGTAAACACCGGCTTTAGCATAACCGTTAACTTCATTACTTTTTGCCGCTAACTCCATAGCGCCATCAATGCCACCGGCCTCAATATCAAATGGCGTGTATACATTAAATACCGTTTGTATCTGCTTGACCGAAAAGCGTTGTACTTCCATATTAAAATCAAAGTTGGCCTGTTCGCTAAAAGGGTCTAACTTTCCAACTAAAGTGAGGGTTGCCTCTCCCATTAAATCCCCTTTCACGTCAACGCTGGTCACTAACGTTTTCGTCAAATTCTGTGCGTTGGTAATGTTTTTTATATCTGCATTGATGTTTGCAATATATGTAGGTATTTCACCCTTCTTTGTTTGATTAACTAGCGATATTTTACCTTCGATAATTTTTAACGTATCGATAGAAAACACCACTAAATTATTAGCAAGTCCAATCCACGTTCGTTCATCTTTAACTTGTTGGTTTTGCTCCGGTGTCGTGGTGTCTTTGTCATAAACAACTACCTTTGGTTGGCTAAACACCATATTAGTCACTAAATTGCCGTTTAATACCGCCGACCATGCTAGCGAGAAATCGAGTGTTTTCACAGACAGTAGCGGCTTAGGCGATGACTGCTCGTCAACGGCATAAATCTCAATATCGTCAACTGCGTAGGCGCCGCGATACAATTGTAAATCTACGTCGCCGACCTGCCCCGTTATGCCCTTCGTCTGATTAATTTGTTGATTGATATAATATTGAACTGCGTATGGCGCGCCTACGCGCGCTAATATAAGAAGTAAAACAGTTACCACAATAACCGTGAACCATGTTCTTTTGTGCATATCAGCACTAAACCTATCGCTTCTAGAAAGAGACATCCCGCAATCCTTTTTATCTTTAGTTGTGTTCATTTATGTGAATGCTAGCGAAGCGCCATGTAGATATTAGCTCAGCGCAGTGTAAAAACCACACAAGCAATGCTGGCATTAGCGACGTTGAAAACCTCATTATGACTAACAACCTATACATAAGCGCTTTAATTAGGCCCGCAACTGCACCTATGAGCTACATCCATGATCTCCCCCACGAGCTTCCCCCATGAGCTACACCCATGAGGCTCGGGCAACGCTCCTAGTCTCTTCGTATTAAGAGATGGCGCGACGTAAGTAAAACGCAATTTCACTGTGTTTTTGTTGCAGTGTTTTCGCTTTAGTACCTATCAAAAGCTTCTTTCAAAAATTGAGCCAAAACTGGCATCGCACAATTTTTAAAGCAACTCCATACAGCACAAGTATAAACACGAGTGCGAAGGCCTTTTTGAAAACTCAGAAACAGGGCATAAACGTTACATTAGGTTAAAAACTCAATAGGGTAATGTGCGCTGTACGTTTCGAATGTTCGTATAAAGTCAGTCATCATAGCCTAGGGCGAATATCTTTTTCACTGCCTTTGCGTTTTCTGTATTACAAAAAAGAGCAGCATTTGCGATACTAGGTAAAAGAAAGAACCTGTTTACAGAACAGTGTTAATAGACCGCACATAATAGATGCAGATTTAAGGAGAAAGTATGTTTTTAGCCTGCTTGGCTATTGCTATTGGTTTACCGGTACTACTGTGGAGCGCAGGAAAGTTTGTGGGTGGCGCTGCCTCGGTGGCAAATCACTTCGGCGTATCACCGCTATTGATAGGTATGCTGATCATCGGTTTTGGTACGTCTGCCCCGGAAATCATTGTCTCCATATTCGCTGCACTCCAAGGAAACTCAGGTATCGCGCTGGGGAATGCCTATGGGTCTAATATCGCTAACATCTTACTTATATTGGGGCTAACCGCTGTTATTAGCCCTATTGCAGTGAAATCAGAAATAATCAAAAAAGAGCTGCCTGTGTTACTTGGCATCACTTTTTTTGCTGCTTGGCAGGTACTCGACCAACAGGTTTCTAAAGACGATGCGTTTTCACTATTAGGATTATTCGTCTTGCTTATTTCGTGGAGCATTTACCACGGGATGAAAGGCGACAAAGACGCACTCGCCGACGAATACAACGACGAGATCAATGCCTCCGAGGGCACAGTGAAAACCCATGTAATCTGGCTTGTTGCCGGTTTACTGCTGCTTGTTGCAAGCTCACGCATGTTGGTGTGGGGTGCGGTGGAAGTTGCTACGTTTTTTGGTGTCAGCGACACTATTATCGGGCTTACGGTTATTGCTATTGGTACATCATTGCCAGAGCTCGCCTCTTCGCTTATTGCCGTTAAAAAGGGAGAGCACGACCTAGCCATTGGCAATGTGATTGGCTCTAATATGTTTAACACCCTTGCTGTGGTAGGCATTGCCGGCACCATTCAGCCCATGGCCGTGAGTTCAGATTTTATTTATCGAGACATTGCCGTCATGCTTGCATCCACGGTGGCCTTATTTATCTTTTGTATCGGTATTAAGCGCCAAGGACGACTTAACCGCGTTGAAGGGGGAGCTTTCGTGCTAGCCTATATGGCGTACACCTATTGGCTCATACAAGTGGCTTTCATTTAAACTTTCCACCAACAAAAAAGCTAACTCACTGTTGTGGCCAACGTGATTAAACTGGTGGCCACAATTATTGTGAGAATGATTAAGTTAATACCAAAGCTGTCGTTTTTTCGGCGACTTCTTCTTGCCCGCATCACGGTGCTGATTAAACTCAACACTAAACATATGCGAAGCAACACAACCATGGCATCCACGTATGACATGGTCCACGTGTTATCGCCCTCTACGCCCCAGTATTGCTGCACCCCGGTAATGAATTCTGGGCGAGCATAGTGAAACAGAATCAATACCACAACCAGGCCCGCCCAAGCTGCAATATTAAGCCCAAGCATGATCTTGTAAAACAAAGTATCTCCATGAGGGGTTTTCCGTCTATCTTCGCTATGGTGTAACGGCTTTGTGCTCATATTGTCCTTTTCATCGCCTTTCATTGATAAAGAAACATTTTTATTTCCCATTTGTCACTCTGTTCTCTGGCATCCAGCTTATGGTTGAGTATACTAGCGTGCTATTGGATTGTGGCAGACTTCTCATTTAAAGCACCTTCGCCATTGTATTGGCAGCCGTGCGTCTAGAAAGCCACGTTTAAATTTGTGTTATTTTATCGGCAAAAAAATCCAAAACATTGACCAAAAACCATTTTTTCGTGCATTTTGCACACTGCGTTTATGTGACTAATGATAGTAC
This sequence comes from Alteromonas genovensis, assembly GCF_010500895.1. GTDB lineage: Bacteria > Pseudomonadota > Gammaproteobacteria > Enterobacterales > Alteromonadaceae > Alteromonas > Alteromonas genovensis. The sequence goes on from NZ_JAAAWO010000003.1 coordinate 288,042, forward strand.
ATAGCAGCCAAGAAACAGTAAGACGGAGAAACTAACATGACGCACGCGCCCGTTGTTGACGTACTTAAAGGTAAGTACGCCGTTGGCGAATCGGTAACCGTTAAAGGTTGGGTGAGAACACGCCGAGATTCTAAAGCCGGTTTATCATTTATCGCGCTACACGATGGTAGCTGCTTCGATCCGGTTCAAGTAATTGCGCTAAACTCTCTGTCAAATTACGCCGACATCCAGCGCCTAACGGCTGGCTGTTCGCTGTCGGTTACCGGCACAGTAAAAGAGTCACAAGGTCAAGGCCAATCCCTTGAGATTGATGCTACAGAAGTCGACGTTATTGGATTAGTAGAAAACCCTGATACGTATCCGATGGCCGCTAAACGACACAGCATCGAATACCTTCGCGAATACGCACACTTGCGCCCTCGTACTAACGTTATTGGTGCGGTAACTCGCGTACGCAACTGTTTATCACAAGCTATCCACCGCTTCTTCCACGAGAAGGGCTATTATTGGATTTCAACGCCTATTTTAACGGCAAGCGATACCGAAGGCGCGGGTGAAATGTTCCGTGTTTCAACCTTAGACATGATGAACCTTCCTCATGACGACAAGGGCAATGTTGATTATTCTGAGGACTTTTTCGGCAAAGAAACCTACCTAACAGTAAGTGGACAGCTTAACGTTGAAACTTATTGTACGGCAATGTCTAAGGTATATACCTTCGGCCCAACCTTCCGTGCTGAAAACTCAAATACGTCACGTCACCTTGCTGAATTTTGGATGATTGAGCCTGAAGTGGCTTTCGCCGACCTAAGCGATGTGGCACAACTTGCAGAAGACATGCTCAAATATGTATGTAAGGCCGTGCTAGAAGAACTTCCCGACGATATGGCGTTCTTCGCCCAGCGAATAAAGAAAGATGCAATAGAGCGTCTTGAAAGCCTAGTGAATTCTGAATTTGTGCGCATGGACTACACTGATGCTATCGAAATCTTACAAAACTGTGGCAAAACCTTTGAATTCCCAGTTGAGTGGGGCATTGACCTCTCATCAGAGCACGAACGCTACCTAGCAGAAGAGCATGTTGGCGCGCCGATTATCATGCAAAACTATCCAAAAGATATTAAAGCCTTCTACATGCGCATTAATGACGACGGTAAAACCGTTGCTGCAATGGATGTATTGGCTCCAGGAATTGGTGAAATTATTGGTGGTTCTCAACGTGAAGAGCGTCTTGATGTTTTTGACGCCCGCCTTGAAGAAATGGAACTATCAAAAGAAGACTACGCGTGGTATCGAGACCTTCGCCGCTATGGCACCGTTCCTCACTCAGGCTTCGGTTTAGGATTCGAACGTTTAGTTGCTTACGTAACTGGAATGCAGAATGTACGTGATGTGATCCCCTTCCCTCGTACACCAGGCAATGCAAGCTTCTAAAAAAGAGTTGCTTTACATGTACCTTTGAAGCCCGCTATTGCGGGCTTCTTTGTTTACGCCAATTCAATTTCAAATGCCTATTTACCTATACTGCTGTATAGGGAAAATACGAAAGATACGTTATGCTTTAGCAATTTCTTAACAAAAATAAATTTAAAAACAATGTTAAATAGAGCTGCCAAACCTTTAGTTAAACTGGTTGAGCGTTATCTCCCCGACCCGTTTGTTTTTGTTCTTATTCTGACTGTTTGCGTCTTTTTAGCCGCTGTAATCATTGAGCAACAACCTGTTGTTACTGTTGTTGAACAATGGGGAAATGGCCTGTGGGGACTACTCACATTTTCTATGCAGATGTTGCTGGTACTTGCCACTGGATTTATGCTGGCTTCTACTGCGTTCATGCGAATGCTGTTAGAAAAGCTGGCTCACCTTGGCAACACGCCGGGAAAAGCAATTCTATTGGTGACCCTTGTTTCACTCTCGGCAAGCTGGATAAACTGGGGTTTCGGATTAGTTGTGGGGGCACTGTTTGCCAAAGCCTTAGCACGAAAAACTCCCGTGGATTATCGACTTCTTGTGGCCAGTGCCTATTCAGGATTTTTGGTTTGGCATGGCGGCCTTGCGGGTTCAGTACCCCTTACTATTGCCACACCGGGTCACTTTAGTGAAAACCAAATCGGTGTAATTAGCACAAGCGATACCCTTTTCAGTGGGTTTAATATTGCGCTGCTTTGCATTCTTTTTATTGTTGTTCCGCTGGTAAATTGGCTAATGCTGCCATCACATCAAGACAGCGTTATTGTCAGCCCAGACAAACTCATCGATAGCATAGAACAAGGCATAGAAAAAGAACGTAGCCTAGAACAAGTAAAAAGCAATGAAAGGCCCGCTGATAAGTTAGAAAACAGTAAAATTCTGGGCATTCTCATTGGCGTTTTGGGGATAGCGTACCTTGTTAATTATTTTATAAAAGACGGCGGTTTAAACCTCAACATTGTGAATACTATTTTCTTGTTTTTGGCTATTGCTCTACACGGTACACCCAAACGTTTGCTGCAAAGTCTGCAGCAGGCAGTGAAAGGCGGCAGTGGAATTATTATTCAGTTTCCTTTTTACGCCGGCATTATGGCCGTCATGGTACAGTCTGGATTGGCTGAAAGTATGTCTCAGTGGTTAATTAGCTTTGCTTCTGCCCAGTCGCTTCCGGTGCTTACCTTTATTAGCGCAGGTATAGTGAACATTTTCGTCCCCTCTGGCGGCGGTCAGTGGGCAGTGCAAGCGCCAGTGGTGCTTCCTGCAGCAGCCGAATTAGGGGCAGATATTTCTCGCATTGCGATGGCCGTTGCTTGGGGTGATGCGTGGACAAATTTAATCCAGCCATTTTGGGCATTACCAGTGCTAGCGATAGCGGGTTTGAAAGCCAAAGACATTATGGGTTTCTGCTTAGTCCAGCTTATCATCACGGGTGTAATAATCGCCTTAGCGCTGCGTTTTTTTTAGTGGGCAAGTAGTTAACGTGTGTACTTACCCAATGAAGATAGTCTATTTATGTATACACTACGCTATTTTGTAGACACTAAATATCAATGCTTTATATTGTTGATATAACACATAACGGATGTCGTTAGCGACTAGTATGGAAAACCCAGAGCAATTAACAATAGTGTGCGACCAATGCCACACTAGTGTGAGTATCCCCACGCTCGCCCATCGTCAACGAGCGACATGCCCCAGATGTGCCCATACGCTGATTTTTTTCAAAAACAATGCCACTGAAAAATTGCACGCTTATGCCCTTAGTGCGTTATTGTTTTTGTTACTTTCGCTGCCCTTTAACTTTCTTACCTTTAAAGCCAGCGGGCAAAAGCACAGCATCGATTTGCCAAGCGGTATCACTGTGCTCATTGAAAACGACTACCTCTCGTTGGCGATTATCACAGGGCTAGCCACCGTTTTATTGCCTGGATTGGTGCTTATTGGCTTAGCCTGGCTTTCTTTCGCGCAACTTAAACAGCAGCGGCCATTCTATCTATATCGTCTATTTTCTCTCGTAAAGGCGCTTCTTCCATGGAGCATGGCAGAAATTTTTTTAATCGGTACTCTTGTTAGCCTAATTAAAATAAACGAGCTAGCCGATGTGACTATTGGGCTATCTTTTTTTGCTTTTGTTGGCTTTAGTGCATTCACTACGCTGGCTATTATGCAATTTGACCCGACACGTTATGAAATGTGGCTAAAACAAGGTAAGCCACCAACGCCAAAGCCATTAACCGTGGCCCAAGCAGACGCCAGTATTCAGCGCACGTGGGCATTGCTTATCACATCGTGCATTTTGTATATCCCTGCCAATTTACTGCCAATTATGTATACTGAAATCTTTGGGCAAGAAACGCCTAACACGATTATTGGTGGAGTAATTTCCTTATGGGAGTCGGGGTCTTACCCCGTGGCTATTATCATTTTAATCGCCAGCGTCGTTGTGCCGGTGGCTAAAATTTTAATATTAGCCTGGCTGAATTATTCAGTTCAGCGACAGCGAACCAACTCGCAACAGTTGCGCACACGATACTATCGACTTACCGAGGGCATTGGGCGGTGGTCGATGATTGACGTTTTTGTGGTAGCAGTACTGGTTTCTCTTATACAAATGGGAAACACGCTATCCATTTATCCTGGCCAAGCGGCTCTCGCATTTTGTGCGGTAGTGTTTATTACAATGATAGCTGCAATGACATTTGACTCACGGCTAATATGGCAGCAGTGGAAGCAATTACCATGACCACAAACGATCCAAATAGTAACGAGGCGACGGTAAAACCAACATCATCTATATCTAGAATATGGTTAATTCCTATTATAGTGGCGCTGATTGGTGGATGGATGGTGTACTACCAATGGACAAATCAAGGTCCGCTTATCACTATCGAGCTGCACTCTGCAACAGGGATAGAGGTCAATAAAACCCCTATCAAAGTGCGAGATCTGGACATTGGTCAGGTTAAGAAAATATCACTAAAGCCAGATCTAGACGGGGTGTTAGTCACCGCTAGAATAGACGCCAGCGCTTCTCACCTACTCAATGAAAATGCAAAGTTTTGGGTGGTAGCACCTCGCATCAGCTTTTCCGAGGTCTCGGGCTTAAACACGTTAATTTCCGGAAGCTACATTGCCATGTCTGCCGATGACAATGGCAAAGAGCAACTTCACTTTAACGCCCTATCTCGACCGCCAGTCACCCCACCTGGCACACCCGGGCTTCACGTGATGCTGCGAAGCGATGATGAGTTTGCTTATAAACCGGGCGACCCTATTATTTACAAGGGTTTTAAAGTTGGCGAGTTTGAAGATGCAACCTTTAACATTGAAGAACGTGTGGTCTATTACGACGCATTTATCGAAGCGCCTTACCATAAGTTAATTACTGTAAATACCCGCTTTTGGGATGTGAGTGGCGTAAAGCTTCAGCTTGAATCTAGTGGCGTTAGCGTTGAAACCGGCAGTCTGGAAACCCTCCTTGCTAACGGTATAACCTTTGGTATTCCCGATGGTGTGCCAAAAGGTGAGCTTGTAGTTGAAAATGCATTTTTCACCATTTACGAAGACAACACGGCCGCTTCAGACGCGCGCTACAAAGTTGCCGCTGAATACCTGCTGTTAATTGATGAAAGTGTCAGAGGCCTCACTGTTGGAGCTCCAGTTGAATATCGCGGCATTGAAATTGGCAATGTAACGGGGATTAACTCGCTGCCTGCGATAGAAGGCAATATATTAGAACAAGACTACCCTATTCCAGTGCTCATCAACATTTACCCAGGCAAAGCTCGACAGCCCGATACCGAAGAGGGGCTGAGTGCCATTAAGCAGACTTTGCGTAACTGGCTAGAGCGAGACTTACGGGCCACGTTGAGAATGGGGAACGTGCTTACCGGAGGTCTATATGTAGACTTACAGCATGTGCCTGATGCAGCGGGTAGTGGCAAAGTTTCGATAGTGAATGGTTACGAAGTTATTCCAACGGTAAGCAATGAATTTACCCAGCTTACGCAAAAAGCAGATGCCATTCTCGATAAGATAAATCAACTGCCGCTCAAAGAAATGGTGGCAAACGTACAGTTAGCGGTAGAGGACATGAAGCTGGCAGCAGAGTCGGTGGAAACCGCAAGCACCGACTTCGACCTTCTTATTGAAGACATTGACGCTAAGGCGCTCAATGGCAATTTAAACCAAGTACTGGTAAGTTTGGACAGTCTACTTAAGAACTATAGTGATGGCGGCTTCAATCAGTCGGAAATAAAAGAGACGGTAGATACGCTGCAAGATACGTTGAGAAACATTCAACCCTTGCTGCTGAAGTTGAATCAGTCACCGAATAGCCTCATCTTTTCAAAAGACGGTGGCGAAGATATTCAGCCTAAAGCACAAGAGAAATAACGATAAAATTAGTTTACAGTGCGTTGAAATATTAGGCTAAATTATCCTTTATTAGTTTAATAGTGTGTTATCTGAACGGAAAATGTATCGCATCGCAAAAAACAGCCATCAATAGCGGCGCGTTGCGATAAGAATTTGCGGAAATTAACGCTTATAAGTTCAGATGAAACGTACACTTGAAGTTTTCGCTTACTCGTCTTTTTGAGAAGCGAAATTGGCGTATTTTGATAGTTAGGGAAAGCGCGTGAAGGGACAAAATAAAATAAAAATGACGACTGGGCTTCTTTCGAAAACCCGACACAATACTTTTGCATTAGTTATTGTTTCGCTATTCTTTGCATTATCTGGCTGCACAAGCACTCAAACGTCTCTCTCTTATTACTTGCTTCATTCTGCAGTTTCATCCACGCAGTCGGAAGGTTCTTTCAAGTCATCAGCAGATTCACCAGAAAAGAGCACCCCACTGCTGATAACGAGTATTACCCTACCCGACTATCTCAAGCATCGAGGGCTGGTGTATCAAGTAAGTGATACAAACCTGCATATTTCTACGACTCACCTTTGGGCAGAACCCTTTGAAGAAGGGCTACGCAAGACGCTACGAGATCAGCTTACCAATGACAATCTAGTAGTACTCACAAATAGAGACTATCAGGGCGAGAGTGCAGTTGAACTTAGCATTCACATTTCCGACTTCGTTAGCACTTTCAATGGCAACGTAGTATTGAAAGGTCATTTTATCGTGTCTACCCAGCAACCAGAAAAAGGTCGCTATCCGTTTTTTATTGAAACAACGCTAGAAGAAGATGGGTTTTCTGCCAGTGTTATCGCCATGCGAAGAGCCTTGGCCGTGTTGTCCACTGAAATTGCAGAAAGTGCTAGAGCTAAATAAGCACAATGATTAGTATTTTTAAAAAATATGTGACGAGCGGCGTCAAGCATCACTATAAAGATGAGACTAACCGCAGGATCATGGTAGTGAATCTATTTTCCGCGGTTGGTGTGTCCATCACCTTCTTTTTAGGAATTAGGGCCCTACTTGCGCAAGAGCTCCCTCTCGCCATCATTCTGCTAACAGCGAGTGTTGTTTTTGCTCTTTCCCAACGCATTCAAATTCAATTTGGTACGCGGCGCTCACGCACAGTGTCTATTACCCTGTTGATATCGTGCTTAATGATTTTGGTATTTCTTTTACTCGTTACCGGCGGAAAAGATAACACCGGGCCTTTATGGATTTACTTGGTCCCGCCGGTGACCATGTTTTTCGCGGGGGTTGTACGAGGTCTTCTTGCGCTACTTTTATTTACCATCGCCTGCACCCTGTTATTCTTTGTTTTCGATGAGTCTTTGCTTATTGCGTCTTACTCCTACGCGTTTAAATCTCGCTTACTCTACTCGTTTTTAACGGTGACATTTCTCTCTGCTTTTTACGAATACAGCAGACAGAAAAGTTACGATATTGCGTTAGATTTGTCAGAACAGTTTGAGCAACAGGCTAATCATGACCACTTAACCAAGCTCGTTAACAGGCGCGGTGCGCAAACCGCATTAGAACGTGAATATGCGCGAATTCAGCGAAGCAGCAACACATTCTCAATAGCCATTGCCGATATAGACAGATTTAAAAGCATCAATGATACATACGGTCACGAAGCCGGCGACGAAGTCCTTCGCAAAATTTCTCGAACGTTTAGTGCTCGACTAAGAAAACAAGATATTCTTGCTCGATGGGGCGGCGAAGAGTTTATGTTTATCTTCCCAGAAACATCCGCTAGCGAAGCTGCGAACGTATTAGAAGCGCTACGCGAGGTCTTAAGCTTTGCGCCTATCGCCATATCGGATCATGATATGCACATTACCAGTAGTTTTGGAGTTTGCGAGATAACCTCCCAAATTCCTTTAGCCGATGGAATACGACATGCAGATATGTCCCTTTACCGCGCAAAGGAGTCTGGCCGCAACAAGGTCGTGGTTTACTCCGACAGGTAAAATAACTGTTTACATTTTTCGATAGTCGATGACATTGTCATAACCCCCCTTCTCCACTAGCGTCTGCGTTTTTAGCTGTCTCAGTGCTTTCTTTGTAAGGTCATGTTTAGTTACAAATATAATAGAAAATGTATCGGTATAAGCGCTAGACTATAGGCAGACTCGGCAACCACATAGACTAAACAATGAAATTGATGAAAATTGTATTACCCATAGGCATTCTTATCCTCGGGTACGCAGGTATGAAAGGTATTGAAGTATCAGCTGCCGACAATACGGCCGCCGAAAAAATTGATACGCGACCTACCGTCACCATCGATTCTTTGATTCCTGAAGACGTAAGAATACAGCTTACGTCATACGGAGAGGTTACCCCCTTAGAAACCACCAACCTTTCAGCACAAGTATCCGGCGAAGTTCAAACATGGAACCCGAAACTTGTCAGCGGCGGTTTAGTGCGCCGGGGAGAAACATTATTTACCATAGAGCCCGACGCCTATGAGGCTGCGCTACTTCTTGCACAAGCTAACGTGGCCAGTGCAGAGGCTCAACTGATCCAAGAAAAAGCGCAGGCGGATGTTGCCGCAAGAGAAGCGAAGACCATGCCCAACTCTAAGGTATCCGACTTATACCTTCGAAAACCACAGGTGATGAGCGCAGAAGCCGGGTTAAAATCAGCTCAAGCTCAACTAAAACTTGCCAAGCGTGACTTAGAGAATTGCAAAGTAAAGGCGCCCTACGATGCCCTTATTGTGTCACGCAATATTAGTACTGGCGATTATGTTACCCAAGGCTCGCCCGTGGCGGTATTAAACAATATTGAGTTTGCAGAAGTGACATTTCCCGTTGCAGGCTTTGATACCAAATTCCTTGACGCCAACTCACTTGGCAGAGAAGTCGTCATATCGGACAACAATGCAGAAGGTATATCGCTCAAAGGGGTTATTCACCGTGATACAGGCGTAGTAGATAATAACACCCGGATGTCTTATTTCGTTGCCCGCATTAGTGACCCCTACGCCATTAACTCTAACGGCCCAACGATAAAGTTTGGTTCTTACGCGTCGGTAACGTTTGAGGGCAAAGTACTAAAAGATGTATTTCGCATTCCTCAAGAGCTGGTTACCAATAGAAAGTTATGGACCTTAGATGCAGATAATAACCTGCATTCAAATAAGGTTAACGTGGTTCGTGAAGACAGTGGGGACTTTTTGATCAAGGGCGACTTTGACCCAAAAAGAGTGGTAATGAATTTACCCGAGTATCCGCAAAACGGCATGGCTGTGAAAGTTATTGAAAACCTTTCCGACTCAGTGACAGCGAAAGCGAACTAATTTAGGAACCGCCATGGAAACTCATAACGACACTCAGCACGGCCTTATCGCTTGGTTTGCGCGAAACTCAGTTGCCGCAAACTTATTAATGGTTTTTATCATTATTATGGGCATTGCCAGTTTTTTAACCATACAACGTCAAATGTTTCCCAACATTGAAATTAACTACATCACCATTAATGCAAATTATCCTGGCGCCTCCCCTCAAGAAATAGAAGAGAGTATCTTTATAAAGATTGAGGAAGCCATTAAAGACATCACAGAAATTAAACGCACGGTTTCTCGGGCGTTTAGAGGTAGCGGCACTGTCAGTCTTGAGATTGAAACAAAAGCAGAGCTCACGGACGTCCTTGATAAGGTAAAACTGCGGGTAGACGGCATTGCTACCTTTCCAGCTGGTATGGAGCCGGTCAATGTTTCGCAGGTAGAGTTTCAACAAGACGTTATTGAAATGCCTTTAGTCGGTAATCTTCCCCTTGCAGATTTAAAGAAAATTGCGAAAGAAATAGAAGATGAGCTATTGCAGCTAGGCAATGTGTCTCTTGTGCAAATGTCAGCACCTGATGACGAAATTGCCATAGAAATAAAGCCAGATACGCTTAGAAAATATAGCCTGTCAATTTCTGATATCACTCGTGCAATCAATAGCTATTCAGCAAACATGTCAGCGGGACAAATTCGCACTAATGCAGGCCTCGTATCGGTACGTGTTGAAAACCAGTTTTACAGCGGTGAAGAATTTGCTGCGATTCCAGTGAAAATAGGCGCGGGTGGTGCTCGCGTGACCCTTGGTGATGTAGCCTATATTAATGACGGCTTCGTAGAGGGCGAAAGATACTTTAAATACAACGGCATGAATGCTATCTCAATGGCGGTCAAGGCCACAAAAACACAAGATACCATTCCCGTTGCAGAAACCGTCAAAGCATACATCGAACAAAAAAATCAGTCATTTACCGAAGATGTACAAATTGAAGTGTTAGTAGATTTAACCTACTACCTTAATGCAAGACTGGACATGATGCTATCAAACCTAATTCAAGGTTCGGTGCTCGTTGCCTTTATGCTCACCTTATTTTTGCGGTTTCGATTGGCGCTATGGGTAATGGTTGGCCTCCCCGTTTGCTTTTTAGGTGCGGTAATGCTGATGCCGTTGTTTGGCATTAGTATCAACATACTCTCTTTATTCGCGTTTATTATGGTGCTTGGGATAGTAGTAGATGACGCCATTGTTATTGGTGAGAGCGCCTATACCGAAATTGAAAATCAGGGCGGCGGTGTAGATAATGTTATTCGCGGGGCCAAGCGTGTAGCAACACCGGCTACATTCGGTGTACTTACCACTATCGCTGTTTTTGCCCCCTTTACGTTAAGCAGCGGGCCCGAGGGTGCATTTTTCTATAATATCGCTGTCGTGGTTATCTTGTGTTTAGCATTTAGCCTTGTTGAATCGAAACTGATATTGCCAGCTCACTTAGCACACACGAACTTTTCCCCTATTAAACCAGACAGCTGGCGCGCGAAATTTAATAAGCGCTTTCAAAGTATTATAAACGGCCCGTACAAACGTACCGTTGAAGCGGCGATCAATGCGCGCTGGGTAGTGTTTATGATGTTTGTTGCTCTTCTTATGATCAGTTGGGGGCTAATAAGCGCCAATTATGTACGTATGGTACCTAACCCTAAAGTCCCCCATGATTTTCCTAGTGTCAGAATAGAAATGAACGAAAATGTCTCTGACCTTGCCACAATTAATGCGTTAAAGGTTGTCGAAAACACCATTCTTAGTGTTGAAGAAGAGCTAATAGAAGAATTTGGCACCGGCATGGTTCGCGACAGACTGGCTTTTAATAACTCCCGCAATGAAGGGCGAATTCTTACTCCATTAGTGAATGAAGATGAACGACCAATCGATACCTTTGAGCTGGCTAGACGCTGGCGAGAGGCTATACCTGAAATTAGCGGCATGAAGTCATTCACGGTTATCGACGATGTTAACGGCGGTGGTGGTGATGACGGCGAATTCGGTTATCTTCTTTTTGGCCCCGATATTGATACGTTGAACGCCGCAGGCTTGAAGTTTATTGAAATGCTTCAGCAGCAGGATGGGCTTTTTGATGTCAGTTCTACTATCGACCCGCCCAGTAAAGAAGTGCAGATGTCATTGTTGCCGGTGGCTTATGATTTAGGGCTTACCCTGTCGAACATTGCATCCCAAGTTGGCGCTGGATTCTACGGTGGTGAAGCACAACGAGTAATACGCAACGGTGAAGAGGTGCGCGTTATGGTTCGCTATCCTGAGCTTACTCGCGAACGATTTGCCGAATTAAAATACTCTCTCATTACCACTCCCACTGGCGAAGAAGTCATGCTTGGCGATGTTGTCGTACTTGAGGAAAAACCAGGTATTAGTTATATCCGCCGAGAAGGTGGATACAGAAGCGTATACGTATGGGGCAATATTGACGAGGAAACCGTTGAGCCAAATGAAGTGGTAGAAGAGATTAAAGAAACCTTATTACCTCAGCTTAAAGAGGAGTTTCCTTCGGTGATGACCGAGCTTGGCGGTGACATTGAAGAACAACAGGCTCAACAAAATGAACAGGTCTTATTTTTCATAGCCGCGATGGTGATGGTGTATATACTTCTTGCTGTGCCGTTAAAAAGCTACGGACAGCCGCTCATTATCATGTCGGTTATTCCGTTTAGTCTTACAGGGGCTATCTGGGGGCATTTTATTTTAGGGTTAGACCTTTCTATGATGTCTACCTTTGGTTTAATCGCCGCCGCCGGTGTTGTTATTAACGACTCCCTGGTAATGACCGACTTTGTTAATCAGCGACGCAGCCAGGGTTACAGTGTAAAACACGCTGTGGTTGAAGCAGGTACAGCGCGCTTTAGGGCTATTACATTAACCTCAATAACCACCTTTGTTGGGGTTTTACCCATCATGTTTGAGACTAGTCTACAGGCGGCCTTCGTAGTGCCAATGGCAGCCGCGCTTGGGTTTGCAGTTCTTTATGCCACCCTAGTTACGCTAATTTTAGTGCCATGCCTCTATTTAATATTACTTGATTTGAGGCTGCCCTTTTCATGGATAAAAAGAAAAGTGTTTGGAAGCAGAGGCCTTAATTCAAATGTGGATATAGGCTCCAGCGAACCTGCTGTTGATAGCAATGGTAGTGATTAGCCTTTGGCCCTCGTTTAAAAAATAGCGCACAGAGCACTGCAAAAACGTTTAACATAGATAAAACGCCCTGAGCAAACGTCAGCCTTATTTTTAAGGCCGACGTTTTTTATAGAGTAAATAAGGAATTTCCATGAGTAATGCGCTAAGTATTCGCCAAGCCACGCCACAAGATATCCATCAAATTCGCCAGTTTATTCTAGAGCTTGCGATCTATGAAAAAGCTGAGCACGAAGTTGAAGCCTCAGAAGCTGACTTACACAACACCCTATTTGGTGATAAAGCCACAGCGCATTGCGTTATTTGTGAAAATGATGGTGCACCAATTGGTTTCGCTGTTTATTTCTTCAACTACTCTACGTGGCAGGGCAAAAACGGACTGTATTTAGAAGACCTTTATGTCTCCCAACAATCTCGTGGGTTAGGTGCAGGTAAAGCCCTACTTCAGCACCTTGCGAATATTGCAGTAACATCAAATTGTGGTCGCTTTGAATGGAGCGTACTTGACTGGAACACACCGGCTATCGATTTCTATGAATCACTAGGTGCAAAAGCGAAAAGTGAATGGTTAGGCTATAGAATGGATGGCGAAACCTTAGTGAATTTTGCCAAAACGGGTCAGTAAGGTGGTATCGAGGTCATTGCCTATTGCAGTAGGCAATGACTATTTATGGGCTGCTTTATATAAAACTGAATGTATCTGAAGACCCTAGCTTGCGTATCTACACAGCACGAGTGCAACAATATTTTGAGTAATTCGCCGCTTGTCGTCTTCGCTTATTGTGTCTTCTATCTTAAACAGCTGCGGCCAAAAACACTGCCCTTTAATTAAGCTGTCGATTTCATTAACCACCTGCTCTGGGTCGTCAAACACCAATCGACCATCGGCTTTTCCCGCTTTAAGCCACCGATGTAACGACGACTCTTGCGCTTTCAGTTGCGCAACTTCGTCTTTCAGTTTTTCTGGTTCGTAAAAGAAATGTCCTATGGCAACACGGGCTAACTCTAAGTGACCTTCGCTACACATAAACGTGACTTCTTGAAAAACAAGCTCTTCTAACTGAGCGTTGAGGGGTAAATCATGCTGATACTCAACCCCAATATTCACCAAAGCGCTCTTCCATTGCTCTTTGATTAAATGCATCACCAATTCTTCTTTTTTTGAAAAATGGTTGTATACCGTTCGCTTCGACACCTGCGCTAGCTCCGCCAGTTTATCCATACTGGTGCCGTTAACCCCAAACTCTTGAAACGCTTGAGTAGCGGCTTGAATGATCGCTTCGCGTTTCTTGTCGCTTCGCTTACGTGTAGTTTCAGTCATTTAATAAAGTCTTAATGAATGTTGTCACTCATTTTACACTGAACAGTTTACTTTTCAATGTGACCAAACTAAAATGCACTCATTAGTTTACTTTGTGAAGAAACACTCGTCGGTCTATCCTGTTTCTTCTACTCCCATTTACTTACTTAATATGGATTACAAAACACTATGTCCATGATGCGAATCTCTCGTACCGCTTTTGTCACCGCCCTCACCTTATTCACACTTGCTGCGTGCACGTCTGAAAAAAGTGAAACATCAGAACCTGACTCACCACGCTATGTGAAGCTTGCTGATGTGAGTAATATTCCTAATTTTGATGAGTTTACGTTTCCGGCTGTGGTATCTGCCGTAAAAACAGTAGATTTGAGTTTTGAAGTGTCTGGACGTCTTATTCAAACCGATCTAGTCACCGGCAACGATATTGAAAAAGGCAAACTGCTTGCAACCATAGACAGAAAGCCCTTTGAACGTCGCATGGAAGAATCAAAAACACGTTTAGAGCAATCTGAGCGTGAGCTTAACCGCATAGAAAAAATGTTTTCGCAAAAGCTAGTGGCGCAAAGCACATTAGATTCAGCAAAAACATCGTATGAGCTAGCAATGCTGGACCTTAAAAACGCAGAGCAAGATTTAAGTTATACCCAACTTTACGCCCCATTTGATGCCAAGCTGTCTCAACGATTGGTAGAGAACAACAGCTTTGTTGCAGCAGGTACACCCATTGCTCGTCTGCAAGACGTGTCAAAAATATACTTTAACATTAACGTGCCAGAGCGTTTGCTTACCGCAAATTTAGGCCGTGGTATTAAGCAAGCCAGCGCAACCCTTGCCACCAATAGAAGCCAATGGTATCCGGTAAGCTATGTAGAACACTCTACTCAACCCGATCCGGTGTCGCAGACTTATGAAGTGGTTTTTGCCATGGAGCCTCGGGATGAATTACCGCTAACACCAGGCGCTCGCGCTATTGTAAAAGTGAGCTTGCAAGGTTCTATGTACCCTGAAGGCCTAGTTGTTCCAGTTAAGTCTTTGGTTGGCGATGAGAACAATGGGTTTGCAGTATGGATTTTTGATAAAGCCACCAGCCGCGTCACTAAGCAAGCGGTGAACGTAAAACACATTGAGAACGAGCTTGCCATCATCGAAGGCGATATTAGTCTAGGTCAGCGAGTTGTATCTGCTGGTGCAACGAAGATGACCGCTGACATGAAAGTACTTCCCTACAAAGGAGAGAAGTAATTCATGGATATAGCACGCTTTTCAATTGATAAGCCGGTTAATGTTTGGCTAATGGTGGTGATACTGCTTTTGGGCGGCATTTTGGCAATGACTAAAATAGGTCGCTTGGAAGACCCTGCGTTTACGATTAAGCAAGTAAAAGTGTATACCGCCTACCCTGGCGCAAGTGCACAAAAAGTAGAACGAGAAGTGACCGAGCGATTAGAAATCGCTATTCAGCAAATGCCTCAGTTGAAGAAAGTAAACTCGGTGTCATCGCCAGGACTATCTGAAATTACCGTTGAAGTTAAAAGTACTTACGACAGTGATGTGCTGCCGCAAATATGGGATGAGCTAAGAAAGCGCATTCGGGATACAGCAAGCTCCCTTCCTACTGGCACTCAAGACCCCGTTGTCTATGATGACTTTGGCGATGTGTACGGTTTGTATTACGCCCTAAGTGCACCTGACTTCGACACACGAGAACTTCGCGAATTTGCACGTATTATTCGCCGCGACCTTCTTACCACAGACGGCGTGGCCAAAGTGAATGTGACGGGTGTACAAAACGAACAGATTGTGGCCTACATAGACCCCTATCAGCTTGCGGGTCTAGGTATTTCTTTTCCAGATTTAGCCTCACTGTTTCAAGACAATCTGCGCCCGTTTAACGGCGGCCGGGTAAAAGTAGATGAAAAAAATGTTCGCATTATCGTCGAGCGTGCTCCCGATAAATTAGAAGAAATATCTAACTTATCTGTGGTAATTCCAGGTACTAATCGTTCCTTGCGCGTAGCAGACATTGCAACGCTTAAACTTGAACCTGCTGATATTCAATCGGTATTAGTGCGTTACAATGGCGCCGAGGCATTAACGTTAAGCGTATCTGCCCTTGCAGACGTCAACATTGTAGATGTGGGCGAGCGTGTTAATGCCAAAGTCGACGAGCTATTAAAGCAACTACCAGTGGGAATTACCCTTACGCCTATTTACGATCAAGCCTCAGTGGTTGACGAGTCGGTAGATGGCTTTATCACCAACCTTGTGATGTCGGTTGCCGTTGTAACCCTGACCTTGTGCCTGTTCATGGGCTGGCGCTCAGGCGTTGTGGTTGGCACCGTATTGCTTGTTACCGTGTTAGGTACAATCCTCATTATGTGGCTAATGGGTATTCAGCTTCAGCGTATATCGTTAGGCGCAATGGTTATTGCCATGGGTATGTTAGTTGATAACGCCATTGTGGTAGCAGAAGGCATGATGCTTAGAATGGCCACGGGCACAACGGCAAAAAGTGCAGCAAGCTTTATTGTAAAACGTACTCAATGGCCATTATTAGGGGCAACAGTAATAGGTATAGCCGCATTCTCAGGCATTGGTTTATCAAATGATGCCACCGGCGAATTCCTTTATTCACTGTTTGCCGTAGTACTCGTGTCGCTTATGATCAGTTGGGTGCTAGCCGTAACGCTAGTACCCGTGCTAGGCGCTTATTTTTATAGAAAAGGCATGTCGCAAGGTGAAAACGACAAGCCATCTGCCATGCTGAGTGCCTTTAAGGGCGCACTATTAAAAGCGCTTAAATTTCGCTGGATAACCATAGCAGCCCTTGTCGTTATTACCGTTGTGGCTTACGGAAGCTTCGGCATGGTAAAGCAAGGCTTTTTCCCACCGTCGAATGCGCCGTTGTTTTTTGTTCATTATTGGGGGCCACAAGACCGCGACATTCGCGCTACTGAAGAAATAGCTCAACTAGCTGAAAAACGCATTCTTGGTATGGAAAACGTGACGGCGGTGACTACTTTTATAGGCCAAGGTGCAGATCGCTTTACTTTGACCTATGCCCCTAAAAGCGCTAACGAAAACTATGCGTTTTTCATGGTGCGGTCAGAAACACTCGATGCTATCCCCTCTATTCAAGCTAAACTTGCTGATAAGCTCAGCGACTTAGATTTTGATGCAAACTTTTACATGGAGCGCATGCAGTTTGGCCCTGGGTCGGGCGCAAAATTAGAGGCTCGCTTTTCAGGGCCTGATGCAGAAGTGTTAAGAGAATTGGCAGAGCAAGCAAAGGCGCTGTTCTTTGACGATGAGCAAATTATTGATGTACGCCATAACTGGCGTGAGAAAGGTTTTGCCATTAATACCCAGTACGACAATTACAACGCTGGTATTGCAGGCGTCTCTCATTCTGACTTTAGCCAAACGGTGCAATATGCAAGTAGTGGTGTACAGCTTGGAACGGTGCAAGACGGCGACTATGCCTACAGTATTATAGCCAAAATGGGTAAGGCAGAAGACACTGAACTTCAGTCTATTCGCGAGTCACAGGTGTGGTCGTCACAGCAACGCCAATATGTGCCATTTACACAGGTATCAAAAGGTCTCGAACTGATTACCGAAGAAATGCGAATTCATCGACGAGATCGCCTGCGCACCATCACGGTTGAAGGTGAACCAGGCCCCAATGAAACCGCTGCAAAAGCATTTGAGAGAATACGTCCTGTGGTTGAATCTATTGAATTGCCGCCAGGCTACCATCTTGAATGGGGTGGTGAATTTGAAAGTTCTGGAGATGCTCAAAAAGCGTTGGGCGCGGGGCTACCTGCAGGCTTTTTAGTGATGTTTATCATATCAGTGCTTCTGTTTGGTCATGCTAGACAGCCGCTTATTATATGGCTAGTAGTGCCAATGGCCGTCGTAGGCGTGGTTTCTGGCTTGCTAGCAACCGACATGCCCTTTGGATTTATGTCATTGCTTGGCTTTTTAAGCTTGTTTGGCATGCTAATTAAAAATGCCATTGTATTGATTGAAGAGATTGACCTTCAAATTGAGGAAGGGCTGGCCATTAGAAAAGCCATTGTAGAAGCTACGTTAAGCCGTGTTAGACCCGTCGCATTAGCTGCTGTAACCACTATTTTAGGTATGGCGCCGCTGTTGTTCGATCCATTCTTTGCGGATATGGCGGTGACCATTATGGGCGGACTGTCTTTTGCTACCGTGTTAACGCTCATCGCTGTACCTGTGCTTTACAGCCTGTTGTTTAAAGTGAGCTACCGTAAATCTTAAGGTTAAGTAGCGGCTAAGAACGAAAGCGATATACAGAAAAAAGCGGCCAAAGTCCCAGTTAGCGGACTGGCCGCTTTTTTGTTTTTTGGTTGTTTAAAAACGTACTTCCCTCACCCTCTCGCAGCGTTACCGCTTCGATTCAACACGCTGCTGCATAAAGCGCATCACATCGCGCCAAGACACCATACCTACCGGCTGTGACTTTTCATCGACAATGGGAATACAGGATATTTTGTTGCTATTGAATAGCTCAATAGCGGTGAAAATTGATGATTCTGGAGACAGAGTAATAACCTCGCGGGTCATTATCTGATGCGCCCTTTTGTCCAGCGTTGCCCTATCGGCCATTCGCTCACTAATAGTATCAACAAATGGGCTAACGGCCTTCAATAAGTCTCTGTCCGAAATAATACCCTGTAGCTTGTTGTCATGAACAACCACCAAGTGATGAAAGCCCGTTGCGGCAAACAGTTCGCGCAAAGACTGTAAACTGTCATCCATATAAACGCTCACCACGCGTTTAGACATTATATTTGCAACACTCATACTAAAGGTCTCGTTTTGCTATTGAGTTAAATTGAAGCTGTAAGATTCGAGGATAAAAAGTGCACCAAATAAAAGCAAGGACAACTGCCGTTGACGCAAAGCCCAACACAATCATCATTTATAAAATAATAAAGTAATAAATCGAAAGGATTATGTATAAAAACCCGCTAGCAAGAGCCCGCAATACCCCTTAGACTGCGAACATAAAAATAAAAACGACAGGTAAACCGCAGTGTGCGTAAAGCATACTACAACAAAGGCTTTCGTACGTAACTTTACGCTACAGAAAGGCTCATACTTATCATTTTAGCAACAAGGGTTCTCAATTCAATGGCACAACAAAAAGTAGGTTTAGTGGGCTGGCGCGGTATGGTTGGCTCAGTATTAATGCAGCGCATGCAAGAAGAAAACGATTTTGCGCATATTGAGCCCACCTTTTTTACCACCTCACAAAAGGGCACACCTGCCCCAGTTTTTGGTAGCAATTCCGCAAGTGATGGCACTCACAATGGAAATGGTGTCTTAGAAGATGCCTTCGATATTGATGCACTTTGTCAGCAAGATATCATTATTACGTGTCAAGGCGGTGATTACACTAAAGCCGTTTACGAAGACTTGCGCGCAACCGGATGGAATGGCTATTGGATAGATGCAGCGTCTGCACTTCGAATGAATGACGATGCTATTATCGTACTCGACCCGGTTAATATCAGTGAAATTACATCTGGCATAGACGCTGGCGTTCGCACGTTTGTGGGCGGCAACTGCACCGTCTCATTGATGTTATTAGCACTTGGTGGTCTGTTTGAAAAAGATTTAGTTGAATGGGCATCGCCGATGACCTATCAAGCTGCATCGGGTTCTGGCGCTAAACACATGCGAGAGCTTATCTCGCAAATGGGCGCTATTTCTGACAATGTAAAAGCTAGCATTGAAGACCCAGCGACCGCCATTCTTGATATCGACCAGCAAGTGGCAGAGTTTATTCGCAGTGACGATTACCCCAGTGAACAGTTCGGCGTACCGCTAGCGGGCAGCCTTATTCCTTACATTGACTCTCAGTTACCGTCTGGGCAAAGTCGCGAAGAATGGAAAGCGCAAGCTGAGGCAAATAAAATATTAGGCATTAGCAACGCTGCGCAAAAGGAAATACCTATCGACGGTATTTGCGTGCGTGTTGGTGCAATGCGTTGTCACAGTCAAGCCATTACCATTAAGCTTAAAAAAGACCTTCCTGTAGAGGAAATAGAAACAATTTTGGCATCACACAACGAGTGGGTAAAAGTGGTTCCTAATGATAGAGACGCTACTATGCAGGAGCTTACTCCCGCCAAAGTAACGGGGACATTAACCATACCTGTTGGTCGAGTTCGCAAACTTGCAATGGGGCCAGAATATATTTCCGCTTTCACCGTAGGCGATCAGCTTTTATGGGGTGCCGCAGAACCACTTCGCAGAATGCTGCGCATAGTATTGGCTGCATCTGAAAATCAGCTTTAAAAAACGGGCTGTGGCTTTCCTAAATGCGCGAAAAATTGATGTCGTAACTTGATGTCAAAAGATGCGCAATAACATTTTTGCATTTGTAATAAAAAGCTCCGTTTCTGCAAAGAAACGGAGCTTTTATGTGAGAATAGCTCGTCCTATTCAGGGCATCAGCTCGCTGGCCGACAAGTGCGGCGACCCCGCTCCGTTTTTTTCAGCTCGCTTAACCAATGACACGATATGGCTATTCACCGGAGTATGGATATTGAGTATTGCGCCTTTACGCACAACTTCCCCGTTTAGAAAATCGATTTCAGTTGGCCTGTTGAGCTCTAGATCTTCATACATGGAAGAGCGTGCTTGAGGGTCTATTTTTAGCGTGGAGGCGGCAACCAACTTAAAGAGGCCGTTTGGGAGTAACAAAATATACGGCATAAGAGAGGGTATAACCTTACCCAATCGCGCTGGCGTAATCCCTTTAGCTTTAAGCACAGCCAACGCCTCTTTTTGTACTGCTGCGACTACTTTTCGATAATCTCTATTACCTAGCTGTTGCTGAAGTGGAATACCAGAGAGTGCATTAACCGCATTATTAAGGTTAATAATTAACTTACCATACTGGACGCTAGTCAAATCATTATAAACATCAACGGGCAGTGTTGCATTGTGTAGCTGCGTGAGGAGTGCCTGGCAAACATTATCTTTATTTTCTATTGCTAAGCTGCCTTGAGTGCCACAATGAAAATGCCCTTCACCTTGATAAAAAATATTAAACGGAACCATCCCCTTCAATACTGTTTGTTGCAGTGAGGCTTGAAGCAACTCGCCATTGCCAACGCCGTTTTGAAAACTCACCACTACCGCATTTGGGGAGGCATATTGCTTTATCAATGCCGCTGCACTCTCTGTGTCTAAGCTTTTAACGCACAGTAATATGAAGTCGGCTGCAGCAAGTACATCGTTATCTGTAGTGAAATGAATTTCACTGCCACTCACCGTGCTATTTCGATGTTCCCAATCGGTTAATCGCAACCCGTGCTGCGCAATATCGTGTTGTAAGCGGGCTCTTCCCACCAGACTTACATTGGCCCCAGCGGCAATTAGACACCCACCAATGTAGCACCCCACGCTGCCTGCGCCGAGTATGACTATTTTTGTAGTTTTATTATTTGTCATTAGTTTCAAATCCAGTAGAGCATTAATTGGTTGGCGCTACGTAATCGACATTTTTTGTTAGCCTGCTACGACCTACTAATAAGACGAGCTATTAACTTCAATCATCTAAAACATCTTATTTATCGGCCTAACCATGGATGCAGTCGCATATCCCACCCTTATTGTTCTGCAATATAAATCAGCAGTATGCCAACACATTAGATAGTTAGGTTGCTCTTAATCCATCAAAAAGTAAACACGCCAGTTGCCTGTTTATATGTTTGCTCTCCTTTGCAACCGACGAATGAATGAGCGCATTTTTTTGAGCGTAAAGTAAAAGAAAGCGAAACAAACAAAGTCGAAAAAAATGTACTTATACTTTGAAAGAGAAGAGGCATTTAACGCTAAGTCTGCCTCACCAATAAAAGACATAGGGTTAATAGAAAACGGAAGGTTTAAATAACTAAGAACACTGTATTGAAGAAGTTTACTGCATAGTGTTATGCCAAGAAGAAGAACGACTCCATCGAAAATTTTGTGAGCGAAAGATATGTTTTTCATAGCGCAGCCCTAAAATGTATAAATCTGTGCCAGAAATAGCGACAAATGAAACACGTTATTGTGATGCGTATAAGCTTAGTGCAAACGGCTGTTGATAAACTACTGTACCCCAGCCCTAAATTAGCACCGTTAGAAAGTATCCCTAATTATTACCGTTAAATGATGCTTTTATTGCAGAAGATATTTACCCATTGCACCTTCAGATATCTACTCACGTATGGAGTACCGCGAGTTGTATTTTGCACTACAGATGTGTCTTTCAATACATTTGTAGTAGCATGTCGCTCTAGTCAAATGGTTTTAAAGAGGCGCCAATGTCAGATGATCAACAAAATAAAACTCAACAACCCATTCAAACAGTAAGCGACCTTGCAAAACACCTTGATTACTCGTTTCTCAACAGCCTTGTTATGGACCCAGATGCCAGAGTCGATGGCAGTGAGCACAATCCAAGACAAGTTTTCTCAGGCCATTACGTACCGGTAACGCCTACCCCAATAGCTAACCCGAAGTATGTCGCTCATAGTCACACCTTCTTTAAGGAATTGGGGTTTGATAATAGCCTGGCTCACACGCCTGAATTTATGCGCTTATTTTCTGGTGATATGTCTTCCCTCCCCTCTGATATAAAACCACATGGGTGGGCTACCGGCTATGCACTGTCAATCTACGGCACTGAATATATTCAGCAGTGTCCATTTTCAACAGGCAATGGGTATGGAGATGGGCGAGCCCTTTCTATATTGGAGACAGTGACTAACAAAAAGCGCTATGAAATGCAGTTAAAGGGCGCAGGCAGAACACCATATTGCCGAGGTGCCGACGGCAGGGCTGTGTTGCGCTCCAGTGTGAGAGAGTTTTTAGTACAAGAGCATATGCACGCACTAGGCATTCCTACGTCTCGTTCCCTCAGCTTATTTATGTCTCAGTCGGAAACGGTGGACAGACCTTGGTATTTGGAGGGGTCGAACTCCCAAGACCCCGAAGTGATGGTGCCAAATCTCGTGGCCATATCAACCCGCGTTGCCCCCTCATTTATAAGAGTAGGTCAATTGGAGCTTTTCGGAAGAAGGGCAAGAAGCAATCAACACCCTTCGTCTTTGCAGGAGCTTAAACTGCTGGTTGAGCACTTAATTGAGCGTGAGTATAAGAATGATATTGATACTAACCAGCCATTTGAAGCTCAGCTAGTCGCCCTTGCTACTGCGTTTCGAGACAGACTCACATCGCTCGTGGCGCACTGGGTTCGAGTAGGCTATTGCCAAGGTAATTTCAACAGCGACAATTGCGCGGCGGGAGGTTATACACTGGATTACGGACCATTTGGGTTTTGTGAACTGTTCGACCCAGCTTACCAACCATGGACGGGTGGAGGTCGCCACTTCTCATTCCTTAATCAGCCCGTAGCAGCAGAAAAGAACTTCGGCATGTTTTGTCGTGCAATTGAGCCATTGCTTACCGACACGCCACAGGAACTAGAGGCACTGCGCAATATAAACGAAAACTTCGCCTCGGTTATGCAGCAAAAAATGAACACCATGTGGGCAGCAAAACTGGGGCTTGCTGCTTATGATAATGAACTACTGCTTCAACTTTTACACTTAATGATGCGCACGGGTGCAGACTTTAACCACTTTTTCAGAGAACTATCTCACCTTCCTAGTGATGTTGAAGCGCTGACGACGAGTTTTTACGCACCACTAAAAGAGGATATGGTTGCTCAGTGGAATAAGTGGATTCAAAATTGGCGAGCACAGCTAGAAAAATCAGGTGAAAAGTCATCTGAAGAGACAGGGAAAGAGTCAGATAATGTTGACGAATGCGCGAGAAGAATGAAGCTTACTAACCCTAAATTTACGTGGCGTGAATGGTTCGTGGTGCCAGCGTATAAAGACGCAGAAGGGGGTAACTTCGAACGCATTCACGCTTTGCAAGACATGCTTACCAAGCCATACGATGAACGGTCAGAACATGAGCAAAGCCAGTATTACCGGTTGCGCCCAAGAGAATTTTTTGGCGCGGGTGGCATTTCTCACTATAGTTGTTCTTCTTAACACCGCGCAGCACACATAGCACCCAGAGCGAATACAAGTTACTTCAAAATGCTGTTTATATCTAAATTAAGGCGCTGTCATCTCAGACAGCGCAATCAGTTTCATCGTTATTTTGCTTCGACAAAACGCTCTTCTAAGTAACCAATAATTGCTTTAGAGTCATACATCCATTCAACGCCTTTTTCGTTTTCGATGCGAAGGCATGGCGTTTGAATTTTTCCGCCGCCCTGTAACAACTCTTCTCTATAGGGCGAACCCTCTGATACGTTTCGCTTTTGAATGGGTACATTGTATTTATACATTGCTCTTCGCGTTTTGATACAGAAAGGACAACCAAAGAATTGGTACAACGCTAATTTCTGACTTTCTTCAGCCACTTGCACTTGCTTTTCTGGCGAACGCTTTAGTTTTGTGCCGCGGGTAATAACATCGAAAAACGCGATGATGGCACCGAGTAAGTTGCGAATAAGGTTTATAAAGAGTTTCATTTTACAGCTCTACTAACGAATGATGAAAAGACGGCGTGATTGTACTACTTAGTGTCACCTGTTGATAATTAAGATCGGGAAATTTATTGATGTGCGCAATGCTAGCGTTCGTATTCTTAAAAAAGTTTTTAATTCTTCTATATCCATACGCTGAGCGTGATACATAGAAAAACGAGACGCCCTTACCTCATTCATAGCCCTTTGATGAGCAAACAGCATATGCAGAGGAAAACTTGTGCTAATGTGTAACATTAGGGCGTGATATTTATACAAAAAGAGAAATGATGAAAAAGCTGTATTTATTACTTTGTTCTTTAGCGCTTGTAGGCTGCTCTATTACCCCGCCTGAGCTGGGTATAAGCGGTGAATCGCTTAAAGACTGCCCTGCTACTCCTAACTGCATTAGCAGCATAAACAATGGCTCTGGGGATATGGCACCAATTATATTCAACGGTTCAAAGGCAAACGCAAAGGAAAAATTGCTTAGTATAATACGTTCACTACCTCGAACTACCGTAGTTGAAAAACGAGATAATTACTTGAGAGTAGAGTTCAGGTCGCAATTATTTGGCTTTGTTGATGATGTTGAGTTTTTACTATCTCAAACACAAAGTAATAAAACGAAAATTGACTTTAGGTCGGCATCACGGCTCGGGTTGTCCGACCTAGGTGTAAATAAAGCGCGAATGAAAAAAGTTACTGCGTTGTTTGCCAAGTAATACCTTTTCCGGTTTTTAGGATAAGGTAATTCAACTAGACTAATGGCTGACAGCTTTCACACCAATATATCCGGCGCCCATTCCGCTGCCCTTTAATTATTGGTGTAACACATTCTCTACAAGGAAGTTCCTCGCGATTGAACACCATAAACCGAACGCTTTCATAGCTTCCCTTGGTTTTTGCAAGCGCAGTGGCAATACTCGTTGGCACTGTATGCCCTCGTGTTTTATACGCTCGCTTACCTACCGCTATCGTTTGTCTGGCAAGGGCCTCTATTTGCTCTGAGTTTAACTGCTTAGGTTTGTAGTCAGGATGCACGCCTGCGGCAAACAGTATTTCACTTCGCAAATAGTTACCAATACCCGCTACAAAATGCTGGTCGAGATACAGCGCGCTTAAACTGCGATTGCAGAAACGCGCTGAAAGAAGTCGTTTACTGAGGGTTTGCCACTTTAAATTCTTCTGCAGTATGTCTGGACCAATCTTTGTCAAAAATGGATGGGCGAGAAGCTCTTCAGGCTGATAAATACCAATATCTGACGCACTATAAAGCAATGCGCTCTTTTCCTTGGTGTGAAGCGCTAATCGAAGAGAACGCTTGGTAGCGGGTAACTCGCCTCTTTTTGCTGTCATCCAAACGCCATAAAGTTGATTATGAGAGTAAACCGAAAGCTGATTATCGAAATGAATAAGCATGGCCTTTCCTCTCGTCTCAACTTGCTCAACCCGTCGGCCTTTAAGCTTGGCAGCGCCTTGAGTTAGGTGAGGCAAACCAACTTCTATATCTTCTATCTGCTGACCTTCAATAACCTTAGCAATTTTATCCGCAGCAAGACGAATTTCAGGACCCTCTGGCATTTCACTAAACCCTTATGCGGATAACAATAAAACTAATAATACTAGGAATTTACGTTTGAAATCTGTGAAGGGATTTTAATTTTTTTGGTAGTTTATAAACCAAAGTTATTCAGACACAAAAAAGCCCCGTTCTTTTCAAAGAAACGGGGCTTTTTTGTTTATTTGGCGGAGAGAGAGGGATTCGAACCCTCCCCCCTTTAAGTAAGCAATTGATTTTAAAAAATAAAGTGATGATAAATATGGGTATTATTTAATAGTTTTTTGCTCTCTCTGATCCCAAATTGATCCCATCATTTAGGTAGGTTGAAGCTTGGCTTCTTCTTCACTACTTTCCTAGCGCAACAAAGTAAACTAAAGAAAAACATTAGTAATATACTAGGTTCTGATACATTTACGATATTTGAGTTCTGAGCTTTCTCCCTAACTAAAGCGACACCAAGGGTTCTAGTGTGTACATTCATGTTACCAGTTAAATGGGAAACATATATTTCACTCGCATAAGGACGATTGAATGTTGTGCTAAAAAAGTCTCCTTGTACCAGAACTCTGTTGGGTGCCTGTACTGTTGAGGTATTTTCACCAAACTGTGCGTAGGAATAAGATAAAGGATCTACACCCGTAGTATTGGCAGATAAGGTGTAGGTATTTCCGAATAATGTCGTAAATTGTGTAAATGGATCTTCACTTAAATTGTCACCTCGTACATAAGGTCCCTTTTTATCTTGAAAGGTGCG
This sequence comes from Alteromonas genovensis, assembly GCF_010500895.1. Taxonomy (GTDB): domain Bacteria; phylum Pseudomonadota; class Gammaproteobacteria; order Enterobacterales; family Alteromonadaceae; genus Alteromonas; species Alteromonas genovensis. Next base: position 314,626 of record NZ_JAAAWO010000003.1, read on the forward strand.
GTAATCAGTATCAATCTCTAGTCCAAAATTAAATGTATTAAGTAAACCAGCGACTTGTTCATTATTTGCTAATTTCCAGCCACCACCATCGTAACTTTGAGCTATTCCCGAAAGAGCCTGGTTTGGAGATAAGTTAATAGTTTTTGACCACTGCAACCACTCCAAGTTATCACTAGAAGAGATAACTCCTTTGTCAGTATCTAGCGAATAACCATTAATCGAAATAATACTCGCGCTACTAGGTGCGTGAACACTAAAAAACAAAAAAGTAATTAAATAATATGGTCTTAACGACATACAACATCCATGTAAAAAATTAATTTGTCGTGAAGACTAAATCACTTAAGTAGCATTTACAATATACCGTTGACGTCGAATCAATCGAAATCATAAAAAATAGTCAGCAGTTTGAAAATCTTTTTAAGTTAAAAAATTAAGACTCGAAATTTTCTACAAAATTCGAAACTACACTTAACAAATTAGTACAATTATCATCCAAATTACCAAGTGAAATATTCTGTAAAAACCTTATTAGTGATGGCTATTATGGACTATTTGGCAGGTGAATTAGTTTGGGTTGACGCTCAATAACAACAGAGTGTATGGACTCCCAAGCTTTCAATTTTTGCTTATTATCTAAATTAATTCGCATTGGTACTGTCGGCTGCCGACACTTCTCTTTCTTTTTTAACCGATTTTTTTCTAGTGGCTTATTTTCGGTAGACCAAAGATTATCTAACTTGATATTAATCATTTTAGTTTTTTCAGGCGAGTTGCGAAGCTGAACCGCACCTGCATAAAACTTTATTGTTGTTGAATGATTCGCGTGAGTGAGCTGTTTACAAAAATCTTCGACAGCGACCCCAGCATCCTGAAACGTTTTTACTGCCGTATGTCGCAATTGCTTTGGAGGTATTGGCTCTTCAATGCCTGCATATTCTTGCAATCGATAGAATTCTTTTCTGTATTCTTTTTCAGTGTAAGGATTTCCTGTAGCTGGGTTGATTACGAGCGGCGTGACACTCTGAAGCTCCACTTCGTTATTCTGGTTTAATACTTCGAGTTGTCTGCTACTGTAACCCTGGGCATCATCTATTAAGCGCTCTAAATAGAGTTTAGCTACATCGAATACGTCTACAACACTCAGACATTTATTGTATGTTTTGGGTTGTTTGAATTGTTCGAGAACAAGAGACCGGACTACGTTAATCTTATAGTCACCATTTTCGTCTCTTAACACATCTTCCAATGCAATAGCGCGAGCTTCACCAGATCGTGTAGCAACAGACTTTGCAGTTAATAATGCTGAATCTCTTATAATGTGTAAGTTATGTTGCAACAACTCTTCATGACTCAGCGCCTCTAAAGTCTGTAGATCATCTACTGAAAGTGTTTTTGTATCGTCAACTGTTTTTTCTTGTTGCTCGAATCGAGAGAGGTATTTCTTCAGCTTCTTGAAATCAACTGCGCCTTGGTTTACCAGCGTGATATTCATAAGCTTCGCTCTGGATATTATCTGCTCTAACATCCATAACGTTTCTTTGATTGTCTTCCAACTAAGTGCAGAATTATCTAAATTGGATGTAACCCAACTCTCTACATCATAATGATTAAGTTTTTCCAGTGGTATATGATTAAAATGCTTCACAAGTCGATTTAGAAGCGTTTTATAACCTTTTATAGTTGCAGGCTTTAAACCTACCAGCTCATTGCTCTGGTAATCTGCGCAAACATCTTTGACCGTTATTCTTACTGAGCTACGCTTCTCACATCTTGTTTTCTCAGTAATGAGATCACACTCATTTGCGATTATGAGTTCTTTTGATCTCTTTGCCGAAGATACCGCCCCATTAAATGTCGCATCACCTAAATTTATTCGTATAGGCTTACCTTTTACCCTCTTTGCAAATCGAATCACTTTTCCATGATTGCTTAAATTTACGCCTCCCAAATCATCTATAAGAAGCTTAAGCACTGCTTTATCAAGCAAGACATCACAGTTTTGTACCAACCACTCAAAGTCTAACTCGCCGTTTGGGAGTAGACCATTTATTGTAGTTTGGCTATTGGGAAGCATCACTAAACGTCAGTTTTGGAAAAGTCTGAGACGCTACACGGTGTGAATCATAGCTGGTTTAACGATAAATAATGAATACATATTACTGCTCTCTGAATACTAGGTTGAGAACAGTGTAAAGAAAAATCCATTTTCTCCCTAAACTTCTATGTTTTTGAAAACGGTAAATTTATCTATATTTTTCAAGTGTTTATTAATAACAATAGAAATTCTCAAAAAAATAAATTTATTTTTTTGGCTTTATCAGAAGGGTATTTATTCCGAAGGGTGCCATCCATGGCGAGGACATAATCGTTTCATATCCAATCAAGTAGGCTTTCAAAAGTGGCAATTTTATGACGTTAATCAAATCTCCAGAGTGTAGTGAGTAACAATTCACGGCCACTTTTAGCTCTTGAGTCATCTTTATAATATGCTCTCATACCGAATAACACTTTATGAAGACAAACAAGGTTCAGGAAAACAAAGCCTAGGTTTAACGTCAAAAAAAACGAAGCGAGGCAAATACCGCTGACGGTGCCCAGGGCAAGGCAAATTACTTGATGGGCCTCCAACTCACTCACCAATCACCCCAGCTATCATCAAACGAATGGTCCGTGGAAGTATCACTTAAATCATCATCTAAAAAGTTCGTCGTGGTGGCGTCATCAAAGCTATCAGTGTTAACACTTAAAATACTCGAAGTTCCAATATCCATATCAGCTGTGTCTGATTCATCAATTGAATTGCTCATTTGATGCAAGCCATCCATTAGTGCTAAATCGCTTTCAGTTCCTAGTTTGTCGCAGACACCAAGTGGATTGCCTCCGACGTCAATATGAGAGCAACTATCGACAAACGGTAAACCTGAGCAAGGATTGACCACAGTCAAAGAGCTGTCTTCCATACCCGATGGCGAATCAATCGTTTCTGATTGAGTAAAGTCAGTCTGGTGAGTAAGGTGCGGTATGCCAATAAGTTCTATCAACGACATTATCTTTTTCATTAAATTCTCCGTTAAGTGATTGTCTACAGTAGAAAATTTAATGAAATTGTGATACTTTTCAAATTCTTTGACTGCAACGTTCAGCAACAAAAATTTGCCGAATGTCTATCTTCCTCTTGTTTATTTCGGTTATTGGCCTCTATCAAGGATAGAGCGCAGAGCATCGTCACTTATCTTCCGTCATCCCACTGATTTAAAAAGTCAGCTAAAACATCACCGTGACAAGATTCAGGTTTACAAAAGCACCCTAGTCGCTTTCCAGCTAATTTATAAACTTCTTTTTTTTCTTTATTTGGAAATTTTTCAAAGTCGAAATCATATTTATATTTACGTATTACTTCTTCTCTATCATCCCCCTCTTCAAACATTGAATATGGATTACCCCAGTAAGACCCCCTCCCAATGTATTCATAGCTAGGTGTACTCTTTTGCGATTGATACTCGGTTTCACGCTTTATATTGATAACCCTAGTCAATTTTACTCTTATCAATCTGAACGGTTTATTATTCAAAGTTAATGAATTTGTTTCTTCAGCAAACTCTTCACCGTCATCAAAAATAATAGCATGTGAAATGTCATTTAATCTCCAAGCATCCACCTTACGGCTGACAATATGACCAGAGCTTTCAGCACATATTTTTTGAATCAATTCGTTTGGATCATCGGTAAAAATAATTTCAACCTTTCCTAGAGTTGAAGTGATTTTTTGCACCTTTCTTACGAATTTTGAATAGCAGTTGAAAGGGCTTGGATAAAGTATTAGAACGCTGTTCATTAATATAAGTGTTTCACTGTTAATTCTAGGTTAGAGTGCTCGTTTAAGTATTGTATGACCAAGCTTCGGTGGCATAAATGGGGTTCGTGTTCACTACAAAGTAAACAACCATTATCAAGCAGACTTGACGTAATCAACTTTTCAATATTTCTTTGGCTCATAAGGTTTAAAAATTTGTCTTCATAGGCTATCCAAGGTATTTCGCCTTTTTTATAGGCACCAAGCATTTCCTTGGTGGGAGCTAACTCTGGCGAGTGTACGTAATCAGCCCCACAAAGTTCTTTTAAGAAAAACTGAAGATCGTTTTTTTTCGCAAAGCCTGCTAGCTGCGAGACATTATTTAATCTTACGTCAATAAGTGTCTTAACGTCAGATTCTCGCAGGAAAGTAAAAAATGTTTCCGCATTTTTTTTCGTAAAGCCAATCGTATATAAATTCATCACGTCTTCCTTAAAAAATAGTCGCAACTAATTTAAAGCAATTACCTTCATACTCTTCTCCTAAGCTAATGCAAAGTATCCCTTTTATAGCGCTCTTATCTTGAAAAAGAGCGTCGAAACTGGGATCGGTCACAGGTAAGTCATACCCATAACCATTGTATGTAAAAGATGCTCTTCTTTTTTTAAACGGACTGAGATATAGAGTTAAATTTGTCACTTGCACTAAATATAAGCTTTGAGAAATTACTAGTTGGCCGGAATCAATAGTCGCATACCTTACCCTATCACCTTTTCCCCATAAATCTGATGGGTGGTCTAAATAATTGACAATGTTATTACCCCCTAAGGTGAAGTTTTGTTGCCAAATACTGTCATCAATCAAGTAGTTTTCAGGTTGGTTTATCAGTGGCGCATGAGCCGAAAGACCGATAGTTACCTTTTGTAAAGGCTTTACGTTAAAGGTGCCGTGAGGGTTTCGGCACTTAGCTTGGCTATGTGTTAATTCCTTACCACAACGGTCCGACACGGGTCTTACCCAATGCTTTCCGTCCAATGTTTTTCCGGCAACGCAATGCTGGCCGTGTTTAATAGAGTTTGCAAAAATTACTGTTTGTATCGATTGCTGATTCATAAAAGGCACTCTGAAGTTAATAACTCCTATAGTAGTGCCAAAATCAAACCATAAATAAAATCACCAATTAATTCAAATAGATAAACAAAAACACATCGTGCAGCGGCGAGATAAAAATAACATTAATTACTAAATAATAAAAATTTTTAACTTGTATTTACTGAAATGCTGAATCTACCAATCCGCTTAACGTCGTCTAACACATTACTGCCTAAAGCCTTGTTCGGTAGAACCTTTAAAACTTTGTTGCCATCCGCTTTTCGATTAACTTCCCACACGTGATTACAGTTAGAATTTCGAATGGCGAAGCAATTGTAATCCCTAGAAACCCATTGTTCTTCATCAGCTTTTGCACCACAACAAGGACAATACAACAACTCTTCAAACCTTTCTGCGGCCTCCATCACGGCATCAATTGCCTTAGCGATGGAAACGTCCTGCTTATGCCCTTCCTTGAAATCCAATAACCTTGGCTTTACGTCTATAAATGGCTTTATCATGGTGACGCTATTACCTTCAAGCTGCCAATGTCGCCTCGTATTTATACTCTCCAAAAATCGTATCAGGGCTGACGGAACTCTAGATAGTGTATTTCCAAGAGCTTGAACTACTTGGCTAGCTAACCACTTCGAGATCAATATTGCCAACTGTTCCAATGAATAGAAATTGATAGGAGAAGCGCAAAGGTTATGTTCTCCCGTTGCTTCATCAGCATCTATAGAAAGCAATACTCTTTGGTAGCTTTCCATCAACTCTATATCTGATTGGTCAATATGACTGTTGAAGCACGGTACAAAGCTTAGATTCTGTTCAGGTGACTTTAATACGATCTCAGAGGCATCTGTTAACTCAAGATATACGGTCTGATTTCCATTTCTTTCAAAATAGTTTGGTGACGATTCCTTAAAACCGAGTTCATGCAGCGTTCGTTTCACTAAGTCGCAACAATATTGCGAATAAGCATTAGCAAGTTTCTTATTTCGTTCAAAGATTTGTTTAGGGTCGAGGTTGTTAGCTTGCTGGGTATCCAACCAACTATTCCATAACCTTGCTACATGACGATAATGCTGGTCATGTGACAAAACGTTAGTCATATTTAATTTTAGTGGTACATGAACCTTATTAGTCAAAGAGAGATACAAACCGGAATGCTGTAATGTTCTCACTTTTTTTAACATCTTTGTTAGGAGTTCAAGTGTGGCAATACCTTGCATTGCGGCATCGTCTGCCTGCTCATCATCGGAAAAACCTTCTCCCCACAAAGTAAAAATACTGTCTCGCAGCTCAAAATATATACCCTCTGCATTTTGGAAACTCATTGCTTGCTGGAATATTTGTTCTAACCTTTCTACCTCCAATATACGTTTTACCAGATAGCGTTCGATATTCTCCAATAGTTTCACGAACACTCGATTTTCATAAATATTAAGCTGATCTTCACTTTCCAAGGCGAGAATTTTTTTAGGAATAACTCCTGTGAGTGTTCTGGTTTGCCAACACTCTGAATGCGAGGCCAAATGAGCATTTGCGGAACCCGCTATTTTTTTCGCTCTGGATATTGGAACAAGATGCTCTTCATAAACTAACTCCATTCTAGGTCTTATGGCTATTTCTTGCAGATGACCTTTTCTAAGGACATCAACTAATAACTCTTCAAATTTAGTTAGTTCAAAGCGAGCAAGCAGTTTATCTGGAATTAGAAAAGAACTATCTTTCCCCAAATCATTCGCTTCTTGATATGCGAATATTGCGCTTTCGATAATCTCAAGCTCAGTCTCAAGTTGTTCCGACTTTTCGTTCTTAACAAATGAGCCTAACTGGTGTTCGATTTGAAATTTATCGGTTCCATCGTTAACAAGAGGGTCAGCTGGCTGAATTTTTGAATGTCCGTTAAAAACACACGTCTCTTGTGCAGTATATCTTTCAGATGTGATTTGCTCTGGAAGCTGTTTAACCAGCCTCCCTCTAAACCTGTCATACCAAGCAATCATCAAAAGCTACTCTTTTTCTTCAACTCATTATTTAAGAGTTTTAAACTCGCCTCCGGTGTTGAATTGAAGCCTTGAGAACGCCAAAACGCTTTCAATGCATCAATGAGATTTGAGATGTCATCATGTTCCGTGTCATAGCGCCCAGTCGCTTTACCAGCTCTTAATACCTTAGTTGCTAACATATGATCTAAGGCAAAACCTAAATCACTACCACACTCAAGCATGACAGGAATGAACCTAACAAGGTGCCGCTCAAGTCGATTTCCCCAACTAACGTTAAAATCTTCCTCTAATATCATTGAAAACTCAGAGCCATCGAGTTCTTGAATAAGCTTAGCGACCTTAGAGCGATGTGTATTTGCCGCTCTTTCGAAAGCGACTTCTAATGATTCAAAGCTGTAGCTAATAGGCTCATGGTCTTTGTTTATTTCAAACGTATTTTTATGTCTCGGCAGTTCCATGACATGGGCACGATCATAAGTTTTATCGGCAAACTCGAAGGTTGTTTCATCATGGTTAGCTGTGCCTATAAACCACAGGTTTTCAGGTATTCTAATTTTTCTCCCTTCAATCAAGTTTTCCGGTCCATTGGGTTGGCCCGTTGTCATCAAGGTAAGAATACGGTCTTTGGGATCTAACTCCAAAGCAGATAAAAACTCTGCAAAATATTGTTCTGGTCTTGAAAGGTTCATTTCGTCCAACAAAACAATATAAGGACGATCGCTAAATGCCGGAGATTGTGCTTCATACAATGCTTGTAACGTTTCTTGTTCGTAAAATTTCTTCTCGAATGCGTTAAAATGACCGACTAGGTCACCTTTATCTCGCCAGCCAGCTTGAACAGAAATAGTTTTCACACCGCCACCAACTGCTCTAGCAAATGCCTTTGCCAAGCTAGTTTTACCTGTACCGCTGATTCCTTGTAAGATGTGTAAACGGCTCATAGCAAGGCCTGCGATAAACAGACAAATATCTTCAAATCGATAGTACAGCTCCTTTTGCTCATTCGCATCCCAAGCAATACGATGCTGAAGCTCATTCGCAAACTCGCTTAATGAAGGAACAGATTCGGTTCTTCCTTTGGCTCTTAGTTTGCTATCTAGCCCCAAAAGAGCGGGGAAGGCAGTTTTGGCTTGTTGCTTATTAACTAAATCATCAACGTCAGCGCTTAATTGATCAACTGCTGCTTTCAGCAATTGATTGTGCTTTTCCAAAGCTTGTTTCTGTTTTTGAATCTGTTCTAACTCAATAACAGACTTTCGACTTTTCGTGAGTTGCACTTTGTTTTGCTGTAACTCTGTATGAGCATTGTTGTATTCCTGCTCTAGTGCCTCGTATGTCTTTTTGAGTTGTTTAAAATTCTCTTCAAGCTGCTCACTAGGCTTTTCATCTAACTGTGAGCGCAGAGTGTTTACTGTTTGCTTGTAATGACTAAGCTGTTCAATAACCTCTTGCGGCGTAGCGTCTTCAAACTGTCTTTCTAATTCTTTAAAAGAACTTAGCTTTGCAAGTAACTGCTTTTCACCTTGATCATACTGGGCGATTTGTTTCTCAAGGTTTGCTTTCTGGTTTTCGAGTGAAGATATCTGATAAGCAAATTCTTTTTCGATTTCATTTTTAAGTGAAATTTTATAACTACTTGCTTCTTCGTCGGTTAATTGCGCCTGCCTACGCATCCTCTCAATAAGTGCTTTTTCTTGTTTTAACTGAATCTCTTTTTCATCTAATTCAGCTTCTTTAGCGAATAACTGTTGTAGCTTTTCATCCAGCAAAGTCTTTTCAGCTTCGTTTAACGTTTGCTTTGACTTGTTTAGCTCCTCTAATTCTTTCTCAAGCTTTAGCTTTTTCTGCTCCAATGATTCATGAAGCTTATTTTGTTTTTCTTCAAATGAATTGAGCATCTCCATGTGTTTTACTGCGAACCCACTTTCAGCGTCAAGTTCTTGTTCCTTCAGCTCTTCTAGTTTTATGGCTAATTCAGCTCTATCTTCAGCAATTTTTTTCTTACTCGCCAACAGCTCTTTAGTTTGCTTATCTAGCTCTTTCTTTTCAGCCTCGGCTTTCTTCTTTAGTTCTTCTAACGATTCCTCTAATTGTTTTTGTCTCGCTAAACTTTGCTTATTCTCTACTTCAACCTTCTTGTTTTGCTCTACTAACTTTTTAAGTTCGCCAACCAACGTTTGAATATCATTACCGAAAGTTTCTGAAGCGACTTTCTTTTGCTCTTCACTCGCAGCATCGTGTGACGTTTTCGCTTTCTTAAACTTTTCAGCCATAGCGCCGACAAAAGAGCCGTTCTCACTCTCCACTAGGTTATCTACGGCAGCTAGAGCATTATCTAATTTATCAAGTTCTACATTTGCTGTATTTGTAGCGGTTGCCTGCGGCTTCCTTGCTCGGTTTCTTTTCGCCATTATTTCCTTCCTAATACTTTTTCTAAAACTGTTAATAATTCATTTGTTGAATCGAGGTGACTTTGGACCTCTTCTTTTGTCAAAACTTCACTACTGGCATGACTCGCCTTTCTATTTCTGTCGTCAGCAAGTCGAATAGCATCATCTAACCAATTAGGTAGCAGCGTGGATAACTGCTCAACAACATGTGGTAACGTCAATAGTACGGCGGCTAGCATCGGCTTTAATGATTGATTTCCTCTTGTCATTGCTGACTGAACGTTGCCCCCTTTGACGGTTGATAACCTTTTCGCTGAAAATGTACTGACGCCGTTAACGCTTAAATAAATTTGCTCAACAAGCCTTTTGTCATGCTGAAATATAGGTCGTTCGCCATTACGCGTAGTATTCCAACGCATGACTAATACTTCCCAATCGCTGTTAGACTCATCAGGTTTCATTAAGGTTTTTAACCAAGCTTCGATTACTTTTTGCAGCTCGCTCAATAATCCTTCTAAATCTTCAGATCTAGGGGGTTTAAAGTCATCGACTCTCTTTTCGACTCTCTTTTTAAACCTCAATGTTGCTAATACATGCTTCTCTATAAGCGAGTATTGCTGTACCCACGGGTAGCTAGCCAATAACTCAACTTTTGCCTGCTCTTCAAAAAGCTGTTCTTGTTGGTTATGACCTAGTGGTTGTTCGTCTTCTGCAATCCCCATCACCTCACTAACTCTAGAAGCAAGGTGCTTATTCGAGGCTAGCAGCAGCTCAGCAATATCGTTCAATTCTGGAAGAGTTTCAGTTAATCCTGTGGGGTCAGATAAATACCACGAGCGCTCACCAGAAATTGTTGAAAATAACTTGGTGTGGATAAACGCTGCGATAGGCTCAGGCTCAATAAACTCAATGGAATAGGTAACTTCTAACGTATCGTCAGATACATAAAAATCAGCTTGCTTTAACTGGTTCAATACTCTGCGATAGGCTCTTAAGCTGGTGTTCATCTGCTCTGATGTTGGCGCTTCTGGCTTAACGGTATCACTGATTAACAAGGGCTTTACTAACTTACCTGAGCCTTTGCTTCGAACAAATTGAGGGAAACGCTCAGTAAAATCCATTCCTTCAATGTGTGGTAGTGTAGAAAGTACCCTCGGCATCAACTTTCCCGTTGTAGCATCTTGCAGTATGTAATAACTTGTTTTCTCGTTTGTAGATTCTTCTACACCTAGAAGTAACTGCTTGGCTTTGTCTGTATGGCTCCAACCATAAAGATAACCTTCATTAGTTAATTGAGCTAATATGTGCCTGATAAGCTCTTTATCTAAATTGCTATATCGACATAATTTTTCGTTTTCACGGCACCCTGCCAAAATAAGCTTTAGCACTAACATCTGAAAAATATTTAAACTTGATTTATTTTTGGGAGCAGCTACTCGCCATAGATAAAAAGGCCAAAAAATATCTTTTTCATTCTGGTATCGATTCAGCTTACTTTTCAAATAGCAAGCATCCTGAATATCTCTGTGTGTAATCATGGTCTGCCCCCACAGAGTTCGTGAATAAATGCCCACACTTGAGGAATGGCTTCTTCAGCTGAGTCGCAAGAAAACATCTCTTTGTCACCAACAACTTTGATTAAGCTCTTAGCGCGACTAAACGCTACGTTTAAACGGTTTGGTGTGCGAATGAAACCGTATTTTTTTCGATATCCATTCTCATCTGATGCCTTAATGTTATTTGAGCGAACCGTTGATAGGATCACCACATCAAACTCCTTTCCTTGAAACGCATCAACAGAACCAACTCGAATTTTTTCATCTCCCTCTTCAGTGGTTTTAAAGCCAGGCAGATACTCCCAATCATCTTCCAATTTTTGGCAAATGCCTACTTGCGCAAGCTTATTTAGAATTAACTCTCGTTGGGCTGCAAAAAAGGTAATTACACCTACACTTAAATTAGGATTTTCTGCAAAAAGCTCTTGCACTTCACTAACAACTTTTTGTGCTTCGCAATCACGTTGCCAACTAGTCCCTGAACGTTGCTCTTTGCCAGACTGAAGCGGCAGGTCAATCCACTCGGCTACTTTACCTTTGTACTTAGCAATACCGAGTTCGAAATGATCTTTGCTTAAGCCTGCTTCAAGCTTTGGCTCTCCTTCAGCTTCATAAAACGAACGACTTACAAAACTACCGATATCTGGATGCATTCTGAACTGGGTATCCAGCATAACTGTTCGTTGAATTCCGTCTTTGGCTTGGCGAGCTTTTAATTGCGTATAAAGTCGCTCGAAAAGACTCATTTTGATGGCTTTAGCAGTCTCTTGTTGCAAGTCACCTGCTTCAATCATTTCTTTTTCAATATCAGGTTCTAACATTTGCGGTAGCTGGAAGTGATCTCCAACCAAAACTATTCGCTTCGCTGCTAAAGCCATTGGAATAAACAAATCAAGCGGGTTTGCTCTGGCAGCCTCATCTACAATAACGGTATCGAAGGTAAAGTCTCCGCCGACTTCATCCAAAGAGCTATTAATCTGCTCTTTATACTTTTCAACCTGTTGACCCGCAGAGCGCTGACACGATGCACCAATTGACGTGGTGTAGTCTCTAACACTTTTTGCAAGGTAATCCGGTTGATACTTGATTAAGTCTAAATACTCCTCGATAACATCAGGTATTCCCGCTGCACAATTCATTGCGTGCTTAGCGATTACGTCGTTCAATTGATGGAGCGTTGATATTTCTTCTTTTGAAAGCTCAACTTGTAACGACTTAGGTCGGTAATCGGGGATTAAATCGTCGAGTAACTTATTTTTGATTTCTCTGAGTTTTTCAAAGTCTTTGGCACTTAGAGTCAGCTTCTCGATAATTTTATCTAGAACTTCTACTTCTTCTACAAATCGCCCTGTTCTGCGTAAAGCGGATAGACACTTGAAAGACTGTTCATAACCATCATCGTCATACGCTCGCTCAGAGGTTCGTAAACCTCTAACTTGACGCAGCAATAATCGGTTAGAAGGCGGGTTGTTCTCATCAACTTGAGTGTCAAACTGTTGCTCAAGTTTTGCCTTCAGGGACTGAGGTATATCAAAACCGTGGTTTATTCTAAGGTTATCAATATCTTCAAGAAGACTTTTTATACGCTCGTGTTTTTGCTTTTTATCTACACGCGACGCTAATATGGCTGCTATGTCTTTTCGAATATTATTTATAATTTTATAACTGCTGTCGTTTTGAGATAGCTCATTCGCGACTTCAGTCAAATTATGTATTTGTTTCTTGCTCCATTGCTCCAAAAGAAAAGGGGCACGCGTGTTGTCATCCGCTCTAATAGCGGGAATACCAAACGCTTCAGATCTGGCAATGACATTATCAACCGCATCATTTTGATAGCTGGTAAGTAGTATTTGCCCCGTTAAATTACTTTTATGTTCTTCCGCCAACCTATTTTGTAACGCACTAATAACTTGAGTTTTGCCTGTGCCTGGAGGCCCAAGAATTAACGCTATATCAGGTGTATTTAAAGCAACGTCTAGTGCTTCTATCTGTTTTTCTGTTGGCTCACCTTTGAATGAACTTCGCGCGGCTGCGGTTAGCGGCTTCAGTTTGTGTTTGGCCTGCTTTTGCCTTGAGATACTAAAATCTTGGTCTTCCAATAACAGACGTAGATCTTTCATTGGGTTCAAGAAGTTTGTAATAGCATCCCTAGCCTGCTCGCGTCGCTGCGTCTGTACAATTGAGCCACTAATCGACAAATAAATAACACCTTTTTCTTCAGGCTTTCCGTAAGAGTTTAACTTGAGCGTTATATACTGATTAGTGTGCCCCGAAAATCGAGCAGAAATACTTTCTACCTTTTCATCCTTCTCAAGCCCTATATCACCAATATTATTCTCTAACCAGCTAGGCAATCGCTTGTTTATCTCTAACGTATGGTTAGGCTCTTCTCTTAAAGTTGCGGCAATCTGTTTAACTTTCTCAATATCTTTTTCTTGGAAGTAAAACTTCCACTTAACATCATCAACTGAGTCTTCTTTATCGATTTTGATATAACGAACGAAGCCAGCGTTGTTGGCAAGTTCCACCGCCTTTTCTTTAACTTTTTGGTTGTATTGGTTCCACAAGTTTATGTATGTTGAATTATCACGATTTAACTCCTCAAGTTTTTGCTTAACTAAAGGATCTTGAATGCGGGCTGCAACCGTATAGTCAACAAACGATAACTCACAATCTAACGAACTTAAATTGAACTTGATTTTACGATGCAGCTTTTTAACTGATTTCGCCCACACCCTTTGTTCGGGCGTAAATTGCACTTCAAGTAAGCTATTTTTACCTACAATCGTTAATCCTCTGTTATCCGCGACGCTTGCATTAGATACCGCCGTTAACACTTTCGACTGATTATTAACTTCAAGTACAAACTCGCTTTTTAGCCATTCCGCTACGCTATCAATGTCTTTATTTTTTAGCTTTGCGAGTTTAGAAACTTGCTCAATAATATTCTCGTCTACCGACACTTGTAGCTCGTGAAAATCCAAATAATTTGGTAAGCAAGGGATCGTCTGAATAAGCACCTTCTTTTCTTGTTTAGAAATCGGTATCCAAATAAAGTGCTCAATGTCACCATAGTTATCAAACACTTCAGCGTTGGTAACTTGTGCCAAAAGGTCATTTTGCTTAATAAACAGCTCGTCGTGGGTTAAATGAAAAGAGATATCTTGCTTACAATCAAGCGCCGAAATAGCCTCCTCTTCAATGACAATTTCAATAATCGTTTCTTGAGTTAAATGTCTTAAGTCTTGAGTAATCATCAGCCTACCACCTCAACCTGAACAAATTAGCTATTTGTGGCTCCGGCGTATCAACGATCGGCACAATTATTAACCACCTATTCGCTCTCGTTGAGGCAGCTATGGGCGTTTTAGAGTTGAACGTTTGAAGTTTGTGTTTGTCTAGTTCTAACCTAAAGTCTGCAAACCCCATCTCAAAAGATTTAGCACCTATCGGAGTGATCTCTAAACCCTCTTTTGAAAAACTTAGGGATAACAGTTCTTGTGATTCAGACCAGTACAGAGAACCAGGGCAAGAGTTTTTGATTACAATGGTTTCACCAATATTAAGCGTTTGGTTGCACCCAGTATTTATGTAAGCATCACGAACATCAGCATTTTCTAAAGCCGTGATCGACTCATCATACAAATAGTTACGAATATACAAAATTTGGCGGCCGCCTATTAACGAATCACAAAAAGGACACTCTAATTTTCGGTCACGCACCACATAGTTAAAAGAAGCATTGCATTCGCTGTTTTGGCACTTCACTAGCATATGCGTAAGCTTTTCCAGAACCCCCGCCCATTCAGCTAAACTTGGCCTAGCTAGCGGTTCGTCTTTACCCGCGTTGAAGCACTGCTCGAATAAACTATAAAGTGGGTTTAACGCTACCAGTTCTAGTGGTATGCCTTTGGGATAATCTTCATCTAGGGCATTAGAATGATCTGTTGGGTGGTATATCCAAGGCAGCTCCCCCGCAAACGCTCTCTCTTCGTCTTCAGGTGTCCCATTTTCAACAACCTCACCAATAAATGGGTGATTAGTTGTCAATAACTTCATCGCAACAACTGCAAAACTCCATGCATCCGTTAGCGATGAAACAAGGCTATCGCCATTAACTACTTCTGGAGCACCAAACCCAGGGCTAAAGATTCGACCTGCCTGCCCTTCTTGTTCTACTGAATCAAAACTTTCGCGCTGATTAATGCAGATATTGTCACAATCAATCAGCCATACTTCAGAGTAATCAGGGTTTTCTGAAACAAATATGTTAGCTGGTGATAAATCACCATAAGCTAATCCCCTCGCATGGAGATCTGACAGTGTTCTGGCAAGCTTTGCCAAAATAGTCATCCGACGCTTTAAGCCACCTGTAGATAAGTAATGATCTATTGAACCCTCTGAAGCGATTAACTCTTCAGTTTCATTCATAACTTTTTCTAGTGGAATTAACCCGTCCATCAGTTCCATTGCATAACCAAAGTTATTTCCTTTCATAGCAATGCGCGAGAAGGGTTTAGCAATGTTTAATTGCTCTAAAGGCTGCCTCATTAACCAATGAACATGCTCAAGCCATTTTCTCTTTTTATTTTTGTCTCGCTGGGTGCTCATTTTTACTAGCACGTTATCAACTTGCGTTGTACAAACAACTCCCTGCCCACCATGTCCAATCTTTTTAACTAACTCAAACTCTTGACCAAAAGTGTCAGTAACTATCCGTTTTTTAGTTTGCCCACTTGCCATTTTTATATCCCTTATTCTGCACAGCTAGCTCAAAACCAATATTGCAAGTGTTTTGTCATCTGTGTGATTAGGCGTGCCCCAATTTCTAAATTCGTTTTTTAACCAAGCTTTAGCTTGCCTAATGCTCTTGCCATCAGTGCTTTCAACAATTGAATTAACGAACGCCAGTTCCATACCTTGGTTGATATCTTCACTAATGCCGTCGGTCATCAACGCAATCACATCGCCTACTTTCAATTGCTGCTTTGTAACTTGCCAGTCGGAAAACTGTTTGGATTTTCCTAAGCCTGTAGTGATGTTGCCAAAATCATTTGTATCCGAACGCTCAGTTGTCTGTTGCGAAGTTAAAATTAAACCGTCGCCTATCTGAAACGTTCTTAGCTCTCCGCTATCAGAGACCCAGGCAATCAAACACGTTGTTACCGCGTCGTTGGCTGTCATATTGCCAAGCGAGTCCAGCCAGTGTTGATAAATCCGCTTGATAAGCGATTTGCTCTCAATATTGAAATCAACCGTCTTGATGACGTCAAAAGCAGCTCGGCATGCTTGCCTTGATCCTATATCCGAATGAGGCTTAGATCCCATGCCATCGCAAACCACAGCTAGCCAGCCATTTGGCACTCGCTTTACTAGCACTGAATCTTGATTAGGCTGACCATTTAACAAATGACCAGGCCCAATAACAGAAACGCTTAAATGGCAAATGCTCATCACAAGCCTTCTAGGTCTAAGCCCAAGTCGTCGTCATCGTGGTCTAATTCATCAAAGTTAATCGGCGCAAGTTCGTTGGGGGTTCTACTTTGCGAGCGTGCTGTTACACTCATAGTGACTGCTCTAAAGAAGCGGTGAATATCTCTGGCTTCATTGGCTTTAAATACTCGCGCTTCTAGGTCGTTGTTGAATGCTTCAAGTACATCGATATTAGCTTCAGCCCCTATTGCCATTGCAAAGCGGCTGGCTTTTTGACCTCGCTCACTGGTGGTTAAACGTTCTAAACCAGCTTGCCAACTGTCGGTAGGGATACCGTCAGAAAGTAAAATTAAAACAGGGCGATAATCGCGAGACGTAATCAGTTCTTTGTCTTCAAGCACCTCAGTAGCCAGTTCGAACGCATGTCCCATTGGTGTGCGACCAAACGCATCTAGTGGCTGCATAGCCTCTATTTCTGACGCTTTAGCAAGTGGTAAGTGCATCTCAGCGCTATCGCCACCAAAGGTAATTAAACCCACTTGAATTTCAGCTTGTCGTGCAGATTCTTGTTTGAATGTCGCAACCATGTTCTGAACGGCTTCATTTAGGGCTGCGATCTTCCCGTTTACCGACATACTGCCACTGGTATCCGCTAGAATAATGACAGGGAGTGCTCTTGCTTTTGCTACTGCGAATTTTTTTAGACTCATTTTTGTTTCTATCCTTTTAACTTAGATTGACTCAATTCAATCAACTGTAAATTAATGTAAGTGTTTGTGGCTGTGCTTGAATGGACGGATCTTTCTGAGGTCTTTATTTCGGAAGGCTGTCAATACTGTTCCATTTGACGACACAACAAGCTGGATTCCATTCATCGCTTTCAGATCAGGCTCAATAGAGCCATATCTTTCAATTTCTTTTTTTCCAATAACATAGTAGGTAGCGCGTCTTGCGTGAATAACGCGACCATATTTGTAAGTAAGCATTACCTGCTTTTTAGATATCCCTCTTTGCCCTTCTCTTGTCTGCGCGTGCTGGCTGTTTGTAAGGTCTGGTGCAATTAAAAGTCGATCATCTTCTTTCACAATAAAGGTCATGTTTTCTTCCTCATATGATTGGATACATATGAAATAGCGAAAATCAGACCAAAATATAAGAGACTGTTTTTATTGAAATTTACACCACAAGCATAAATAAGTAAAGTAAGTATAATTACTAAATAATAATAATAATTACTTTTATAATTTTTGATACGCTGCAATGATAATTTTTAATTGCTCTAGCAATTTTTTACACTCACGCTTGGTTACTTTTCCTTGGTTTTGAAAGTAGTTTCTAGGGTGAATAAGGTTGCGCATTGTACGAATATTATGTGCAGCATTTGCAGCTTCATAATCCAGTTCACCGAGCTTTTTAAGGGATGTGATAGCTTCGTTTAAACTAATTCCTACACCATCGCGATAGTAATCGTGTTTTTCGCTTTCAGATAACCAGTCAAGAATAATGGCTTCTAAAATTGAGCCACAGAGCACCATTGAGGATTTATACAATCCTTTGTCAATGCATACTTTCAGTTCTTTTAAATCATCTTTTATCAATTTTTCGATAATGCTGCGCTTTGAAATACGTAACTTTTCTAGCTCTTCTAACAAAAAACTATCTTGCAAACGGCCTTGGTCTTTAGTGCCTGCAATGAGGTTATTGATTTTGTCGAGATCTGACTCTGGTGTTTGCAGCCGTTGATAAAGCTCATCGATTTTCGCCAAGGTGTCATCATCAGGTAATAAAATAGGTAACTTTTGAAAATCATTAAGCGCAACACGTGGAATTACGCTACCGATCGCCATTTTGAGCGAATACTTTTTGGCAAACTCACTTTGTAAATACAAAGATAAGTATTGTGCTGAAACTGCTACGTTAGCCCGAAGGCGAACATGAAAACTATGTGCTGGAGCGTAAACACCTTTCAACTCTTTGGTGACCAAAAACACCTTTGAGCAATTGGGTGTGATAATAATATCGCGCTCCGCCAACACCTGATTTGTCGCATCACCTTCAGTAATCGGTAATTCATTCTGGTTACAAGGTAGCTTAGCTTTCCCTACTAACGGCCATTTAAACACTTGCCCCTGAACCAAGTCACCCCGTTTAACTGAGTTCACCATTTTGATATCGGCTAACTTTTCTAAGGCTTCAAATTTGGCTTTTTTGTAGCGGTTTATATCGATTTGATTGTCCGGATGATAAAAAGCAACCTGTAAGCGTGACATATCAAGCTCGTTGACTGGCACTTTGAAAATATTGAACGGCTGCTCTTGTTGCTCATTCTTTGCGGAACTAGCTGCGCCAAAAAGTTCTTGTTCAATTTGCGCTAGAAATTGTGTGAATGTTTCGGTGTAAACAATATTAGGTAACTCGCCCGATTTATCTGCTTTGTGTGTTAGTTTAGAATCGACTGGGCTGCTCTTTTGTGCTGGAGCATTCGCCGAAAAGTCGGCCATTAGAACGTCACTAACAGGCTCATAGCCCAAGACTAACAAACTAAAAGATACACTGGTGACAGGCGACCAAATAGCGCCAACATCAACCAAAGCATGTAGAGCATATTGCTCAAACACAGGTGCTAGCTGCCGCTTATGTTTCGTGCTGTTTATCCAAAGGGATGGCACCACAATAACTTGAAAATCGTTTGCTGTGCCTTGTTCCTTATTTTCGCTATTAGGGTTTAATGCATAATCAAGGTATTCACTGATGTTGTTTTCATCTTGCGGGTTAATACCGAGTAATTGGCGCTCTTCAATGGCGTTGAGTAACTGTGACATAAAACATCCTTGTTGTTAGTTAATTTAATCCTATAATTCTCCAGAGAAAGCCTTTTGGCTTAAGGAATTAAACAGGTTGTTAATTTCTGATTCGTCAAATTTTTGAACTGTCTTCTTGACTTGGCTTTGAATATTCAAAAACTCCATTTGTCGATTTAATGGAGGATTAATTACAGGTAACTCCTTCACTTTTCCGACATTTAATATTCCCATAGTTCCTCCATGAGACATATTAGCTATTTTGGTTAGCATTTCTTTAGTCGTTAAAAGGAATTTCATAAACCAAGGGTTCGCTAGCTCACTATCAAACTTCACTTTCATTAATCGAGGATTAATTATTCCTTTTTGGTACTTGTTAGGAACAACTGAGATTTTGCCAAAGCTACCGACAAGGCTAATTAGCATATCGCCTTCATTTATCGAGCAAGATTTCAAACGTTCAAATTTTTCTGAATCAATATAATAGTCTCCAAATTCAAGATCGTCTTTTATTACCTGCTCCTGTCCGTAAATTTTGTACCCGCTCTCTACGTAATCTTCTTTTTTTAGGGCAGAACCAAATGGCCCAGCTTTTATTGAATATTTTTCTTTAGCTGCAATATCTTCAACTCTCTTAACTTCCCACCCTTTAGGGTTAGTCACCGGATCGCCAAACATATCTAAAAACACGCTGCGGAGAAAGTCGTCGGCGAGGTCGATGGCTTGTTTGCGTTTACGGCGGATGGCATCGGCTTTATCTAAAATCGCCGCAATTCGCTTTTGCTCGTCGAGTGGTGGAAGTAGTAATGGATAAGCTTTCAAAGCTTCCATATCAACTCCACTTTGACCTGCGGTTCTCTGAGACAAACCGTCAATGAAGCGAAATAGCTTTTCCTGTTTTAAAAAATAAAATAAGTAATTTCGATCTACCTTTTCATTTGGTTGAGCTTTCATGAGAGCTACATTGTATGCACCTTCTAGCCCCCTTAATATCTGAAATACCGGAGGCCCATAGCGCCCGATCATAACATCATCCTTGGAGCAAAATTTCTTAGTCGAGTCTATTGGAACATAAGTTAAATTACGGTCAGACTTATAGTCCCTAATTTGCAATAATCGAACATAACCATCTTCTAGCTCATACTTGAACGCCGATTTAGGGGGTTGAGAGCCGCCAACAAACGAAACAACAGAGCCTAGCTCTACAACAGGCCAACTCACAGCATCTTCTCCAAGTCTTTTAAGTCAGCTAATATTTCACTCTCCAAATCAACTAACTTGCTCAAGATCTCTTTTGGGTGATCGTATTGCTCTTCTTCATATACCACTTCTTTATAGCGGTTAATGGACAGATCATATTTGTTGGCTGCAATATCGTCTTTGCTTACCCAGAAGTGTTTCTTTTCGTCTGTAACGATACAGTCATTTTCTTCTGTTTCCGCAATCGCTTTATCACGTGCTTTAAACGACGCGACTAAATCTTCCAAGTCGTTTTCTTTTATGATGGTGCGTTTATCGTCTAATGACAAGCCATCGTTCTGTAAGTCATAAAACCAAACATGATCAGTAACTGAGCCTTTGGTAATAAACAAAATCGCCGTTGAAACGCCCGCGTAAGGTTTAAATACCCCTGATGGCAGCGATACCACGCCTTGTAATTCGTTGTTTTCAACTATGTGTTTGCGCAGTTGTTGGTGGGCTTTTGATGAGCCGAACAATACACCGTCTGGTACGATGATCGCTGTTTTACCACCGTTTTTCAGCATACGAAGAATTTGAGCTACAAATAACAGCTCGGTCTTTTTGGTTTTAACCATACGTAAAATAGCATCGTCCACGTCTTCTTCGTCTAAGCTTCCCTTAAACGGTGGGTTAGCTAAAATCATCGAGAAGGCTTCTTTGCTTTGCTCTGGGTGGCGCTCGGCAAAACGACCACTTAAGGTGTCTTGATAATGAATATCTGGCTCGGCAATACCGTGCATCACTAAGTTCATTGCAGCAATACGTAACATGGTCGAGTCAAAATCAAAACCGTGGAACATGTCTGTGTCTACATGGTCACGGTGCTCAAGTAATAGGTCACCACTGTAAATTTTTACCTGCTGTTGCTGGCCTTTCTCATCGATTACCGTTTCGGTATGAATCCCCTCAGGAGAGGTGTATTTCTCTAAAAGGTATTCATAAGCAACGCTTAAAAACCCTGCTGTGCCACAGGCAGGATCGCATATGCGGTCATTAACCTCTGGATCTAACATTTCCACCATGGCACGAATGATATGGCGCGGTGTGCGGAACTGACCATTAATACCTGCTGTAGTCAGTTTGCTCAGAAGGTATTCGTACAAATCCCCTTTGGTATCACTATCTTCTAACGGTAGTTTATTGATCATCTCAACCGCCGAGACCATTAAAGTTGGCTTTTGGATCATGCATTGGGCGTCTTTCATAAAACCGCTAAACAATGAACCTTCGCCAGCAATGTCTTTAAAATGCGGGAATACTTCATCTCGCACCACTTTTAACATGGTATCTGCATCTTGATGATGGAAACGATGCCAACGAATATGTTGCTGTTCCTCGCTAAAGCGACGCTTAAAACTGGTGCCTCGCAGCTGCGCACGTTTTTCATCGCGCTGCTCGTGTAAATCGAGTAAACGAGCATACATTAGGAAAGTGATCTGCTCGATAACGGTAAGCGGGTTTGCTATGCCTCCCGTCCAAAATTCAGACCAAAGTTTGTCTACGCTGCTTTTTAATTCGCCTGTTATCATGGTGTTCTCTTTATATTTCATATGCCCGCACCAACATAAAGGCACGGGCTTAAACTGTTTAATTTGCTGCTAAAATTACGTGAGTTGGTAAGATGTGATAGAGCGTTTGTTAATGCCGTACAAGCCTTCGCGCTTTTTAGTGGTAGGAAGTGTTCTTGCTCTTACCGAGAAACCTTTTTTTACCACGTAATCCAACATGGTTTGTTCACAATCAACTTCAATACAATCAATAAGTTTATTACCTTGTTCGCTAACGCGAAATGCAACTTTGCCCGTTTGAGTATTTTTCATTCGAACCGGATAAAGATGATCTCCTGATTCGTGTAATAGCTTTAGTCGCATACTCATCCGCGATTCTGTTGTACCAGTCATTTTCATTCCTTTAGTCACTTCTTCCCTCAATCGTTGAGACAGGGTCAGGTAGCTCGAGCGATTTTAGCAAAGCGAAAACATCGTCTTCACTGTTACCTAATACACCTTCATAAATTCGGTTGTATGGCGCTTTGTCTAAGTCGGCCATTTTTATGCCGCCGCTGCGGGCAATATGCCCAACTAACATATCGATTATACGCTGTGCTTGTGCGCTCATACGATGGTTTTGTAAGTGCTCGGTAAAACTTTGTTCAATGTATTTCGCATCCATACCAACAATGCTTCGAAGTAAGGTATCGAGTGATTTACTCGACTCTGGATAAAACGATTTTAGCGTTTCGATATCCACATCTGCATGACGTGTATGGATAATACTGTTTAGCTGTAAAACCTCGTTTTCGGAAACAGCCTGGCCGTTTCTAATCTTTTGTAATACTGGATGACTATCAAAAATTGGCTTTAATGCTTCTTCAACCTTCTGCAAATAAATTTTGTAATCGATAGATTCAATTTTGGAAGCGCGAGCACTGATTTCATATTCAGCAGCATCTTCCTTAATATCGAGCAACTTTGTGGGTGCAGGAGGCGGTAAAATTTCCCCTTCCAGTAGCCACATGATATCACGCAGTGCTAAACGAGATTGCTCCAACTTTTCAAAGGTTGGCATAAGCCAGTATTCATCGCTGAGCAGATGCTTAATGTATTCCGCCTTATCTTGAACTTGTTTCATATTGACTGGTAAGCGGTCAATCACAGAGAAGATTTCAGCTTTTAGCTCGCCAAGCTCAGTTGGCGCATCAAACAAAGTTTGCTGAGTTTGCGCAATAAGTATATCCCAGCGTATGGCTTTACTCTGCTTGCGGGTATCCAGCCATTGCATCAGCGGCGCAATTTCAGTTTCTAGCAAATGTACCGTTTGTTTTGCGTATTGATTTAACAGCTTTTCATCTGACATTTGCTCGACAATTTGCCAGCTATCGCGAATATTGATGTTGCGTTTATCAAGTGAATCAATGTCTTGTTTAAGTAACTTAGCTACCACTAAAAACGACTCGCGTTCAAACTTGTTAAGTGCGGTAGAGGCCAGCAGCATACGCATTTCAAAACGCTTCTGTGCTAACGATTTGGTAACAGTTGGCTCGGTTTCTTCGTAATCGAATTCGAAATAATCAAAATTATTCCAGTGGTCAAAAATTAAGAAGCGTGTTTTGTCTTTGCCCTTGCCAAATAGATCGGGGCATAAACGTGTTCCACGCCCAATCATTTGCCAGAATTTGACCTTTGACTTAACAGGTTTTGCGAACACTAAATTGACAACTTCTGGCACATCGATACCTGTGTCCAACATATCTACCGATATTGCCAGAGTGATATCTTTCTCCGGCTCGCCTTCTATGCCTTTGAACTGATCGATGAGGGCTTCGGCACGTGGCTCGTCAGAGTGAATAACTTCACAGAAGCCATCACTTAACTCTGGATACATGTCGTCAAACAATTCTTTGAGCAAACGAGCATGGTCAATACGACGGGCAAAGATAATCGTCTTACCAATGAGCTGTTCGTCTTTGTCTTTGATACCATTTTCCATCAAGTTTCGAATTATTTGACGATTGGTATCAAGGTTCATAACCGCTTTATCAATGTCTTGAGCATTAAACTCTAGCTCATTTGGATCTTCACCGTTGTCTTCTAGTTCTGCGATTTGCTCATCCGTTAACGAGCGCTGATTTATCCCTTCTCGTAGAAACTTAGTGGTCATTGTCATTATATCGAATGGCACTAAGTGATCTTCTGCAATGGCTTTTTCCAGCGGGTAATTCGCCGTAGGACTTTTGTAGTCGCAACCAAATAGCTGGCAGGTAGAGCGAGATACCATTTCTACTGGCGTCGCCGTTAAACCTACTTGCAGACAATCGTAATATTTAAAGATATTACCAAACACGTTATAGACAGAGCGATGTGATTCATCAGCAATGATAAGGTCGAAGTATCCGACATCGAAGTCTTCATAGATGCTCATCATGCCTGGGTATGTAGCAATAAAAATACGGGCATTATCTCGATATTTCTTCTCACTCTTACCCACTACGTAAGGCTTAGCTTGTAAAAAATCGACAAAGGCTTTGTTGGCTTGTTTACGTAACTCTTTGCGGTCACATAAAAATAGAATTCGTTTTGCCCATTTTGCTTCTTGGAGTGATTTAGTTAACGCAATTGAAACCCTTGTTTTACCAGTACCCGTAGCTTGAACGATTAACGCTTTTCTGCGTTTTAGTTCAAAGGTTTCATGAACACGTGTGATGGTTTCTAATTGATAGCGTCGGCCAGCGATACCATGATCTATTTCAACTGAGGATAACGGCTGTTTTTCGACTCGTTGAAACTTTACTAAATGCTGCAATGAGCTTTTGGAGTAATAACCATAAATTTTACGAGGTGGATACTTTTGAACGTCATCCCAGATGTATATATCGTGCCCATTGGTATAAAACATAACAGGGCGCTGCCCGTACTGCTTTTCTAGTGCATCGGCATAATCCTTCGCTTGCTTTTTGCCAAGCCTAGCATCTTTTGAAGTTCGCTTGGCCTCTACTACTGCAAGCGGCTTGCCGTCGTCATCCCACAGTACATAATCAACATAACCGATAAACGTCTTCGTTGGTTGATATTTGACTTCTATTTCTTGACCAACCTGTTCCGTTGAAGTGCCGTCATCCGACACATCCCAACCCACTTCTCTCAATTCTGAGTCGATGAGATATTTTCGAGTAGCGTTTTCATCGAAGTTTAATGTTTGAGAAGCGACTTTGCTGAAATCAGTAAAGTGCTGCATTACAGCTATATCGGCGACAGCGGTGGCCTGCTTATTCTTTTGTAGTAGCTCTTGATAGGCTTTGCGCTGCTCTTCTAACTCGGCCATTGCTTGTTTATGCAGTGCCTCGCTTTGCTCTAGCTTTTTCTTTAATTGGCCGTCAGGTTTTTCTATTTCTTTATATGCCGGAATAGCATCGCTTTGTACATTGTGAAACGAACAATATAACCACGCCCCCACATGGTAAGCTTGCTTAACCGCAAACAGTGCATCACCAGTGGTGCCTTTGTTGTCGTGGACGGCTTTGTTACCTAAGTTTTTGAGTAAATGAAACTTATCTAGAATTGCTGAAGATGACAGCTGAACAAAGTCTTCTCCCTTCAACTGCTCGTTAAATGTTGCACGGGGTAAGCAAGGTAACTTTAAAGTTCGATAAATCCAGCCAACTAAATGTTCACTGTATGAGCGCAGTTTTATAAGCGAGCCAACAGGGTCCGAATAGGTGTACTCTTCGGCGTAACCGCCAAAGTCAGCTAGCTCAGGCCAGTCATTTCGTAAAAACTCAAAATTCATCGATTGCTTCATTCCGATTGATTTCCTTATTCCTCAATTTGCAGGTCGAGTGCCAAGTTTTTATTCAATAGCGCTGTAGGCATATTACTCTATTTCAATATCAAGTGCTTCTATCCACTTAGTGATCACTTGTTGGCTATTTAAGCCTATCATTTTTGCTGCTTTCGTTTTGTTATTACCCGCAGCTTTCATTGCCGCTTTTACATATTTTTTCTTATATTTTTCAACGAGATTATTTATATCTACTTGTTGACCAAGTGACAAGAAGATTTCGGACTCATCAGAAACTGGAGCACGAACTATTAGCGCGTTTTTAATATCTACGTCGGTGATTGTTTCTGCGTCTGACCACAGAAAAGCGCGATTAATTGTGTTCCACAACTCTCGTATATTGCCGTGCCAAGGCTGCGACTTGATAAACTTTACTCCTTTTTCAGAAATATTCTTACTTTTATAACCTGGGTATTTGTTAGCTGCTTGGTTGAGTTCATCAACTAATTCCAAGACTAATGGCTCAATATCTTCATGACGTTCCCTGAGAGCTGGGATATGCAGTAGTCCAACCGCTAGACGGTAGAATAAGTCTTCACGAAAGTCACCTTTTTCAACAAGTTGCAGCAAGTCTCTGTGGGTCGCTGCGATAATCCTAACATCAACTGAAATTGTTTTGTTATCGCCAACTCTAGTAATTTCACCTTCTTGTAAAGCTCTTAACAGCTTTACTTGAACACTTGGCGTTAATTCGCCAACTTCATCAAGAAATAATGTGCCGCCACTAGCTTGTTCGAATAGGCCTTTGTGTTCACTATTAGCTCCAGTGAAAGCACCTTTGACATGGCCGAATAAAATAGAATCAACTAGTGATTCTGGTAGCGCTCCGCAGTTCACGGTTTTTAGTGTTTTGCTAGCTCTAGGACTCGCAGCATGAATAGCATTGGCAATCACTTCTTTACCCGTTCCCGTCTCTCCTAAAACCAAAGCTGGCAACTCAAGGTCAGATTCAGCGACTCGTTTCGCTTTAGAGATCACATCTTTCATTGCTTGTGATTCAGCAACGATAGTCTCGAATAGTTTGTGAGATGAAGGCGCTTTAACGGCTTTATTAGCAATACTTTTCGCAGCGGATTTTGCGTAAGCCACACCAAAATCGACTGGAACGTCCACATTTTCTATTGTGTTATCACGTCTAGACTGGATGAAGTGTGTGTTATGTTTACCTTTACCAACTAATACCGATGCAACACTCATTGCGGGTGTACCAGAAGTGATATTGATATAAAGCTCTTCACTTTCCTCAGATAGTTTGGAAATCCACTTTTCTGTTTCTCTTATTATGGTCGGATAATCAGTTGGGCCAGCTATATTGGCTTTGAAGATTGCAACATTGTCGTTTGGACGGCCAGCTTCTTTGAGCTGTTTCACTAACCACTTTTCGTAAGGCTTCCAGTCTTTTTCCCAAGCGTTTGCAAAAATAAAAATGCGATCAAATGGTTTAGGGTTCTGTAATGCTATCGTGGAAATAGCAGCATGTTCATTTTGCTGCATATTTTCAATATCTGTATTTCCTATCCATGTGTAAAGAGTAGTCACCAGTTTTAAGTCCGCGTTATGCTCCAATAGATAACTAATATTACATAAGATAACCATATTTACTATTTCTGGACGTCTCAAGCCATTTTTATCTGAACATATCGTCATATTTATGGGTGAGACATTTAAGCTGATATTAGGGTGGCAGCACTAAAATCGAAGATTAAGAAAACGCATTCGGTACGAATGTGTAAAAAAGCTTGAGCAACGCTCAACAACGATTGCGCAGTGAGTTGCTGTGTGAAACACAGGTGCTCACGTAGTAGGAGTCAGCATCGCAGATTAAGCCTAATTTTCGTTTGCCTCAGCAAACCAAGCACAAGTTGAGAATCAACTTGTGCTTGCCTGAGTATCAACGATACGAAAGCTGCTAGGTGTATCCGCAGCAACGCTTTTCCCGAAGCAACTGAAGGGAAAATTAGGCTTAATCAGCGGTAGCTGACTCCTTGTAAAACTTCTGTCGCCGACACAACGTGGCAAGAAGCAGAGCAGCGACGAGTCGCGTCAGCTCTGCTGTGCAGAAGGTTTACTACAACGAAGTTGTTTGTACTTTTCGGTAGAAAAGTTCAGTAGCTAGGCAGTATGCCTAGCGTGGCGAAGCCTCGTCATAATGCAAAGCATTGTGCCCTACCCTGCTTATTTCTCCCAATGCGCTCCTATGTAATTTTTAATTTAAATACGGAGAAAATTATGAATTATATAGAACGAGCTATCGATACATCTATGAATCACATATGCATCACAAATCCAAACGATCCAGGGACACTTGGATTGCTACGGGAAAATGCGGTCATAGCTATAATCGGAGGTTTCGGTGTTTCGACTAAGACAATACTTCAAAGGCATCTCAGCACGAGCCGCGAAAGCGTTAACAAACTCGTAAATCGTCTGAAAAAGAAAGGTCTAGTGTCGGTTCATCATACTTTTTCTAATACTGATAGGGGCTTTATTGTTCTAACGGCCCATGGAATCAGAGAAGCAGAATTCTTACTAAATCGTGAATTGTATCTTCGCTCCGATATAAGTCGAGTAAATGAAAGAAATCTTATTCACGACTTGTCAGTCCAACTTGTAGTGCTAGAACTCGCTAAAACGCAAAAAATTAGCGGTTTTGCTACAGAACGAGATATTTCAATTCAGTTAGAACAACGCGGAAACGATCCCCGATTGATTGATGCAATCGTTATAGATGCTGTGAGCAACCAATCTATAGCAGTCGAGATGGAAGCTTCTAACTCAAAAAATAAAGGAAATGGTGATATTCGTCGCAAAATTCTCAGCAAATATTTACAAGAACTTGAGAGTAATAACGGGCTTTATGATTTTGTTTATATGTATAGTCATCGACAACGGTTTCTCACACAAATTGAGAAAGCACATACTAAATTGTTTGCTTCACAGCGGTCATCATTCACACCTGAGCAGCAAGAACTGCTCACGAATCGCATAAAATTCAAACATAATTTCTGTAATACGATTTATGAGTTAATGTTTAATAGCAAAAGACAGCTTAACGATAACAAACTAGAATTGGCACGAAAAGACATGTACCTACTTCAACTAAAAGAAATTGAGAAGTTGGCACAAACATCAGGTGACAGAGTTGTCGAAATCAGAAGAGATGGCTTTGTTGAAGCCGGCAAGATAATGGGTTTGATAGAGTGACGACTTAAAAATTCTGGCCTTATGGGAGCCTTCCGGCTCCCTTTTTTTGTCCTCTGATAGCTTCGACAGTCTACAGCAGTCTCGGTGACTGAAGCGTTCTATCTACTGCCAGCACCTCTAGCAAGCAGCGAACCAGCGGGAAAGTACAGTGAGGTTTACTGAGCTTTCAATATGGTTCTCATATATTAAAAATATATTGATAAAAACTGTGGTTCCGCACACATCCTTATATAGTCTCGAATGCAGGAAATTTTAATTCTTCATCAATAACAGCGAATTTTCCTTGCGTGGATCCTAATTAGTTGTAGGACAATAACTGATGAGGAGAAGCTACAAATGAGGATAGACTACGAAAGCGTTTTCAATGCATGTATTAAAATCAGCGGTAAATGGATGTCGTTAAGTAACGCTCTGATTGGCATCGCTGCTGTAAATACCCTTTTGAATACAGCTTTTATAATTCTCGGTCATACTGAATACATTGAGTTCCAATCGCTCTCAAACAGACTGATTTTAGTGTCGTTTGCATGCATTGGCATAGCATTGCTATTGGCTCTGGTATCTTGGTATGCGTTGCGAAAATTAGAAAGCAAATGATATTGAGCACCCCGCTGTGGGGTGCTTTTTCTAATTTTTCGCTAGTGGTACAGTGCTGAGATAGTGCTAGTCGTTAAAATTATGTCATTGATAACCATAAAGGTTATTTTCTATTGTGTTATTTCGCGAACAGCGAGACGCACAAAATCATCGCTAGAAATCGAAAAACCATTAATGTAGTTACAAACAGCAGGGCTACCAATCACTCCCTCTTACTCGGAAAACACAGAAAATAGGGTGTAGTCAGAGTGGTGGGTGCAAAAACTTAAAACAAAATAATCCAAATTTCTGTCAGCCGCCTCCACCATCACCTTACTCACAGGCGATTTGAGACAGCTTCCTCGCCGTCATTTTTTTCAAACAGTGCTTTCCACTCTTGCTCGGTGAAGATTTCTGTTCTTGCATCGTGGATTTTTGCATTGATCATATTTGACTTTTGTAAATTCCTTGCACTACTGCGCGCTAATAAATGCGTGTAAGTGACTTTACCATCAGCTATAACTAAATCACCCTGACAAGCCTCTACACTTTCATTAGTATTTCTATAACTAATATCTCTTTGTGCATAACAGATCTGAGTTTCTATTAAAACGAAGTTCGGATAAGTTTCACTGGCTTTAGCGAAACCCAGTGTTTGACTGTTATCGTAATCCCAGCGGTAATAGTTTCCCATTCTATGGAGGGTTGCAGTGAAAAACTCTTTTGTCGTGACTTTAGAGCCGAAGTATCGCTTTCCATTTACATAGATAAAATCTGCATCCCACAGTGAGAAAAAAGAACGCTCAACTGAGTATGGCTCATATCCTTCCGGCATTATAAGAAGGTCATTGGCATAGCTTTTAGAGAGAGTTTCTCCAAAAAATGATTTTTTTGTCCCATATGCCTCAAATTCTCTAATAGGTGATTCAAGTTCCTTGTTCATTTTCCAATCATGTTCCACGAC
Source organism: Alteromonas genovensis (assembly GCF_010500895.1). GTDB lineage: Bacteria > Pseudomonadota > Gammaproteobacteria > Enterobacterales > Alteromonadaceae > Alteromonas > Alteromonas genovensis. Next base: position 345,032 of record NZ_JAAAWO010000003.1, read on the forward strand.
GCCATTTTCAGACAAAAGAACTAGGTTCTTAGTATGCTCTTTTGCGGCTAAAGAAACGATATCGTAAACTTTCTTATACCCACATTCACGATCACAGTCTTCCTCTACTTCTACCCAGAAGAAGGTTTTCTTCAGGTGATTTTCATATCTATTTCCTCGGAATAGTGCGAGTGGATTAAAAAAGTCGGTCAATGCTACGCCGCCACCAAAAAGCTGGGCGATAGCAAACCCCAAAAACATATCTCCACCGTCTGTGACTTGTCCTAATGCTGACTCTTTAAAACGATAGAAGTTGTTGGATAACGCTTTTCGCTGGCCGTTGACAACCTGCATCGCGTCGTTTTTTGAGATGATGCCAAAGTCCACCATGGTTTGATAAGACTCTGGCATAGCTGGTGGTGCATTTGTCACAGACTGAGAGTCGGCGTTGTCGGTACTGCTGCAAGCGGTCAGTAATATTCCGAGCATCCCTGAGAGAATAAGAGACTTTTTCATGAATTTAATCCTTTAAACTAGCGTATTTACTTAGAATGTTTTAACTCCATAGTCTCACATACTGCTCACCCTGCATCTTTTGGAGTTTTTTATATACCATTAAAAAACTAGCACACTTGGGATATCAGTTAAATTGTTTTGATGGAAAGCGAACAACGTAGTGTCCACTCCCCCTTTAACTGGACAGTACCACTGCTGATGTCCGCTTGGCTCATTGGAGCCTTCATTTCCACACAGAACTAACTTGCGGAATACGTGTATCTCCGCAGTTTATACGCTAGTTATTCGACGGTAGTATCACCGCTAAGTTATTGTGTATAAGCGCCTTAAGAACCGTTCTTGGTCTTTGGTTTCAAAGCTCAGCTCTTTGTAGAGTTAAATCATAAAAAAGCGCTCTTTCGAGCGCTCAATAAGCGGATTAACTTTTCCGCAAAAGCCATAGCTTCAGCAGCATATACAACACCGCAGCCACTATCGCTCCCAATAACAATCCATCTTCTTTAATCGGAAAGTTAGGGTTAATTTCTATTTCAAATACTATATTCATAGCATGCAAAGCCAGTAACACATACGTCAATGTATGTAATAGATCCGTCAGCACTTTAGCAATGATCTCTATAAAGTTGTTTTTGTTTGTCTTCATGCATTTTCCTCCAGAAATTTAATGCATGATTAACTAGGTTTGAGACACGGAAAAAAGCGAGCCACACGGCTCGCCAATAAATTTCCATCAGTCATCTGATATTATATCGAGCCAATATTTTTCGGCTGCGGCAAAATAATCTAATGGTGGTATTAAAAAGACATCTATAAATTCATCTCTGAATACTTCACAAAAGGCACATATTTCTTCAACGTGAAGTAGAAGAAATGCATACATAGGGATACCTTCCAAATAACGCATGTCCTCAAATTCGGGGTTTTCAGCAAGAATCTGTTTACTCACACTAATGCCGCAAATAGTACCGTTTACCTCTCGATGAAGATAAATATAGCGCTCATAAGTTAAATTTAGACCTTCTTCATTATCGTTGGTAATACAGGCAAGCCAAAGTATAGTTCCATGATCATCAAACGGAGATTTACTGGCTCGCTTATATACCCTCGTGAATAGATTCTTTTTATCAGTTTTATTGCTCATATTAACCTCGTGTTATGTACTCAAGGTTAACTAGGCACGTTAAAAGGGAATGTTATGGTCTTCTAATAGTATCTTCGCAAATTTTATTGCTAGCTCTTTGTGTCTATCCACATGAATTGTTTTTTGCAGATAATACAAAACTTGTTCTTTACGTTCGCCCTTACGTGTTGAGTAATCCATTTCTCCATCAACATAGTTTAAAGGATGCAACATCGCTGCTTCATAGAGTTTTTCGATTACAAAGTCGAAAGATGTTGGTAGACACTCTAGGTCAAATTCAAAAGAGTTGTTGTTCATGTCATTCTCGCGTTTTAGTTAAAAAACTACGTATGAGCACCCTTTGGGAATTTATCGGTTTATAGAACTAAACCTTCATAAAAGTCTTAAGTTAAATTCACGATTACTGGATATTTAAAACGCACTAGAAGCCATGGCTAACATGTCTTCGTTATTAGTGAGTAACCACTTGCTGTAATGCTTTTCTATCATTTTTATACTGTTATGACCCATTTGCCGTGCTACCCAAGCCAGCGGAAGGCCTGCCGATATAAGATGCGAGGCGTAAGTGTGTCTAGTTTGGTTAATTCCCCGTACCCGAACCCCACTTTTTACAAGCAGCTTTTTATAGGTTACGTTTCGAAACTGATTGTCATGAGATAATGCCAGCCCCGTTCTTGAGTCAAAGAACACGAAGGTTACCTCTTGTTGCTTTTGGCTACGATTGTCTGGCTGAGTAACTGAAATATTTGAAATTGGGGAAGGTCTCAACATTTTTTGCCTCATCAGTATCTCTCGAGCTTTTGGTAATAACTCTACTATTCTTATACTCGATTCGGTTTTAGGTGTTTTATAGTCCCGCTCTACCACTGCTCGTTGGACATGAATGATATTTCGATCAAAGTCGATGTCCTCCCAGGCCAAGGCCATAAGCTCACTTAATCTTAGTCCTGCATAGCAATTGAAAAGCACCATATTTTGCTCTGATTTTCGCGGCGTTTCTGTCAACGCTATGCGTCTAATTTCAGGCTGGGTGAAAGGATCTGGCTGACTTAAAGAAGCTTTCAACTTCAGCACCCTCGAAGTTGTGAGTGAGGCTATTGGATGTTTGTCTATCACTCCCTCTAACTGTGCAATAGTAATTATTTGAGAAAGAAGGCTGACTAATTCTTTGATGGTTTTGTCGCTCAAATACGCTAGCTCTATTGCTACCCATTTCTCAATATCCAATGGAGAGATTTCTGTGACACAAACGGATTCGAATTTAGGCTTTATATGTTTTCTAATTTTTCGTACATAATTCTTATAGGTGCAAGAAGCCAGTTTATGGCGCTTGATTTCTAAAAAGGTATTTATGTAGTTAGCCATGTCGAATTTATCAAGGCGGTTCGTGGCTGATGTTAGAAGCAGAAATTTATTAAAATTGTATTTTGCGAGCTGCTTATACTCTTTTACCAATTCGGCGGCTTTGAAGAGACCTGTTTTAGACGTATCAATATCCGTAGCTGGAATTCGATACAATTTTTTGTCTGCTCTGATGAGCAATCTAATTGATGTTGTGGAGCGGATATCCAAATTTTTGATATCGTTGGCTTTACAGAATGCTTTTGCGGCTTTTACTGATAGTTTCATGGTAAACTCAATTTCGTTTACCTATTGATTTTAATGACTTTTTAATATATAAAAAGGAATCTTCGCTGCAAAGCTCAGACTAAATTCCTTCCAAAGTAAGACTTTTCGCTATCCATTCAACGCTATAGTTCATATTACGTACAATAATTATATCGTTTTCAAAAGTCGCTAATTGCTATTTTGACGTTTAATAAAAATGTTATACACTCATCAAAACTTAGTCGCAAAGATCCCAAAGTGATCCCAAACAAAAAAACCAGCGACTAAGTCACTGGTTTTATTGATAATTTTGGCGGAGAGAGAGGGATTCGAACCCTCGTTAGGTTTAACCCTAAACACACTTTCCAGGCGTGCGCCTTCAGCCACTCAGCCACCTCTCCAAATTTTTTATCAAGGATGTTTCAACAATGAAACTCCTTGAGCGCGCGTATAGTAGGTAAACCCGCCGCTATTATCAAGAACTTGCTTAAAATAAGTATGCAAGTGCTTATAAAACAGACTATTTACTACAGGCCGCCCTTTGCTTTCAATTCAGCTGAAAATTGTAGCATGCGATCAAGTGGAATAAGCGCGTCAGTGCGAAGTGAATCATCGACAAAAATTTCGTGTCCATCACTTCCCTCGGTTAACGAGGCCTTAATCGCCTCTAAACCGTTCATTGCCATCCATGGGCAGTGAGCACAACTTTTGCACGTAGCGCCGTTACCGCCCGTTGGAGCCTCTATAAACGTCTTATTTGGCTCTAGTTGCTGCATCTTGTAGAAAATACCTTTGTCGGTAGCAACAATAAAGGTGTCATTTTCCATTTCTTGCGATGCTTTAATTAGCTGACTTGTAGAACCAACTGCATCCGCCATGTCTACAACACTGGCTGGCGACTCTGGGTGTACTAACACTGCGGCGTCGGGATAAAGGGCTTTCATGTCGCCAAGTTTTTGTGAAGAAAACTCATCGTGAACAATACACTCACCCTGCCACATTAGCATGTCGGCACCGGTTTGCTTGGCAATGTATGCGCCTAGGTGTCTGTCTGGGCCCCAAATTATTTTTTTGCCCTGACTGTCGAGATGCTCTACGATTTCCAAAGCAATACTCGATGTCACTACCCAGTCGGCACGCGCCTTTACTGCAGCAGAGGTGTTGGCATACACAACAACTGTGTGATCAGGATGCTGGTCGCAAAACTCACTGAATTCTTTTGCTGGACAACCAATATCCAATGAACACGTTGCCTCTAGGGTTGGCATGCGCACTGTTTTTTCAGGGCTGAGTATTTTAGCCGTTTCGCCCATAAAGCGAACGCCAGCTACAATCAGAGTTTGTTCTTCTGCGTCACGCCCAAATCTCGCCATTTCTAACGAGTCGGCAACACAACCACCAGTTTCTTCAGCTAATGCCTGAATTTCGTGGTCGGTGTAGTAATGGGCTACAAGCACCGCGTTACGTGCCTTAAGTAAGGCTTTTATTTCTGCCTTTAACTCGGCTTTACGTGCTTCTGATAGTGGCTGTGGTTTTGCTGGGAACGGGTAATCCACCTGCTCCACACGAAATGCTACTGACATTTACCTACATCTCAATTGCGACAAGGGTCGCGATTATACCCAAGTGTCATAAAAATTACACACTACATGATCAATAATAGCGCAATAAAAGGCCCTAAAATTCTAAACTGCCGGCTATTAACGTCTGTTACTCATTGCGGTAGCCTCGATTGTTCAAAATGGATACTACAGTATCTGCAAAATTGCATATAAGACTGCTCATAATAATCGATACTAGGTTCGGAAATTGTGAGATCAAAGAGTCAGTAATAAAGAATGTTTGAAGCGCCCACGCCAGAAGCGATTAGGACAGCAGTTGATATTGTATTAGTTCGCTACAGCTTAGCTAGGATTGTGTGGCAATGTGCTTAAAAAAATGATTCTCTTGGATAAGGATATCTGAGATTTGAATTCTTAAGTGGGGGTTTTTAATTAGTCTAGAAAAAGGATGGTGGGTCGTGCTGGATTCGAACCAGCGACCAATTGATTAAAAGTCAACTGCTCTACCAACTGAGCTAACGACCCATCCAATGACACAAGATATATTTCACTAAAAATATAGTATAGCAGCTTAAATGATGGTGGGTCGTGCTGGATTCGAACCAGCGACCAATTGATTAAAAGTCAACTGCTCTACCAACTGAGCTAACGACCCATCATTTGAAGCTTGAAAAGAAGTGGTGGGTCGTGCTGGATTCGAACCAGCGACCAATTGATTAAAAGTCAACTGCTCTACCAACTGAGCTAACGACCCATCTTTTCGGTTGTTGCCTGTGTCTAGGCAACGGCGGCATATAATACTCAGATTTTTATCTGACGCAACCCATAATGCCCTTTTATTTTGATATTTTCATTAAAACAGGACTAAGCGGTCAAAATGAAAACAAATAGCTGAGTATTTGTACCGCGCCACTGGATGTTTAATTGAAAAATCTCACATCCACGATTTTCAACGCGATAAAAAAAGTTGTTATTAAACCGTAACAAACTTGTTTTTTTACTTAGATGGTAGAATAAAAAAGCCCCTTTAACGGTGGGCTGATACTTAAATAGGGATCTGAAAAGTCAGATCCCTTTTTTTATTTCATAGTGAAATCAGTTGTTTAATAGTGATGTAATATCATAAATCGCATTCGAGAGCAGATTTATATACAATAAAAA
>NZ_JAAAWO010000031.1 GCF_010500895.1 Alteromonas genovensis
CCCGAATTCAGATAATAAGTGCACCACTCTTGGTTAAATGGTGAGAAGAGATCAACTGCCTGTTGGTGGTACTCTGTAATCGCCAAAAAACAAGAGTAGTTACCATGAGTTACAAGCAGTTGATCGAGGGACAACGATACCAGATAGAAGCCTACTTACGCGAGGGTTTCAGTTATCGAGAAATCGGAAATCGTTTGAAAGTTAGCCACAGTACGATAAGTCGAGAGGTTCGGCGTAATAGAATTCGCGGTACACATTATCTTCCTGAGGTTGCGCAATCAAAAACGGTTAAGCGACGGCGAAGTGCAGCAAAATATCGTGTATCAGCACTTACTATTGTCTTTGTCGAGTTTGGCCTGACTGAAAAGTGGAGTCCTGAGCAAATAGCCGGTGTGGGTAAACTTATCGGCCATCCAGTTAGTCATGAGTGGATTTATGGGTATGTTCAACGCGATAAATTATCGGGAGGCAAGTTACACACACAGCTGCGCCATGGCCGACGTAAGTATCGAAAAGGCAGTCGCGCGAAGCGAGTGATTATCCCTAACCGCGTTGGTATTGAGCATAGGCCTGCTATCGTTGATAGAAAGAAACGCTTTGGCGATTGGGAAGCAGACACCGTATTAGGCAAAAACGGTACAGGTGCGATTGTGAGTCTGGTCGAGCGGAAAAGTAAGTTCTACCTAATTCGTAAGGTGCCTGCGAAGAGCGCAGCGGAAGTCAGTCGTGCAATGGTTGGTATGTTATGGCGCTATCGCAGGCATGTGCACACGATTACCGCAGACAACGGCACGGAATTTTGTGCTCATGAGTTGGTTGCTGAAAAGCTGAAAACAGACGTCTACTTCGCCAATCCCTATTCGTCTTGGGAACGAGGTTTAAATGAGAACTTTAACGGGTTACTGCGGCAGTTCATTAGCAAAGGCACAGACCTAAGCACGGTAACAGATGAGCAGATTGCGCAAGCACAACGTGCTCTGAATTTGAGACCAAGGAAGTGCCTTGGTTACAAACAACCTGAAGTTGTATTTAATCAATTACGCGGAGCGGCCTAATTTAGTGAGTGGTGCACTTCGAACTTGAATTCGCG
>NZ_JAAAWO010000032.1 GCF_010500895.1 Alteromonas genovensis
TTTACAGTGAAATCGAGTAGGTCGGGACACGTGTTATCTTGACTGAATATGGGGGGACCATCCTCCAAGGCTAAATACTCCTAACTGACCGATAGTGAACCAGTACCGTGAGGGAAAGGCGAAAAGAACCCCTGTGAGGGGAGTGAAATAGAACCTGAAACCGTATACGTACAAGCAGTAGGAGCACCTTCGTGGTGTGACTGCGTACCTTTTGTATAATGGGTCAGCGACTTATATTTAGTAGCAAGGTTAAGCGAATAGCGGAGCCGTAGCGAAAGCGAGTGTTAACTGCGCGTTGAGTTGCTAGGTATAGACCCGAAACCCGGTGATCTAGCCATGGGCAGGTTGAAGGTTGAGTAACATCAACTGGAGGACCGAACCGACTAACGTTGAAAAGTTAGCGGATGACTTGTGGCTGGGGGTGAAAGGCCAATCAAACCGGGAGATAGCTGGTTCTCCCCGAAATCTATTTAGGTAGAGCCTCGGACGAATTCCATTGGGGGTAGAGCACTGTTAAGGCTAGGGGGTCATCCCGACTTACCAACCCTTTGCAAACTCCGAATACCAATGAGAACTATCCGGGAGACACACGGCGGGTGCTAACGTCCGTCGTGGAGAGGGAAACAACCCAGACCGCCAGCTAAGGTCCCAAAATATTGCTAAGTGGGAAACGATGTGGGAAGGCATAGACAGCTAGGAGGTTGGCTTAGAAGCAGCCACCCTTTAAAGAAAGCGTAATAGCTCACTAGTCGAGTCGGCCTGCGCGGAAGATGTAACGGGGCTAAGCAATATACCGAAGCTGCGGCAG
>NZ_JAAAWO010000033.1 GCF_010500895.1 Alteromonas genovensis
GCATTTTGTCGGCTCACCACAGCTTTTCGCAGACTTACACGTCCTTCATCGCCTCTAACTGCCAAGGCATCCACCGTATACGCTTCGTCACTTAACCATACAACCCTAAAAAGCCTTGAGTATCGGCCTCATGTCCGCCTTTTGACGTCGGACACGGGTAATGTTGTATGCATGACAAGCTAATCGGAAGAATTGCCTTGCTATCTTCTTTGTTAACCGAACAAGTCGATTAACCCGCCTTGCGGCGTTGTCGATAACAAGCAATTCAAGTCAAGTAGAGTAAAAAGTGCGTCTTTCGACTTCTCAATTACTCTTTTGATTGATTACTATTAATATCAGCTTTCCAAATTGTTAAAGAACATATCGTGGTAAAAAACCACTTTTAAATACACTTTATAAATGCACTTAGAAGTGGTGGAGCTAAGCAGGATCGAACTGCTGACCTCCTGAATGCAAATCAGGCGCTCTCCCAGCTGAGCTATAGCCCCATATAAAATCTTTCGCGGGTGACAAAGCAAATGCGGAAGAAGTTGGTAGGCTTGGGCAGACTTGAACTGCCGACCTCACCCTTATCAGGGGTGCGCTCTAACCAGCTGAGCTACAAGCCTAACTTGCTCATACTCTGTATAGAGTGAGTACTACCTTTTGGTGTTCTCTAATTTTCTAGACAAAACAATCTGTGTAGGCACTGCATCAAGGGCGTCATCGACGTAATAGTAAGGAGGTGATCCAACCCCAGGTTCCCCTAGGGTTACCTTGTTACGACTTCACCCCAGTCATGAAAC
>NZ_JAAAWO010000034.1 GCF_010500895.1 Alteromonas genovensis
AGGCATAGACAGCTAGGAGGTTGGCTTAGAAGCAGCCACCCTTTAAAGAAAGCGTAATAGCTCACTAGTCGAGTCGGCCTGCGCGGAAGATGTAACGGGGCTAAGCAATATACCGAAGCTGCGGCAGAGGACATCACTTAACTTCATTTATGATGAAAGCTAACAGCAACGTCGCGAAGCGGCCTGCTGGTAAAGCGTTTATCACAGTGGAGTGGGGTTAAGGATGTCCTCTGGGTAGGGGAGCGTTGTGTAAGTGGATGAAGGTGAGTTGTAAAGCTTGCTGGACATATCACAAGTGCGAATGCTGACATGAGTAACGATAATGGGAGTGAAAAACTCCCACGCCGGAAGACCAAGGTTTCCTGTCCCATGCTAATCAGGGCAGGGTAAGTCGGCCCCTAAGGCGAGGCAGAAATGCGTAGTCGATGGGAAACGGATTAATATTTCCGTACTTGTATAATCAGTGATGGAGGGACGGAGAAGGCTAGGCAAGCTTGGCGTTGGTAGTCCAAGTGAAAGTGTGTAGGCTGGAATTTTAGGTAAATCCGGAATTCCAAGGCCGAGACACGAGACGAGCTCCCAAGGGAGTGAAGTTGTTGATGCCCTGCTTCCAGGAAAAGCTTCTAAACTTATGATTATATGAACCGTACCCCAAACCGACACAGGTGGTCAGGTAGAGAATACTAA
>NZ_JAAAWO010000035.1 GCF_010500895.1 Alteromonas genovensis
CCACTTTGTGTTTCATGACTGGGGTGAAGTCGTAACAAGGTAACCCTAGGGGAACCTGGGGTTGGATCACCTCCTTACTATTACGTCGATGACGCCCTTGATGCAGTGCCTACACAGATTGTTTTGTTTATTTATAAAGACTCACCTCGCAAGTGTCGCGAATAGCTGCTTAAACGGAAGTAACCTTCCTGACAGCCATTCTGCTCGCTAAAGTGGTAGTTGTTTTTAGATAGAATGCTAATCAATAACCTTATTATTGATTAGTGTTTTTTTATAATGCACTAATGTTCTTTAACAATTTGGAAAGCTGATATTAATAGTAATCAATCAAAAGAGTAATTGAGAAGTCGAAAGACGCACTTTTTACTCTACTTGACTTGAATTGCTTGTTATCGAAACGCCGTAAGGCGGGTTAATCGACTTGTTCGGTTAACAAAGAAGATAGCAAGGCAATTCTTCCGATTAGCTTGTCATACATACAACATTACCCGTGTCCGACGTCAAAAGGCGGACATGAAGCCGATACTCAAGGCTTTTTAGGGTTGTATGGTTAAGTGACGAAGCGTATACGGTGGATGCCTTGGCAGTTAGAGGCGATGAAGGACGTGTAAGTCTGCGAAAAGCTGTGGTGAGCCGACAAAATGCATT
>NZ_JAAAWO010000036.1 GCF_010500895.1 Alteromonas genovensis
ACGTGGGCTAAAATCCGAACGAAGTGAGTCAGCCCACGTGTTAGCGTCCCAGCGACCGAAGGGAGTGCCAACAGCGTTTTGTTAGCTCAATCTTGATAAGTGATACTCTCTATACTTTCTTTTAAAGCATCTTCGTATTTTGAGAATTCATCTTTTGTAGAGTTAAAGTTAAACATTGCCATTTTATCACGGTGGCTTGAGGCTAATATAATATTGTGGATGTCTGCATTTATAGCATTGGAAGTAAATTCTAAATAAACCCAGTCTTTTCCATTTATACTTATCACTTCTGCTCGTAACCAAACCACTCCTGGACCGATCCTACTCATTGTCTGCTTAAGATAGTCTTTTAACTTCTTAAGAGGCGTGTTTGAAATATCGTTTGGTCGGAGCCCAAATGCGATACTTGTTGAAGTAGATTCGCTACCAATTACCCACTCAGGCGCTCGTCTTGCTGGCCATTTAGCCTCGATAACTTCCTTAGAGAAGGGCTGAAATCCTTTAGGAGCCGAAAAAGAGATACTCGAGTTTGGGATTTCTATTTCGTTTCCGAATATGAGTGGTGTAAAAAAAAGTGTAATTAAAAATAGTACAAGTTTCATTGTTCCTCCTTGAGCTAAC
>NZ_JAAAWO010000037.1 GCF_010500895.1 Alteromonas genovensis
TCTAGATTAGTCTAGGATCTTCGCAACAACACCAGCACCTACTGTACGACCACCTTCACGGATTGCGAAACGTAGACCTTCGTCCATCGCAATCGGAGCAATTAGCTCAACTTTGAATTTAAGGTTGTCACCAGGCATTACCATTTCTACGCCTTCTGGAAGCTCTACAGCACCAGTTACGTCAGTTGTACGGAAGTAGAACTGTGGACGATAGCCTTTGAAGAATGGAGTATGACGGCCACCTTCATCTTTAGACAATACGTACACTTCTGCTTCGAACTTAGTGTGTGGGTTGATTGAACCAGGCTTAGCTAGTACTTGTCCACGCTCTACGTCATCACGCTTAGTACCACGTAGTAGTACACCAACGTTCTCACCAGCACGACCTTCGTCTAGAAGCTTACGGAACATTTCAACACCAGTACAAGTCGTCTTAACAGTATCTTTGATACCAACGATTTCTACTTCTTCACCAACTTTAACAATACCTTGCTCAACACGGCC
>NZ_JAAAWO010000004.1 GCF_010500895.1 Alteromonas genovensis
CAGCACGACCTTCGTCTAGAAGCTTACGGAACATTTCAACACCAGTACAAGTCGTCTTAACAGTATCTTTGATACCAACGATTTCTACTTCTTCACCAACTTTAACAATACCTTGCTCAACACGGCCGGTTACAACAGTACCACGACCTGAGATTGAGAATACGTCTTCGATTGGAAGAATGAACGGCTTGTCGATTGCACGCTCTGGCTCTGGGATATATGAATCAAGAGCTTCACCTAGTTCGATGATTTTCTTTTCCCATTCTGCGTCGCCTTCAAGAGCCTTAAGTGCAGAACCTTGGATAACTGGAAGGTCATCGCCTGGGAAGTCATATTCGCTAAGAAGTTCACGAACTTCCATTTCTACTAGCTCTAGAAGCTCTTCATCATCAACCATGTCACATTTGTTCATGAACACGATGATGTGAGGAATACCAACCTGACGACCAAGTAGGATGTGCTCACGAGTCTGTGGCATAGGGCCATCAGTCGCAGCAACTACTAGAATACCGCCGTCCATCTGTGCAGCACCAGTGATCATGTTTTTAACGTAATCAGCGTGTCCAGGACAGTCAACGTGTGCGTAGTGACGACTTGGAGTGTCGTATTCTACGTGCGACGTAGAGATGGTGATACCACGTGCTTTTTCTTCAGGCGCGTTATCGATCATATCGAATGCACTTGCAGAACCGCCGTAAGTCTTCGCTAGAACAGTAGTGATAGCTGCTGTTAGTGTAGTTTTACCGTGGTCAACGTGGCCGATAGTACCCACGTTTACATGGGGTTTCGTACGTTCAAACTTTTCTTTTGCCATTTTTCTCGTTTCCTAAGTTAAAAGTCCGACCCACAAATAGACCGGACCGAACCTTCATTTAGATTAGATTCTAGATTCAATAATAGCCCGCGCCACATTGTTAGGCGCCTCAGAATAATTGAAAAACTCCATTGAGTATGAAGCACGACCCTGCGTTTGTGAACGCAAGTCTGTCGCATACCCAAACATTTCTGAAAGAGGCACTTTAGCACGAATCATTTTAATACCTGCTACGCCATCTTCCATACCTTCGATCATGCCGCGGCGACGATTTAAATCACCAACAACATCACCCATCCAGTCTTCTGGAGTCGTCACTTCAACTTTCATAGTGGGTTCAAGCAACACCGGATTTGCTTCTGCGGCGCCCTTTTTGAAACCCATAGAGCCGGCGATCTTAAACGCCATTTCAGAAGAGTCAACATCGTGGTATGAACCATCAAACAAAGTAACCTTTACATCAAGTACCGGATACCCTGCAAGAACACCACTTCGCATCTGCTCCTGAATTCCTTTATCGACCGCTGGAATGAACTCTTTCGGAACAGTTCCACCGACGATCTCGTTCACAAATTCGTAGCCAAAGTCCTCTTCCTGAGGCTCAATGCGCAACCATACATGACCAAACTGGCCGCGGCCGCCTGACTGACGAATGAACTTCCCTTCCACCTCAACATCTTTGCGGAGGGTTTCACGATAAGCAACCTGAGGGTTACCTACGTTACATTCAACCTTAAATTCACGTTTCATACGATCAATGATGATATCAAGGTGTAATTCACCCATCCCTGAGATGATCGTTTGTCCCGTTTCGTCATCAGTTTTCACTTTAAATGACGGATCTTCTGCAGCAAGCTTGCTAAGCGCTATGCCCATTTTTTCTTGGTCAGCTTGCGACTTAGGCTCTACTGCAATTGAAATTACCGGGTCAGGAAATTCCATACGTTCTAACGTAATGATGTTATTTGGATCGCATAGTGTGTCACCCGTAGTGACATCTTTAAGGCCAATCGCAGCTGCGATATCGCCCGCGCGTACCTCTTTAATTTCTTCTCTGTCTTTCGCGTGCATCTGCACGATACGACCAAAGCGCTCTCGCTTGCCTTTCACAGGGTTATATACAGTATCACCTGTATTCACCACACCTGAATAACAGCGGAAAAACGTCAGCGTACCAACAAACGGATCAGTGGCTATTTTAAACGCCAGCGCAGAAAACGGCTCTTCGTCCGTCGGATGACGTTCTGCTTCTGTTTCGTCTTTGTCGTCAAGAATACCGGTAATCGCTTTTACTTCATTTGGCGAAGGCAGGTAATGTACAACCGCGTCTAATACTGCTTGAACACCTTTGTTTTTGAAGGCACTGCCACAAGTGGCAAGAACAATTTCGTTGTTCAGCGTACGGGTGCGTAGCCCCAATCGTATTTCTTCTTCGGTTAGCGTTTCGCCTTCCAAATACTTGTCCATTAACTCGTCAGAGGCTTCAGCCGCTGCTTCAACCATTTCAGTGCGATACTGCTCGGCTTTTTCTAAATATTCAGCCGGAATGTCTTCATAGGTAAATGTCATACCCATGTCGTCACCATTCCAGTTGATTGATTTCATCTTAATTAAATCGATGACACCATGGAATTCTTCTTCTGCGCCCATGTTGATTTGAATCGGAACACAGTTAGCGCCTAAACGTTTGCGGATTTGACCCACAACGCGTTCAAAATCAGCACCAGCCCTGTCCATCTTATTAACGAAGACAAGGCGTGGTACTTGATATTTGTCAGCCTGTCGCCAGACTGTCTCTGATTGAGGTTCTACCCCAGAAGACCCACAGAAAACGACTACCGCTCCGTCAAGAACACGTAATGAACGTTCCACCTCGATGGTGAAGTCCACGTGTCCCGGCGTGTCAATAATATTTATTCTGTGTTGATCGAACTGTTGCTCCATACCAGACCAGAAACAGGTAGTAGCAGCAGACGTGATAGTGATACCACGCTCCTGCTCTTGTTCCATCCAGTCCATGGTAGCAGCACCATCGTGCACTTCACCGATTTTGTGAGACAGTCCTGTATAAAACAAGACACGCTCTGTGGTCGTGGTTTTACCCGCGTCCACGTGAGCCACAATACCAATATTGCGATAACGCTCAATCGAGGTCTTACGAGGCATAAATCTCTCTCAGTTATATAACGTTGATTACCAACGGTAGTGAGCAAACGCTTTGTTTGCTTCGGCCATACGGTGAACGTCTTCACGTTTCTTAACCGCTGAACCTTTATTTTCTGATGCATCCATCATTTCAGCCGCTAGGCGCTGTGCCATAGACTTTTCGCCACGTTTACGTGCAGCATCAACCATCCAACGCATACCTAGTGCATTACGACGAACTGGACGTACTTCGACTGGAACCTGATAAGTTGAACCACCAACACGACGAGACTTAACCTCAACCGTTGGGCGGATGTTATCAAGGGCTTCTTCGAATACATCTAGGTGTGCTTTGTTGGTTTTTTCAGCAACAATATCTAGCGCACCGTAAACGATTTTTTCAGCGACTGACTTCTTGCCGTCGAGCATTACGACATTCATGAATTTAGCAAGCAGTTGTGAACCAAATTTTGGCTCTGGTAGGATTTTACGTTGACCTACGACTCTTCTTCTTGGCATTTTCTATTCTCCGTATGAATTCAGGGAATACCCAAAACTCTTAAACTTCAGTTTGGCCTTACTAACGGAGAACCGTTAAGACTTAGGCCTTTTCGCGCCGTACTTAGAACGGGCTTGTCTACGATCGTTTACACCTGCGCAGTCCAATGTACCGCGAACTGTGTGATAACGAACACCTGGTAAGTCTTTAACACGACCACCACGGATAAGTACTACACTGTGCTCTTGTAGGTTGTGACCTTCACCACCGATGTATGAAGAAACTTCAAAACCGTTAGTTAGACGTACACGACATACTTTACGTAGTGCAGAGTTTGGTTTCTTTGGCGTAGTTGTATATACACGAGTACATACACCACGTCTCTGTGGACAAGCTTGCAGTGCAGCTACGTTGCTTTTTTCAACGGGCTTTCTGCGTGGCTTGCGCACTAACTGGTTAACTGTTGCCATTAACTAGCTCCTGATTAAAAACTACGAAAACCCAATCACTGTGATTGGGTCCATATAATGCGACTTTTCAATTCGTCGCCCTGTTTGCGGTAAATATTGTGCTCGTCAATATTTACCAGGCTCTGATACAAAAAACCGCGACCGTTTATCGAGCCTTTTCGGGGCTATCCAAAATCGGGTCGCGGAATATTAATGATCATCGCCCTGACTGTCAAGCTGTACAAACTCTAAGCACTTAATATTCTTAAAATCTGTCAGCCTAAGCTGCCATTATGTTAGGAGTACGTTAACGCACTCCTATGATCATGCCTTATTCGGCCGAATCGTCGTCTGCACCAGCGTTAAGCGCTTCGGTCAATGCCTGTTCTGCATCTGCTGCAGATACTGACATTTCTTCGATTTGCTCTTTGCGCTGTTGAGCACGGCGTTCATGGTATGCGAAACCCGTACCTGCTGGAATAAGTCGTCCAACAATTACGTTCTCTTTCAGGCCGCGAAGGTCATCTTCTTTACCTTGAACCGCTGCTTCAGTCAGTACGCGCGTTGTTTCCTGGAACGATGCCGCTGAGATAAATGACTCAGTAGACAGTGACGCTTTAGTGATACCAAGTAGTTGTGTTTCGTACTGTGCTGGTATCTTACCGTGTTTTTCAATTTCACGGTTTGCTACTTTCACGTTAGAAACTTCTACTTGCTCACCTTCTAGGAACTGCGTGTCGCCTGCATGAGTAATCACGCACTTACGCAACATCTGACGAATAACAACTTCGATGTGCTTATCGTTAATTTTTACACCCTGTAGACGGTAAACTTCTTGAACTTCGTTCACGATGTAGTTTGCTACATGGGAAATACCACGAAGGCGCAATATGTCGTGTGGAGATTCTGGACCATCGGCAATAACTTCGCCTTTTTCCACTTTCTCACCTTCGAACACATTAAGCTGACGCCATTTCGGAATCATCTCTTCGTATGCATCACCTTCAGCAGGTGTAATCACTAAGCGCTTCTTACCTTTAGTCTCTTTACCGAAACCGATAGTACCTGAGATTTCCGCTAGGATAGCAGGCTCTTTAGGCTTACGTGCTTCGAACAAGTCAGCGACTCGTGGTAGACCACCCGTGATGTCACGAGTCTTCGAGCTTTCCTGAGGTATACGCGCTAGCACGTCACCTTCGTTAGCTACTTTGCCTTCTTTTGCTTCAATGGTTGTGAAGCTTGGAAGACGAATCTCTTGAAGACCGAACTCATCACTTTCAAGGATTAGCTTAGGCTCTTTGGCGTTTGCTTTTGTTAAATCTTTAACAACGATACGCGTTAGACCAGTAAGCTCATCTTGCTGCATTTCTGTGTTAGTGTCGTCGATGTCCGCGAAGCTAATCTTAGCTGCACGTTCAGTAACGATTGGGTGACTATGCGGGTCCCAGTTAGCAACAACGTCGCCAGCTGCAATCTTCGCACCGTCATCAACACTCAATACTGCACCGTATGGCACTTTATAGCGTTCTTTCTCACGGCCTTGCTCATCGATAACAGTAAGTTCTGTTGAACGAGACACAATAACCATTTTGCCATCAGAGTTACGTACAGATTTTTCGTTGTGTAGCTTAAGGCTACCCGCCGTTTTAACCTGAACGCTGTTCTCAGCAGACGCTCGAGATGCCGCACCACCAATGTGGAACGTACGCATGGTAAGCTGTGTACCAGGTTCACCGATTGACTGTGCTGCAATTACACCAACAGATTCACCGCTGCCTACCATGTGTCCGCGAGCAAGGTCACGACCGTAACAGTTAGCACATACACCGAAGTCGTTATCACAGGTGATAACCGAGCGTACTTGGATTTGGTCAACAGAGTTGGCTTCAAGCATGTCTACTAGCGCTTCGTCTAGCAGTACATTACGCTCGACCAATACTTCGCTAGTACCTGGCTTAACTACGTCTTCTGCTACCACACGACCTAGTACACGTTCGCGAAGTGGTTCAACAACGTCGCCACCTTCGATTAGTGGTGTCATGGAAACGCTACCGAACGTGCCACAGTCATCGTTAGTGATAACCAAATCTTGCGCAACGTCTACAAGACGACGAGTTAGGTAACCCGAGTTCGCTGTCTTAAGTGCTGTATCGGCTAGACCTTTACGCGCACCGTGCGTTGAGATGAAGTACTGAAGTACGTTCAGACCTTCACGGAAGTTTGCCGTGATTGGGGTCTCGATGATTGAACCATCTGGTTTAGCCATCAGACCACGCATACCAGCTAACTGACGAATCTGAGCGGCACTACCACGAGCACCCGAGTCGGCCATCATGTAAACAGAGTTAAATGATGATTGCTCTTCTTCTTCGCCATCGCGGTTAATTACGATGTCAGTCTTAAGGTTGTCCATCATGGCCTTAGCAACTTTTTCGTTGGCATTTGACCAGATATCGATAACTTTATTGTAACGCTCACCGGCTGTTACAAGACCGTTTTGGAACTGTTCCTGAATTTCGATAACTTCAGCTTCTGCTGCGTCAACGATTTCTTTCTTCGCTTCAGGAATTACCATGTCATCAATACCAACAGACGCACCCGCGATCATCGCGTAGTGGAAACCGGTATACATGATTTGGTCAGCTGCAATAACAGTATCTTTTAGACCAAGCGTACGGTAGCAGGCATTCAATAGTTTTGAAATTTGCTTCTTACCCATAGCCTGGTTGATGATTTCAAACGGAAGACCCTTTGGAAGGATCAGTGAGAAAATGGCACGACCAACCGTAGTTTGGGTCAGTGTTACTTTCTCTGTCTTGTTGCCGTTTTCATCAATGTCGTATTCAGTAATACGTACTTTAACGCGAGAATGAAGCTCAGCATTACCTGTACGGTATGCTTTTTCTGCTTCGTTAGGGCTGGTAAATACCATGCCTTCGCCTAAGCCGTTTACTTTGTCACGCGTAAGGTAATAAAGACCCAATACAACGTCCTGTGAAGGAACGATAATCGGCTCACCGTTTGCAGGTGACAAGATGTTGTTCGTCGACATCATTAGTGCACGAGCTTCAAGCTGTGCTTCGATAGTCAACGGAACGTGTACCGCCATTTGGTCACCATCGAAGTCGGCGTTATACGCCGCACACACTAGCGGGTGAAGCTGAATCGCTTTACCTTCGATTAGTGTTGGTTCGAATGCTTGAATACCCAAACGGTGAAGTGTAGGTGCACGGTTAAGCAAAACAGGGTGTTCGCGGATAACGTCATCTAGTACGTCCCAAACCTCTGGAGCTTCGCGCTCTACTAACTTCTTAGCAGCTTTGATAGTTGTTGCAAGACCGCGACCTTCAAGCTTACCGTAAATAAACGGTTTAAATAGCTCAAGTGCCATCTTCTTAGGAAGACCACACTGGTGAAGACGAAGTGTTGGACCAACAGTAATTACAGAACGACCAGAGTAGTCAACACGCTTACCAAGAAGGTTTTGACGGAAACGACCCTGTTTACCTTTGATCATGTCTGCAAGCGACTTAAGTGGACGCTTGTTAGAACCGGTAATCGCACGACCACGACGTCCGTTATCTAGAAGTGCATCAACAGACTCTTGTAACATACGCTTTTCGTTGCGCACGATAATGTCTGGAGCAGCAAGGTCTAGAAGACGCTTAAGACGGTTGTTACGGTTAATAACACGACGGTATAAATCGTTCAGGTCAGACGTAGCGAAACGTCCACCGTCTAGTGGTACTAGAGGGCGAAGATCGGGTGGCAATACTGGAAGTACTGTCATGATCATCCACTCTGGCTTGTTGCCAGACTGTTGGAACGATTCAAGCAACTTAAGACGCTTCGTAATTTTCTTACGCTTTGTCTCAGAGTTGATTGAAGGTAATTCTTCACGCATTGCTGCAACGTCGGCATCAACGTCAAGTACAGTTAACAGATCGAATACTGCTTCTGCACCCATTTTCGCGTCGAACTCGTCGCCGTGCTCTTCTAACGAATCAAGGTAATCTTCTTCGTTTAGTAACTGGCCGCGCTCTAATGTCGTCATACCTGGTTCTGTTACCACGTATGATTCAAAATAAAGCACGCGCTCAATGTCACGTAGCGTCATATCAAGCATTAAGCCGATACGAGACGGCAGTGACTTAAGGAACCAGATGTGTGCTACTGGACTTGCTAGCTCGATGTGGCCCATACGCTCACGACGAACTTTAGTCAGTGTAACTTCAACGCCACACTTTTCACAGATAACACCACGGTGCTTAAGGCGCTTGTACTTACCGCACAAACACTCGTAATCTTTAACAGGGCCAAAGATACGGGCACAAAATAAACCGTCACGCTCAGGCTTGAACGTACGATAGTTGATAGTCTCAGGCTTCTTCACTTCACCAAAAGACCATGAACGGATCATGTCAGGTGAAGAAAGGCCGATTCGAATATTATCGAATTCTTCGGCCTTATGCTGTTGCTTTAGAAACTTTAATAAGTCTTTCACATTACTCTCCCAGCGGAGTCAGTCTCTAGAACCCGGCGCAAGCGCCGGGCCATCTCATAACATTACGCGGCAATTGCCGTATTACTTTTCTTCAAGCTCGATGTTGATACCCAACGAGCGAATTTCTTTAAGCAATACGTTGAAGGATTCTGGCATGCCAGGCTCCATTCTGTGGTCGCCATCGACGATGTTCTTGTACATTTTGGTACGACCGTTAACGTCATCCGACTTAACAGTAAGCATTTCCTGAAGGGTATATGCAGCACCGTATGCTTCAAGTGCCCATACTTCCATCTCACCGAAGCGCTGGCCACCAAACTGTGCTTTACCACCAAGAGGTTGCTGTGTAACAAGGCTGTAAGAACCAGTAGAACGAGCGTGCATCTTATCGTCTACCAAGTGGTTCAGTTTCAGCATGTACATGTAACCAACCGTAACAGGTCGCTCGAACGAGTTACCAGTACGACCGTCGAACAAGGTAATCTGACCGCTTTCTGGAATATCAGCAAGCTTCAACATTTCCTTGATTTCAGATTCGCGAGCACCGTCGAATACAGGCGTAGCAATTGGTACACCTTTACGAAGGTTTTCAGCTAAACGACGAACTTCATGATCTGTGAAGCTATCAATGTCTACTTCCTGGTGATTTTCACCCAGTTCGTACACTTGCTTCAAGAAATCACGCATCTCGGCAAGCTCTCGCTGCTCTTTAATCATGCGGTCAATTTTAACCCCAAGACCATGAGCAGCCATGCCCAAGTGAGTCTCAAGAATCTGACCGATGTTCATACGAGATGGTACACCAAGAGGGTTAAGTACGATGTCTACCGGCGTGCCGTTTTCATCGTATGGCATATCTTCTACTGGTTGAATCGTAGAGATAACACCCTTGTTACCGTGACGTCCCGCCATTTTGTCACCCGGTTGGATGTGACGTTTAACCGCTAGGTAAACTTTAACAATCTTAAGTACACCAGGCGCTAAGTCATCGCCTTGCGTTATCTTACGACGCTTAGTTTCAAACTTCTTATCGAAGTCAGCTTTGATCTCAGCATGCTGTTCAGCAATTTGGTCTAGCTCTAACTGTACGTCTTCGCTGTTAAGTGCAATTTCAAACCATTTTTCACGTGGCAGGCTGTCAAGCTTAGCTTGTTCAACATCGGCGCGCGTTAGTGCAGTTTGAGCACGTGCAAAAATGCCATCCGCAAGGATTTCAAATTCGTCAGTAAGATCTTTCTTAACTTGACGAAGCTGCATATCTTCAATTTCAAGCGCACGTTTGTCTTTCTCTACGCCGTCACGAGTAAAGACTTGAACGTCGATAACCGTACCGTGAACAGAGTTAGGCACACGTAGTGACGTATCTTTTACGTCAGACGCTTTTTCACCAAAGATGGCTCTTAAAAGTTTCTCTTCCGGCGTAAGCTGAGTTTCACCTTTTGGTGTCACTTTACCTACAAGAATGTCGCCGCCTTTCACTTCTGCACCGATGTAAACAACACCTGATTCATCAAGCTTGCTCAATGCAGACTCACCCACGTTTGGAATATCAGAAGAAATTTCTTCTGGACCAAGCTTGGTGTCACGAGCAATACAGCTAAGCTCTTGAATGTGAATAGTAGTAAAGCGGTCTTCCTGCGCTACACGCTCAGAAATAAGGATTGAATCCTCAAAGTTGTAACCATTCCACGGCATGAATGCGATACGCATGTTCTGACCAAGTGCAAGGTCACCAAGGTCTGTCGAAGGACCATCGGCTAGCACGTCACCAGTAACAATTGGGTCACCAACACTACAAGTAGGTCGTTGATTGATACAGGTGTTCTGGTTAGAACGGGTATATTTGGTCAGGTTGTAGATGTCGATACCTGCTTCACCTGGAAGCATTTCGTCTTCAGCTACTTTGATTACGATGCGACTTGCATCTACGTAATCTACCGTACCACCGCGCTTAGCAACTACCGTTACGCCAGAGTCAACGGCGATAGTTCTTTCCATACCTGTACCCACTAACGGCTTATCCGCGCGTAGTGTTGGAACAGCCTGACGTTGCATGTTGGCACCCATAAGTGCACGGTTTGCATCATCGTGTTCAAGGAATGGAATAATGCTTGCTGCAATTGAAACGATTTGCTGTGGAGAAACATCCATGTATTTGATGTCTTCTTTAGGCATCAACGTTGTTTCACCACGGTGACGACATGGAATAAGGTCGTCTACCAGTTCACCAGCTTCAGTCAACGCGACATTGGCCTGAGCGATAGCGAATTGGCCTTCTTCAATCGCAGATAAATAATCGATTTCTTCGCCTACCACGCCATCAACTATGCGACGGAAAGGTGTTTCAAGGAAACCAAAATCATTTGTGCGCGCAAAGCTCGCCAATGAGTTAATTAGACCGATGTTTGGACCTTCAGGTGTTTCGATTGGACATAGACGACCGTAGTGAGTCGGGTGTACGTCTCGAACCTCAAAGCCTGCGCGTTCACGAGTAAGACCGCCCGGACCTAATGCAGAAATACGACGCTTGTGCGTTACTTCTGATAATGGGTTGTTTTGGTCCATGAACTGAGACAACTGCGACGACCCGAAGAACTCTTTAACGGCAGCCGAAATAGGCTTAGCGTTAATAAGATCTTGTGGCATAACGTTGTCCAAGTCACCAAGACTTAGGCGTTCTTTTACAGCGCGTTCTACACGAACTAAACCAACACGGAATTGGTTTTCTGCCATTTCACCAACCGAACGAATACGACGGTTACCAAGGTGATCGATATCATCAACTTCGTCTTTACCGTCACGTATGGTGATTAGCTGCTTCATTACAGAAACGATGTCTTCTTTGGCTAGCGTACCAGAACCAATTAGTTCTTCACGGCCTAGGCGACGGTTAAACTTCATACGACCAACAGAAGAAAGGTCGTAACGTTCTTCAGAGAAGAACAAGTTTTCAAATAACGTTTCTGCAGCGTCTTTCGTTGGCGGCTCACCAGGACGCATCATACGATAAATCTCAACAAGCGCTTCTAGGCGGTTTGTCGAAGAATCAATACGCAGCGTATCTGAAATGTATGAACCGTGATCAAGTTCGTTGATGTAAAGCGTTTCGAATTCTTTTATGCCGGCTTGACTAAGCTCAGCTAAATTCTCAAGTGCAAGCTCATCGTTTGCACTTACAATGACTTCACCGGTGTCTTCGTTCACATAAGTGGCAGCAAATACACGACCGATTAGATAATCAGCAGGTACTTCCAGCTCTGTTAAACCAGACTTCTCTAATGCACGAGTGTGACGGGCAGAGATACGACGGCCAGTTTCAACAACCACATTGCCATCGCCATCGATGATATCGAAAGCAGCCGTTTCACCACGAAGGCGATCAGGTTTCACTTCCATCATCAGACGGTCTTTGTCGATGCGAACGTTAACTTTTTCGAAGAAAGTATCTAAAATTTCTTCTGACGTCATTTCCAATGCACGCAAGATAATTGTTGCAGGTAATTTACGACGACGGTCGATACGCACAAACAGATTATCTTTAGGGTCAAACTCAAAGTCTAACCAAGAGCCACGGTATGGAATGACACGTGCATTATAAAGCACTTTTCCAGACGAGTGAGTCTTGCCTTTATCGTGATCGAAAAACACACCAGGTGAGCGGTGTAGCTGTGACACTATTACACGCTCTGTACCATTGATAACGAACGTTCCGTTCTCTGTCATCAATGGGATTTCTCCCATGTACACTTCTTGTTCTTTAATATCTTTTACGGTACCTGGGGCTGCGTCTTTGTCAAACAATACTAACCGTAGTTTTACTCTTAACGGAGCAGAGAAAGTTACGCCGCGAATTTGACATTCTTTAACGTCAAAAACTGGCTCTCCCAGGCGGTAGCTTACATATTGAAGCTCTGAATTACCTGAGTAACTTTTAATTGGAAAAACGGAACGAAATGCTGCTTCCAAGCCGTATTGAGCATCGGCGTCGATCTCAATAAACTTTTTGAAAGAATCAAGCTGAATTGAAAGAAGGTATGGAATTTCCAATACCTGTGGGCGTTTGCCAAAATCCTTACGGATACGTTTCTTTTCGCTATAAGAGTAAACCATGGGTTCCTCAGCCTGCTGATTTATGACCCAACCTGCTGCTAAATGCTTTAAAACGCGTGCTATGGGCTAAAAGCTGCGTTTCAAATGGCGCAATAAGCAACAAACTTCCACAACCCTAATTCGGGCAAGTTAACCAGCATACAACAATTTTTAACCAATTATTAGTTAAGTTGTTGGATTTTTATGCTTTTTAATGGTCTTGTCCGAATTGCGCTTAACACAGTGTAGTCTAGGGTTATATTCTACACATTATACAGCGCAAAAAGGCTGGTGGTTTAAAAAACCACCAGCCTTGCCGTCTCAGGCAAATAATCTGATTAAATCAGATTACTTGATTTCAACTTCAGCGCCAGCTTCAGTTAGAGTCGTTTTAAGTTCTTCAGCTTCTTCTTTGCTTACGCCTTCTTTGATAGCTTTAGGAGCAGATTCAACTACTTCTTTAGCTTCTTTAAGACCTAGGCCAGTCGCGCCGCGAACTGCTTTGATAACTGCAACTTTGTTAGCACCGAATGAAGTCATTACAACGTCAAATTCAGTTTTCTCTTCAACAGCAGCAGCTTCACCGCCTGCAGCAGGACCAGCAACAGCAACAGCTGCAGCAGATACGTTGAATTTTTCTTCAGCTGCTTCGATTAGCTCAACCAATTCCATAACTGGCATTTCAGCAATCGCGTTTAAAATATCTTCTTTAGTTAGAGCCATGTTCTCTAAACTCCTGGGGTTTTAATGTTAAAAAAATCAATATGCCAAAAACGAAAATTACTTCTCGTCTTTGATCGCCGCCAATACGCGCACAAACTTGCCAGGAACTTCGTTGATTGTTTGAACGAATTTCCCAACTGGTGCTTTGAAGGTCGCAAGTAGTCTTGCAAGCGCTTCGTCGCGAGTTGGAAGTGAAGCAACTGCGTCCAATTTCTCTGGACCAAGTAGACCACTACCAATTGAAAGTGCTGTTACGTTAAGCTTATCGTTGGTCTTACCGAAGTCTTTAAAAAGACGTGCCGCACCGCCTGGTGCGTCGATAGAGAAACCATAGATAAGCGGACCTGTAAGTGCGCTTTCTAAGTCTGCAAATTTGCTGTCTGCCAATGCACGCTTAGCTAGTGTGTTACGTACAACCTTTAGGTATACGCCTTGCTCACGAGCTTTTATGCGAAGGTCAGTCAGTTCTGCAACTTCCATCCCACGGTATTCAGCGACGGCAACGGATAGAGCGCGAGACGCAACTTCAGATACCTCTGCTACGATCTCTTTTTTTGCTGCTAAACCTAGTGCCACTGAGTTCACCTCTTTGTATCTGACATTGTTGATAGTTACCTATCATCGCCGTCAGGGTTCACAGATTGATACCAAACATCATATTTGGTACCGCTCTACGGTGTTTGTTATCCCAGAGAGTCTGAGTCAAACCACCGTCTGCGCAGGTTGTTCTATTAAGCAGTATGTTGACTGTGAAAGCTCTCTTACTTCTTTCACCACACCGCACCTGCGGTCTTGGACGGGAGTTGTTTACTAGTACTGCTATGTACACAACTCCAACCCATAACCTTTAAGAGAACTAACGGGCAATGCCCACTAGCTTCAAAACTATAGACCTACAGAAGCCTTATCAAGAGATACACCGGCACCCATTGTGGTGCTTAGGCTGATCTTCTGGATATACACACCTTTCGCAGAAGAAGGCTTAGCTTTCTTCAATGCTTCAAGTAGTGCTTCAAGGTTTTCTTGAATTTGGTTAGCTTCAAATGCAATCTTACCTAAGCTTGCGTGGATGATACCGTTTTTATCATTGCGGTAACGAACCTGACCAGCTTTTGCATTTTTAACAGCAGTAGCAACGTCTGGCGTTACTGTGCCTGTTTTAGGGTTTGGCATTAGGCCACGTGGACCTAAGATTTGACCTAGTTGGCCAACAACGCGCATCGCGTCTGGGCTAGCAACTACTACGTCAAAGTTCATTTCGCCTTTCTTAACTTGTTCAGCTAAGTCTTCCATACCAACGATGTCCGCACCAGCTTCTTTAGCCGCTTCTGCGTTTGCGCCTTGAGTAAATACCGCTACGCGTACATCTTTACCAGTACCGTTAGGTAGTACAGTTGCACCACGAACGTTTTGGTCAGATTTCTTAGCGTCGATACCAAGGTTTACAGCAACGTCAACACTCTCAGCGAATTTAGCAGTCGCTAATTCTTTTAGAAGTGCAACTGCTTCGTTGATTTCATACTCTTTAGTTGAGTCAACTTTGTCACGTACTAGACGAGCGCGTTTTGTTAATTTAGCCATTCGATTAGTCCTCTACGTTCAAGCCCATTGAGCGAGCAGAACCCGCGATAGTGCGTACCGCTGCATCTAGATCAGCAGCTGTTAAGTCTGGCTCTTTAGTTTTAGCAATCTCTTCTAACTGAGCGGTGGTAACTTTACCCACTTTCTCAGTGTTAGGACGGCCAGAACCGCTCTTGATGCCAGCTGCCTTCTTAAGAAGGTATGACGCAGGAGGAGTCTTCGTTTCGAATGTAAAAGAACGGTCTTCGTACACAGTAATTTCTACTGGTACTGGAGCACCCTTCTCTAGGCTGTCAGTCTTTGCATTGAAAGCCTTACAGAATTCCATGATGTTCACACCGTGTTGACCTAGTGCAGGACCAACTGGTGGACTTGGGTTAGCAGCGCCTGCCGCAACCTGAAGCTTGATAATACCGCTTACTTTTTTAGCCATTTTAAATGCTCTCTTGTTTGGGTCTAACGCCTCGCAAATACAGAGAATATTTGCTCAATTGGCTTCCCGTTTCCGTTTAAAAGGGCGCGCATTATAAGGGCTGATTAATTGCTATGCAAGCCCCTACGTGATTAAAAAACGATCTTAATCGCAAATAGGGCCTAAATGTTTGAAAAGTGCAAGAACAAATAGCTTAACTATTTAAATGTGATGGCGCGGATTTCTTAAGCACTGGCTTTTTTGTATCTGTCTCTGCCATTTGACTTAGCCGCGTATAGTGCTGTGTCTGCTTGCGTGAAGGAATGTTCTACACTTTTCGCCTGGGAAAAAGCGCAGTACCCGGCGCTCGCCGTCATCGATATGTGTCCTTGGTCACATGGTACCTTCAGTAAACGTATATGCGTCATTACCCGCTCTAAGTACACTCGCGCTTGTTCACAAGAACAGTTGGTCAACAACACGATAAACTCTTCGCCTCCCCAACGGCCCACAACATCTGTGGGCCGTGCCTGTGACAATAAACAATCGGCAAACACTTTTATCGCTTCATCCCCTACTGGGTGGCCGTGTGTATCGTTTATCTGCTTGAAGTGATCAATATCGAACAGGATTAATACAGAATCTTCCCCTTTTCTAAATTGCCCATGCCACTGCAAATCCATAAATGATTGTACAAAGCGTCTGTTTTTTAACCCTGTCAGCGGGTCGGTTATCGCATTAAGAGTCGCTTGCTTGGCATACCTTGCGTGTTCTTTCTTCGCAATGTGTATTTGCCGAAGTCGCATAGAAAACCGCAAAATATGCTCATCCAGTTTATAGAGTAATGCAGCGGGTAACCTCGTGTCTGGCGCTCTAAGCATAGAAACAAAAGTGGGAATAGACGGCTGACTTTCAGCGCCAGTATGAATTCTTGTTAGCTGAATTGGGAAGCTGCCTGAACGTCGTCCGACGGTATCCCCGATATTGGTGAGGCATGTTGTATTAAGCGACTTAGAAGAAAGAGTAAATAGGTCTGTTATGCAATGAGCATCATGGATATGAGGCACTACGTCATTTAGTTGTCTATTATAGCCAACAATTTTGCCACTTAGGTTCGTAACAACGGCAGCTTCTGTAACGTTTGCCAGTATAGATGCTATGCCTAGCTTGCTGGTATCAGCCTGTTGGGTGTCAGTATTTTCATCAGTGCTTTCAAAAGGAACACTACTGGACGCCAAAGTACTCATGAGCAACATCCTTATGATCTTGTTGTGGCTTAAGATGCACGACAACGTGACAATGCCCATCTCCATTAGCGATTGTTTTATTTAACTCTACAGCAGCATAACCATTTTCTGAGGAAACTATCTTACCAAATACATTCGCAGTCATATGGCAAAGAGGCTGCTTACCGACCACATTGACTCCAAATGGACATAATGAATTTTGCAATACAATGGTATCGGGAGTGATGGTTGAAACACTGAAACGGCCCCCTATCCGTCGTTTTAAATCCACAAGTACCTGTGCGATGACTTCAGGAGACATTCTCTCGTTACCTAACTGAGCTTTATATTTTTCATGAAACATGGCTCCAACATGGTCCGCGACCATACCTACGAAGCCTTTTGACTCCTCGGTGCCAATAACATCTTCCATGAGCGTTTCCAGCTCTAATAAGATAGTTTGATAGAAGGACGCTTCATCAATGTCGATTTGTTTACACGCAATGCGCTGCTCTAAAGTATCGATAGCGTTGACCTCTTCTTATTAACTATACTTTAGTATTAGGCTAACTTGACTCGTTGTGCAAATAAAAATTGGGCAAAAAAAAGCCCGCTAAAAGCGGGCTTTACATGATATGCCTAGTGACTAACCTTTCTCTACCTGACCGAACTCTAGGTCTACCGGTGTAGAACGACCAAAGATAAGTACCGATACTTTTACGCGGCTCTTTTCGTAGTCTACTTCTTCTACCACACCGTTGAAGTCGGCAAATGGACCGTCTGTAACGCGTACCACTTCACCTGGCTCAAACAATGTCTTCGGCTTAGGCTTATCTACCGACTCTTCAAGACGGTTTAAGATAGCATCGGCTTCCTTAGGAGTAATTGGCATTGGGCGGTCTGAAGTGCCACCAATAAAACCAAGAACGCGAGGAACACTTTTCACTAAATGCCATGAATCTTCATTCATTGCCATTTCGACTAGCACGTAACCAGGATAAAACTTGCGCTCAGACTTACGCTTTTGACCAGCGCGCATCTCAACAACTTCTTCTGTTGGCACAAGTATTTGGCCGAAGTGCTCTTCCATGTTGTGCATTTTGATGTATTCAAGAAGGGTTTTCTTGACTCGAGCTTCATACTGAGAAAATGCTTGTACTACGTACCATCTCTTTTTAATTTCTTCTTCAGACATACGTTATGCTCCGATTCCCGTTATAAAGCCAACTACACGAACGATGATCCCGTCTAGTCCCCATAAAATAAGTGCCATAACCAAGGTTGCAGCCAAAACAATCAATGTGGTTTGGTTAGCTTCTTGACGTGTAGGCCATACTACTTTGCGTACTTCAGTACGTGACTCTTTAGCAAAGCTTAAAAACGCACTACCTTTGTTTGTAGATGCAGCAATAAAGCCAGCCACTACAGCAACAACTACCGCTGCAAGAGCGCGATATAATACCGAAAGTTCACCGTATACTGTGTTGGCAGTAACCAACCCTGCAAGTAGTGCAAAAACCACTACCCATTTAAACATGTCCAACCCGTTGGACTGATTTTCCGTCTTTTCGCTCATGTCACGATCCTAGCACTACAGCGTCGTTTTCTTGCGTTACACGCGCAAGTTAATAATTTGGCAGGGGTGGAGGGACTCGAACCCCCAACCATCGGTTTTGGAGACCGCTGTTCTACCAATTCGAACTACACCCCTGTGGCGTTTTTACTCTTAAAATTTGCTTACACTACCCTTGTGATTTGTGCGTCTTTTCGAAGGAAAGTGCGGTATCGCAAGGGAGGGACGCGTATTATACTTAACCACTTTCAAGTTACAAGCGGTTTATTCCCCTCCTACTGTGCATATCGCTAACGGGGCGTGGGTTATTCCACGCCTATGAATCCACCCGTTTGATGCGCCCACAGCTTGGCATAAATACCGTTATAAGCAATTAGCTCGCTATGGGTGCCCTGCTCAACAATTTGACCTTTGTCTAGCACTAGTAATCTGTCCATTTGGGCGATGGTTGATAACCTGTGAGCAATAGCTAACACCGTTTTTCCTTCCATCACTTTATCTAAACAGGCTTGAATGGCTGCTTCAACTTCTGAATCTAGCGCCGATGTCGCCTCATCTAAAATGAGCACTGGGGCGTCTTTTAATAGCACACGGGCAATCGCTATTCGCTGTCGTTGCCCGCCAGACAGTTTAATACCGCGCTCTCCAACGTGAGCATCGTACCCTGTGCGTCCCTGATTATCAGTAAGAGTTAATATGAAGTCGTGGGCTTCCGCTTGTTTCGCCGCTTTAATCATATCTGCTTCGCCTGCGTCGGTGCGTCCGTACAGAATATTGTCACGCACTGAGCGGTGCATCAGTGATGTATCTTGGGTCACCATACTGATTTTAGCTCGCAGTGTTTCTTGCCCAACCTCAGTAATGTCCTGACCATCAATTACGATTCGCCCGCTTTGCGTATCGTAAAAACGCATCAATAAATTAACGAGTGTGGATTTACCTGCACCAGAGCGACCTACCAAGCCTACTTTCTCACCGGGCTTAATGGTTAAATCTAATTGCCTGAACACATCGATAGGCTGATTGTTTGCACCTGAGTAAGAGAAGTTAACATTATCAAAATGAATTTTACCGCCGCCTACGTTCAATGCATCGGCATGGGGCTTATCTTTAACCGCTACTGGCTGCGCAAGGGTATTCATACCGTCTTGCACTGTTCCTAGGTTTTCAAATAACCCAGACACCTCCCACATTATCCAATGGGACATGCCGTTTAGTCGCAAGCATAAGCTAACCGCAATGGCGATATCTCCAGGGGTCGCAATCTGCTCCAACCAAAGAAATACTGATAGCGCGCCTATTGTGAAGATCAAAATGGCGTTTGCCATCTCAACACAGAATTCAAGAATGGTAACAAGGCGCATTTGTGGATACACCGTTTGCAAAAAGCCGTCCATGCTCTCTTTGGCATAGTCTGCTTCTCTGCGGCTGTGAGAGAAAAGTTTAACCGTGGTGATATTGGTGTAGCTGTCGACTATCCGCCCAGTCATTAATGAGCGAGCATCGGCTTGCGCTTGTGAAACCGCTTTTAGCTTTGGTACGAGTACCCGCAAAATACCAATATACACAAAGAACCACACCACTAGTGGAAGCGCTAATCGCCAGTCAGTACTAAATACCAGCACCACCATAGAGATAAAATAAACGCTGATATACACCAACAAATCGAGCATTTTGGTGACTGTTTCTCGCACGGAAAGCGCGGTTTGCATTACCTTTGTGGCCACGCGACCGGCAAACTCATTGTGAAAGAAGGTAAGACTTTGTCCGAGTAAATATCGGTGGGCCTGCCACCTTATTCGCATAGGGTAATTGCCCATCAGCGATTGGCGAGAGAACAATGAACGCAAAAAGATAAATGCAGGAATAAAGACAAGAACCGTTAGCCCCATTCCGATCAACGTAAACTTCTGCTCTTCTAAGAACGTTTCTCGACTTTGCTCTGAAAACCAATCGACAAGCTGTCCCAAAAAGCCAAATAGCGCCACTTCTAACATCGCCACTATGGCACTTAACACCGAAACGGTCAGGATGATATGCCACATGCCTTTCGTGTAGTACTTACAAAATGCGACTAACCCCTTAGGCGGTTGCGTGGGCGGCGTATCTGGAAAAGGCTGTGTGAGCCTTTCAAAAAAAGAAAACATGCAAAAACTCTTTTTGTTATTGAATCGCCAGATGCGTACTGCATCTCGGCGTTAAGATTTACGTTGAGGTGAGTACGCAATTCTACACGATATGTTCAGTCAATTAATTAACTCCTTGATGAAAATCACTAGAGATAGAGTGGATAAAGGGCGTAATGACTGAGCATGTATTTTGCTATCAGTCTTTCGTTAAGCTTCCTGTTATATGCGATTAACATTCTTTTGACATTTAACGGGATGCTTCATACTTCTTACATAAAAACTATAACAACAAAAAAGACGTTTAAAAAAATGGACACTTGGATATATAAGGCACCTCTGCGTTGCATCGGTTTTTACTGGCGCTCGTGCTGCCTCGTTTTATTGCTTGCTCTAGCATTTTCTGGCAATGCTGTTGAAGGTAATTCAGCACAGCAGGATAGCCAACAAACAAAAGAAGACAACAAACCGGTAGCCGTGGTGATTCAGAGCGCTACGGAATCTGCTACTCAAAACACTACAGAATCTGCCACTCAATCGGCTGAGCCATTCTCTTCAGATAGCGGCTCTACCAACGTTGATGAGACTACTTCTCCTAACGAGGCCCGTACCTTTGACACTATCGTTGTTCCCTATCTTTCAGAGACGATTACGTTAGACGGTATCTTAGACGATGAAGCATGGCAGCGGGCTAAGGAAATACCGCTAAATGTAGTGACTCGCCCATTTGAAAACACAGCCCCACCAGTAAAAACCATCGCCAGAATATTCGAAAATGGCGATATGATTTATATCGCTTTTACTGCATTTGACGATGACCCTTCTGCAATACGCGCATTGTTTCGCGACCGCGATAGCGTGTGGGATAACGACTTGGTAGGCGTTAAGCTGGATACATTCGGCGATAGTCGTCTCTCTTATCAATTTTTTGTCAACCCTCACGGCATACAAACCGACTCTATTGAAAACCAAATGACGCGCAGCGAAAGCGCCAGTTGGAATGCAATTTGGGACGCTGAAGCAAAAATCACCGATGAAGGCTATACCGTAGAAATCGCGCTGCCGTTTCGCATTATGAATTTTCTGGATATTGATGGGCTTAAGCAATGGCGCGCAGAATTTGTCCGCTTTTACCCAAGAGATAACAACCTGCGTATCTCGAACCGCCCTGTGGATCGCAATAACGCGTGTAGCTTATGCCAAATGGGAAAAATGGAAGGCTTTAGTCGTGCTAAGCAAGGGAAGAACCTCTCAATTACTCCCTATGCCGTAGCCGGGGCCGCTCGCAGTAGAACGCCAGCAACCCCAGAGCAATGGGAATACGGCAACAATCAAGAAGTGGGAGTAGATATAAACTGGGGCATTACCTCTGACATGCTGCTTCAAGCCACGATTAACCCAGACTTTTCACAAGTAGAGGCCGACGCAGGACAGCTTGGGATCAACAACCCTTTTGCACTTTTCTTTCCTGAACAACGTCCGTTTTTTGTGGAGAACGCCGACTTTTTCAGCACTCAGTACGACTTGGTGTACACCCGCAACATTGGCGCTCCTGATATTGGCAGCAAACTTACTGGCAGAATTAACGACCATACCTTTGGTTTACTGCTGGCAAACGATGAAACTACCACGTTCCTTGTTCCAGGGAATTTGGGCTCAAGCGTTGCGCAGCTCGAACAAGGCAGTACAAACCTTGCTGCGCGCTATCGCTATGATATTTCCGACACCCTGTCTGTTGGTTCTATATTTACAGGTAGACACGCTGATGAATACCACAACCTAGTCACCGGTGTTGACGTGCGCTATCAAATTACACCTAGTGACACTCTACGTGCGCAATTGCTTCGCTCTGACACCCAATACCCTGACGCTCTTGCCTCACAGTTTTGTCGAGGCAGTTGCGAGAATCAAGAAGATGTTACCGAAACTACCTTGAGAACAGACAAACAAGACGCGTTCTCTGGAAGTACCTACAAGATTGATTACCGCCATGAAGAAAGAGAATGGTATGTCATTGCTAACAGAACCAGCACTCAGTCTGACTTTCGCGCCGACTTGGGTTTTGAAAGTAATGTAGATAGACACAAATCGGTACTCGGTGGTGGGCTGTTGTGGTGGAAAGATAATGCGTGGTGGAACCGTCTAGAGTTTGGTGGCGACTGGGATATCACTCACAATGACAATGGCGAGTTAATAGAACGAGAAGTTCAGGCGCAGATAGAGATGAACGCAGCCTATCAATCGTATTTCAACTTCCAATGGGTGAAGCGAGACCGAGTTGGATTACGCCAAAACGGCGCAAGCCTTGCCATCGACGGTAATACCACCCGGTTTACCGAGGAGCAGTTTTCATTCTATTTTGAAGCGCGACCAAACCGAACCCTGTACTTTGAAAACTTTGCCCGAATAGGCGATAGAATTGATTTACGCAACAATCGCTTGGGCGATCAAATTCTGCTTGAGCCCCAAATAACTCTGAATATTGGTGAGCATTTAGAAGCCTCAATTAGCCATGAATACAACCGTATTGACGTAAGCAACGAGATGCTGTTTACCGCCAATTTATCTGATTTTCGAATGAGCTATCAATTTGACGCAAAACAGTTTCTCCGCCTTGCGCTTATTTACTCAGATGTAAGAAGAAACCCCAATAATTATCTGGTAAATGTAGATGCCAGAGAACGCAATATGGGTACACAGCTAGTGTATTCTTACATGATTAACCCCTTGTCTCGCTTGTTCATTGGCTATGGAGACTCTGCATTTGCAGATGAAGCAACACCCGGGCTTTTTCGAACAGAGCAAGCTGTGTTTATGAAATTTAGCTACGCGTGGCTGTATTAACGTTATCGATATGAACTGCTCTGGGCTTAATCTTTATAACCTAGGGCAGTAAGTGTTGTTTCGACTTTTTCCCTGTGCTGCTTTTGCCACTGAGCTAACGACATTGACGAATCTTTGTCTGCCCGCGCTTTTGCGATGCTAAAGGCCTCTTCTGATTCAGCGCGTGGAATAACCGCGATACCTTCTTCATCAGCCACAATGATATCGCCAGCATTAACGGTAACACCGCCACACACAATAGGCTCATTGAGTGGCGCTATACATTTCTTGGCGCCTGGCTTTGGCACAACTCCACGCCCAAAAACTGGAAACTTATTTTCCCTCGTCTCTGCAATATCTCTAATCACGCCATCGATGACAAAGCCAGCAATACCTCTTTCTTGGGCGATAGCGCACACATTCCCACCTGCCACAGCAAATTGATCATCGGCTTGAACCACAATTATATCGCCAGGTTGGGCGCGGTAAATTGCAGCATGCAGCATAAGGTGATCGCCCGGAGCACATTTTACCGTAAAGGCAGGCCCTGCAATGCGACCCATTCCATCCCATAACGGCTTTATCTCGTAGCCCATAAATTGGTCCCGCGAGAGTGCATCGGCATATTCGCAGGGCGAGACTGAGGCAAATAGTGCTGAGTTGAATGGCTTCATGATATGTCCTCGATTAAGCAAACTGATGAGCGTGCAAGCTCTAACTCATTAAGTTCTAACTAGGCATCCACTATAACCAATTAGCCATTACAAGTTGTTACAACCTGTGTATTTTCACTATAAATACTTTTGCTAATGGTACCTTCATGCTAAAAGATGCTTCAAACCTCTAATAAGTGAGCGGTTTTTCCTTTTTTGAATAGGATTAATAGCCACACAAAACAACGGCACAGCATCGCCATTACATAGCTTTACATTGTATAGCGCTTAATAAAGTAGGCCTACAACACGTAGAGAAAGGTAATACAAAGCAGTGCTACATTTTAATAAGAAGGACATAGCAAAAGATGTTACGTAACGTATTAAGCTTAAGTGTTGCACTTGCATTAGCGGCATGTAGCCCGCAAAACACGGTACCAGAAACCGATATCGTTGCCGAAGTACAAAATGAAACGCTGTCTTCGGGGATCATCACTGAAAATATGGACCTGAGTGTCAGCCCTGGCGATGACTTTTTTCAATATGTAAACGGGAAATGGTTCGATACTTTCGAGATCCCTGCCGATAAATCTAGCTATGGCGCCTTCGTTATATTACGAGATGAAGCACAAGACCATGTGATGGACATTATAAAGTCATCGGCAGAAGGCGACTTCAAAGCGGGTAGCGACGAGCAAAAAGTCGGTGATTTCTATCGCGCCTATATGGATGTTGACACCCGAGACTCACTGGGTGTCACACCGCTTACCCCTGAGTTAGATAAAATTGCGAACATCGAAAATTATTCAGATCTTGCGGCCTATTTTGCCTATGCGGCTCGGTATGGTTACGGCGCGCCGTTTAGCCTTACTCAATATCCCGATTTAAAATCGCCACAACAGTACCTTATGTATACCTGGCAATCGGGGCTTGGGCTACCAGAGCGCGAATACTATTTCAAAGACGATGAAACCTCGCAGACTGTGCGTGATGCCTATGTAAAACATATTCAAACTATGTTCGAACTGGCCGATTTCAACGCACCACAACAAAGCGCGCAAATGTTATTTGAGCTAGAAACTCGTATTGCAAAGTTACATATGAAGAAAGAGCAAGCGAGAAACTTCGCGGCCAATTACAATAAGTTGACCATTGAAGAGCTTGGCGAACTCATGCCTAACTTTGACTGGTCGAGCTATTTAGAAAGCGCTGATATAAGCGACATTGAGGCATTGGGAATTTTGCAAAAAGACTATATGCAAAATATCGATGGTGTTATTCAGCAAACCTCTATTGATGATTGGAAAACCTTTCTGCAGTGGGGACTGCTCAATGCATCAGCAAGTCGATTGAATAGTGAGCTTGATGAAGCAAACTTCAACTTTTACAGCAAAACACTTCGCGGCGTTGAAGAACAGCAGCCTCAGTGGCGACGTGCAGTAAACTTATCGAATGCCCATGTGGGTGAGCTAATTGGCAAGGTCTATGTGAAACAGCACTTTCCGCCTGAAGCCAAAGAACGCATGATGGAAATGGTGAACAACCTACTTCTTGCCTATAAAAGTAGTATTGAAAACCTTGAGTGGATGACTGATGAAACTCGCGAACAAGCCCTCGATAAATTATCAAAATTTACCGTGAAAATTGGCTATCCAGATCAGTGGAAGGACTATTCAGCACTTACGGTAAAAGCCGGTGACCTATTTGGCAACTTAAAGCGCTCTTCTGATGTACTTTATGAAGAGATGTTGAAGAAACAGGGCGGCCCGGTATGGACTCACGAGTGGGGTATGACGCCGCAAACCGTGAATGCTTATTACAATCCGCCGCTAAATGAAATTGTATTTCCTGCAGCAATTCTTCAGCCGCCATTTTTTGATATGAATGCTGAAGACGCCGTTAATTATGGTGGAATTGGTGCAGTTATAGGTCATGAAATTGGCCACGGATTTGACGATGCAGGCTCAACATTTGATGGCGATGGTGTGTTGCGCAACTGGTGGACCGATAAAGACCGCTCAGAGTTTGAAGCCCGCACAACCAACCTTATTGAACAATATAACGAGTTTGAAGTGCTGCCTGATGTGCATGTTAATGGCGAATATACCCTTGGCGAAAATATTGGCGATCTGGGTGGAATAAGTATTGCCCTTAAAGCCTATCACCTGTCTTTAGATGGCGAAGAAGCACCTGTTTTAGACGGTTTTACCGGCGACCAGCGTGTGTTTTTAGGGTATGGCCAAGTGTGGGCAAGTAAGTACCGCGACGAAGCGTTGCGAAGCCAAGTTCAAACCGATACCCATTCACCGGCTCAGTTTCGTACTAACGGCGCGGTTCGGAATGTACCTGCCTTCTACGAAGCATTTAACGTAACCGAAGAAGACGCACTGTATCTTGCACCAGCAGACCGCGTGAAAATTTGGTAAGCATTATACCAATTAAAAAGGGGCGCCTGTCTTCACAGGCGCCCCTTTTTTCTCACTCTTGTTTTAACTTGCTTGAGCTTTGTCCATCACTTTTCCATTACAGCGTTATAGCTTTTTAGCTCTAATGCGCTTGCCCTTTATTTTGCCTTCGCGAAATTGGGTCATTGCACGCTTCACGCTGCGCTGCTTCACTGCGACAAAACTTGCGCTATTTTGTACCGCAATTTTACCTATATCATCACCTGGAATACCTGCATCTTTGGTTAATGCACCAAGGAGGTCGCCAGGGCGAAGCTTTTGTTTCTTACCCGCGCTAAGTGACAGGCAGGTAAACTCTGGCTGGGTAATTTTGTTTTTATGAAAACGAAGACTTTGCGCGCCTTTAAGGGGGATGTCTTCTTGCTGCAGCACCTCAATTTTTCGTAGCGAGTTCTCTTCATCATCGCTAATTAGCGTAATGGCCATGCCCTCTGCCCCTGCTCGTGCAGTGCGGCCAATTCTGTGAATATGCACTTCTGGCTCTTCACTTACGGTGTAGTTAATGACACACGCGATATCATCAATATCCAGTCCTCTGGCAGCCACATCGGTAGCAACTAAAACCTGCAGTGAATCACTGGCGAACTGCATAAGTACAGCGGTGCGCTCATGCTGTTCCATATCACCTTTTAGGCCTGCTGCACTGAAACCTTCTTCTACAAGCTCCTCTACCACTTCAGCTACCTGAACCTTGCGATTACAAAACACAATGGCGTTTTTAGGCTGGTAATGAGTCAGCACCGCTTTTAGGGCTTGAACCCGAGTGTGCTCTAGCACGTTGTAACCAAGCTGCGTGATTGCTGGCTTGTTGTCTTGAGATTCCACTTTGCACGACACAGGGTCTCGTAAATACTGATTAGCTACACGCTCAATTTGTTCAGTAAAGGTGGCAGAAAACAACAGTGTCTGTACCTTAGATGACATAGGAGAGAAAATAACGCGCAAGTCATCCTCAAAGCCCATATCCAACATTCTGTCAGCTTCATCAAGCACACGAAAACGCACATTTTTTAGTGTAATTCGACGTTTTTCTACGTGATCCATAATTCGCCCTGGCGTACCCACGATAACGTGCGGACTGTGTTTAAGGGACTGAATTTGCGGCCCCATGGGTTTACCGCCACATAGAGTTGTCACTTTCACGTTACCAATTTGCTTTGCCGCCTGCCTAAACTGCTCTGCGACCTGATCGGCTAACTCTCGCGTTGGGCATAAGACTAATGCTTGAGTAGTAAAGTCATTAACATCAATGTTTTCCAGCACAGGAATAACAAAACACAGGGTTTTGCCACTGCCCGTTTGCGCTTGGCCAATAATATCCCTGCCTTGTAAGGCACTAGGTAAAGACTGCGCTTGAATAGGCGACAGTTGGTGAATGCCTTGAGCGTCTAGCGCTTTTACAACTGCGGGGTTTATATCAAGGTCTTTAATCGTTTCAACTGTCATTATTCTATCCAATGGGGAGATTCAAAGGCCCTATTTAACGTTTTTACCACTCGCTAGTGGCATTCTTACTGACCATTAGCGGTAATTAGGAGGTAAAAACGGAAGGCCCATGATAATTTAAAAACACGCGAGCGGTTTTTCAATAACCGTTTTCATAACAGCTTTTATAACTGCTACTACCACTGTTTCTTAAACAGGTAGTACTATTACCAAGGTCGCGTGTTTAAGTATAAAAAGAAATTGTCGCTATAGCGCAAATATTACGCTAAGTGCTACGCCGACTGGAAAGCTGATTTAAGCTTCCACTGCAGTGTTTGACCCGCGTAAAACGGTACCATATCAGTGCCATCGGCCAAGGTCACTTGCTCGGGTACATCCCAATTTTCTTTCACTAAGGTCATCGTTGTTGTGTTGCGAGGCAAACCATAAAAGTCTGCACCATAGTGGCTGGCGAATCCTTCAAGCTTGTCTAGTGCTCCTAGCTGCTCGAACACTTCAGCATATAGCTCTATGGCAGACCACGCGCTGTAACACCCTGCACAACCACACGCATTCTCTTTTTTGTGTTTGGCATGAGGCGCTGAATCGGTGCCTAGGAAAAACTTCTTGTTCCCGCTGGCGACCATATCTCTTAGCGCTTTCTGGTGGGTGTTTCGCTTTAATACGGGTAAACAATAATTATGTGGACGCACACCGCCTACTAATAAATCGTTGCGGTTAAGTAATAAATGCTGAGGCGTAATAGTCGCGGCCACAAATTCATTGGACTGCGCCACAAATTCTGCAGCGTTTGCTGTAGTAATATGTTCAAACACCACTTTTAACTCAGGGAAAGCAGCGGTAATTTGAGTTAAATGGGTATCGATAAACACCTTTTCACGGTCAAAAATATCAATGTGATTTTCTGTCACTTCTCCGTGAATAAGTAGCAGTAAA
Organism: Alteromonas genovensis; assembly: GCF_010500895.1. Lineage (GTDB taxonomy): Bacteria > Pseudomonadota > Gammaproteobacteria > Enterobacterales > Alteromonadaceae > Alteromonas > Alteromonas genovensis. The sequence goes on from NZ_JAAAWO010000004.1 coordinate 28,465, forward strand.
CCTTGCTTCTGCATGGCTTCAAATACGGGATACAAGGCTTTAATCCCTTTCACTGCAGCATCGGAGTTAGTGGTGGCTCCAGCGGGGTAAAGCTTACACGCAGTTACCCCTGCATTTTTCGCATCGACAATATCTTGTGGTGATGTTTCGTTAGTGAGAAACAGTGTCATTAGAGGTTCAAAGCTACTGCCGGCAGGACGCGCTGCATCAATACGCGCTTTGTAGTCCATCGCCATTGTAGCATTAACCACTGGGGGCACTAAATTAGGCATTACAATGGCGCGCTGAAAACATCGTGCCGTAGCAGGAACAGTTTCAGCTAGCATCTCATTATCACGGAAGTGAAGATGCCAATCGTCAGGAGTAGTGATGGTTAACGTTTGCATGCCTAATTCTCTCATTACTTTTCAGGATTTTGGTATTACTACAATTTACTGAGTACTTAAATTTTCTATGCACTGAGGTCTTTATGTCATAAAACCCTCAGCGCTAAATGCACATACATAAGAGCTCGGTCATAAGCGCTCTAACGTGCTTTGCGCCAGTGGTAAAATGTATTATCTATGACTTTTTCGTGTATGCCGCAATAATAACGATGCGGGTGCCGTTGACCTTGCCTTCAATATGTAACGGGTTATCACAAAGGCTGATCCCCCTTACCGGTGTACCCCGCTTCGCAGTAAACCCAGCACCTTTAACGTTTAGGTCTTTAACAAGATGTACGTTATCGCCGGTTTCAAGCGCAGTGCCATTACTATCTAATGTGGCATCGCGCTCTATAAGGCCAGCTTCGGCCCAGGTCATAGCACCGTCATCGAGGTACATCATATCTAGTGCATCTTGCGCCCACGCTTCGGTGCTTAATCGAGACAACAATCTATAGGCAACCACCTGCACCGCAAGCGTTGTCGACCACATAGCATCGTTAAGGCAGCGCCAGTGCACGGGGTTAAGTTCTGCTTCACCCTCTAACTGAGCACGGCAAGTATCGCAGGTTAAAATAGCGCACCCTGCGGTGTCGTCTGGTGATTCAGGTACCATGTAAACCTCAGTATCAGAGGTGGATTTACATAGTTCGCAAGCATGATCAGCTCTGGTTATAACGGCGTCTTGAAGCACAATTTACATCTCAAAAATAAACTGTGTGCAATAATAGCATAAATTGCTCATCAACACGCCCTCTCTCGAGGTGAACTTCAACAGGTCCTTTTAGCGTTATTTTCTAAAGTTGTTGTCTAACGTTACCCCCTAAAGTGCTGTATTTTGATCTACCCATATGAGTTTGTCGGTGTCGTAGCCCGCATTTTCAGCAAACGTCATTAGTTCTGCGATGGTCGCATCTGGCAATGTTTTCGTTCTCGCTAGCAACCATAGATATTCTCTATCTGGGCCGGTTACTAATGCGTATTGATAATTTTCCTTATCAAGCTTCATCACGATATAGCTGGCGTAAAATGGCCCAAAAAATGACACTTTAAGGTGTGCTGTGGTGGGCTCATCGACAAAATAAGCGGTACCCTCTGCCTCCTCCCATTCACCAGCGTCTTCCGAATAACCGCGGTTGATAACCTTCACGCCATCATCATCTCTCATAGAGTAAGTAGCCGTAACACGGGAAAGCCCTTCTTCGAAACTATGATCATAACGGGCAAGCTCATACCACTGCCCAAGGTACTTGTTGAGATTAAAACCGGTGATGGGCTTCACGCCATCGGGTACGCTTGTGCAGCTCGATAGCAGCACGCAAAGAAAGGTAACAAGTGTTAGTTTTTGTAGAAAGCGCATACTAATTTCCTAATTTCATACGTATTCATAGCATTAGCTTTAATGCCGTCACTTTATTTATTGATACGTCGCTTTTAAAAGGCCTGCAACAGCGATATTGTAACTGATGCGACACAGTCTATACGTCACAGCTTTTTTGAAGAACACCTTTTTCTAAGATGAGGGTTAAAAAGCATATTTTGGAGAACGCACTTTTGAAAGGAAACGCTTTGAGTAACGATATGAGTTCCGATTTGAGAAGCCATGCTAATAAGGGCATGCAAGCACATTTCCCATCTGCCAGCAGACTCGTTTACGGCTGCATGGGCCTAGGCGGTGGCTGGAACAACAACCCAGTAACGTCAGACCACATAAACGAAACACATGCCATTATCAATAAAGCGTTAGAGCTAGACATCAACGTATTTGATCACGCAGACATCTATACGTTTGGAAAAGCAGAGCAAGCCTTCGGTGAGGTGCTAAAAACATCGCCCACGTTACGGGACAAGATGATTATCCAATCAAAATGCGCTATTCGTTTTGAAGATGACTTAGGTCCTAAGCGCTACGACTTCTCGGCAAAATGGATAAACACATCGGTGGAGGGAATTCTGTCCCGTCTACATATCGAGCAAATTGATGTGCTTCTTCTTCACCGACCAGACCCACTTATGGAGCTTGATGAGGTGGCTGAATGTGTGGCGTCACTTCAACAGCAAGGTAAGATTAAACACATTGGCGTGTCTAATATGAACGGACATCAAATAGCGTACCTACAATCTTCGCTATCAACGCCTATTGTGGCCAATCAGCTCGAAATGAGCTTAGGCTTTAGAGAGTGGGTAGAGGACGGCATAACCACCAATAGCACTGCCAATCGCCAAGTTGGCTATGCATCGGGTACGGTTGAACACTGCATGCTAAACAATATTCAACTGCAAGCATGGGGAAGCATTGCCCAGGGTCGCTACACAGGTGCCACCACAAATAATAACACTGACAAGAACACCGCAGAACTCGTAAAACGATTAGCGAGTGAGTACCAAACTACCCCAGAAGCTATTGTATTAGGTTGGCTTATGAGGCACCCCGCTAAAATACAGCCTGTACTTGGCACGACCAATCTTGCAAGACTAGCAGCATGCAAAGAAGCGGATAACCTTACGCTATCGCGTGAGCATTGGTATGCGCTTGTAGAAGCCGCTCGCGGCCAGGAAGTTCCATAACACCAAAGCCACAACGCAGTGGCGTTGTGGTCAACGCCGCTGTATTTCATTACATACTTAGCGCGTTCTTCGCGCAAAGGGGTTTGCTATGCTAAACGGGTTTCATCACGTTGCTATTATTTGTAGTGACTACCCGCGTTCAAAACAGTTTTATACCGAGATATTAGGGTTTAGCGTTATAGCGGAAAATTATCGCGAGGCCCGAGATTCCTACAAATGTGACCTTGCACTTGCCGACGGCAGTCAAATTGAATTGTTCTCGTTTCCGAGTGCTCCAACTCGACCTTCTAGGCCTGAAGCGCAAGGGTTAAGACACCTCGCGTTTAAAGTAGATGACCTAGATGCGGCCATCCAAAAACTAACGGACAAAGGCGTAGAATGTGAACCCATTCGCGTAGATGAATATACTGACAAGCGCTTTACCTTCTTCCAAGACCCCGACGGCTTGCCGTTAGAACTCTATGAGGTAGCACTCTAAACAATCATGCCATAAATAATCATGCCCTAAACAATGAAGCCCTAACAATACAGTTCTGAGCAATTGTATTTTAAACAGTCATAAACAATGCTGTTTTGAACATAGCTGTCCTGAGCCGTGCTGTTTTAAATCATGCTGTTTTAAACCGTGCTGTTTTAAACCGTGCTGTTTCAAACAAAAGAACACCGCATTCTTAAGGTAAGTAGGCCAAGCAAGCTATAGCATTTTAACTTCACGTTGAGGAAAGGGTATTTCTATCTCCGCCTGTTTTAAGGCGTCGAACACGGCTTTATTCAGTGCATACCGAATTTCAAAATGGCGCTTTGAAGGAGCTAACACCCGTATGCCAATATTAATACTGCTGTCGCCGAAATTGTCTATACCAATAGAGTGCGTTTTGTCCGAAGGAACACCGTCTACCGACGTCACTGCATCTGTCACTACTGAAAGCACGCGGTCTACGTCACTTGAATAGGCTACGCCAACAGACAGTTCAATAAGCATGTTGTCAGCAGAGTTATGCAGCACTTCCCCCACAATCAGTTTATTAGGAATTTGAATAGTGACATTATCTTCATCGATAAGCAGGGTGTAAGGCAGCATTACTTGGTCTACCACCCCCGAGACGCCCTGCACTCTGATAGTATCGCCAACAACGAAAGGACGCGTAATGATAATGGTAAAGCCCGCCGCATAGTTCGCAAGCATTCCTTGAATGGCGAGTCCAGCACCAAGACCCACAGCACCTATGGCCGCAATTAACGGCGTAACGCTTATTCCGATATTGCCTAGCGCAATAATGATAACGATGCCGAGGATAACCAGTTTGCTGGCGCCTCCTGTGAAGCGACTTAGCGTAATATCAATATCTCGGCTGATCATCACGCGCTCGACAACGCCACCTATTTTTGCCGATAACCACCAGCCCACCAAAAAGATAACCAAAGCGCCAAACATCTGGAAACTGTAGGTTACTGCAAACTCTACCAGGGTATCGTAGAGTGCTTGGGCTTGCTTGAGTTCGTCCATAGGTGAAAAAAATACGTCAATAATTGAGATGTTCCGAGGATAAACAACATTGAAACGACATACAATAAAATGAGGACTCTAGAGCGTGTGGGTAACGTGAAGTGTCTGCGCAAATAGAAACGGCCAAATGAAAACACCCCCAGTTATTGGAATGTCCAATGACTGGGGGTGTTTCATAATATCCATGTTGCCGTTTTGTTGAGGCTCTAACTTGCGGCGCTAATTGCTGTATTCAGACGCTTCAATTTCGGCTAGGCGTTTTTGCGTTGGGTTTTTAACAAAGTTATACACCATGCCGATGAATAAAATAGCGGCAAATGCCGTAGCAACCATAAACCCGTACTTAGCGTCGCCACCGTTAGCATCACTCACCAACCCCATGATAAAAGGTCCAGCTGCCGCACCTGCGGCAGTGAAGAAAAGAATAACTCCCGCAACACTGCCGTGCTGGTGCTTGGGAAAACAGCTTATTCCTTTAGAATTAAAGGTAGGGTAAATAACCGACATGAAAATACCCGTTAACGGAAATAAGTAGAGCGCTACCTGCTTGCCACCCATCAGCCCGGCACCAAAGCAAAGCACAATGCCGCCGCTAAATAACATCAGTACAAGTGCCCAATTAAAATGCGACATCATCCAGATACCAACAAAGCGACCCGCAGCGCGTAAAATGAAAAACGCCGTTACCGAGTAAATCGCTAAGGTTTGGCTGAAGCCTTCTGTGTAGCAGTCGTAAGTTGCTCGAAGTGTAGAGGCATCACATACTAAATAGCTAGGCATCCACACATATATTGCGCTTTCCGCGGCTACGTATAAAAATGCGCCTACCGAAAAGCCAAAGGCGTAAGGATTCTTTATAAGCGCTAGACTTTGCAGTACTGAAACCTGCTTTACTTTCTCACTTTTTTCACGGGTATAATTTGGGTATTTTACAAATAGTGCACCCACAATTAATACAGTACATACACCACCTGCAATCACATAAAGCCACTGCCACGCCACTCCTTGATGAATTAAGTAAGCGACGATTAACGGCCCTATGATTGCGCCAACGCCAAAGAATGCCTCGGCACCGTTCATCGTTGAAGTATGCTGTTTTGTGGATGAGGAAATATCGCCTATAAGCGCAAGCGCGCCGGTTTTAAATACACCTACAGCGACGCCAGATAGACTCATCAAACTTACAATAAGCAAAAAATCATCAGCAACCAAAAAGCTGTAGCACGCCACACCAAAAATGGCTAAACCCATAATAATAGTTGGCTTTCTACCTATTTTATCGGCTAAAAAGCCCAAAAACAGGCCTGACAACGCTATGCCCAACATGGGAAGGGAGTGCATAAGGCTTGCTTGTGCATTAGTGACAGAGAATGCCACCTTCACTTCCTTTATAATTTCCCCTACCGAATCTGATGTCATGGCGAACATCATAAACATCAGGTAGGTTAACCATCTTATAATTCTGCTATTTTGATCCTGATTGGACATAGTGAGTCTCGCATCAATACTGCTATTAGAGCCTAAAACCAAGCTAATTTATGTTATTCGCCCGTCACTATCTAGATGTACTAGACTATTTGATGAACAAATGTGTAAGTTTATTTGATAAAATAACTTAATCGTTTAAGATAAAAGTTAACAGAATTTAAAATCCCTGTAAACTTGTTAATTCTTATCTTTCTTTTAACGCAACAGAAAAAACGGATTTGCGTAACAATTTGGAGCCATCTATGAACTATGCCGCTGACGTTAGTGTTTGCCTAGACCGCATCTTGGAGTCTACCGATCTATCAGGCCTAACGAAGAAGGACGCGACGTTATTCACCCAACGTCTTGAAGCGCATTTTCCTTCGCTCTTCGAAAAATACACTTATGTGTATGGCCACCAATACGATTGTTACTACCATTTACAAAAATTAGTAGAAACGTTAAGAGATGGGGTTAAGAAAAGAAAACCCGCCCTTAAAAAGCTTGATGAAAACAGGCTTAAATCACCGCTATGGTATCGCGACGAAAAACAAGTAGGTTTAGCGTGTTATGTTGATTTAATGGGCCCTACCCTTAACGACCTACACAACCGAATTCCTTATTACAAAGCACTAGGTATTACCTATCTTCACCTAATGCCACTTTACGATGCGCCTGCGGGCGACAGCGATGGTGGCTACGCTGTGTCTGATTATCGCAAGGTAAACCCTACGCTTGGCACCACAGCAGATTTAGAAAAGCTTGCTGATGCTCTGCTCAAAGAGGGAATTAACCTGGTACTCGATTTTGTGTTCAATCACACCTCTGACGAGCATCGCTGGGCAAAGGCAGCGCTTGAGGGTAAAAAGCAATATCAGAACTATTACTACGTTTATGATGATAGAACCATACCCGACCAATACGAGACCACGCTAAGGGAAATATTTCCTCAGGTTCGTCGAGGGAGTTTTACCTTCAATGAACAGATGCAAAAATGGGTATGGACTACGTTTAACAGCTTCCAATGGGATTTGAATTACAGTAATCCAGAAGTCTTTAATGCCATTACATCTGAAATGCTGTTTTTAGCTAATATAGGCTCTGCAGCCCTTCGCCTAGATGCCCTTGCATTTATTTGGAAAGAAATGGGGACTAATTGCGAAAACCAAGACAAGGCCCACGTTTTAATTCAAGCGTTTAATTGCTGTTTAGAAATAGCGGCGCCTGCGGTGGTATTTAAATCTGAAGCGATTGTGCATCCCGATGAAGTCAATAAATATATTGGCGAAGACGAATGTAAGTTGTCTTATAATCCACTTCTTATGGCACTGCTTTGGAATAGCCTAGCAACCAGAAAAACCAGACTACTGACTCGCTCAATGCAAAAGAGCTTTGCTATTTCTGATAATTGCACTTGGGTGAATTATGTTCGCTGCCATGATGATATTGGATGGACCTTCGACGATGATGTGGCACAAGAGCTTGGTATTAACGGCAATGATCACCGCTTTTTCTTAAACCAATTTTTTACCGGACGCTTTGAAGGCAGTTTTGCTAACGGCGTGCCGTTTGCAGAAAACCCATCAAATGGCGATTGTCGCGTTTGTGGGTCTCTCGCGTCTCTGTGCGGACTGGAAAGTGCCCTACAAAATAACGATGCGAAGGGTATTGAGGAAGCCGTCAACCGTATGTTGTTACTTTACGGCATTACGTTCAGTATTGGTGGTATACCGCTATTGTACTCAAGCGATGAGATTGCAAAGCTTAATGACTACAGCTATCGCGATGACGTAACTAAGCAACACGACGACCGCTGGGTAAATAGAATAGCCGTTACCCCTGAAGACACTGCACTGGCCATGGAAAAAGTACAGCGTACGCTAAGTCCTCAAGAAGATGCGAGTTTAAAGGTATTTAAAGGCCTTCAACACATGTTGGCAATTCGCAAAACCCACGCTGTATTTGGTAAGGCGCGCACATACATTTTAGAAGCTAGCAATCACCACTGTTTTGCATTTTTAAGAGAAAATGAAAACGGCGAGAAATTATTAGTAATAAGTAACTTCAGCGAACACGTGCAGCAAGTTGATGGTGAGATACTAAGAACACTAAATGGCACATCGTGTAAAGACTTACTATCTGACAGCACCTTTAAAGGCGATGAGACGGTAGTCACACTTCGCCCTTTCCAACAGCTTTGGATTACGCAATAAAAAGTATTTTTATCTTATTCGCCCCATTAACTGTCATTGAGCGTACAATAAGGGCGCAGCAGTCAACGCTGCTGCGTTTTTATTATTATATATAGCAAACACTTACCTTTTTTTAATGACTTTTTAAGGCAAATATTACCAATACCACTATACTTTAGTTTAGTGAGAGCCTTAGTTTACCGACGTTGCGCTAGGAAGCGCCACCGTCAAAGTAGTTTTTCACTTTTAAGCTTTTGAAGATTGATTCATCACGCAATTTTTGTGCTTCGGGAAACTGAGTACGCAACGGAAGTATCACGCAAAGCGTGAAATATGGACATCATTATGGGGAAAGAAAAAATTATGCATGGCGAAAGCGGATTGGAATATATGTGCCCACATTGTGGGGCAACGAACACGGTTCAAATTGGTATACTCAAAGACATGTATACCGAACAATTTGATTCCTGCAGTGGCTGTAAAAAACACTTGAGCTTAACACCCGCTGATGGCGTTGGCGGAAGGATAAACTTGGTCATTGACGCCTTAGACCCCGATTTTCGAGCCAGATAAATTCAAAAGACAAATTCAAAAACTGTATTCATAGTATAAATATGAAAAAAGCCGCGTAGTTAACGCTCTTATGGAGCAATAACTACGCGGCCTTTTGTATTATTTATGGGTGTTGCTGATAAAACTAGTGCTGAAATCTAGCGTTAAACCTTTTTTAAGGTTTCTTTTTAACTTGGCTTTACAAGCTTGCTATGAAAAGAAGCTGCGTTTCAAGTCCTTATCAGTAAGGAACTCACCGCCTAGCGCCGACGTTTTAGTATACGAGTTTGTATCCTTAATGCCTCTCGCTTTCACGCAATAATGCGTAGCGTTAATAGACACCGCCACATCATCTGTTCTTGCTAGCGTTTGTATAGCCACGAGTACCTGTTGTGTTAATCGTTCTTGTACCTGCGGGCGCTGGGCAAAAAAGCTAACAAGACGATTTATTTTGGACAAACCAATAACAGTATCTTTTGGTATATAAGACACTGTCGCAGTTCCGTCGATAGTCACAAAATGATGCTCGCACGTGCTGGTTAGGCTAATGTCAGACACTTGCACAGGCTGGTCAATCTGCATCTTGTTCTCAATGGCAGTGATTTTAGGAAATTTCCTATAATCTAAGCCACCAAAAATTTCATTCACATACATTTTTGCAATGCGCGTAGGCGTGTCGCACAAGCTGTCATCCGTCAAATCTAGACCTAGCGTTTCCATTACGTCGCGCATGGCACTGGCAATACGCGTGCGCTTTTGCTCATCGCTTAGACCGTTAGGCACCATGGGCGTTTCTAAGCCTTTCGCTTCTAATACGTTACGTACACGCTGCGCTGATTCAGATATAGAGGGATCGAGTGCGTCGCGCACAATTACCGCTTCTTTTGCTAACATTGGATTATCCGTATATGACTTCTTTTTTTAACTTCTACGCACATCAATGCGTTACAGATCGACTAGGCCAGTAAATGACTTTTTTTTAATATAGTTGCCAAGTTATGTACCAATGGCACACTATTTACGTATTCCCTTACATATTAACTATTTAGGAAAACACATTGACCTCACCTATACTTATTACAGGCGCTAGTCAGCGATTAGGACTGGCTATGGCAGACAGCTTGCTCGAAGAGGGTAATGCCGTTGTCGTAACCTACAGAACACTGCGACCCACAATAGAAAAACTCAAAGACAAGGGCGCAACCGCTATATATGCAGATTTTAGCACTGAGCAGGCTATTGATCGAGCAATTGATGATATTAAGGCAGCAAGCGAAAGCTATCGCGCAATCATTCACAACGCCTCCGATTGGGCACAAGAAAAAGACCATGCCGATAAGCACAGCTTGTTTAACCGCATGATGAATGTCCACGCTCTCGCACCCTACCGTATTAATCTCGCCTTAGCCCATTCGCTTTCAAATCAAGATGGTTTTAGCGACATTATTCACATGACAGACTATGTACAGGATACGGGCAGTGAAAAACATATGGCCTATGCGGCCAGCAAAGCAGCTTTGCACAACTTAACGCTCTCTTTTGCAAAAAAACTAGCTCCCCACGTAAAGGTAAATAGCATTGCCCCTGCCCTTCTCATGTTTAATGAAGGTGATGACGAGGCCTACAAACAGAAGGCATTAAAGAAATCCTTACTTGAAACGGTACCTGGTGCACAAGAAGCAGTAAAAGCTATGCACTATTTACTGAACAGCGGCTACATCACCGGACAAACCCTGCATTTAAATGGCGGTAGGCATTTAAAATGATGCAAAGGCTCAGAATAACGAGAAAAATAGTGTGTTAGATGCTTTTTGTAACATGTAGCCAATGCCGTAAATTTATTAGACGGAGTGTTGGTGGGACTGCACGGTACAGTTATACTTAGCCTTTCACTGTTTACTTGGATGAACTATGCAGGGCACACGCACTATGGCGCCAGAATGGCATGATGCAGACGCTATCATGCTGGCATGGCCTCATGCCCAGACCGACTGGGCACTATGGCTTGAAGAAGCCAGAGACACCTATCTCAACGTCATAACTGCAATAAACCGATATAACGCAGGGGTAATACTACTTTGTGCACCCGCCGATATCGACGACCTCACGGCGCGCCTTGCACCTGATGCAAAGGTATTAATTGTACCTGCCACATATAACGACACCTGGGTGCGGGATTATGGGTTTATAACCTGCTTAGATAGCGACAAAAACGGCTCGCCAGTGGAATTTCGCTTTAACGGCTGGGGCAACAAATTTAACGCTGAAGACGACAATCTTGCCAATCAGCGATACCTGGCCGCTCTGTGTAAATCAGTATTGAGAAGCAGCCCTATTGTTGCTGAAGGCGGCGCACTTGAAATTGACGATCAAGGGCATTTGCTAACCACTGCACAATGTTTGTTAAACCCAAAACGCAATGCTGATATGCCGTTGTCTTCCTATGCTGATGCGTTCAGCGATATATTGGGATGTAGCAAGGTTACCGTATTACAACACGGGCATCTTGAAGGTGATGACACCGACGGTCATGTAGACACGTTGGTGCGATTTACGCCTAATACAGGCCTAGTCATTCAAGCGTGTGATAATCGCCCTGATGACAGTCACTTTGAAGGGTTGAAGGCACTTTGCGACGAATGCGCCTGTGCACTTCCAGAGCATCAGCAGTACCGCTTACCGCTGCCGCTCATCAACAACGAGGACGGCGATAGATTACCCGCCTCTTATGCTAACTATCTTATTTGCAACGGCGCTATTTTGCTCCCTATTTACGGGCAAGACGAAGACAGGGAAGCGATTAATGTTATTCAGAAAGCGTTTCCAAATTACATTGTTGAACCAATTGATTGTCGTGTACTCGTAAAGCAATACGGCAGTTTGCACTGCATTTCTATGCAAGTGCCAAAAAATACGCTGAAAGACGACATCATTGAGACATTAAGGAAAGGAGTATCACTACATGCCCCCAAATAAGTTAAAAGTGGGCCTTGTGCAGCAGGCTGTAAGCGATAACGACAAAGCGACAAATTGGAACAAAAGTGCCGAGCAAGTGGCTAAACTTGCCGAGCAAGGTTGTGAATGCATTTTGCTACAAGAGCTGCACAGCACCTTATACTTTTGCCAGCAAGAAGACACCGACGCCTTTGATTTAGCAGAGCCAATTCCAGGACCGGCGACAGACTTTTTTGGTGAGCTCGCTGAAAAACACAATATCGTTTTGGTTACCTCTCTTTTTGAAAAGCGCGGCTCAGGGCTTTATCACAATACTGCGGTCGTCTTTGATAGAAGTAGGGAGATTGCCGGGAAATATCGCAAGATGCATATCCCTGATGACCCGGGTTTTTACGAGAAGTTTTACTTTACACCGGGCGACACCGGCTTTGAACCCATACAAACAAGTGTTGGAAAGCTGGGTGTACTAGTGTGTTGGGATCAGTGGTATCCAGAAGCGGCGCGCCTAATGGCAATGGCCGGTGCAGACTTGTTGTTTTATCCCACCGCAATTGGCTGGGATGTGAACGACACTGCCGAGGAGCGCGCCCGTCAACATGGCGCGTGGGAAACCATTCAGCGCTCGCACGCTGTGGCTAACTCAGTTCCGGTTATCGTAGCCAACCGTACTGGCTTTGAAGCGTCACCTGTTGAAGGCGACCCAGGTATTCAGTTCTGGGGGCAGAGCTTTGTAGCAGGCCCCCAGGGTGAAATACTGGCAAAGGCTGGGGCAGATGGTGAAACTACGCTATCAGTTGAGCTTGATATGGAACGTACCGAGCAGGTTAAGCGCATTTGGCCTTACTTCCGTGACCGTCGCATAGATGCCTATGATGACCTAACAAGACGCTGGCGCGACTAACCCAAATAAATGGGGGGCAGAGTGAAATAAATGGACGTCAGAGTGCATTTTTTCAAAGCAGCAGCAGCTTCTAAATTGTAATCTGACCCCATTTTTGTCGAGCCTGTGGTGTACAAATGCTGCGTTTTAAATGCGATGCTTTAAACGCTATGTTTTAAAAATAATACCGTCGTACATCATAAATGTATTCCTTTCGTTTTTTGCCAGCAGTGACAGCATCACCTCATCCTCGATGTCGAGGCCGCCGGTAAATTGACCAAAGGCTGGCATAACAAATAGCTGACTCGTTGATATAAAACACTTTCCCGAGTATCGCCTGCGTGAGATTGCGGTTCGCATTTTAGGGTGAAAATGACCAATAATTTGCGCTCTATTGCCAGTTTTTGTGTTGTTTCCTAAGTTATTTTCTAAACCAGCTTCGGGCTCATGACGAAACACCACATCGTAAGCTCCTTCTTTATTAAGATGTATCTCCTCACAAGCTTCGCCGGGGATGCCCTCCGGCAAGTCAGGATCGTGATTGCCCTCTACCCAGCTCCACTGTGTCACTTGCGATACTAAATTGCATAGAAAGGCGCGGTCTTCAGCTGTCATTCGAGCCATACTGTGCTTGTCGTGAAAACTATCGCCTAAACTAATGACTCTTGCCGGCTGATAATCTTTAATAATAAGCGCTAGGCGCTTAAGGGTTGCTTGAGAGTCTACACTTGGCAGCGGATTACCATAACTTCGTAAGTAGCTTCCCTTTTCTAAATGCAAATCTGACACCACCAGCCAATCTAGCGCCGGCAAATACGCCACGCCTCTGGCATCTAGCACCCACAGAAGACCTGCAAATTTGGTTATACTGAGTTTTCTTTTTGCTAACTGAGTCGTTAGCCAACTGTCGCTGATTGCCAATGAATACCTATTATTGTGTTTGCGAAAGTAGTGCGCGTACGTCTTCTAGCATGTTTTCAGCCTCAGCGTACAAATCTGCTTGCTCGATGATTGCCTGAGCCCCTGCGCCTTTTATTTGTTCACTGCGAACATTCAGCACAATAGGAATAGCCATGGGAGACACTTTTTCTAAATTGACCAAGGTCGCGCTATCAACATAGCGAATAAGCAGGTTTGCCAGCCTGGATAAATCTAGCAACTCTCGCTCTGCGTCCTCTCTCGCCACTTTTAATAAAATATGGTCAGGGTCGTGCTCACGCAAGGTGTCGTAAATTAAATCTGTCGAAAACGTTACCTGTTTCATGGTTTTTTGACTGGCGTGGTAGCGCTGCTCCGTGAGCCCGCTCACCACAGCAACCTGGCGAAACGACCGTTTTAGCATAGGTGCCTGCAACATCCAGTCTTCTAACTCGTCGCCCAATATATCGGGCTGGAATAAGCGCTGAAGCTGCTGCTGTGTAATTGGGTTCACCGACGCTATTGATAGCCCGTAGTCAGTAACGCTAAAGCTAAGGGGTTTAATACTCATCTTTTCCATACGACGGGTTAACAACATGCCAAGGGTTTGGTTGGCCTTTCGCCCGTCGAAGGTGTAATACAGCGTGTAATACGCTTGTCGAAATGGAAATTGCTCTACCAATACATTGCCGGGCTTTGGCAGTTGAGAGAAGGCTTCTTGAAGAACTAACCATTCTTGCACTTGTGTAGGCAGTACTTTCCACTTCGAGCTATCAGCTAAAATCCCTCTTACGCCATCAGCTAAGTACGTAGACAACGGCATTTGCCCGCCACCGTAACTCGGTATTTTAGGCTCTTTTGCCTTGGCAGGCTTCGCGTGAAGCTGCATGTCTCTAATTGCTTCGTATTTAAGTACTTCACCGGCAAAGTAGAATGTATCGCCTGGAGTAAGCTGCTGAGCAAAATACTCCTCCACTTCACCAATAATTTTGCCCTGATTACCACGGCGTATTCGTTTAACTTTAAGACGGCCAGACTCCACAATTGTGCCAATATTTTGCCTATGCCGCTGGATCACGCGCCGATTCGCGGGGGAAAACGTACCGTCGTCGTTTTCTAATAGCCGCTGATAACGCTCATAGGCATTAAGAGCACTGCCGCCATCTAATGTGAACTGCCATAGTTTATCAAAATCACTTCGGTCTAACCCTTGGTAAGGGGTGGCGTTTAGAATTTGTTGGTACAAGGCGTCAGGCTTATCGGCCTGACTGCACAAACAGTTCAAAATAAACTGGGGAATAATATCCAGCGCCCCCGAGTGCGGGGCATCGCCATCTAGCTCACCTTTGTTAATGGCATCTATTGCAGCCTGACATTCTAGCGCTTCAAAGCGATTCGCTGGGACTAACAGCGCTTCGCTAGGTTCATCCAGTCGGTGATTAGCCCGCCCAATACGCTGCAATAATCGGCTTACCCCTTTCGGCGCCCCCACTTGTATAACCTTATCCACATCGCCCCAGTCTATGCCCAGCTCTAGTGCAGATGTACACACCACAGCGCGAAGCATAGCGCTTGCCATCATAGCTTCGGTTTTGCGACGTTGCTCTTTGCTTAAACTACCGTGGTAAAGGGCAATAGGCAGTGCCAGTTTGTTCACTTCCCACAGCATTTGAAACAGCAATTCCGACTGCGCTCGGGTATTAACAAACACCAGCGTGGTTTTCGCTTTTTCTATTGCCTGGTAAATATCATCAATGGCATAGCGCGCCATAAACCCACCGAAGGGCATTCGTGCTTTTGAATGCAGCATATCTACCTTGGGCTTCTCCCCTGCCTTTACTTTAACAATGTTGGCAGTACTGTCGCTGCCTGCTAGCCAGGCGCCAAGTGTTTCAGGGAAGGCCACGGTGGCTGATAAACCAATACGCTGCATGGCTGGCGATAAAATAGATAGCCGCGCTAACGCTAAAGACAAAAAGTCACCACGTTTATTCGCCATTAAGCTGTGGGTTTCATCTATGATCACCCGCTTCAGCTTGCCAAATAGTTTATCTGCATCAGCATAGCTCAGCATTAACATCAGCGACTCAGGCGTAGTTAATAATATATGCGGGGGCTTTTTACGCTGGCGCTGACGTTTGTGGGAAGGTGTATCTCCGGTTCGCGTTTCTGCGCTAATACCTAACCCCATTTCTTCAATAGGCTGCAGCAAGTTGCGATGTATATCCTGGGTGAGCGCTTTTAGGGGAGAGATGTATAAGGTGTGCAACCCCGTAAAGTTTGACGTGCTCAGTAACGCATCCAACTCTACTAGACTCGGTAAAAAGCCTGATAATGTTTTTCCCGCTCCTGTAGGTGCAATAAGCAAGGTGCAGTCATGCTGGTCTTTTTCAACAAGCATATCCCGCTGATAATCGCGAAGCTGCCACCCTTTCTTTTTAAACCATTTGGCAAATACAGGAGGTACTGATTTCATTAATTAACTTACTTCCATTTTTTACTCGTTATACGCAGGTTACCCAGTTAGGTTTACCAGCAAGGTTTATTTGCATTGGCTACATTCCTCAATACTCATGCACTGACCCGTCCTTGCATGTAAAAGAAGGCATTTAAACGAAAAGGCTTTCACCTAACTGATTTCAGAACAGCACCGTAACGATATCGTCATGAAGGTGTCAATTAACTGTCAAGTTGATTGGTTAGGGTATGCCCACACCAAATGACTATTTGAGCATTTCAATGATTAAGGCTCCTCACTTCAGAAGCGTTTTTATCTCAGATACACACCTTGGCAACAAAGACTGCAAAGCAGAATTTCTTCTTCACTTTCTCAACAATATGACCTGCGACAGGCTTTACCTAGTGGGCGATATTGTAGACATGTGGTCGATGAGCAAACAGTTTCGTTGGCCTGATGCGCACAATGAAGTGATACATAAAGTTATCCAGCTTAGTCATGAATCTACAAAAGTCATTTTTCTACCGGGCAATCACGATGCCCCCTTACAGAAGTATTCAGGAATGCAGTTTGGCGATATAGAGATAAAGCGCCAATACGTGCATGAAACCGCAGCGAACAAACGCTACTTGGTGTTGCATGGTGATCAATGTGATGGCGATGTAACTTTAGGCCGCTTTCACGCCTGGATTGGCGATAAGGCGTATGATGCGCTGCTATTTGCAAACCGTTGGTTTAACCTGCTGCGAAGCTGGAGAAAACAAAGCTATTGGTCGTTAGCAGGCTACATCAAGCAGCGAGTGAAAGGCGCAAATAAGGCCATAGCTCGGTACAAAAACGCCGCTACCAAGCGGGCGAAAGAGCTGCAGCTTGATGGCGTCATTTGCGGCCATATTCACCACCCAGAATCAGATATGGTGAATGGGATTCATTATGTGAACGATGGCGATTGGATAGAAAATTGCTCTGCGCTAGTTGAAGACAACGCCGGAAACTTGCAGCTATTAGACTGGGTTGTGTATACCAAACAAGAAACGGTGTCTGAACTAGACCTTAGACACCTCGATTCGAAAAATAAGGCGGCGTAATGCGCACGTCAACCAAATGAATGCATGTGAAAGACATTAGCCATTGAAGAAACTTAAGCGGTATCAGTACGAGCGCTATGCCGTACTGTGTAAGTTGGCATATCCGAAAGAATTTGACTATTCATCACTGGGCTTTTCAGCCCATGAGCACCATGCTGTGTGCGATTCACGCGGCACCGTAGTGGCACGCATTCTCTGTCGCCCAAACAAAAAAGAAGTTATCGTGCTGTTCAGGGGAACCCAATCCATCCGAGATTGGTTACTCAACTTTTGTATTTTCCCAAGTAAAGCCAAAGGAAACTTTAAAGATAAATCAACGCACAACGGCTATGTTCATTTTGGCTATCAGCTTCTCCTCAACCAAAAAAGCAAGACTAGGATCCCCTTACCTGCTGACAGTAAAAAAACCAGCGTAACGCTCAGTATATATGAAGATATCGAGGCTAAATTGGCACCGCTTATCGAGTCAGGTAAACGCATCACACTTACCGGCCATTCGTCTGGCGGAGCCATGGCGGTTTTAGCAGCGCAGCGCCTTGAATTGGCATTTCCTAAAAGCGTGCGCCGCGTTGTCACTTTTGGACAACCTTCTACCAGCTATCGTCGATTCTTTAAGCATTACTTACTGCATCACCGCACATTTAGAGTCGTTTGCGACCTAGATATTGTCACCTTCCTTCCCCCTATTCCAGGGCTGTTTAAGCACCTGGGGCGCTCGCTTTGGCTACATAACGAGCGTGTTTACGACAACGCCAAGCCTATCTGGCGGCTATATCGGGTTATTTCCCAGTGGCTGATTTCCCCCATCTCATATCACTACATGCATAAATACATTCGCAACAAAGACTTCTTCGATAAACATTAGGGCCTGTTGAGCGAAGTAAAAAATTGAGCTATGCAGGCTAAGTGGTCGCTTTATCTTTTCTGTCGTATGTACATTTACTGCAAATACAGAGGGAAACGCTGCCTGTGCATCCATCAACATGGTTAAAAACTGATAATACTGGCTTGTACTGCGAACCGGGTGGGTTTTACATCGACCCCATGACCGAAGTAGACACTGCATTAGTGACTCACGGCCATGCTGATCACGCGCGGGCCGGACACCATACAGTTTATGCCAGCGTAGAAACCCTAGCCATTATGCAAACTCGCTACGGCGAGGATATGGCCGAAAAGCAACACACTGTATCATTAGGTGAAAAACTCACCTTTAATGATGTCACGGTAACTTTTTATCCCGCGGGCCATATATTAGGCTCTACGCAAATACTCTTAGAATACGGTGGCTACAAAGTGGTGGTATCTGGCGATTATAAACGGCGTCACGACCCCACTTGTCCGCCTTTTCAAATTGTGCCTTGCGATGTGCTTATCACCGAGGCCACTTTTGGACTGCCTGTTTTCGAACACCCACCCATTGAGAACGAAATAGAGAAATTGCTTCACTCGCTGCGGGTATTTCCCACTCGGTGTCATCTGGTAGGCGCCTATGCCTTAGGCAAGTGCCAACGTTTGATTATTGCGCTTAGAGAGGCAGGCTACCACAAACCTATTTATTTGCATGGGGCTCAGTTGAAGTTATGCGATTTATACCAACAGTTTGATATTGACCTTGGCGAACTTATTCCCGTCTCGCAGGTTGACGATAAAAAAGAGCTCGCGGGAGAAATTGTGATTGCTCCGCCTTCTGCATTGGCAGATAGATGGTCGCGAAGTCTTCCTAATGTGCGCACGGTGATGGCATCGGGCTGGATGCAAATTCGCGCCCGCGCAAAGCAGCGAAATGCCGAACTCCCTCTTATTATTTCCGATCATTGTGATTGGCCTGAACTACTTAGGACTATTGAGGAAGTTAACCCGAAAGAGGTGTGGGTGACTCACGGAAGAGAAGATGCGCTGATGTATCAAGCTGAAAAGATGGGGTTTAAAGCCCGAGCATTATCATTGGTGGGCTATGACGAGGAGGAACAAGGAGGTGATTAATGGAGGCATTTAGTAACCTGTTAGAGCAACTGTACTTTACCGCTGGAACGAAAGCGAAAGCACAGCTTATTGCAGACTATATTGAAAATACGCCCGACCCAGATAGAGGCTGGGCTATTGCGGCCATGGCAGGCACCCTGCGGTTTGATTTTTTTAAACGCAATACCGTGAAAAAATTGATTACCGAGCATACTGACCCCGCCCTATTTGCGATGAGTTACGATTATGTGGGCGAAGTGAGCGAAACCGTTGCGCATCTATGGCCGTTCAATAGCCCTGTGTCTCCCTTACCGTCTCTTCATAGTATTGTAGATACTTTTGCTACTGTTTCTAAACAGAAAGTGTCTGCAACGCTGGCTGAATACTTAACCATGATGACACCGTCCCAGCGCTGGGCACTGCTGAAATTAGGCACTAGAGGGCTGCGCATTGGCGTATCAGCACGCTCAATAAAACAAATATTGGCTGACTACGGCAAAAAAGATATTAAAGAGATAGAAACTTTATGGCACGCTGTAAACCCACCGTATACCGAGCTTCTACAGTGGTTAGAAGGGAAGGCCGACAAGCCTGATATAGAAAATGCCGTCACGTTTCATCCCGTCATGCTTTCTCACCCCATTGAAGACAATGATATCGACACCTTTGATGCCAACCTTTGGCAAATTGAAAATAAGTACGATGGCATTCGTGTACAGCTTGCGGTGAATACTGAGCTTGCTGGCAAGGATAAAGAAAGTGAAAAGCTCGCAACCAATTCCACTGATGAACAAGAGCGCGAAAAGGCGCTGTTCTCTCGAACTGGCGACGATATCAGTCACTCATTCCCTGATTTATTGGACGAAATGAGCGGCAATATGGTGCTCGATGGCGAGCTATTGGTTATTCACAATACCGAGAAGGCTACTGCCAGTGCATCAGATATGGCCAGCAGATCGTCTGCATCAGAACCTATCGTTGATACGTTTAATGCGCTGCAGCAAAGACTTAACAAGAAAAAGCCAACCAAACCCTTAATGCAGTCAAATCCGGTGGGGCTTATTGTTTACGATGCCCTTGTACTAGAGGGCGAGAAGCTGACTTCCCTAACGCTAGAGGCTAGGCGTAAAAAATTAGCCTCTTGGTTTGAGCAAAAGAAGCCGCCTCGGCTATTTTTATCTAACACCTTACGTGCATCATCGCCCGAAAGTTTGCGCGCCCTTCATAACACGGTTTGCGACAATAGATCCGTTGAAGGACTAATGATTAAACGACTCGACAGTACATATGTGCCCGGTCGACCTAAAGGCCAGTGGTATAAGTGGAAACGAGACCCTCTAGTGGTGGATGCGGTTATCATGTACGCGCAGCGAGGACACGGAAAACGTTCAAGCTTTTATTCAGACTTTACATTTGGCGCATGGGAAGGCGAGCAATTATTGCCTATTGGCAAAGCTTATTCAGGGTTTACCGACGAAGAATTGAAAAAATTAGATAATTGGGTGCGGCGCAATGCGGTTGGCCGGTTTGGTCCGGTGCGAGAAGTGAAAAAAGAGCTGGTTTTCGAAGTCGCTTTTGATGCAGTGCACCCTTCTAATCGTCATAAATCGGGAGTGGCCCTTCGCTTCCCGCGAATTCATCGAATACGCTGGGACAAGCCTGCTAATGAAGCAGATACCTTAGACGCGCTTAAACTACTGATAGAACGTTAATTAAAAGAGCCTGTTACGCTACTGCGTAACAGGCTCTTTGTTGCGTTGCTTGGCGCTTTAAATATTCTGCGCTTCGCTCATTTAGCGCTTTGCCTATTTAATGATTAGCTTGCCTATCGGCTTAGCCGTTGGCTTCGCTGTTATCTTGGCTATTTTGCTATTTCGCGATATTTTGCTGAGTGGGCAATGCACTAAACGCGCCGTATTGAGTTACGGTAAATGCACCACAGCGAATCGCAAACTCAGTGGCCTCGCTTACATTTTCAAAACTTGCTGCCCAGCTATCAAATTCGTCAGCATTTTTAACTTTGGTTGATAGGTAATAAAGGAACCCACCGATAAAGGAGTCGCCTGCCGCCGTTGTATCTTTAACCTCCATTTTGGGCGACGCTAACGTGCCGCTAAATGATGTCGTGATGTAGTGAATAGGCTCACCGCCGTCAGTCACCAATACCACTTTTACGCCGCTCTCAAGCCATTGTTTTACTTTCGCATCAGCATTTTCTGCACCGTATAGCTCGTCGAGCTCTTCACGGCTTGCCTTTAAAATGGAAACCCGTTTCGCTGCAGCATCTATTCTTGAAGGTGCATTAGTCGTATCGTCCCAAAATGCAGGGCGGTAGTTGATATCTAAACACGCCATCATGCCCTCTTGGCGCGCTTTGTCTAAAATAAACTCTGTACCCGGTATCAACTCTGGCCCAGCAAGAGAGCCTGAGCAAAAGTGCAGTACCGCATCTTTATTACAGTCGATAGTAGCCAGGTCTTGCTCGGTAATGTGCTTATGCGCTGCATTATCCACATAAAAGTCGAAGGAACGCTCACCGTCTTCATCTAGGTTCACAAACGCTAATGCTGTATTGCCTTGTGAGGTAGTCCATACAAAATCGGTATTAACTTTATAATGCTCAAGCATTTCTTTTAAAAAAGCGCCAAAGGTATCATCACCCACTTTTGATACCATAGCACTGCTGCCACCAAGCTGTGACACTGCCACAGCAACATTGGCTGGCGCACCACCTGCATAGGGTTGAAAGGGCTTCATTGCCGGTATGTCACCGTCTTTTGGCGCCGCACCTTGGCTTAACATATCGATAAGTACTTCACCTAAACATAATATTTTCATACCAGCCTCACTTTATTCGTTATACATACAACCGTAATGCACATTATACATATCGCACTTTACGTTAATAAGTCGTTAATTAGTTATTCAATCGGGCATAGTATTATCTTTCTTTTTAATTAAATCAACCTAATTGACTTAATTAAAATGAAGACAACAAAATTTGTATACTTTAGGTTAAGATTAGTGACCCACTGGGGTTTATAGGTTACATTCTGGTTCACGAGCACTGTTGGGTGTGTCAAACTTTTCGCTATAATCTGTGTTAACGCGCACCATGGGAAAGCCTTATTTTTATTTAACATCAACACGTAAAACTCACACTCAAAGCAAACTTCAATGTTTTAATAATCCTCATTGAACAACTACTTTTACACTAGAGAGCAAGTTAACTATGGCAACACATTTGGCAGATAATCGTTCGGACAATGAACGGGCCATCATCTCGCTGATTAATAAGCATAAAGAATTACCAAAAGCTCAAATAGCTGAATTAACTGGCCTTTCTGCACAATCTGCCACGGTAATTATTAAAAAGTTAGAAAGCGACGGTTTGGTATTACGCAATGCGCCAGTTAAGGGAAAAGTAGGGCAACCAAAGGTGCCTTTCAGCCTTAATGCCGACGGCGCGTTTGGCCTAGGTTTAAAAGTAGGTCGACGCAGTTTTGAGATGACCCTTATAGATCTTTGTGGAAATGTACGGGCTACCGTCAAAGAAAAGGTGGCTTACCCTACGGTTGATACCCTTATGTCGTTTACAGAACGGGCTATCAACATGTTGACGAAAAACATTGCGGCTGACCATTTACCCCGAATTCGCGGATTAGGTGTGGCCATGCCCTTTGAAATTTGGACTTGGGCAGAAGAAGCCGGGGCACCGAAAGAAATGCTAGAGCAATGGAAGCAATTCAACCCAAAATTAGCGCTAGAGTCTCTTGTCTCTCTGCCAGTATTAGTGCGCAATGACGCGGCAGCCGCATGCAGTGCAGAAATGTCATTCGGTAATGCTGCCCATTTCTCTCACTTTTTATATTTATTTGTAGGCACATTTCTTGGCGGTGGTGTGGTCATTAACGACGCACTGTTTACGGGAAGATCGGGAAATGCGGGCGCGGTAGGTTCTTTACCATTTTTTAACGGCAACGAGGAACATCAACTTTTAACACAGTCTTCATTGTATGTTTTAGAAAATACACTTGATAATACTGGCGCAGAGGGTAGACAAATTTACAGCTCTACCGAGTACTGGAACATAGAGGAGAGCGTGATTGATAATTGGGTTCACTCTGCAGCGCAAGGTCTTGCTTATGCAGCACAATGCGCAATGAGCTTACTTGACATTGATGGCGTTATCATTGACGGTGCGCTACCTAAAAGCATTAAAACGCGACTTGTTGAGCAAACAAAAAATGAAATTGCCAAACGAGACATGCGTGGCATTACATCGCCGCGCATCATAGAGGGGCAAGTGGGAGCAAAAGCTCAATCCATTGGAAGCGCAAACCTTCCTTTAGTTGCAAATTATTATTGAAGAGCGAGTTATGACAGACCCCTTTGAATACATAGACATTTTAGACGGCGGTATGGGGCGAGAACTTGAGCGTGTGGGCGCTCCCTTCAAGCAGCCCGAGTGGTCTGCGCTATCGCTTATGCAGTCTCCTGAAAAAGTAGCGCAAGTGCATCGCCACTTTTTAGATGCCGGCGCTCAAATAATCACAACCAATGCCTATGCTATTGTGCCTTTTCATATTGGTGACGACGCATTTCAAGGGCAAAGTCTTTCTTTAGCTCAACGAGCCGCTCGTATTGCGAGACAAGAAATAGACGCGTTCGTCACTGAGCAAGAGGCACAAGAAAAAAACACACCGCTACTTGCCGGCTGTATTCCACCTGCATTCGGCTCATATCGCCCCGACTTGTTCGATAAAAGCCAGGTTGAAAACATTTTACGTCCCTTGATAACAGGCCAGCAAGATGACGTTGATTTTTGGCTAATTGAAACCGTATCTTCAATAGAAGAAGCCAATGCCGTTGTCTCTATACTAAGAGAATATTCTACCTTACCCATTTGGCTTTCTTATTCTCTTGCCAACAGACATAGCGACTCAGAAACGCCTAAGCTTCGCTCTGAAGAGCCATTGGCCCACATTGCTGCAACACTTGATGGTGTGGATGCGGTTTTATTTAACTGCTCTCAACCAGAAGAAATGGAAGACGCCATTGCAATGACCCGCAAGATGAACAGTGGCATACGCATCGGTGCCTACGCCAACAGCTTCTCTGAGCGCAACCGTCAACATGAGGCTAATGCACTGCTTTCATCACTGCGCAACGATGTAACCCCTGAACAATACTTACATTATGCAAAAACGTGGGTTAGCGCGGGAGCATCCATCGTTGGGGGGTGCTGCGGAATTGGCCCTGAACATATAGAAGCATTATGGGACTATTTCAAAAATCCTTCTTCCCCCCTTCCCAGAAAAAAGAAAGCAGAGTCTCCTCGCATTCTCTAGACAATAAGAGGCCAGGATCAAAAAACGCCCTTATGGGGCGTTTTTTCACACAGAGCGTGCTAGCTCTTTAGGTTTTTATCCAGAAAGTTAATTAACCCCTGATAGAGCTCTCGCCTATCTCCCTCATCGAAGACACCGTGCCCCGCCTGGGAGTATTGAAGATACTCTGGCGGGTTACCTGCCCTAATAAGCGCTTGAGAAAGTGCCTCTGAGTTAATTTCTGGCACTCGTCTATCTTTAGAACCGTGAATAAGCATTACATTCGCTTTGATTTTATCTGCATGGTACAGGGGCGAGTAGGCTTTAAGTTGCGCTTTGTCGTTACCCAGCACTTTCTGCAAATAGGCTTTACCGCCCCAGTTATTAGGGATATCACTTTGCGTAAACATGTATTGTAAATCATAGATGCCTACATACCCTATTGTACACTCGTAAAGGTCTGGCTCTTTCACCGCAGACATAAGCGCCGCGTACCCGCCGTAACTTGCTCCGTATGCACAAACGTTGTTTCCATCTACGTACTCTTTATCTATGGCCCATTTCACAGAGTCGTTAATATCATCAATCATCTTACCGCCCCACTCGCGATAACCTAATCTCTTGTATCTTTCTCCATAACCATCACTGCCGCGAAAGTTCACTTGCAAAACTGCGTAGCCACGGCTGGCTAAAAGCTGTGTTTCGCTGTTGTAGTCCCAGAAATCTCTGGTACCGCTTTGATGCGGGCCTCCATGGATCATAACCACTAGAGGAGGCTTTTCCTCACTTGATTGCTTTGGAAGGGTCAGGTAGCCATTAATTGTTTCGCCATCTGATACTTCAACGCTAATCGGCTTCATCGGCGCTAGTAATCTGGGGTCTATCCACGAGCTATTTGCCCATATAAATCGTGCGGCGAGCGTTTCACTATCAAACAAGTAGTATTCACCAGGATTTACATCGCTGCGTACATGCACAAGTAATGTTTTCCAGTCTCGAGTGTGGCTGGCGATAACAACAGTTTGACCTTCAAAGGCATCGGCTAATAGTTTGTGTATTTTGCTTGTTCTGCTTTCTTCCGTGGCGTAAACGTACTGAGATTTGCCCGGGTAGGTGATACCCACAGCTGGTAAACCACCGTTATCGAGGACAATTTGCTCGATATCAGTATTGTGTTCATCAAAGATTCTACTGTGCTCACCGGTCGACAAATTGAGCTTGAAATGTGTATAAATACCCTCTTCACCGGTAAACCCAGACATATAAACATATTGTTCGTCTTCACTAAGACCTCGTGGAATTACGTCTTCGCCAACGTTGAAAGCGTCTTCTAAATTTATCCATTCACTGTCGTTATCTTCTCTGTAAGCAGCATGAAAATTACCATTCTCATCTTCCCACTTCATAAAAACCACTTGACCATTTCTGGTTGCTAGAGCACTGCTGCGTTTGTGCGGTAAAACATCTATTTTTCGTTTTCTGCCAGACATAATGTTGAGCTTACTTATGATGGCAGGCTTAACACGGTTGTTATAATAAGTATTACCATTCATATCCCACGGATACTCGGCAATTAGGATGTACCGGTCATCATTTTCTAATAGACTTAGAACTTCTTGACTGGCTAAGCTATCGTCCTTGTTTGTAATTCGAGTGCCTGTTTGCTCGTCGCTTGCTCGATACCCGTAGAGCATTTCTCGTCTGCCACCATCAAGATTCATAGCAAATAGTTCACCCGTAGGCACAGGTCTATCAAAAGAGAACTGCTTTTCAGCATACTCGAACACAAGACGCTCGTTATTCACCCAAGTTACCGTATGAATAATATCGTTATTTTGTGGGCGCACGCCGCCGACAATGCTCATGTCCTCGGTGGACAAAATACCCAGCATCACCTTATTGTCTAAGCGTACTCGGGCCGCTAAATGTTTGCCATCTGGGGAGAGCTGAAGGTCGAGGTAGTCACCGTGTTTAATAAAATAATCGAGGGGAAGCTGATCGTTTGCAGAAATAAATAAAGAATAAAAGGCCAAAATGGCCCCTAAAATCCGTCTCATAAATGTCCTTTTGACTTATTAGTAGGTCTTTTTTTTTGTTGAATCTACATGACTGCCATGTTGTTTTCAATAACAGGCATAAGCCACCAAGTAATATTTAATGTTTTATTTTTTGGTGAGTTATGCCTGCAAAGAACCATTAAATGTGGTTAACCATCTTTAGTGTTACTAACAAACTAGCACTACCGAGTCACCACGTTTTTTGCTCCTTTTAATAGCGCTTCTTTGTCTATTTTATTAGGGACTTCCACGCCGCGCCTCGCAGCGGGACGAGCTTCAATACTGTTCTTCCAACGAATGAGATTATCTAGCCCGTCAATGCTTGCGCCCGACCACTCGTAGGTTCTTACCCAGCACCAGTTTGCCATATCAGCAATACTGTAATCGTCAACCAAGTACTCGTGGTTGGCGAGGTGACCATCTAACACCGTAAACAGTCGACGCACTTCGTTTTGATAGCGATCGATAGCTATGGGCATTTTTTCTTCTAGGTATCGATAGAAAACATTGGCTTGTCCCATCATCGGCCCTACGCCGCCCATCTGAAACATCAACCATTGCAACACTTTACTGCGCCCTTTCACATCGCTGGGTAAAAACATACCGGTTTTTTCTGCTAGATAAATCATTATGGCGCCAGATTCGAAGACCACGTGGTCGTCTTCACTTTTATCCACAATTACTGGTATGCGACCGTTAGGGTTTTTAGCAAGAAACGATGCCGTTTTCTGTTCGCCCTTCAAGAGATTAACAGGCACAACAGAGTATGCTAATTCCATTTCTTCCAGTGCTACGGAGGCCTTCCAGCCATTCGGTGTTGCTGCTGTATATAAGTCAATCATTAGGCTTTGGCACTCGCTCTGCTATTCATACTGTCATACCAACGAAGAAGGTTGGTTTGTTCATCTTTAATTCTTATATCAACAACCCGGGCAAAATCAATGGCGCATAAGGCGGTAATGTCTGCAATCGAGAACGTGTCTCCTGCAATAAACGTATTGAGTTCTAACCTGCGCTCAAGAATATTAAGATACTTAGACGCATTAATACCCGCTTCTTTGCCATACTCGGGTACTGGGACCATACGATCTTTGAAATACCCTGTGGTGTGCTGAAAACACATGCCAACTTGTAGCATAAGAGCCAGCTCTACTTGCCGTTGCCACATTGCTATAGTGCCTTTTTCAAGTGCACTACTTCCCATTAATGATGGCTCTGGATGAAGCGCCTCAAAATAGGTACAAATTGCATCTGTTTCTGCAATGCATGTTCCATCGTCAAGCTCAAGAATAGGTATTTTACCAAGGGGGTTTTTCGCACGCATTTCTGCGCTCAAATTTTCACCTTTTTGGATATCAACCTGAACATAGTCCATATCGATACCTTTTTCGGCGAGAAACATGCGAACGCGACGGGGATTAGGTGCAGTTTTGGTTTCGTAAATTTTCATAATTGTAGGGGCCTAGTTTGTTTTAAGTAGATTAGAACTTAGTAAAACAGGGATCAAATCACTCTAAATTAAGGTGAGTCTATTCAGTCACTGAATGGTTATACCTGTTTGCCCAATCATTAATTGTTGCTGTTCACCACTACTCTAAGACGCTTAATTTCATTTTCTGTAAAATCCGAGGTCTCATATTCACGTATCAATTTGCTGTATTCTTGCTTTGAAAGGTTAGCGCTTTGTAGCTTTTTAACATGAGCGCGGTAGCCTTCTACTTTCTGTTCCCACGCGCCCTGCTTTTCCCACAATGTATTAAAACGCTCAGCCACTTCATCACCAAATTCTGCGCTTATTGCACTAAAGCGAGAATTGTTATCACGGTATTGCTGCTTTATTTGTTGAATTCTGTGCATATCAACCGTTGGCTTAAAGGCTTCGCTATCGCTTGAAATAGCGAGAGATTCGACGATGGTGTTCTTTTTTGCCTCGCGAGTGAGGGTGCTGTCTTGGGCTATGGCAAGCCTTGCTAGCGCATCGTTATCGGAGGCTGCATCACTGCCAAACAAATATTCATACTCTCGATGACTGAAAAACTGCCGTCGTAAATCATATCGGGCGTCCAGCTTTTCCTGAACACTTTTCAGTGACGCCTGAACCATATTTATTTCCACATCTTCGCTGGCTAATGCCACTTTGTAGTTAACAAAACGGGAAAACAAGTCTACTGCGTAATCATGGGTATCTTTGGTATATAGTGATTCACTGTGGGCCACATAAGCAATTTGTACTGCCAACGGCGCTTGTTCAGCGTGTTCTGCAATAAAGAGCTCGAACCTGTCCTTAACCCAAATATTTAGCACAAATGGAATGAGATTTTTGGCATTTTCACCTTCAACTGTGGATGAGGCTGCCTGACTTGCAACCGTGCTTTTTAAAGCAGCGGGAAACGATGGGGATGCGCCATTGTTAGCGGTATCTTGTGAGCCTGAAGTCGTCGCCACAAAAGCTTCTGTATCGCTCTGTGTTGTAGCAACCGTCAATAACACAACAATGATAAGGAGGACAAATAGCCCCCCTCCTATAACTGCCGCTTTCACTACAGCCCTTGACGTTTCAGTCTGTTAGCCTGTTGCACGAACACATTCACTGGGTTGGTTTCAAACCAGTGGGTAATACCAAAACTTTGATTAACCTCATCGAGATGGTTCATTCTGTAGTTATCTCGCAGTACTTTGCCTAAGTGAGAGCTACAGGTAGCCACTAATCCATCATTGGCTTCGTTAAATGCAGTGCCGGTAATGGCTAAGAAAGGGTCGACAACGTCAAGCGCATTGGTAAAAGTTTTACCTCCACTCCATGAATAGTAATACACCCCATTTTCCGCCAGCATTTTGCCATCATTTCTGCAGTACGCCGATGGCATACCCTCTGGGTAGCGTTGATTAAATCTCACGGTTTCATCCGTTGATAGCGAATTTAACGCAGCAATAGCGTCGGTGGGTTTGTCTCTAGGATCTGACCCCGAGGCAAACTCAATAATGTTGGCAAATGCGTTGACAACTACCCCAGCAGCATCTTCTTGAAAAGAGTCTTCAGCAATAGCATTACGCAGTTGGTCTGCGACTTTACTGCCCCAATTCACACCGCCTACTGAGCTTACTGAAGCAACCTTATCTGGTGCAACGCTTGCCGCATAGCGTGCAGTTGGGCCGCCGTGGCTGTGCCCAATCAAATTCACTTTTTCAGCGCCTGATAATGCAAGCACTTCGTCTATATAGTTTAATAACTGCTCACCACGCACTTCCGTTGAGTTTGCAGGTGATACTTCGGCAATGTAAACAACAGCACCATTGCGTGTTAGCTTTTGCGGCACTTTGTAGAAGTAATCGACAAATAGGATATCTTCAAACCCAAATAAGCCATGTACTAGCACTATAGGGTATTTCGTTTTCGCGTATGTGGATGCTGAAGCATGACTGGCAAATGCCATGCAAATTACAGCTATTAGTAGCGACACTCTTTTAATTATTCTCATGTGTTTCCCTTTTTATCCCACGACCGTTGGTCACAGACTGTTTATCGCGGGCTGTTATTGCATCGGCGCTTAATCTCATTGAGCAATACTGTGTGAACAGCAGGCTCTTCGCACAGGTCTGTGGCCAGACCTTTGTTATAATTATGTAAACATGATGTAAATATCAAGGAGAGGATGAAATTTTTAATATATAGGAAAGGGTTATCTGACGTTATTTTAGAAATGTTTGAGCGATCTTTATTTAGTGATCAGTAAGTTATAAAAATTTAAGCGTATGACTATCCATACTATTTTTAGTATGGATAGTGACCATTAGCATTGGACATACACAATAGAAGTCTGCTGGCAATTTGCGTTGAAAATATCATTCCAAGTGCGATTAATAACGGAGGCACTAGACCTGCTGCTGGTTAGCATAAGCCTGAATATAATTCACCGCGAGACTTGATGTAGTATGCCACGTAGAAGTGAACGGATTGAGCTTCATACCCACTTGATGCTGTACTTTGAAGTCGTCGCCGACCCAATTAATAAGCTCTTTAGGGGTGACAAACTTACGCCAGTCATGAGTGCCGATAGGCAGGTAGCGCATAACGTATTCAGCGCCAACAATAGCAATGACGAAACTTTTCACCGTTCTGTTTAGCGTCGCTAATATTAGCAGTCCACCGGGTTTTACCATGCTAGCGCACTCATTAATTAGCTGCTTTTGATCTGGCACATGTTCAACCACCTCTGCATTAATCACCACGTCAAACTGTCGACCCTCTTTAACGACCTCGCTAGAGAGTTGATGGCGATATTCCACATCCACATTACTTTGCTTAGCGTGACGTTTAGCCACCTGTACGCTTACTGCGCTGGCATCAATACCCGTGACCGCGGCTCCTTTTGACGCTAGTGGTTCACTGATTAGGCCGCCGCCACTGCCAATATCAATGATTGATAGGTTAGAAAAGGGCGTCGAGCTCTCTTGGCATGTAAAGTGTGAGCGTATTTGGGACTCAATAACCTCAAGTCTCGCTTTGTTAAAGTCTAGCGCCGTTTTAAATTTACCTTTTGGATCCCACCAGGTTTCAGCAAGTGCATCAAATCTAGCTATTTCCTCTTGAGAAAAGTTGACGTTCCCGCTTTTGGTGCTTTTATCCAACATGTATGTGTTACCTCAAGTTCGTATTTCGAAAAGCATGTTTCGAAACCCGTATTTTGAGAAGCGTATCTCAAAAAGCGTATCTCGAAAAAAGGAGTGTACAAAAAGGGATTATCAACATGATGTGTAAAAAGGGATGCATCCCTTTTTACACAAAACCGTATACACTCTAGATTTACTAGATACGCAATGAGCGAGGTATTTGATTTTGGCAAATGCAAAAAATGTTTATGGCAGACCGCTTCAGCTTTGCTGCGGCAACGCCGGTTTCACGAGAGAAGGCTTTTGCTATGTGCCTTCGGCTGATGTAGGTAATCATAGCGTATGTGCAGTAGTAACAGATGAGTTTTTACAATTCTCTTTGCGCCAGGGTAATGACCTTATAACGCCGTGGCCGAGCATGGAATTTTCGGGCCTACTTGCGGGCGACAGATGGTGTTTATGTGCAAGTCGATGGCTACAAGCTTATGAAGCTGGTGTGGCACCTACCGTGCGTCTAGAGGCTACACATGAAAAGGCGTTGGACGTTATTCCGCTAGCGATACTTGAAGAGTATGCAGCAACGTAATTTCATCGAAAACTGACACGTTAAAAACATGTCTTTCTCGAAATGTAGCATTATCAGTTTATATAAATCATAAAAAATTAAGGCGCTTGTTAGCGCCTTAATTATAGCTTTACACTTACTGCGGCGTTCGCAACACCATGAGTCGAGTCTCTGACATATCCTCGATGGCGTAACGTATGCCTTCTCTGCCCAAGCCAGAGTCTTTCACTCCGCCATAAGGCATATTATCTACACGCCAGCTTGGTACATCACCAATGACAACACCACCAACATCTAGCTCGTTCCACGCCTTATGTGCTTTATAAATATCTCGGGTAAACACGCCAGCCTGCAGTCCATAACGGCTGTTATTAACTTCATCTAGCGCCTCTTCATAACTGTCAAAGGAATAGAGCACTGATAGCGGGCCAAAGGCTTCTTCCGCGCTAGCATCACAGTCTTTCGGTACCCCTTCCATTACCGTAGCATCAAGCATGGCACCGTCTCTGGTACCGCCACACAGAATTTTTCCGCCTGCTTTTTCAGCGTCAATAATCCAGTCGTGAAGTCGCTCTGCCTCGCCCTCAGAGATCATTGGCCCAATAAAGGTATCCTCACTCGACGGGTCTCCACTGACTAACGATTTTACTTTTTCAACGAAGCGCGCTTTAAAATCATCATAAATGGCGCTGTGTACCAGTAGCCTTTGCACACTGATACAGCTTTGACCTGACTGATAGTAAGCACCAATGATAATACGCTCTATGGCATCATCAAGGTCGGCATCCTCATCTACAATACATGCAGCGTTGCCACCTAGCTCTAACACTACCGGCTTTTTCCCCGCCTTGGCCTTGAGGGCCCAACCTACATCTGGGGAACCTGTAAAGCTAAGCAGTTTCAAACGCTCGTCTGTTGTAAAAAGGTCTGCGCCATCTCTGCTGCAAGGCAAAATTGAAAACGCACCTTTGGGCAACGCGGTTTCAGCTAGCACTTCACCAATAATTAGTGCGCCAATGGGCGTGCGTGACGCTGGCTTAAGCACAAATGTACAACCCGCAGCAATGGCGGGTGCCACCTTGTGGGCCGCTAAATTAAGGGGGAAGTTAAAGGGTGAAATAAACGAACATGGGCCTATTGGCACCTTCTTCGTCATACCTTGGTACCCTTTAGCTTTAGCTGAAATCTCTAAATTAACCACTTCGCCGTTAATACGCACCGATTCCTCAGCAGCAATTTTAAACGTGTCGATAAGGCGACTTACCTCGCCTTTAGCATCTTTAATTGGCTTGCCCGCTTCTATACACAGCGCTTGTGCAAGCTCATCAGCCCGCTCCTGAAACCGCTTTACACAATGCTCTAGCACTGCTTGGCGCTCATAGGGTGCCATTGCGGTCATTGCTGGCTGGGCGGCTTCTGCCGCCGCAATGGCCTTGTCGATAGTATCGGCGTCGGCGATGGCAACCTGCGTGGCTACCTCCCCGGTATATTTATTTGTCACGTCAAGATTAGTATTAGCGTAACACGCCTCGCTGGCGAGGTAGTACGGATAGCTTTCCTTTAACATATCGGCTCCTTCTGTTTTGCTTTGCTGTTTTGACTTGCTGCTCTAATACACTGCATCAGCGCGCAATATCACAACTTAGCACTGAGTTCTTTAATGGTATGGTTGAGCGTTTCATCGTTCATGCTGTAATCGATGGGGCAATCGATGATGTGAACGCCCGGGGTCTGTAAACAGCGCTCAACCATGGGAATAAGTACGTCGGTATCATCCACTCTCCAGCCCTGCGCACCATAGCTTTGAGCGTATTTAACAAAATTGGGGTTGCCATAGTCCAACCCAAATTCGTCGAACGCCATGTTGGCCTGCTTCCACTTGATCATGCCGTAGGCGTCATCTCGTAAAATAATCACCACGAGATCAAGTTTAAGCCTTACGGCGGTTTCTATTTCTTGGCTATTCATCATAAAGCCGCCGTCGCCGCATACACTCAGCACGGGAACGTCTGGATTCACTAATTTTGCAGCCATTGCAGATGGTAATCCGGCGCCCATACTGGCTAAGGCATTGTCGAGTAAAAGGGTATTGGGGTGATAAGCGGGATAATTACGAGCAAACCAAATTTTATAGATACCGTTATCAAGGGTCACAATGCCGTTGTCGGGCATCACCTTTCTAATATCTCTCACAAAGCGCTCTGGCAATATTGGAAAACGATTGTCGTCTTCGGCCTCTGCACGATGATGCACATAAGCTTCATGAACGTCTTTGTAAAAATCGAGCTTCCAGTCCTTTTGCGGCGTAATTTCTTCTTTAATTTGCCAAATGCTATTAGCAATGTCGCCAACAACTTCAAGCTGCGGGAAATACACAGGGTCTACTGCAGCGGGGTCGAAGTTAACGTGAATCACTTTCTTATCGTTGTGATGCATAAAGAAGGGCGGCTTCTCTACCACGTCATGGCCTACATTAATAATAAGGTCTGCCCGCTCAATAGCTCGGTGTACAAAGTCACCGTCCGATAGTGCCGTGTTGCCGGCAAATCGCGGGTCGCTCTCGTTAAGCACGCCTTTACCCATTTGCGTGGTCACAAATGGAATACAGGTTTTATCCACAAATTCGCGGAGCATTTTAGCGGTAAGCTTTCGATTAGCCCCGGCACCAATTAATAGCAGTGGCGACGTTGCATTTTCTATCATAGATACGGCAGAAGACACCGCTTTGTATTCCGCAATAGGCCGTCTTGCCACATTTGGCTCTAAGAGGTGCGCGGTAGTTTGTTCTGCAGCAATGTCCTCTGGTAGTTCAATGTGAACCGCGCCAGGTCGCTCTTCGTGAGCCAGTCGAAATGCTTCCCTCACCGTCGAGGGTATTCTGTCACCGCTTACCACCTGCGTGGTAAATTTGGTGATAGGACGCATCATGTCCACAATATCGATGACTTGAAAGCGCCCCTGCTTGCTGGTTTTAATAGGTTTTTGGCCCGTTATCATCAACATGGGCATAGCGCCAAGTTGCGCATAAGCAGCGGGAGTGACTAAATTCGTTGCTCCTGGGCCAAGTGTGGCCAGACACACCCCTACCTTACCGGTTAATCGCCCGTAGGTAGCGGCCATAAAGCCAGCACCCTGCTCGTGCCGCGTAAGCACAAGCTTGATGGATGAGGAACGCAATGATTCAAGCAGGTCTAAATTTTCTTCACCTGGAATACCGAACACGTACTCAACGCGTTCGGCCTCAAGTGCCTTCACAAATAAATCAGACGCTTTCATATACCACACACTCCTTTGTTGAATTAAATTCAAATAGTGCCTATTGCTACGCACTTAAGCCAAAAATCGATTGGTGTGGCTATAACAATAGGTGAATTGTGGTGTTTGTGCCCAATGATCGTAGAATTTGTACCTAACTATTTTGCTGTTCAGCTTCCCATTGTTCGAGCTTTTCTTTGGTGGCTGCATCTACCGATGCTTTATTCTCACTTACCCACCAGCGTTCCATTACTCGCACATTTTTTTGATTTGCTTTGTAAAACACGTCGATGATGTCGCCAACAAAGGGAATAAAGCCTAAACCAAAATCGATGGCAGAATTTTTTACCATCTGCGCAACTAAGGCGCTCGGCATACCAAGAGATTTACCAAGCCAAACAATGCGCAAAGAAACGAATAACATGAGTGCATCACCTGCACCAGGGATTAAGCCGACAATAGAATCCAAGCCAATTTTGATAGGGATGAAAGGGAGCTTAATCGCAGTATCTAATAAGTTGGCGAGCTTTTGCGCCTTCAGTAATGCCGGTGGTGCTTTAACGTCCATATTCACTCCTTTTTGGGCATACTGCCCTGATGTAAATTAACAATGAGGCATTAACATTAACATGCCCCATTTGAATGACCAGAGCTCAAACCAAGCCCCATATTTTAGGGCGTATAATAAGACATATACTTCGGGGCGCTATTTTGAGCTTAAACTTCAGAACCTAGGGCTTTAGCCAATCCTGCGCGCACCGAATTGTCAGATTCTACTGTCCAACCGTGAAGGTTTTCTTGGACAATATCAAATAACACATCGATGTGTTCTTCGTCGCTATTTAGCGCGTCAATATATTCATAACGCTCTCCGCCTGCTTCCATGAAGTACTCGTGGTTCTCTTCGCCTATCTCTTCGATGGTTTCTAGACAGTCAGCGGAAAATCCCGGGCACATCACTTGGATTGACTTAACCCCTTTGCCAGGAAGCCCTTTTAACGTTTCGTCAGTGTACGGCTTTAGCCATTCTTCTCGCCCAAAGCGGGATTGGAATGTCGTCATGTATTCATCATGAGATAGGCCGAGCTTTTCAGCAAGTAAGCGTGATGTCTTGTGGCATTCGCAGTGATAAGGGTCGCCATTCATCAAGTAACGCTTTGGAATACCATGATAGGAAAGAATAAGTTTATCGGCACGACCATGTTTTTCCCAGTGCGCTTTCACCTTATTGGCAAGGGCTTCGATAAAGTTACTTCTATCATTGTAGTGGTTGATAAAACGCAGTTCAGGTAACCAACGTCTTTTCGTAAAATCATTTGCTATCGCATCGAACGTAGAGCCTGTAGTGGATGCACTGTATTGAGGATAAAGGGGCAGCACTACCAACTTCCTCACCCCGTTTTCTAACATTTTATCAATAGTATCGCTAATGGCCGGTTGACCGTAACGCATGGCAAAATCGACAATAACATCATCGCCATACTTTTCTTTACAGCGCTGTGCGATAGCTTCTGACTGGGCCTTGGTAATCGATAATAATGGTGAGCCTTCGTCTGTCCATACCGTTGAATACGCTTCAGCAGAGCGCTTTGGGCGAATATTCAAAATAACCATATTCAGAATAAACCACCAAATAATACGAGGCACTTCCACAACTCGCGGATCTGATAAAAACTCTTTCAGATAGGGGCGTAGCGCTTGCTTAGTTGGTGCTTGAGGTGTGCCTAAGTTGGTCACCAGCACACCAATTTTATCCGCCTGGGAGTGAGTAAAACCTTTATTCGATTTGTATTTCATTAAAAGCAGTCCGAAAAGTACAACGTTATGACACTATTATACTGAATTAAGGGTCGTTATGATCTCTTGTACGCCTATAAATACGCAATTGAATTGATAGGATATTCAGATTAAAACAAAAAGGGCGCGAGATAAAATCTCACGCCCTTTTCTGACAAATACTTATCACTTTCAAAGTGATAGAGGCTAAGGCTGGTAGTAGGTTGCAGCACCTGGCCCTACCGGCATACCTAGTAAGAATACCCAGACGTAAAACAAAATAGTCCACCCAATAACAAATACCATTGAATAAGGCAGCATCATTGCGATGAGCGTTCCCATTCCTAAATCTTTCTTATATCGCGCTGCCATAGCTAATATAAGCCCGAAATAACTCATCATAGGTGCGATAACATTGGTCACTGAGTCACCAATTCTATACGCCGCCTGAATCACTTCAGGCGCATAGCCAATTAGCATAAGCATGGGAACGAAGATGGGGGCGGTAACAGCCCACTGTGCTGAAGCACTGCCTAGTGAAAGATTGACCACGCCACACATCAAAATAAACAGGATAAATACAGAGGGTCCATCTAGGCCAGCGGCTTGTAATAGCGCCGCGCCTTTTACCGCCAATACCGTGCCTAAGTTTGTCCATTTGAAAAATGCTACAAACTGAGCGGCGAAAAACACCAACGTAATATACAACCCCATTGCGCCCATACTTTTTGACATGGCGTCGATAACGTCTTTATCGCCTTTCATAGAACCTGTCACCTTGCCATAAACAAAACCGGGAACCGCAAACGTAATAAAAATAAAGGCGACAATGCCTTTTAGGAAGGGGGAACCCGCAACTTCGCCTGTCTCAGGATGGCGCAAGATACCATTTTCAGGAACCACCGTAAGTGCCAAAATAGCGCACACTAAGGCAAATGAAATACCCGCCCAACGCAACCCTTTCTTCTCAAGGTCGGTAGGCGCATCCATTGACTGACTACCTAGGTCGATAGACGCTTCAGAAGGGTCGTATTGCCCAAGTCTGGGCTCAACCACTTTTTCGGTAACTAACGCGCCCATTGTGGCCACCACAAAAGTACTGATAAACATGAAGTACCAGTTTACTTCAGGGCCAACCGCGTAGTCTGGGTCTATCATGTGCGCAGCTGCTTCGGTTATACCAGAAAGAAGAGGATCCACCGTACCCAGCAGCAAGTTGGCACTGTATCCTGCCGATACGCCAGCAAAGGCTGCCGCCAAGCCCGCTAAGGGGTGTCGTCCTAGAGAATGAAATATCATTGCCGCCAGGGGGATAAGAACAACATAGCCCAGCTCAGATGCGGTATTTGACACAATACCCGCAAACACCACAGCAAAAGTCACAGCGCGTTTAGACGCATTCATCACGAGTGCCCGCATGGCCGCCGAAAGCAGCCCAGAATGCTCCGCCACCGATACGCCAAGTAGCGCAACCAATACCGTTCCAAGTGGAGCAAAACCAGTAAAGTTAGTCACTAGACCCGTCACAATGCGTTGCAGTCCCTCTGCGCTCATTAACGAGATAACTTCAATCATTCCATCAGCTTCTCGGCCTTTGGCACCCTCTGGGCGAGGGTCGACCACAGCTAAGTCAAAATAACCGAGAATACCGCTGAGTAAGACGATAAATACCGATAGCAGTGCAAACAGGGTGACGGGGTGTGGAAGTAAATTCCCTAACCATTCTACCGTTGCCAGAAACCGCGAAAATAAACCACCTTGTCCGCCATTATCACCGGCAGACTTTATTTGTTTGTTGTCCGTTGTCAAAACGTTCCCTCTGTCGTTATAGCGTGCCTGCTTAATATGCTCGTTGCTGGGAAGGCAAAGATGCGTTGTGTGATATGCATAAAGCAACAAAGATCACGGCGTAGTTAGCGGCACTTTTATTGTAAATTCCATGGCATTTTATCGGATTTAACACGACTTTGGCAGAGCGAGGTATAAATGAGGTATTTATCTTATAAAGACATCCAGAATAAACCATTAAGATATGTTGCTAAAACAGATACTTGCCACTTTACAGCAGGCATAAAAAAGCCAGCCCGAAGGCTGGCTTTTCAATGCCTAAATTGGCTTATTTAGCTTGTGATTGGTTCATATATTTGAAGAAATCACTGTCAGGCGCAATAACCATGATGTCTTGCTTACTAGAGAAACTCTTCTTATAAGCATCCATACTGCGAAGGAAGCTGTAGAAGTCTGAGTTTTTCGAGTACACGTCAGCGTATATTTGCGCTGCTAGGGCGTCACCTTCACCGCGTAACTGTCTAGCATTACGCTCGGCATCAGCAAGCATAACCGTCACTTTCGCATCAATGTTTGCGCGGATCACTTCCGCTTGCTCTTGACCTTCCGAACGGTGCTCACGAGCAACGGCAGCACGCTCAGCTCGCATACGCTGGAAAATAGAGTTACTGACTTCTGTTGGCAGGTTAATTTGCTTCACTCGCACATCAACAATCTGTATACCCAACTCATCAGATGACGTAGACGCTTGCTCCATTGCTTGGTTCATCAGTGCTGAACGTTCGCCTGAAACAATTTGCGCAATAGTTCTAGTACCAAATTCTGAACGCAGACCGTTATTCACCTTTTGCTTCAATAGTGCTTCGGCTTGTAGCTTGTTGCCACCCGTAGATAGGTAGTAACGAGCAAAGTCGTCGATGCGCCATTTCACGTATGAGTCAACAATCAGGTCTTTCTTCTCACTGGTTACGAAGCGGTCCGGTGAGCCATCTAGCGTTTGAATACGCGCATCTAAACGACGTACAGAATCAATAAACGGTAGTTTAAAGTGCAAGCCTGGCGTGAATACTCGTGTCTCGCCAGTGGCTTCATCACGCTGTATTTTACCGAATTGGATTACAATAGCTCGTTCGCCCTCTTTAACGGCAAACAAAGAGCCCGACGCCAGTAGCACTAGGAGAACGACAACAGCAATAATTATGTTTTTCATAGCAATTATCTCCCTTCTCTAAATGATTCGCCGCGCAGGCCTGATGTCGGAGTACTGTTAAGGTTACGACCGCCTTCATTAGTTACCGGCATTTGTAGTCCTTCCAGCGTACTTCTCGACGTTGGCTTAGCATTCTCACGCTGACGGTCCATAATCTTATCTAGTGGTAGATACATCATGTTGTTACCGCCCTTACTGTCCACAAGGATTTTGCTAGAATTACTCAGCACTTCTTCCATTGTTTCAAGGTAAATACGCTCACGGGTTACCACAGGCGCACGTTCAAACTGAGGCAGCAACTCTTCAAAGCGTGCTACTTCACCTTGGGCTTCCAAGGTAACGCGTTCTTTGTATGCTTGCGCTTCTTCATTCATACGATTGACCTGACCACGCGCTCGTGGCTCAATCTCTCTTGCGTATGCTTCAGCTTCACGGATGAAACGCTGCTCATCCTCCTGTGCCGCTATCGCGTCATCAAATGCGTCTTTAACTTGCTCTGGCGGACGGGCATCCCTGAAGTTCATATCAATAATTGATACACCCATGTTATAGGGTTCAATAATACCTTGAAGCTCTTCCCACACACGTTGGCGAGTTAGCTCACGACCGTCTGTTAACACGTCATCCATTCTAGAATGACCAACAACATAGCGAATTGCACTGTCTAACGACTGGCTTAAGCTACGGTCTGGATCTTCTACTGCAAACGTCCAGCGAACAGGGTCAACAACGCGAAATTGCATTTCCATTTGAACACTGACCACGTTCTCGTCTTCTGTCAGCATTGAACCTGATGAAGATTGGTCTCTGATAGACTGAACGTCTACCGGTATCACAGAGTCGATAAACGTAGGGGCCCAGCGTAAACCTGGCTCCACTTGTTTATGATACTCTCCAAAACGCAAAACAACGCCTTGCTCAGCCTCTCTAATTGTGTAAAAGCCGCTTATAATCCAAATGGCTATGAGTAGCCCAGCTAAAATACCAGCACCGATACCGCCTAGGCTTTTACCTGAACCGCCACCATTGCCACCTGATTTACCAAACTTACCGAATAAGTTTTTAAATACATCATCTAAATCTGGGGGACCTTGCTCTCGGCCTCCGCGATTCTTCCACGGGTCGTTTTTATTGCCACCCGGCTCATTCCAAGCCATGCTGATACTCCATAGATTACAGTTTTATTTTTTAAGTTCGCATGCATTATCAACGCTTTCGCACTGATTAATGTCGCACAACATACTCTGATATTCCGTTTTCTAGACGCTTTTCAAGTCTATTCCAATCGGCAGCTGGCATTCTCACATCCACTACCCAATCGCCCTGATTGTCATACTCTTCGTTGGAAATGCAGTTTAGCTCGTAAAGCACTCCACGAAGACGGCTATGTGCCGGAGGTATCTTCAAGGTATAATTTACCATGCTTTTGGCTAGGCATTCGGTGAGTGCTTGACCAAGAAGCTCAGTACCCTCACCAGATTGGGCTGATAGCCACACTCGGGTTGGAATACCTTCATCGTTTCTTTCTATACGCGGTTCGACATCGTCTAGTTTATCAATCTTATTACAGATTAGTAATTGTTGTATCTCGCCTGCGTCAATTTCTTCTAAAACGTTATTAACTTCATCCATCGTCTCACGATATTTGGCATCTGCAATATCGACGACGTGAAGCAATAGATCAGCCTCTTGGGTCTCTTGCAGCGTCGCTTTAAATGCGGCAACAAGGTCGTGGGGAAGATGACGGATAAAACCAACCGTGTCGGCAAGAATAGCCGGCCCAACATCCTGCAGATCAATTTTCCTGAGTGTAGGGTCAAGGGTGGCAAACAACTGGTCGGCAGCGTAGACGTGTGAATCTGTAATGGTATTAAACAGTGTCGATTTACCCGCATTTGTATAGCCAACTAAGGATACCGTTGGTATTTCGGCTCGTTTGCGCGAACGTCTTCCTTGTTCACGTTGTTTCTGAACCTTTTCTAACCGGCGTAGAATGGCTTTAATACGCCCGCGTAATAAGCGACGATCAGTTTCTAACTGCG
Source organism: Alteromonas genovensis (assembly GCF_010500895.1). GTDB lineage: Bacteria > Pseudomonadota > Gammaproteobacteria > Enterobacterales > Alteromonadaceae > Alteromonas > Alteromonas genovensis. Next base: position 70,074 of record NZ_JAAAWO010000004.1, read on the forward strand.
TTTCACCCGGCCCGCGTAATCCTATACCCCCTTTCTGGCGCTCAAGGTGAGTCCAGCCTCGTATTAAACGAGTAGAGATATGGCGTAGCTGTGCTAGCTCCACTTGAAGTTTACCTTCATGAGTTCTAGCGCGTTGGGCAAAGATATCGAGTATTAGACCTGTTCTGTCTAATACTCTGCATTTACACACAGCCTCGAGATTTCGCTCCTGTGAGGGAGAGAGGGAGTGATTGAAAATAACTACGTTGGCATCGTGTGCCTTAACAGCAGCAGCTATTTCCTCTGCTTTACCTGATCCGACGAAGAATTTTGCATGGGGTGCACTGCGCGAGGTAGTAATAACCTCAACGGCATTGACACCGGCTGAAGACACAAGTAGCTCAAGCTCACTTAAGTCTTCTTTGCTGTTCTCATCAGAAAAATGTATATGAACAAGTACAGCCTGTTCACCGGCTTCATAACGGTCAAACAAGCGCGTTACCTTTTAGTTTATTCAGTTTTAGTATTTTCGGAATCTCCTGTTGTGCTTGGCATTGTGATAGCACGTGCTGGAACAACTGTTGAAATTGCATGTTTGTAAACCATTTGGCTCACTGTGTTCTTCAGTAAAATAACAAATTGATCGAAAGACTCAACTTGTCCCTGAAGTTTAATTCCATTTACCAGATAAATAGATACTGGGATACGTTCCTTGCGCAAAGCGTTCAAGAATGGGTCTTGTAAAGATTGCCCTTTAGCCATTTGTAATCCTTAGTTTTTATTATTAGCGGGCGCTGTTTCACTCCGCCTCACGTCTATTGTATACCACACTCAATCGTTTAGAGTGTGACTCGTGCTGCAATTTTAGTCAATTTATCGTTAGCAAATGTGTCTAACCACGTCACATCTTGCCAACCACGTAACCAAGTAAGCTGTCTTTTGGCAAGCTGCCTAGTCGCAATGATGCCGCGTTCACGCATATCATCGTAACTAAGTTGTCCTTCAAAGTACTGCCACATCTGCCTATACCCCACAGATCGAATAGAAGGTAACTCGTCAGAAAGATCACCTCGCTCGTATAACTTTTTTACTTCGTCTTCAAAGCCTTCAGCAAGCATTAAGTCGAACCTGCGCTCTATTCGCTCATGTAGTATAGATCTATCTTCAGGCGCTATAGCAAACTGGGTTATCTCATAAGGGCACTTTGTACCCTCTTGCTGCTGCCAGTGAGTCAGGGTTTTTCCTGTACTGCGATAGACCTCTAGCGCTCGCGTGATACGTTGAGGATCGTTTGGATGAATTCTTTCTCCGCTTACCGCATCGACATCCTTGAGTTCGTTATGTAAATGCGTCCATCCTGACGCTTGTGCTTCACGGTTAATCTGCTCGCGAATAACTTCGTTTGACTTAGGTAGTGACGAAATTCCATTTATCAAGGCATTAAAGTACATCATTGTACCTCCTACCAACATGGGTAGCTTGCCACGACCATGTATTTCACCAATAAGTCGCGTTGTATCGTTCACAAATTGCGACACCGAATAACTTTCAGCGGGGTCGATTATGTCGATAAGGTGATGGTGAACCACCGACTGTTCTTGCTCAGTGGGTTTCGCCGTACCTATGTTCATGCCTTTGTAAACCAAGGCAGAATCAACGCTGATAATCTCGCATTCAGTGTGCTTAGCAACATCTAGTGCCAAAGCCGTTTTGCCTGATGCCGTCGGACCCATTATTGCTAATACAGGAGAAGCAGTTTCTATGCCAATAGACATATTATTCTCCCCACGCTTTTAGTATGTCGTTTATCGAGCGCACTTTAGCAAATTGCTCAATATATTCCCATTGTTTAGACAGACTTTGCTGCTCCAACCAGTACCATACTGCCGCTGACGATTGTTCATCAATATCTTCATTTGGAATAACGACCTTATCGGCGATGCTTTGTGGCGTTGTTAGCGAAGCACACAGCAGGTGCTCGAACCACTTTATCCAAGGCAAATGTCTGCAGCCTGCCGGCACTTGTTGCAAGCGATATTTCCCCGCCACTTTGTTGATGTCAAAGTTCAGTTGTGACAGCACGTCTAGCGTAGATTGGGTAACCTCGTCGGCATGAATAGCCACCGGCATTAGCAAGGGCTGTTCATGCTGAGCCTTACAGAATAACTCTGTTAACCATAACCCAATGAGGTTTTCTGCAGAGAGTAGGAATACGCTATCCTGTTTTGGATACACTCTGTGCATGGCGGTAAGACTTGTGTACGCTAGACCGTTTTGATCAAGTCCGCTCTCGTTTAACCTGTCCTTATTTGGCGTCATTAAGGCGTTGAACCCAGCCTGATAAGCTGCAGAGGGCCCTTTACTCTGCCGTTGAAATTGGGCCATTCGGTTAGGTGAAGACGATCCACTTCCCTCGCCAGAACTTGGCGTACCTTCACCTACTCTATCTGGATACGAGTGAGACGGACCTGTATGCAATTGATGGGCAGAACCCGAATTCTCAGTGTGCGCATTCTCAGTATGTAAGGCAGGGGGGCGCGAGTTGGCGGCGTCTAAAGGGCGAATGTAGCCATGCTCCACCTTGGGATTCATGTAATCGGAAGTTTGTTCGCCGCCAATTTGGCCCTCGCCATGGTGCTGGTAATTGGGGCCGCCGGGGTCGCTGGTGTCGTTATTTAGCGCGTTTAATGCGTCGCAAACGCTTTTACATATGAAATCATGTACCAGGCGACTTTGTTGAAATCGCACTTCGTGTTTTGCGGGATGAACGTTTACGTCGACATCTTTTGGGTTCAAGCTCAGGTAAACAACAAAACTGGGTTGCTCAACCACACCCCACACGCTTTCATAAGCTTGGCGAATAGCGTGTGTAATAAGCTTATCTCGCATTCCTCGACTATTTACAAAGCTAAACTGACAGTCGTTGCTACTTCTTAGCATGACTTCATTGCCTAGCCATGCATCAATAGTCAATCCGTCGTACTGCGTATTAATATGCACTGCATTTTGAATAAATTTTTGACCCACTACTGCGGCAATACGACGCTCCATACTGCCCGCTTTATCAGCGATATACCGCTTAATGACCTTATCGTTGTGCCTAAGAATGAAAGAGACGTGAGGGTAACTCAACGCCACACGTTTAATCACATCTTCAATATGTTGAAATTCAGTTTTTTCCGTTCGTAAAAACTTGCGTCGTGCCGGCGTATTATAGAAAAGATCAGCGACATCGATTGTGGTTCCCACGGGGTGTGCAGCCGGTTTAACCGCCACCGACATATCTCGGCCCTCACAATAGGCTTCCCATGCTTCGCTTTGCGACTGCGTTTTAGATGTAAGCGTTAGACGCGTTACTGAGCTAATACTCGCGAGAGCTTCACCACGAAAGCCCAGTGAAAGAATTTGTTCTAAATCGTCCAGCGTCGATATTTTACTGGTTGCGTGGCGACTCAATGCAAGCTGCAGTTCGTCTTTCGCAATACCGCTGCCGTTGTCTTTAATGCGAATTCTTTTATGCCCGCCCTTTTCAATATCGATCTCAATTTTTGTAGCACCAGCATCGACACTGTTTTCGAGCAGTTCTTTTACAACAGACGCAGGCCGCTCTACCACTTCACCGGCGGCAATTTGGTTTGCAAGTTGTGGCGATAAAAGCTGTATTGGCAAGGAAACCTCTGTCTTGAAAATAAATAGGCGTTGTTTTGCTAATCAAGCATAGCGATAGCGAATAATTAACAACGAATAAAAAGTATTGTTTCTCAGGTACTGGGGATAGTTAACACTTGCCCGATGCGCACAACATCGTTACGCAAGTTGTTCGCAGCTTTAATACTGCTCACTCTTACGTTGTAACGCTGAGCCAATAACGATAGCGACTCTCCAGAGCGAACACGGTGGGTTCGATTTTTTGCCTTTTCAGCAGCCCACAATGTCCCATCTGGAGGAACCTGTCTAAAGTAGCGCTTAGCCGCATTAAACATGGCTTTTGCTAATCGCTCTCGATATTTAGACCAATTGAGATTCTTTTCTTCTTGAGGGTTTGAAATAAACCCAACTTCTACCAAAATTGAGGGGATATCTGGTGATGTTAACACCGCCAAACTCGCAGCTTGCGGCTTGCGCTTGTGTAAAGACGTTACGGCTTTCAACTCTTCTATGACTTTGTTGCCTAAATCGTGGCTTGTTGCCATGGAATGATCCATAGAAAGCCCCAAGATAGTTTCCGCTAAATAGCGCTCACTGGACTTATCACTAATGACTTCAGCAGCACCACCGAGCAATTCCGAGTGTCGCTCGGTTCTTTCCATCCAGCGTCCTAGTTCTGTATCAGCTCTTCGCATGGACAGCACCCACACTGAACCGCCGCGAGGCTGTGGCTGGGTAAAGGCATCAGCGTGAATAGAGATGAGTAAATCCGCTTTTTTCTGTCGTGCAATTTCTGGGCGTTTATTGGGTGAAAGGTAATAATCGCCAGTGCGCGTCATAATGGCGCGCATACCATCTTCTGCATCGACCATAGCTTGAAGCCGTTTGGCAATGCTCAGGGTTATGTGTTTTTCAAACGAGCCAGCGGGGCCGATTGAGCCAGGGTCTTGTCCGCCATGCCCCGCATCAATGGCAACGATGATGTCGCGGTCGCGCGTACTGCTAGATTCATCAATAACCACACGCTGCTTGGAAGACGAGGTGGCTGAAGAGGAAGCAGGCTTTTGTGCAACTTCGGGCGCACTATCGGCCAAATCAAGGACGAGTCTGTGGCCGTAGGACTTATTTGGCGCGACTGCAAACAATGAGGGTTCGGCATTGCGGTTTAGCTCTACGACAACACGTGCAGAGCTTGCACGTTTAGGTGTTGAATACCGTAACTTTCGCACTAGGCTGCCACTATTTTTAACCGAAGAAAGTTTGAACGTACTCGCCGTGTTTTTTAAATCGATAACCAACCGTAGCGGCTTTTTGAGTGTGAAATAAGTAAAATCCGGTGCAGTATCTACATCAAAAACAATACGTGTCTTGGCAGCATCTGGCGACACTCTCACATCATTGATGGTATTTTGTGCAGCACTGACAGCATGCGTCATCAGACACAACATTAAGACCGATATTATACTGCGCACCATAATTTGCCTTTACGTCTTCACTCTCACGTGGATTACACAAGATGTGATTTTATCGTTTTTATATACGTTTACATTGCTGGAGCAGCTTTGCACCAAGTGCAGATTTTGACTCTAGAACAAACTGCCTACCCGATGGCGTTGCATTTATATTAATCACTAAGTCAGGGGATGCCAAGTACTCTCCCCCCTTTTGTGACCATTCAACAAGCGCAATTGCATCACCGCCAAAATAATCGCGTATGCCCATGAATTCTAATTCTTCAGGGTCTGACAACCGATATAAATCAAAATGATATATATTGACGCTGTCTAACTCATAAGGTTCAACCAGTGTATAGGTAGGACTTTTAACACTACCTGAATGACCAAGTGCTTGAATAAAATAACGGCTAAATGTGGTTTTTCCAGCGCCGAGGTCGCCATTGAGAAAAACGACCACATTAGCGGGCAATTGGCTAGACACTGCTTGAGCAAGGTCTTGGGCTAGTAGCGATGTATCGTCAACATCGCTGGCAAAATAGGAGGACTGCGGGTAAGACATCTACGTTATTCCACTAAAACTAAACTATGCAGTAAATATCTTACAAACCGCAACTCATGAGGGCTTTGATGCTAAAGCACTTATTTGTGGTTTATCAAGCTACGAACCGCATCATAAAAATCACTCGCTATCATACCACGTTGTCCATGCTGTTGGGCAATATCGTCACCCGCTTTTGCATGCAGTACAACGCCGTACTTAGCTGCAATATCGGTCTCTACCCCTTGAGCGAGTAACGCGCCTAAAATACCGCTTAGTACATCGCCACTGCCAGCAGTTGCCATGCCGGGGTTACCGTGTCGACACACCCACGTCTTTTTCTCGTTGTCGATTAACGTACCTGCACCTTTTAACACACACACCGAATGATAGCGCTGTGAACACTGGCGCGCATAGTTAAACCGGTCGCTTTCAACGTCATCTATCGACACGCCTAACAAACGAGCGGCTTCCCCCGCGTGAGGGGTGAGGATACTTTGCGAAAGCGTGAACGCCGTAGACTGCTTACACAGTATATTGAGCGCATCAGCATCAATAACAATAGGCTTATTCGTCTGCTGGCAATGCTTAAGCGTGGTGAAAAAGGCGTCTTCAGCCCACTCATCCTGACCAAGTCCAGGCCCGATAACGACACAACTAGCCCACTGAAGGGCATCGTCTAACTGGCTATCGGTCACCATTAATTCAGGGCGCCCAGCGCTTACCTGCACAACGGAAGATTCGTGAGTATAAACACGCACCATACCCGCACCACTTCGAAGTGCCGCTTCACCCGCTAAACGAATGGCTCCGGCAGTGCCCTTATTACCACCTATACATAACAATCGACCATAGGTGCCTTTATGACTGTGCACGTCCCGTGGTCCCATGCCTTTGAAATGGTCTATGTTTAACATGGTAGCGCTCGCCTTTGCTAACGACTGAAACGCGTTACCAATACCTAAATCAGCATAAACCAATTTACCGCAAGACTGCTTACCCGCTCCGGTTACTAACCCGGGCTTGATGCCGACAAAAGTCACTGTAATATCAGCTTGCACACAGCGACCTAAGCTTTGGCCGGTATTGGCATCTAAACCAGAGGGAACATCAACACTAACCACAGGGGTATCGCTACTGTTTATGGCATCGATAACATCGGCAAACTCGTTTCTGATGTAGCTATTAATTCCCGTGCCCAATAGCCCGTCAATAATCACATCGGCTCGCTCAAGCAGTGATGCATCGAAACATTCCACAGCACCTCCTGAGTCAACCCATCGCTTTTGCGCGAGTCCGGCATCGCCTTCTAACACTCGCTCAGGCTCAATAGCACACACAAATACTTGCTTACCTGCAAGCTTTGCGTTCATTGCGGCTATGTAACCGTCTCCCGCATTATTTCCCTGACCCACAAGAACAAGATAGACATCGGAATTAGGAATGAGCTCTAAGCATTGCTTAAAAACCGCGTCTCCAGCGCGCTGCATCAATGTGAACATGTCACAGTTTGAATTAGCAGCAGCTAACTTTTCATTTTCCCGAACTTGGTCGGCTCGAAATAGTTTGTATGATAAACTTGACGTGAGTTGAGTATCTAGCATGAGAAAATGTCCGCAATTAATTCTATTGATCTCGTTGAGTTAACCCACAATATCAAGGCTTGGGGAGCTGCGCTAGGCTTTCAACAGGTTGGTATCAGCGATATTGATCTACATCAGCACGAAGCCCATTTACAAGCTTGGCTAGACAACGACTACCACGGTGACATGCACTTCATGAAAGCTCATGGCATGAAACGGGCTCGGCCAGACGAATTGGTACCCGGTACGCTAAGAGTAATCAGCGTGCGAATGAATTACCTGCCACCCGACGCATCTTTTGCCAAACACCTTAAAACCTCAGATATTGGCTACATCAGTCGCTATGCGCTTGGGCGAGACTATCATAAAGTGCTCCGCAAGCGACTTAAGCAACTGGGTGAAAAAATTACTGCTGCGTTAAGTGCTATCGAATATCGTGATACTGAATATCGGCCTTTTGTAGACTCTGCCCCTGTGCTAGAGCATGCCATTGCTGAAAAAGCTGGACTAGGCTGGACCGGAAAACACAGTTTAACGCTTAATAAAGAGGCCGGCTCTTGGTTCTTTCTAGGCGAGCTTTTTATCAACTTGCCGTTACCTACCGACTCTCCTATTGAAGAAGGCTGTGGAAGCTGTACAGCCTGTATGACTATTTGCCCAACCAATGCCATTGTAGCCCCATACAAAGTGGATGCGAGACGGTGCATTTCCTATCTTACTATTGAGTCAGGCGAAGATATTCCCGAGGAACTTAGACCCCTAATGGGCAACCGTATTTATGGTTGTGATGACTGCCAGCTTGTTTGCCCTTGGAACCGCTATGCCGATGTTACAACTGAAGAAGATTTTCATCCAAGACAAGTACTGCACGGACAATCCCTCTTAACCTTATTTTCTTGGAGTGAGGAAACCTTTTTAGCCAACACACTGGGCTCACCTATTCGCCGCATTGGTTACGAAAAATGGCAGCGTAACATCGCTGTTGCTATCGGTAATGCTGATTTTAGTGAAGATAATATAGCGCTATTAAAGGCACAAAGAGGAATGGTAAGCGAGCAAGTTGATAGGCATATCGATTGGGCTATGACTCAACAAACTGCAAAAGAACATCACCAAAAAAGCGAACAGCGCAAGCAACAAAGGCTGATCAGAGTCATCGAAAAAGGACTTGTGCGAGACGCCTAGCTAAAGATTATTCGCTCGGGCATGTTATCAAGGTAAGCCCACTTAACCGCGTTCTCAAGCGCTTTTGGTTAACGGGTTTTTAACCGAGGTTGTTTGTTCTTGGGAAACGGTTTTATCTGTCTGCTGTTGTTTATGAGGCATAAAAGTAGCAGTAAATTTTACCACTTCGGTTTGTAAAGCCTCGTCTGATGACTCCAGTACCCCAAAGCTCCACCATGAAGGATTGGGAAGACTCTTTACTGCATCGTTGAGTTCATCTGCCGTGCCAATAAATACACCCACAATCTCGCAAGCGACTTGAGTACAGGCGATATTATCAAGGGAGAATAGTTGCTCGTACGGCGATGTATCAAAAAAGTGAAGCAAATCTTTATGAGCCGCCGACACATCAGCAGTCTCTCTTTCTTCTTTCACTTTATTGATAGGCTTTATAATTTTTAGTTCGCTGGTTTGTGTAGAACGAGAACGCGCTAAGACATCGCTTAGGCGTTCGTGTTCTACTTTTGAGTGGTCTAGTTTCTGTTGATAAGAAACCACCTTAAAACCAGCAATAACAGAAAAAGCGACAAGCAGCACTAACAGCCAGGTTTTCATCGTTTATCCTTTTTCACCTGCTAATGATTAGGGCATGTTGACCCAGCCTGCTGATTTATTTAAACAGGACTCAGATTATTTATGGTACTGCTTGCTTAACTTGTGCACAGAGTCAACGAAAACCCCTGCATTTTCAGGCGGCACGTCTAAGTGAATACCGTGGCCTAAATTGAACACATGACCAGAGCCTTCTCCGTATCCTTTTAAGATGGTGCCCACTTCTTCTTCAATTCGCTGAGCCGGCGCATAAAGCATTGAAGGGTCCATATTCCCCTGCAGAGCGACTTTATCGCCAATACGGGCGCGGGCTTCTTTGATATCGATAGTCCAGTCTAGGCCAACTGCATCACAGCCAGTTGCTGCGATAGACTCTAACCACATACCGCCATTTTTGGTAAACAAGGTAACAGGGACTTTTCGACCTTCGTTTTCTCGCGTCAACCCACTCACGATGCGTTCCATGTATTGTAGCGAGAACTCTTTGTAATCGCGTGGCGATAAAACACCGCCCCAGGTATCAAAAATCATGACTGACTGGGCACCAGCAGCAATTTGCGCATTGAGATACGAGGTGACTGAATCAGCTAATTTTTCCAGTAAGGTGTGCAGTATTGCAGGCTCTGCAAACGCCATTTTCTTAATTTTTGTAAACGCCTTACTTGAGCCACCTTCAATCATATAAGTCGCTAGCGTCCACGGGCTGCCAGAAAAGCCAATTAAGGGAACATCGCCCTTTAACTCTCTGCGAATAGTGCGCACTGCGTTCATCACATACTGCAGCTCGCCTTCAGGATCGGGAATACCAATTTTATCTACGTCGGCTTTACAGGTGATAGGCTTTTTAAAACGCGGGCCTTCCCCTGCTTCAAAATACAGCTCTAATCCCATGGCATCTGGAATGGTTAGGATGTCTGAGAATAAGATTGCTGCATCGAGAGGAAATCTTCGCAGGGGCTGCAACGTTACTTCGCAAGCAAGCTCTGCATTTTTGCACAGTGACATAAAGTCACCCGCCACAGCACGTGTTGCTTTGTATTCTGGTAAGTATCGACCTGCTTGTCGCATCATCCATACGGGTGTTACATCAACCGGCTTTTTCTCCAACGCCCGTAAATAACGGTCGTTCTTTAACGCTGGCTTATCGACATTTGGAATATTTTGCGACATATAACTCACCTGATTTGAGATTAAAATTAAGCGGCGAAATTATACCAGTAATTCCCCTTAAGTGTGTGAAAAACCTTAATTCAAACACATGCTTTCGATGTATGTGCCCCACAGAGCGATGAGTAGTGTGTGTAAATAGCGACAACCCCAATGCACAAATTTACTTGCGCTTTTAAAATACCTTTGCTATTACTATACACGCTAACAAAAAGAAGCCTCTCAGAGGACCGTGCTAAAAAAACCTAGAACCCTGCTCCGGCAGGGTTTTTTATTTGTCGCTTATTAACGACAACGTTTCCGCAATAAGCTGTCCAGCAATTGAGACCTTAGGCGGTATATTGGGTAGCGCATCCACGTCAAACCATTGAGCATCGTCTATTTCATTTTCTTGGCACACGATATCGCCACCGTCGTATTCGGCGATAAATCCAACCATTAATGAATGAGGGAATGGCCACGGCTGACTGTTGAAGTAGCGTAGATTTTTTACTTTTACCCCAACTTCTTCGAAAACTTCTCTGTGAACGGCTTCTTCAAGGCTCTCGCCGCTTTCCACAAACCCAGCTAGCGTAGAGTACATATTTGCTTCTTTGTGTCTGACCCCTTTGGCCAATAACAGCTTTTCTTTATTGTGAATGGCAACGATGATGCAGGGAGATACGCGGGGATAGGTGCGATGTTTACAGCGATGGCATTGCATTGCCATCTCCCAGTTTACACGCTCCATTTCAGCGCCACACTGCCCGCAAAACTTGTGGGTTCGTAAAAAATGGATATATTGCCAAGCTCGACCTAGCACAGAAAACGCTATATTTTGCTGTGTAAATAGAAGCTGGCGCAGTGAAACCCGTTCCCAGCCAGGGCTTTCAATGTGTTCTGAGCCAACGTCAACCACGTATATGGGCGATTCGGTTACCGCAGCATCATTAAGAGGGGGCAATTCATGCACGTCTTCTTGATACGATGCGAGAAACGAAAGCTCCTCAAAGTGCGCCTCCGGCAATATAGGATCGTTCTCTCGCACCACAATTTTTCCACGGCTAAAGATTACCCATATTGCTCTGCGCTTACTGATTTCAGTACCAGATAAATTAATCATCATAGATTAAGTGCCTTCTAATTTTTCTTGCTCATCATAATCACAAAGCTTTGGGCCTTTGCTGCTCATTTTATGAAAAACGCTGACATTCTTCGCATAGCATAAACGAAAGTACGCTTACTGTACGACTTAATGATTCACATTATTTTGGATAATCATGGATAAAATAGCCTTGGCATTTGTGTCGTAAAAGCACAGTGTTATACTGCGAGCAACGTGTTGTAAAAAATAGTGTGACAGTTCAGTCTTTGCATTCCGGTTTTGCGTCTCATCGGTTGGAATAAACAGAGCAAAATCTCAGGTACGATAGATTTATTTTCGCGCCGTGCGATCCCTGACTATGGGGTTTCGCAAAAGTTGTACCTATTTTTGTATAACTGTTTTTTAAAATAGTTATTTTTAAGTAGCTGTTTTTAAATAACAGTGACGCGTGCTAATGCACTTACGGCAGCAACGTTGAGACTGACAGGTACGCTTTTTCTCTGTGTGAGTTTATTGAAAGAATAGTAGTTACGTCAGTATCAGAACTGAAAGTATGAAAGGTTTAGCATTGAAGTACCGCTATTGAAGAAACAATGCGCTAATTTTGAAAAAAGCACGAAAAAGAAATGCTTAACTAAAGTGCTCTATAATATTGTTAAAAGAAGACTTTTTAATAGCCTAATTAATGGCCTAGGTGGTATCTATATAGTGTATAGGTAGTTACTGTAATGGCCGAGCTAATGGTAGCGATACATGAATAATATGACACTCATTCACAAAGCGCGTGCCTACTGCGAACAGCGCGGGGCAAGGTTTACGCCATTGCGAGAGAAAGTGTACGAAATACTGCTTGCCAAACACGGACCTATGGGTGCTTATGAGCTACTTGATTCGCTAAAAGAAACCGAGTCTAGCGCCAAGCCAGCCACCGTTTATCGGGCATTAGATTTTTTACTCGATTTTGGTTTTATTCATCGACTAGAATCTACCAACGCATTTGTAGCCTGTTATCACTTTGGGTGTAATCACCCAGTTCAGTTTTTAATCTGCGATAGCTGTGGCGATGTGGCAGAGATTCAATCCGAAGGTCTTAAGGATACGCTTGACAGTCAGGCTGAAGCACACGGCTTTCGCGTCTCTAAGCAGACTATTGAAGCACATGGACTTTGCGCAGAATGTCAGAAAACGGAAGATTCCACACGTAAGGAGCAAGTACATGAATGCTGAATTTGTAAATCCGTTTATCGGCGGTTTACTCAACGTAATGGAAACAATGGCGCAGACCAAACTTACACCGGGCAAACCAAAGAAAAAACAAAGCGACGTGGCTAAAGGTGATGTGTCAGGACTTATCGGTATGGTGGGTCCAAACGTAAGGGGCTCTATGTCGATTACGTTTGATGAAGCGCTAGCACTTACCATCATGGAGCGCATGGTGGGAGAGCGACCTGAGAAGCTTGACGCTGAAGTGGCCGATATGGTCGGTGAAGTCACTAACATGATTTGCGGAAATGCCAAGCGGGACCTTGCCGAACGAGGTTACGAATTTGGTATGGCAACACCTATTGTAGTGTCTGGTCATCAGCACACAATAAGTCACCAAGTAGACGGTGCGAAAATTATTCTGCCGTTTATGTGTGATGAAGGACTTGCTCATTTGGAAATCTGCTTTGACAAATAATGTTTGGCAGTCTGAAAAAATTACACTGTCTTCCTACCCACGAGGCTTCCACCTCATCACTGAAAAAATTGTAGAAGCCATTCCTTCACTGCATATTGTTGAGGTTGGCTTGTTACATTTGTGGTTACAGCACACAAGCGCCAGCCTCACGGTAAACGAAAATGCCGACCCTACGGTTCGTCAAGATATGGAAGATTATCTTAACCACAGCGTAAGAGAAGACTCCCCTTATTTTAGGCATACCTATGAGGGAAGCGATGATATGCCGGCCCACATTAAATCTAGCCTATTAGGATGCGAAATAACTGTGCCCGTACAGCAAGGAAAACTTGCACTTGGCACGTGGCAAGGTATCATGCTCGGCGAGCACCGCGACAGCGGTGGAAGACGCACTATTATTGCCACACTACAAGGGACAGCAGCTTAGCCCGCATAATAAATGGCATGCTTTGTGCTTTGTTCTAGGAAACTAGTTCAAAACTAAGCTCGCAAGCACAACTATAATTATCAATTTGATAATCACTCAACGTTAAACAGGATGTGACTATGAAACACAACTTAAAATTAGCAGCGCTATCTCTTGCTGTAATGGCTTCAACAAATGCGTTTGCACAAGAATCTTCAGAACCAGAGTACAAGCACTGGATTGGTCTTTCAGGCATGTACTACAATGCCGACGAATCTCGCCCTTTGTCACTCACTGAAGGCGGAACGTACGATAAAGGTCAAGGCCTTTCATTAGAATACGGCTTCCGTTTCACACAAAGCTGGGCAGCGCGCGTAGAGCTCACTGATTTAGAACTAGATAATGCAGCCGGCATCCCTGCAAATGACGCAGACGGTGAGATGGTTGGCGTTGACGCTATGTACTTCATGCCTGATGACGCCTACTTCCTATTTGCTGGTGTTAAGCGCCAATCAGTAGGTGTATCGACTACTCAAGGTAACATCGGTATTGGTAAGCACTGGAATATACATGAGTCTGTAAGACTTATCACAGAAATTGCCGCTTACCACGATTTTGGCGAAGACTATAACGACTACAGCGTTAAGGTAGGTATTGCAGTACCATTTGGTAAAAGCACGCCTGCAGCGCCAATGGACAGCGACAACGACGGCGTTGTAAACGGTAAAGACCAGTGCCCTATGACACCAGCCGGCGTTCGCGTTGATGCAACAGGTTGTTCTGTAGACAATGATAACGACGGCGTAATGAACAGCGTTGATCAGTGTCCAAACACACCAGCAGGTACGCAAGTAGATGCAAAGGGTTGTGCAATTAAAGATGCAGACAACGATGGCGTTGTAGATAGCAAAGACATGTGCCCAGATACAGAAGCTGGCGTAAAAGTTGATGCGAAAGGTTGTACTGTTTTTGACGAAGAGACTGTAGAAATTACACTACGCGTTCTTTTCGACAGTGAAAGTGCTGTTGTTAAAATGCCTAAAGATCCAGAAATTTCTGAATTTGCTGGTTTCATGAAGCAGTATCCTTCTACTACAGCGGTAATCGAAGGTCACACTTCTGCGCCAGGTACTGAGTCTTACAACATGGACTTATCTGAGCGTCGTGCCGCTAACTTTAAAGACGTAATGGTTGATATGTATGGCATCGATTCTACTCGCCTAGAAACAGTAGGTTACGGTGAAACACAATTACTAGATTCAGCAAGTAATGCTGAAGCACACCGTGTAAACCGTCGCATATCAGTGACAGTTAAAGACACTGTTAAAGTAGCTGAAGAGAAGTAATTCTTAACCAGCTAACGCAAAAAGGCGCTTAAGGGCGCCTTTTTTGTGTCTATCTTTTTTACTATTGTGTCAACGGAAGCTCTAACTAACGCTTTAATTAATTTACAGAGCGCCGCGAATTAGCTTTTCATCAGCTTTTAAGTCTATTGTCTTCGCTGTGTTACGCCTTTTTTACGAAAAAACACATTAGCCTGACTAAGTCTGCTTTAGTCGCCATAGGCCTAATCTTCACAAGAGCTTGTCGCAAGCGCTCGTCCTTGTGAGCGCTAGTCGTTTTAAGCAAAAGCGGTAGTATGCCCTACTCTTTAGCAGCGCTAATAATCATCGGCCATGGCGGGGCCTGCGTAATTGTCGAATCGCGAGAACTGGCCTTGGAAAGTAAGTCGAGAGGTACCAATAGGCCCGTTACGCTGCTTACCAATAATGATTTCTGCGATACCTTTATCTTCACTGTTTTCGTGATACACCTCATCACGATAGATAAACATAATTAAGTCGGCATCCTGCTCGATAGAGCCTGATTCACGTAAGTCCGAGTTAACCGGTCGCTTATCGGCTCGCTGCTCTAGGGTACGGTTAAGCTGAGATAGGGCCACTACCGGCACCTCCAGCTCTTTTGCTAATGCTTTTAATGAGCGTGATATCTCCGCAATCTCAAGAGTACGATTTTCACTTAGTGAGGGAACCCGCATAAGCTGAAGGTAATCAATCATGATTAGGCTGATACCGCCGCGCTCTCTAGCAAGCTTTCTTGCTCTACTGCGCACGTCCATAGGCGTTAGGCCTGAAGAATCATCAACAAAAAGGCGGTCTTTGTCTTTTAACATCGCCATCGTATTTGAAATTCTCGCCCAATCTTCATCATCTAGCTGCGCGGTTCTAATTTTTGTTTGGTCAACACGACTTAATGATGCAAGCATACGCATCATAATTTGTTCAGAGGGCATCTCAAGACTGAATACGAGAACCGGCTTTTCTTCTGCCATCATGGCATTTTCGACCAAGTTCATCGCGAACGTGGTTTTACCCATTGATGGTCTAGCTGCAACAATAATAAGATCGGAAGGCTGCAGACCACTGGTTTTTTTGTCTAAGTCGGTAAACCCTGTTGTAACACCGGTTACCTCTTTATTCGTCTTAACCAGCTCCTCAAGTCGGTCAATGGTTTTGCCTAGAACAGACTCAACATTGCGAGGACCTTCATTTTCTCCGGTTCTTCGTTCGGCAATTTCAAACACTCGGCTTTCTGCTAAATCGAGAATATCGGCGCTATCTCGGCCCTCTGGATTATAGCCAATCTCTGCAATCTCGTGCGCAACGCCTATAAGCTCTCTGGTTATCGCCCGCTCACTAATAATTTGAGCATAAGAGGCCACATTAGCGGAACTCGGAGTGTTTTTCGCCAGCTCGCCGAGATAAGCAAACCCACCGGCATCTTCAAGTTCATCGTGCTTTTCTAGCTCTTCAGATACGGTAATGAGATCGATGGGATTACTGTTATTTAAAAGACGAGTTATGGCTTTAAATATAATTTGATGCGAACGATTGTAGAAATCTGTCTCTGTGACGAGTTCCGCTACTTTATCCCAACTCTCAGGATCGATAAGCATACTGCCTAAAACAGACTGCTCCGCCTCTATACTGTGAGGGGGAACCTTCAATTTTTCTATATTCTTATCGCCTTGGGGGGGAGAAGCCACGTATGAAACCTATTGTAATGAAACAAAAACAGTGGACTATTATGCGCTTTTACCACGCGTCTCTCAATAAACTTACACCGCATTCTCTGCAACAGGACAATATTCACGCAGATATTTTTAAGGCAATAATGACAACGTTGGGTACCCCAATACGTTATAAGCTCTCTGCGTTTTAATGCACATAGCCCGAAAACATTTCAAGAGGAGTCGCTTCTTTCGCACAGAAGGAGCAACTCATTATGGAGTACCGCTTTTAAATCGTTGCTTTTTCTAGGCGAAAAAACGTTCCATTAGAGGGTATAACTGCGTTATCGCTTTGCTGAATGAGCAATGTTCTGCCTAACGTTGCTACATCAGATGCACAGGTTAGTTCAATCTTAGTGACGTCGTCACGTGAAAAACCAATACGCTGCGGGTCTACCTTATATTGTGAATAAAAGTCATCTGAACTTAACCGTTGAGTGTGGTATTCAGGCACTTCACAGGCAAATTGGTCTAGCTGAGCGGACGTGGCCGAGTAGGTGAAGGAGCTTCCAAGTACGCGACTCTTACTCGTATTTTGGCTACTTTTTTCATCTTGATAAGTATCTGTTATCACCCACGTTCCCTCATAAAAGGACGGTTCGTGGATAGCGCAACCTAACGTTAATGCGCAAATGCCAAACGCGCCTATAATAAGGCTATGAAATTTCCAAAAGCGTTTAACATGTCCAATAATCTTCACTGCTATCTCCATTATTTCTAAATCTATTGTGGCTTCCTGCAACCTATCACTGCTATCAACTTCGCTTTCACACTCGCTCTCATCATAACTGCTGCGACTTAGTACGTGTTGATCTAACACAACCTTTACGCTTTGACGTCGAGTTCAAGGGAAGCTGGGGGAGCGAAGAGAGAATCTGTACGGTTTATCTCTGAATTTGTATCAAAAAAAGCTGCCTTTGTATGAGCAGCTTTCTATCTATCGATTTTTAGCGAACCACATCATGATTAATAAATGCGGACTAAATCTGATTATTCAACCTAGTAAACAAATTAGAAATGCACTAGCTTATTCACTTTTCGTCTATTTCAATTCGCCCGTGCACTGTAGAAATGTCAACGTTTGCAGAGCCACCGTTTTGAATGAAGCGAAGCCAACGACTTGGACCGTATTTCGGTTTCTTCACTTCATCGTCGCTAATGTTATTCTTGATGTTGCCGCCAGCATGGGCCTCAATATCAAACTGCGCTGAAACACCTTGCTGGAAGGCAAGAGACACAGCACCACCAACGGAGTTTGCTTTTACCTGTCCGTTATCGTTTAACGACATACTAGCCGTCGTCTTTCCGTTAACCGTATCAATCTCTAATCTATCTATTGCTGCTAATGTAAGCTCAATACGACCATTGACCGTTTCAACCGCAACCTCTGGACTTGTTGTGTTAACGTCTAGGTCTCCATTAACCGAAGTAAATGAAATTTCATTACTGCCTGTATGCGTTACCTCTATATCACCATTAACGGTTTCCACATCGAGGTCGCCCACTACATTTAACAACTCAATATCACCGTTTACCGACTCTACTTCAATGTGTGAACCCGAATTCTCAATGGTTACGTCTCCATTGACGACTTCAATGTCTACAGCATTTTGAATCCCTGTAGCAATGACATCAGCGTTTACTGCGGTATAGTGAAGGTCACTGTCAATAGGCGCATAAATGGTAAGCTCATCGCCATCGTTATTATTACCATACCACTGCTTCGACTTGCGCTTTACCTCAACATGAATAACAACCACATCGCCGCGCTTTTCAAAGACAAACTCTTCTGTTCGATCGCCGAGCTCCCCGACCACGCGAACTTGTGACTTGTCCCACACTTTGATCTCGGCACTGCCGTTTACGTGTTCAATATCGAGTTTTGGTGATGATGAAGTCTCAATGGTTTTATCAATTTTTTCACCTGCAAGCGCGGTAGGTGAAAGCGCGAGTGCTATCACGGTGCTAAATGCTGCTATCGCCTTTGGAACTGTTATCACTCTAAGTGCTGGTATCGCCTTAGGTGTTAGTATGTTGTTCAGTCTTGCGTTCATTAGATTACCTCTTATTAAATTTGCTGCCATTTTGGCGCGTGCACTCGCTCAACTAAGGCAATTTGTTGTTGATAAACATGGTGTAGCATTTTGATTAACGCTGAATTATCAGGATCCTCTTTTAATGCTGCTTTGATGGCATCTGCTGCCGTATCTAATTCATTTAATTGCTGCTGCCAGTCTTTTGTTAGCGCTGGCGTAGTTTCATAACTTGCGAGTAACCCCGCTATGTATTGACGCTGCTGTAAGCTTTGCGCTTCAACGAGTTCGTAGTTATTCACTGAACCATCGTTATGTGTTGAGCCCGGCGCGTTAACCAACATATCAGCAGGTTGTGATGCTGATGGATTACCAATAGGCGTTAAAAACCACAGCATGGAGCACACAACAGCAAACGCGGCAGCCACTGCCCAAACGCCTTTCGAGGCGAACACTGCCTGACTTTCGCCATGCTCATTGATTACAGTACTATCTACTGCCCTGTCATCTTGACGGGTTAACCCCAGTTCAATACCACGCCAAAGATCGCGTTCGGGTTGCCGTTCTTTTTTCAATTCGCTAAGGCGCTGTAACAGCTGTTTATCCGCATTACTCATCGGTATACCCCATTGCATGTTTTAAAAGCCCTCTGGCTCGATGCAGCTGTGCTTTGCTCGAGCCCACCGCCATATTGAGCATGCTGGCTATCTCTTCGTGTCGATAGCCTTCTACTGCATAAAGCACGAACACGAGTCGGGCTCGTTCTGGCAATATGCATGTCTAAATCGTTATCATCTGTTTCTTGAGGCGCTACAGGCTCTGTAATGCCGCTGGTTTCTATATTTAGCATGCGCTGAAACCAACTGCGCTGCTTACGCATATAGGAGATAGTGACATTTGCCGTCACGCTGTGTAGCCAAGTAGAAAATTGACTACTGCCATCGTAGTTGGCAATCTTTCTCCATAGCTGGATAAACACCTCTTGCGACGCATCTTCGGCCAAGCCTTTGTCGCCAGTTAAGCGGTAACACAGTGCATAGACGCGGCCTATATGCTGCTCGTATAGCGTCTTAAAAGCGTATTTACTGCCCGCTTTTACGTCAGCGATTATCTCGCTTTGTGATTTAGCGGTAAAAACCGCTCTGTCGCAACAAGTGCGTTGGTGGCCTTGCTCCATGACGCTCTCTTTTTTGTGTACACTGTAATAGAAAATGTCAGTGTGGCACCTGTTAGTGTTATAACCTTAGTCGTAGCCTATAGTAGAAAGGTTTAAAGAAAAAAAAAGTTTTTACAAAAATGCGGAGTTGGTATGTCAGAATTTAAAGTCAATGCACTGTTTGCAGGTCAACCAAGCCCTTTAGGGCCGCGAGGGGCACCCAGCAGTATTGTGAAAGAACCGGTGTCTCAACTCACTGTGCATACCGATAAAACTGATGAAGATTTACAGGCAAACAAGCGCCTTCACGGTGGCCCTGAAAAAGTGCTGCACCAATATAACCCCACTAACTACCTTACCCTTCGAAAACATTTCCCAGAGGGAGAGTTTGTACCCGGCAGCATAGGTGAAAACCTGAGTGTTGAGGGTATGGACGACGCAACGGTTTTCATTGGCGATATATGGCAATTTGGTGAGGTTCAATTACAGGTGAGCGCTCCAAGAGCGCCTTGCAGCAAAATATCTCAACGATTTGGTATATCAAATTTAGACAGATTTGTGGGTGAAAGAGGCATCACAGGTTGGTATTACCGAGTGTTGAAAACCGGTGTTATCTATCCCGGCGATAAGGTGCGTTTGATTGAACGCCAGGGCAACACCGTTAGTGTGCATGAACTCATGCAGTGTACACACACTAAAACAGATAAAGCGCTAGCAACAGCACTGTCTTCACTCTCCGTTCTTGATGATGAATGGCGATTGAAATGTGAAAAAATTAGCAAACGTTAAGCACTAGGTGGCCTTAAAAGGTCACCTTTTCTCCCTCGTTGAGAATATATAGCGGAATGGTGTTATTTAACTGCTTGTCCATTTCTATTAATCTAAACAGTGCCGAGTGGGAGGTTTTATCGCCCATTTGCCAACTCGCATTGCCATAACCCCACGGAATAACCACGCCACAGTTCAATTCCTTTGCAGCCACAAGCGTATCTTCTGGCGTGGTGTGCACATTGCGATACCATTTAGGAGACGACTCACTGAAGTACGAGGCGATAGGAAGTAGGCAAACGTCGATACGACCAAATCGATTTCCGATATCTTTAAAGTGGGCCGAGTACCCAGTGTCGCCGGCAAAGAACAAGGTTTTACCGTTGCGTTCTAGCACCCAACCACCCCATAGCGCTTTGTCATTGTCTTCATACAAGAAGGGCACCATTATACGACTGCTGAAATGATGGGCAGGAACAAAGTGTATGGTGGTATCGCCGAGTGCTTTTTTTGCATACCAAGCCATTTCGGTGATGTTATAGCCGCCACTAGGAAAATGCTCACCAAACCCTAGTGGTACTAGATAAGAGGGCATATTACCAATGTGCTTGATATCCGATTTATTAAAATGATCGTAGTGAATGTGGGAATACATGACGGCGTCAATTTGCTCTATTTCTTGTGATGATAGCGCTGAGGCAGGGTTGCGGAAAAAGCCATCTGCTAATTTAAATGCCCAATTCACCGGCCAGTCAAATTGTTCAAATACGGGGTCAAACAGAAACTGCTGTCCCTCTTTAGTTGTCACCACAAAACTAGCATGTCCTAACCAACGAACGGTAAAACCGCTATCGATAGCCAGTGACGGATTGTCACCGCGATAGACACAGTCTTCCATATCGCCTTCACACTTTATTTTGTCAGTAGGCGCATAGCAATTTGTAGTACACGTAATTGGGTAGCTTGGAAAGTTAGCGTAAAGGTTGCTGAATCGCCCTTCAAATCCACCCGTGCTATCTCGCTTTATCACCGACTCTGAAGGAGCGTTAGTCTCAACGTGGTTTTTTGCGGCGCATCCACAAAAAAGCAATACGAAAGATAAAATGACGAACTTCATAGCGAACGTAATAGCGAGCTGCATAGCGACCCCAAAGAGAATTAATACACTGATAGTATTGTATTTATACCCTACCTAGCACAAGTATAAAAACGTAAGTAATACCAGTCTGCATAGATAATTATTTTGTGATTTTTAGGCATAAAAAAACCGCTCATAAGAGCGGTTTTTCTAATTACATGAACGCTTACGCTTCAGCAATGATGATCACTTTAATTGAAGTGGTTACATCAGAGTGAATCTGTACGTCGATGTCGTACTCACCAGTTTCACGAAGTGTACCGGTAGGTAGTTTAACCTGTGCTTTTTGTACTTCAACGCCAGCTGCAGTAATTGCATCAGCGATGTCACGTGTACCAACAGAGCCAAACAACTTGCCTTCTTCACCAGCAGGTGCAGCAATTGTAACTTCAGCCAACTCGTTGATTTTTTCAGCGTTTGCGTTTGCAGCAGCTAGCTGCTCAGCAATTTTCGCTTCAAGATCGGCACGACGTGCTTCGAACTTCTCAACGTTGTCTTTAGTTGCAGGAACCGCTTTACCCTGTGGGAAAAGGAAGTTACGAGCATAACCAGACTTTACAGTCACTTGGTCGCCCAAGCCGCCAAGATTGGCGATTTTATCTAGTAGGATGATGTTCATCTAAGCTACCCCTTAAGTTCGCCAAATTACTTGTGTGAATCAGTGTACGGAAGCAACGCAAGAAAACGTGCGCGCTTGATCGCAGATGACAGCTGACGCTGATATTTTGCGCTAGTACCAGTAATACGACTAGGGACAATTTTACCGCTCTCAGTGATGTAGTTCTTAAGAGTAGCGATATCTTTGTAATCTATTTCGGTCACACCTTCTGCTGTAAAACGGCAGAACTTACGACGTCTGAAAAAACGAGCCATGGGTGATCTCCTTAAGCGTTGTCTTCAGTGGTTTCAGTTTTCTTTTCTGCGCGCTCTGTGCGAGGTGCAGAATCTTCACGACGCTCACGACGAGGCTCTTCTTTCATCATTGGAGAAGGCTCAGTAACAGCGTTTTTAGTGCGCATTACCATGTTACGCAAGATCACGTCATTGAAACGGAAAGCATTTTCCAATTCGTCAACGGCGTCAGCAGATGCTTCAGCATTGATTAGTACGTAGTGTGCTTTGTGTAGCTTTTCGATTGGGTAAGCCAATTGACGGCGGCCCCAATCTTCTAAACGATGAATCTGACCACCGTCTTGCTTAAGAATAGTAGTATAACGCTCGATCATACCAGGTACTTGTTCACTCTGATCAGGGTGAACCATAAATACGATTTCGTAATGACGCATTATAGCTCCTTACGGTTGTAGCCTCGACAGTACAGCCAACTGTATGGAGACAAGGAACGAATTGGGATGGCTGTAAGGGCGCGCATTATACGCATACCGTTAAAATTGCACAAGCATTAATCACTGCCATATTGAACAGCTCTGGGGAGGGTGGACAATTTACCGTTATTAGGGGACGGCTTAGATAGGAATTTTCAGCGAGAATTCTGTTTTCGAGGCATCGGATTCTACGGTTAACGTTCCGTTGTGGGCGCTGGAAATTTGCGATGCGATAAAAAGCCCAAGCCCTAGGCCACCTGTATCTCGATGATTTTGCTGTCGCCAAAACGGCTGAAATAGCCGTGACATCGCATCGGCTGAGATGGCGTCTCCGTGATTGGATACACGGATAACTAAGCTATTCTCAACAATATTTCCATTCACCTGAATCGGCCGGCTATCATCGCCATGCACAATGGCGTTTATTAAAAGGTTAGACAGTACTTGGCTAATTCTTTCAGGGTCGCAATGCACCTTACCCTCTAAATTGATATTGCAATGAATATTACATTCTTTATGCAGTAGCGTTAATTCTGATACCGCATGAAGCAAGACGCTATTGAGGTTGTCAACATGCTGCATGTTAAGGGGGATCTCACTGCCCATTTTACCATGGGTGAAATCCATAACGTCTGATATGAGCCTAGACATCCTACTTGCACTGTTATCCATACGTGTTAGCACGTTTTTGGCCGTATCGTCCTGGGTAATATCAGATAAAAAGTCGATCCCCATTTTTAGTGATGATAGAGGCGTTCTGATATCGTGCCCTAAAATAGCAATGTATTGCTCGCGCAGCTTTGCTGCTGACTGCTCGTCAAAAAGTGCTGCTTTGGTATCCTCAAACACCTCATTCATTTTTATTTGACGAGAAATAAGGGCAGCAAAAGAGGAAATCTGATTGGTAATACGGCCGATTTTTAGCGTTGCAGGTTGAGGATCTAACCCACAAATGGTGCCGAAAAAATTACCATCCACATCGTATATAGGGTATGAGAAGTAGCTTTCAAAGCCATACATTTCTGGAATGGGGCTATGCTTAAACTCGTCGTCTTCGGACGCATGTTCAATAATAACGGGCTGCTGAGAAATTCTTACCGAATTACAGAAGGTAGTTTGTATATCAAGTTTGTCACCTGGGTTCAGGTTGAACTCGATACGGTCGAGCACAGAACACATAGTCCACTCTTGCTTTGTTACCCTGGCTACACAAATAAATCGCAAGCCCGTTAAATCTGCAAGCATTTCCATAATGTGTGGAATAACATCAATCGTTTGTATAACGCTAATATCAGTTGGGGCTTTTATGCTCACCGGCAGCTTTCTCCATGTTTGAGTATTCCGTTTCTCAATCTATTCTTTATTCTCAATCTGTTTTTTACTCACAATTTGCTTCTTGAAAGGGCATTGAAGAAAAAGCAGCATCGCCATGGAATAAGCATTGTCCCCATTTATATGGTGACACTGAACCCTACAAAATAAAAGGTGTTATTTATGTTTATGAATTGGCTCTGACGTCCCGAGTGCTCTACACAACGTACATTCTAAAAAGCTAATATTAAAAAGTACGGAGCGAAGAAAAATTAACCTCAAGACTGTTTATTTATACAGTAAAATGCTGTACAGTTTTTGAGAACTTAAAAAGAAGGGGACCTACCATGGCCATTACCACACAGTATGTTGTTACGCACAAAGGGGTAGAAAAATTGGTAACTACCGACAAAAAGGAAGCTGATCAGTACGACAAGATGCTCGATGCAGCAGATAACTTAGCGCAATATATCCAAGCAAAGGGTATTGGTCTTGATGACAGCGCGTTAGAAGAACTCTCAATCTTGCTGTCTAAAAACAAAGACAAGATCAGTAAAATATTTAAGGGCTCGTCTGCCCAAAGCGTACTGGAAGACGAAAGCGCAGAAGTGGTAAAGCTCAAAGCTAACGGCTAACAAACAGCCGTTAGCACCCGTGCTTTTTACGGTGCTTGCTCCTGCCTTTATATTAAGCTGCCCAAAAGCTAGGGCTCGCTTTCTATGACTTACTATCTCAATCATCAGAATTAGCATAACGGGCTGAACATTCAAGACATGTAAGTCACTTCGTTATTCGATAATATAGAAGAATAAAGATTGAGATAGTAGTTAGGAGTTAGCGTGAAAGCAGGCGTTAGTGCAACAGAAAGCGCAAAGACAAACGGTTCTTATAACATTGCCATTGCTATAGATAACGTTAGCTTTTCCCATAACGCTGCTCATAGTGAAAGAGCCCGACTTTTTATTGAAATAGAGCAGTGGCATTTGTACCGTGGAGAGCATGTGTTTCTTTCCGGCCCATCTGGAAGCGGCAAAAGCACGTTTTTAAACTTACTAAGCGGCACCCTTACACCTGACAGCGGTACAATATCTCTCTTAGAACAGCCTTTTTCTGCACTTTCTAATAAGCAGCGGGATCGATTTCGCGCTAACAATATTGGCGTTGTGTTTCAGCAGTTTAATCTCATTCCATACCTGTCTGTGAAACAAAATGTTAAGGCCGCTCTCTATTTTGCCGGTGCAAATATAAAGGACAAGGCCCTTGATGAGCGAATATTGAAACTACTCAACGACTTACAGCTTTCAAACCAACTGTTAAATGCGAAAGCAGACACCCTTAGCGTGGGTCAACAGCAGCGCGTTGCCATTGCCCGCGCACTCATCAATACGCCTGATATTTTAATTGTCGATGAGCCCACATCAGCCCTTGATGCCAAAGCGAGAGATAGCTTCATGGACGTGCTAAAAAAACTCGCCAAAAACAGTGCGTTGGTTTTTGTCAGTCACGACCCTTACTTAAAGAAGTATTTCTCAAGGCATATGAGTATGCATCAATTTACCCCGAATCATCAAAAAGTCGCTGGTGTGTCTGATGCCTCTAGGGACGCATCACCATGTTAACCACAATCGCGATAGAAAGTTTAAAGCGCCGCAAGAACACTGCACTTCTTACGCTAGTGAGCATTGTGATTAGTGTGAGTTTACTGCTTAGTGTTGATATTATTCGTTCCCAGGTGAAAGGCAGTTTCACGCGCACGGTGTCGGGCGTTGATGTGATTGTAGGAGCGCCAAGCGGCCAGCTTAATTTATTGCTGTCGTCTGTCTTTAACTTAACCACACCGTCGAAAGGGATTAGTTGGGACCGCGTAAGTTCGCTTAACAGCGACCCCCGTGTATCTTGGCTTATTCCCTTATCGCTTGGCGATACGCACAGTGGGAATCGCGTCGTCGGTACCACTAACGCTTACTTTGAGCATTTCAAATATGGCGATAAACAACCTTTGGTGTTTGCTGAAGGGGGCCCATTTGCCCACGTGGGCTCAGCTGTTATTGGCGCTGACGTTGCAGAGTCTTTAGGTTACCGCGTTGACGATAGTATTGTTATATCTCATGGATTAGGAAATGTGTCCTTTCGTCAGCACGACGGCTTTCCTTTTTCAGTGACCGGCGTGTTAGAGAAAACAGGTACACCTGTTGATAAAGCGGTGTATGTCACGCTTATTGGCCTTGAAAAAGCCCATGAGCATGCTGGCCCGTCTGGCATAGTGAAGCCATCCCAATCCATCCAGCGCCCGTCAAACTTACACGCTCAGGCACACGCACATACTGACGGTGAAACTGCTGTTCACGATAAAGATGACCATGACAAAATTAGCCATGAAAAAGCTGAGCCTGAAGAAGCTGGTCACAAAGAAAAGAGGTACGAGGGTGATAATAGCCCTCATGCACACGAGGAGGACACTGAGCGCCAACGCATGGGTGAGATGGACGTTGAAAACAATACTGTTTCATCAGTGTCTGCGGTGATGTTGGGGCTAAAAAATCGTGTAACCGCTCTGCAATTGCAATATCAACTCAATCAGCGAAACAATGAACCCGTGCTCGCCATATTGCCGGGCATGGCACTCGCTGAGCTATGGCAAATTATGGGAAATGTGGAGGCCCTGCTTTTGCTGTTGTCTTCACTTATCGTGATGTCAGCCCTTATTGGCCTGGCCACCATGCTATTGGCTACCATGCGAGAGCGTTATCAAGAAATTGCGGTACTACGCACTATTGGCGCAAGTCCAGCCGCTCTTCTTATATTGGTACAGCTAGAGGCGTTGCTTATCGCGTTAGCTGGGTGCGGTGTCAGTCTGCTAGTGGTAACAGGCTTGCTCACTGCACTCAAGCCATGGTTAAGCGCCGAGTTTGGCTTATTTTTAAGTGATACTCTTCTGTCTTCAAACAGCCTAGCAATAGTCATACTTGTATTAGCAAGTACTTACATTGTGTCATTTTTTCCAGCCTATGCCGCGTATAAACGCGGCTTACACGCTGAATTAAACAGTCAATAACATGCGAGTTATTGTTACTCTCCCACACGCTTGCCGGTGCTAAAGCGCAAAATAAGTTCGTGAACGCGATTAACCGTTTCACGTAAGTCATCGCTTGCGGCCAGTGAAGCCTCTGAAGAACGCTGGGTTTCCTCAGCACCGTCTGCAACATCGACAAGCTGTTGATTAATGTGCTCAGCAACCGTACTTTGCTCTTCAACTGCTGATGACATCTCCACCGTGGCGTCTGCAATACCGCTTACCGCGTTATTAATTTCAAACAAGGCTCCGCGGGTTTCTTCTACTATCAAACTGCCTCTCTCTGCCGACGCTAAACCATCGGTAGATACCCGTACCGCACGGTCTGAACGCTCAGCCAATTCAGTGATAATATTGTGAATTCTATCGGTAGAATCTCGAGTACGTGAGGCAAGCGTTCTTACCTCATCGGCTACCACGGCGAAGCCTCTACCTTGCTCACCCGCTCTCGCTGCTTCTATTGCCGCGTTAAGCGCTAGTAGGTTTGTTTGTTCTGCGATGGCGGAAATAATATTGGCGGCCTCGCCAATATCGCTCGTTGACTGCGCTAGCTCAGTCACGGTTTCTGAGATTGATTCAACCGCTCCTCGCAATGACACAATAGCCTGCATAGCCTCTTCGGCTTTTTTGTTGCCCGTGTCCACGTTCATGGCCGCGGTTCTAGCGCTCTTCGCATTGCTTTCTACGCGCTCTGCAACTTCCTGAATAGCCTGACTCATTTGCGTTACCGCAGATGCTATTTGCTGAGTAGCCTGATTCTGCTGTACCACAGCTGCACTGGTGTTTTCAGCCTGTGTGTGAGTGGTTCGCGACACAGTTTCAAGCCCAGCGGATGCATCTTTTATGCGAGTAAGTGCAGTACGTGTTCTTGCAAGTTCACAGCCAAGAACCAGCTTTGCTTGTGCAATATGAGGGGGATCTTCAAAATACGTCTGAGCCACAATATCATTACTATAACTTTCAGGGCTTAACGTAAGAAACTCTGTCCACTCACTTCGCGTTTTCGCGGCCTGTGCACTGATAAGCACTAACAACGCAATAAGTGAAATAGCTGCTGCTATTGTATTAGATGTAAACCACACCGCTGCGACCCCAACAAGGCCAATCAGTAGAGAGGGCCAAACATGACCAAGGCGATGGGCTATTTGATGAGACACTGAAGTGGCAGATTTGCCCCCACGAATTCGCTCATACATGTCAGTAGCACGCTGCACTTCCTCTGCAAGTGCAGGCACTCTCACTGACTCGTAGCCCACAATAGTCGATTTATCATAAACTGGAGTGACAAATGCCGACACCCAATAGTGATCACCATCTTTGCGTCTATTTTTGACTAATCCTAGCCAGCATTGACCAGACTCAAGGGTTGCCCACATTTCTTTGAACACAGAGGGTGGCATATCCGGGTGGCGAATTAAGTTGTGGTTTTTACCAATTAACTCATCTCGCTCAAATCCACTAGCTTCAACAAATTCATCATTACAATGCTGAATAACACCTCGTCTGTCGGTTGACGAAATTAGTCTGAAGTGAGGAGGAAACTTATACTCTTTTTGAGTAACTGGCTGATTATTTCTCATTAAACAAGGGCTCCATTAGAACTCATCAGTGATGCTGGTGCGACACTGCTTCCTAATACTTAAGACTAGAACAATATTAGTTAACGTCTAGTTTTAATGAAACTTTAGTATAGCGTTATGTGTTTAAGTAGGAGTTCGGTACAGGTTTGAAGGGAATTCGGTGAAAAAACTAGCTGGCGTCAGAAAGAGGAATAGAGACTACAACGCGGGTACCCACACCCTCAGTACTGTAAATATCTACCGTTCCGTCGTGCTCTTCTACAATCGTGAGTGAAATTGACATACCAAGCCCGGTTCCATCTCCAGGCGGCTTTGTGGTGTAGAAAGGTGTAAAGACTTTATTGAGCACTTCGGGGGGCATTCCCTCACCCTCATCTTCTACAATGAGGCGCACTATAGGTTCGTCCACCTCAATACTCAGCGTAATACTCTTACCTTCTGCGGTGGCGTAAATGGCATTCGTTAGAAAGTTGACCAACACCTGCTGAATTTGCCCGGCATTACCTTTGAAGGTTGCATCGTGTTCAGGCGCTTTAAAATGCACTGTATTTTTATATCGATGCAGATTATTCGTCAGCTTAATTGCGGTTTGCATCGCTTCTGTAGCGCTGATATCCGCCGGCTTTCCAGAACTGGGATATGAGAAGCTTCGCAACGCTTTAACTATATCGATGATTCGCTCAATGCCTTCAGAAGACTCCTCAAACATTTCGGCAATGTCTTTTGCGCTATCTTCAAGAGAAAAGTCTTTTTCTAATTTTTGGAAGGTTTCCGCTATGTGACCACCCGCATCTCGACATAAATCACCTATTTGATCTAGTGCGCTTTGGTAATCACTGAATATCTCTTTCGCTACCGCCGTATTACTTCTTACATAACCTATAGGATTATTTATTTCGTGAGCAATACCTGCGGCAAGTTGGCCTAACATGGCCATTTTATCAGCGCTAACCAACCGCTCCTCTAAATGTTTTCTATCTTGTTCCATAGAGGAGATGGCCGCTTCTTGATGACTCAACTTGTGAGATTTGTCTTTATCGCGAAGACCAAAGTTTAAGTAATGTTTGGTGGTGTCGAGGATATAGAGCGTTTCTTCCTCTAGGGTATCATCGGCAGTGAGAAGGGCTAACCACGCGTATTCGTTATCTGAAAGTTGGTGCATAAGATGGATAACACGGGCCTCACGCCCTACATCTTGGCGCTCCACCGCGTTAACGCACCAATGTGAGTAACTTTCTGTGAGCGTTAACGGTAATTCATCCACAATAAGAGTAGAGAGCTGTGGTGCTTCTACCCAGCCATTATCTGAAGTTAGCACTTTGTCATCATCACCCACGACCATGTTGCCGTTTTTAATGATAATTGCTTTACCACAGCTTGCCTGACAAAACTCCACGGCAGACTCTAATGCAGAAAAAATAAAAGAAGCCACGGTGCTGTTAGCGCCAAGTTGAGAGGCCGAGCGACTTAAATAAAGTAACTCTCGCTCTCTTTGTTTGGAGGCCTGAAGGGATTTTCTGAGGGCTTGATTGGCTAAGTAAGCATCTTGAGAGTAGGTTTCCAAAAATGCTTCAGCACTTTGCCGCGCTAGCTTTTGGCGTTTGAGCTGCCGCTCCAATGAGTTAACACGTGCTTCAAGCTCGCTTATCTTTTGACTTGCAATGCTCTCTCTCTCATCACTCACGGTCAGCTACCTTAAAATCTAAATGGGTGGCTTCTCGTGCTCACCCACATAGTCATTCTTACCGCTAATAACCGGCTAGCGTGTCGAGAAGTTGCATGACTCGCCCACTTGCTTGCTCCATTTCCATAAGCTTAGCATCAGATTTAGTGTGATCACCCGCCAATTTTGCTTCTATCGCTGCTTTACCACTTTGGTGAACGGCTGCATGGGGAGTGTCGAGCTCTCTAAACGCTGCGGTCTTGCCTATGTTGCTGCTAGCACTTTCTCTGTACCACTGACCAAGACGGCAGCTTGAATGATCTGACAATTGTGCAACGGATTTGTCGCTGTAACCACACAGCACAGCATAAACATCTGCTTTCCAAACCACATGATCTAGCTTTACGGTTTGAATAAACGTACTAAAAGAACCTTTGGTAATTGTCGACTTCATGCTGGTACAGTGAGCCACCATACCCTCGTAGCTGCCATTGAGTTCATTAATGCCAGCTTCTAAGTTTTCATTATTACCGCGCAACTCGTTAACGCCAGATACCGCTTTTGCGGTGCTTTGAATAATACCATTAACCAATTCAGATACTTCGGTAGCCGACTTATTCGTTTCAGTGGCAAGGGCTCTTACTTCATCAGCAACAACACTAAATCCTCTACCGGCATCGCCCGCTCGCGCTGCTTCAATAGCGGCGTTAAGAGCAAGTAAGTTCGTTTGATCTGAAATACTGGTGATAGTAGTAACAAATTTATTAATATTGTCAGCGGTAGTAGAAAGCCCAGAGATACGCTCACTCATACTGCCCATCTGCACATTCAAGCCACTCATATCATTGACGATATTGCTTAGCGTCGATGCTGAGTGTGTAAATAGGCTATCAATGTCTGCAATAGACTGATTTTCTGAATCAATATTGTGAAACGCAGCAAGCACTGATTCTCGAATGCCATCAATTTGCTGAAGCGCATCGATAATGCATTTAAGCAAAACAGAATCATTCATTTGTGCAGAGGCTGCATGTAAATGTTCAACTTCGTTTGCCAGCGACGTATTTTCAGCTTCTAATACTGCGACTCTATCTAGGGTTTCTTGCAGACGCGTTTCTAGTTGCTTAGCCAACGCCTCTTTCTCATCATACTTACCGCGTGAAACAAACATATGTTTTTCCGAAAATTATTGTTATTCGTTTTATTCAGAGTAACAGAAAATACGTAGATGTGACTATTAATCTGAAGTCGAATACGAGTGTAAAACCGTGCTTAAAATTATCGACCGTTTTACCTACCCCTTTAATAAAATTTGCGTTGGCGTAGCGTTTTACGGCCAATGGTATACATAAACTTATAAGTGACACCTTTCGTTTACAGAAACGCGTTACAATTAGTGTTAGGGCTAACGCCAATATCAGCGCCTTTGTCTTTGCATCCTCAACTACATTTACTGGTGAACCTTTCGCATGGTTATTGAGACACTTCTTTTAACGTTTGCGCTTCTTGGCGTAGCCACATTGTTGCAAACCCTAAGTGGTTTTGGCTTTGGTTTAATTGTTGTCTCAAGCTTCACCCTGCTGGAAATTATGCCGCTAACTGCGACAACGTTTTTAGTGAGCTTTTTGAGTTTATTTAATTCTGTTAGCTTGGTCTTTAAAAACACTCATCATGTGAACAAACGCGCCTTCAACATCTTGCTTGTCACTGCAATTCCATTTATGGCTGCGGGATACATTTTGCTGGAGTACCTCTCTCAGTCGATGTCCCACTGGCTCAATATCATGTTAGGGAGTGTGATTTTACTGTGTTGTGGGCTGCTCGTTATTAAACGCAGCGCTGTAGAGCGCT
This sequence comes from Alteromonas genovensis, assembly GCF_010500895.1. Lineage (GTDB taxonomy): Bacteria > Pseudomonadota > Gammaproteobacteria > Enterobacterales > Alteromonadaceae > Alteromonas > Alteromonas genovensis. The sequence goes on from NZ_JAAAWO010000004.1 coordinate 102,361, forward strand.
CTGAACCCTCAATAGGTTTTGGTGTTGCGGGGGCAATGAGCGGTCTACTAGGTGGGCTTTTTTCTACGTTTGGCCCCCCCGTGGTATTTCAATGCTACAGACAGCAATGGTCAATTACTGAGATACGCATTACCTTGCTCGCTTTTTTCTGCTTAACGTCGCTGATGCGCTTAATTGTGGTGCCCTTTGGTACGCTGCCCTCTTACGACATTGTCCTTTCAACTCTTTTTGCCATTCCCATCGTTTTACTCTTTACCCGTATTGGCCGTTTGCTGGCAGCAAAAGTCTCTGCAACATATATAAAGTCACTGGCCTTACTTATGCTCATGTTCAGCGGCAGCTTGCTTATCATTCAAAATATTACGCTGTAAAACGATATTCGTTTTTCTAATCGATGTAGCCATTAATTCTCAATTTCCACATGAGCATTATCATGAGAATGCCTGTGGAGGTGGTCTTTCTCATCTCGGCATGGTTCACCAGGCAATTCAAACTCTATGGTGGTGTGGGCTAAATGAAAGGGCTCCAGACTTTTTGCCACTTCATATTTCAACTTGAGTAGTGTCTGCGTATCAACGCTACATTCAATCACCAAATGTGCGGTTAATACATGCTGTTCGCCATCAAGAGACCAAAAGTGCAGATGGTGAATTTCTTCAACATGAGAAATCGCTAACAGCGTGTTACGAATTTCTAAACGACTTTCATAATCGGGCACACCCTGTAAGAACAGCTTCATTGTTTTTATGACATATCGGACAACGTTGATGGAGATAAACAGAGTGAAAACAATTGAGAGGATAGGATCTAGAATGGGCCAATGCACAAACTGCAGTAGAATAGCCACAAAAAGCACCGCCACCCAACCCAGAACGTCTTCAATCAAATGCCAGTTGAGCACTTTTTCGTTCATGGAGTGGCCGCCACTGAGTTTGTAGGCGGCGAACCCATTTACTGCAATGCCCAATATTGCCAATGCTATCATGCCCTCAGTGACAGGCATTTCAGGTTCGAATAACCGGGGAATTGCTTCAAACAGTATCCATACAGAACCGACGATTAAAATTAGTCCATTGATCATAGCCCCCAGCAGACTCAGCCTTTTGAATCCGTAGGAATACTTTTCAGTGGCGGCTTTATGACCTAATTTGCTTAAGTACCATGCTAGCCCAATAGATAAAGAATCACCTAGATCGTGCACAGCGTCAGCCATTATTGCGACACTGTTTGTTAGCCACCCTCCTATAAACTCTATTATAGTAAAGATGAAATTTAGCCAAAATGCCCACCCAATCCGTTGGCTATCTTCGTTTGCATGGTCCTTGTGGGAATGGTCTTTATGCAAATGGTCTGAGTGAGAATGTCCATGATGATGGTGCATAGTGAAATTTTCCATTTACAGTTAGGCTAATAAAGGTGTTTTCACAGCGGGGTTATAAAGTAAAACATAGCTTAAACATCAACTAGCTGTTTTAACTATAGGCTCTGCTTACGCCTTATATAACACACCATTGTCGATTAATTTCATGAACCAATGTCGCAAAGACACATTTTCACGACCCATCTTTGACAAAGACGGCAATTTAACCCACTCAAAAACGTGTTGTTAACACTTTAGTCTATTCGTGATGGTGACAATAAACATAATTTTCACAAAACTGGGATAACACAATCACTTAACCTGCGCTCTTCACTCGTTTTCAGTCTATGTACTTTTTCACGGAATTGTTTAAAACCCACTTTTAATGTTTAAATTCATACGCATAGAGTAAAAAACATTTAACACTTACCGTTAAAGGCTCTATCCAAACAGCGATGGCATTTACAATAAATGTTATCGATATGGTAATTCGTAAACGGATTTAATGTTAAAAAGTTGAAAAGATGATTGATCTTTTCGTTGCGCTCCCTTAATGTTAGCAAAATGTAAGCGCTTCCAAAAACGGCTCGATTAATTTTGTAAGCGCTTTCAAAAATACAAAAGCCATCGCGGCTGTCGTTTTTACACACTCAACGACACACTTAACAACACATTTATAGCAAGGCTGAAAGCAATGACTAAACATGCATCTAACATTACGCGGATAGCTGCCGCGTTGTCAGTCACAACCCTATTTGGCTGCGGGGGCGGCGCCACCACATCTACTGATATAGATGCGGTAGACGCCTCTGCACCAGTGTCAGATTGGCAGCTTGTATGGAGCGACGAATTTGACGGTTCAAGCATTGATGAGAACAAATGGACCCACGAAGTAGATTGCGCCGGCGGTGGCAACAATGAAGCTCAGTGCTACACAGAAAGTGAGAACAACTCCTTTGTTGAGGACGGCACGTTAAATATTGTCGCACTTCCAGCAGAAGAAGGTGCACCAAAGCCCTATACTTCTGCCCGACTGAATACTCGTTATAAAGGTGACTTCAAATACGGTCGCATCGAAATGCGAGCAAAAATGCCGGAAGGACAAGGTTCTTGGCCAGCATTTTGGATGATGCCAACAGATGAAGTATACGGTGGATGGCCTCGCTCTGGTGAAATCGACATCATGGAAGCGGTTAACCTCAAAGCAGCAGACATTGACGGCAATCCTGAAAATCATATCTACGGCACTCTTCACTACGGTCAAGAGTGGCCGAACAACGACAGTTCAGGCCAAGCTTATTCGCTACCAAACGGCGCTAACCCTGCCGACGATTTCCATACCTATGCCATTGAGTGGCAAGAAGGCGAAATCCGCTGGTACATGGATGGTTACCTGTATGCCACTCAGCGTCGCTCTGAAGTACGTGAAAACAGTAAAGGCGAAGCAACGGGTCTTTCACACCGCGGCTGGTATGCAGAATACTTCGAACAAGGCACAGGCGAGTTAACAACACACTGGGACAATGCACCATTCGATCAAGAGTTTTACCTAATCTTAAACCTTGCTGTTGGTGGTGCATGGCCTGAATCTGTCAATGAAACCGGTATCGATGCCGACGCATTTGCAGAAGGTCAAAGCCTTGAAGTTGACTATGTTCGCGTATACGAGTGTGCGTCGGACCCATTGACAGGTAAAGGCTGTGAAACCGTTCGCCCAGGTTACGACTCACTTGAAGATGCATTAGTTGAAGGTGCAGCACCCATTCCATCTCCACCTTCTACTGGAATAGCTCAAAACCTGACTATTTTTGACGGTACACCTAATCCAAACTGGCCTGCATGGGATTGCTGTGGTGGTTCTACACCCGCACTCGTAGAAGATGCAGATGAAGGTCAGGTATTTGAATTTAGTATTGGCGATGCGCCAACGGTAATGGGTTTCATTAGCCGTTCAGCGTTTATCACCGACCCTGACGGTCAAGCTTCACCGTTTGACGCGTCACCAATGGAAGAAACAGGCAGCATTAAGTTCGACCTTAAAGCGGTTGCCTTACCAAACAATGCAACAACGTCTTGGTTGTTTAAAGTCGAGAGCTCTGAAGGCTCTACTTTCGCTGAACTTCCTTTGACGGATGGCTATGTTGGACCTGCTGACGTTGCAGGCGACACACCTGAACAAGGCGTATGGGAGTCGTACGAATTCCCACTGAGTGTATTAGCAGAGGCAGGCCTAGACACCAGTGCCATCGACGTGATCATGGTATTCCCACTATGGGATACGGGCAGCGGTGCGGTATATCGCATGGCCAACGTTGAAATTTCACAAGAAGGCGGTGCGTCATACCCTGAGCTTACTATCTTCGAAGATGGACAAAATCCAAATTGGCCAATGTGGGATTGCTGTGGCGGTTCAACACCAACTGAAGAAATGGATGATGAAGAGCACGGTCTTACTGCTGAATTCCGTATAGGCGCAGAGCCAACAGTAATGGGCTTTACCACTCGTTCAATTGATGGCGGTGGTGCTACTCCATTTGACGCCACTGCACTTACTGATGGTGGTTTACTGCAGTTCGAAATGAGAGTTGTAAGCGCACCAAACAACCCAGACTCTACTTGGGTATTCAAAATTGAATCCAATGATGCCGCTACTGCCGTTGAGCTTCCACTTACCGACAGCGTAGAAGGTCAAGCCCCAGTTGAAGGTGAATGGCAAACTTACACGTTCTCTATTGCAGACCTTCAATCACGCGGCCTAGATGTAAGCGGTATTGACGTCATCATGATATTCCCAGCGTGGAGTACGGGTGAAGGTGCGGTATACCGTGTTGATAATGCGAAGTTCTTCCACCCTGACAGCGGCAACGAGACGCCTGCTGGTGGCTTGAACATTTTTGCTGACACCGCAGCTGAGCAATGGTCTATCTGGGATTGCTGTGGTGGCTCAACACCAACAGAAGAAGTAGACGACGCTGAGCACGGTACAGTGGCTGAATTCAGAATTGGTGAAGCACCAACTGTGATGGGCTTTTTGGCTGATGAAGAGGTGTCGTACGACGCATCGGCATTGCTTTCAACGGGCGTAGTTCGCTTTGAAATGAAAGTGAGCGCAATGCCTATTGATACATCAGGTCAGTGGTTATTTAAAATTGAGTCTATCGGCGCATCAACCGCAGTAGAGCTGCCAATGTCGTCAAGCCTTGAAGGTGTAGAGCCTGTTGAAGGCGAGTGGCAGACATACACGTTCCCGCTGCAAACACTTTATAACGCAGGTCTAGATATCAGTGCAATCAACGTTCTTATGATGTTCCCTACTTGGGATACAGGAAACGGCGCTGTATACCGCGTTGATAATGTAGAAATAGCAGCTCAGTAATAAAGCAATTTGCCGCCAGCAGCCTGGCGGCATATCAAATTGATAAGAATTAGTAGGCAATTATGAAAAACACAACTTTTAAAAAGACCCAGCTTGCCACGTCAATGGCTTTGTTATTGGGCTCTACTTTATTGGGCTCTACTTTTGCCATGCCTAGCTACGCGCAAGAAGCAGAGGCAGCAATGCCTGAAGAAGGCGAAGTAGAAGTTATTCAAGTAAGCGGTATTCGCGGCTCTATGATCCGCTCTATGGATTTAAAGCGCAGCTCTAGCGGTGTTGTTGATGCAATATCGGCAGAAGAACTCGGCAAGTTTCCAGATACTAACTTAGCCGAAGCCCTTCAGCGCATAACGGGTGTAACCATTAGCCGTAACAACGGCGAAGGTAACGAAATTACTGTACGTGGTTTTGGCCCAGAATTTAACTTAGTCACCCTTAATGGCCGTCAAATGCCGGGCACAGGTTTCACCCGTTCATTTAACTTGTCTAACCTTTCTTCTGAAGGGGTAAACACGCTAGAGCTACAAAAAACCGCTCGCGCAGAGAACCCAAGTGGTGGTTTAGGTGCAACGGTGAACATCATTACTATGAAGCCGCTTGCTCAATCTGGGCAGCGCGCATCGTTTTCGGTAAAGGGTATCTACGATACCTCAAACGAAGAAGGTGACGATGTAACACCAGAAGTTGCCGGTGTTTATAGCAACACGTTTGCAGACGATATGTTCGGTTTTGGTGTGTCTTTTTCTCATCAAGAGCGTGATTTTCAACAGCAGGCCGCTAATATTCAAGGTTGGCAGCTGCAAGAAAATGATGCGTTACCTGAATTAGATGCAGAAAACGTGGTTGATAACCGCTCTAACATCACCAATGCAGCCTTCTTTCCAAAAGATATGAACTACAGCATTAGCGATGTACAGCGCGAACGTTCAAACGCACAAGTTACGTTCCAGTTTCGTCCCATTGATGATTTCACAGCAACAGTAGACTACACCGCTTCTCGCGCTACCACGGGCACTAATACTGTGGGTTGGGGTATTTGGAATAACTTTGGCGCTAACATCAATGAATACGAACTCGATGCCAACGGTACGGCTGTTTATGCCGATATTAGTGGCGATGACGGTTCATTCACTGCAAGTAGAAATACCACCCGTGTAGACGCTCGCTCAATCGGTATTAATCTAGATTGGACGGTAAGCGACGACTGGCACTTTGCCGTGGATTACCACGATTCATACAACGAGATTGATAATGGATATGACGAAGGACTAGGTAGCTCTGGTCAAATCATTCTTGGTTCAAACCAGCTTCAGTCAAAAGTGTATGATTACCGCGAAGGTGATATTCCTCAAGTATTTGTAAACTGGAATAACGGCACTAACGAAATTGCACCGGGCGAAATAGACTCTAACTTTAGTCAGTTCATTTACTCACCTGGTCGTTCTGACATTGAGCAATTCCAGCTAGATGGCACCTGGTATAACTCTGCCTTTGATATTCCATTAATGAAGGTAGACTTTGGTGTTGCGCGCACAGAGCAAGCGCTTAGCGGCTTTACTGCATGGAGCGGACTGCGTGGCGGCCCGGGCTTTAATCCATCGTTTACGCAAATATTCCCAGACAGCATGTTCGTACGCAACGACACCAGCGGTTTCCTAGATGCCTTTAGTAGCGGCGGTGCTAACATGAACCCTGGCTATTACTACACCTATGACTTTGACGAAGCTATTGCTCGACAGTTAGCATTTATTACAGCTGATGTCGTTGGCGAAGCGAATGCCTACTCTACAGACCCCTATTACATGGGCGCACCGGCTGTCAGTAATGTTGAAGAAATTACAGATTCAATTTACGTACAAACAGAGTGGGACTTTGAAGTTGGCGACTACTACGTACAGATAAACGCAGGTGTGCGTTATGAGGAAACTGAAGTACCAAGCTCTGCGGAAGTTCGCGTTCCAGAACAAGTTAACTGGGTAGCCGCTTCAGAGTGGATCACGCAGTTTGAAGACGGACTGCAAGTACAAGACTTCACAGGCGAATACGACGTATTGCTTCCTATGTTTGACGTGAAAGTAGACGTGACCGATGACGTAGTAGCCCGTTTCTCTTGGGGTAAATCAATTACCCGCGCGCCTATCGGCCTATTGCAAGGCGGCCTAGCGTTTAGCGGCAGCCCTAAAATTGGTTCGCGTACGGCCTCAGCAGGTAACACCAGCCTACTGCCATTTGAATCATCAAACTTAGACTTATCGTTTGAATGGTACTACGACGAGGCAAGCTATGCGTCAGTGGGTCTATTCAGAAAGTCAGTAGAAAATTACATTACCACTACCGGTCAAGACCGTCAGTTTGAAGGGCTTAACGATATTTACTTAGGCCCACGTTGGAACGAAGCAGTAAATGCACTTGAGGCGGCCGGCACGCAGGCTACTGACAGCGCTATTTATGGTTACTTTGTAGATAATGGATTTGCCGATGAAAATGGCGTAGTAACTCCTAATGCAGACGACCCATTAATTACATGGCGTACAACCCAGCCTGGTAACTCTAGTGATGCGAAAACCGTAGAAGGTATTGAGCTTGCTGTTCAACATACCTTCGGTGAAACCGGCTTTGGCTTTGGCGCAAACGCCACATTAGTCGACGGCGACGTTGAATACGACCCATATAACCTTGAAGAGCAAGACCCGTTAGTTGGTATTAGTGACTCTGCCAACTTCCAAGTGTTCTACGAGAAAAATGGTTTGTCTGTGAAAGTTACTTACGCATGGCGTTCAGACTACGTAGTGGGTATTGGTCAAGCTCAGGGCTCATCAGATAACCCAGCCACTCAGTTTGATACCTACGCACAGGTTGATGCAAGCATTAACTATGACGTTGATGAACACCTAACGGTATTCCTTGAAGGGATAAACATTAACGATGAAACCGAACGTGGATACGGACGTTTTGAAGAGCAGTTCTTGTTTGCTCGTCAATACGGCCCTCGTTACACGCTAGGTGCTCGCTATACGTTCTAAGTATGTTTAGCACGGGGCACGTCTTTTAAGACGAGCGCCTCTTTTAAGACAAACCCTATTAAAAAGGCCGGTTCATTCCCATGAAGCGGCCTTTTTTATATGCGTTATTCAGTAGTTGCTAGAACGACCCAATAACAGACAGTCTTGCATTAATTGGCGCACCAACGGTTGCTTGATGTCTAGAGTGCGCGTTCGGGAAGTATAATGTGTCAGTTAAGTTTTCCACATTAAGCTGTAAACGCATGCCGTTGTTTAGCTCGTAGTATGCTGACGCATCCACACGCGTGTAGCTTGGTAATACCGGTGAATCGGTAGCGGTAACCACAAAACTCTCATCTTGATAGGTTGCGCCAACGCCAAAGCCTAACACGTCACTTACCTGGTACGTTGTCCATACCGACATGGTGTTCTCTGGAAGCTCACGAAGCTCAACGCCACTGGCATTTTCACCGTCTAAGTTGCTGTAGTTGGCAGTAACAAACCACTTATCTGTAATGTAGCCTTGAAGCTGCAGCTCAAAGCCTGACACGTCAGAATCAACTTCGATGAAGCCTTCAGGGTCGTTAGGATCGTTATCTAATGAAGTTTGCTCATTCTCAAATATCGCCGCTGTAAAGCTCATGCTGTCGGCGAAATCCCACTTTACACCAATCTCTTGATTAGTGAACGTGTCTGGGTCTAGGCTATCTGCATCGCCGTTAATATTGGCATATTGCTCACCACTGCGTGGTAGAAACGATTCACTGTAGCTCGCATAAATTGAGATATTTTCTTGCGGCTTGTACACCAAACCTGCACGAGGAGATACTTCTTCATCAGTGCGGTTGCGGGTTTCTAATACCTCAGGGCGTGCATCAAATACTTCAATATCGAAGCTGTCGAAACGCGCTCCTAATACAAGATCGAAGTTTTCAGATAAGGCAATTTCGTCTTGTACGTAGAATGAATATACGTCCAAATCTACGCGAGTATCGTCGTTTAGCGCTGAAAATGCAGTTGTCACTGTGGTGCCAGCGGCGTTAGTACCCGTTAATCCTCTAAAGTTTAAAGGGCGGCTAACTAGGAAATCTTCCTGGTCGTCACCATTTGAATCAAAAACAGGGTTTAAACGATTTTGGTCCGATTCAGTGTTGATAAATTCGCCACCGAAAATAACCGTGTGCTCAATGCTACCTGTTGCAAACTCACCGACTAAGTTTGCCGATAGAATAAGATTTTCACGCTCAGTTTCATCAATATAGCCATCGAGTGTTACTACATTTGTTTCTGGCGCAAAATCAGCGGCGTAGAAGTTGGCATACACTTTATCGTAGTTACCATAAAAAGCGTTAAAGTTACCCTTCAGGTTGTCAGAAAAGTTATGTTGTATATTGGCACGAAACACATCGGCATCTAGCGTTTGATAGTTATTTTCAGGGTCGCCAAATACAATGTTTTCAAACGCTTCTACCGGCTCGCCGTTTGCACCGGTAGGAATACCACGGTCGATAAAACGTTCGTGATCGATATATTCATAAGATAAATCTAAAATAGTGTCATCGCTTAACTGAAAGCGCGCTGTGGGGTTAAATCCATAGCGATCGCCATCGAAAAAGTCGCGATGGTTATCCAAGCTTTCATACATGGCATTGATTCTTACTGCAGAATCTTCACCCGTGTCGACGTTAGTATCAAGCTGTAAGTTATAAGCACCGAAAGTATTCGCAGATACGTTGTAGTTTACAAACTGCTGATCGATAGTCGCTTTCTTAGAAACGCGGTTTAGAATACCGCCCGTACCGCCACGCCCAAATAACAAGGCATTCGGGCCACGTAAAATTTCTACTTGCTCAACATTATACAGCGCACGGTAGTACTGAACGTCGTCACGGTTACCGTCTATATAAAAGTCGGCGGTTGAGCGCACACCACGAAACACAACGGCGTCACGGTGTCCTTCGCCCTGAGAGGTATTTACCCCAGGGGTATAATCGATGATTTGGCCCACGCTTGTAATACCACGGGCAGTGATTTCTTCTGCCGTCATGATAGATAAGCTTTGCGGCACATCAAGAATAGGTGTTGGACTTTTTATAGAGTTAGACTGGTTTACCGAGAGGTACTTTCCTTCAACGGTAAGTCTTTCAATATCTTCCATTGCCACCCCTAGGGCAGCAGGGCTTAACATTACGGCTGTAGCAATAGTCGTAAGTTTAAATTTCACTATAATTCTCCACGTGTTCTACAAGTTTTATGTGTGTTTCTGGCACGCAATAAGAGGCGATCCCCTTTTTGACTTACACAATTAACATTGCGCGTTGAATGCGTCTTTTAATGTTAATAGGAATAGTTACCATTTATATTGCTGATAATAATGGAAACGAGTCGCATTTGCGAGTAATGCAGTCAAATTTTTAATAATGCTTAATGAAAAAGACGTGGCTGATGTGAGGGTTAGTGAAAGAAACTGAGAGTAAGCCAGTAAACTCGGCTGTTGTAGCGCATTTTTATATTATCAGCACTATAATTTTTTACACGTGAAACAGGCTAAAAAAAAGCCACTTCAACGGAGTTAAAGCGGCTTTTTGCATGGTTTACGTATGGTTTTATTTACATGTAATGTCTGCGTTTTCAGCAGCCTGAGGCGTAAACTGAATATCTGCAACGCTGATGCTTGCCTTGCCTGAACTGCCAAGTTCAAACGGAACGACAAGACCGGTAAAGTCGATACCTGCATTCACAAAACACTGTAAATCGATACTGAGTGAAGACCATGTGTTTTGCTCTAAGGCGTTCACTTGCTCACTAATATCAAGTTGTGCAGAGCAGCTACCTGGCATATCGCCCTCGCCCTCACAATTCATTCCCACGGTAAGAGAGCCCACAACCGTACTATGAGGGTTAATGTTTAGCGTAAGCGCGGCTTTATTAAGTAACTGGGCACTTAAGTCTTCGCGGAAGAAGCTTTTGCTCGCAAAACGCATGGCGGCAAACTCACTGCCATCAAAGGTTACTTTACGGGCATCTTCCTGAACGACTTTATCCACAGTGCGATAGGTAATTGCGCCCACGTTATGGGTGCTCGCATTAACCGTTAGCGACTCATCGCCAGAGTAAAGCCACAACACCCAAGGCGACTGCACCGCACCGTTTAATATTTCAAGAGACTGACTGTTATCACTGCTTATGCTGACCTCGGTGTTCAAGTTATCCGCTAGCACGTTGTCGTCGGCATAAGTGAGGCCAAATCCATATGGCAATAGTGGCTCGTAGGTATCGTCGCCAATATTCACAATTTGCTGTGGCTGTGCTGGCCATGAGAAAGGAAGCTTACCTTTAAAGTCTTGTTTGCCGAATAACACATCGGCCACCGCCGCGCCCTCTGAACCAGGCAGCCAAGCCGCTACGAAGGCATCAGATGCGTTAAGCTCTGCGTTTACCCACATAGGGCGACCGCTGATAAAAACTGACACGACGGGAATACCCTGTGACTTGAAGCGCTCAAGAAGCGCTAGGTCTTTTTTAGTACCGTACTGATAAATTAGCGTCTCTCTGTCACCGTGGCCTTCTGCGTAAGGCTCTTCGCCAAAGACTACAATTGCCACATCTGGCGTGTTCCCGCCTTGTGCAATTTCACCATCAACAGAAAGCACCACATCGCCAGCCGCAGCCTCTACATAACGCTTGATGCCGTCGTATATGGATGTGCCGCCAGGAAAATCAGCGTTGGTATTGTTCGTTCCCTGCCACGTAATACTCCAACCACCAGACTGTTTGCCTATATTGTCTGCGGCATCGCCAGCCACTACTATGCGTTTAGCACCCGATAAAGGAAGAATGCCCTGCTTGTTCTTAAGCAAAACAAGAGACTCGCGCACAGCTTGACGTGCTACCTCGCGATGCGCTTCGTTTCCGATAAGCGACCGATCGCCAGATAAAGGGCGGTTGGCAGGACTCGGCTTATCAAACAAGCCCGCACGCACTTTTACTCGCAAAATACGGCGTACCGCATCATCAATGCGAGACATGGGAATGACGCCATCTTTAACGTGGGCTAAGGTAGATTCATATACCCCTTTCCAGTCGCTAGGGACCATAAAAATGTCCAAGCCAGCGTTAACCGCTTGTGCACAGTCAACGTTGCTGCAGCCTTTAACCTGGCCGTGGCCATTCCAGTCTCCAACGACGAAGCCGTCAAAACCCATTTGCTCTTTTAACACATTAGTTAGTAGGTATTTGTGACCGTGTAGTTTTGCACCATTCCAACTGTTAAACGACGCCATTACCGATTGAGCGCCTGCGGTTAAACCACCCACATAGCCCTGAGCGTGAATATCGAACAACGCTTGTTCGCTAGCTACATTGTCGCCCTGATCGTCGCCGCCAACGGTTCCGCCATCACCCACAAAGTGTTTTACCGTACTGATAACCCGTTGGTCACTGAGAAAATCTTTATCAGCCGCGCCCTGCAGCCCTTTAACTACTGATGCCGCATAGTCGCGTACAATGGCTGGGTCTTCTGAATAACTTTCATAAGTTCGGCCCCAGCGGTCATCTCTCACCACCGCCACGGTAGGCGCGAACACCCAATCGATACCCGTCGCCATGACTTCTTTTGCTGTAATGTGGGCTATCTTTTCTACCAATTCTGGATTTTTTGCAGCCCCTAAACCAATGTTATGAGGAAATAAGGTCGCGCCAATTACATTGTTGTGACCGTGCACTGCATCTGTGCCCCACATGGTTGGAATTGCAGAGCCGTCGAGGCTGTCATCGATAGACGCTTGGTATAATTTTTCAGCTAGGGCTACCCAATCATCCGGTGTGGCGTGCTTATCATTATTTGGAAAGGCACCGCCCCCATTTAAATACGAACCGAAACCATACTGACGCATCTCTTCAACCGTGATATTGCGAATTTCCGGTTGGATCATCTGCGCTATTTTTTGCTCAAGCGTCATTTTCGATAAAAGATCTGACACTTGCTTTTCTACAGCAGGGTCTTGTTTTACTTCTATGTCGAGTTTAGGCCATATTGCTGCCGCGCCGCTTAAAGCAGAGCCAGCTTTTAGCGAACTGCTCTGGTTAGCACTATCAACATTATTAATGGATACGTCTTTTTCAGATTCAGCGCAGCCACTTAGTAAAGCACCAGCAATGACTGAAGCGAGTAATGTATTTCGCATGGTGATTCCTTAATCTTTTATCAGTTGAGTTACGCGGCTGCCTATCAAACCGTAATAGGCGATATACAGGTAGCAAGACGCCGGTAGCAAGAATGACATAGTCACTCCGATGCTATCTGCCAACATACCCTGGAATAACGGGATGATAGCGCCGCCCACAATGGCTAAACATAAGATGCCTGAGCCCTGTGGCGTATCCTTACCAAGCTGCTGAAGTGCCAGACTGAAGATGGTAGGAAACATAATTGAATTGAACAGACCCACACCAAGTACGGTCCACAACGCAAGCGGTCCCGTGGTTGATATTGATAGCACAATGAGAAAGATAGCCATTGCTGAATTAAATGCCAATACGATACCACCAGACACTTTTTGCATTATCAATGCACCGATAAAGCGCCCTACCATGGCGCCCCCCCAATAATACGCCAATAACTTAGACGCTTTCGCTTCGGTTAAACCGGCAACCGAGGGGCTGGCAAGGTAGTTAACTAACATACTACCAATAGCAACTTCAGCGCCCACGTACATAAAGATACCGACTGCCCCGAGTACGAGATGCTTGTGCTGCCACGCGCCACCTTTGAAGATTCCGGTATTACTGCTGGTGTGATTAAGCTTAGGCAGCTTTAGATACAAAAATACGAGGGCAAGCAACAGCAATGAAGCTGCCAATATAAGGTAAGGAATCTGAACATCAGAGGCCGATGCGGTGGCAGCGTTGTGCTCACCGGTTGCACCGTACATTAAATACGAACCAAAGAAAGGCGCTACCGTGGTACCAAGTGAATTAAATGCTTGTGTCATAGTAAGGCGAGAGGAGGCGGTTTTAGGGTCGCCTAACGCAGTGACATACGGATTTGCTGATACTTGTAAAATGGTAATACCGGATGCCAACACAAATAAGGCCAGCAGGAATACACCATATATTTGGTTCTCTGCAGCGGGATAGAACAATATGCATCCCAAACAGGCTATGCCAAGCCCCAATACAATGCCTTTTTGGTAACCAATTCTAGAGACGATTGCGCCAGCGGGTAACGAGACAATAAAATACGCACTAAAAAAGCAAAACTGGATAAGCATTGCTTGTGTAAAAGTGAGGTTAAACGCACCTTTCAAATAAGGAATAAGAATATCATTCAAGCAGGTAATAAAGCCCCACATGAAAAATAACGTTGTTAATGAAATGAGAGCAAAACGATAATTACCGTTTGGCGCCGCACTGTTCATTGGTTGCGATTCAGCTTGCGATGGTATGTCCACTGATAACCTCTATTGCTATTTTTGTAATTAATGATAAATTAACATTTGAAAGCGCTTACATAGAGATACACACTCTTTGTAAGCGCTTACATTTCAGTGAATAATTACATGAAGCGTTGCCGAATTCAATGTAAAAATCATGTTATTTTTGATTTATGAATAACAAACTATAATCAAAGTTTGTTAAGCCTAGGACATGAGAAAATGCCAAACATTACGCTGCCCGCCGACTCCTTATTGTTATCAAAGGACTTTTTATACGGCGTAGCCACCTCAAGCTTTCAAATAGAGGGGGATAGAAGCGGGCGACTAGACTCAATTTGGGACACATTTTGTTCACAAAATAACACCATTGAAGACAACTCCAATGGTGATATTGCGTGTCAACATGTGGAAAAATGGCAGGAAGATGTTGCACTCATCGCAGGGTTAGGAGTTGATGCATATCGACTCTCAATCTCATGGCCTAGGGTGGTTAACAGCGATGGAACTATCAACCATATCGGCATGCAGTTTTACGTAAACTTGGTTGACGAGTTAGTAAAACGCAACATCAAAGTATTCGTCACCTTGTATCACTGGGATCTTCCTCAGTATTTAGAAGAAAAAGGCGGATGGTTAAATAGAGAAACGGCCACAGCCTTTGCGCATTACACTGACATAGTAGCCAGTGCGTTAGGTGATAAAGTGTATTCTTACGCTACCTTAAACGAACCATTTTGCTCAGCGTACCTAGGCTACGAACTCGGTATTCACGCACCGGGCAAAACCGGCGTGGCCAACGGCAGAAAGTCTGCGCACCATTTGCTGTTAGCACATGGTCTGGGTATGAAGGTGCTTCGCGAGAAATGCCCTAACAGCTTAAATGGTATTGTGCTTAACTTTTCTACTTGTCACAGTGCCACCGAATCACCAGCCGATAAGTTAGCCGCAAAGCTTGCCGATGAATACCATAATCGTTGGTATTTACAGCCTATTATTGAAGGCACCTACCCAGATGTGTGCGACCAACTGCCCGTAGAGCAACAGCCGGATATTCTCGAGGGTGACATGGACATTATCTCCCAGCCGATAGATTTCTTGGGCATTAACTTTTATACACGCACCGTATACAAATCCACAGAAAATGGTTGGTTCGACGTACAAGAACCTGAGGATGTGCCTTTAACTGCCATGGGCTGGGAAATTACCCCCGATGCCTTTACTGAGCTGTTAATAGATTTGCACCAGCGATATTCACTGCCACCCATTTACATTACCGAAAACGGCGCCGCCATGGATGATGAAATGGTAGAGGGTGAAGTTGCTGACAGCGACCGCGTTGACTATTTCAACTCCCATCTCAACGCCGTACACAATGCCGTTAAAGCAGGTGTGGATATTAAAGGGTATTTCGCGTGGAGCCTGATGGATAATTTTGAGTGGGCACTTGGCTATACAAAACGATTTGGCATTGTGTATGTAGACTACAGCACCCAAAAAAGAACCTTAAAACAAAGTGGTATTGCCTATCAAAAACTGGTCAACAGTAGAGTTAATGTTACATTAGCGGGATAGGATAAAAGGATAAGTACCCCACACCATGGCAACTATATACGAAGTTTCAGAAGCAGCAGGCGTTTCACTGGCTACCGTTTCCCGCGTTATGAATGGAAACACGAAAGTAAGCGACCGCACCCGTAAAAAAGTTGAGACCGCAATGGCTGAATTAGGCTATCAGCCAAATGCCATTGCACAGTCCTTAGCGTCTAATAGAACCAATAGTGTGGGCCTATTAGTTTCTGAACTTCACGGTTCATACTTCGGCGACTTAATGAGTACCGTAGAGCAGGCGTTAAAGCAGTATGGTAAACACGTTATTATTACTGCCGGCCACGTGGATGAAAAACGTGAGCATGACGCCATCGAGTTTTTGAAAAGTCGCCGGTGCGACGCCCTTATACTGCATGCTGAAGCGGTGTCAGATGAATACTTAACGACCTTGTGTAAATCCGACCTACCCGTTGTGGTTATTAACCGAAAAGTAGACGGACTGGATGATCATTGCTTTGTTGTTGATAACGAAAAAGGGGGGTATTTAGCCGCCCAAGCAGCAATACAGCAGGGGCACAAAGAGATAGGTTACATTAGCGGCCCCAAATTCAAAAAAGATGCGAGCGATCGCCTAGCTGGGCATAGACGCGCGCTTACTGAAGCAGGCATTGAAGCAAAAGACGACCATATTTTTGAAGGTGATTTTCATGAATCATCCGGGCAAGAGGGCATGCATTATTTGAAACAGCACTTTCCTGATATTACCGCCCTTATCTGCGCCAACGACGAAATGGCGTCTGGCGCAATGACAGCGGCACGAGAGGCGGGGCTTGAAATTCCACAGCATTTGTCTATCGTGGGATTCGATAACGTGCTGTTTTCCCGTTATTTATATCCAAAGCTCACCACTATCAATAACCCCATTCAATCCCTTGGCGAAATGGCAGCGCGCTGGGTGCTTAAGAATGTCTATGACACCAAAATAAACCACGCTATTGAGCATTTGTTTGTGCCTGAAGTCGTTGAAAGACATTCACTGAGCAAGCGTTAATATGATAAAAAATGTGCCTACCTCGCTTTACTATACGCTTATCGTCTCCCTTGGGGGCTTTATATTTGGCTTTGACGCTAGTGTAATATCTGGCGCCATTGGCTTTATTGACGTTGAATTTGGCTTAAGCGACTGGCAACAGGGCTTTGTTGTAAGCTCTCCTACCCTTGGCGCATTGTTTGCTATGCTGTTTGCGGGCGCAATAAGTGACGCTATCGGTAGACGTAAATCACTTATAATAGTTGCACTACTGTATTTCATCTCGGCCATTTGCTCAGCATTGGCACCAAACTATGCGCTATTGGTTGTTGCTCGCTTCATTGGCGGTATTGCGTTTTGCTCACTAATTATTGCACCGGTCTATATTTCTGAAATTAGCGCGGCTAAACACCGAGGCAAGATGGTGTCGGTGAACCAACTGAATATCGTTCTTGGATTCGCCCTTTCCTACTTCAGTAACTATTATTTCTTGCAGCTCAGCAACAGTGAACTGACATGGGTACAAGAGCTTGGCATTGATACCCATACTTGGCGCTATATGCTAGGACTTGAAACCCTTCCCGCTGCGCTCTGGTTTACCCTGCTTTTCTTTGTACCTAAAAGTCCTCGCTGGCTCATGCTGAAAGGAAAAACCGACGAAGCCAAGCTGTCAATATCTGCGCTTTTCGACCCACGTGAAGCAAAAATGCAGCTTGATGAAATTTACTCATCGCTGTCAGAAAAGAGCTGGTCGTTAAAAGAGCGACTTGGCTCTCTCACCGTTAAATCGATGCGTTATCCATTGTTTATTGGTATTACCATCGCCATTGCTCAACAAATTACTGGCATCAACGTCATTTTCTTTTACGCCCCCACTATTTTTGAACAAAGTGGTGTGGGTACCGACGCCGCATTTATGCAAGCGGTTTGGATTGGCCTGGTGAACGTTGCTTTTACCGTGGTTGCCATGTTAACCATCGATAAATGGGGCAGAAAGCCGCTGCTTGTTATTGGCCTTTGCGGTGTTGCTATTAGCATGACGGTATGTGCCTACGGCTTTAAACAGGCAGTGTATGAAATTGACAGCAGCGATATTGCAGCAATTCAGCAAACAGACCAGCAGCTTGCTGCCAAGCTCACAGAGATAAAAGATGTGGTGTACTACTCAGATGTCACCTTTAAACAGAGTCTGCAGGCTACGCTGACTACCGCTGAATATGACACCCATCAGCAGAATATACTCAACAGCAGTATTACTATGAACGCGCCCTTAGTGCTATTTGGCATTATTGCCTTCGTGGCGTCTTTTGCTGTATCCCTTGGCCCTGTAATGTGGGCCATGCTAGCGGAGATATTCCCTAATCAAACCCGGGCTATCGCCATATCTCTTGTGGGCGTGATTAATTCACTCACCAGCTTTTTAGTACAGCTTGTTTTTCCTTGGGAATTAATGAATTTAGGCGCTGCGGCGACCTTTTTCTCCTACGGTATTTTTGCCCTAGTAAGCTTAGTATTGGTCGTTAAATACTTCCCTGAAACTAAGGGGAAAACCTTAGAGCAAATTACCGAGTCGTTTGAGGTTAGATAAAACTAAACGCTAATTATGTGGCCGCAAAGAAAGCAAACTAATTTACGCCAACTGGCGCTTGTGCAACCCTATGTTTTCTACATTAGCTTCTTCTAACACCACGTGCTTATCAATAGACAGCGCAGTGGGCAACACATGAGAGGCCACGATAACTAATCTACGCTGAGCCTCTTTTTCTAGCAAAGCGCACACCTGCTCTTGGGCTCCAATATCAAGGCCTTCAAACGGCTCATCAACCATTAACACGATTGGCTCGGCTAACACGGCTATTGCCTGCTGCACCTCTCTGCACAATGGCAACTGCATCCCAAGATTCAGCTAACTACGCTAGTGAACAATATCTTCGATAAGTTTTATGCGCCTCACACCGCTGGCGTAAATCGCGCAGCGCAAGAAGATATGGCCGTAGGAGAGCCTGTGCAGAACCTAGGTCGAGAGTGGCAAATTTCACTGCGGTATCAGTTTTAATCTAGCATTTTATAAAGCGCCTCGCGTAAAGAGGCGCTTTGTAGAATCGCAGTGTTAACAAAAACGGAAAATTAGCTGCTTATTCTCTTTCTTCAAGCTATGCCAAATTTTGTAACGCCTGCCATAGCAACCTAAATGCAAGTAAGGTAATAACGGCTTTGAACAACCAATTGAAGGTTTCGTTTGGCACGCGTTTGAGCATTCGTAACCCAACAAACGTACCTAATGCGCCACTTGCAATCATGGCAACAATAACACCGCCCCACTGACTGAAAGAAAACCCCACGAAGAGAAAAACGAATGCTTTCAACGCATGTTGAATAGTCATACAGGTTGCGAGTGTTGCGGTAATACGCATTTTGTCAGCAACACTACGATGAACAAATGCAGCAACTAAAGGCCCTGTTGCACCCACAAACATTGAGATGATTGTGGTAATAAACCCTGCAATGCTGCGCCCAATGGGAGATAGTTCATGCGCTTTAGGTTTCTTTCCCCACATCATAAAAAGGATAAACCCAGAAACCGCGAACTGAATAAACACCAAAGGAAGCTGCACAACAATAAATGATGCCAAAATGCCACCTAATAAGGCACCAAAACTAAAGTACATGACGATTTGCTTATCGACATGCGTGCGGGTCATTAACGCTCTATTCCCGTTTGAGCCAAGCTGAACCAAGCCATGAACTGGAATAAGCGCAGTTATTGGCAAGGTTGAGGCTAGAATAGCTAATAGCAGAACGCCACCGCCTATTCCCAGAGATGCTGTAATCAAGGAGGTAAAAAATGAAGCCACTATAAGCAAAGTAGCGCTTAAAGTGCTCAGTGCACCACCTGCTGTTATGAGTTCATAAAAAATATTCAAACAAGGTTTCTCCTAAAAAACCGCAACACATAATCAACATGGGGGTGATCAAACCTGCTTACTAAGGCGTTTGAAATTTGTCCAACGCAAATGGTGATACGCCATGGCTATGCCAAGATATGTAATGAAAGCCCTTGATACTTTATTAGATGAGCACAGCACCATATCGTCTAAGTCCATAGCACGCCAAATTCTTAAAAACAGCGGGTTAAGCGAGGATGATATAAAGGTGTGTGTGAAAAAGCGAACGCTATCACACACCTATATTTTTGAGGCATAACGACTGTGACGTTTGATAAACAGACTAGGGTGCGTTTTATCAATTAAGTTTTCCCCTATTACAAAATCAAGCAACATCTTCTGCAATACTTGAAAAGGTAGATGCCGCTCTCTACCAAGCTAAAACAACCGGAAGGAATAAGGTAATATGCGCTTAAGCCGTGTGTAAAAAACAACACAACATTAAGAAAAATTTACACTCTCTATTTTACTCAACTTGCCACGCCAGAACCTAACGCCCTCAAAAAAAACAACAAACTCAATAAAAACAATAATTTGTAAAAATAAACACGGAAAAAACTCACTTGGCACGAATAAAGCATATATTAGACTAACGGATAACAAGAGTCGTAATGTGAAGCCAGGAAGGCTTTTGAAATGGAGAGTCCATATTACGAAATAGCGAGCTTTGATGGAAGACGATTGTCACGATATAAGGATTGCGTCATCCACGGAAAATGGAATTTACTCAGCACCGCTTAAGGAAATTGTTTTACGTTGCATTACTCATCGATGATGCGGTTGGGTTGGAATAAAACCAGCAAACTGAGCAGGATGCAGCAACCTTGGTTAATACGGAAAATAACTAAGATTGTCAGTACCCTCATCGAAAGTTTCGACATTGATGTCGCATGCTACGAAGGAATGTTACCTATTTGGACTGGTTGAAGAATGTGTGTTACTTCAGCCGGACCATAACGAGGACATTGATAAAGTCATCGATTTTATCAATGAGTTGTCATCAGACGACTACCCTCTCCCCACCAAGCCCCATCCCGGTCTTTACACAACTCTGATTTTTGCCCGCCTTTGGCGGGTATTTTTTTGCCTGCTCGAAAGAATGAGAGCGAGTTCATGGTATTATGTACGCTCTTTGCAATATCCTCTATTTAGGTTAACTACTTTGCAGCCTTCTTCGTCTTCTCCTGTCGTATTTAGAATGTTGTTCTGCGCCATGCTTGCCACCTCGGTAGGACAAAGTGTAATGCTAGCGACGCTGCCATCAATGGGCCGGCAAGCGAATTTATCTGAATTTCATATAGCGACAATCATGTCGAGCTCGGCACTTATTTTTGCTATCGGTACAAATGTGTGGAGCAGAGTAGCGCGACGTGTTGGGTTCAAGCGTACACTGCTTATAGGTCTGGCAGGCTATAGCGCGGGAACGTTTGCTTTTGCGAGTGCGTGGATGGCTGGATTTTCAGGCATTATCAGCGGAACTAGTTTATTTTTAGCATTACTCATAAGCCGAAGCTTGCAGTCTACAATTATGTCGGCTACGCCACCGTCTGCAGTTGGCTATGCTGTGGCAATTAGTGCCCCAGCACTGCGCGTTAGTGCAATTAGTAAAGTAACATCTGCCAGTAATGTGGGCCAGATCATAGGGCCGGCCTACGCAGGTTTGCTAGTTGGATTTGGTCTCTTGGCCCCACTTTATAGCATAGTGGTGCTTACCCTATTGGCATTTGCCCTCGTACTTTATAAATTACCGGTTTTACCGCCGCAAAACTCCACTGAACAAAAAGTGCCTACGGTCGCTTTAGAAGATAAGCCACCCCGCGTTCCCTATGTATTTGTAGCAAGCTGTGTATGCGTATTTGCAGCTATGGCAATGATGCAGCAAACCATGGGCTTTTTCTTTATCGATTTTTATGGCAAGAGCCCTGTAGAAGCCGCTCGCTTAGTTGGGTTTGCAATGATGATGAGTGCAGTCACGTCATTAACCGTTCAGTTCACCATTGTGCAAAGGGCGCGATTGAGTAAAGAAATCATGATGTCCTTAGCCCTTCCTTTATTGTCCCTAGGCTATCTAATTTTGTATTTTCAACAGAGTTTTGCTGTTTCATACATAGGCATGGCTGTTATGGGCTTAGGTATGGGCATGGCGTATCCCTCACTTGCTGCAGCAGCGACAACCTATTGCTCACCGTCGCAACAGTCATCAATTACCGGTCTAATTACCGCAACAACGGCAATGGGATATATTGTAGGCCCGCCACTGGCTGCAACGCTCTATCAAGTCAACATTGCACTGCCATTTGCAGCAGCCAGTATATTGATGACACTTATTTCATGCGTCGTTTTACTCACACTCTATAAAATAAGGCGGTCGGCAGCCCATTAAGCACGTTACTTTTTAACGTAACCTCAGAAAATATTGGCTTATTTATGTGATTAGCGAAATAAAGTTAAATAAATGCGGAACCTTTTCTAAACTTTGCCCTCTTACTTGTACATGAAGTCGTTGAGTGTTCGGTTTTATGTAGTGTGTGTTTTCCAAGTGATATTGTGTTTTCTAAGGGGCGTTATGCCCCTTTTTCTTTTCTACCTTTCCTGTTTGTATCCCCTCTCTTTTTCTATCTGTTTCCTTTTTTAGCGCTTTCTATAAAGTCGAATTGGATCAGGTTTATTGTCCGCATTTTGCACATGTTAATGATAATCATTATCAACTATTATGCTGATTATTAAATCGAGGAGTCAATAATGCCAAAACCAAGTCCGCGCCTTGCAGAAGTAACCAAAACAAGCCGCATCTCCCCTTCTATCCAAAGAATTCATTTAGGCGGCAAAGCGCTTCGTACATTTCCGTCAACAACGCCAGGGGCTTACGTTAAGTTGATGTTTGACCTTGAAGGCCAACCGCTTACGGCTGTGGTCGATAAAAGCCAAGTTGCAATGCGCACTTACACGGTAAATAGCTTTAATCCATCAATACCTGAAATGACTATTGATATGGTGCTACATGCCAGTGATGGTGCAACAGGTCCCGCATCAGCATGGGCAGGCTCTGCCAAACCTGGCGATACCATACTGCTGGCAGGCCCAGGAACCAGTAAAGGGTTAAGCGACACCTACCAATGGGTTTTACTTGCAGGAGATATGACCGCTTTGCCAAGTATAAAGAATCATCTTGCTGCGCTGCCTAAAAACACAAAAGGCTATGCCGTTATTACCGTTGAAAGTGAGGGTGATATCGTCAACATACCTAAACCCGATGACGTTGAAGTTATATGGGAAACAAAGGCACCTTTGCCTGAAGTTGTGGCTTCACTTTCGTGGCATGAGGAATTACCCGCCGTATGGATAGCCTGTGAATTCAGCGATATGCGAAATATAAGACGCTGGCTGAAAGACGAGAAAAAACTGCCTCACGAACAGCTTTATATCAGCAGCTACTGGAAAAAAGGTCGTAGCGAAGATCAGCACAAAATAGAAAAGCGGCACGATAGCGAAGCGTTTATTAATAGTTTAAAAGCAGGGTAAGCGAGCACTCGCTGTTCATGCAGAATTTTCAGGCGCTTGTAATTACTGCACGAATTATATTGCGCCATGTAATCCAAGATTTAAAATAACCATTAATTTCAGTGCTTTATACATTGGACTATGAATTGCACCCTGACTATTGAGTAAGCAACTCAGGTCGACTCTAAAGGCCAACAAATGCTTTATTCATTATGATAAGGAGAAACCATTATGAACAGTGATCGTATCGAAGGTAATTGGAAGGAAATGAAAGGTAAAGTGCAACAGAAATGGGGCAAACTTACCGACGACGACCTAGATAAAATTGATGGTCGCAGAGAAGAATTAATTGGTAAAGTACAACAGGCATACGGCAAAAATCGCGACGAAGCAGAGCGCGAAGTTGACAGCTACCTGAACTAACTAATCCTGCTTTTTATCACATTAAAAAGCGAAAGTTAGCAAAAAGCGCCATAGGTTTATCTATTGAATATGATAAATCTAATGGCGCTTTTTAATGTGCCTGAATAAACAAATTACAATTTATACATAAGCCACTTACTCACCAGTCTTTGGCTTCAAGTTCTCTCTGACCTCACGAGCATCGAAGCTGGTAGTAGAAGTTGGTCTAGGCCCTTTCCCAAGCTCGATATTCAAAATACTCTCAATTTCGCTAGACTGCGTTCCACCGACAAAAACGCCAGTTGTAACCTGAGTTGTCGGCTCGTAAGACGTGCGACACCCTAACAAACCACAATCTCTCACTCGTGTATAACGTTGCTCAAAACCTGCCTGGGGCGATGTTCCTACCGTTTCTTTATCAATAAGTGTTTCTCTGTCTGTTACAACAAACCAGTCATAGCTTTCCAGCAAGGTAAGTTCGGCTGCGCGCAGCATGGCATAATCCATTGCCTTACCTTTATCACTTCCCTTCGCCTTGAAATGCACTCGGTACTGACTGTCACTGAGTTTACTTTCCGTATATCCAAATCCACCTTTTGACGCTTCACGGTAATCCGGTTGGCTTGCACAACCTGCGGCGACTAATAAGGTTATTATAACTAAAAAACTAGTTTTCATTTTTGACTCCTCGAGCTGATTTTTTCATCAGCCATTCACTTTCGATTGCGCGTTGCTCTTGTTTTCTATTTAAAGGCGACGCACTCATTAAATTATTTAGCTCATCGTTTAACACATCAGCTTTACTTGCTGTCTGGTAAACACCTGTATTGTCGTCTGCTGCTTGAAGACTACTAGCAACCAGCTGCCATTCACTTTGAGTATTACGACATGCAATTAGCGTATTTTTTTCATTGCTAGAGACCACTTTCGCTTGTCGACAGTACGTGGATTCAGTGGAAATAAACGATAGCTGAGGTGTTACCTCTAAGCCTGACGCTAATTCCACAGACTCCCCGGTTAGCTTAGAATCAAGTACAGAGGATACGCTGTCCCATTGTGATGCTACGAGTGATGTGCCCGGCGCCACTGTTCTATCCTGCTGAACGAAAACTAAACCGGCGAAGGCCGCAAAACTGGCTGCGGCTGCCACTGGGACATACCATTTTCGTCTTTTACGATGCACTGGAAATGCTAACACCTCGTTGCTATTTTCTTCATTGTCAGAAAGGTTTTCGCTTATATCAGCGTTGTTTAAGTCACCAGTAGACGAGCCTGCCTCTTGCTCCAGTAGCATCAAAACACTTTTTGGCAGCGCCGTTGCGGTCGCTTTTTCTGCCGCAGATTTAACTATAACATCAACTTCTGCCAAGGCTGCTAACTTATCAGCAAGACTTATGTCAATGGCGATTGCTTCTCTCACGTGTTGCATATCAGGTTCTGAAAGTTCGCCATCTAAGAAAGCTGAGAGCTGCTCATTGGAAACATTCATGATAGCACCTCCCGTTTATTCTCAAGTAACGACGCTATTTTGCCCCTTGCACGAGCTAGCCTGCTCATTATTGTTCCGGTGGGAACTTCAAGTACTTGTGACGCATCGTTGTAACTCATACCTTGCACAGCCACCAATGACAGTGTTTCTCGTTGTTCTGAGGGTAAAGTATCCATTGCATCTGACACTTGTTGTAACGTAACCGCATTTGCAATTTCATCATCTAATGTTTGTTGCTTATCTATCTCTGACTCATTTTGCAACGCGTCACTTGCGTTCAAACGTACTTTTTTTGCTCTATACTCATCTATCCAAACATTTCTACAAACTCTAAATGCCCATGCCATTAACGTTACTTCTTTTGAAGGGGGTTTCGATAACAGCCGCTCAATGGTATTTTGCAATAGATCGTCTGCATCATGCATGTTCCCCGTTAGCGAATAGGCAAACTTTCGAAGGGATGGTAGGAGCTCGGTTAACTCTTCTTTCATTGTTATTACCTGTGTAATTTAACCGTATTATATCGTTAACGGTTCAAGTGCTTTTTTATTCCCAATAAATTGGAATTTTTTTTGAATAAATTCGTTAACGTTATTTCAGTCATTATTATTAGCGTAATATTAACGGCACAATGTGTGCCATTACGTTTTTATGGCTCCACTTTTTATTACTAGAGCAGAGGTAAGTTGATGAAGTTAGCATTTACGCTTGGTGCTTTATCCCTGCTACTCCCCTATGCAGGAAATACTCAAGTTTTAGCCACACCATCACAGGTCATCACCCCAGTGATACAACAAGCTCCTTCTCACCTAGAGACACTTAGAGAGCGAGCAAGAAAAGCTAAAACCAATATTGAGAATGTTAGAAAAAATGATTTAACTTCAATTATTTACGATACAGCTTCGAGTATTAAAGCGCCGCTTTTTAAAGTGCCTGCTGCGAAAAGAATTCTAGGAACAACTGGCCAAATTGTTATTAGTGAGATAACGACGCCAGATGGCTTTCTAGCGGTTGAACGGGAATGGATATTTATAGGCAATAAAGAAGATAGCCGTTATTTTCAATCCTCTAACTTTACCCATATAGATGCAAAATTTTTAAAAGCGTTAGATAGATGGCGCTATATAGTCAAAGTAAAAGCGACTTTGGATGAGCTGTCACTTATTCGCGACAACCTTCCTGCCGAGCTTCAGTCTCAAGTAGGTAGAAACCATATTTATTTATCGCAACAAAAACAGCACGTCAGTGAAACACTAGTGCACAAAAAAGGTAATGCATCCCCTACGTGCCAGTCACCTTTACGTGTGGGAATGGTAGATAGTAATATTGTGGAAAAGCACCCTATGCTATCTCACCTAACTATCAAGCAAATGACATTTTCACCTGAGCAAACAGAAAATGGCAGTGAACACGGAACTGCCGTTGCAAGCCTATTAGCTCAAAAATTACCGTTAAATAGCCGCCTTTTTAATGCCAGTGTTTTCTATACAAGGAGTAGTGTAAGCCAAGGCGCGACGTTAAGTTCGTTGATTGATGGACTCGATTATTTAGCGTCACAGTCCGTCGAAACGATCAATATGAGCTTAGCGGGTCCCGACAATCCTGTTTTAGCTAAAACAATGACTTATTTAACTCATCAAGGTATTCAAATAATTGCAGCGGTTGGTAACGAAGGGCCTGCATCGTTGCCGCTGTATCCGGCCGCCTATAAAGAAACCATTGGCGTATCGGCTGTTGACGAAAGCGGAGGTATTTACCGCTGGGCTAATCAAGGTGACTATGTCGACTTTGCTGCTTTAGGAGTCTCTATACCTGCGGCACACCCTAACGGAGCAACGATTCGCCAAAGTGGAACCTCTATGGCCGCACCTCAAGTGGCGGCAACCTATGCTTGTTACTTACAGCGGCAAAAAAGCAGGATGGCAGCGTTAACACTGCTACAAAAAAATGCCATTGACGCTGGTGAGCCTGGGCGTGATTCAGTTTACGGCTTTGGAATTTTGCACTAAGGCAGCCCCCTTTTACCTAATTAAAAATGAAGGTTCACCCCTATCTCGGCTATCGTTTCGTTGTAATCAGCCTGAGCCAATGTTGAATCAAAATCACCTGAGCGAGCTGAGAATACTACGTCCAGATAGCTTAAGACCTCGTAGTTTATGTCCAATTTAATTCGCTGACTGTCATCTTCTCGGCCAATTCCGCCTGCAGTTTCGTTTGCATAGTTTCGGTTATTCAGCTGATACGCGAGTTTAAAAGTGAGTACTTTTGAAAGAACAGATACAGGATACGAATACCCCAGTTCCAATCCGTTACTTTTGAAACTAAACACATTGTCAACAGCATCCTCATCTTGATATGTCAGCGCAAGCTCTACAAAGTCGTCATCCTCGAAAAACCAAAACATATCTGCGCGAAAGGAATCTGCGTTACTGTTCCTATTTGTTGCTGTCTCAAATTGCTTTGCCACTTTATCGGTGCTTAAACGCACATATCCACGCTGCATAATTAATTTTCCCGCAGAAACTCCGTACTGCTCGTAGGACAAAAAACGATCTGAGCCTAGTGACGCATTGGCATCATAGTAATGCACACCAACTTTGAGAGCCTCAAATGCGTAACTTGAAGCAACTCCCAACGTTGTAATATCTAAATCAAATTCACTTTGCTCGCCGTATGACGTAGCAGAATGGGTTACTGAGAGGTCGCTCACCCAAGCATCTGTCGGAGCTATTGATAGCTTGAGATTTCCCTTCGTGTAGCGCGCAGAATCAGCGCTGTTCGAGTTTGTATCAAGCTCACTAATGCCTACGTTGCTATCGTGTTGATAAGCGACATAGCCTTTCCCTGTTAATGAAAACCAGGACTTCTCATCTGATAAGGATGAATCATTCATTGCATGTAGTCGTGGTGTAAAAACAAGCGCAGTCATTAAAGCTACTGACCGTGCAATAGTACATTCATTAAGTGTTTTCATAGCGGTGACCTAAAACGGTAAAGGCATAAATAAAGAGGGGTAGTGATGAAGGGGGGCTGATAATAACTCAAAGTATGTTATTACCAGCCCCTGTGTATCTCAGCATTTTACAAAGCTGAGCGCTTTTCAAACCGAGTCGTTTATAAGCCGATCGCGTTCGAAACTGATGAAGATACAGAGTCGCTTACTGATGCAGATACCGTATCTTCCACTGTACTAGATACTGTGTTTGATACCGTGCTCTGTATTGTAGAATCAACCGAGTTTGTAATTGTGTTTGAAATGCTACCGCTCACTGACTCGCTGACTGTGCCTGCTACCGTACTATCGACGACAGTACTCACCGTACTGTTAACCGAGTTAGTGAGAGATGACTCTACTAAGCCATTCACAGAATTTGGCAATGCGTCTGCCTGAGAGTTTACCAATGAGTCTGTCACCGTATCACCTAATAAATCTGTAGTGTCGGCCGTCGATGTTAGTGCGCTAATTTCAGTTGTTTCTAGCGTGCCATTCAATGCGCTATCCATTGTGTTTGTAACCATCGCATTGGTATTCATCGTAGATTGGGAGCTCTCTAGTGGGGCACTTGTTTCAGGTGTAGGTTGGTCTGGTTGCGCATCATTATTGCTAAGGTCAGTCGTCTGCGAGTCGACCTCACTCATTTGCTCATCAGTTTCAATATTTTGACCGATAGCTAACGCAACTCCAAATTGTTGACTAGTTGACGCACTTATTGACGTATTTTGTGAGCTGAACTCTGCTGAGGTGGCAGAAACTGTGGAAGACGATACCTCTGCAGTTTGTGCGAAAGGTGATGTAGAAGTAATGCCTAGTGCTAGTAGAATAGCAGTATTGATATGTTTCATCCGTTTATCTCCAGTGTTTTTGATTGGACACTGAGTAAACGGATGAAGGAAAGGGTTTATTCCCTTGTAAAACTAAATTTTTAAGAGAATTTTAAAAAAACTTAATTTATTAGTAACTTGAATCTTTATTTTTTTCTGAGGCGCTCATGCTCCTTTCCCACCACGGAAAAGAAAAGTCGATATTGTCTGGATCTTGAGTCTTCGCGTATTTCATGCGAACCGAACTCCAAAATGCCGCTTTAAATATTGGATCGTAGATAACGAACTCACCCTTCTCGCGGTATTGCTCGAAAAGCTGCTGGTATGCGCCAACCGGAGTAAGCGGGTTATCTTGCTGAAAAACAACATCACCGCCATAAGCTTCGTAAAGTGCTTTAGACACTTTCCAGCTTTTAGCCATGCTTTGCGCTAAGGCCATGCGGTAGCGCTCAAGCTCTTCTACAGGGTATTCACCCGCATTGTCTAAATCGACAGTCCACAGCTTTATTACCGAGTAGGCTGACTGAATCTCACTGTCTTCAGGGGTAATTTCATTTTTCTGTGCAAAGTCAGCTAGTACCGATTCAGTGATCTTGTTACCTAAAGCACGCTGGGCAAGTAAGTGGCGTACTTCCTTTTCAGACTTGTCCGTTAGCATCGATTGGAAACGCTCTACGTCTGCCTCAGAAGGCTGCAGCTCACTATTTGTGATTGATTGATTAAATAGTTGCGCAATGATTTCATTTGCTGCTTGGGGAGTATTCATGCCAAGACAAAAAACGATAGCTGCAAACAGCACCATTGGGATAACTTCTGAACGAGTCACTTTTTCTGCTTTCCTAATTTCCGATATTGAGGGTGAGCACACATCGATTAGATGCGCTGTTAGGCACTACACCCCAGCACACAAGACACATCTAGTTATATTTATTAGAATTTTCCGTTGTCTTGCGGAATGACAAATTTTGAGGCTTATACTTTAGTTTATTTACTCCTAAACTTCCACTTTTCCACGCAAAGATTTTTTCGCACCTCGTAATTTTTTTGCGTCGACTCTTCGCGCTTTCGCGGCGCGACTCACTCGCGTGGGTTTTCTTGGTTTTTGCTTAATCGTCGCTGCTTTAATCCACCCTATCAGTCGAGTAATCGCATCTTCTCTATTTTGTTCCTGCGTTCTGTAATTTTGTGCCTTCAATACAAGAACGCCGTCGGTAGTGATTCGCTTGTCTTTTGCACAGAGCAAAGACTCTTTAAGAGCATCCGGCAGCGATGATGCCCGTATATCAAAGCGCAAATGAATAGCACTGCTTACTTTATTCACATTTTGACCACCCGCGCCCTGTGCACGAATAGCCTGCATCTCTATTTCGCTTTCATCAATTGATATTGACGACGTTATTTTCCGTTCCATTGACCTTCCTATAACCGACTTAACGGGCTTCTTGATGACTTTTGTAATGAGCGTTTCGCCGTTTTCTTTTTTTCATCAATACGCATTTCTCAAACCATACATTTCTCAAACGCTATGTCCTTTCGCACGAACACACGATTACGTTATTGACGCTGTTTCAAGAAACCTATACGTTTATTTATCTATTTTATATTGGAACACTTATGTTCATTGCGTTGCTTATTATTGTTTTTATTCTTGCCCTACTTGTTTGGTTCACCACTAACATTGATAAAAAAATTGAACAAAATTTCTTTGCAACAGGCAAGCTGACTCCTGTAGAGGGTGGCACAATTCACTGGCAAATGCAGGGAAGTGGCCCTGCGCTGGTGCTTATTCATGGTCTGTTAGGCAATAGTGCTAATTTCTCGAAGCTCGCATCAATATTAGCAACTCGCTACACCGTTTACAGTATTGATAGGCCAGGAAATGGGTTTTCTATCCGCGCAAAGTCCACATCAGCGTCATTTGAAAAGCAAAGCAGCATGATACGTGAATGGATGGACAAAGTCGGTATTGATAATGCCTATCTTGTTGGTCACTCTATGGGTGGCGGAATTGCACTGCGCATGGCGATTGATGCCCCCGAGCGTATTAATGCTGTATCGCTGCTGTGTCCACTTACCACGAGGTTACTCAAAGGCGCAGGTCCGCTTTCCATTCTTTACATTCCTAATAACTTTCTACGTAAAAGCATATCTAAAACTATCGCTAGCCCGTTTAGAGTAAAATTTGGCAGCAAACAAATATCGCAGATTTTTCACCCTGAAGCAGTCCCAAAAAGTTTTGCAAAACATGGAGGTGGAGCGCTGGCTCTGCATTCAAAGTCTTTTTACGAGGGGAGCCGCGATACTGTAGCAGCGCAAGGTAGCTTAGTTCGTCAGCACTCAGCTTACGCTAGCATAACCTGCCCCGTTGGCGTGTTATATGGCGAACAAGACGCTATTTTAGCGCCTGACATGCATATACATCCGGTAAAAAGCACCATCGCGGGTTCTGTATCAGAAATAATTGGGGACGCAGGGCACATGATCCCCGTAACGCAGCCTCAGCGTTGCGCTGACTTTATTTTTACTATTAACGAAAAGCATGGGCGAAATATTAGTGCATCGTAGTCTTTTGCAGCGCCGAGCCATCACCCTGTTTATGTTTTGATAAAATGGGCGAAAATTGCTCTTCCGCATCGCTTTGCTTTAACGAACGAAGGTAGTCGGATATACGCTCTAGTCCATCATATTGCGAACACGTATCCGACGGAGTTGATCCAAATGCCATGTTATAACTATAAAACCATGAGTGTATTTGTTCAGTGTTTCCTTTTGACATGGCACTGAGTAAATAATACATACGGATAAATGACAACTGCTTTCTGTAAGCTGGTGCGCTGTTTTCGAATCCATTCAAGGTATTCTTTGCTAGGGTTTGCGTAGAAATTCCTAGCATTTCAGAAACCTGCGTAACATTTAGGCCTAATTCTTGAGTTGCCCACGTGAACGCTTTTGTCACCACATTAGTGGGAAGCGGCGTTTTGCTCATGTTCTTACCTCACTTCTAATCGGCATTGGTGTTGTAATTTTCGTTATTCCCCAGTAATGCTGCCAAAATCGAGCCAGATTGCGTATATAAACACCTGCCCATTATTAAACTTTATTAACACGCGTTACGTTTAAACAGTCTTATGTCTAAAGACTTCCTTTTCAGAGTCGCTTTTTAACCGCTTAGTAAAGACATGATTGACTAAGTCACGACTGGCGAGTCATTAGTCAGGTTAGATTCTAAAAAAAAGAACAAACTGTCGAATTTTTAGAAATTTTCATTCTTAAGTTTAGACTATATGCTGAACTTAACATGATAGATGGACGCACTATGAACACGAGATGGCCGCGAATTATTTTACTTATCCACTGGGTTACCGCATTGGCAGTGGCTGGCATGTTCGCGTCTGGGCTGTGGATGGTCGACCTTACCTACTACAGCGACTGGTACAAAACAGCGCCCCACTGGCACAAAAGCGCAGGCCTCATTCTTTTAGCGTTAACTCTAGCCCGTATAGTATTTCGCCTAGTTAGCACTCGACCAGCTGCTTATGGCAATCGGCTTGAAAAGCGCGCAAGTAAAGCCGGGCATCTTTTTTTGTATGCGCTGTTGTTGAGTATGTTCACCTCTGGCTACCTAATTTCAACAGCAGACGGGCGAGCCATCGACGTTTTTAACTGGTTTGCAGTGCCTGCTCTTGGTGAGCTTATTGAGAACCAAGAGGATATCGCGGGCGACGTCCATTTCTATTTAGCATGGATACTGATTGTTACTGCTTCACTGCACGCAATAGCAGCGCTGAAACACCATTTTTTCAATAAAGACGACACGCTGAAGCAGATGTTACGGCTTCGCTAAAATTCAATGAAAGGAGATACTATGAAGAAGTTAACACTGGCACTCGCAGCCGCATTATCGATGAGCTCTGTTCAAGCAGCTGATTACGTAATCGATAGTAAGGGCGCACACGCGTCAATCAACTTTAAAATTCAGCATTTAGGCTATTCATGGCTTACCGGTCGCTTCAATGACTTTGAAGGTACCTTTAGCTACGATGACGAAAAGCCAAGTGATGCGAATATAATGGTAAACATTACTACCGACAGCATCGATTCAAATCACGCTGAACGAGACAAGCATCTAAAAGGCGACGACTTTTTAGACGTTGACATATACCCTTCAGCAAAGTTTGTAAGCACTAAAATTGTTGAAAAAGGCGACGGCATGATGGACGTGATGGGCGACTTCACGTTTCATGGCGTTACCAAACCTATTACCATTAATGCGAAAAAGATTGGAGAAGGTAAAGATCCGTGGGGCGGCTATCGCGCTGGGTTCATGGGAACGACGGTTATTGCACTGAAAGACTTCGGTATTGATTACGACCTAGGTCCAGCGTCACAAACTGTAGAACTAGAGCTGCACGTGGAAGGCGTTAAGCAATAAGCACAAAGTAAGCTTGCGATAAGTGAGCAACAAGCAGAATAAACAGCCCGCGTACCGGTTTGATGCTGTAGCAACAGCCGGTATGCGAACTTTCTGTTAATAACGAGAAAGTAACACCTAATGAAGCTTAAGTTTTGGGCTCATGGCGTGGCTTAATTTTTTAACCAACAGCTTGAGTACCCCTTTCACCTTTCCGTGAACGGCAAACTGGTGCATATTATACAGCGACACATACACTAGCTTAGCCAATCGGCCCTCTATAAACATACTGCCGTTTGACAACGAGCCCATCAAACTGCCCACCGTGCTGTATTTACTCAAATGCACTAACGAACCATAGTCTTGATAAACAAAAGGTTTTGTTGTTTTGCCATTAACTACGGCACAAATATTATGAGCTACAATATCTGCCATCTGGTGCGCGGACTGCGCCCGAGGCGGAACCCACTTTCCGTTATCCTGCTGAAAACCACAGCAATCTCCCAGCACCCAAATCGTTTTTTCTGTGGTGCTTCGAAGCTGCTCATCAACAAGAATTTGATTCGCTTTATTTGTTTCAAACAGCCCCATGCTGGTAACAAAATCCGGCGCTTTAACCCCTGCCGCCCACACCATTAAATCCGCGTCGATACGGGAACCGTCTTTGGTAATAAGCCCATCGCAATCTGCCTCTGCTACCGTTGTTTGTTCTTTAATAACAACGCCTAAGTCGTTTAATGCCTCACGAGCCGTATTGGCAATGCGCGTCGGCAGTGCGGGAAGTATGCGTTCTCCAGCCTCAACAATAGTGATTTTAAGTCGCGAAGCCGACATATCCGGCATGCCGTAGGCCTTTGACAGATTGGCCACATGGTGAAGCTGCGCCGCTAGCTCTGTGCCTGTAGCACCAGCGCCCACAATGGCAACGTTAATATGCGCGTTTTTATCTAAATTCGAAACTTCTTGCTGATTAATGCGAATAAGTTGATTTAACAGGGCGCGATGAAAGCGCTCGGCTTGCGCCAAAGAATCAAGCAGGTAGCAGTGTTTTGCCACACCTGGCGTACCAAAGTCATTACTTACACTACCAATAGCCATAACTAGCTGATCATATTCAACTTGGCGCTTAGGGAGCACTTCATGCCCCTCTTCATCTATGAGGGGTGAGAGTGTAAGTGTTTTTGCCGCGGCATCTATTGAGCACATTTCTCCTAGCTGGAAGCGATAATTATGTGATGCTGCGTGAATGGCGTAATCTACCCCGTCAGAGTGCTTATCAATAACACCTGCGGCCACTTCATGTAGCAGCGGCTTCCAGACATGGGTTCTGCTTCTATCTACTAGCGTAATATCAGCTTTATTTTTGCTGCCCAGTTTGCGGCTTAAACGACTGGCTAATTCAAGTCCACCTGCGCCGCCTCCCACTATGACTATTTTCTGCATGCGTGTTTACCTATAAAAATCATTCCACCTATAAACACTGATGCAATACTTTATAGGTGGCGTGACTTATCTGGCGCAAGCAGCACATCTACAGACTACCCCTATCACGTTGTGCCTACAAGTGATGTTGGTTAGCCCGTTGAGTGCGCGGTCGTTGCAAGAAAGTGTGCATTCTTTATAAGAACAAATACTTTTTTTAGTAGCCCTTTTTGGACAGCTATCTCTAGTAACCCGGTCTAGTCACCCGTTCTGGTAACCTCGTATAGCAACATTACATAGCAGCCGCACTTAATCACTGTATTTAGCAACTGTATTTAGAAGCCGTATTTAGCAACTGAATGAACTACTTTGAATAATAACCTTACATCGTAAATGTGGCGCTTAGCATAAAGTTACGTGGGCGCCCTGGAAAGTAACGTGCACCGGTGAAAGAGGTAAAATCGGCTCGTTCAGCATAGGTTTCATCAAGCAGGTTATTTATGCGGGCATATAACGTCATATTGTCAGACACAGCATAACTTGCCCTAGCGTGGAAAAGGTTGTGACCTTCGTATTCGTTTGCATTTTCTGGGTCAGTAAAATAGCTTGCAACATGTTGCCACTCTAGCTGTGTTTCTATGGCGTCGGTTAGCGAATATTGCAGTCTAGTGTTTGTAAGCCAGTCTGGCGCGGTATCCATATCGTTCCCTTTAATATTCACCTCTCCAGATAGCTGGTCGTGCTCATAGGTATGGGCAGAATAGGAGCCCGCGAAATCGATGCTTAAACGGGAGTTGATAGCATAATTAAAAGTAAGCTCAACGCCTCTGTGCCAGGTTTCTCCGTTGCTAACGTTAAAGAAATCGCTATCGCGATAAATTACGTTGTCTTTCTCTAAGCTATATAGAGACAGTACATAGCTGCCGTCAGCCAGTTCGCCCCGTATACCAACTTCTATGTTGGTGGCGTCCACCGCGTCTAAATCAGTCACTTGTTGCGCTCGTTGTAAGCGGTAAAGCTCTGTGGCTTGAGGGGCTCGATAACCTTTGGCTATGCCGCCATAAAAACGTGTGGTGTCAGATAAAGCGTATTGCATCGACAGTTTTGGGCTAAAGTTATCAAAGTCGTTTTTGCCGCTTTCAGGCCGACTATATCGACATCCACCAAATCCGCACTCAGAACCGTCCTCTGACAGCCTCCCCACATTCATATTATTGGTGTAGTCGTATCGCATACTCTCAAATCGACCGCCAATGGAAATATCCCATGCGCCTTGCTGCAAATTAACGGCAAAAAACGGAGCAACCATAGTCGCATCCACGTCGTAATCGTAATGCTTCCCTTGTGGCACAGTTTCAACGAGAAACGCCGAGCCTACAGTTTCGCTGTCTTGTGACTGAATAAGTTCACCCTGGGTATATTCAGCATCTAGACCAACATCAATATTTAACGAAGGGCTCATAATGTAATTGTATTGCGTTAGCACACCTACGCCTTCTTGCGCGTTTTGCTCAAGTGGTTTACCCGGCAGAAAATGCATTCTAAAGTCCATAGACTGATCGCGCACGTAAGGCGTAATAGACAGTGCACTGTTGTTATCAAATAGCCAATCAACTTTGCTCCAAATGCGTAAGCTTTTCGCTTGCCTAAACGCTTCTGGATTTGGATTACTCCGCGCTACCTGCTTATCTTTGTAACTTTCGAACCCTGTGATGTAACCTGCCGTTTCCTGATCGAGATTGGTGTACGTGACACCGCTTGTTATCGACACATTGTCGAAGTCAGCTCTATGGCGAATATTCACTTTTTCTTGATCAACGCCCTCATCGTTTCGATAGCCCGTATCTCTGGTGATGCTGGCATTAATGCCTATTCCACTATCGCCGAAGTCTTTGCCTTGCCTTAGTTTAACGCGATGAAATCCGTAAGAGCCGTAGTCGACACCTAACAGTCCGCCCCCTCTGGTGGTATCAGGCGTCACTACATTAATAACGCCGTGAATGGCATTGGAGCCATAAAGCGCAGACGCCGGTCCTTTTATTACATCAATACGCTGAGCCATTTCACCATGAGCTTCAAACAGCTCGTTGATATTACAAAAACCAGCAGCTCGCAACGGGATGCCGTCTTCAGCAGCTAAGATTCCGCCGCAGGCACCTGCGCCAGTAAGTACAGGAGAGCGCAGTGCAGGTAAGTACTCTTGTCCATTGCCTCGCTGTACGCCCGCTCCCGCAATGTAATTAAGCGACTCTTGAATGTGCTGAAACGATAATAAGTCAAGAGTGTCTTCCGTGATTGAGGATACGATATAGCCGACATTGTTTTCGTTACCTACAATACGGGACGAGGTGGTTTCAATACGCTCAATATTGTCGCTATTTTCTGCAGCTGAAACAGTTGATAAACCAGCGGTGAGCGACAGTGTGGTAAGGGAAAGTGTGATGTACGACAATGAAAATAACGGCTTAAACGTCATTAATAATCCTTTGAATAATAAGGGCGTGTTGATATTTGCTATCTTTTTGGTAAACGGATACTTTTCGTAAGCTTATTCAGCCAACATTGATAAACCTGCGCGTACAGATAAAACGATGCAAAGTCAGATATGCATATATAAAAATGCAAACCGCGTGATACCGTTACTATACGGTATTGTTACCATTACAATAAAAGCATTACGTTAAACGTTCATAAAAGTAAGACAGATCTGGCTTTCGCACATTTTCGAGTACAATAAACATGTATTTGCACAATTTAATCAGAAATAGCTATGTAGGAAAAATGCATTGAATACGTTAATTCCAAGCCTTTCCCAACTCATAGAATTTGCTGTCGCGCCCGTATTTTTGCTCACAGGGATTGCAGGCTTCTTAAACGTCATGTCTTCGCGGCTAGGACGAATTTCAGATAGAGTACGTGTTGCAGAAAGACAAATTCATACGCTATCCGACCCCCATATAGTGGATAGGTCTAAGCGCGAGATTAAAGTGCTGTGGAGAAGAGTAAAGGTGATTAATTGGGCCATTGGCCTTTGCGTTACCTCTGGCCTTCTCGTGTGCTCTGTCATCATGGCTTTATTTGCAGGTTCGCTGTGGATAGTCGATTTAAAAACGCCGGTGATAGTGCTTTTTATTCTTGCCATGATCTTCTTGATAATTGCGCTAATCGTGTTTTTAATCGAAGTTAAATTGGCCACCACAACTATCAACATGGTGCGAACCATTCGCTGATGGCGCAACATTGCTAGTCCCATATTGACTCTGCTAGTAGCGTGCTTACTTTCTACGCGCTCAAGCAGTTTGCGCGCGCTAATAGCCTAAGCGCTCTTATAGTCTAATCGCACGAGCAGTGAAACGTTATTGGCTTTTCGATAGCTCGTCTAATACTGAAAAAAGCACATTCGCGCCAATTCTCGATACTTCAGTATCATATTTACTTTCTACATTAAGGCCTTCTTGCCCACCGGCTAAATCGCTGATGGCGCGAATAATCACCCAATCTACCTCATTAATGGTGCACACCTGCCCTATGGCAGCCGATTCCATTTCGGTCACTTCTGCGCTAAACACATCACGAGTCCACTTTCTGTACTCTCGATTATCTAAAAATACCGAGCCCGTAACGCCGTTACCGCCCACAAAAAGAGTAGCGTCACGGTCGTCTAGCACTCGCTGTGTTGGCATGGTGGACATGGCTGTCTGCGCCGCATCCAGTAGGCGTTGCGTTGCAGTGAAATAGGCCGTATCCACCGGTTCATCCATGCCTTCTTTTACAATAAGCACTTCATCGGGGTGAATAAACTGAAACGGCTTATAGTGGGGCAAATGTGGATCATTTACCCGACGGGCATCTTGCTTTTTCACAAACGCCTCATAATACTCGGGAAGAATATACTCGCCCGGTGCACTAGGGTCTTCATTGGTGTATACACTCTCGTCGTGGTAATACCAACGTGCGGGCACAATGACATCCCCAGGGCGCCACTTTGGATTCACCGCTCCGGCAATACCCATGAACACCACCTGTTTTACTGGGAAATAGTCTAGCGCCATTTGCATAGATAACGCCGCATTAGCAATACTCATACCCGTGGCAAACACCAGGATAGGCTGGTCGTGGTACGTACCTAAACGATACGTTATCCCTTTGATATTCGTTGTGGTGTGAATACTTGCGTTTGGATCTTGCTCAATACGATTCAAAATCCCCTGCATCTCAGGGGCATAAGCCACGGTAATTGCGGTGAATGACGGCGATTCAAACACTTTAGGCCCATAGGCAGTCGTGCTTGAGGTGTCAATATCAATGGTTGATGTACAGCCGGATAGCCACAGCGAACTAAAGGTGAAAATAAGTACGAGGATGTGTTTTTTCATGAAAGGGTTATGTCGATATCAGTGATTGAGATACTTTAACCTATCACTTTATTTAGCTAAAAAAACCTCCAATTAGTCGATTTAAATCATTTTCAATCCACGTAAGCAAACGACACATAAACAAACAGCACACAAGCCACAGGTTTCGCTGCGACTTGTGTGCCATGAAAACAAAATGGCGTTTAAAAGCGGTGGTTAACCTGTACGCTAAGAATATGCGCAGTAGCAGATTGAGTACCCACAAACGTAGACGTTAATGTAGCTTGCTCATTCAGCACTCGCGTTTTGTTGATATCCGCTTCTCGGCCATTGATGTAAACATAGGCGCCATCAATCGACGTATTTTCACTAAACGAATACGTAAAGCCACCTGAAACCCAATGGCGATCGGTATCTGGAATACTGAGTGAACGGTTTTCTACCGTAACCACACCATCGTCGTAGGCATAACCTGCGCGTAGGGTAAGATCATCGCTGAATAAATACGTAACACCAACAGATGCGCGCAACGAGTCATCAAAATTTTCTTGTTTGATCAAAAAGTCAGAACCATCGCTTAAATTAGCTTCTAGCTTTTCAAAGGTGCTCCAGTCGGTGAACGTTAAACTGGCCTGTACCGACCATTGACTGTCTAGCTTTTGGTTTACTGCCAACTCCGTGATAGCTGCTAAATTCAAATCTAGGCTACCAGGTTGATTTAACGAAGGCGTAATTTGTGAACTTACGTCGCCACTCAACGTTAATTCAGTTTCAGCGCGATAAGACAATGCGATATTCGTCATGTCTGTTGGCTGCCAAAAAGCACCCACATTCCATCCGAAGCCCCAATCTTCACCTTCCAACTTAAAAATAGAGGTTGTTGCAGGCACTTGCGTTTGCAGTGCATTGCTCAGTATTGGCGATAGGCTATTGGAGATTGCTGAACTTATTTCTGCATCTGCAAAAGTAGCGTTAATCCCCACGCCTAGCATTAACTGTTCATTCACTTTATAGGAAACTGCAGGGTTAAGCGTAATTGAGCGAACTTCTGCAGAATCGGCAAAATGCAGTGCATCAAAGTCATCGCTGTAGTCAGAGCGAAGTCCGTAGGTAGTAAATACGCCCACGCCAGCAGCCCATTTGTCGTTGATAGGCGTTGTGTAGAAAATACTTGGGACAATGGCGGTATCGGCAATATCCTTGTTTGACGCATCGGCAGATCCAATGGTTTGTCCGCCGGCGGCGTAGCTTACATCACCGCTAATATCTACGCTTGGCGCAATAACGCTAACCGAGCTGCTAAATTGTGACTGTGTAAACACGCCAATTGCCGCAGGGTTTGTGGCTAGAATAGAGGCGTTTTCGGGGGTTGCGGCTTGGCCTGCCATTGCGCGACCTAGGCCATTAGCACTGTGCTCGTTAACCTGAAAACCAGCTGATAAAGCTGAAGAAGAAGCGAATGTTGTTAACGCTAGGCATACCGAGGCACGAAGAGAGAGCTGTTGCTTCATAAAATA
Source organism: Alteromonas genovensis (assembly GCF_010500895.1). GTDB lineage: Bacteria > Pseudomonadota > Gammaproteobacteria > Enterobacterales > Alteromonadaceae > Alteromonas > Alteromonas genovensis. The sequence continues at coordinate 142,978 of NZ_JAAAWO010000004.1, forward strand.
CTCATTTGAAGAAAAAATTGCAGCGCGCATTCTACGGACAGGAGCACATTTGTTCAACAATGCTAAATGCTATTCACGCACTTTTATCACCATCTTTACAATTTTAACGACACGTTCGCCGAATTTATAACCTAAAATGAAAACTGTAGGTAAACAGTAAGCCTTCTTTATGTTAACAATAAAATATAGCTAGGCGCTCTACACACTCCTTCCAACTTGATCATCTGAATGAAAATTGACCAGCGCTTGTGTGTACTACTGATATCTGTGCTACTTGTGTTTGAATGAATAGCCCCCACCCTTCTTAAACGCCTAAACCAAATAGCAGCCCCTTTCTTTTTAAGGGAGCTGATGGTTCACACTATAAGGAGGTAACCATGGCTACCTACAAATCGATATCCCTTGTTCAGCGCCCTAGCGATAAAAAAATAGGGCCCCACCTTTTTGAAACCAAAGAACTAGACATTCCAGAGGTAAAAGACGGGCAGATACTGATAAAGCAAACACACATGTCTTTAGACCCAGCAATGCTTGGATGGATGAGTGAAGACAGAGAAAGTTATATTCCGCCTGTAGAGCTAGGTGAAGTGATGCGCTCAAGCGGCGTAGGTGAAGTTGTTAAGTCTAAAAACGCCAAATTCGCCGAAGGCGACAAAGTAATGGGCATGACTGGCTGGCAAGAATACGTATTAAGCGATGGCTCAGGGTTTAACAAGCTACAGTCTGGTGTAACAGAAGAAATGGCACTGTGTGTATTTGCATTACCAGGGCTTACTGCAACAACAGGCTTGTATAACTTTGGCCACCCGAAAGAAGGTGAAACCATTGTAGTCACTGGCGCTGCGGGCTCGGTAGGGTCTATGGTAGGTCAGCTAGCAAAAGCGGATGGCTTGCGTGTTATCGGTGTAGTGGGAAGCGATGAAAAAGCGGATTGGATCGTCAACGAATTAGGTTTTGACGGCGCAATAAACTATAAAACTGATGATATTGAATCTAAGCTGGCTGAACTAACGCCTGACAAGGTTGACGTTTACTTTGAAAATACAGGTGGCCCCATTCAGCACCACGTTTTCAATAGAATGAATGCACATGGTCGAATAGTGGTGTGTGGCATGATTGCCGACTACCAGGCTGACGAACCTTCAGCAGGTCCAAATTGGATCCCGCTTATCAAAAAGCGTATTACCATTCGCGGTTTTGCTATGCCCGATCACTGGGGCGAACTACCTCAACTGCTTGAAAAGCTCACACCTTACGTGCAGCAAGGCAAAATAAAGTATCGCGCGCACGCCATCGATGGACTAGAAAACGCCGAGAAAGGTTTAAACATGCTGTTTGAGGGCAAAAATACAGGCAAGATGATTGTAAAGCTGTAGAACGTTATAAGGTCTGCGCTTAAGCAGATGCTTTGTATACAACACACCATGGTTTGAGGCCTGCAGTACGGCGCAAATTGTGGTGTGTTTTATACTGTTTTGCCAATTAAGAATCTCCAATTCCGCTTAACTAATTAAGATCCACTAATCAAAGCGCGGCAAGTTCGTAACAGGCCTTACCCTTATCTTTCGCTTTATACAGCGCTTTATCTGCAACACCAATAAGGCTATCTATTGACGCATCCCCGGGCGTATTGGTAATCACAGCGCCGATAGAGCAACTTATAAATGGATGTGCCGCATTAGGTGCATGAGCTAAGTTCGTCTCCTCCCAGCCCAGTAAGATTTTTTGGCAGCTTTGCTTCAGTTGCTCTTCATTCACATCACTAAGCACAACCACAAACTCCTCTCCACCATAGCGGCCTATGATATCCGTTTCACGCTTAAATATGCCTCGCAGTATAGAGGATTGCTGACGTATCGCTTCATCCCCCTGCTGATGGCCAAAGTGGTCGTTGTAGGCTTTGAAATCATCCAAATCTAACATGATGACTGCTAATGACACCTTGTGGCGCTTTGCATAGGCCAGCAGATTTTCGCTTTGATTGCGCAGAGCACGCCTATTGAGTAAGTCTGACAAGGGGTCGAACTTACTGAGCTTGGTAAGGCGATCATTGGTTTTTTTCAGTAACGAGAGACTTCTGTCTAAGCGATATTTTGCGTACGAGCACGTAAACAAAGAGGCGGCGACAAAGCCCAACGAAATAGGAATACGATCGCCATAGGCGGGGGCTAGCCACATCACCACAATAAAGCCAATTACATCGATTACTGCACTGGTAATCGCAAAGCGAAAAGGAATGCCTAAGGCAAATACACAGTAAAACGCATATAAAATGGTTCCCTCATAGGGAAAAGCAAATTGATATTCCTGCCAGCAAACCCAAATTACCCAGTAGTTAGAGTAAGTCAGCGCCACGAGTAGAGTGGTAAATATATAGGCTCGGTAGTGAGAAAAGTGACGCCAAAATGAAAGCACTATAGCGATAAGAATAATCGGTATTTGAATAAGTAGACGGTCGTAGAGGTAAAGTTGATGCAAAGCGCTTGGCAACAGGAAAAAGTCTGCAACCATAAAACACGCAACAATGAGTGCCCCAATGAATAAGGCTATCCGAAGGCGAACTAACTCTTTTTCTGTATTAACCTGCAAGGAAAACACCTCCGTGTTTTACATGTGATCATTTTTATAATAAGAGCTATTAGTCTAGCGCAAGAACGTTCATTCATCCTAAGATCATGATAGGTCTAGCCTTAATAAACTATTCCGTAAGCCATCGATAGTAATTGGTTTAGTGACAATATCGTTCATTCCCGCTTCTTTAAACGCAGTATGTCGTTCCTGAAAAGCTTCAGCAGTTAACCCCACAATGGGTATTTCACTGAGCGGCCCCGATAGCTTTCTTATACGGCGAGTGGCTTCTATACCGTCCATTACCGGCATGTGAACGTCCATAAATACCATGTCGATGCCGCCTTCTTGCAACCTATCAACGGCGATCATGCCGTTTTCTGCGTGAGTAACGTTGCAGTTAAGCTGCTCTAACAAAGCTTTTGCTACTACCGCGTTAATCGCGTTGTCTTCGGCTAAAAGTACGTTAATCCCTTTGCGAAGTTGGGCTGCGCCTTGTCCATTTGCATTTGAGCCGCTTTCAGTTATGTCCACCTTCAGCCGGCTTTTCACCATGGCGGTGACCAAGAAGTTTGACCCCTCACCCACTTTGCTCATTACCTTAATATCACCACCCAATAATTCAGCGAGCTGTTTGGCTATGGAAAGTCCTAAGCCGGTACCGCCATACTGACGAGTGATAGACGAATCTGACTGGGTAAACTTATCAAATATGTGGGCTAAACGGTCTTGCTCTATGCCTATTCCAGTGTCTTTTACCGATATGATGAGCTTATTATCTTGGATGTGTTTTTCAGAGGGCTTTTGTAGCTTTGCCGATATCGTTACCGTGCCTTCGCGAGTAAACTTAATCGCATTACTCACTAGGTTAATGACAATTTGGCGCAGCTTAGTAATGTCGCTAGTGACTGCAACATCGTCAAGATTTTTACTGGAATAAATCAATCGTGAGCCATTTGCACTGGCATTGGTACCGAGCAAGGTGATCAGATCGCTCAGCATCTCCTCAAGATTGAACTCCGCCATGTCTAACTCTGACATTCCAGATTCAATTTTTGAAAGGTCTAATACATCATTTATTACATTCGCCAAAATAGACGCTGACGCTTTCAAATCGGCAGAGTACTTTCGCTGCTTGTCGTCAAGCGGCGTGTCTAGCAATAAGGTCGCAAGGCCCTGTATACCGTTTAACGGTGTTCTTATTTCATGACTCATTACCGCAAGAAAATCGGTTTTCGCACGGTTAGCCTGCTGCGCCTGATTGACATAATCGGCGATTTCCGCAGACATCACCTCTACATCTCTTGCTAAACAACCAAGCTCATCGTCTTGCTGAACGTTAATATTCACCTGCTTGTGGTCAATCGCTATTCTGCTTGCTGCATTCCTTATCTTTTCGACGGGCGCAATGACAAAATATTGAGTTACTTTCCCCAATACAAGGCTCACTAGCGTTACCGCAAATACTGTCACCAGTATGGTCAACCATGCTATTTTCGACAGCGACGCCTGCAGTTCATCGGCCGGCTGAATAACGGTAAGTTTCCAATTCCAAGGGGAGAACCTGGTGCATGCAAATAGGATATCTTGGCCGTCGAACTGCGATTCACCGAAAGCCAATTTAAAATCGCTCACGGTAATCACCGATGCACTGCTCGTATCAGGAATACCTTGCTGGTTTAACGTGGTGTAAAGTGTTTGCCGCGTGCTTTCGTCGCTAATTAAGAAATGACGTCCAGTTCGTGTATATAAACCCTCAAGTTCTTCGAACACTTCTTTTTGATAAGCCGTTCTAAACACGGGAACATTTTCAAGGCCTGAGTCTATTAATAGCGCTCTGCGATCCTCTACAATTTCCATCACGTTGAAGGCCAATGTTTGAGTAAGTAGTTGATACTCTCGCTCTCGCACAGACTCGTAAGCAATTAGATAGGCCCAGTAGCCAGTTAGCGCCATACCAACAAATAATATTGGTATGTAAATCGCTAGTAATTTTGATTTTATTCGCATATTAACTCTTTTCCATACCTTATTGATAAACGTGCTGTTCAGAGAGTCTCAGGTAATTTGATGGTATGGGAAGCTGTAATTTAATTGCAGTGGTTACATTCACTGCTACGGTAAAGTTTTCAATTTGTTCTACAGGAATAGTTTCAGAAGAACCTAGCGCTAAAATACGCTCAGCCTGTTTAGCGGCAGATACGCCAATATCTTGAGCCTGAGATACAATGCCAATAAGCGCTCCTTCTTTCACTGCCGAAACACTCTCGGCAAACAAAGGCAGTAATCCAGTCTGCTTTTTTATATCTGCGATTAAATTGGGCGTTTCTATTAATGGTCCTGCAGATAACCAATACCCATCAAGCGCAGTCTCTTCTGATTTCAAAAGGCTAATGATGTCTTCCTTCATTGTCTCTAAACCCGCCTCTTTGGCGATATAAGGCGTTTTAATCGGGATAAACTGAATATTTTGGTAAGCGGATTGTATCGCTATAAGGGCACTGGCAGCATTAAACGAAGAAGGGTAGGTTGTATGCAGTAAAGCAATTTTTCGCGTTTTAACGGGCTCAGAGGCCTGAAAAACACCGTCCAACATATCAAGTTTAACTGTGGCATTCACCACATGAGATTCACCGGTAATATTGCGTTTGCTAGTAGCACCAAAGGCAGGAACAATACCTTCGGTAACCGGCTCAGACACCACCATAAATAACTTTGGAATAGACAACAGTTCGTCTTTATTTAACACAGCACGTGTAGCAAGCGTCGCAAGTGACACCACGAGATCGGGCGTGGATTCGGCTAACATGTCAGATAACAGCGCGTTGGCTTGCTCTACCGAACCCTCGGCGTTGTACACGCGAAAGTGAATGTCTTTATCGGGCATCAAGCGCTGTAGCTCGGCTTCAAACGCAATGCGTGACTCGGTAACAATAGCTACTGGAAGCGTCTCTATTATTGCTATATCTACTTTTTCTTTTGCCCAAGCAGAAAAGGTGACGATGGGCACAAAAACAAATAAAAGGTGAAGTACCCTTATCATCTTAATAAACCTGTTAATTTTAGGTCTCAATAAAGGTAATCATAAAGTGTCTAAATTGATTTTCATAGGGTTAGTTCACCCATTTACAACCTTGAGTAAGCAGAGCTGCCTACTTTTATGACGCATTACGATGCTTCTTTATGTCCGTTCTTTTCACCACTCTTTTCCCCCACCATTTTCATTTGAACCAACAAACCACCCCGAGTTATTACGCTAGCCCCATTCAGCACAATGAGAGGCCATGCCACTGCAATTGGCATAGTTAGCGCGAACGCTAATGTCGTCACATCTTTAATTAGAATACTGCGAAATAGTGCGGGCGATAGTGCACCTATTACTTTGCTTCGCCTTACCACTATTATTTGATGCAGCGTGCCTTGTATCAGCAGCGCGGTCACTATCAGCATTAAGCTATTAGCCCCAAGCTTTGCCACGCTAGGATAAGGTCGAAAGCCCATTGAGCATAACCCTATAACCATTGCAGTGGCGCAAAGACCTAATATGAGCCCTGTGGGTATAGAGCGTCTGTCGTACCAAAGTTGAAACAAAATAACTAGGATTAGAAGGAGCGCACCAAAGCGAGTCCACACTAGGTAATGGCTAAAAGGCTCTATGGCGATACCAAAAATAAAGTTGGCATAAAACGCAAAAAAGCTTGAAGCGAACTGATTCGTCGACAAGCTTTGGGTAGAAGACTGATTGCTTTCGCGCAGCTTCTCTACATTGATAATTTGTTTTGCCAACCCGTACCAGGTCAGCAAAAAAGCGACTGCGCTTACAGTACCTAAGATGTGGTACAACACATGGTTTTCCTCAGTCGCTTCTAGTTAACGTTACTCTACCGTAACCGATTTTGCTAAATTACGAGGCTGATCCACATCCGTGCCTTTTATTAACGCAACATAATAAGAAAGCAGCTGTAAAGGCAACGTGTAAATGATAGGTGCTATTGGGCCGTCGCAGTGAGGTACATTAATTACACGCATCGACTCATCACCTTCAAAGGCAGCGTCTTTATCGGCAAATACATACATAATACCGCCGCGAGCACGCACTTCTTCTACGTTCGATTTAAGCTTCTCTAGCAGCTCATTGTTTGGTGCAACCACAATTACTGGCATTTCGTCATCGATAAGGGCGAGCGGACCGTGTTTTAATTCACCGGATGCATAAGCCTCTGCGTGAATATACGAAATTTCTTTAAGCTTTAACGCCCCTTCCATTGCAATAGGGTATTGGTCGCCGCGGCCTAAGAATAGGCTGTGGTTTTTATCTGCAAACTCTTCTGCTAAGTCTTCGATACCGTTGGTAATAGCCAGCGTTTCTTCTAGCTTGGCAGGCAAGCTGTGAAGGGCTGCAACAATGCCGCTCTCATCACTTTCTAGCATGCCGTTTTCTTTACCTAGCGCTAGGGTTAGCATTAAAAATGCCGTTAGCTGTGTGGTGAAAGCTTTGGTGGATGCCACGCCTATTTCTGCACCTGCGCGGGTCATAAAGGCTAAGTCAGATTCACGGACTAGCGACGAACCAGGCACATTACAAATAGTGAGGCTGGCCATATAACCTGCTTCTTTCGCTAGACGCAGCGCTGCAAGGGTATCGGCAGTTTCGCCCGATTGAGAAATAGTAATTAGTAAACTATTTGGGTGTACTACCGATTTGCGATAGCGAAACTCTGACGCAATTTCTACATTACACGATACGTTCGCGTATTGTTCTAGCCAGTAGCGCGCTGTCATACCAGCGTGATAACTCGTACCACAGGCAATAATTTGCACGTGTTTTACTTGCTTGAAAATAGCATCTGCACCTTCGCCAAACACGTCAGGCGCTAACCCCGTCTCGGTAATGCGCTGCTGAAGCGCGTTTCGCACTACGGTGGGCTGCTCGTGAATTTCTTTAAGCATGTAGTGACGGTAACCGCCTTTATCACCCGCATCGTGCTCAATATTAGATTCTACAACTTCACGCTCTACTGGCGCGCCATGTTTATCAAAAATATCTACCGTGCGGCGAGTAATTTCAGCAACATCACCTTCCTCTAGGAAAATAAAGCGGCGGGTAACCGGTAACAAGGCCATTTGATCAGAAGCTATAAAGTTTTCACCTAGGCCAAGCCCAATAACAAGAGGGCTTCCCGAGCGTGCTACTACTACACGGCTAGGATCTTCTTTGTCCATAATAACCGTGCCGTATGCACCGTGAAATGTGTTCACCGCACTTTGTACAGCAGTTAATAAATTCTTACCCGATTTTAGTTCTTCATGAACCGTGTGTGCGATTGTTTCTGTGTCGGTATCACTGGTAAAGCGATAGCCCTTTTCGGTTAACTGATTACGAAGGGTAACGTAGTTTTCGATAATGCCGTTATGCACAACGGCAACCCTTTCGCTAGAAAAGTGAGGGTGAGCGTTCGCTTCTGTTACACCACCATGAGTAGCCCAGCGTGTATGCGCAATACCCGTGCTGCCAAGTGCTTCACTATTAGCTACAGCATCGGCTAATTCTTGAACTTTACCGGTGCGGCGAATGCGCGTTAGGTTTCCATCGCTTTGCAGTAATGCAACGCCTGCCGAGTCATACCCGCGATACTCAAGGCGTTTTAGCCCTTCTAACAGAATTTCAACTACATTACGTTCGGCAACAGCGCCAACAATTCCACACATGCTTATTCTCCATTAAGCGTGGCGACGATTACCGTCACGCCCTTATTTTCAATATTCGTTTTATCAGAATCACTAATGGTGTCATCGGTGATTAACACAGAAATTTTGTTCCAGCCCAGCTCGAGGTTAGGCATTTTATGCAATAGTTTTTTTGCACTGGCCATTACCACCACTTTTGAGGCGGCATTGGCCATTGCGCGGGTGACTCCCGTTAACTCATTAAAGGTGGTGGTGCCTCTTTCAACGTCAATACCAGCGGCGCCAATGAACGCAATATCAAAACTATAGGCACTAACTAGCTGTTCAGCCATAGAGCCCTGAAATGACTGAGACAGGGCGTCCCATGTACCACCAGCCATTAGTACCGTTGGCTCGGTGTCGCACTGGGTTAAATAGTTGGCTGTGGATAGCGTATTTGTCATTACCACTAGGTCATCCACAGTGGATAGAAAAGGTAAAATGGCAGAAGTAGTAGAGCCGCAGTCAATCACCAGCTTGCTACCTGGCGTGACTAAATTGGCCGCGCACTGTCCGATGGCGTTCGACAGCTCACTACTGGCTAGTGATGATCCTTCTGTTTTAAAAGAGGTAGAAGGCAAAGAGGTGGTGGAAGTAACAGAAGACATTTCTGCAGAGTTATTATTAGCAGCACGTGATGAAGCAGCAGGCACAGCGCCGCCAAACTGCCTAATTAGCGCACCTTGTGCTGCTAATGCAGTTAAGTCTTTCCTTATAGTAACTTCAGACGCGTTAAATTGGCTGGCTAGCGTTTCTACACGTGTATGGCCATTGTCATTAACCCATTCCACTATGCGTTTGCGACGCTCATCAACCGAATGACTGCTCTTCAACTTGAACTACTTCTTTAAATACGGCGTTTCAGCTTTCACATTCGTATACAGCTTTGTTGGGGCATAGTGTATTTGCCATACCTGAAAAAGACTGATTTTAAACATGAGAAACGCCCATAACTTTCAAAACGAAAGCTATGAATTACAATTTGAAAGAATCGTAAGGTATTATGAAAGCTGGTTCAAGTACTTTGCTTAATTTAACAGCAACTTTCTTTCTTCTTGACTCGCTTTCAGTGCTGTTTCTATAATGTTGATCACTTCAACAACGCTGGCTGCATCGGCAGGTGAGTCGGTATCGCCTTTAATCGCAAGTGCTAATTGTTCAAAAAAGGCCAAATATTCTCCGCGACGGGTTTCAATTACCTCAGTCATATCTTCATTTGAAAGTAGGCCGTGTTCGCTTTCAGGCGTGACTGCCCAGCTTTCACTTGCAAGGCTCATATTCGCCCGTAACTGATTTTCTTGCGGGTCTAGGTGAAACTTTCGAAAGCTTGCTTTCGTTCCCTGTAAATCAAAGCGAAGTGTTGCACCACCTTGAAATGCTGAACTGCCAAGGTTTACAACCTTGTCGGTATAATGAAGGGCAAGGTCAAAAGTATCGTCTGACTGCCCACCATCTCGCAGCGTTAGTACGCTGGCCGATACCGCTGTAGGCTTGCCGAAAAGCTGAAGTGCTTGGTCGATAAGGTGTGGCCCTAAATCCCAAAAGATACCGCTTCCCGGACCGGCATTCTCTCGCCAACGATTTCGGGGCACAGGTCGAAAACGGTCGAAGCGACTTTCAAAGCGCTTAATATCACCAAGCTTACTTTGCTCAATAAGCTGCTTTAAGGTGAGAAAATCGCCATCAAAACGCCGATTGTGAAACACGCATAATTGTTTCTTTTTCGCATGCGCCACATCAACTAGGTGCTTTGCATCGGCTACGCTAAGGGTAAAAGGTTTCTCTACTAACACATGGCTGTTGTGCTCAAGTGCGAGTAAAGACTGTGACGCATGTAAATGATTAGGCGTAGTTATTACCACCAAATCAAATTGCCTGCTGTTTAGCGCTTCCTCTAACGAGGAGTACACCACAGCGCTAGGAAGCGCAGTTTTCACCTCATCCGGCTTTGAAGACACAACGCCCTCAATTGCAAAGTCAGAAAGGTGTTGAAGAAAGGGCAGATGAAACGTGTTAGCCGAAAAACCAAACCCAACTAATAGCGTGGTGATCATAGCAACTCCTAAAGCCCTTCTATTTTATTTTTTGGTGGGGCGTGGCCAGTTAGCTATGTTGCGCTGCTTGCCACGGGCGACAGCGAGGGCACTGTCGTCAACTGCCGATGTGATTACTGAGCCGGCGCCTACGGTTGCGTTATCGCCTACGTTTACTGGCGCTACAAGTGATGAGTTAGAGCCGATAAATGCGTTCTCACCAATAATGGTTTTCGATTTATTTACGCCATCGTAGTTACAGGTAATGGTGCCCGCACCAATATTTGCATTAGCACCAACCTCGGCATCGCCAAGGTAAGTAAGATGGTTTGCTTTTGCACCTTCGCCTAATACTGTCTTTTTCATTTCCACAAAGTTGCCAACTTTGGCGTTTCTGTGCATAACCGCACCAGGGCGTAAGCGCGCATAAGGCCCTACCACACAGGCTTCGCCTACATTTGCCTGTTCGATGATAGAGTTGGCTTCGATAACAGCGTTATCTGCAATGTGGCAGTCGCGTAATATGCTATTTGCGCCAATAGACACGTTGTTACCTAAGGTTACATTACCTTCCACAATAACGTTTACGTCGATAATAACGTCGCTTCCAGCTGCTAACGTGCCGCGCATATCAAAGCGTGCTGGGTCTAACAGCGTAACACCGTCAGTCATTAGCTGCTGCGCCTGACGAGCCTGCAAGGCGCGCTCAAGGTTAGACAGTTGAATGCGGTTGTTTACCCCTTCAACTTCAACCGCCGACGCTGGCTGAGCAGATTGGATACGCTTTCCTTCTGAGGCCGCCATAGCGATAACATCAGTAAGGTAATACTCGCCTTGGGCATTGTCGTTACTTAAGTTGTGTAACCAACGCTTAAGATCAGCCCCAGACATCATCATCATGCCGGTATTAATCTCTTTGATGGCGCGCTGCTCGTCAGAGGCATCTTTATGCTCAACAATTTGAGTGATGTTGTCGTTTTCTCTCACAATTCGGCCCATGCCTGTGGGGTCGTCCAATTCAACGGTAAGTAAGGCTAAATCACAGCTGGCTTTTACCGCTTTTAACGCATCTAGGGTTTCTTCTCTAATAAGCGGGGCGTCGCCTACCAGCACCAAAACATCTTCATTGTCTTTTATATGAGGGGCGGCTTGTTGAACTGCATGGCCTGTTCCTAGCTGCTCAGACTGAAGGCACCAGTTTAGGTTGTCTTCAACAATGGTCTGTTGCAGCAAGTCACCGCCGTGGCCGTAAACAAGGTGGATGTTGTCTGCACCTAACGACTTCACCGTATTGATAATGCGCTGAACCATTGGAACGCCACCTACTTTATGAAGTACCTTTGGAAGCGAAGATTTCATGCGAGTACCTTTACCCGCTGCTAAAACAACCACTGAAAAAGCCATACAATCCCTTTATTGTGTAAACATAGTTTTTATCTGCACATAGTGTAACTAAGCATTGATGAGATGTCAGCGGATGAATGCGGTCTGCCGCGGTTTAAATACTCCCACTACCTGCCTGTTTGTTTTCTAGTTAGTCTTTTAGGCTAAACTTGAGGTGAACGTGCTAGTAGTTCATATTTGCAACAGGTATACTTTCCTGTGGAAAATTTCAGTTCAGCCAGGCAAGGGAGCATGCGCAGTCTGTGAACACATTTAGAACCTTACATAGAAGCATATTGATGCTTTTTGCAGTCGTTGTGGTAGCGATTGTAACTTTAGTGCACTTTAGCATTTCGAAAATAGTAGCAGAGCAAAGCCGCGCACAGCAGCAATCACTTTCACCCGCTATATCGCTTATTGTAGAACAGCTACTCAAACCCCTGCATATTTCCGATGCCCTTGGTCACTCAACAGAGCTTGTGGATTTACTCAATCAAGATTCAGTAGATAGCAACGCTGCATTTAGCACCTTACAAAGACTTGAAGAAGAGTTTGGCCTGTCGTTTTTCATTGCCAGCGAGAAAGACAGAAAACAATATAATGCTGACGGCACCATCATTAATCTGATTGAAGGTGAAGTAAGCTGGTATTTTAAGTACCGCGATTTCCCTGCTGATGCAGTGGCCGATATTGGTAAGTGGGAAGACACCCATCTGTACATCGACATTAAAATTCACAATAAAGAAGGCGAATTTCTTGGCTTTTTTGGCGTAGGTAAAAGCTTGCGCAGCTTTTTAGAAATATTTGATTCTTACAAACAAGAATACGGCTACGACTTCTTATTCGTCGATAAAGAGGGCGACATTATGCTGTCTTCTGATCCAGCGTTAGTTGCCACCTACTCAGACTTTACTAATCTGTCTGAATTACCTTGGTACGCAAGCCTGCCGCTTTCCATTCAAAATGAGCAAGCGCTTAACAACAAGCTAGTTACCATTAATGAAAAAGACTTTTTAATTGCAGAGGTAAAGCTGAATCAGTTTGGCTGGACGGTATTTTTATTAAGCCCCCTAGAAGACAGACAGGCTGAGATTTCACAAGCCTTTATATTTAGCGTAGTGACACTGCTTGTGGTTGTGTTTTCTCTATTTTTATTGATATACAACTTATTGTATTACTTTAGAAAAGATATGCAGCCAGACCTGATTGTTCGCCAAACAAACCGCCTTCCTGAAAAGGACAGTTTACAGCTTATTTACAAAAGCCTATTGGCAGAGCACGGCTCGCTAAGCGTTGTAGTGGTAAACGTAGATGAGATGACAACCATTGTTGATGCGCATGGTCGCAACACCGGTGATGATATTTTAGATAAAGTAGCGATTTATTTATCAGAAAAACTGCGAGACCAAGACGTATTAGGGCGCTGGAGCAGCGACGAGTTTATTATCTTTTTGCCACAAACAGGGCCTCATGTGGCTTTAGAACTGGCACAAAACCTACGTCATGGTGTGGCAACACTGCCACCACTTACCGAATACCCAGATATTCAGATTACGGCATCGTTTGGTATTTCGTATACCGCCTCAGTTCGGCCATTACGAGAAGTTACCGCCCATGCGGAAGACGCCCTGTATCAAGCTAAGCGAGATGGTAGCAACCTAGTGCGTATGCAGTTAATAGACTAGGGCATTTAATTTGTGTTCTACAAAAAGCAGCGTGCCGAAACACGCTGCTTTTTTATTGCTGTTTACTTCAGGGTGGAGCTAAATCAGGCCGATTCAAGCTTCGACTTTTTGCTTCGCCTAGTTAACACACCCGTAGTGAGTGCCACGCCAAGTAATATCATAATACCGCCAACGATGGTTTGCGCAGAAAGGTGTTCTTGCAGCAATAATATGCCCCAAATAATGCCAAATAACGGTACCAGATAGGCAACGGTAATCGCTTTTGCCGGCCCCACATCAGCAATCAGTTTAAAGTATAGGATGTACGCAATACCTGTTCCGCCAATAGCCAATGCCACCGCATTAATCCACGCATTATTACTTGGCATGGTAGCCGGCAGTGTAGCAAGGGCGAAGGGCGCTAACATAATGCTCGCAAAAGCCTGGCTGCCCGTCGCGACGGCAAGAGGCTTAACACCCTGCAGCCACTTTTTCATCATACTGGCAGCTATTCCGTAGCAGGTGGTAGCAAGCAGCGCGGTAAGAATGGGAAAGAAGCTCAGTTCGCCCTCACCAAGCTTTTGCTGACTGATAACAGCCACGCCGACAAACCCAACCAGTAAACCTACAATGGCACTTTTTGTGAGCTTATCTCCTAGCCACAGCCAGGCAACAATGGCGCCGAACATGGGCGCAGTTGCATTTAAAATGGCGTTAACGCCAGCTTCTAAATGCAGGCTGCTGTAGTTAAAAAGCACAAATGGAATAGCGGTATTCACTAAGCCAACTAAGGCGATGGCAAACCAATGATGCTTAATTTGCGATAACCCACCCTTTAGTACCAGTAGCGGCAATAACACCGCGGTAGCGAGTAGCGTTCGAACCGCCACCAGCACATAAATACCAAATTCGGGAGCCGCCACTCGCATGAAGATAAACGAGCCGCCCCAAATACCGGCTAACACCACCAGTGCAATAACATCTCTCAATCCCATAGTCCGCCTTGGGCTCCCTCTAAATTAAGTAAAAACTGCTTTCGCGCTAAACCACCCGCATACCCTGTTAGCGTTTTATTGCTGCCAATAACTCGATGACAAGGTACTACAATGGCAATGGGGTTTTTCCCATTGGCAAGCCCTACCGCTCTTACCGCTTTAGGGTTACCAATGTGTTTTGCAATGTCTAAGTAACTTACGGTTTGTCCATAAGGTATGCTTTGCAACGCTTTCCATACCGACGTTTGAAACTCTGTGCCCTTTACATCTATAGGCAAATCGAATTCGTGACGCGTTTTTGCAAAATAGGCCGATAGCTGAGAACAAGCTTCTTCGGTAATGCCATTAGGTACGCCCTCTTTATCGATATATTTACCGCTGTCTTTTACGCTGTCCTTTACGTTAGGTTCAGGCTCACCAAACGCAATGCGGGTAACGCCAGTATTGCTTGCTGTCACCGTTACCACGCCTTGCTCTGTGGGTATCGATTGAGAAAAAACCTCTGATGCGGTGTCTGTATTCACTGGCTTGGATCCTTTTTGACTCTGTTGGCGCTTTGTTTTCTGTCTGGTTTCGGTGCACTACTTTTATCCGGCTCAGGCGCGCCGCCTGCTTGAGGGAGCTGAGAGAGCTGCCAGAGCTGCAGCGTAAGATAGCTTCTCCACGGCGCTGCATCACCTGCGCAAACGGGGTGACGCTTTGCCATTTTTTTCACAATAAGATCGCCTTCAAGATAAACATCGGGGTCTCGTTCGCCGCGCATCTTAATATAATCTACTGTCCACGGCCCAACACCTTTTACCGCCAGCATATCTTCATGGCCTGGATAGCGGCTTTGGGAGTGACTTGGAAAATAAGTTTCAGAACAGCCCTCTGAAGAATTCGGCGAAGCGCTAGAAGACTGACTGCTAGAAAACAGCTGTGCAAAGCTTTTAATCGCATTTTTTCTGGCCTGGGGCATTCGCAAAAAAGAGAGATCGCTACTCGCTACCGCAGATGCTGAAGGAAAACTATAGCGAAGCTCATCGTCGCAGACATTGCTTTTGCCCAAATGATGCACTAGCAAGGTCAGCTGGCCAATAGCCGCTTTTACGCTAACTTGCTGACCTACAATAGCTCGGCAACCGGCCTCAAACACGCTCCATGCACTTGGCAGTCTTAACCCTTCTACAAGCTGCGCCTTTATTAATCCTGCATTGAGTAAGCCGCGCTCAATAAGCATAGGATCCGCCTTTAAATCTAACATGGCTTTTATGTTTTCAATTACCCGATAAAGTGGCGTTAAATCGCTCAATGTTATTGCTACTTCAAACCCGCCTTTGCGATCATTGTGTGTGGCGCAAAAATGCCCCTTCACGCCTTCAAATTCAAACCAGCGCTGATAGCTGCTCTCGGTCACTACTTCCATTGCAGCAACCGCACGGCCAGCTAAAAAATCTCTCACATAAGGCCAATCGTAAGGAGGACGATAGGAAAGAAATAGCCGGATATTTTGGCCTAGCTCTTGAACGTGCTCTTGGCTAGTCTTTTTACTAGTGCGCCTAAGCCCTGATGGCGATGTTTTACAGTACTGCTGAACAACTCTTTGCAGCTGACGCTGAGATGAAAAGCCACAGCTTATCGCTACATCAAGCAGAGGCAAGGTGGTTTGCTGTATAAGCTGCTTTGCAAATAGCGCCTGCTGCATTGTTTGAAATTGTTTTGGCGACAAACCAATAGCGTCGGTAAGCAATTTATTGGCATAGCGCTCGCTTATGCCAAGGCGAGATGCAATATGACTAATTGGCTGGGCTGGCATTTCAGATAATAACGACAGTGCGCGGCGCACCGTAGTGTCTATCCCTTCCCAAGCGGGAGATTGGGGCGCACTGTCAGGCCGACACCGCAAACATGGCCTGAACCCATCAGACATGGCTTGAGCCGCAAGACTGTAATAAGCCACGTTTTCTTCTTTCGGCAGCTTTGCAGGGCAAATAGGCCGGCAGAAGATTCCTGTTGTTTTCACCGCAACGAAAAAGCGACCATCAAATCGCGCATCTCTACTGCACCTCGCTGATGAATAGGCTTGTTGTTGTGCATTGTCTATTGCCGACATTGAAACCTCTTACACATATCACTCGCGTTAAGCTTGCGTTGGCAATATTTGCCTTGGCCACACGCTTTTGCTTTTTGACTGTTCTTAAAAACACTTATACACAGATGCCTAGTTTACGCGTAAAAACCGAAATTAAGGCGACAAAATCAGAACTCACTATTTTGTCATACTTTTTCTGCTCTGCGCGCTGCATTGTCTTTTTTACCGTTTCTCAGTGCTTATTAATAGTTATCGGCACTCTTTAAATAAGTGCCGTTTTTACGCGCATTTGATAAATGACCAACCTATCCGCATAATATCGCCACCTTGATAACAACTGCCTATCTCTTATTGCAGAGAAGCCGGCCTAATGAGCTAACTGTATGCCAACTATTTTGCGCATTTCGATGTCGCGCTTTTTTCTAATGTGTGCATTGCCGCTGCTAGTGCTTTACTCGCACACATTGTCTGCTGACTGGCTTGATAACTATGCCAGCTATGTAAAAAAAGAGGCAGATAAATACAATGTACCTGGCTATGCATTTGTTTTTTATGAACAAGGGAAAACGCCCCGAGTTTATGTGTACGGAAAAACGCGCAAGCGGGGCGGCGAAAAGGTAACCAAAGACACCGTATTTCGTCTGGCATCCGTATCGAAGACTTTCACAGCACTGCTTAGCGCTAAATTGGTAGAGCGAAACCAGCTATCGTGGAACACACCCATTAAAACCCTACTTCCAGACATTCCTTTCAAGGGCAAGGGTATGGAGGCACTAGAACTTCAGCATATTATTGGGCAATCAAGCGGCTTTATGCCAAATGCCTACGATAATTTAATTGAAGCCGACTATTCATTAGAACGTGTACTAACCTCCCTAGGTGAGCTTGAGCCACTGTGTAAACCGGGAGACTGCTACACGTATCAAAACGCCTTGTTTGGCGCGCTAGAGTACTACTTCAGCGGGCAAGACACGTCTTATTCTAGCCAAATTCAATCTTACCTTTTCTCTCCGCTGGGTATGACATCGTCAAGTGTTGGTAAAGGCGGGCTGCTTGCCTCAGAATCATGGGCACGCCCACACATCGCCATTGCCCGCAATAAATGGCACGAGGGTAAAGTAGAAAGCAATTACTACCGCTTTTCACCTGCCGCCGGGGTTAACGCCAGTATTTACGACATGACTATTTATTTGCAGGCATTGCTGGGAGAGTTTCCCACCGTAATCTCTAAAGAAATGGTGGAATATGTCACCACAGAACGAGTACGCACTAAGCGCGAAACCTATCGCCGAGGCTGGCGAGGTATGATTAACGACGCCCACTATGGCTTGGGTTGGCGTGTTTACGACCTTGATGGCAAACAGCTAAATTATCACGGCGGATGGGTAAAAGGTTATCGTGCAGACGTGGCTTTCATGCCTGAGAAAAAGGCGGGTTATGTCATGTTAATGAATGCAGAGTCGAACATGATTAACAGCGCTACTGCAGAGCTGTGGAAACGCTTTTTAAAACAAGCCGACGACTAAGCTCGCCGGCTCGTACTAACTCAATGGCTTATCACTGTGCTTGCTACTTTGAATCTTCATATCCAGAAGAAAAGCTAGCCAAACGCAGCGGTACCTACTTTGATTGTTTGAGGTAGGTATAACCGTTTAGACATTTTTCGTAAAAGTCTGTCCAGCGTACGCCTTCCCTAGGCTTGAGTTTACCATCCCACACATGTTTATCGATTAAGCGTTTAACGTCAGATGCCATGGCTCGAGGGTTATACTGCATAACGTTAAGTACATCTTCTACCGATGAGCCTTTAACGACTTCCTCGATATAGAAATCTTCTGGATCGTCGTCATAGCTGTAAATATGTACTTCGTTTAAGCGACCAAATAGGTTGTGCATATCACCCATTACGTCTTGATAAGCCCCAGTTAAGAACAACCCTACATAGTACGGTTCGCCCTGTTTTAACGGGTGCATAGGCAACACGTCGGTAATTTCTCTGCCAATAGTGAACTGGTCAATTTTGCCATCGCTGTCGCAGGTAATATCTACCAAAGAGCAGTTCACCGTTGGCTCCTCGTTCATGCGCGTTAATGGCACTACTGGCAACAACTGATCGATTGCCCATGTGTCGGCAGCCGACTGGAACACAGAGAAGTTGCACAGGTACTGCGACGACAAGCTATAATCAAGCTCCTGCAGCTCTTCCGGTACGTATTCTTCGTTGCGATACCAGGTTTGCAGCCTGCCCATAATTTGCCAATACAGCGTTTCAATTTTGGCAAGTTCTTCAAGAGGAATGACGCGAAGTTTGAAAGCATCAAGAGCCTGCTCTTTGTACTGCGAGGCATCGTTATATACCTCATGCATGTTTTCTTGCTCATCAAAGGTGTCAGCGAGTTCTCTAATATTCTTTAAGAAAAAGTGCTCACCTTCTTTAGCTGACGTATCCATGGTGGCGGCATTAGATTTAATTTCGCCCACAATTTCAGTCACAACGCAGCTGTGGTGCGCCGTAATTGCGCGCCCGCTCTCACTCACTAAATGAGGATGAGGTACGCCCTCTAGGTCACACATCTCTTTCATGCCGTACACTACGTCAGCAACATATTCTTGCATGCTGTAGTTACGCGACGATTCGTTGGTTGAATTACTACCGTCGTAATCAATACCCAGGCCGCCGCCCACATCAACATAGTCTAACTCAAAGCCCATTTTATGAAGGTCGGCATAAATACGAGCGCCTTCAGTAACTGCTTCTTTCACCGCTCTGATATCGGTAAGCTGGCTACCAATATGAAAATGCAAAAGCTTAAGGCAGTGAGCCATGCCCTGCTCTTCTAAGTAGCGAGCAGCATTGATTATCTCGGTGATAGTAAGACCAAATTTCGCTCTTTCGCCGCCTGAGCTTTCCCACTTTCCGCGACCTTTTACCGTCATTTTCGAGCGAACGCCGATAATAGGATCGATATCTAATTCTTTTGCTACTTTTACCAGCAGCAATAGCTCGGTGTATTTCTCTACAACCACGACTACGCGGCGACCAAGCTTGCGCCCTAGTAGGGCTAAGCGCATGACTTCGTCGTCTTTGTAACCATTTAAAATGGTGAGTGACTCTTCGTTTGTATTCATGGCTAGCACAGTTAAAAGCTCGGCTTTCGACCCGGCTTCTAGCCCGTAGTTGTAAGGTTTGCCGGCATCGACAATCTCTTCAACCACTTCGCGCATTTGGTTTACTTTTACTGGGTAAACGCCTTGATATTCGCCTTTGTACTCAGCTTCAGCAATCGATTTACGAAATGCCTTATTTAACCCTGCTACTTGCGAGCGCAAGATATCGTGAAAACGAACAACAACGGGGAACTGAACACCTTCTTTACGTATATCTTCAATAACTGAATTGAAGTCTATGCGTATACTCGGATTTTCGGGCACGGGCGTAATGTGAACGTTGCCATTTTCACCAACCTGAAAATAACCGCCACCCCATTGAGAGACGCCGTAGACGCGCTCTGCTTCCTCGATACTCCAATTAGACAATATGGTCACCTTTTAAAAAGTGCGTTAGGGTTTACCTAACTTATGCGTGCAAAAATGAGTCGCGTATTATAGACAAAGCCATAAATGTTGCGACGTAAAATATCGATTGTTTCGACTAATTTAATTTATCGCGGCGTTGCTGTATCTATCCATGATGTTACGTATGCCATCACGCTTGGTTCAACTCTCTTATCAACGTCGCTTAAAAATGTGGTTACATCGTTAGTGCGACTAAAAGTAAAATGCTGATTTTCTAAATAACGTTGTGCGATATGATTAGCATCAGTCGTATCATCTTCCAGCCACAATTCACTTAGTTGGTTTCTGCGGTCAAGTTGAATTGAGTCTTTAATACGTATAACGGTTTCTGTCTTTGTACTAGACCAAGAGCGCATATCAACGAATAAATGGAAGGGTTTGCCTTTTCTGCTTTGCAGTGCATCTGACAGTTCGCCCAAGTAGGTAATATTAGTCCCCATACCCCAATGCCCACGAAGAGTGACTAAAATACAGTTCTGAAATATTTCAATATCAAATGGACGATGAGACGGGTTGCCACGCATTACAGGTTTAACACTCGGTATTTGAAAAAGGCTGGTAAATCGATGTTAGAACGTATTGAAAGATTAAACAACCTTGTACTTGTTACATATTTTGTAGTTTTAGGCGGTGCGATTAAGGCGGCTTATTAAGTATGAGTTTTGACTATATGTTAGGCCCGGCGAACTGAGTTATTGCCGGGCCCAATTTAGTCTTACCGATGAACGTGATTAATCGTCACCAAATTCACGGATAATACTGTTGATGGTTTCTTTCGCATCACCTAGCACCATTCGCGTATTTTCTTTAAAGAAAAGTGGGTTATCCACCCCAGCAAAACCAGCATTGGCAGAACGCTTTAATACAAATACTGTTTTGGCGCGGTATGCCTCAATAACCGGCATGCCATAAATAGGGCTACCTTTCATTTCTTTTGCGGCTGGATTAACTACATCATTGGCACCAATAACAATCACCACGTCATAATTTTCCATGCGAGGGTTTACATCGTCCATTTCGTACAGCTGATCGTAAGGAACATCGGCTTCGGCTAACAGTACGTTCATGTGCCCAGGCATACGCCCTGCCACTGCATGAATACCGTAATCTACCGTACAGCCGTTATCTTCCAGTAAAGACTGCAACTCACGCACTGCGTGCTGTGCTTGCGCAACCGCCATGCCATACCCTGGCACAACGAGTACTGCTTGCGCTGCTTCTAACACGTAAAATGCATCTTGTGCGGCAAGTACCTTAATCTCGCCTTCAATTTTTTCGCCTGCCTCAACAGGTGTAGAAAATCCAGATAGCAGTACGTTCATTAGTGAGCGGTTCATGGCCTTACACATTATATTCGTCAGGATAAGTCCTGACGCGCCAACCAACAGCCCAGTAACAATAAGAATGGTGTTGCCGGTGGCCAAACCTGCAGCAGAGGCCGCTATGCCCGAGTAACTGTTAAGCAAGGCAATAACCACGGGCATATCAGCACCACCAATAGAAATGGTGGCCAATAAGCCAAAGCTAAGTGCAATTGCGATAGCGCAATACAGCCACACTGCGTTTGATGGTTCGGTAGTAAACAAATAGCCAACGGCTAACATGCCCACTAAATGAAGAATACTCAGCTCGCGAAGCCCGGTAAAAACAACCGCCTTTGAACTCATCTTCCCCGACAGTTTTCCCCACGCTACTACCGAGCCTGAAAAGGTAACGCCACCAACAAGTATGGTGAAAAATAGGGTTACAAAGGTAAACGCGCCGGCCGTTTCTAGCGCCGCTATGCCCATGCTCGATAACGTCGCCCAACCAAGTAACAGCGATGCTGCGCCACCAAAACCATTAAACAACGACACCATCTCTGGCATTGAAGTCATTTCAACGGTTTTTGCCTTCCACGCACCGTAAGCGCCGCCAATAACAAACCCTAGCAATATATAGTGATAGCTGATGATCTGCTGATCGAGCAGAGTAACAACAACCGCTATAAACATACCAATAGCAGAAATAAAGTTACCTTTTTTCGCCGTATCTGGGTGACTCAACAACTTAAGACCAAGAATAAATAGTGCCGCAGCAACTACATACGCAAGGTTAATCGTGGTTACAATATCATTCACCTGCGTACTCCTTACTTCGTTTTCTTTTTGAACATATTTAGCATGCGGTCGGTGACCAAATAGCCCCCCACCACATTAATACTGGCCAGTGCCACCGCAATGGTACCCAACACGGTAGTTAACAAACTGTTGTCACTACCCGATGCCACTAAGGCGCCAACTAAGGTAATACCTGAAATAGCATTTGAACCTGACATTAAGGGCGTATGAAGCGTAGCTGGCACTTTTCGGATGAGTTCAAAACCAAGAAACCCTGCCAATAACACGATAAAAAGTAAGTATATGATTTCCACAATTAAGCTCCTTTGTATGCATTAAGCAGCATGTCGTTAGTAACGCTTCCCTGATGCGCAATAACGCAGCCAGCAAGAATATCGTCGTCCAAATCAAGGTTAAACGTATTGGTTTCTGTGTCGAAGAACTCGTCCACAAGGTTATAAATATTATTGGCGTACATGTCGGTGGCAGCTCGCGCGACAAACTGACTCCAGTAGCCATCGCCAATAACATTAACGCCATTCACCTCAACGGTTTCTCCAGCGACCGAGCCTTCAACATTACCGCCAGAGGTGGCCGCCATATCCACTACAACGCTGCCAGGTTTCATTAGCGCTAAGGTGTCTTTTGAAATAAGCACAGGGGGCTTTCGGCCAAACAGTTGCGCCGTTGTAATCACAATATCTGAATCGGCAATAGCGTCGCGCTGGGCGTCTTGCTGCTTGGCTTTTTGTTCTTCGGTAAGTTCTTTGGCGTAACCGTCTTTAGTTTGCCCGGTTTCACCAATATCAATTTTAAGGAATTTTCCACCAAGAGACTCAACCTGCTCTGCAACCACTTCGCGAGTGTCGTAGGCAAGTACATTAGCGCCAAGGCGTTTTGCAGTTGCAATAGCCTGCAGGCCTGCCACGCCAGCGCCAATGATAAATACTTTGGCGGGTTTAATTGTGCCCGATGGCGTCATCATCATAGGTAAAATAGAAGGGAGCAAACTTGCAGCCTGCATCACCATTACATAGCCCGCTAAACTCGCTTGAGAGCTTAACGCATCCATCTTTTGTGCACGGGAAGAACGCGGGATCATTTCAACTGAAATAGCCGTAAGCTGCTTGTCAGCAATCGACTCAACAAGCGGTTGTTGAAAGAAAGGGTCAAGATGACCAACCACAATGGCCCCTTTTTTCATCAACGCTAATTGCGCTTCGCTTGGCTTGTTGACGGCTACCACCATATCTGCAGATGATACTGCCTCATTCACACCACTAATGACGGAAACACCCACACCTTCATATTCTTTATCAGAGTAGCCAGAAAGTAGTCCTGCTCCGGCCTCAAGGATGATAGAAGCCCCTTTCTTAATTAGGCGCTGCGCGCTAGATGGCGTAACAGCACACCGCTTTTCCACTTTATTTAGCGAGTCTGGCGTTTTAGATTCATTTAAAACAACAACTTTCATACGCTTCTCCTTATTCTTAGGCACTTTGAGAATGACACTCTTTGTTCTCATTGAAACCATTTTATTCATTTATGCTGATTATTTTTTGACTAAATTAAACGCCCGTTTAAATTTTAATTACGTGATAGCGCGCGAAAAAAGCTGTTCGATTTTCACCCTAGGCCTCAGTAAACATACGCCCTGAATATATTTTTTACAAAAATTTTTAAGCTTGATTACATAACTATAATTTATATGAAATTCACTTATATTTGTTTTCATTTGTCAGGATTGTAATTAGTAAAGGGAGATTTAAAGTATGGAGGTTGTTTTTTGCACAGCCGTAAAGGTACAAAAAACGAGCAGAGCTTAGCAGTTCACCGAAAATTTCAACTCATTTATTGGGTAAAAAGGCGAGCCATATTTTTATCATTTCTCTTTTGCCATTTCTCTTTTGCCATTTCTTTTTTAACACATCTTTTTTGCCAAAATGTGATCAGTTATTAGAAAAAAAACGTTTACTCATTGCGCGTAAGACTTCATATGATATTGAGCGTTTTACTCACTAAAATATTACAACAAATACACCATCATCAGAGTACGCAGCCGATACGCTTTTTTTCAAAAAATGTGTTTAGAAAAAAATGTACCGTGTAGCGTGGGGAGAAAAATAGTGTTTGGGCTTTTTAAATCGAATCCGTCAAAGAAAATGCGGAAAGAATACGACCAGCTTTTAGAGCGAGCCATGCTTGCGCAAAGAAAAGGCGATATTAAAACGTATTCTATGCTTACTGCAGAATCTGAAGATTTGTGGAAGAAAATAGAGGAAGTTGAAAAACAGCAGTAGCTTTTGGCTTCTGCCAATATTGCTTCAATTCAAGACTTCATATCGCATTGTAGTGCGTATACCCGTAAACTAAAGCCCTAGTTAGTTAATTCAAATAAGGGCGCTGGCATTATGGCATTCCGTTTCTTTATAACGATGTTATACGGCATCGTTATCGCATCTTCTTTTTTTCATCATAGTGCCAAGGCCATTGAAGCGGGACAATACTACTATTTCATTTCTGAAAAATGCGAGCCACGCGGCCCACAAACGCCTGAAGAGCGTGGTGCAGTAACACCCGATGTTATGCTGTTTGAAGTGGTACCTGCCGGCATTAGTGATTACTTTGTACACATGAATACCGAAGCACTTGTGCATTACACCGAAGAAGGGCAAGAATACTTAACTCGTCTAGAGGAAGAACAGGCCTATACCGCCGGTGGTGACAATAGCCACGGCAGCAATAGTATTCATCATGATTTTATGCTGCAGCGAGAAGCGATAAGCCTCAAAGATCTTATCGCGACATTAAATAGTTTTTCTCAGCAGCAAACAGAGAAAGGGTATTACTATCGCACTATTTTGGCACTAGGTGATGAAAGGGCGAGGTTTAAAGCCGTAACTCGCGTGCGTTTAACAGAAAGTGCAGCGACTAACCGAATGCTGCTTTCTGACTACTCTACTAGTTACTATCTTCTAGATAAGGCTGGGAACGCCAACGCTACTCCATTCATTAGTGTTGATCACAACGCTTTGATGCGAAAAAACATTCATCAATACAACAGCCCCTTTAACGCTTATACAGCAACACATGTATGCGGCGAAAAATGGGAATCGGGAATTTAGTTATTCCGATACAGGGTTTTAATAATATGAAAACCAAAGCGGGTTTTTATAGGCCCGTGTACTTTTAGCACTTCTTTTTTAAACACAACATCGTCAAATGCTTTTACCATTTGACCGCGACGAAATTCACCTAAATCACCGCCTCGCTTACCCGACGGGCATGTTGAATGCTTTTTGGCTAGCGTGCCGAAATTTTTACCTTTTTTAAGCTGCTCTAAAATAGAAAGCGCCTCTTTTTCGGTTTTTACCAAAATGTGCACTGCGGCTGCTGTTGCCATATTACATTGCCCTTAATCTGAAATACGCAGTTTGAAATAGGACGGTTAGGATACACGCTTTCGTTTTGTTATTCCTTTCTGCTTTTGTGTTGTGCTAGCCCGCTACGCTATTTCGCTTTACGATTTCGCTTTACGATTTCGCTCTAGTATCTGCTTTAGGATCCCACACTGATAAATCACCTAACTTTTCTATTAAAAAATCGATAAACACCCGCACCTTTGCAGTAAGTACATTCGACCTTGGGTACACAAGCCAGATTGCCGCGCTATCGCTAATGCGGTAATCGGGCAATACTCTCACTAAGCTTCCCTCAGACAGCTCAGTGTGCACGTTCCACACTGAACTCATGCATATCCCTACTCCCGCTTTTGCGGCGATACGCATGTTTGCGCCATCATCGCACACCACCCGCGGCTTTTCAGACGCCATTGGAAACGAGAATGTATGCCCTGTTGTTTCGTTCACCAATACCCGTGGTTTAGCGTTAGCAAACATCACTATTTGATGGTTTGCCAAATCGGCTTCGGTTCGTGGAAAACCATGTTTTTCAATGTACGAAGGAGAGGCGCACATGATTCTGGTATCGTCTGCCAGCCTTCTACCTATCAAGCTACTGTCTTCCACGGCATAGTTGCGCAGCGCTAGATCAAACCCACCTTCAATGAGGCTCGCTTGAGTATCTGATAGCTTTAATTCAAGGTTAATCCCGGGGTACCTGTCGAGGAACTCAGGCAATATAGGGCTGATAAACAGCTGTGCAAAGCTGCTAGATGATGCAAACCTTAGCGTGCCTTGCACCGTAGCTTTACCGCGTCCGAACGCCGCATGAGCGGCATCTTCTTGGGCCACAATTTCTTTTGCATAGGGAAGAAACTCCGCGCCCTCTATGGATAACACTACCTTGCGGGTAGAGCGGTGGAACAAGTCGGCCTTTAGCTGCATTTCTAATTTGGACAGCCGAGCACTGGCGACAGAAGGCGCGAGGCCTAGCCGCTTTCCTGCCTCGCTAATGTTTAACGTTTCTGCCGCTATCACAAATAAGCGAATGCCGTTGGTATCCATTTCCTGTTCCTCTGACTTATTAAGTTACTATTCTAACGATTATATTCAAAACCAGAATTCTCATTTCTTTTATACGTCATTTATTCTCAATATCAATACTATTAAGCTACAGCCATCAACAACAGAGACGACACGTAGCGCAGAACCATCAATGCCTGCACAACGGGTTTCAGTGATAAAAATACACTAGGAGATGAATATGAAAGCAATGATAGTAAATCAATACGGAAGTGTGGATGCCTTTGAAGCCGCTGACATTCCAAAGCCTTCTATTAAAGACGGTCATATTTTGGTGAAGATTGCAGCAACCAGTATCAACACCGTTGACACTATGATTCGTCAAATGGGTGCCGACTTACCTTTATCACCTGCTGCGCCAGCACTGTTAGGAATGGACTTTGCGGGCACAATAGAAGAGATAGGCGAAGGCGTTACTGACTATAACGTTGGTGATGAAGTGTTTGGCTGCGCAGGTGGTTTAGCTGACCTTCCTGGTACCCTCGCTGAGTACATAGTTGCAGATGCCAACTTGCTTGCTCTTAAACCTAAAAATATATCGATGAGAGAAGCTGCGGCACTGCCATTGGTTGGCATAACCGCCTATGAGGGATTGCAGCGCGCCGGCATTAGCGCAGGGCAAAGCGTGTTAGTACACGGTGGTTCAGGCGGTGTAGGCCATGTGGCACTTCAATTGGCAAAACACTATGGCGCAAACGTATTTTCTACTGGCGGCGGCGATACTCAACTATCGTTAATTGAAAGCTTAGGTGCTAGCCCTATCAATTACAAAACTGAGACTGTAGAAAGCTACGTACAAAAGCACACTGACGGCGCCGGATTCGATATCGTCTTCGACTCAGTAGGCGGCGCTAACATGACCAACTCGTTTGAAGCGGCTGCGCTAAATGGCCAAGTTGCGACCACAGTGGCCATGACAGAACTTGACCTCACCACCGCGCATTTTAAAGGGCTATCGCTACACGTGGTATTCATGCTTATCCCTATGCTTCATAACTATCGCCGCGAAGCCCATGCTCGCATTCTTAGCGACTTAAGCAAAATTGTTGAAGCAGGTGGCGTGAAGCCCGTTGTAGATGACTCGGCGTTTACCTTATCCGAAGTAAGTAAAGCCCATGCGCTATTAGAAAGTGGCAAAGCGTTGGGCAAGGTTGTTGTTACTGTTTAACCCACTGTTCATTAATAAGTAATACAACGCGTTAATTAATAGGGAGCTGCTAGTCAGCTCCCTTTGCTGTTTCAACTTTTAGCAGTTTTATTCAAGCGGAGACATGTATGAACAATACAACTCATCGAGCTAGTCTTGTATTAACCAGCTTTTTACTAGCTGGCTCTTTACTAATTGCCACAGCGTCATTCAACGCCACCGCAGAAAACCATGAAAGCAATTCTTCAGTTGTGTCTTCTGCAGAGCTTCAGTGGGGTTATTTAAATCCACTTCGCGGAGATCAAAGCCCGGCAGCAACAGATTTGTGGGGCGATAGAGCCAAAAACCAAGCAACGGGTATGTTGGTTAAGTTTAAAGAAGGGTTTTCATCGCCACCGCATATTCACAACATCACTTATAGAGGTATTGTTATTGAAGGGCTTCTTCACAATGATACGCCGTCTGCAGAACACATGTGGCTGCCTAGCTTATCTTTCTGGACTCAGCCTGCCGGTCACAATCACATTACTGCGGCAAACCGCAAAGCCAACCTTATTTATCTTGAAATAGATAGCGGCCCCTATCTTGTTAAGCCACCTGAAGCTGAGTTTGACACTAACGAAAGGCCTATAAACGTGCATGCGTCAAACCTCATTTGGCTAAATGAAAACGACTCAGAACTACTTAAAGGCGACGGCGTTGAAATAGCTCACCTTTGGCAGAAAAGTGACTTACCTGATATCAAAGGTGAGCTAAAAGGTTATTTGGTTAAATTTGCCAAAGGCAAAAAAGGTCACATTTTCACTACGGCGAAAGATTTTAAGAGCGTTATTATAAAAGGAAAGGCCAACTATGATTCAAAGAACACCGACACAGCAGTAGTGCTTGAAGCCGGCAGTTTCTTTAGCTCCAAAAGTTCGTTCTCACATAATATTAACGCCAATGAAGAAACGGTTTTATACATTAGGGCCAACGATACGGTGTCTATTATGGCGCATTCTGACTCTACATCTGAGTCTGAATAAAAGATAACGCGATAAAAAAGCCTACAAGCATCCGCATCTGGCGATTGGTTTGCTTGCAGGCTTTTCCGCGTTTTGAGTTATGAGTTAAGAGTTATGAGCGTACAACCAATGCTTGTATGCCTCACTGTGTTTAAAACTACTCCTCAACAACAGACTGCAGCGCTTCCATCACTTTTTGGCAGTTAACTGCATTAACTGCGAAATTATGTGGTGAAGAAAATTGCTGTGAGTCGTTATCGAAATACTTACCTGACGAGTGCTGAAATTCATCAGATAGGGCTGCTTTACACAGTATTTGAGCACCAATACTCAAGTCGTTACCCGCCACGCCGAACCCTTCTTTCACCATTTTAGACGCTAAAAGCGACCCTGGATTAACCGACACACTAACTTGCCCAGGCCTAAGCGTTTTAGACACCTGCTCACTCCATATCGTTAACGCTAACTTACTTTGCGCGTAAGCCTGAAAATCATCATTAAGATGAACAAGCCCTTTCATAGCATCGACTTGCACCGGTGCTTGTGCAGCAGAGGAGAGGTTCACTATCCGGCCGTCTTCGCTTAATACTGGTAGTAGCAATTCAGTGATAATAGCCGGGGCAAAGGTATTAACCACAAAGCGAGCATCAAAACCTTCTTGTGTTATAGGTTGAGGCAGCTTAAATACACCAGCATTGTTAATAATCACGTCAATTCTTGAATGGTCTTTTAAAATTGAACGAGCAAGCTTTCTACTATCACTTAACGTCGACAAATCGGCGAGGTACGTATCGATTGTCACATCAGGAGCATATTGCTTCACTTGTTCGCAGGCACTTTGCAGTTTATGGTCGCTACGTCCATGCATGATCAGATGATTACCCTGTGCAGCCAGTAATTTCGCAGTCTCTAACCCAATACCGTCTGTTGCGCCTGTTATTAATACTTTTTTCATTTTTTAAATCCTCGTTGTTTGCCTAACCTGCTTTACACGTTGTCGGTCGTATTCTTTCTTGATGAGCTACTTTTTAATGAGCCACTTTCTAATGAGCCACCGTTTAACGAGCTCTTCACTAAAGTTGCGGGCTAAAACGGTGCATAGCTATCCTGAGGAAAGCTTGCTGTTGTAACGTTATCATTAAGGGCCTTCGGCATTGACCAACGCGCCTTTGAATCTACAGGTTGAACATCGCCTTTCGGATTTGGCAAACTGCCTTGCTTTCCGAAAAGCCAAAATACAAAGTTAGTGCGCTCTCCACTGGTGATAGGTAAAGCAGCATGAGGCACCGATCCTCTATGAATAATTGCGCTCCCAGGTGTAAACATTAGTTCGTTTGTGTGCCCAGTACTAGCATCAAAAAAGTTTACGGCTGAGCCGGAAAACGATTCTGTTGGTAAATTTAAATTGATGTTTAAGGTAACCGAAGAGGCATCAGTATGAGGCCGAATAGACGTATCTGTACTTGGCTGATAATTAATTGAAAAGCCAAAGCTTTGGCTATCATATCCAATAATTTCAGGAAACAACAAACGAGCGATGGGGCGCATATACGCATCAATTAATTCACGATAAAACTGCTGAAAACTCGGGGCTGCTAAATGCCCTTCTGAGCGGGCATCGAGCATTGCACCTTTGCGGTTTAATACAATGCCGTAGGGCGGTCTCAACGGAATTTGCGCATCCCATGCTTTTTCCAAAAATGCTCTAAGCTTACCAAGCTGCTCTGGATTGAAGAATTGGCAGGTATACACGCCGGGCGCAACTTGCTGCCACAGCGATTTAACATCTAACTCTTTGGATGGGTCTTCCCATGCAGCGTTAACGGCCTTGCGCAAGTGAGCATCAAGTAATGAACAATTAAGAGAATTGCCGTCAACTTGTTCAGCCGCTTCCCACTCATTCCAAGCATTGGCGAGAAGCTCTTGGTTACCGCTCCAAAACTGCTGTACCGATTGCGCACGCTGAAGCATGGCTTCTCGTGAGGGTAACGTTAACGCTCGTGCCGCTTCTAAATGTTGGTATGCCATTGTTTGTTCTCAGTGTTCCTAATCAAAGCCGCAGACTAGTTGTTTGCGTAGCTCTGTTTGCTTAGCTTTGTTTACTTAATAGGACACAGTTTAATACCTCCCTATTAATGTATAAACGACACATAAAAGGAATCAGTATTCCGGTTTTGAATATAATCTGTGCTTGTTTTGGGTTCGCTCTTCGGTATCTCTTCGTGGATAAAGCAGCCTTTGCTAACCACACCCATTAATCTGGTTTACTTTGTGGCGCAAATTCCGCTAACGTAGAGTGGGAATAAAATGTGGACAATAAAAATAATGAAACGATTTTTTAAATGGATTGGTACAGGTTTACTGGTTGTTGTACTGCTTGGCGGCAGCTTCGCTGCTCACGAATGGTATGCAGATAAACCCTTTTACTTTAATAATTTTTTAAACAGAGAAATGGTAAAGGTTGCGTTTGATAGCCCTGAAACTTTAACGTCGTTGGGCTTTTTAGAGTCTGTGGGTATTAAAGGTCATAATTCAGAACTCGACGATGCAAGCCCCGAGAAAGGCGAAGCCCTTTTTGATAAAGCCCGAGGCATTAGGCAAGTTATCGTCGATTACGATAATGAAGACTTAAGTAAAGACGAGCTACTTTCTAAAAAAATTACTCTTTATTTACTGGATTATTTAATTGGCAACGAGCCATTTCAGTATCACACCTATCCTGTAAACCAACTATTTGGTGTGCAAAACGGCTTTCCAAGCTTCATGCAGGGTCAACATCAGATTAATGATGCAACCGATGTTGAAAATTACCTAAGTCGCTTAGGCGCGGTAGATGAAAAGTTTGCTCAAGTACTTGAAGGGCTAAAACTGCGTGAGGAAAAAGGCATTATTCCTCCCCAATTTGTTATTACTCGCGTGCTCGATGAAATGAACGGCTTTGTTGCTTCGCCGCTTAACGAGAACATTTTGTATAGCTCGTTAAAAGAGAAAATGGCTGATGTAGAAACACTGTCGCAAGAACAGCAGGATGAGTTCTTGGCTAAAGCCGAAGCGCGCATTAACGATGATGTAAATCGCGCTTATCAGCTATTTATCGACTACTTCACAACACTACAGGCAAAGGCAGGTAACGATCACGGTTATTGGCACTTACCCGACGGCGATAAAGTATACGCCAACGCCCTTCGCTTTTTCACTACCACCGATATGACTGCAGACGAAATTCACAATATCGGCTTAAAAGAGGTTGCTCGAATTCAAGGCGAAATGCTGACAATTCTTGAAGGCGAAGGCTACGACGTAACGTTAGGGTTTACAAAAGCAATGGATGCCCTTGCAGCAGACCCTTCTCATTACTATGAAGACAGTGATGCTGGCCGTGAACAAATACTCAAAGACTATCAAACCATTCTTGATGAAATTGAAGAAGGTATGAGCGAGGTTTTCCGTATTCGTCCCGAAGCAGGCATGGAAGTAGTGCGCATTCCTGAGTTTAAGGAAAAAACTGCACCTGGTGCGTATTATCAGCAGCCAGCCATAGACGGTTCAAGACCGGGCCGCTTTTTCGCTAATCTTTACGATATAAAGGCTACACCTAAATACAGTATGCGAACGCTGGCCTACCACGAAGGTATTCCAGGCCATCATTTTCAAATAGCGTTAGCGATGGAAATGGAGGGCATGCCTTTTATTCGAAAAATGTCGCCATTCACTGCCTATACAGAAGGATGGGCGCTGTACTCAGAGTATTTAGCGTGGGAAATGGGCTTTCAAGACAATCCACTGGACAATCTTGGTCGACTTCAAGCGGAATTGTTTAGAGCCGTACGCTTAGTGGTAGATACTGGAATTCACCAAAAACGCTGGACCCGAGAAGAAGCCATCGACTACATGGCAAGTAACACAGGTATGGCATTAAGCGATGTAACCTCGGAAATTGAACGCTATATTGTGATGCCAGGCCAAGCGACATCATACAAGGTTGGCATGCTTAAAATTTTGGAACTGCGAGAAAAAGCGAAAACTGCCTTGGGCGATAAGTTCGACCTAAGAGACTTTCATGATGTGGTGCTGAAAAATGGCGCAGTGCCTCTGGCAATCCTCGAGGAATTAATCGACGCTTACATTGAAGAGAAGAGTATATAAAAGCATACATGACCTACAAGATTTACAATTTGTGGGTCATGGTTTTTTGGTGTTTGGCTCAATTATTTTCCGCCACTTGCTCCATCAGTAGGGACTCGTTTCTGATAAACAAACTGTGAATAGCGGCTTTAACCATATTCCGTCTCTCTAAAACGATTTTATTAATATCACCTTCAATCGTTAAAAAATTTTACAGATTTGCGATTTCAATGCTGTTCTAATATATCTTTACTGGAGAGTGTCTTTAATAATTCGCAGTATATTCAAAATATACAGTGTGTTCTTTGGTGCCATCGCATAGCCTTTCGTTAGGCATAATTCTTCGTCTTATCGAAAAAATACTACTTTCAAGTTTAAATAATTGATATGACAGATTGCTAAAAAAAATCGTTCTTCGTTCGCAATTCAATTATACATAAACGTTTCAGCTGAAGAGCTAACCGGAGTGCTGCCATACGAAAATCAAATAACGTAATTAAATTGACTATTTGCATCTGAGAAAAACCTTAGTCCAAACTTATTTACTTTGTGGTCTTTGCACCTAATGGATATATTGGTGAGAGAAAATCTACCTACTTTCTGCCAGATAAAAATCAAGCAAGTTGAGAAAAATCTCCTTATTCATTAATATAAAAAGACAGGATTTAGTGACGTTAGTAAACATATTTCCTTAAGCTTTACACTATAGCTATAGAATTCAAACTCCGGTTTTGCAAGCGCTTTTGATATCAGAAATTTTAAAGTACGACACGCTAACAACTGAAGAAAATGGAAAGCTCACTCTGAAAGACTCAGATAAGCTCTCTGCGAGCTGTATTCTTGGATCATTTATAGGTGTATTATTCAAACTTGCACCCCGCTTGTCGCTTTCTGATATATCTATCAACTCCGTTGCAATATTTTCATGGAGCTCATTGATTTTGAACTTTTGATCATCGTCTCGGTAACCTGACGCAACCGGAATAATACTGAAGGCATCGTCTTCTGCATGTATGCTTTCCATTTTGTCCGCAAAAACATATCCAACATATGCTTTCCCTGTAGACAAAGAAACGAGTACCGGATTCCATTTGAGTGTGGCCTCAAAAAGATGAAGCTTAAACTCATTTTTTTCAGCGGCTTTGTATCGATGTACTTTAAGAAGCCTTTTCGCTTTTTTAAGAGTAATTTTGGCTTTTTTAAACTCTTTTATGTAGTCATTTTCATTACCAGATTTCTTTTGAGCCTTTACGTACACTCCAGCAAAGAATTCATTGATATTGTGAGACAAAAAAATCTTCGCAATGCTCAGTAAGTTGGTTAACCAAGTATATATTACCGATACGCAAAACGTTGCTAGGGTTATAAAGAGAAGCTTATAAGGGGCCCATGAGTCGAATATGTTTAATAAATATTGCCCGTATGTTTGTCCATCACCAAATACAGATTCTTCATTCGCTAGAGTCTTTAATACGGGAACAGTAAAAAAATAAAAAAAACCAGCAGCAACCAAAAATTTGCTTCCCGAAAAAAGCAGCCGATAAAACAACAAGTAACCTGTCATTCGTTTTATTGCATATTTATGTTTATAGCTTTTTTCATTGTAAAAGTATCCGGACAAAGCAATAGCCGAAACAATAAACAACGTTCCCTGTATCGATATCAAAAGTACTTCCTCTACCGTCCTTCGCTGTATTCAGATTACTCTAGGAGCTTTATCGCTTGCAGATGACTCTAGAAGCTTTCTCGCCTGAGTATTTACCGTTTTATTATCTACTAAAGATCTGAAATTAACTTGAAAGCCAGACGCTTCAATCTCCAAATCAACAACTGGCGTATCTCGCTCTCTTCTAATTCTGTTAGACATCGCTACATCAAACTGCCGCTTCAAAAGAGTGTTAAAAAATTCTTTCATTCGAAATCCACTGGGGTAATCCCTTAATAATCATGTACGTTTTTTATACTACCACTTCACACTAGATCGTTCAATTTAATTGGTTGAAAGACATGCGTTATATAAACCTACTATCTATTTTTCAGTATCGCTAATACAATAATGCAATGACAAACCAAACTACATTTAATGTTAATCGAAATCAGGGTGGCATGTAAGCATCTATACTAATCAACTTACAAAAATTTGCGCCCGACGCTGCTATTTAAATTGCAGACCATTACTGCTTGTGTTGGAAAATTTGGTTTCAAGAAAGTTCATTCAGCTTACTCTACTCCTCACTTTTCAACATCTCTGTGACGATACCATCTGTAAAATATTTCAAACTTGCCCAAGCAAATAGTGCAATCTGGAGGATACCGAGATAGAGGTTTGGCTCAATCAGCATCAAAATATATATCACCAATGAAATGACAACGCCAATAAGGCGCCTAGCAAAATAAAAGACAAACATGCTAGATTGAATTTCCTTACCTCTAGCGACAACAGCCTTTGAAAGGTTGGCTACATTTTGCCCAAATATTATACAGGAAGCTAAAGACCAATCACCTGCTAATAAAATGGATTGCCAGCTTTTAAAATGAAGCAGTTTGATAAGCACTAAGATAATTAGAGGTAACAAAACAAAGAGATAGCCAGCTGTAAGATTCGCTAATAGCACCCGCTTTTTATGGTTAGTTATCGAAGAGGCCACTTTGAGTACCTTTATAACGCTCAATGCTCAATACGTTTGTGATTTTAGCGTTCTTGATCTCTGTACCCGTTGGTAAATCATATACGTCATACTCTATCTCGGCAGTTACCACGTCTTTTGCGCTGATAGGTGCTATGTCAACCTCTTGATACCGCTTCAACCATTCTTCGTTTTGAACTTTTGCATAGAAAGTCAGGTTGTTTTTAAGAGCAGTTACAGCCCATGCCTGAGAGCCCTGATTAACTGAGATTTTGACCCTGATTTGTAATTGACCTTTGAAATGGCTGACTTTTGCTGAAAACATTTCCTTCGGGTCACCAGTGAAACGCCACATCATGTTCATATCGCTCCGACTCGTAGACGAACTAATCCGCAAAGTTTCTCCATTCATAGTACTATCATTCGCAGCAGAAAGTGATTGGAGAACTTCAGCTAATCTTTTAGGGTCGACGATAGGTGGATTTATGGCTTCTCCTGTTGAATCTAACGCTCGAGTCAGTCGCTCCTCTAGACCTTGGGCTATTGCCATTACTTCTTCTTCTGAAGAGGTTTCTTCAACTGCTGTTAAATCACTATGCAGATGCACAGCTGAGTCAAATATTGACTCAGCTACTAGACTTTTCAAGCGCCCTTTTGCTGCCCCCAATCTGCTTTTAATGGAGCCGTGATTGACGGAGATTAACTGAAAAGTAAAATCATCCTTTAAACCAATAGACTCTGCTAGTAGATTTCCTAAATCGTCGTAGCTTTTGACATATTTTGCCATTGTATCGAAGACTGCGGCGGGATTACTGCGGTTAGGCAGGTAGTCATATTTCAACTCTAAATCAGATTCCATTCCTATTCTCTACTTTTTATTTTCTAATCAAATCTTAACGCTTACCGACTCAAATACAACAAAAAAGGCGCTGAGTCTAAACCCAACGCCTTTTTTAACGCTTCTTATTGTCCTACATCACTGTCTACATTTGAGTATACTTAACTGTACACATCAAATATAAACCCTTAATTTTTAAAGGACTATAAGAGACAGCAATTGATTTACATCATGCCGCCCATTCCGCCCATGCCGCCCATATCAGGCATTGCAGGAGCTGCTTCGTCTTTAGGTAGCTCAGCAACCATCGCTTCAGTAGTGATCATAAGTGAAGCAATTGATGCTGCAAACTGTAGTGCAGAACGCGTTACTTTAGTTGGGTCAAGAATACCCATCTCTAGCATGTCGCCGTACGTGTCGTTGCCAGCGTTGTAACCGTAGTTACCTTCGCCGCCTTTAACAGCGTTAACAACAACAGACGCTTCTGCACCGGCATTGCTCGCGATTTGACGTAGAGGCGATTCCATTGCACGTAGCGCAAGTTTAATACCTACAGTTTGGTCTTCGTTGTCACCCGTTAGGTCAGCAAGCTTAGCTGCTGCACGAACTAGGGCAACACCACCACCAGGTACTACGCCTTCTTCAACCGCTGCACGCGTTGCGTGTAGTGCATCTTCAACGCGGTCTTTCTTCTCTTTCATTTCTACTTCAGTTGCTGCACCAACTTTAATTACTGCAACACCACCAGAAAGCTTAGCTAAACGCTCTTGAAGCTTTTCTTTGTCGTAGTCAGATGAAGAGTCTTCAATTTGACCTTTAATTTGTGCACAACGACCTTCAATCGCTTCTTCGTCGCCGTTACCATCAACAATAGTCGTGTTGTCTTTGTTGATAACTACGCGCTTCGCTGTACCAAGATCTTCTAGCTGCACTTTTTCAAGGTCTAGACCAATCTCTTCAGAGATTACTGTACCGCCTGTAAGTACCGCGATGTCTTGAAGCATTGCTTTACGACGGTCGCCGAAACCAGGTGCTTTAACCGCAGCCACTTTCACAATGCCGCGCATGTTGTTTACAACTAGAGTTGCTAGCGCTTCGCCTTCAACATCTTCAGCCATAATGAGTAGTGGCTTACCAGCTTTCGCTACGCCTTCAAGCGTTGGAAGCAATTCACGGATGTTAGAAATTTTCTTATCTACTAACAAGATGAATGGGCTATCTAGTTCAACAGTACCGTTTTCTTGGTTGTTGATGAAGTAAGGAGATAGGTAACCACGGTCGAACTGCATACCTTCAACAACGTCTAGTTCGTTTTGAAGTGCTTGACCTTCTTCTACAGTGATAACGCCTTCTTTACCTACTTTTTCCATTGCTTGTGCAATGATGTCACCAACTTCTACATCTGAGTTAGCTGAGATAGTACCAACTTGTGCGATAGACTTGCTGTCTGCACAGTCTGTAGAAAGTGCTTTAAGCTCAGCAACCGCTGCGATAACAGCCTTATCGATACCGCGCTTAAGATCCATTGGGTTCATACCCGCAGCAACAGACTTGTGGCCTTCAGTAACGATAGCTTGTGCAAGCACAGTAGCGGTAGTTGTACCGTCACCCGCTTCATCGTTCGCTTTAGAGGCTACTTCTTTCACCATCTGTGCGCCCATGTTCTCAAACTTGTCTTCAAGTTCGATTTCTTTCGCTACAGATACACCATCTTTAGTAATGGTAGGTGCGCCGAAAGACTTGTCTAAAACAACGTTACGGCCTTTAGGACCAAGCGTTACTTTTACTGCGTTTGCTAGCGTGTTTACGCCTTTAAGCATTTTTGTGCGAGCGTCGTCACCAAAACGTACTTCTTTAGCTGCCATGATTCAATTCCTCTCTAATTCGGTTAAACGTTAGTCGTTATTACTCAACAATCGCTAGGATGTCGCTTTCGCTAAGGATTAGAACTTCTTCACCATCCAGCTTTTCTGTTTTAACGCCGTAACCGTCACTGAAAATAACGGTGTCGCCAACTTTTACGTCTAGCGCTTTAATATCACCATTCTCAAGTATGCGACCATTACCCACAGCGATGACTTCACCGCGAGTTGATTTTTCTGCTGCAGAACCAGTCAGAACGATACCGCCTGCAGATTTACTTTCTTGCTCTGCGCGTTTAATTATTACGCGGTCGTGTAAAGGACGAATTGCCATTTTCAAGTCTCCTGAAAATTCCACTATTCAAATTAAAGAATATTCAACATTCACTGTTTTGAATGTTGATTGCCTGGAACGCTCATTGCTGAGCAGTTAAAATGTTATCTGCACGGATAAATGGGGCAGTACCCAAACAAGTTCAAGTGTTTTTCCACAAAAAAATGTAAAAAAATTGATTTTTTTGCGAAATACACGTGTTTGGGGGGATTAGTTTGAGGATGAGACGGCTCAGCATCAAATCAAAACCTACTCGCTAGCGGTATCAAGTAGGTTTACTTCAAACGCTTGTCTTCGTCGTTTTGCGTATTGTCCGTGTATTCACCTTCAATCACATCGTCTTTGTTCTTCGCTGATGTATTAAATGGCGAACCATTACTATCAAAGGGATCATTACCAAAGGGGCTTTGTTGTCCGTTTGTATTGAAGCCACTTGCGCCTGGTCCAGCACCACCAGCTCCCGCACCGGGCATAACAACGCGCATTTTCATGTGCTTGCTCACCTGCGCAGCAAGTAAATGTCGCGTTCCGGGTAATACAAACATGAAACCTAATATGTCGGTGATAAAGCCTGGGGTCACTAATAATACGCCAGCCACCACTAGCATTAACCCTTCAACAAGCTCTTTTCCCGGCATTTCGTTGCGCTGCATTTTTGCCTGCGCGGTTTGAAGGGTACTTATCCCCTCACGCTTTACAAAATAAGAGCCAATGAAAGCGGTAAGAATAACAATCCCTATTGTGTTCCAACCGCCAATAATGCTGCCAACATTAACCAGTAAGGCGATTTCTAAAATAGGAAGTACGGCAAATAAAATGAATAAAACCCGCAAGGTGAGTCCTCTTTAAACAGTCTATTAAGTGATATATGGGTGTTGAGCCCAAAAGCAATCAAAGGTTCGTTTGCTTTCGGTTAAATACAGGTTCAATACGACCGATAACTACTGCTATCGAAAACCGTGAGCTAGCTACACTTGCGTGAAACAATATTTGGACACCAACGGTCTAACTATCTATCAGTTCTACTTTATATCCGATTTACTTTACGTCAGTTTTACTATGACTCAATCACTTGCAGTAATTTACCATACTCTATTTCAGGACGGGATAACCGCTGTTACGAAAGTATGCAGCTGTTAAGTAGATAGTCTTGCCCTTATTTACGGTGAAGTATATCTAACCCTATACCGTATTTTGGTATAGTTAAGCACCTTTTGTAAGGTCGGCGTGTATAAACGCTAGTAAAAGTACAGAACCAGTACTAATTCATTACTAAGCTAATACTTGGCCAATACAAAGAAAACACCGAGCACATTAGCAATTGCGCTGACTTTACTGGCAGTAGCTTAAAATAAGCAATTTAGAACTCACAATAGAAGTTGAAGTTATTAATATGATTAATGCCCTACTAAACCGAGTGTCGACATTATCTCTGCCCCGTCGAACGTGTGCTTTTACCACAATGGTATTTTTAATTTTTCTTCTTTTAGTGAACGCGTTATCAGTAACCGCCGCTGCGCAAGCACAATTCCCCAACAGCCTAGACAACGCATTCTCACAAGAGCCTGAGTTTTTAGACGTTGAGCAGGCGTTTGCCTTCGACTTCAAACAAAAAGACAGCACCCTAACGCTAACATTTACTATTGCAGATGGTTATTACCTGTATAAAAAGCAGTTTAAATACGTCGCTAAAGACGCCGCAATAGGCGAAGCTATCTA
This sequence comes from Alteromonas genovensis, assembly GCF_010500895.1. Lineage (GTDB taxonomy): Bacteria > Pseudomonadota > Gammaproteobacteria > Enterobacterales > Alteromonadaceae > Alteromonas > Alteromonas genovensis. The sequence goes on from NZ_JAAAWO010000004.1 coordinate 183,237, forward strand.
CCCAAAAGGGGTAATAATTGAAGATGAGTTTTACGGCAAGTCGGAAGTGTTTTATAACAGCGTCAGCATAACGCTTCCCCTAGAAGAGGCCTCTTCTGATGGCGTGGTGAAAGTGCGTTATCAAGGCTGTGCAGATGCTGGGCTTTGCTACCCACCCACGATAAAAGTCGTTTATCTCAATGAAATCGTTAGTGATGGGCAAGTAGCAGCTCAAAATGGCGTTTTAGCACCAGAGAGTGAACAGTTTTCCCTTGCCAACAGGTTAATTAATAAAGAAAACCTCCCTCTTACTCTGATGTTATTCTTTATCTTGGGTATCGGCCTTGCGTTTACTCCTTGTGTATTCCCTATGTACCCCATTGTGTCAGGCATTGTTATTGGTCAGGGTAATACAAAAAGCCTCTCTCATTCTTTTTGGCTTACCTTTGTTTACGTACAAGGCATGGCAATTACCTACTCTCTACTTGGATTGGTTGTGGCAGTAGCGGGGGCGCAATTTCAAGCGGCGCTTCAGCACCCTGTTGTGCTAGGTGTTTTCATTGCTTTATTTGCCACGTTAGCCGTGGCCCTGTTTGGCGGTTTTGAAATACAACTGCCTGCAAAGTGGCAAGAAAAGCTCACCTCAGCAAGCAACAGCCAAACCCCCGGCAGCTTCGTGGGCGTATTTATTATGGGCGTGCTGTCGGGGCTCATTGCCTCGCCGTGCACCACTGCGCCACTTACCGGCATATTGTTATTCATCGCACAAACGGGCGATATGACCCTTGGATTTATTTCCCTCTATTTACTAAGTATTGGCATGGGCATTCCGCTGATCATATTTGGCGTTACAGGCGGAAAATTGCTGCCAAAAGCGGGGAACTGGATGAACGTCGTTAAGGTAACATTCGGCTTCATGATGCTGGCCGTCGCCATAGTGTTTGTAGAGCGGTTGTGGAACAGCTTGTATTCAGACTTTTTGTGGGCAGCACTTGGCTTCGGTTTATTTGGGTACTATTGGAAGTTAAATCGCGCGACGCCTAACAGCAAAATGAAGTTATTGCGGGCCATGTTGGTAGCGGCAGGCGTTATGGGAAGTGCAGGCATTACTTATCAAACCGGGGAAAACGTTGGGCTTTGGGGCGAAAAAGTGACTCACCCTGAATTTATTAAGGCAAGAGATCTTACCGATTTACAGCAGAAGATAGCAAAGGCTAACGACAACGGCCAAACGGTAATGGTAGACCTTTACGCCGACTGGTGCACGGCGTGTAAAGAGTTCGAGAAATACACCTTCCCAGATCAAAACGTGGTTAACGCGCTGAGCAATACCGTATGGATGCAGATGGACCTTACCGATAACACGCCACAGCGTCAGGAAGTGTTTGATAAATTTGAAGTGCTTGGCTTACCGACTATTTTATTTTTTGATAAAAAAGGTGAAGAGTTGAGACAGTCACGGGTAACCGGGTTTATGAAAGCCGATGACTTCGCAACGCACGTTAACAATGCGCTTGCCGACAGTGCGCTTACTGGCAGCGCCGCTGCAGATAATGCCCGCGACGAGTAGCATCATCACTCTGCGGCGTGGACTACATAAGTGGCAAGGTAAGTGGCTACATAAAAAACCTGCGAATGATCGGTTACGAGCATTCTTTGTGTGGGCGTTGGATGCTTGGCCCTTGATTGCTTGGGCTTTATTTATTTGGCCATGGCCCCTTCAGGCATCAGCAACTCACGCCTTATCCACACAGCGAGAGGGTTGCTTTGATGAGCGCCGCTTTTGCTTTTTGTTAAGTGAAAAAGACGACACCAGCGGTAGCTATGTCATACGCGTTCAGCGTTACATCGATTTACCCGTAGCTTTAACGCTGTATTCAACAGACCTAGGTTATACAGCCCACGCCAATGCTTTTTTAGCTAATAACGATCCTATTGTTTTAGGAGAGACCCAGTCACCATCTCGCTTTTTCTCCACCATGCGCGTGAAATGGACAGTAGGTAATATTAGTGCCGCTCACAATAGTGAATATCGTTATGCGTCTCCGTTGCAACCTCAACAAAACTACCCTATTGTGCAGGGCGTTAACGGAAAGTTTAGTCACTTTGGTGTATCTAAATATGCTCTGGATTTTGGTGCTAGTGAAGGCACACCGGTGCTTGCGGCGCGAGGGGGTATTGTTATAGACACCAAGCGCAATGGGAAAAAAGGCGGACCTACTCCAGATTTCGCGAAACATGCAAATTACGTTGCCATTTTGCATGACGATGGAACCACCGGTGAATATTATCACCTCAAATATGAAGGTGTTGTGGTAAAACGAGAGCAACGAATTACCCAAGGGCAACTTATCGGGTACACCGGAAATACCGGCTTTTCGTCTCTTCCCCACCTGCATTTCGGCGTATACGTGGCAAAATTTCACGGTCGCTATCAAAGCGTTCCGTTTTCACTACAGAACTCTCGCCTTTAGCTTACAACTTTTCAAGAAATCGCTGAAAACCACGCATGGCAGGTGATACACCGCTTGAAAAAGCAACGTTTCATTAACAATAAAAACACCCAAACCACGTTTGTGTAGCGAAAACTTTGCGTCGAAAACACCTGATTAGACCAGTATTTTGCTGCTAAATCTTTCTCTATCTCTATAATCAACACATAAACTTAAAAACGGAACCGGTTATTGGCTTTTTTTCGTGCAACTGACGGCAAACTTTGTTGAAATAACGAATACCACGACAGTTACACGAAGATAGCAGCAAATTAGATGAATATTTTGTTATTAAATGGCCCTAACTTAAATATGTTAGGCCAAAGAGAACCCGACAAGTATGGCACGCAAACTTTGCAAGACATCGTTGATGACTTGCAAGCTCAAGCTGCCTCCAGCGATGTGACGCTTTCGCATTTTCAGTCTAACTCTGAGCATGCACTTATTGAGCGCATACACGACGCTATGGGTAATACAGATGCCATCATCATTAACCCTGCTGCATTCACGCACACAAGTGTGGCCATCCGCGACGCGCTCTTGAGTGTGAGCATTCCGTTTATCGAAGTTCATTTGTCGAATGTTCACGCTCGTGAACCTTTTCGTCATCATTCCTATTTTTCTGATGTTGCAGCTGGTGTCATTGTTGGCCTTGGCCCTATGGGCTATTCCCTTGCACTAACCGCAGCAATCAATTTACCGAAATCGCAAAAATAACGCAGAGAAAGAACATGGATATTAGAAAGATAAAGAAACTCATCGAGCTAGTTGAAGAGTCTGGTGTAGCTGAACTAGAAATTACCGAGGGTGAAGAGTCAGTACGTATTCACCGTGGTCCAACTGGCGTTCATGCCCCAGTAAACTACAGCTTTGCAGCACCGGCGGCGCCACAACAACCGCCAGCACAAGCCCCAGCTGCGCCCGAAGCAGTATCTGAACCAGCAGCACCAACCGGCCATGTGGTTAAATCGCCAATGGTAGGAACCTTCTATCGCGCGTCTTCACCTACTGCAAAAGCGTTTGCCGAAGTAGGTCAGCAAGTTAAAGTTGGCGATACACTTTGTATTGTTGAAGCCATGAAAATGATGAACCAAATCGAGTCTGATAAAGCCGGTGTTGTTAAAGCAATCTTAGTAGAGAACCAAGATCCGGTTGAATTCGACCAACCTATGTTCATCATCGAATAAGTGAGCAATTCACAATGTTAGATAAAGTACTTATTGCTAACCGTGGTGAAATTGCCCTACGTATTTTGAGAGCCTGTAAAGAACTAGGCATCAAGACAGTAGCCGTGCACTCCACTGCGGATAAAAATTTAAAGCACGTATTACTCGCCGATGAATCCATTTGTATCGGAAAAGCGTCTGCAACCGAGAGTTACCTGAATATTCCTCGTATTATTGCAGCAGCAGAAGTAACTAATTCAATTGCTATCCACCCTGGCTACGGCTTCTTAGCGGAAAATGCTGATTTTGCAGAAGCAGTAGAAAAAAGCGGTTTTATCTTTATTGGCCCAACTGCAGACACCATTAACCTGATGGGCGATAAAGTATCAGCTATCAATGCAATGAAAAAAGCAGGGGTGCCTTGTGTTCCTGGTTCTGATGGTCCGTTGACAGACGATAACGAGCGCAATAAAACCATAGCCAAACGCATTGGTTACCCAATCATTGTTAAAGCTGCTGGTGGCGGTGGTGGTCGCGGAATGCGTGTAGTGCGCAGCGAAGGCGAGCTCGTAAAAGCCATAGAAACTACTCAAGCAGAAGCAGGCGCCGCTTTTGGCAACCCCACTGTCTACATGGAAAAGTTCTTGGAGAACCCTCGCCACGTAGAGATACAGGTACTGGCCGATGGGCAAGGTAACGCTATTCACTTAGGTGAGCGAGACTGTTCTATGCAGCGTCGTCACCAAAAAGTGGTAGAAGAAGCGCCAGCACCTGGAATTTCGGAGCAAATGCGAACCAAAATTGGCGATCGCTGCCGCAGAGCGTGTGTTGAAATAAACTATCGTGGTGCGGGAACCTTTGAGTTCCTATACGAGAACGGCGAGTTTTATTTCATTGAAATGAATACGCGTATTCAAGTAGAGCACCCAGTATCTGAGATGATCACAGGCGTAGATTTAATCAAAGAGCAGCTTCGTATAGCTGCAGGTCAGCCTCTGTCTATTGACCAGTCGCAAATTCAAATTCGCGGCCACGCTATTGAATGCCGTATTAACGCTGAAGACCCTCAAACTTTTATTCCAAGCCCTGGTTTAATCAATATGTTTCATGCTCCAGGTGGCTTGGGTATTCGTTGGGAATCACACATTTACTCGGGCTACACGGTTCCTCCGTATTACGATTCTATGATAGGCAAACTTATCGCTTACGGTGAAAGTCGTGATGAAGCGATTGCTCGAATGCGCCATGCATTAGAAGAAATTGTAATAGAGGGAATAAAAACAAATATTCCGCTTCAACGCTCTATCATGGCAGATGAAAACTTCTTTGCCGGTGGCACTAATATTCACTACCTTGAAAAGAAACTAGGCCTAGCCTGATCCCCCTTGGGTTGCACTGCTGTTTAAGTGCAGCCCAACTTTATGCCCCTTTTAATTCTTTTGGTTTTTCGTTTCCTGTTGATTCTAATTTAACGATTACAACAATCAATTTTTACTGTTTTTCTTGTTCAAACTACACGCCTATACTTACCACAAGTTTAAACGTCTCCCGTAATGACTTTTTTTTCTTTTTGTGTGTTTTACCTTATGGAGCGTGTCTCCACTTCAGCCGGTGCCTTGCACCGGCTTTTTTATGCCTGCTATTCGAGCGTACTGGGAGAAACGCGCAAAAAAAAAGGCCCACCAAACGGTGGGCCAAACAGCAAGAACGCGTACACACTTTAACAGTGCGTGAATAGATACGACCCGTAATTTGCACAAGTTCATATATAAAAGATTACTTATTTTTAACCTCTACGCCTTTAAACTACGGCACTAGTTCTTTAGACTTTAGGCTAATGACAAGGAAGCAAACTACAGCCTTAGGGACACTTCACGACGTTTAAGGTAGTACTATGCAAAGCCGTTACAAACAGCTTAAAGAGAAACTCCCGATTTCCAGATTGTCTGACGATGTGCTCCTCGCCCTGCGGGTTTTGTATGACGACCCTCTCGATATTGTCGATTTAAAGCAAGATATCGACGACCTAACGCTTTACCCCGAAAGACTTCAAGACAGCTATAGAAAAGAATGGGAAACCTACGTGTTAAAAGCGTTGGCTGAGGATTTAAAAAGGGATGAGGCGTTGTCCGCTAATGAGTTTATCGAAAACATTATGCAGCGGGTTGAAGAGGTGGAACAAAACAATACCGCTTACGCTGCCTACCGGCCGCTGGTAGCCCAAGCTAAAACCATTAATGAATCGGGCAATACCCTTGTATTCCCCAGCCCATTTCGACAGCAACTTATGGCCTTTTTATTGCCCGTAAGCACAGTAGAATAACCCCAGAAAACTGCCTTCAAAGCGCCTGCTAACAGGCGCTATTTATTGGCACTTTTAACCTTGTACTGAGACGGACAATAACCTCGGTCTACACCTTCTGGCCGTAAACTCAAGTGCTTGGTTTTGCGGCCAGATACACGAGCACGCCAATTTTTAAAGGTCTTGTGTTTAAGGTTTTTACGCATCAGCTTGATTACCTCTTTTTCAGGCAATCCAAAAAGCTTTTCGATGGCTTCAAATGGCGTTCTGTCTTCCCACGCCATCTCTATGACTCGTGACTGTTGTTCTTCGTCTAACATGATTGTACTCATAAACGGTTTTGCTCGGTCTAAGGTAAAAGCGATTCTCAAATTGAAGCGCTCTCTCATTAAACGCTTTTTTCAACGTTGTTTTTTACAGTGCTTACCTTGCATATGATAACGCTTGTGTAGCGCAATATTTAGTAAAGCTTTGTGATATCAATTCATACGAAAAAATATCGTCTTCGTTCAACTTTTATTAGAACGCGCTGTGCTGGTCGCTTACTTAGTCGATAACCTTGATAGTAACCTAGTCGTTCGCCAAGTCATTTACTTCGTCATCTTTTTCAAATGCCAGTTTTAGCAACTCAGCAGCTGCCTTTGCATCGGAGAGAGCTCGGTGATGACGCTCCATCGAAATGTAGAAGTGCTTAGTTAAATTGGCCAATGAATAAGAGGGCAACCCAGGGTGCGTGCGTCGCATTTCTCTCACCGTGCACATTTTCGGGCGCCGGAATGACTGCTCTAGGCGGGCAAATTCTTGTTTAATAAAACCGTAGTCGAAGTTGACATTGTGGGCTACAAATACCGCATCCTCAGTAAATTCTGCAATATCATTGGCAACCTCAGAAAAAAGCGGCGCATCTTTTACCATCTCATCTGAGATGCCTGTCAGCCGAGTAATATTTGAAGGAATACGGCGTTGAGGGTTCAGTAACGTTTGGTAACGAGCTACCTCTTCACCAGCAATAAGTTTCACCATACCTATTTCAGTAATACGGTTATAGCTGTTGTTCCCGCCAGTTGTCTCTATATCAACTACAACGTAGGGCTGTTCTGGGTCGCGTACCCAGTTTACGGTAGTGACAGCTACTTCAAACCCAGCCTGCTGCAAACGCTGAATAGACACTAGCTGGTTGCGTCGCAACTGATCTCCCGGCGCTTTAATCTCTTCAAATCGCAACCCGTTTTCGTACACCATTATATCGGGAAAGCCATCTCTTAGGCTTTCAAAGTCTTTGCACATCATTCGCAATAAGCTGTGAATAGACTGAAGCTTCCCATGGCGAAGTAATGCCTCTATGGGCGCTAAAAGCCGACTAGACCACATGAACAAGCTGTTCACCTTGCCGTAGTGCTGCGTCGCCATTTTTTGAATATGAAATAGCAATTTTTCCGGCGTATCTAACGACGACAGCAACGCTTCAATACTGGTTTCAAATTTGGCGTAAAAGTTATTCTGCTTAAGCGAAAGTGGACGTCGGTCAAACTCTGTTACTAAGGTATCCTCTTCATAAAGCTGCTTCCAAAACGTCAATCCAAAAAGGCTTCGCCACAATCGGTTTTCTGTGCGCCAGCCTTCAATACCTTGTCTGGCATAGTAGGCCAGCACGCCCCGCTCAACCTGCTGATTTTGGCTAACATCAATCGATAATTCTCTACTGGCATTACGCAGCATATCGGTAACCGTACTGGTACGCTTTTTGTTGTACTTGCGCGCATAGAAATCTTCAGCAAATGCCAATAACGTATCCGATTGCGGGTTATCAATAATGTACTCAAGTTCACTTTTCACTTCGTCAACGCAGCCGAGTTTATAGCTTTCTCTTATCCATTTTTCTTTCCCTTTATCGCTGTCTGCCAAACGTAGAATATTAAGGCCTTTTTGCTTGTCTTCGTCTAATAGCTTTAATCCTAATGCGTACAGCAATTGATCTTTATAAAACCCTGCGGACACACCTTCGGTACTAGGAAAGTCGCTATCAGCGAGGCTAAGCAAAGTCTCTGTGTGATAAAACGGAATTTGCGTGTAGTGGTTTGCGTAAAACCACGCAGCTTCTGTATCTGACTTACTCTCAAATCGGGCAACATCGGTTACAGAATCTGAACGAGTGCGCATAACGCCTAAATCTCTCATGGAGAATTGATTTAAGCGGCTCTTCGTATTGCCAAAATATAAAAATAATAGGAAGCGCAGTGCATCGTTAAACAAACACACTAAATAGTTATCGATAGAAAAGCGGCTAGGCCATCCATTAGCTCGTATTTCATTACCAAGTAGTGTCACTAATTTTGGCTTAGTGAGTGAGGACAGCCCTTGCGTACTGCCGTAATCCGCCAACAGTGTTAAAATAGCATCTTTGGTAAGCACTCCGGCTATGTCATTAAACGAGGCGTTCGTGAGGTCGCCAAACCACCCGCTTTCTATAAGACTGTTTATTTGAGCTTGAGGCGTGTTAATTTCTGCGTAATTAAATTGTGTTCGGTCAATAATCGCATATTTACGGTTAGCCGCGCGTACGATAATGCACTGCTTGTCATCGTCTAACGCGTTAAAACGCTCGATAAACGATGCGGCCTCATCAGAGAGCAGTGTCGCGCTTGCCCCCTCAAAAAAGCTGAGGAACTCATGAAAATGAGTGAGGTAATAGCGGGGAGGTAGATCTTTTCGCACTTTTCGCATTTGGCCAGCAGCCCAGTCAATTAAAAATAGTCAGTTAAAGATATTTGGGTACAGCTAATGGTTATAGCCACTCAAGCTATGCTTTCTTAAATCACAGCGACCCGAATCATAACAAAACACTTATTATAGTGTATATTTATACAGCTTCATTAATCAACCTTTACCCGCTGTTTACTTACCCAGCTAAAAAACGATGCCAACTGTTCATCGGCTAGTAATAGCGGCAATGTGCAGAGGTTTTTGGCCAGAGTCATTTCATCGTAAAAGCGGTGAATACCGCTATGACACTGCCTGCAAACATGCACACCTTCTTGGCGCTCGGCTTTTGTATAATGCTTCTTGAAATATTGACGCCTGTGCATTTTTTTCGGAATAAGATGATGATATGTCAGTCGCGTCTTACGTTTGCAGCAAGGACATATCCCAACAGTGTTTGCCACACCAACCACCTCACTATTGTTTAAATACCCAATTGATAGCCTAAGCATTTAAGCTTGGGCGTATTGATTTAATCATTAATACCGAAAATACTGGCACCTGATCACTAATCTGTTCCCCAAGGTTTTCGATAAGTCACCCAATAAAATCATTCAACAAGCAATGCATAAGAAGTTAAAAACAATCCACCCATTGGTAATAAGCGTATTTATAGTAAATTAGAAAAACATGGAATTAAGATATGAGTTTGACACGCGCAATGGGCTTTTCCTGCCCGTATTGTATGGCACCTAATGACGTTGAAATTGATGAAATAAACGACGTTGGTCAAGTGCAGGTATTAGACTGCCAAGTTTGCTGTCAACCCATCGAATTAAGAGTGTTTCAGCACGGTGAAGAACTTTCTATAGAGGCAGAAAGAGAAAATGACTGACCGTATGACTCGCGATGATTTAGACAACTTAGAGCAGCGCTACCGCGCTAATCTAATTAATAGTTTGTCTGGCTTTAAATCTGCGGTGTTGCTGGGCACCACAGATGGGAAAACTAATAACTTAGCCGTTATTAGTTCAGTAGTTCATATAGGTGCTAACCCGCCGCTACTTGGCATGATAATGCGTCCGCATACTGTGCAGCGAGATTCATTGGATAATATTAAGCAGCAGGGCTTTTACACCTTAAATCACGTGAATACACAGTGGGCTGATAAAGCACACCAAACCTCGGCCCGCTACGAGCAAGATGAAAGCGAATTCGATGCCGTGGGACTAACACCTTTTTTCAGCGATACGTTTAGTGCGCCTTATGTTAAAGAAAGCGAAGTAAACATTGGTCTTAAAGTAGCTCAGCATTTTAGCTTGCTCAATAATACCGAAATGGTAATTGGTGAAATCCAAGAAGTCTTTTTTGCTAAAGATGCCCTTGATAAAGATGGGTATCTTGATATTGAGGCTTTAAACACTGCGTCAATCAGCGGGCTAGATAGCTATCATTCTAGCAAACGGCTGGCGAGGTACGCATACGCTAAGCCAAATGTACCCCTTGAAACAAAGTAAACTTTTAAGCACAGACGCTGTCCTATTGTGTATGAATGGCAATAGTTAAAATTTTATTAATCGATTAAAACTGAGTTTTGCGCAATTTTTGTCGATCTTTACTGAAAAAGCGTTAGTATAAAGTATGTATCAAAAAACCTGCCCTTTCTGGGCAGGTTTTTTGCGTTTAAGGCACTGAATAAAAAAGAATCATTATCGTTTCTATCTCATTGGGAGAATGTTATGAAATCTGTTAATCGCCGCGACTTTATGAAATTCACGGGCTCAACGTTAATAGGGTTAACCCTAGGCGGCGTTGCACTGCGTGCACAAGCTCAAGAACAACTGAGCGCAGACGATGCCACTGCAAAGGCCCTTAATTACACGCCAGCTTCAACTGTTGATGGTGCAAAATGCAGTAACTGCATGTACGTACAGGGCGCCGATGGCGAACCACACCGTCCATGTAATATCTTCCCTGGCAAACTGGTTAATGCAAACGGCTGGTGTAGTGCTTGGGTTAAAAAGCCTGGCTAGGTAGCGTGTCTTTCACTGTTGGCTTATCGGTGCTGTCTCAAATGTATGGTTAATGACAGTGCTAACGTAGCGGTAGTTTCGCAAGCGCTGAACTTCATTGAAGATTAGTGGCTTCCAGCGAGGCAGAGTGAACAATGAAGAACAAGCTGTTAAGCACTCATTACACAATTGTTATGTAAACCAATAATAGAAAAGAGCCTCAACACATGGTGTTGAGGCTCTTTTTTTGTGTTTCAGTTATAAGACGTTGTTAGCTCCTCATAGAGGAACTAAGCCCTAGTTGGACGTCACGTTTTCAGTAATAGATTCAAGCTCAGGCGCATCAAATCGTGAAGGTAAAAGACCCGGAGTGATAGAAAAACCATGCTTGGCTTCAAAAACACTACCAATTCGCAATACCTTTTCATCCATCCACTTACCCGCGATGAAGCTAAGTCCAACAGGAAGGTTTTTAATGTCATCAACAGGTACGGTTAAATGTGGGTACCCTGCTACCGCAGCTAAATAGCCAACGCCGATAAACCCGCCTGGCGAGTGATCGCCATACACCCCGTCGATTAAAAACGAAGGACTGTTCGAAGGAGAAACCAAAACGTCAACATTGTGCTGCTGCATTAGTGTATCGATGCCGTTGGTTCCTGCGGTTTTCTGAATCAGTGAAAGTGCCGACTTATATTCCTCGCTATCGATGGCTGCGGCTTTTAGCGACTTTTCAAAAATGTCTTGATTGAACAACGCTAGCTCTCGTTTATCTGTTTTGTTAAAAGCGATAAGTGCTTGTAAATCTCTCGCAGGAATATCTGCAGGCGAGTCGGCTAAATACTCGTTAATCGAGGAATGGAACTCACTTAACAGAACGTTATACGAGTCTGCCCAAAAGCTATCTGGCTGGTCGAAGTCGTCAATATCAACAAGGGTAGCGCCTGCATTTTCCAGGCTGCTTAACGCATTTTCATAGGCTGCGAGTATATGAGGGTTATCGCCCTGTCTGAAACGTACCACACCAATTCTTACACCTTTTAAATCAGTAGCAATAAGCGATGAATTAGGCTGTTGAATAAGGTGCTTGCCCGCATCGGCTGTGGCGCTGTCCCTTGCATCTTCGCCGGCCATGATAGACGCCATTAACCATGCATCTTGCACGTTATTTGTCATTGGCCCAGCAGTATCTTGGCTAAATGAAATAGGGACAATATGAGTGCGAGAAAGCATACCTACTGTTGGTTTAAAGCCAACCACACCGTTCATTGAAGACGGGCAGATAATAGAGCCATTTGTCTCAGTACCTACGGCAAGAGAGGCTAGGCGAAGGGCCATAGCGGCGCCAGAACCTGATGAAGAGCCACAGGCGCTTCTCGATAATAAGTGTGGATTACGTGTTAACCCGCCCACTGCACTCCATCCACTAATTGACGACTCCGAGCGAAAGTTTGCCCACTCTGATAAGTTCGTTTTACCTAATATAATGGCATCTGCTGCTTTTAGCTTAGCCACAATCGGCGCGTCGCGACCCGTTGTATTGTTCAGCAGTGCCATCGATCCCGCGGTGGTTGCCATCTCGCTTGTTTCAATATTATCTTTTAGTAAAACGGGAATTCCGGCTAATGCGCCGACGCTTTCGCCATTCTTAATTTTTGCATCAATGCGCTTAGCTTGCTCAAGGGCTTGGGTATTGATAGCCAGTACACTGTTTGTTTCAGTATCTAGGCGCTCAATGCGAGCTAAATAGCCAGATACCAAATCATACGACGATAATTCGCCAGACTGAATAGCGCCGGCTTGGGCATACGCCGGTTTATCCAGCCATTGTGATGCCGTGTTTTGCTGTTTACTTGTTGTTGTGCATGCGCCGCACAGCGCTACAAATATGAGTAGATACCACTTCTTTATCATTATTTTTCCCTTATTTTGCAACACAACTACTCAAAAGCCTGTTGGCGAACTGCCTTCAGCGTAAATAGCGGTGTAATTTTATTAACGCGCTTTTTTGCGTGCTTTTTTCGCATTAACTACTTTTAATACTATGCAGCAAAAATAGTTCATTTGTAACGAAAATAACTACCTTAAGCTGGCGGTATGTAGACCCTAAATGGAAAATAAACGTGCCACAAAATTAAGCAACAGAGGTTGCGAATAACGTACTTAGCAACTAATGTTATACATTCAACTTATAAGGATATTGTATGAATCGCTTCTTTATTGCTTCGGCTATCCTCGCCGTCGCGGCATCCTCCGCGGTTGCCAACCAAACCAAAGCACCAAACACGGCTTATGTACTCCAACTTTCAAGCAACCTGAACTGTGACAAGCTCGATATTGAATTAGTCCCTCAGTCTAATGCGAACACCCAGCGCCTCACATTTACGACAAGTGCGTTTGCAGCGGCAGAATTAGAAACGGGCACTTACCATTTCGGTAAGGTAAGTTGCGCTAAAGAAGGTAAAGTAAATACCTGGAATATCCTTGAAGGGCAGCTGGCCGCACTTTCATTGTCGGAAAGTAAAATTTATTACGGTGGCAAAATCATATTGAGAGAAGACTCAATGGCAAACAACAATGAGTCACCAGATGTTCTGGAGAATTGCCCAAGAAGCATAAGTCGGGCTCGAGGAGCCTCTAGCGATTCATGTCGGGATGGTGTGGGCGTGAACTCATCGTCAAAAGGAACGGTGGAAGCGTTCGCCCCCTCTGTAACCGAACAAGACATTGCCGCGGTGAGAAAGGCATTTAAAGCAACAGAAACAAGCCTTACTTATTTACCACTACGTGGATAGCTTTTTAAATAGTTAAGCGTTTTTTTTGTTCTGTAAAGCGCACTAATAAAGGTGCGCTATAAACGGTGTGCGATTAAAAAGCTAGTTAGAAAGAGTAGCGAACACACTTTCTGACTCGCTCCATTTAAGCCCATACTTTTCTAGTAAGGCTTGGTAACGACCGCTTTCAATAATTACAGACAAACTGTGATTAAACGCCTCACGAAGCTCTTTATTAGGAATAGCCGCTCGATAGGTAGAAATAGGAAAGAGTTCATGAAACACCACATCATCGGTTTTATACCTGTCGTCGTTTAGTTTGAAGTAAGAAAAAATATTTCTGTCCATCACCGCCACATCAACACTGCCTAGCATTAGCATGTCGACTTGTCGCGCTTGTTTTGCCATTTCTAAATAGGTCGGCTGCGAAGACAGCGTTGCTTCAAACCTTCTACCAAGTACTGATGTGGCAGTTTGAAAGGCCACCACACTCTTTGTCTTTAGCGCTTCAATACTATCAATGTGAAGATTTCTGTCTGAACGTGTTATCGCAACATTTTGATAAGCAATGTATGGATTAGAGAGGATATCTTCCGATACTGCATGAGAAGGCGTCAGCGTTAGCGCAATATCAACAGCCTCTTGATTAATGACCTTTGTCGTTCTGCCATAGGGCAGATAGAGCACTTTTGCACTGTGCCCCATATCGCTGAGAATAGCGCGTACTAGATCAACTTCAAATCCACTGTCATTGGCAGAATTCACGTATGGCGGCTTATCCATCCCCACAAGTACCTCTACTTCTCGAGACTGCACGTTAAAAGCAGCTAGCAGCATAAAAAGAGGTAAAAGCGGTGATCGCATATGTAAGTGATTCTCATTTAAGAATAAGTGAGCGTCAATAATACAAGCTTGTAGATAAGTTGGTAGTCGACAAAAGATTAAGTTTTAATCAAAATGCTAACTTTTCGAAAGCGTGTTTATTGAGAAGAACATAGCAAAAAGGAGCTGTAAAACTAGGGTATGCCCTAATGAACACTATTTTTATCAGCCGCCGGATTTCGTTTACGTCAGGTGAAAGGTACAATACCGCCAAATACGTTAACGGCACACGACTATGGCTTGGCTACAACTACGAATTAACACCACTTCGGAACACGCAGATGCAATTGGCGATATGCTAAGTGCCAATGGCTCCCAAGCAGTCACTTACGTGGACGCGAAAGATACCCCCATGTATGAACCTAAGCCTGGCGAAGTGCTGCTTTGGCCCGACACGCAAGTGGTTGGTCTCTTTGAAGCCGACGCTGATATGAAACGTATTTTAGAACGATTAGCCAAAGCAAAAGTGCTGGGCCCAGACTTCAAATACAAGCTTGAACCACTAGAAGACAAAGACTGGGAACGGGAGTGGATGGACAACTTCCACCCCATGCAGTTTGGAGAACGGCTGTGGATATGTCCTAGCTGGCGGGACGTTCCTGATCCTAATGCCGTTAATGTGATGCTCGACCCCGGTCTTGCCTTTGGTACGGGCACCCACCCCACGACTGCCTTATGTTTACGCTGGTTAGATGGTATCGACATGACTGACAAAACCGTGGTGGACTTCGGCTGTGGCTCCGGCATTTTGGCGTTAGCCGCCTTAAAACTGGGCGCCAAACGTGTAATTGGAATTGATATCGACCCTCAGGCTTTACAAGCCACAAAAGAAAATGCCCGCAGAAATGGGGTAGAAGACCGCCTAGACGTGTTCTTACCTGAAAACCAGCCAGTGCTAGAGGCAGACGTGGTTGTTGCCAATATACTCTCTGGCCCTCTTCTTGAGCTGCGAGAAGTCATTACGGGATATTGTAAATCCGATGGACTGCTCGTGCTGTCGGGTATTTTAGCTGAGCAGGTACCCACTATTGAGCAGGCCTATGCGAACAATATCTCACTTGAGCCAAGTGCAATTGACGGTGAATGGGCGAGAGTATCCGGACACAAACATTAGTGCTGCGCGCTCAATAAGACATCACCTGTGATATTTTTTGCTCACTGAACCCGCATACATTTTCAGCCTCTCAGTGTTGCGCAATACGGTAAATCGATAAAAAGCAGGATGTAGTTGTTAAATTTTTTCACATTACATCCCTTTTAACTCGTGGCTTTCACGTCTTAAGCACAAAATTTCACCAGTATTTATGCGTTAGATTACTAACGAGACAGATTTTTTTCGCTGTCAATACCGATAAGTGAAATTTTGTGTGATTTTTAGCCTTTTCAAGCATTGCGAAAACACGTACACTTAGCGCCCCGTTTTAGCCGGGTGTATAATTTCTGTGCAATTATAAATGGTGGGCTTCTCGTTAACTTATGCAACAACCTATGCAACCAACTGTGCAAAAGCCTTTGCAACAACCTTTGCAAATTGGACCATATAAGTTAGATAACAATTTGATGTTAGCTCCCATGGCTGGCGTAACTGACCGACCGTTTCGTCAATTATGCAAGCGCTTAGGCGCAGGTCTTGTAGTGTCTGAGATGCTGTCGAGTAATCCGAAAGTGTGGAATACCGCAAAGTCGCAGGCGCGCATGAACCATGAGGGCGAAGAAGGAATTCGCTCTGTACAGATAGCGGGTGCCGATCCTGAGCTTATGGCGCAAGCAGCGCAATTTAATGTTGAGAATGGTGCGCAAATCATCGACATCAATATGGGTTGTCCTGCTAAGAAGGTGAATAAGAAGCTTGCAGGTTCAGCACTGCTTCAGTACCCAGACACAGTGGAAAGTATCATCAAAGCAGTGGTTAACGCTGTCGATGTTCCCGTAACACTGAAAATACGTACCGGTTGGAATCCAGAAAATCGCAATGGGGTAGATATTGCCCGCATTGCAGAGCAAAACGGCATACAGTCGCTTGCTGTTCACGGTAGAACAAAAGCTTGTATGTATAAAGGAGAAGCAGAGTACGACACCATACGCCGAATAAAGGCGGCAATATCAATACCTGTTATTGCAAATGGTGATATTACTTCTCCGCAAAAGGCACAAGAGGTACTGAATTACACTGGTGCAGATGGCGTTATGGTAGGTCGCGGCGCGCAAGGTAAACCTTGGATTTTTAAACAAATTCAACATTATCTTGAAACGGGCGAAACCTTGGCTCCACCGCCACTGTCACAACAGTTTGAGATTTTGTACGAACACGTAACGAACGTACAGGGTTTCTACGGTGACACAGCCGGTGTAAGAATAGCCCGAAAGCACGTGGGCTGGTATCTCTCGGAGCATGATACGGATCGTCAGTTTCGTAAAACGTTTAACGCTATCGATGATGCTACTGAGCAACTCGATGCACTAAATGCATATTTTCAAGCGCTGCAGACTAGAGAAAACCGACAGATTTCTCCCGCAGCATAGTGATGACTAACTAAAGAGCAACACAGTATTATGTTCGATCAAAACGTGACTTCACCTTTTACTACTACCGTAACTACGCCTTCACAAACGCAGGCTCAAAAGCCTTTGCGCGACTCTGTTAAGCAAGCGGTTAACAAGTACCTAAAGCAACTAGACAACGCAAACATCGATAACTTGTACGAGATGGTACTGGCTGAAGTGGAAGCACCACTTCTAGAAGAAGTTATGACCTACACGCGCGGCAACCAAACCCGCGCAGCGATTATGATGGGCATCAACCGCGGCACACTTCGCAAAAAGTTAAAGCAATACGGCATGAACTAAAATTCTAAGGGCGCTGCCCAGCAAAGAGCACCAATCGGTGCTCTTTTTGTTTCAACACTACAACTTTGAAGCTACTACATTTATGCAAACACCAAAACCAATCAAACGTGCTCTTTTAAGTGTCTCTGACAAAACAGGTATCGTCGATTTCGCGACAGCGCTGCACAATGCGGGCGTTGAGCTTTTATCAACAGGCGGAACTGCGAAACTTATCGCTGATGCAGGCCTTCCCGTAACGGAAGTGTCTGATCACACAGGTCACCCTGAAATTATGGCTGGCCGTGTTAAAACCCTTCACCCTAAAGTACATGGCGGCATATTAGCCCGTCGTGGTATTGATGAAGCGGTTATGCAAGAAAACAATATTGCGCCTATCGATTTGGTCGTCGTAAACTTATATCCGTTTGCGGCTACTGTTGCCAACGATGATTGCACATTAGAAGACGCTATCGAAAATATCGATATCGGTGGCCCGACAATGGTGCGTGCGGCAGCGAAAAACCACAAAGACGTGACTATTGTGGTCAATGCAGCAGATTACGACAGTGTACTAGCAGAAATGAACGCCAACAGCGGCTCGTTGAATTACAAAACCCGTTTTGACCTAGCCATTAAAGCATTTGAACACACTGCTGAGTACGATGGCATGATTGCCAACTACTTTGGTGCACGTCTAGATAGCACAGAATGTGAAGAAGACTGCGACCACCAGCACAGTGAGTTCCCTCGTACTTACAACGTTCAAATGAGCAAAAAACAAGACCTGCGCTATGGTGAAAACAGTCATCAAAATGCCGCCTTTTACGTTGAAAATACAATTCAAGAAGCCTCTGTTGCCACCGCTGAACAGCTTCAGGGTAAAGAGCTATCGTTTAACAACATTGCCGATACCGATTCAGCTCTAGAGTGCGTTAAAGAATTCGACGAGCCAGCATGCGTTATTGTTAAACACGCCAATCCTTGTGGTGTTGCCATTGGTGACGATATTTTAAGCGCCTACGACCGTGCGTTTAAAACCGACCCTACCTCTGCATTTGGCGGCATTATCGCTTTTAACCGCGAGCTCGATGCTAAAACAGCGCAAGCTATTGTAGATCGTCAGTTCGTTGAAGTGATTATTGCGCCAACAGTGAGCGACGAAGCGAAAGAAGTAGTCAGTGCGAAGAAGAATGTACGCCTTCTAGCATGTGGCGAGTGGGCTGGCCAGTTAACCGAAGGTTACGACTTTAAACGCGTTAATGGCGGCCTGCTAGTTCAAGAACGCGACTTCGGCATGGTCGATAAAGAAGACTTAGAGGTTGTGACTAAAATCAAACCATCTGAAGAGCAGCTTCGCGACCTTATGTTCTGCTGGAAAGTAGCCAAATACGTGAAATCTAATGCCATTGTGTATTGCAAAGATGGTATGACTATTGGTGTGGGCGCAGGACAAATGAGTCGCGTATACTCTGCAAAAATTGCAGGTATCAAAGCCTCAGATGAAAACCTTGAAGTAGCTGGTTCGGTTATGGCCTCTGACGCATTCTTCCCATTTAGAGATGGTATTGATGCAGCAGCAGAAGCCGGTATTAAAGCGGTAATTCAACCTGGGGGCTCAATGCGCGACCAAGAAGTGATTGATGCCGCTGACGAACACGGTATTGCTATGGTGTTCACGGGTATGCGCCACTTCCGCCACTAAACCTTTTGAAAAGGTTGGCGTTTATTAAACCTTTCGCGTTTATTGAACGATTGGCGCCTACTAAAAGGCGTGTGCTTTTTGCGCATGAATAGATATAGACCCCAGCGGGGCTCCACTGCAGCATGCTTGTTGTAGTGGAGTCACACTGTAACGTGCTCCCCGCTAATCTATTTATCCGTAAATAAGCACATGGGTTAACTACTTTGTTTTACACCTTGTTTATCACTCGGTTTATTACATTGTTTGTACCCCGTATATACAGCAGAAACGCGTATTAACGGCATGTACCAATGGTAGAGCGTGAATGCGATAGAGTTGCGAATTATTCTGTTGGGTGTCGGATGCGTGTCACACTTAGCTGATAGTCTTGATCTGACTTGTGGTACCTTGTAGTAATAGTGTTAACACAAATACTGTTGTTACAAAGAATAGTGTTAAAAAGAGCACCATGTCCTAGGGCGTATTGACCTAGAGTGCTTTGACAAAAATACCCTCGACAGAAAAGGAAATAATAATGAAAAAGTTAGCTCAAATAGTATTAGCAGCCAGCCTCGGCTTCTCTGCAAATTACGCCACAGCCGATGCTATATCGGATGCCGCAATGAGTGATATCCGCACGGCAAAAGCGAAAGTGCGCGATGAATATCGCAACCCTCAACAAACCCTTCGATTTTTTGGACTAACGTCAGACATGACGGTAGTTGAAGTATCGCCTGGCGGCGGTTGGTATGCCGACATCATCAGCTCTGTTGTGAAGGGCGACGGCCAGTATGTAGCAGCGCATTACTATGTCGATGAGTCGACGAACGACTACTACAAAAAAGCACTAGACGGCTTTAAAGAACAAACTAAGCCGGGCATGAAATATGAAGGCGCGCTGATCACTGCTTTCCACCCAACCAAAGCCCTAGATATTGCCCAAGCAGGCAGCGCTGATATGGTGCTAACGTTCCGCAATGTACATAACTGGTATATGCGTAGCGAAGATGAAGGTGTTGATAATGCCTTTGGTGCCTTTTTCAAAGCGCTTAAGCCTGGTGGCGTATTAGGTGTGGTAGAACACCAACTGCCAGAAAGTGCCGATAATGAAGCCATGAAAAACAGTGGTTACATGAAGCGTAGCTATGTGGTTGCCGCGGCTGAGAAAGCCGGCTTCACACTAGAAGCAAGTAGCGACGTTAATGCAAACCCAATGGATACGGCCGATCATCCAAAAGGTGTGTGGACATTACCTCCTCGCTTAGCACTTGAAGATCAAGATCGTGTAAAATACCTTGCCATCGGTGAGAGTAATCGCATGACGCTTAAATTTAAAAAGCCTAATTAATAAAACCTAAAGTTAAAACGGAATAGTGAATGAACGTACTTGTAATTGGCGGCGGTGGTCGCGAACATGCGCTCGCTTTTAAAGCAGCCCAGTCTTCTGAAGTTTCAACAGTTTTTGTCGCGCCTGGTAATGCAGGCACAGCAACAGAGCCTAAGCTAGAAAATGTACCTATCGATGTTAATGACATCGCAGGCCTCGTTTCTTTTGCAAAAGGTAACGATGTTGAACTTACCATTGTTGGTCCAGAAGCGCCGCTAGTTGCAGGTGTTGTCGATACATTCACTAACGAAGGACTGATGATTTTCGGTCCTACAAAGGCGGCCGCGCAACTTGAAGGGTCTAAGGCATTTACTAAAGACTTTTTAGCGCGCCATCACATTCCCACAGCCGAATATCAGAACTTTACTGAAATAGAGCCTGCCATCGACTATGTTCGCGAAAAAGGCGCACCCATTGTTGTTAAGGCCGACGGCCTAGCGGCAGGTAAAGGCGTGATTGTTGCAATGACCTTGGAAGAGGCAGAAGCCGCTATTCGCGATATGTTAGCGGGCAATGCGTTTGGCGACGCTGGCAGCAGAGTGGTCATTGAAGAATTTTTAGATGGCGAAGAAGCGTCGTTTATTGTCATGGTAGATGGCAAAAACGTTTTGCCGTTTGCTACAAGCCAAGACCACAAGCGAGCGGCTGATGGCGACAAAGGGCCAAATACAGGCGGAATGGGTGCATACTCTCCAGCGCCGGTAGTTACCCAAGCTATTCACGACCGCGTTATGAAAGAAGTGATCATGCCTACGGTAAACGGCATGGCTGCGGAAGGTAACGACTATGTGGGTTTCCTTTATGCTGGACTTATGATCATGGCTGACGGTACGCCTAAGGTTATCGAGTACAACTGTCGCTTTGGCGATCCAGAAACTCAGCCTATTATGCTTCGTTTGCAGTCTGACCTTGTTCCTCTGTGTATTGCAGCCTGTAAGGGCGAACTTGACGGACAAACCATCGACTTCGACTCTCGAGCATCAGTAGGTGTTGTGCTGGCAGCTGGCGGTTATCCTGGCAGCTATGACAAGGGCGATGAAATAACCGGTTTTGAAGAAGCAGGGCAATTAGAAGGCAAGGTGTTCCATGCTGGTACTACGCTTAGTGACGGCAAGGTCGTTACCGCTGGCGGACGTGTACTGTGTGCCACAGCGCTTGGAAATAGCGTAACTGAAGCACAACAAAAGGCCTACGAGCTACTCAATACTATACAATTTAAAGACGTTTACTACCGCACCGATATTGCTCACCGAGCCATAGCAAGAGAAGCGAAAGCTTAACTAAGCCTTTGAATTCAATGAGGCCGCCAAATAGGGTTGTGCCTTGAAAGTAAGTCAACAAAGCGAATTAGTAAAAGCTAATTCGCTTTTTCTTTATCTGCTTTAATCATCTGGTTTCTTGCTGCAATATACCAGTCCGCATAGATAACTGCCCACTCAGAACTTGCTAGGCCTTCCCGAAGGCCGAGTTTAAAATGTCCGTACTCTTTATTGTGTCACCTTGATGTAGAACCACTTCATCTGCGGTAACACGCCGCGATTACGAACATTTTAAGGCTCGCTGAGAGGGTAATTATCTATGCGAACTGGTATTAAATTGCTACATTGATTGTGTGGCACTCACTAAGTTAACTAATAATGACATTGCAACAAGCCTGCTATCACATACTTGCGCCCGCTTCTGATGCCACTCATTTTAAAAAGGCTAGCCGCCTTTTCGATTTCTTTTTAGTTGTCATTATTACTGTCAATATTGCTGCGATGATGATCGAAACACTTCCCAACATATCTCAGGCTTGGCTAGCAAAACTGCACACTATTGAAATTGTTTCGGTTATTTTGTTCAGCGCAGAGTACGTACTGCGCGTTTATAGCAGTGCTGCAAACCCTAATTTGAGTGACAAAACCACTCACCACATTGGCTCTGCAAAAAGCTGGTCGGCTTGGCAAAAGCGCTGGCACTATATAAAAAGCCCAATGGCGATTATCGACCTGATGGCGATACTGCCGTTTTTCCTGAGTATGTTCTTGGTGTTAGATTTGCGTATTTTACGTATTTTCAGAGTACTACGAATATTAAAAATAGGGCGCTACTCTCGCTCTATCCAAACCCTCGTCGATGTGGTGCGCAGCGAGGCCCATTCTCTTTTCGCCGCACTGAGTGTACTAATGCTGTTTACGGTGATTGCCGCTACCTGTATTTACTACATCGAACACACTGCCCAGCCCGAGGTGTTTAGCAGCATTCCTGCCTCGCTGTGGTGGGCCTTAGTGACACTAACCACTGTGGGCTATGGAGATGCGGTACCCATCACGTCACTCGGTAAACTCTTTGGCGGCTTTATTACCATAATGGGAATTTGCTTTTATGCATTACCGGCGGGCATTTTATCTTCAAGCTATACAGGAAAAATGCAGCTTAAACGAGACCGATTTAAAGATACCGTTCGCACCGCGCTAGATGATGGTGTGCTCAGTGAGCATGACGCTCATCATATTGAACGGGTCCGCGGTTTACTTGATTTAGACGAAGAAGAAGCCCACCTTATCATTCGCTTACTGCAGCACCATCACAACGGTAAGTCGAAAGACGAATGAAAGGCGTTGATCTATTAAACGATTGGGCTATTAATTGATTGGTCTGTTAATTGACTGGCCCATTGATTAGACAGCTATAGATGGCTTTAGGCGTATCTTTAGACGAATTGGCTCACATCTGATTTGACACTTTCATTTATTGATTTAGGTACCACCTGAAAGGCTGCTCAAGACAAGGAGCGGAGATTCAGGGCTCACTGCGGAGAAATTCGTCGCCAGCAGCAGATTAACGTTCAAACCCACTATACTAGGCGTCGTGATATTATTGTCGAGAACATTATAATTATGTTCGGCCACATATATGACGTTGCCTTCTAAACTAGTACAACATTTTATGCTATTGAAAAGCTGATTATAGATTTTTCATTACCGTGTCTGCCCATAACGTGCCGTCTTGTTGGCAACGACCATAAAGACAAATATCTTGGTTTGATAAGCGCTCGAACGTTTGGCTATCAAATCGCTCAATACCAATCACATTAGTAAGCAAGGAACCTAGCGCATTGTCATGTGTTAGTAACGCTTGCTTTAAATGGGCTTCTAGCTTCAAACTGCTGACTAATGTTTCCATATCTACTTTGAAAATGGCATCTACACCTGATAGCAACCCCACTAGAAAACATTCTAAGGGGTGAAGCGAAACCTCCTCATCCTGATTATTAAACGCAATAAGTTCGAGGGTTTTTGCCCGCGCTAACAATGACCGGAATAATTCAGTTGGGCTAGTAGAAGCAGACATTAGCGACATACAAATCGCCCACTGCTTAACAACATCCAGTCCTAAGATAACGACGGCTTCCCGCACGCTCTTTACGTCTCGAACCAGTTGATAAAGTGGGCAGTTAATTAACAGCAAAATTTTAGTGGTCAGCACAGGATCTAATGAAATGATTTCTGCGACCTTATCAACCTCTATGTCGCTTTTACTGAATTCAGACACTAACTGCAGACTACTGTTTTGCTTTTCACTTATTTCTTTACCACCCAAAATAGTGGGGTTTTCAAGGAAGTTGCCTTGAAATAAGTCGAACCCTAACGCTTTACAATTTTCGTAAACCGTTTGGCTTTCTACTTTTTCTGCCAGTATTAGGCACTTCGACTTCTTTAAAATTGGAAGGCTTTTACTAAGCTGAGAGTGGATCACGTTAAGCACATCAACTTTTATTATTTTAAGGTATTTAAAAAAAGAAGCTTTAGATGGGTCTAATGCGTATTCGCTTAGCGCAAAATCAAAGCCTTTGTGTCGCAATTGCTGAATACGTTGCAGGTTTGATTCCGTAGGCTCTACCGAAGCCGATATCTCCAAAATGATGTTTAGTTTTACCGCATAAATATCATCAGTTTCACTCAAGAAGGTTTGATCGATATTGATAAAAATAGGTACCCCTAGATGCCGCTCACTTCCAGCGATACTCTCACAAACACTGGCTAAACGCTTTGTAGTCATAAACTTTTTTGATGGGCACACCTTTACGCTTGAGAGGGCATCATCCGACTCTTCAACTAAGCATAAGAACTCACAAGCATAGATTTCGTGGTTTTCGTTAAATACAAGCTGCCTTGCAGTTAACACATCCTTCACCATAGGCTACTCCATTAGATTATTAGGCAGCGGCTGAAAATCAGCCACTAAGCAAAATGCATTGGGAAGTAATAATTGCCTTTATCTAGGCCACGCCGATCTTCGCAATTATCGCTATTGTCATCTACATTAAAATTGTCGCGGTTTTAACTGGCTTTACTACAAAGCGACAAAAAACTATTTAGAAAAACCTTATATAATAACTATTTAAGGAAGGCATTTATCAAAACTGTTTGGCGCTTCTTCAATAATAGAACACATTTTTCATGACTATAAAAGATATTGAAATTAATAGAGACCTGAAAAAAACCCAAAGTCTCATAAATCTGTTTTATCACCCCGTGCTTGTGGTCAATAACGACTTGGACATTCTGGCTTCGAATAATAAGTTAAATGAAAGTGAGGCACTGTCTTCCAATTTGCCAATTATTATAGATGCCATAGTACCTTTGCTAAACGGCGAACAAGAACTGGCTTTTTGCGTGATAGAAGGTGAAGAAAAACTGTGCACGGTCATGCCCATGGAACATGGAAGGACTCTAGTTAAAATTGCTCGCTCTAAGCCTTCCGCGCTGGCAAAACGATACTATAACTTGGTTACCGCCATCGATAAGATACCCGATGCAGCAATAATTTGTAGTGACGGAAAGATTGACCTAGTTAATGAACACTTCCAAAACATATTCCCTTTTTGCGGGAATAAAAGTTTAAACGGTGTGCCATTAGATTCCATTCTTAACGATTTTAGTGACTATTTCGCACAAGGGGATAGCCATCTACAGGCTGTTACCTATCGCTTTTTACGACGGAAATTTAATAGTAAACAAGAGATATCTTTGTCGTTCACAGCGCCCGACGGACAATTCTATGAGTATCGCGACAATCTCACTTTCACAGGTGGCCGTGTTGGCCTCATTATCAATGAGTCACAAATAAAGGGGCTAAACGAGCAACTCGAAATCTCTTTTAATGAAGCCACCGCACTTAGCAATGCAAAAAGCAATTTTATGGCAGCAATGAGTCATGAGGTACGCACCCCGTTAAATGGCATTATAGGTCTGCTAGATTTATGCGAGCATCAAGAAGAGTTCAAAGGGAATGAGCTATTAAAAAGAGTGTCTAAAAGTTCTGCATCGTTGTTAAGCCTCATCAATGATGTTTTAGATTTCACTAAGTTTGATGCCAATATGGTTCAGCTCTCACCATCAAACGTTAATTTGAGAGTACTGTGTGAAGAACTAATTGACACCTTCTATGGGCAAGCAAAGCAACAAAATGTGGAGCTTACATTGTTTGTCGACCCCGTCATATCTCGAATTGTTAGTGTAGATGAACATCGCCTCACCCAAGTACTCACAAATCTTATAAGCAATGGCCTGAAGTTTAATCAGAAGCTAAATGCGACACTTCGCCTTGAGGTATTGCAAGATGATTTAACCAACTATATTCACTTTAACGTTATTGATAATGGGATTGGTATAGAGAGCACTAAAATACATACGATTTTTGATCGCTTTACCCAAGCTAATGATGATATTCACAAAACGTTTGGTGGCACCGGGCTTGGGTTAAGTATCTGTCAGAAAATAGTACAGTTGATGGGTGGCGGTATCTATGTGGACAGTGAGCTAGGCAAAGGCTCTACCTTTGTGGTGCAACTACCACTAGAAGCTTGTTCTGCGTCGGAGATTGAGTTAGCCCCAGCCAATTTAGGCAGTTTTACTTTTGAGACTAACAGCGCAGTCTTTTTTAACGATTTGAAGCGTTACGCTGAGCGCTTCCATTTTAACGCCCGCCTTATAGATTCGTTACCAGGCAACGCATTACCAAACCATTTCTATTTATTAGATTCATCTAGTAGCAGTGAAGCTGGGCTGATTAAAACTGAACAGGCATTGCACGATAGCAGGTCTACTATGCCAACAAGCCAAATCGCGTTGCTTGTAGATAACGTTAATATGCATGCCCACACTCACTCAACGTTTAAGCAAATTCATCTCGTTCCGCTTAAGTTAGCCGAACTATTCAGCTTATCAGCACCACAGGCCGCGGCTTCGTCGACACCCCTTGCCAACACGTCGCCTAATAATATTTCTGACCGATTACGTATATTGGTTGTAGAGGACAACCCAGATAATATTTATGTGCTTAAGAAACAATTTAATGCGTTAAACATTAAAGCGAGCTTTTCAATATCTGCGGAAGAAGCCATTATTTTCTTTGAACAACAACCATTCAATGTGGTGATTAGCGATTACCAAATGCCCGTCATTACTGGCGGAGAACTGATAGGTATTTTGCGAGGTTTAGAAGAAAGTGAACAACGACCCAAGGCTACCATGCTAATCCTTACCGCAGATAACTCCAAGCAGTGCCAAGCACACTGTAACGAAGTGGGTGTCGACCGAATTTTAATGAAGCCGCTAACCTTGCATACCTTAGTAGAACTAATTAGCCGTCTTAATAACGAACAGCCTACGCCGAGTTCCTCTATAGAAACAACTCCAGTTGAACCTGAGCCCGAGGTTCACTTCTTTGAAGACGACTTTTTTGATGACAGTAGCGAGGTAAATAGTAAGATTGATCCCACCCGTGTTTTTGATATTTCAGCATTAACCGACATCGTTGGCGATATTAGCCCACAAGAGGAATACGACTATCTATGCGGATTTGAAAAGAACCTGCACAAAGATTTCCCTCACATGTGTGACTTGGTCGATGTAAAAGACTGGCAGGCTCTCTCAAAGCTTGCTCACAAATTGAAAAGTAGCGCCAGAATTGTTGGCGCGTATCATCTAAGTCAAAAATGCGAAGCCGTGGAGCACGCAGGAAGACAAGAGCCAGTAGACCAACTAATTTTGTTGGACTGGGAAGAAATGAAACTCGCTATCGAAGCGCTAATAGCCCATTTAAGAAAGTATTTGGAATACCATGACTCAACCCAGTGAAGCACAAATTGTACTCTACATTACAGAGCCACAAAGTGACGAAATCGTTCTTGAGGTTATTAAGAAGCATTTTGAAGACTATGTTACGTGTGATTCTTTAAGGGATTTATGCAAGTTATTGATAGATACAAAACCTAAAGTGCTATTGTTAACAGGCGACTCATTAGAGAAAAGCTTGTTTATTTATTATCGCACACTCGAAGCACTGAAATCATACCACCTATGCGACCACAAGTTCGTTAGTTTAATACCTCGTCAGTTTGAAAGAGAAGCTTATGAAGCCCATGCTGCGGGGATTATCGATGATTACATGATTGCCCGGCCGGTTTATGAACTACATCGTATTATATTAATTTGCGAACATTTATTAAGCGAACTAGGGGTTCATGTTCAAGATAAAGAGATGCTGGCTCAACAAACCTATTTTAGCAAAATCGACCATTTTGATAACAAATTAAAGCAAGCTTTAAAACAAGGCCTAGACTACAAAAGTCAGTTACAGTCAGAGTTTGAAAGCTCTATTATAGAAATTGAGAACGCATTAGAACGAGCAGTAACACGGGTAGAAATGGAGCAGTCCGTAGACCTTGATATTGCCAAGTTACAAGAGACCCTATCTAAAATAAAGTCAGACCAAATTCGCCCAGAGCTAATTAAACTACAAGAAAGGGCAATTAGCTTATTAGAAAAAACCCTCGATTTAAAAACCGCAGAATTAACGTCAGGTACTAACGCAGAAGAAGCAACGACAGGTGCGAGTACTGAAACAAATTCCGAAGAAAAAGACAAAGGCTATGTCTTTAATCGACTATACAACCAAGATATCGACCCTGAAAAAGTACTTAAAGAAAAGAACAGTTTGCCATCTATCCTTGTGGTTGAGGATGACATTATTAGTCTTCAATTAACTAAGCGATTGATTGATAAATATAAGATGCAATGTGATGCCGTTACTACAGGCAGGCAAGCCTTCGCTTCTTTAACCGCCAAAAAGTACGACCTTGTGCTGATGGATGTGAATTTACCAGACACTAACGGCATATACATTGTAGGCCAAGCGGCCTCACAGCAAAGCCTTAATGCCGATACGCCTATTATCATGCTATCAGGAGATAAGCATAAATCTACGGTGACCAAAGCGATGCAAAAAGGGGCTAAGGGTTACATTATTAAGCCCCTGCAAAAAAGCTCGTTTGATAGGTTAATTGAAAAATATATCCCTAAGGCTTAAAAAACACTTAGGTAGTTATCCACCGTTTTTTAATAAAAAGAGGCTGTATAGGGGAACCCTGAAGGCAGCCACGTTACATTACAGTAGGTCTGGCTCTGTTACTTATTTGCTGCCTTAATTTTATTCTTCGCTACTGCGAATTCGAAAAACGTTCTTATATCAAGATCGTAAATACACGGCCAGTGTTGTTTTATTGCTAAGACGAAATAAATCTGCGAGCAAATTAAACTGAAGTGGGTCATTAAGAAACGACTGTGTCAGAAGTCGGCTTTCGGTAATGTTATCGTCTAATGGCTTGAAGGTGCCGTCATGAAGGGTACAAAGGAGATTGTCGGGTCTAATAAAACTCTTTTGAAACCTTTGACAAATCAAGTAGACGCTTATTCAGATCTCTCTGTTAACACCAAGCGACTTTAGAGCAGCGCTAAAATTGTTGTACTGGCTCCACCACCAACCACAAGACCACAGATAAAAATAAATAAGTACGCTTTTACTGGGTTTTGTCGTGCTGGCTCTACTTCTGCTATTTCCGGCACTTTAAATAAAACTTGACGCTTTACATCAAAGGCTACACATAAGGCCATGATGGTCTCCAGCGATGCATTCCCTTTGTTTTCCACTCGCTGAATGGTGCGTAAATTCACGTCACATAACTCTGCAAGCTGCGCTTGGGTCCACGCTCGCTCTATGCGCATCTCTTTTACAATATCGCCTCTCACTTCCATTTGTTATTTCACCCTGCAAATAGCATAACTGCAAAATAACCAAACACCGCCCCCAAAGCGGCAATACCGGCAATGACCGCGATGTTTTTAAATAACGAATTGTTGCGAGAAAGCATAGAGGTAGACTCTCGCTTTACAGTGCGTGCACCTTTTTTAAGGCGCACCTCTGTACGGTAAGTGAAGGGGTTCTCCACTTCCACCTCGAGAGTATAATCTTGGTTATTTAGTCTAAGCGCATGTCGACCTGTAAATCGAAACAGGTTGCGATGTTCTGATACAGGGTGATCGTCCACATACACAACCTCTTTCCCCGACCATAAACTGCAGTGTACCGCTATATCGTGGCCTTCGTGTTGCAAGTGACACCAGAGCCCCTGCCTCATTGTTATTTGCGTCATAATGTTATCCGGAGAAGCTCATAAAGCCTAAATAACCACAAAGAAAGCCCACAATTAACCCTACAAATAAAAGCTTATCCATACTGAAAAAGGATTTAAGTAAATTTCCTTTTTCCAATTGCGATAACGTCTCGCTGGCCACTTCTTTACCATCACAAAAAAGCGTGACGTTTAATTCACCCCGTAAAACATGAGTCATGTGTGTTTTCACGAGATACTCATGGCCATTTTGAGTAAATGCATGTTCACTTTTTGTGCTGCTTAAATTTCTAAACGACGATACCACTTCGTTATTGAAAGACACTTTTTCCTTACCACTAAACACCGAGCCCCACATAGAGATATCATTACCTTCGTGGTCGAAATAAAACCAATACCCATTGTTTAGCGATACTTGACTCATATGTTCTCTTCTAGATACTTGCGATTGTTTTATAACTTCATTTGATTGCATGATTGTTCTCCTTTGCTTCAATGCCAGCGTATTTCATCGGAAATAGCGAGTAAGTGAAACGGCACTAATGCGACAGGACAGTAAATCATCTGTTTTTGTCATACGACACCCCTGTGTCGTATAGGTAAACCATTAAAATATATAAAGAAAGTAAAAAGTCATGCGTCAAGCAATTCAGCGTCGCCACGAAGTTTTTGGAACAGCCAACCAATGCCTACAAGGCTCAGTCCCAGCCCAATGAAGGACAGCGCTCGGTATAAACCTTCAAGGTTTGCCATATCAACAACAAATGCTTTTAAAATAACTAACGCGAGTAAACCAAAACCCAGTTTTACCGCAAGCTGGTGTTGCTTAAATTGGCCAATAAATATGGTTGCAGTAGCGATTACTAACCAGCACACAGAATACGTATAAAGCTCAGGCTGAGTGAAGCCATTCTCCAATAATAGGTTTGCATTGTGAAAGGCACCGCGAATGATGCTGTTAATGTATAAAAAGGCGAATCCACCTGCAATTACACCTAAATTGATGCGGACTTTTTTGCTTAAAATAGTATTCAGCGCATCGGGGGTGCCCAAAATCATACGCTGTAATGCACTAGACAGCACGCTTGTGGCGAGTAATGCGGGTAATAGCCATTGCAATAGCAACCAGTTAAACACGGTTCTCTCACCAGTAGGTTGGGAGTGAATAAAGGGATTATTGGCAACACTAATATCCATATGAGTAATACCTACCCCAATTAACAGCACCAATGCAGCAACGCGATACAACACTGTCATAGACTGAGCAATAAACGCTCTATAACAGTAGGCCGAAGCGAGTGCACACCAACCTAGGGCCACCAGCACTCGCTCTTGATAATCACCTGCCAGTAAATCAGGATAACTTCCGGTGAGGTAATAGCTTGGTTCCGTTGTAATAAAAAGGGCTGCTACGTGAATGAGTGCACCTTCTAACCACACTTTTAACGTTGTGGATGGGTTGTATTTTTTGGCAATAATTAACGCTGCAAAAATAAGAGGATAAATAATGGCGGTCCAGTGAATCCCCCAAATGCTTTCGTTAGCATAATCTGCCAACCACGGTGCGGCCGTA
Organism: Alteromonas genovensis; assembly: GCF_010500895.1. GTDB lineage: Bacteria > Pseudomonadota > Gammaproteobacteria > Enterobacterales > Alteromonadaceae > Alteromonas > Alteromonas genovensis. The sequence goes on from NZ_JAAAWO010000004.1 coordinate 214,471, forward strand.
ATTCGCAATAATACGGCAGTTAGCAATACTTTGTATAACCAATCAGGTAGTGTCACTTTATAGCGAGCACTTAATACGCTGATACTTGCTACCTGCAAGGCCAAGGCGAACGATAAAACGGCCGCCTCTAACAGCATGGTAAGACATAAAGTGAGGCACGCATTAGCCAGCACGGCATAAGTGAGCTGACCTAAACCACGAGACTTTAAGGCCACTGTTGTACTGACTATTGCTAATAGCGCTAATTCGAATGCCCAAACACGATACAAAGCCTCCTGCGCCGATGCAGTACTTACTACATAGCTCACACCATATAAAGCAATTGGAAACACGACGATATAAAACCAAAATGCCGGACGACCTGTTCTATGAGCCATAAACGCCACGTAGGATGTAAAGGCAACCACGGCAATCTGCACGTATAGATAATACCCTGAAAATAGCGTTGCCAAGTCTTGCAAATTAAGCGCATTTGGAGAAAGACCACCTGCGTTACCAGAGTTGGCGTAAGCGAAAGGCATGATATCTTTTAACAGCAGTATATGAATGATTGAGGCAACAACCAGTAGACATGGCCAACTGTCGAAGGTGCTGTGTCGGTAAGACGGCAATAACAATAAGGCGCCTAATACTGCACTGCTAACCCAAACATGCATATCACTGCCGTGGGCCATCAAATAGACGTGTAGTAACGTAAAAGGCAGCAGTATGCCAAATAATTCACGAGAGGGAGTAAGCATCGCCTTAACTGACTTAATATCGCTGCACTGCTCTTGCAGTGACCAGCCCAGCGTATGGGTAAAAGAAAACAAATATACTGAAAAAGTAGTAAAGCCAAGCCACACCCAAATATCGAGAGGACCGGAATGATTCAAAGCGACAAACGCCCACACAAAGTGCCCAATGATACTTAGCCGCCAGGGCCATAGTTGCCCGACCTTTTGAGACACCCACACCCCAGAAAGTGACACCAAAGACACAAAAACAAGCAAGGTGGTAATGCTGTTAGAGTCTGACTGAATTAACGCTGGAATGGCATAAGCGCCTGCAATGCCAATCAATGCCAGTAGCGGACCGTAGCGAAGCGCCAAGGATATAGCGCCAAATGCCACCGCAGCCAACAACAAAAATGCAAATAGTGGCGGAAAAAACTGATAAAAGTCGTAGGCCACTAGAATGATGGCATAACAGGTTATTACCCCGCCACTAGCCAATGCCGCGCAAATGGTAGGTGAGTAAATGCTGAATTTTTCTCGATGGCGTGCAAGATACTCGGCCAACCCAACAAGACAAAGACCAAAAGCAGCTCCGAATACAATGCGGACCTTGGCAGATACCAGCCCTGCTTCAATAGAATAAACCGCTAAAAAGACACCGCCAACAGCAAGAACTGCCGCACCTAGCCACAGTAATGCGTTGCTTTTTATGGATGTCATTAAACTGGAGTCGCTGGAAAAGAAGCGTTTAAAAAACGAAGGTGTACTTGCGTTTTCTTTCGCTTCTGATTGGTGAAATACACTCTCTACAGGTTCCGATGCAGCACTGAATGCGCTGGAAGAAGTGCTTGGAATATCTGATGAGTCAGTCTCATTTGAATCGAGAAGGCTTAAATCTACGTAGCTTGGATCTTCTGAACCTGAATTTGCGGAGCTTAAGTCTAACGAGCTTTCACCTGAGGAGCCTGCACCTAAAGAGCTTACATCTACAGAGCCCTCGCCTACAGAGTTTGGGGTATCTGTGTCATTTTTTTCAGATAAGGAGCCTCGTTGTGACATATGCTTTTTAAGCAATCGAACTTCTTTCACTAATGCCGTTATTTGGCTTTGCTGGGCAAATGATAAAATAGCTCCAGCGCAAATAACGATGGCGAAAAGAACACCGAATAAAAACAACATAACCAAGGTCCCTGTAGTAATGTGTCGTAAATCGACAGTGTGCTAAGTTGCGTTAAGCGCGTTAAAATGTCAACTTGCTATCCTGCAGTACCCTTGATTCTTCATCCACATCAGCTTATAACTAGTCACTGTCATTCCCAACAAGAAGTCCTATGTCTGTCAAACACCCTATTATTGCTATAACAGGTTCATCAGGTGCGGGTACAACCACAACCACGAACGCCATACGTCACATTTTTAGAAACCTAAATGTGAATGCGGCCGTGGTGGGTGGTGACAGCTTTCACCGCTTTACACGACCTGAAATGGAAGTAGAAATTCGCAAGGCACAGGAGCAAGGTCGGCACATTAGCTACTTTGGCCCAAAGGCCAACGATTTCGAACTCCTTGAGTCTATTTTTAGAGAATATGGCAGTTCGGGCACCGGACAATTCAGACAATACCTGCATACCTTTGATGAAGCAGTTCCATTTAATCAAATGCCCGGCACCTTTACGCCTTGGCAAGACTTACCGAAAAATACCGATTTGCTGTTTTACGAAGGGTTGCACGGCGGTGTGAAAACCGAAGGAAACGATGTAGCAAAGCACGTGGATTTACTTGTAGGCATGGTGCCTATTGTAAATTTAGAGTGGATCCAAAAAATCGTACGCGATACCACAGACAGAGGCCATTCACGAGAAGCGGTAATGAGCAGCATTGTTCGCGGGCTAGACGATTACTTTCATTACATTACCCCTCAATTTTCTCGTACCCATGTTAATTTTCAGCGAGTCCCTACAGTAGATACATCAAACCCATTTAGCGCCCGAGAAATACCCACTCAAGACGAAAGTTTTGTAGTAGTGCGGTTTCGCCGTGAAATGAAGACAGTAGATTACCCCTATCTTCTCAAGATGATTGATGGCGCGTTTATGTCCCGTATCAACACTCTGGTGGTGCCTGGCGGAAAAATGGGATTAGCCATGGAGCTTATTTTATCCCCGCTGCTTGAAGATATTTTGAATAAGAAACGCCGCGCAGGGCATCAAATGGATTGGTTAAATTCAGACGAAGAGTAAAAAGCGCCGTCTATATCTGTTTCCTATAACAATATATTAACAACAACTAGTCGCAATGCTCGCTCATTTGCGCCATGGTGATGCTATAAGAATCTATTAAGGATATCACCATGACCTCGTCTACACCTTCATCTGCACAGTCATCTGCACCAGAAGCAAATTCACCCGTTACTTCAACCCAAATATGGTTAAACCAAAACAACCTCAACGAGACAAAAGTGGTGGATGTTCAGCTTGATAGCGAGCACCTCAGCGAGGGCGAACTCATTCTAGAAACTGACAGTTTTGGCTTTTCGGCGAATAACATCACCTATGCTGCGCTGGGTTTTAAAATGGGCTATTGGGGATTTTTTCCCGCTGAAGAAGGTTATGGCATCGTTCCGGTGTGGGGTTTTGCCACAGTAAAAGTGTCTCGCCACCCTGATATTCAAGAGGGTGAAAAGGTATTTGGCTATTTGCCAATGGCAAGTCACTGGGTAATTAAAGCAGGCAAAGTAGCACCTCATGGCTTCTCTGATGTTCATGAAAACCGCAAAAGTATTAGCCCGGTTTACGACCAGTACCTTCGCTGCAGCGCCGACCCTGGTTACGATGCTAATCGTGAAGCGTGGCAGCTTAACTTTCGCCCTCTTTATATGACCTCTTTTGTATTAGACGATTACGTGGCAGAGCTTTCGAAGGGCGAGTCGTTACTACTTTCAAGTGCATCAAGTAAAACAGCACTGGGTACCGCGCAGCTTTTAAAAGACCAAAAAGCGCAAAGAGGTGCAAGCTACAAAGTGATTGGGCTTACCTCACCGGCAAATGTAGACATGGTGAAAGCCACCGGCTGTTATGACGATGTTATAAGCTACAGCGAGCTAGATAAGCTGGATAAAAGTGATACCTTCTGGTTACTCGATTTTGCTGCCAACGGTACCTTGATCAACAATATTACTCAGGCCATTGGCGATAAGTTGAGTAAGGTATCCCTTATTGGCGCCACCGACTGGGAAGCCCAAGAAAAGCCAAATCCAAAACTGCTAGATGCAGAGATATTTTTCGCGCCCTCGCGGGTAAAACTGCGCCAAAAAGAGTGGGGACACGACGTTTTTTTGAAAAAATATGCTAAAGCATGGCAAGGCTTTGCCAGCAAAGTGGACAACACCTTTTTTGAGCAGAGCCATAAAGGAACGAAAGACATTGTTGCGCTTTACAAAGAAACCCTTAGCGGCAACGCCGACACTAAAGCCTTGAATGTAGTCTCATTTAAATAACGCTCACTGTTTGAACAGTTTCTTTTTTTTGGCAGCAATCCGTCATTTGCTGCCTTTTTACTATCTTATTTAACGTCTTATTTGTAGCCTCACTTGCTAAGGCATACCGAGCGAATTTTGCACAACAACGATTAACACGCTCTCGTAGACACTATTTGTAACAAACCGCCCTCTCATTTTACACTTTCTTGCTTTTGTATTTCTCGCCATGTGGTTATAGTGAATAATACGTATTTTCAAGGGTATGGTTATGGGTCAGGAAACCTCAAAAATTCTCGTTGTCGATGATGACATGCGCCTTCGCAGTCTGCTTGAGCGCTATTTATTAGAGCAAGGCTATCAGGTTCGAAGCGCGGCTAATGCTGAGCAGATGGACAGATTACTAGAGCGGGAAAACTTTCACCTTATGGTGCTAGATTTGATGTTACCTGGAGAGGACGGACTTTCTATTTGTCGTCGCTTACGCCAAACCGGAAATGACATGCCCATTATTATGTTAACTGCGAAAGGTGACGAGGTAGACCGCATTATAGGCCTTGAAATGGGTGCTGATGACTACCTACCAAAACCGTTTAACCCCAGAGAATTACTCGCACGAGCCAAAGCAGTTTTACGCCGGCGCAGCAGCGAAGCACCGGGCGCACCTTCAAAAGACGTTCAAATTATCGAATTTGGTAACTATACGCTTAATTTAGCCACACGAGAAATGACAGCAGGTGATACGCCGCTAACCCTTACCAGTGGGGAATTTGCTGTTTTAAAATCGTTAGTGACTCACCCAAGAGAGCCGCTGTCTCGTGACAAGCTTATGAACCTAGCCCGCGGTCGTGATTACAGTGCTTTAGAGCGCAGTATTGATGTGCAGGTATCTCGTTTGCGCAGAATGTTAGAAGAAGATCCAGCTAACCCGAGATATATTCAAACCGTGTGGGGGCTTGGCTATGTCTTTGTACCTGATGGCGAACAAGTATAAGCCATGACGCCCCAGCAGCAATCCGCGCAGGTGAATTCCACGTGCGCCTAACCCCTAAAAGTGCCTTCGGGCAAACTGTTATGCTAATAGGCGTATTGCTGCTTATTAACCAAATTGTGTCGTACATTTCTGTTACTTACTATTTTATTCAGCCTAGCTACCAACAAATCAATAGTTTACTCGCCACACAAGTAAAATCAGTATTGGCCAACGACTTACTGGTCAGTAATCAAGAAAGCCGAACGGCCTACTTCAACGAAACACAGGTTCGGGTGTTTGATGAAAGTGTGGCGCGACAAAACGGATTAGAAACGGCAGTGTATTATGGCTTTATGTCTTCTCAAGTGAGTGAGAATATTAATCAACTAGCCGACGTTCGCATTAGTACCGAATCTCAAGCGAATGATGAGAATGCCCCGTACACCGTGTGGATCTCGCTAAATCGCTACCCCGACACGTGGATTTCCATTCCAATATCTGGGCTAAACGAAGCCAATATCTCGCCCCTCACTATGTATCTTTTGGTAATCGGCATTCTCAGTGTCGCTGGAGGCTGGCTGTTTGTAAGACGCATGACCAGACCATTATCTGCTCTGCAAAAAGCGGCGATTGCGGTAGGCAAAGGTGAGCACCCTGTTCCACTGCGCGAGCAGGGCAGCACTGAAATGATCCAGGTAACGCGAGCATTTAACCGCATGAATCAGGGTATAAAGCAGCTCGAAACCGACCGAAACGTAATGACAGCCGGCATATCTCACGACTTACGAACGCCTTTAACCCGCATTCGCTTGGCCTCAGAAATGCTGCCAGAAGATCAAGACTGGATAAAAGACGGCATCGTGAATGATATTGAGGATATGAACGCTATTATCGATCAGTTCATCGACTACGCCCGCTACGACACCGAAGAAATAACACAAGAAACTGATTTAAACTCTATTATCGCAGATTTAGTTCAGGCTCGGCATTTAGACGAAAAGCACCATATAGAGTTAAAGCTAAACCCTATTCCAGTGCTTCCCCTTCGTCGCATTGCCATGAAGCGAGTAATAGATAACCTCATTGAAAATGCGTTTAAATATGGCTCTGATGATATTGCCATTAGCAGCTTTTATAACCGGCATGAGAAACGCGTGTACTGCAAAGTACGTGACTTTGGCCCGGGCATTCCTCAAAACGAACTCGATAGTGTGTTTATGGCGTTTGCTCAAGGGGATAAGGCCAGAAACTCCTCTGGTTCAGGCCTAGGACTTGCCATAATAAGGCGTATTGTCGAAGCGCATAATGGCGAAGTGAGTTTGCGTAATCACCCACAGCAAGGCTTAGTGGCTGAGTTCTCTATGCCTTATTCTTCAGTAAAAAGTTAAACACATCGCAAAAGGCCGCTACCTTCGCTGCTTCAACATTCTGCTGTACCCGTAAGATGCAAACCACAGCACGCAGCCTCCAATAGGTATTACCCAAAACGCGGTGGTAAGTGGCGCAAAATTTGCCCAAAGCCCGGTTGAAAACGACGCCACCTGCACTCCCGTAGAGTTACCAATAATAGCAATGCCAGAAAGCACAGGGCCGTTATCGCTATCTATATTCATCGCTGCCGATAGCATTAACGGAAATAACCCGCCTAACCCCAAACCAAGCAATAAATTACCTGCGCCTATGCCATAAAACGACGGCATAATTTTTAGCACAAATACGCCTATCAGTGAGGTGGTTGCCATAAACATGATAAGGCGGTGCACAGATAGAAAGCGCAATAAGAAAGGAAATACAAGACGGCTTATTACCATTCCAGCGGTAAAACAGGCTAGCAGGTTTCGCGACTGCTCACCGGTAAAACCAATGCCATTTTGCGCATAACTGACAAACCAATTTGCGTTGCCAAACTCTACTGCACCGTACCCAAAGGCTAACAAGGCCATAAACATAAACACGGGCTGCTTAATAATAACGCCGAAAGTGAGGGTTTTCTTCGCGGCCTTTGGCGCGTTAGAGACTATTTTCGCTTGAGAGCGAGCTGCGATATAGGTGTAACAAGAAAGGACAGCCATCACACCTGCCAACACTTGAATGGGCAAGCGCCAGTTGTGCTCTACAAGATACAACAGGGTAACAAAAAAGGACGCGGCGAACGTACCAAGGCTAAACATAAAATCCATTAGCCCCATCATGGTAAAGCGTTTTTCAGCGTACATTCGGGCAATGAGGGTATGACCTATTGTAAATATGGTGGAACTCACCACACCAATAGCTACCGCTAAAACTAAAAACCATTGCCAGGAAGATAGCAGTGAAACCAAAACAAGTAGCAGAGTATTCACACTGAACAGGCTAGCCAGTAAGGGCATGTATTCAAATCTACTGGCGTACTTCCCGCCTAAAATTGCACCTAGCATCATGCCAACGGAGAACAGCGAAAATAACGCGCCGCTCACCAATTCAGTCATGTTAAGGTTTTCGGCAATGTCGGGAAGCAGAATTCCCCAAAGCAGAAACAGTTTACCAATTAAAAAGAAGCCAGAGAATATAACGATGGTGGCAGGTGCGCGGCTCATTCGTGCTCCAAGGTATGTAGAACGGCTCAAGAACGCATTATTTGGCCTTCATAATGTGAGGCTAGTGCATCAAAGCCGACTTGTGAAAGCCAACTTATTAAAGCCAATCTACGAAGACCAATATTGAGCCGAGCTTGCGTAAAAGCGTGAAAACGGCACGCTAGATTACATGATTTTAATCTCTACAGACTGCTGATAATCGCACGAAATTGCAAGTGAAAGCGTTTTCCCTTTTTCATCCCAGGTGAAACCACTCGACGCACCGTTTACCTGTACTTGCGTAGGACGAGTATCTTGACCATGTACCACCATAGTAAGCTTACGTCGCTGAGGCATACCCATGTAGCTTCCCGCACTATCGATATGTAACCTAAGTTGCTCAGCATGCTCGGCAGTAAATGTCATTGCCGTATACAAACCGTATTTCACGGAATCTGGGCTTACTCCGTCATCTTCATATAGGGTGTAGGAAGCGTGAGAAACCGAGTTGTCGGCCCAGTAATGCACGGTAAGCTCAGCAGGGTTGTAATCTTCGGTGCGCGCTAGCTCTTCTGACATAGGCATAAAACTACCCGCCTTCACCCATACCGGAAAAGTGTTGTCTTGCAACGGATATTGCACAACGTTGCCACCTTCAAAACGGGTATCAGAAAAGAAGTCAAACCACACCCCCTCAGGTAGCTTAACGTCCCAGCTTGATTGGTTAGGCTCAGTAACAACAGACACTAACAACGCATCGCCCCACATGTAACTTTGTGCATTCTCAAACCACGTTTTCTGGCTGTAATCAAACGCGAGTGGGCGCATCAAGGGCGTGCCGTGTAAGGCATTTTCGAAGGCCAACGAATAGTTATAGGGAAGCATGGCGTAGCGCAGTTTAATAAATTCACGGGCTATAGATTTAACCGGGTCGTCGTGAAAGACGGGTTCAGGCGCAATAGCATCTTGGGCATGCGGACGGAATACTGGTGAAAACGCGCCAAACTGCAGCCAGCGGGTGTAAAGTTCAGGGTCAAACGCTTCGCCTCCGGCAAACCCACCTAAATCAGAGTGAGTATACGCCAGGCCAAACACGCTCATTTGAAGGGCGAGTTCCACTTGAGGCTTAAGGCCTCCCCAACTTCTGCTTACATCCCCTGTCCAGGGCACCATCCCAAAACGCTGACTTCCCAAGAAGCCTGAGCGCATGAGTACAAAAGGGCGAGTATCAGGCTGCAATTCACGCAGGTTGCTATACACCATTTTAGCCCATTGATGCCCGTAACCGTTATGAAGTACCTGTCCGTTTATCTTTTTAGAATGCCATAAATGAATAGAATCATCGGGATGCACTTCTGGCTCGCCTAGATCACCCCACCAACCAGCAACACCCTGCGCAGCTAATTTTTTATAATACTGCCAAAACCACTGCTGTCCCTCATCACTAAATACATCAACAAGCCCGGTGTTACCAAAGTAAAAGTCGAAGGTATAAGGGCTGCCATCGTCTTTTTGCGCTAGCGCGTTGTTAGCGACGGCACTCTCCCACTGTGAAGAGGTGGTGAGTATAAAAGGTTCAGTGATCAAAACCGTTTTAATGTCTTGCTGCTTTAGGGATGAAATCATCTTTTCAGGGTTTGGAAAGGCCTCTTTATCCCAATTCAAATTACCCATATGACCTTTAACGTCTTTACCAAACCAGTAGAGATCTAGCACCACTGCGTCTAGGGGAATATCTTGGGCGTTAAATGCTGATACAACGTCGGCCACCTCTTGTTGAGATTTGTAGCCAAAACGCGATGCAAAATTACCAAACAGCCAGCGCGGTACGAGGGGCTGCTTGCCGGTAACGGCTACAGTTGAGGTGGCAGTGTCTTTTAAACTTTCACCGAGCACCACAATGTAGCTTGCCCGACCGCCCTCTGCAGAAAAGCGCAGTTCATCAGGATTTGTATTTCCCATATCAAGCTCGCCCGACGCTGTGTTGTCAAACAACACACTGTAATGCTTCGATGACATCACCGCAGATAGGCCGAAATACATTTGATTGGATGACGTGGTATACCCGTAGTGCGCTTTGTTATAAAGCGGCATAGTATGGCCTCGACGGTCCATGCCTAGCACACGCTGTCCGCCGCCATACAGCATTTCGCTTTCATCAAGAGCGAGGGATAGCGACACCTTCTCAGCACTGGCGGTTAAGCCATTACGCTCAGCTACTCGAAGCTCGCCATCATAGAAATAGGACAACGCGTGGCTGTCTTTGTCGATAACCACCGAGCTCTTACCAATGCTTAACGACACCTCGGTGCTGGTTTCTTCAAGAGTAGGTGAGAATTCGCCCTGATTGACAAGGGCCATGCTGGGAAGGTTGTCGTATGCCTCGCCATTCTCATCGGTGAGTAGAGTGATAGCAAAGCTGTTATCTGCCACCGCAGACACCGAAAAGTCATAGGTATTGGTATCAACTATCAAGGTGCTGTCTTTCAACGTAACACTTTCTACGTGAGCAAAAGCAGGCAGGCAAACGAAGGTTGAAACGGTAACAAAAGCAGGGACAAATAGGGTCGACAAGCGAGCTAACATAGGCGCATTTCCTTATAGACTACACTCACTTGCTTCTCAACAGCGCCTGTTCGTTTAATTGCAAGACGAGTTAGAAAGATAGCGTTATAGTCACAGTACATTAATAGTATTCATAATACCCAGCCCCGTTAGGGAACAAAATAAACATACGTATTCATAATGTTAAAAATGTTAAAAAAAGCCCACAACAGAGTGTGGGCTTTCAAAGATAGTTTACAAAAGCTATTTATAAAACAAGTCCGTGTTTAGTTTCCTGGGCCAGCTTTTACGATAGCGTCGTTAACATCGTATTTTTCAAAGTTTTGCTGGAAATCGCTAACAAGATTAGCTGCAAATGCTTCATAGCTAGCCTTATCTGCCCAGGTGTTTTTAGGCACTAATAGGTTGCTGTCTACGCCTGGAACCGCCACAGGTACATCAAGGTTTAACCCCTCAATGTGCTGGGTTTCAACGTCGGCCAATTCACCTGAAACAATGGCGTCGATCACTGCACGAGTCGTTGGAATATCAAAGCGACTGCCAGTTCCGTAAGGTCCACCTGTCCAACCTGTATTCACTAAATACACTTTTGCGCCAAACGCTTTTACCCGTTTAATCAAAAGCTCTGCGTAAACGCCTGCGGGACGAGGAAAAAAGGGCGCACCAAAGCAAGTAGAAAACGTTGATTCTATGTCGCTGGTTGAGCCAATTTCTGTAGAGCCCACTTTTGCAGTGTAACCACTTAAGAAATGATACGCCGCGGCCTCTTCGCTCAACACCGACACTGGCGGTAACACACCACTCACATCACAGGTTAAAAACACCACCGAGCGGGGCTCACCGCCTCTGTTTTCTGCTACGCGCTTTTCAATATGCTCGAGGGGATAGGCAGCACGGGAGTTTTGAGTTAGCGACGTGTCTTTGTAATCAGGTGTGCGAGTATCATCAAGCACCACATTTTCTAAAATGGTGCCGAATTTAATCGCGTTCCAAATCACAGGCTCATTCTTTTGAGATAGGTCGATACATTTTGCGTAGCAACCACCTTCAATATTGAACACGCTACCCGATGCCCAGCCGTGTTCATCATCGCCAATTAAAAAGCGCTTAGGATCGGCAGACAAGGTCGTTTTCCCTGTGCCTGACAGGCCGAAGAAAAGGGTAACATCGCCTTCTTCGCCAACGTTTGCAGAGCAGTGCATTGGCAGCACGTCTTTAGCAGGCAACAGGAAGTTTTGTACTGAAAACATGGCCTTTTTCATTTCGCCGGCATAACGCATACCCGCAATAAGTACGCGTTTTTTAGCGAAATTAATAATCACCGTGCCGTCGCTGTTAGTACCGTCGCGCTCTGGAACACATTCAAACCCAGGTACATTTAGTATCTGCCAAGGCTGCTCATCTTTCGTGTTCCATTGCTCAGGCCTAATAAAAAGATTACGCGCAAACACATGCTGCCATGCAGTTTGAGTGCGTACTTCTAAAGGCAGTGCGTGTTCTGGATCTGAACCCACTTGAAGGTGTGATAAGAAGTGCTCTTGAGTCGACAAGTACGCATCAACGCGTTCCCACAATGCATCAAACTTCTTTGAATCGAAGGGTTTATTCACTTTACCCCAGTCGATGTCATTCTCACTTGATGGTTCTTTTACGATAAATCTATCATTGGGAGAGCGCCCTGTTCTTTTACCTGTTTGCACAACAAGCGCGCCGTTTTTGTCTAATACGCCTTCACCGCGCTCAAGGGCACGCTGAATAAGCTCGGCAGAGGTGAGGTTGGTGAGCGGTGTTACTTTCAAGTCCGTCTGAATTGATTCAGCAGCAGTCATAGTTGTTACCCTTTATGTAATATTACAAATTGCCTTTCAAAAAAGTAACACCATCAAGAACGGCAAGTAAACAAGTATATAGAGAACATTTATAAATAAAGACAAGACTGAAACAGGCTCAACTTTCAAAAATAATGTAATTTTATTACATGAAAGCGTTTCCCCTTTTGAAAAAGGGTAAATATGCGTCGTGCATTCGTTGTTTATATTCATTTTCGCCAATAAACGATGCTGAAAAAACATGCAAAAATTGATATTTACAACGAAAGGAAAGAAGTGGGTAAGATTAACACATTGACCAGTGTTGCTTTTTTAAGCAGCAGTAAATTACGCCCACCTGACTTGCGGTCATTTCTCGATGGGCGTAGTGAATAGCGTTCAAATGGCTAGAGCGTGTTGCCCTTGCCGACTACGTAAGGACCTTGCCTACTGGTTTGTGGCCGATCCGCCATAGTTGCCGTTATGAATAGCTTCTACGTCGATACTGTCAAAGCGATATTCCACATGACAGTACTGGCAATTCATTTTTACTGCGCCTTCTTCTTCAATAATAGAATTAAGCTCTGCTTTTTCTACATGTCGAAGCGCTTCAGCACTGCGCTCTTTAGAACACGTGCAGGCAAACGATACTGTCTTAGGCGGGAACATCTCTACCTCTTCTTGGTGATACAAGCGATACAGTATTTCTTCTACCGACAGCGAAAACATCTCTTCTTGCTTTAATGTTTCCGTCAGCTTAGTAATGTGTTCAAAATCATTTGCTGAAGACACATCCGTCGCGCTTGCTTGGGCAGGCAGCACTTGAAGTAGTACACCAGCGGCCTTAGCACTTTCTGCATCTTGTAAGTCAGTCATTAACTGAACCTTGGTGGCCAGCTGTTCAGACTGTTGAAAATATCCCTCGATGCATTCGGCAAGGCTAGGCTTATCTAGCGCAACTACGCCTTGGTAACGCTCACCTTCATCAGGGGTAATGGTAATCACAAGCACAGCGTCGGTGAGTAGCTCGGAAAAGTTCTCCGGTAACGTGGTTAGGCTTTCATCCCAACGGGCAACACCTCGAAGGGTTTGATTGTGCGTGGCATTGACAACCGCATAACTTACCGGCCCTTTGCTTTGTACCTGCAATCCTATTTCGCCTTCAAACTTAAGCGTTGCGGTCAGTAACGACGTGGCTGCTGCCATCTCGCACAGCAATTGCTGAATTTGAACCGGGTACTCGTAGCTATGCACAATGTTTTTTAAGCTGTCGTTTAAACGCACTAGCTCACCGCGCACATTGGCTTGGGTAAATAAAAAGCGGTGTAAATTGTCGAAGTCGCTCATAACTAATCCTGTTTACAGCAATTATTGCTGTTTAAATTTAATAATCTGTCGTCGCTGCTTTTTGTCTGGTCTGTTATCAGGCTTAGGACTATGAAAAGCGTTTAATTTACGCGCAGCTTGGTTCTCTTCACGTTTTGTTACACTTTCAGCGGTTTCCGCGTAAAGCTCCTGTGCCAGAGGCGCGCTTAACCGTTTATCACTAAGCCCGAGCACCTCAATGTCACGAGAATCGAAGCCTGAGGGAACTTTTAACCTAGCGCCAAGCTCTACGTTCCTGCTTGGTTTGGCTCGTTGACCGTTGTAGTGAACTTTGCCCGACTGAACCATATCTCGAGCTATTGCGCGGGTTTTAAAAAATCTTGCAGCCCACAGCCACTTGTCCAGCCTGACATTTTGTGTTGTATTGTTGCTATTCGATTGGTTCATATAATAATTTCGTAACGGTGTTGCTTTAGTGTTGTGACCCTAACCTTTACTAGGCTATTATGGATTCGCTAAAGCGCGGTTAACCAAAAATTCACTTTATTTTAAAGCAGTACCATCAGTGGCAGCATGACATTCAATAAACCCAATCCACAATCTCTGGTTGTTTTTGTAAACCAGAATCAAAAACAGCTACACACCCTTGTAGTGGTTCTGCTAAGTCTGTATTTAATTGCATTCACAGCCAAACTTGTGTGGCAGATTATACCTGAACCATCGCTGTCTGCGACACCAACAGCATCATCTATTACTCCCATCAGTACGCCTAATGGGAAAAGTGGGGTCAATCTTGGCAAAATACAACAGCTAAATCTTTTCGGAGATGCTGCCGCCGCGCCTCAGTCATCGCAAACTGAAGAAGTCACCGATGCACCCGAAACCCGTTTAAACTTAACGCTCACCGGTGTGGTAGCAAGTTCAGAGCAAGAATCAGGTACTGCCATTATTGAAAATAATAACAGCCAAGCCGTGTATGGTTTGGGTGAAAAAATTGAAGGGACTAATGCAACGCTGCAAACGGTGTATAACGACCGCGTAATCATCAAAAATGGGATCCGCAAAGAAACGCTCATGCTCGATGGTATCGATTATGAAGAGGCGAATCGCAGACGTGAGCAGCAGGAACGTATGGGTCCGTCGCCAACACGTAACGACGAAGCTCAGGCACAAGAGCTCAGCGAAGAAGCCCTTGAGGCCACAGCAGCTTTACGTGAGCGACCTGCAAACTTTACTGATTTTATTTCAATATCACCAAAAACTGAGGGCGGTCAGCTAATTGGCTATCAAGTAAGCCCAGGCCGTGAACCTGCTCTGTTTGCTTCTGCAGGCCTTAAAGCCGGTGATGTGATTTCACAAATTAACGGGTTAGATTTAACTGACCTACAGCAATCGCAAGAGGCATTATCAGAGCTTCGTTCTGCGCGATCGATAGAATTAACAATTATTCGTGATGGTAGTTTCACCACGCTGTATCTCGACTTGCCTGAGTCATAAAACGCTAACAAAAAACTGGCATTCTTTCCCGCTAGGGAAAGTTTCAGTTAGGCAAGAATTACAGCTTAAACGGCCGTTTACAGATTAAGAAATAAAGGAAGTTAGAATGAAAAGGCGCACAAGCCACAAATTGTTATCTCGCTTAGCCACCACTGTGTGTACAGCGCTGCTGTGTTTCTCTGTGACCGCTGCCGAGTACATGCCTAATTTTAAAGATACCGACATTAACGAATTCATTAATATTGTGGGTAAAAACTTAGAGCGAACCATTATCGTCGACCCGAATGTTCGCGGAAAAATTAGCGTGCGCAGTTACGATATGCTTAGCGAAGAGCAGTACTATCAATTTTTCTTAAACGTGCTGCAGGTATACGACTTTGCTGTGGTTGAAATGCCAAGCGGCATTTTAAAAGTTGTGCGCTCTAAAGATGCAAAAACCTCAAATATTCCGGTGGTTGAAGGCGCAGAACAAGACGGTGATGAATTTATTACCCGCGTCGTTCCTGTTTACAACGTACCTGTTCGCGAACTAGCCCCTATTCTTCGCCAGCTAAACGATCAGGCCGGTGGCGGAAATGTAGTGAGCCACGACCCTTCAAACGTGATGATGCTAACCGGCAGGGCAGCGGTGGTTAACCGTTTAGTCGAAATTATTGAACGTGTTGACCGCGCCGGTGACGAAGAAGTAGAAATTGTGAAGTTACGCTATGCTTCAGCGTCTGAAATGGTGCGCATTATTGAAAGCATTAACAAGTCTCAAGGCAAAGCGAATACGGGCGCCAAGTCTGACCCCCGTGTTGTGGCAGATGATAGAACTAACTCTGTCATTGTCAGCGGCGACGTTAAAGCCCGCCAACGACTCATCACGCTTATCCAACGTATGGACCAAGAGCTTGAGTCTAACGGCAATACGCGAGTGCTGTTTTTAAACTACGCAAAAGCAGAAGACATGGTAAAAGTATTGCAGGGTGTGTCGGCCAGTATACAGGCAGAAACACAAGGCAGCGCTGCCACCTCTACCCGTCGTTCTTCATCGAATCGGGACATCAGCATTGACGCCCATGAAGATTCCAACGCCATTGTCATTACCGCAGAACCTGACATGATGCGCTCACTGGAAGAAGTGGTTCGTCAACTCGATATTCGTCGTGCTCAAGTACAGGTTGAAGCCATCATTGTTGAAGTATTTGAAGGTGACGGCACTACCCTTGGCGTGCAGTGGGTATCTGAAGAAGGCGGCGGTACACAATTTAACAATGGCATTGTGCCAGTAGGCGCTTTAGGCGTGGCTTTACGTCAAGCGGAAGACCGCCAGGTACCCCGTTCTCAAACGTCAGCAAATGGTGAAATTGTTGAAACAACAGATACCATAGAGGGCGACTTCCAGCCTCTTGCAAACCTACTTGGCGGCGCCAACGGCATGATTGCAGGAATTATAGAGGATGGTTGGGGCGCAGTTGTGCAGGCAGTTAGCACAGACACCAATTCAAATATTCTTGCCACTCCGCACCTAACTACTATGGACAACGAAGAAGCGTTTTTCATCGTAGGTCAGGAAGTTCCTATTATTACGGGAACAACAACGGGCGCTAATAATTCAAACCCTTTCACAACGGTAGAGCGCCAAGAAGTGGGTATAAAGTTAAAAGTAACGCCACAAATAAATGAAGGTGATGCGGTTCAACTTCTTATTGAGCAAGAAGTATCAAGTGTTAGCGGTGCAACCTCGGTGGACATCTCTATTAACAAGCGTGAGATTAAAACCACCGTTATTGTAGATGATGGCGGCACTATCGTACTTGGTGGATTGATTGATGAAGACATTCAAGAAAGTGTGTCAAAAGTACCTCTACTTGGCGATATTCCTATCCTTGGTAACTTGTTTAAATCAACCTCTACCAGTAAACGTAAGCGCAACCTCATGGTATTTTTGAAGCCTACTATTGTGCGTGATGCCGCAACCATGAATTCTATCAGCCATAGAAAGTACAATTACATCCGCGCGCTACAGCTTAAACGCCAGCAAGACGGCGTATCGTTGATGCCTAACTCTCGCACACCCACCATGCCTAATTGGGACGATGAGCTGTCGCTACCGCCTTCTTTTGAAGAGTACTTAACGGAAAAAGAAGCGCTAGAGGATAATGACTAGTATGTCAGGGCAAGACGAACAACTTACTCAGGCACTTGAAGCACAAGAAGAAGTGCTTGAAGCCATGGCCGAAGAGGGTCTTCCTGAACAAGAAGGTGGCCCCAAACAGCTTTCATTTAGTTTCGCGAAGCGCAATCAAGTGCTGTTAGAAGTGAATGAAACACCGGCTGTTTTGTATTTTACTGAGAACACGCCTTTTGATGTGTTCGCTGAAGTGCGTCGTTTTTACGGTGAGCCTTTTGTTCCTAAATCCATTCCGGCAGATGAGTTTGAAAGCTTCCTAACGACGGCTTTCCAGCGGGATAGTTCGGCTGCTAAACAGCTCATGGAAGATTTAGGTAATGAGAGTGACTTGTTTGCTCTTGCCGAAGATTTACCCGATACAGAAGACTTGCTAGACAGTGAAGACGATGCGCCTATCATCAAGCTCATCAATGCGATGCTTGGTGAGGCAATTAAAGAAGGGGCTTCTGATATTCATATCGAGACCTTCGAGAATCAACTGGTTGTGCGCTTTCGTGTAGACGGCGTTTTGCGTGAAATACTGCGCCCTAATCGCAAGCTATCCTCTATGTTAGTGTCGCGAATCAAAGTAATGGCCAAGTTAGACATTGCTGAAAAACGAGTACCCCAAGACGGTCGTATCACCTTACGCATAGCAGGCAGAGCGGTAGACGTACGTGTATCTACCATGCCTTCAAGTCACGGCGAGCGGGTGGTGTTGCGTTTACTTGATAAAAATAATGCACGCCTTAATCTTGAAGATTTAGGCATGACTCAGGGAAATAGAGACTTCTTCTCTACGCTTATCAGAAAGCCTCACGGCATTATTTTGGTTACAGGCCCTACCGGCTCAGGTAAAAGTACCACCTTGTATGCAGGGCTAAGTGAGATTAATTCTCGCGATAGAAATATTCTTACCGTTGAAGACCCTATCGAATTTGATTTACCCGGCATTGGACAAACTCAAGTTAACCCTCGTGTAGATATGACCTTTGCAAGAGGCTTGCGGGCCATATTACGTCAAGATCCAGACGTGGTAATGGTTGGTGAGATTCGAGACATTGAAACTGCCCAAATAGCGGTTCAGGCCAGTTTAACCGGTCACTTGGTACTTTCCACGCTGCATACCAACACGGCCGCCGGTGCAATAACACGATTAGAAGATATGGGTATTGAGCCGTTCTTGTTATCGTCGAGTTTACTGGCTGTGCTCTCCCAGCGCTTGGTGAGAACCTTGTGTAAAGAGTGCAAACAGCCTCATACACCCGATGCATCACAACGTGAAGTATTAGGCTCTGATGCTAATGCTAGCACCATTATTTACACCCCGCGTGGGTGCGCCGCATGTAATCAAACCGGATATCGCGGTAGAACCGGTATTCATGAATTGCTACTAGTTGATGAGCGCGTGAGAGAAATGATGCATGAAGGCGTTGGCGAACAGGCAATCGAGCGTTACATAAGAGCCACTACGCCAAGCATACGAGAAGATGGCTGTCGAAAAGTGCTGTCTGGGGTAACCTCACTTGAAGAAGTATTACGAGTAACGAGGGAAGACTAATATGGCAGCGTTCGCTTATAAAGCGGTCAATGCCCGCGGTAAAAATGAAAGTGGTGTACTTGAGGGCGATAATGCTCGGCAAGTGCGCCAGCAGCTTCGTGAGAAAGGCTTAATTCCACTCGATGTAGAACAAGTGGCTGAGCGTGTGCAAAATAATGGCTCGGGGTTCAGCTTTTCGCTGTTTAAGCCGCGCATATCTGCCTCTGACCTAGCGCTGCTTACTCGCCAAATGGCTACGTTAGTAGAATCTGCCTTACCCGTTGAAGAGGCGCTACTGGCCGTTGCCGAGCAGTGTGAAAAACCACGTCAGAAAAATATGATGATGGCGGTGCGCAGTAAGGTAGTTGAAGGCCACGGCCTTGCCGACGCGCTAGGTGAATTCCCCAGTGTTTTTGACGATCTTTATCGCTCTATGGTGGCGGCAGGTGAAAAATCTGGTCACTTAGACACCGTATTAAATCGGTTGGCTGATTACACCGAACGACGTCAACAAACCCGCAGTCAAATAACCCAAGCGCTAGTATATCCTTCACTCATGCTGTTTTTTGCCATGGGCATTGTGTTGCTATTGCTTACCGTTGTAGTACCCAAAATTGTGGGTCAATTCGACCACATGGGTCAGGATCTTCCCGGCATTACCCAGTTTCTTATTTCATTGAGTACATGGCTACAAGACTATGGCCTGTTTTTATTGATAGCGATCGCAATACTCGTTGTCATTATGCAGCGAGTGTTGCAGCAAAAGGCAATGAAGCTGCGCTATCACAAGGCGCTTTTAAAAGTACCGCTCATTGGAAAGGTAACCCGCGGCCTCAATACGGCGCGCTTCGCCCGAACTCTGAGTATTCTTAGTGCCAGTGCAGTGCCGCTATTAGAAGCAATGCGCATTTCAGGTGATGTGCTTGAGAATCAGCATATTAAGAACCAAGTTGCCGATGCCGCTATAAACGTTAAAGAAGGTAGCAGCCTGAGAGCAGCATTGGATAATACGAAAATATTTCCACCTATGATGATGCATATGATTGCATCGGGTGAGAAGTCGGGTGAATTGCAACAAATGCTCGCCCGGGCCGCAGATAATCAAGATAGGGAATTCGAGTCGCTTATTGGTGTCTCACTAAAAGTGTTTGAACCTTTATTGATAGTCACAATGGCAGGGATTGTATTGTTTATCGTAATGGCAATTCTGCAGCCAATTTTAGCATTGAATAACATGGTGAATATGTAATGAAATCTTTAAAACGTAGTTCTGGATTTAGTTTGATTGAAGTAATGGTGGTGCTGTTAATCATCGGCATTATGGCGTCAATGGTAGCACCTCAAATTTTGGGAAACCAAGAAGAAGCCCAGCTTAAAAAAGCGGCGGTAGATATTCAGCAGCTGGAAAGTGCTCTTGAAATGTATAAGCTGCGCAACAATCGCTTTCCTACTACCGAGCAAGGCCTTGATGCCTTAGTGACAGCGCCAACCTTAGACCCTATTCCGCGCAACTACCCAGAAGGCGGTTTTATTAAGCGCCTACCAGAAGATCCATGGGGAAATCCTTACGCGCTTATCAGCCCTGGAGAGCTTAGCGTAGTTGATATTTTTTCTAATGGCCCAGACCGCGAACCCGGTACCGATGACGATATCGGCAACTGGAATATTAACGAATACCTCAACTAGGCGTAACTCAAGCACACTATGTACAAGCGTGGCAGTACCCCAACAACATCAAACGGCTTCACCTTATTAGAAGTCATGTTAGTGCTGCTACTTATGGGTTTGGCTGCTGGCTATGTCATGTTTAATGCCTTTGGTGCCAGCAAAGCAGACCTGCTCAAAAGCCAAGCTCAGCGGCTGCAGGTTATTGTGGATATGGCCAGCGATTTTGCGGTGCTTAATCAGCAGCAGCTTGGCGTGCGCGTTGAGCAAAAAGATAACGAGTATTACTTTGTTTATCTTAATGATGACGACGAGTGGCAGCGCATTGAGGGTGAGGACGTATACGCAGTGCACACCCTGCCCGAGCCTTTTACACTTACTCTAAATTTAGATGACTTGCCTTGGGTAGTTGAAGATCAGCTTTTCGACCGAGAGTTGTTCGATGAAAACCTTAGCGTGTCAGAAGACGGTGTTGAAATAGGCAGCGACGAAGATAAAAAGCTGCCTCCACCCCAAATACTTATAATGTCGAGCGGCGATGTGACCCCGTTTACCTTGTCGTTCAATTACAATGGCGATGAGGGCGACGAGCCCGTTTATTTCAGCCTACAAAATAAAGACCTTCCTCCTCTTGCCCTTGAAGGGCCGCTGGAGAGTCCGCTATGAGTATGCACCAGCACGCAAGCTCTCTCAAAGATAAACAAAAAGGGCTTACGCTACTTGAAGTGATGGTGGCGCTGCTCATTTTTGCATTAACAGGTACCGCTATTTTAAAAGCCGCTGGCGATCACTTATCCAGCGTTGGGCAAATTGAATCTGTGACCTTTGCCAATTGGGTGGCGAGCAATCGATTAAACCAGCTTCAGCTTGAAACCACATGGCCGCCAAAAAATAACTTAAAAGGCAGCATGGAAATGGCAGACAGAACGTGGTTTTGGCAACAAAAAGTCACCAAGACCAACGACGGTGACTTACGCGCGGTGACCATTTCTGTTGGTGAAGATAAAAATTACGTGAGTACTGTAACCTCAGTGACTACGTTCGTCGCCAAGCCAACAAAGAGCTAGAGTGATGCAGCGCGGTTTTACACTCATTGAAATTTTAGTGGCCATGGCCATTTTTACACTTATTGGCTTAGCGTCCACGGGCTTACTCACCACGGTGATAGACAGCAACAGCTTGTCACAAGAGCGTTTTGAAAAACTGCAGCTTTTACAGCGGGCCATGGTGACCATAGAACGCGATATACAGCAGGCAGTATCAAGGCCAGTTCGCGCGAACGGTGAAAAACAAGAAATTGTGATGGCCGGCGGCGAAGTAGACGGCAGTGATGACGACGGCATCGGCTTTGTTCGCGGCGGCTGGCATAACCCTCAACTCATGCTGCCCAGAAGTACTCTGCAATACGTGGCCTATCGATTACGTGATAATAAGTTAGAACGCCTATACAGCAATTACGTCGATAACGTGATTGGCTACGAGCCCAAGGTTCGTGTACTGCTTGAAAATATTGAGAGCTTTAAGGTTGAGTTTTTGTCTGGCAACAATGCCTCGTCGACGATAAAAGACGATGACGATATTAAGTGGAGCGAAAAATACCAAGACACGGTGCTTCCACGCGCCGTCGCTATTGAGTTTGTAAGCAAAGACTTTGGTATGCTTCGCCGCGAATTCACCCTTGTTAGCGGTGACTCGTAATGAAGCATAGCTCTTATTTAAAAACGAGTGTTGAAAATTCGACGTGTGTAAAATCGGCTCGTCTAGGATCAACTCGAGCAAAGTCCTCTCAAAGAAAAGCGCCTCGCTTTCAGTCGCCAGCAAAGCAGAAAGGTGTGGCACTGATGATAGTGCTTATGATCGTTGCCCTAGTGGCGGTTTTAGCCACTGAAATGGGCACTCGGCTGCAGCTACAAGTGCAGCGCACTATGAACTTAAAAGATAATAATCAGGCGTATTGGTACGCCTTGGGCGCAGAAGCTTTTGCTAGGAAATCGATTAAAACGCTGATTGAAGAGACGCCAGACAAGATATCCCTTGATCAACCTTGGGCACAAGAATTTGCTTATCCCTTAGAAGGTGGTGGACTTACCGCCAACTTAAAAGACTTGCGAGCCTGCTTTAATCTTAATGCAATCAACTCTGGTGACGTTGGCTCAATCCCTAACAGCTCAAGAGACACCACTGAAGCCATGGACGCATTTAGCAGTATGCTGTTGGCACTTGGGATAGACGGCCTTGATAGCTACACCGCAGATACGTTTAGAGACGGTTTAGCCGATTGGGTGGATGACGACGATAACCAACGCTCCTTGGGCGCTGAAGACAGTGAATATGAATCTCGAGAGTTTCCGTATTTAGCGGCAAACGGCCCACTGGCTTCTACCAGTGAATTGCGTATTATAAACGGCGCATCACCACAGTGGCTGGGCAACGTTCTGCCATTAGTGTGCGTTATTCCAGATAACGACGAATTAAAAATAAACGTCAATACATTAGACGAAGAAGAAGCGCCGCTTTTAGCTGGGATCACCGGGTTAGATTTGCAGCAAGCCACCAGCCTTTTAGCCAATAGACCGCAAGAAGGTTGGGATGAGGTGGACGACTTTTTAAACGAGCCGGCTATACAAGCTCTTACCCTATCTAATTCGCGCAGAGACTGGTTTACGGTTAAAACCGAGTATTTTATTTTGCACACAAAAACTAAATATAATAAAGCAACGTTTAAGCTTTCCACCGTGTTTCAAGTAAGCACAGACAACGGCGTGAACATACTGAGGCGCGAGTTCGGAGGAACACAATAATGGAACAACTACTGGTAAGGCTGGGCGCGAATAAAAGCGACGCCGTCAGCTGGTTGGTTTACTCAACTGCCGATGATGAAATAATGGCATCGGGCGAATTAGAGAATGCCGACGCGTTAGCAACGCTTACAGAGCGCACTGCCCAGCGAAGTGTAATCGCATTAGCGCCAAGCAGCGATATTTTACTCAAGTGGGTAACGCTGCCACCGCGAGCTGGCAGAAAAGTAATTGCCGCACTGCCCTATATGCTTGAAGAAGAGCTTGCCACAGATATTAGCAAGCAGTTTTTTGCCTTAGGCCCTAAAGTGGGTAACGAGCAAGCAGTCGCTATTGTGAGTCATGAAAAAATGCAGCAATGGCAACAATGGCTGCAAGACGCTAATTTGGTGTGTGACACCATTATTCCAGATGTACTCGCAGTGCCTCACACGGCAAACGGTTGGTCAATTTTGACTCTCGGTGATCAGCTATTAGTTCGCCAAGATAATTTCAAAGGCATTCAAGGCGAGCAGCAGTGGCTACTGCCAACACTTGCTCACTTTACGTCACAGCATTCAACGCCTGTGAGCGTGACCAACTATGCCGGTATCGACCTCTCTAGTTTACCCAATATAGAAGAAACCGAAACGCCTTTAGAGCTTCCCATGCAGGTGCTCGCTAAAGAGGCAACGGCAACAAGCTTCAACTTATGCCAAGGCGAATACAAAGTTAAACGCAAACGCAGCAGTGCCCTGTCGCAATGGCGCGTAGCGGCTGTGTTAGCCGTGCTGGTACTGTGCACAGCCTTAATTGACAAAACGGCCACCCTGTATCAATTACAGTCGCAAAACGACGCATTGCGCAGTCAAATTAGCAACACCGTGAAAAGCGGCTTTCCTAATATTGGCACCTACCGAGACGTGCGCCGCAAGCTGCAAAGTGAAATGGCCAAATTAGAACAAGGTGGCGGCAATGCGTCCATGCTAATTATGCTAGACCAGCTCTCTCCTGCTTTTGCAGCCACCGACGTTAAACCGCAAACCCTTCGCTTTGACGCCAGTCGCACTGAAATACGCATTCAGGCCGAAGGCAAAAGCTTTGAAGCACTTGAGCAGTTTAAAAAAACCGCCGAGCAGGCTGGCTTTTTAGTTGAGCAAGGTGCGATAAATAATCGCGATAGCGGTGTTGTTGGCACAGTGTCTATTAGGAGTACGTCATGAACGCGCTATTAGAAAAATATAAAGCACTGACTGAGCGCGAGCAAAAGCTTGTGTTGATATCTGGCGTAGTCGTTGTGATCGCCATATTTTATTTTGCCATTTGGTCTCCCCTTAACAATGCGCTTTCGCAGCAGCAAAAGTTACTCGATAATCAGCAGTCACTGTTGGTATGGGTAAAAGACAGTGCCGCAAGAGCTAAGCAACTGCGCCGTGTCTCTGGCACTAGCCAAGGCTTTTCTGGTTCGCTGCCGCAGGCAGTCAATCGCACGGTAGCAAAACACGACATTGCTATTTCGCGCATGCAGCCACAAAACGATGAGCTTCAAATTTGGGTTGATCAAGCGCCGTTTAACAATGTACTAGAGTGGCTTAAAACCATGGAAAGTATGGGCGTGGTGATTTTACAAGCAGATATAACATCGGCCGATGCCGAAGGGTTTATCAAAATTCGTCGATTACGATTAGGTAAAGCATGAAGTCAAAAATAAGCTGGATTGTAGGCGGAATAATCGCGTTTTTATTATTTGCCATTGCTTACATGCCCGCGGTGCAAGTGATTGGCCGCATAACACTGCCGCAAAATGTCTCTATTGAAGGCGTGAGCGGAACGCTGTTTAGCGGAAAAGCACAAACTGTGGTAGTAAACGGTCTTCCTATTAACAATGTAAAATGGGAATTAAACCCACTTTATATGCTCATTGGCAGCATTAACCTTGATGTAAAAGCAGGCAATATTCGCGATAAAAACGACATTGCTTTTGAAGGCCCTATTTCAACAGGGCTATTTCGTCAAACATCGGTAAGCACAGAGGCATTCACACTGTATTTGCCTGTAGATAGGGTGCTAGCACAAGTTCAGCTACCGCTGCCAGTTAACGCAGGCGGCCGCTTTAAAGTAAAATTAGACGAGTTGCACTACGGGCCAACATGCCGCGCACTCTCTGGCACCGGAGACTGGCTAAACGCGACAGTGGCTGGAACCCAAGGCCCTATCGATTTTGGTACCTATTCGGCTAAGCTTCGCTGCGAAGGCGACGATATTGGCATTACCGTAAACGAGCCAAACATGCTCGGGCTGTCTATCGATGCAACCGTTCAAGCAGACATGCAAAAATTCCAAGTCGCTGGAAAATTTAAGCCCGACGACAGTTTGCCCAATGAGGTGCACCAAGCGGCACGGCTTTTCGGCACGCCTGACGCCAATGGCTACACGCAAATTAAGCTTTAAATAGTAAGCATTAAATTTTGATTTTTAATTACACAAACAAAGGACTGTATTTTGAATAAAGCATTCATTTTAGGCGGCGGCGTTACCCTTGCTGCGCTTTTAATTGCCCCCACTTTTATCGGCAATAGCATTGAAACAAAAGCACGCAGCACCCTTGCTGCGTTAAACGAACAGCCGCTGTATTCTGCATCAATAGTGTCTTACGACAAAGGCTGGTTTAGCAGCAGCGCACAAATAGAAATCGCGCTAGATATCAACGGTATATTAGCCGCGCAGCAAGTTGACAATACTCAAGACGTTAGCATGGAGAACCCGACGATAATCGCTAACGTAAACGCCTATCATGGCCCCATCTATTTTGGTGACGGTGTGGGTATTGCAAAAGTAAAATACAACATCGCCGTTCAAGGTGAAGCGCTTCGCGAGTATGTAGCCTGGCCCGACGACGAGCCGCTGTATTTTAACGAAGGTACGCTAGGCCTTTTCAATGGCCTAAATTACTCTGACGCGATTCCAGCACTACAAGGTGTAGATGACGAGCTAACCCTAAACTTTTCAGGCTTTAATGGTGAAGCGAAACATGAAGGTGATGGCATTCGCTATCAGGGACAGGCTGAGTCACTTACTATGAACGATGGTGCTTTCTCATTTGAAATGTTGAACACCACCGCTGATATTACCTACAGCGACGACGTTGATATGCTTGCGGCTATGAACGGTGAACTGTTTGAGGGTGATGCGGCTATCGCCATTGAAGAAATGGTATTTTCAGATGAAACGGGAACAAACATTCTCGTTGAAGCACTACGTATTATTACCAACACGGATATTGATGAAGACACCAATACGGCCAATGTATATGTTGAGTATGCGGTTGATAAAATTGAAGGGGCTGCACAAAATGCCTCTGACATGGTGATCGGCATTGCCATCAACAACCTTGATGTAGACTTCATCAAAGCCTATCAGGATTTCAGCAACTCTACACTATCAACGCCTGCCGACGAATTGCCAGAAAAGCTTCAGGCATTTATCAAAGATAATTTACTACAACAGCTACAAACTGAGCCTGAAATTAACATTACCAAGCTGGCCATGACCTTACCTGAAGGCAGTTTTACCGGTAAGGCTAACTCAAAGCTAGTGGGTGTTACTGCGCTTCCAGACACCCTTGAAGATCCAAGCTACTGGGTGTCGCACTTACTCGCTAATGCACAAATTAAAGCCGACAAAGCATTCGTTGAAAGCATGGCTTCAGGGTATATGGTTGCTGAACTTGCTGCTAACCCGCAAACTCAAGGCATGACAGCTGAAGAGCTGCAAAGCCTTGCATCGCAACAGGTTCCCATGGTGTTAAACACCTTTGTAGAACAAGGTTTTATCAAGCAAACTGAAAATGGCTACGACGCAGAATTTGTATTAAAAGACGGCAAGGCTAACCTTAACGGCGCCGAAATTCCGTTACCATTTGCTCAGTAGCAAGGTAATAAAGCAACAGGGAAGCAAACCAATAACTGAACAGGGCATTCGAACATGCAGTTAGCAAAATGGCAGAGCGACGGCGAGTATTTTACTTATGACCAACAAGCGCTATTTTACCGAACTGATGGCGAAGGCCCTGTTTTGCTGCTTATCCACGGTTACCCAACAGCAAGTTACGATTGGGTTAAGCTATGGCCCACGCTAACTCAACACTTTCGCTGTATCACCTTGGACATGTTGGGGTTTGGATTCAGTAGTAAGGCACCCACTAAATATCAAATCACTGAACAAGTAAGTGCTATTTGCGCACTACTGAAACACCTAGAGGTATCCAATGCCCATGTACTTTCACACGACTATGGCGACACTGTTGCCCAAGAACTTATGGCCCAGCAGACAGACGGTATTTTGCCATTTTACATTAACACTCTACACCTTTTAAATGGTGGCCTCTTTCCCGAAACGCATCGGGCACTGCCTATTCAAAAGCTTCTTCTGTCACCTTTAGGTGGGGTGCTAATTCACCTCTTAAATAAAAACGCGGTGAGAAAAAGTATGCGGGGTATATTTGGCGAAAACACACCGCCAACTGAACAAGACATTGATGATTTTTGGACGTTGATCAGCACCAACAACGGTCATAAATATATGCACCTACTGCTGGATTACATGAATCAACGCAAAAAGCACAGAGAGCGCTGGGTAACGGCACTTCAAAATGCCACCGTTCCTATTCGTTTA
Organism: Alteromonas genovensis; assembly: GCF_010500895.1. Taxonomy (GTDB): domain Bacteria; phylum Pseudomonadota; class Gammaproteobacteria; order Enterobacterales; family Alteromonadaceae; genus Alteromonas; species Alteromonas genovensis. Next base: position 242,197 of record NZ_JAAAWO010000004.1, read on the forward strand.
ACGATTGGAGCAGCAGATCCTATTTCAGGTGCTCATATGGCCGCCCGATATAGGGAGCTGATGCCGCCCCCCAGTATTGTTGAATTAGAAAACATTGGTCATTACCCTCAAATAGAAAGCCCTCAACAGGTTTTAGCGTCAGTGCTTGAACATATTGAGAGCAATACTACTGGTTGTTAGTAATCGCCTTTTTATGACTTCTTCTCTAAATATCGGTAGGCGGAAGTTTATCAATTGCCGTCCTTAATATTTCAGACTCTACTTGAGAGGCGACTCCAATATCGCTAGTACTCTCATTAGGCACAGTATGAACAGGCTCACCTGATATAGCGTTCGATTCACTATTGCCGTCCATTTCTGCTGCTTCAAACGACGTTGACGGTAAAATTAAGTCATCCTGCGGCAAATCAATGTTTACCACGTCGCTTTCAACTTCTGTAACAGGCCCCGCTGCTGTTAGCTGCTCCTCGTCCGGTAGAGTAATTGTATCTTCCGGTATAAGTATCTCGGGGGATAATGCCTTTGAGCTAAGCGGAATTATGGTCTCATTAAGCTCAGCTAACGCATCAGCATTATTCTCCGATGCAGGAATAGTCGACATTGCTACTGAGTTATCCTCTGGCAAATCAATGTATACCGGTTCGTCAGTCATTTCTGGTTCACGTCCCACCTCCATTAGCTGCTCTTCCTCCGGAAGCGTAATTGTATCTTCCGGTATAAGTATCTCAGGACTTAATGCTTTTGAACTAAGCGGAGATAAGGGCTCGTTTACATTAGCTAAAATATCAGCCTTATCTTCCAACGTAGGGATAGTCGATAGTGAAACGACAGTATCCTTGGGCAAATCAATATTGACCACGTCGTCTTTGACTTCTGTAACAGGCCCCACTGCTGTTAGCTGCTCATCCTCCGGAAGCGTAATTGTATCCTCCGGTATAAGTATCTCTGGGCTTAATGCTTTTGAACTAAGCGGGGATAAGGGCTCGTCTACATTAGCTAAAATATCAGCCTTATCTTCCATCGTAGGAATAGTCGATAGTGAAACTGCTGTATCCCGCGGCAAATCGATGGTTACCACCTCGTCATTGACTTCTGTTACACGCCCCACTGTTGTTAACTGCTCATCTTTTGGAAGCGTAATTGTATCTTCCGGTATGAGCATCTCAGGCGTTATTGCAATGAAAGCCATCTCATTGAGGGGGAAAGGCTCGGTAGTCACTGTGTCTTCCACCCACGCAGTCTCCATCACCGCAGCCTCCACAATTCCCGAAGTACTTACAGACTCGGACGTATTAATAGCTTGTACTGTTGATACACCTTCTCCGGATGCTGTCACAAATACATTAAATTCTGCTTGCTCGACAGTACCGTCTGGATATTCAATACGGTAAGTAAAGGTATCCGTTAAGGTGCCGCTAAATACGGCCTGCGTGTTGTCTGGGGTATAAGTGTACGCGCCAGTTTCGTTAATCTGCAGCGTGCCGTAATCACCCACTAACGTAATGCCGCCTGTAGCATCTTGGAAGGTTGTTCCATCAGTAGAGACGGTTACGTCGTACGTTGGACCAAACAGCACATCGTTTTCGAAAAGATTGCCAGTGGCAGTTTGTACTTCGTCAACCACAAATTGGTCTAGGAAATGAATAGTAGAGCTCAAATCAACACTGACGCCGCCAAAAGCACTGGCTAAGCCTGTATCCACGTCCATGGTAACTCGGTATTCACCTGCTGTAAGACCAAATGAAGTAAAGCTACCATTTCCATCAAGGCCAAGCAGGCCTATCAACTGGTCACTGGAGAAGGTTTCAACAACTTCCCACGTGCCGTTATTGTTTCTCTCTATGAATAGGTCCAGTCCTGAGCCCAATGATAATAGATCGCCGCCATCCACTGTTAAGGTAAGATCCATAGTGGTATCAGTTGCTACTGTAAACGAGTTACTTTGGGTATCATCAGTGGTAGGAATAACAATACCAAGGGCGCCAATCAGCCAAGTGTATTCAAGTGCTTCGGCTTCAGCGTAACCTGCGCTACTGGCAAAATCATAGGTTAGCTCTGCCCGCGCTGAGTCCGCAGATATCCCTTGCCCTGATAGATTAAAGTTTAAGTTTGCGGTAGAGGTGTTAGTGCCATCTGAAATGGTGTAGCTGAAGCTATCCGTACTACCCAAGCCGTCGCGCACGCCGTTGGCTATATAGGTGTAGCTGCCGTCTTCAAAGATAGTTAAGTCGCCATAGTCACCCTCAATGGTAATGCCAGATAAACCAGTACCTAATACGGTAACAGACTCACCATTGGAGTGAGTAACTTGCGTAACTACGCCGCCCTCAGCAATGCTATCTGCTACGTCACCACTGTTGGCTGCATCAATAACATTACCAGAGGTAGTAGTGCTTCCCTCAAAAGCGTATTCAGTAAGCGTTGAAGTCACATCCGTAGACTGTAGCAATGTGAGTGTATTACTTAGCAGTGCAGCTGCGACAGCATCTAACACACTATCAGCTAGAAGGCCCAATCCAAGAGCGTTTAGTCCGTTAGTTATAGTGCTTACCAAGTCGCCTGCGCCTATGGTATCAGCTGCGCCTAAAGCGGGTTCTAGAATGAAGTTACGTACAACCGTACCTAAACCAAGCCCGCTTAATACGCTGGCATTAGTGCCGTTTAGTGCATCTTCTACAGCAGTCAAAACAACGTCTTGATTCTCCTCGCCAAGAACGACGCCGCCATCACCTAATTCAGTTAACGTAATGGAGCCGTCGCTATCTTGATCAAATAAGGTTTCAAGGGCGCTGTCGTCGTTGCGAACCACTACGGTGTAATCACCCGCAGGTAGCCCTGAGAATTTCGCTACAAGGGTGTCATCCCCGGTTACTCCGATAAGGTTTACACCTGCCACGTCACCTATTAACGGGTTGTCTGGCGTCATCGCTGTGGCGACCACGTTGCCATCTGCATCAATAATATCAACACGATACGCATCAGCGACTGCGACTAACGCTGTTTGGCTAACTTCTACAACCACTTCGCCAAAGAAACCAGCATCAACGGTAAGCGTTGTGCTAGCCTCCGGCGACCCCGCCGCTGGTGAACCTTCGGCTAAGCCAATGACTTGGAAGTCACTATCGGTTACTGGGGCGTTCACAATGGCGGTTTGTGCGCCCAGCTCCATATCATTGTTATCGGTTTGGGCTACTACTGGCGGGAAGTCACTGCCAGAAATGGTGATGGTAAGCGCCGCAATATCGGAAGTTTCACCATCTGATAGGGTGTAGTTAAACACTTCGTCTTGGCCAATTGAACTGCGGTCACCATCGGCGGTATAGGTGTATGTGCCGTCTGCGGCAATTTCCAGTACGCCATAGTTACCTTGAATAGTAACGGTACCGGTACCAGGTACAGCCACACTATCACCAGAGGCGTTGGTAACCAGTGTTACTTGGGCACCGTCTAAGATAGTGTCGGCACCTACGCCGCTAATATCACCGTCGATTAGGTTGCCTTGGGCCACCAAATCACCCGTATAGGTGTATTCGGTTAATGTGGTGGTGATATCAGTGTCTTGCAATAGGGTTAATGTATTGCTGAGCAATGCATCGGCAATGACACTTAGAATGTCATCAAGGAAGCCAGTTAAACCAATTGCATCAAGAGGCGCGGTAAGTAAATTAACAAGCTGTCCTGCGCCAATTACTGTGGTTGTATCTAGAAGTACTTCTAATACGCCCCTTACTTGAGTGCCAACCGTACCAATTGGAATACCTAAAACGCCGGTATTTAACGTGGTTTCAATAGTATCAAGAACGACAGCTTGATTGTCTGGCCCAAGTACAACGCCAGCTGAACCAAGTTCATCAAGGTCAACATCGTTACTATTGTCATTGTCTAGCAAGTCTTCAAGTAAGTTCTCATCATTGCGAACCACCACACTGTAGTTGCCAGCATCAAGGCCTGCCAACGTGAACGAAATGCTCTCGTCGCCGGTAACATCAAAAATGTCTAGTCCACCGACATCTGCAAGTTGTGAATCTGCGCTAACTCCTTGGTAAACAAGTTGACCACTCTCGTCATACACCTCAACAATGTAGGCATCGGCAACAGCAACCAGTGCTATTTGGTCAACCTCTACTAATACTTCACCTACATGGTTAGGGGAAACGGTAAAGGAAGCACTTGCATCGACACCGCCTGTAGACTCAGCCAAGCCGATAACATCTACGTTGCTGGTGGTCTCTGGCGGGTTCACCGTGACCACAGGCTCACCCATATCAACGGCGTTGCCGTCGTTTATGGCATCAAGCGCTTGTATAACCACATTTTGGCTAGCGGTACTCGCAGTATTCCCTGCCTCATCAGTGACGGTTGCCACTACGGCATAGGTACCCGCAGGTAACGGTGTGCCAGTTAAATCCAGGCTCCAGTTGCCGCTGCCATCAATAGTAAGTTCAGGGTCAGTGCCAAAGGTATAGGACGTGCCATCAACGGTAACAGTTAGGGTAGTATTGTCACCAAGGTCAACCGTTCCATTAAAGATAAGCGTGCTGTCGCTCGTTATAAAGTCTCCAGCCACGCCAGAGTCGTTTGAAATACTATCGAACGTTACCGTCTGGCCATTATTGTTTTCATCAATACTGGTATCGATAACAATCGAACCTGTAGCTGAGTCAGAATTACCCACAGCGTCCGTAGCGGTAACCGTTGCCGTATAATTACCTTCAGCGAGTAATGCGACAATATTGTCAGCTAATGTCCAGGTACCGTTACCATTATTGGTAGCGGTGTAGTCATTCCCGTCAATAGTCACCACCACAACCGCGTTCGGGTCGTTCACTGTACCGGTAAGTTCCGGGGTGGTGTCGTTAGTAGTAAGATCGTTAATGGCTACCGTAGGTGCAGTGGTATCAATTACTACAGTACCTGAATTGATGACCGTGTTGCCCGCGGCGTCTGTCGCGCTTACCGAAGTTGGGTAGCTACCTTCAGCAAGTGTGGCGACTACGTCATCAGCCAGTGTCCATGTACCGTTACCGTTGTTAGTAGCGGTGTAATCATTGCCGTCAATAGTTACCACCACAACCGCATTCGGGTCGTTCACCGTACCGGTAAGCTCTGGCGTGGTGTCGTTGGTGGTTAGATCGTTTATTGCAACCGTAGGCGCGGTAGTATCAATTACCACTGTACCTAAGTTGGTAACCGTGTTGCCTGCGGCATCTGTCGCGCTTACCGAAGTGGAGTAGCTACCTTCTGCAAGCGTGGCGACTACGTCATCGGCTAGTGTCCAAGTACCGTTACCGTTATTAGTAGCGGTGTAGTCGTTGCCGTCAATGGTCACCACTACAATCGCATTGGGGTCGTTCACTGTACCGGTAAGCTCTGGTGTGGTGTCGTTGGTGGTTAGATCGTTAATGGCTACCGTAGGCGCAGTGGTATCGATGACCACCGTGCCTGTATTGGTGCTTACGTTACCGTCAGGATCGGTTGCGGTAACCGTTGCGGTATAGCTGCCTTCAGCGAGCGTGGCTATTGCGTCATCAGCCAGCGTCCACGTGCCGTTACCGTTATTAGTGGCGGTGTAGTCATTCCCGTCAATGGTAACCACAACGGTCGCTGTCGCATCATCAACCGTACCTGTCAGCGCTGGTGTTGTGTCGTTGGTGGTTAAGTCATTAATTGCCACTACAGGTGCCACGGCATCTACCGTATCAGACGCAGATCCGCTGGTATTGCCCGCTTCATCAGTAGCCGTTGCCGTTACTACAACGCCATCTGCCAATGGTGTACCTGGCGTTACGCTCCAGTTGCCGTCGCCATCAGCGACAACGATGAAATCTGGCGTGCCGTCGCCATCAACATCTACATTCACGGTTGCGCCTGCTTCGGCTGTGCCGGTAATTTCAGTGCCGTTGCCTGCATCCACAGTAGGTGCTGCTGGTGCTGTGGTATCAATAACCACTGTACCTGTATTTGTACCCACATTACCTTCTGGGTCGGTTGCAGTAACGGTTGCTGTATAGCTACCTTCAGCAAGAGCCGCAACAGCATCATCAGCCAGTGTCCACGTGCCGTTACCATTATTGGTGGCGGGGTAGTCAATGCCATTAATGTTAACGACCACCGTGGCTGTTGGGTCGTTAACCGAACCAGTAAGCGCTGGTGTGGTGTCATTGGTTGTTAAATCGTTGAAGTCAACCACTGGCGCGACCGCATCAACCGTGTCAGTGGCTGGGTTGCTAATATTACCTGCTGCGTCAGTTGCCGTTACGGTCACGATTACGCCATTGGCAAGCGGTGTATCTGGCGTAATACTCCAATTGCCGTCGCCGTCAGCGACAACGGTGAAATCAGAGATACCATCACCGTTTACATCAACATTAACCTCGCTACCCGCCTCGGCGGTACCGGTAATTTCGGTGCCGTTGCCTGCATCCACAGTAGGGATTGCAGGTGGTGTAGTATCAATAACTACTGTTCCTGAATTTGAACCCACATTACCATCGGCATCAGTGGCAGTAACGGTAGCGGTATAGCTACCATCTGCAAGTGCTGCCACTGCATCGTCAGCCAGCGTCCAGCTTCCATCACCATTGTTAGTTGCGGTGTAGTCCACACCATCAATAGTCACGATTACAATAGCGCTTGGATCGTCAACCGTACCCGTTAGCTCTGGTGTAGCGTCATTAGTAGTTAAGTCGTTGATTGCAACGACTGGCGCAACAGCGTCTACTGTATCTAACGCTGGTGCACTGACATTGCCAGCTTCATCGGTTGCCGTTGCGGTAACCACAATACCATCGGCAAGCGGGGTATCTGGCGTAACGCTCCAGTTGCCATCGCCATCAGCGACAACGGTGAAATCTGGCGTGCCGTCTCCATCCACATCAACATTGACCTCGCTGCCTGCTTCGGCGGTACCGGTAATTTCAGTGCCATTACCTGCATCGACGGTAGGCGCTGTTGGAGCAGTGGTGTCAATCACCACAGTACCAGAGTTAGTTCCGGTGTTACCATCGGCATCAGTGGCAGTAACCGTAGCGGTATAGCTACCTTCAGCAAGTGCGGCTACTGCATCGTCCGCCAGCGTCCACGTGCCGTTACCATTATTTGTGGCGGTGTAGTCATTCCCATCGATGGTGACAACAACGGTGGCTGTCGCATCATCAACCGTACCTGTCAGTGCAGGTGTTGTGTCGTTGGTGGTTAAATCATCAAAGGCAACTACTGGCGCAACAGCGTCTACCGTATCAGACGCAGGTGCGCTGGTATTGCCAGCATCATCTGTGGCTGTGGCTGAAACTACAACGCCATCAGCAAGCGGGGAATCTGGCGTAATGCTCCAGTTACCATCGCCATCAGCAACAATGGTGAAATCAGGCGTGCCGTCGCCGTCCACATCTACATTTACGGTTGCGCCAGCCTCTGCGGTGCCTGTGATCTCAGTGCCGTTACCTGCATCAACAGTGGGGGCTGTTGGTGCTGTAGTATCAATAATGCCGCCATTTTCGTTTGCGGTTGCGGTATTGCCGGCACCATCAGTCGCGGTAGCGGTAACGGAATAATTACCTTCAGACAAGGCTGCTGGCACATCAACAGTGAAGGTTCCGTTGGCTTGAACGGTTGCATCGAAGGTTTGCGTGTTGCCCGCATTGTCCGTAACGCTGATGGATACCGTACTACCTGGTGCAATATCCGTCGTCCCAGAAATCGTGGGTGTTGTGTCATTTCCTGTTCCAAGCGCGTCCAAGGTAAGGTTTGGCACCGCCGTATTAATAGTACCGCTGGTGGTATCAGACGCTGAGTTTCCTGCTGCATCGGTGGCATTAGCGGTAACATCGAAGTTACCGTCAGCCATGGCATTGGGAACGTCTGCGCTGAAATTACCAACGCTGTCGACAATAGCCGTAAATGTCTGCTCTGCTCCTGCGCTGTCGGTGACGGTTATGGTCACTGAACTTCCAGGGCTTAAATCGGTGCTGCCAGTGATCGTTGGCGTGGTGTCGTTACTTGTGCCTTGTGCATCTAGGATAATAGTTGGTGCGGTAGTGTCTACGCTTCCGTTTGTTTCAGTGGCAGTTGTCTCATTGCCTGCTGAGTCTTGGGCAATCGCCGTGACTGTGTAGCCGCCTTCAGCCATAGCGTTTGGCACATCGGCCGAGAAACTGCCATCTATCTGAACAGTGGCATCGAAGGTCTGGCTTACACCTGCGTTATCGGTAACCGTGATGATTACCGTAGCACCTGCAGGCAGGTCAGTATTGCCCGATATAGTCGGTGTTGTGTCACTGTCTGAGGCCAGTGTATCTAACGATACAGTAGGGGCTGTTGTATCAATAATGCCCGTGTTGTCTACAACGGTAGTGCTATTACCCGCTTCATCACTTGCTGTGGCTTCAACACTGTATGTACCTTCTGCCAAAGGCGCAGGCACGTCCACTGTAAAGTTTCCATTTGCATCAACCGTAGCTGTGAGGGTTTGAGCATTTCCTGCGCTGTCAGTGACCACAAGAGTAACCTCACTACCCTGCGCTAGGTTTGTGTTACCAGATAAGGTAGGCGTTGTGTCATTGCCTTCCTCAAGTGGCGTTAAGGTTAGTGATGGTGCTGTAGTGTCTACGTTTCCTGTATCACTCGCTGTCGCTGTATTATCTGCCTCATCACTGATGGTAGCGCTTACCGTGAAGTCGCCTTCCGCTAAATCGGTACCCGGGGAGATAGAGAAAGACCCATCGGCTTGTACCACTGCACTTAAGGTCTGGGTTGCACCAGCACTATCCGTTACCAAAATAGTGACCACAGAGCCTGCTGGTTCATCGGTTGTACCGGCAATGAGTGGCGTCGCGTCGTTAGTGGTATCTGCAACGTCTATAGTCAATGTAGGTGCAAGCGTATCAACTACGCCTGCTTCATTATCGGTTGTACTATTGCCTGCTTCATCGGTGGCGGTTGTTGAAACAGTGAAGTTTCCTTCAGCCATCGCCGCTGGTACGTCGGCAGAGAATACGCCACCCGCAGCAACCAATGCAGAGAACACCTGGGTATTACCCGCACTATCCACAACGGTTATTTGCACTGTAGAACCTTGCGGTAAGTCTACAGTACCGCTAATGGTTGGGGTTGAGTCGCTAACTGTGCCCGGCTCGTCCAGCGTAATAACAGGTGAAATTGTGTCGATTAGGCCGGTTTCAGCGTCGGACGCTGTATTGCCAGCTTCATCAACAACGGTAGCCTGAACTGTGTAGTTACCCTCAGCCAAAGTGGTCGGAACGTCTACGCTAAAAGAGCCGTCGCTTTGTACAGTTGCTGATAAGGTTTGTATATTGCCAGCGTTATCGGTGACAGTAATTGAAACCGTGCTTCCGACTGGCTGGTCTGTCGTTCCGCTAATGGTTGGTGTTGAATCATTGCCAATGCCTTGCTCTGCCACATCAATAGCCGGTGATGTGGTATCTACTACACCGCCAGTTTCAGCGTCTGAGCCTGTATTGCCCGCGCCATCAGTCACCTCTGCTTCGACGGTGTAGCTACCCTCGGCCAAGTCTGACGGTACGCTTGCGCTGAAGGTGCCATCTCCTTGTACTGTTGCAGTAAAGGTTTGAACTGCTCCAGCACTATCTGTCACTGTTAAGGTGACAATGGCACCAACCGGCGCGTTAGTTGTGCCCGAAATAAGAGGCGTGGCGTCGTTTGTCTGGCCAAGGGCATCTAGCGTAATGTCCGGGGCGCTTGCATTAATATTGCCGTTATCCGTTACTGTCGTGCTATTGCCCGCAGCATCGCTCGCACTGGCTGTTACCTCGTAATCGCCATCAACAAGCGCGCTAGGTACCTCGACTGAGAAAGTGCCATCCGCGTTTACCGTAGCGGTAAGGTTCTGTACATTACCGCCTGCATCGGTGACAACCAGTGTAATTGTTGCTCCCTCTGGTAAGTCGCTAGTACCGCTCAAAATTGGCGTTGCGTCATTGCCGCTGGCCACTGGATCTAAGTTGATAACAGGTGGAATGCTGTCAACTGTACCGTTGTTATCAACCGCTGTGTTTTGATTACCTGCATCATCAGTCGCCGTCACTTCTACTGTGTAATCACCTTGTGCAAGGTCAAGGGGCACATCAGCGCTAAAGCTACCGTTCCCTTGAACGGTGGCAGTGAAGGTTTGCGTATCGCCCTGGCTGTCAGTCACGCTTATGCTTACAGTATTGCCCTCAGCCAAGTCGGTGGTTCCCGATATAGTCGGTGTAGCGTCGTTGGTTAGGCCTTGCGCGTCTAACGTTACGGTGGGGGCTGCTGTATCGATAACACCGTTATTATCGATAGCCGTTGCTGAATTACCCGCATCGTCAGTTGCAGTGACGGTTACGCTGAAACTGCCTTCAGCTAAATCGGCAGGAACATCAGCACTGTAAGTGCCATCGTTTTGAACGGTTGCTGTAAATGTTTGGGTATTTCCAGCGTTGTCTGTCACGCTTATGCTAACCGTATCGCCAGCGTTGAGGTCTGTGGTGCCAGAGATAGATGGCGTTGCATCATTGCCAAGCCCTTGTGTATCGATGGTTATTGATGGGGCTGTTGTATCGATGTTACCGCCAGTTTCGGTTACCGATGCACTGTTGCCAGCGCCGTCTGTGGCGGTCGCAGTAACAGAATAGTCACCTTCAGGTAAGCTCGCAGGAACATCAGCCGTAAAGCTTCCATCGCCTTGCACTATGGCACTGAATGTTTGCGTGTTTCCAGCACTGTCGTTCACAGTTAGCGTTACGGTACTACCTGGTGCTAAGTCGGTGTCACCTGAAATAGTCGGCGTCGTGTCGTTGCCCGACCCAAGAGGATCAAGGGATAAGGTAGGCGCGGCAGAGTTTATGTCGCCACTCACTGTATCTGTAGCAGTATTGCCTGCAGCATCGGTGGCCGTTGCAGTAACGTCGAAGTTTCCGTCAGCCATAGAATTAGGCACATCTGCACTGAAGTCGCCATTAGCATCTACAGTTGCTGTAAACGACTGCACAGTGCCAGCGCTATCAGTCACTGTAATCGTTACTGTGCTTCCTGCGGCTAGGTCGGTACTTCCGCTAATGGTAGGCGTGTTATCGTTACCTGTACCAAGCGGATCCAGAGTGATAACAGGCGCTGTGGTATCTACGCTACCACCGGTTTCAGAATCTGAACCTTGATTGCCTGCCCCGTCTTGAGCCGTAGCGGTAACCGTATAGTCACCCTCAGCCAGCGGTGAAGGTACATTCGCTGCAAAGCTGCCGTCAGTTTGTACCGTTGCGGCAAAGGTTTGCGTGTTACCGGCACTGTCGACCACCGTTAATGTGACAATGGTGCCAGCAGGAAGGTTTGTGGTGCCAGAAATAGATGGCGTTAGGTTATTCTCAGGCGCTAATTCGTCAAGATTTAGCTCAGGCGGCGTGATGTCGATAACGCCTGCATTATCGAGTATCGATGTGCTGTTGCCAGCTTCATCAGTGGCGGTGGCTTCAACAGTGTACGAGCCTTCGGCAAGTGCCGCGGGTACATCAACCGTAAAGATTCCTGCAGCATCAACCGTTGCTGTAACTGTTTGAATGTTGCCTGCACTATCTGTGATAACCAAAGAGACCACGCTACCTTCGGCTAGATCTGTACTACCCGAAATGGTTGGCGTTGTGTCATTGCCTAATCCTTGAGGGTCTAAGGTTAGGGTAGGCGATGTGGTGTCGATGGTGCCTGTTGTATTGGCTGACGCACTGTTGCCAGCATCGTCGGTGGCCGTAGCAGTAACCGTATAGTCACCTTCGGCCAGTGCAACTGGCACATCCACACTGAAGTTGCCGTTTGCATCAACCGTTGCCGTAACGGTTTGGGTATTGCCAGCGTTATCGGTGATCAACAGCGTTACACTCTCACCTGCTGCTAAGTCGGTAGTGCCTGAAATGGTAGGCGTAGTATCGTTATTTGAACCCAGCGCATCTAGCGAAATAACCGGCGCGACGGTATCGACTATACCGTTATTGTCGGTAACAGATGCACTATTTCCGTTGCTGTCAGTAGCGGTAGCGGTTACTGAGTAATCACCCTCGGCAAGAGGCGCGGGGACATCAACACTAAAGTTACCGCTTGCATCAACAAATGCAGTAAAGGTTTGGGTGTTTCCTGCACTGTCAGTAACGGAAAGCGTCACGGTTGAACCCGCGGGTAGGTCAGTCGTACCCGATATAGTTGGTGTAGTATCGCTAACCGTGACTTGCGCATCTAGTGTCAGCGCTGGGGCGCTAGTATCTAGGATTCCAGTATCGGAAGAGGTTGTTGTATTTCCTGCTTCATCTGTAGCGCTTGCGATTACTGTATAGCTGCCATCTGGCATAGCATTTGGTACGTCCGCGCTGAAGTCACCATTCGCGTCCACAATGGCGTCAAAGGTTTGCGTGTTGCCTGCGCTATCTGTGACGGTTAACGTTACTGTGCTTCCCGTTGCTAAATCAGTGCTGCCCGATATGTTAGGCGTTTCATCGTTGCCTGTACCTTGGGGATTTAGGGTTAGAACAGGGGCGCTGGTGTCAATATTGCCACTGCCTTCAGATACTGTTGTTGAATTACCAGCATCATCTGTTGCAGTAACTTCGACGCTGTAGTCGCCTTCAGGCAGTGGTGACAATACCTCTGTTGCGAAGTTGCCGTCTGCATCAACCAATGCGTTAATGGTTTGCGTGTCTCCATTGCTGTCAGTTACGGTGATCACAACAACAGCGCCTTCAGGTAAATCTGTATTACCTGAAATAATCGGCGTAGTGTCATTACCTGAATCTAACGGGTTAACGGTAACAACAGGCGCTTGTGTATCAATACTTCCATTTGTTTCGTTCGCCGTCGCGGTGTTGCCTTGCGCATCGCTTACTGTGGCCGTAACGGTGAAGTCGCCGTCAGCCAGAGCGCTAGGCACATCGGCACTGAATGTTCCGTCGCCTTGCACGGCTGCTTGGAAACTTTGCGAATTACCGTTGGCATCTACCACAGTAATGGTAACCAGTGTGCCAGGTGCTACATCGGTAGTACCTGTGATAGTTGGAGTAACATCACTGGCAGCGCCTTGTGTATCAAGGGTTAACAGTGGCGCTTGGCTATCTACATTGCCTGTTGTATTGGCATTTGCGGTATTGCCTGCACTGTCAGTTGCACTAGCGGTAACCGTAAAGTCGCCGTCAGCTAGTGCGTTTGGCACATCTACGCTAAAGCTACCATTTGCATCGACCAAGGCATTGATAAGTTGTGTGTTTCCAGCGCTATCTGTAACCTCAAGCGTTACTGTGCTTCCCTCAGGAAGGTCAGTAGTGCCTGAAAGCGTCGGCGTGGTGTCGTTACCTGTCGCAATGGTGTCGATAGTGATCGACGGCGCAGTAGTATCAATTTCACCTGTGGTATCGGCGGTGGCGGTATTGCCCGCGTCGTCAGTCACACTGGCGTTGATGGTGAACTCGCCTTCGGCCAGTTCTGCGGGCACATCCACATTATAGGTGCCATCTGCCTGCACAATAGCCGTGATGGTTTGCGTGTTGCCCGCGCTGTCAGTGATAGTTAGCGTAACCGCACTGCCAGGGGCGGCATCGGTGGTACCTGAAAGAGTCGGCGTGGTGTCGTTGTCCAAAGCCGGCGCATTGATAGTGATTGTTGGTGCGGTGATATCAATAATACCCGTGGTATCGGCGGTAGCCGTATTACCAGCCTCGTCAGTCACACTGGCATTAACCGAAAATTCGCCCTCGGCCAGTTCTACGGGCACTTCCACATTATAGGTGCCATCGGCCTGCACAATGGCGGTCACAGTTTGCGTGTTGCCCGCGCTGTCGGTGATAGTTAGCGTAACCGTGCTGCCAGGGGCAGCATCGGTGGTCCCTGAAAGAGTCGGCGTGGTGTCGTTACCTGTCGCAACGGTGTCGATAGTGATCGACGGCGCAGTAGTATCAATTTCACCTGTGGTATCGGCGGTGGCGGTATTGCCCGCATCGTCAGTCAAACTGGCGTTAATGGTGAACTCGCCTTCGGCCAGTTCTGCTGGTACATCCACACTGTAAGTACCATCGGCCTGCACAATGGCGGTCACAGTTTGCGTGTTGCCCGCGCTGTCGGTGATAGTTAGCGTAACCGTGCTGCCAGGGGCAGCATCGGTGGTCCCTGACAACGTTGGCGTGGTGTCGTTATCCAAAGCCGGCGCATTGATAGTGAGTGTTGGTGCGGTGGTATCAATAATACCCGTGGTATCGGCGGTAGCCGTATTACCAGCCTCGTCAGTCACACTGGCATTAACCGAAAATTCGCCCTCGGCCAGTTCTACGGGCACTTCCACATTATAGGTGCCATCGGCCTGCACAATAGCCGTCACGGTTTGCGTGTTGCCCGCGCTGTCGGTGATAGTTAGCGTAACCGTACTGCCAGGGGCGGCATCTGTGGTACCTGAAAGAGTCGGCGTGGTGTCGTTGTCCAAAGCCGGCGCATTGATAGTGATTGTGGGTGCGGTGGTATCAATAATACCCGTGGTATCGGCAGTAGCCGTATTGCCCGCTTCATCAGTCACACTGGCGTTAACGGTGAACTCGCCTTCGACCAGTTCAGCCGGTACATCTGCGCTATAGGTACCATCGGCCTGCACAATCGCGGTCACGGTTTGCGTGTTACCCGCGCTGTCAGTGATAGTTAGCGTAACCGTACTGCCAGGGGCGGCATCTGTGGTACCTGAAAGAGTCGGCGTGGTGTCGTTGTCCAAAGCCGGCGCATTGATAGTGATCGTTGGTGCGGTGGTATCAATAATACCCGTGGTATCGGCAGTAGCCGTATTGCCCGCTTCATCAGTCACACTGGCGTTAACGGTGAACTCGCCTTCGACCAGTTCAGCCGGTACATCTGCGCTATAGGTACCATCGGCCTGCACAATCGCGGTCACGGTTTGCGTGTTACCCGCGCTGTCAACAATAGTAAGGGTAACGGTACTGCCAGGCGTCGCATCAGTAGTTCCTGACAACGTTGGCGTTGTGTCGTTATCCAAAGCTGGCGCATTAATAGTGATTGTTGGTGCGGCAGCGTCTATTTGGCCTGTTGTTGAGCCATCAGCGGTATTGCCAGTTGGCTCGAGCACAGTAGCGTCAACAGTAAAATCACCGTTTGCTAAGGCGTTAGGAACATCTGCGCTAAACGTACCATCACCTTGAACAATCGCCGTAAGTGTTTGAGTGTTTCCTTCACTGTCTGTCACTGTAAAGGTTACCGTGCTACCGGGAATGGCAGAGGTGATACCTGTAATGGTAGGCGTTGTATCGTTGGTTAATCCAATAGGGTCTAAGGTTAGCGAAATATCTTGAGCTTGCTCTCCGGTCCCTGAGAATTCAGTTGGGGTTATGTCATCGTTATTGTTGTTACTTTGTTCAAATTGGAAACCTACTGGGTCAACGTCTTCATTAATACGATCTACGCGTACAAAGTTACTACCACCACCGGTACCTGCGCCGCCATCAAGACCTGCCGCAGTCGCTTCTAATGATTCTAAGATGTCGCCTTCACCAGCTAATAAGTCTAAAAAATCACCGTTCTCTTGGGATGCGCTCTCAGAGCCTTCAACGCCGTCGAGCAGTGCTGCAAGTTCATCCACGCTTTCATCAAAAACTGCAAACTCGTCGTCGGTATTGCTGTCCGTAAAGTCTAACTGTAGAGGGAACGAAACGGTCTGCCCCGCTGGCAATGTGCGAAGTTCACCGTTTACGCTAACGGTAACGGTGGCATCTGGTGCAATATTTAAAACATCGCCCTCGTTAATCGTCATACCTGACGCTGCGTTAACTCGGTCGCCTGTTTCACTACGTACTAAAGAAGCTTCACCATTTACTTCTACAATGCTTACCTCGGCCATAAGTCCCTCTCAATGAAAATAGATATTCACGCTATATAAAAAGCGTAGCAGGGCTTTTCAATCTCGTTACCGGACCGTAGTACGGATAGGCTTTAGCCATTGGTATAAAGGCGTGAGAAAAACTAGGTAACTCCCCCTATTTTATTACCTTTTAGACTAATAATGGGCCGTTAGGTTTGCAGAAAACTTATTTGCGTCTACGTTTTAGAAGTAAGAAACGACATTAATGTCGCCTAAGTTTTAAACATCGAGTTAAGTATATGAAGTTGACAAAAAAAGTACTTCGCAAAGTTGCAATAGGCGTGGCTGGCACTGCACTCGCTCACGGGGCTTATGCTCAAACTAACGGTGGAGAAAGCACCTCAGTGAGTCTCGAGAATTACGTTCGAAAGGTCGTTAATGAAAACCCTGAAGTGCAAGCCAGCTGGCGTCAGCTTCAAGTTGCAATGTCAGATGTTGATATCGCTCGCGGAGGCTTTAGGCCCCAAGTAGATGTATTGGCAACAAGTGCTTACACAGATAGAAATTATGGTTTAGACCGAGAGTACATGGGGCACACAGCAGAAATAGCGCTGACCCAAATGCTTTATGATGGGTTTTTAACAAGTAGCGAAGTTAAGCAGTTCAAACAAGCGCAAGTAGTAAGGTATTTTGAATTGCTTGGCGAGGTTGAGCAAAAATCTCTTGAAACTGCGCTTGCTTATATGGATGTACAGCTGTTTAGAGAATTATTAAAGCTTGCAGAAGAAAACCTCATTACTCACGTAGATGTTTTTAAACAGATTGAAGATAGTGTTGAAGCGGGGGTTGGGCGACGGGCCGACCTGGAGCAAATCAGCGGGCGGCTTTCTCTTGCTGAATCCAATGTATTGACCGAGCTATCTAACCTTCACGATGTGACCGCACGCTTTCTTCGTTTAGTAGGAGTGAAGCCCGCAGATAGGTTAACACCCGTAACGTTAAATTCTGCTTATGTGGACACCAGTGTGACAGGTATTAATACGTTATTGACCAATGCCTATGGCACTAACCCACAATTTAACGCGGCAATTTACAATATAGATGCACAACGTTATGGAGTAGACAGTGCGAAAAGTCTGTATCACCCGCAAGTTAATTTGACGGCGAGCTACGGTGCACAAACGCGAGATCAAGCGGCACTGAATAATACAATAACTGAGGCCAGCGTAGGGGTTAATTTTTCTTACAATCTGTATAACGGAGGCTCTGACCGCGCTGCAATTAGGCAAGCCTTGTCTCAGGTGGACCTTGCAAAAGATTTACGAGATAAAGCGTGTATCGATATGCGACAAACGGTGCAAATTGCTTACAACGACATTATCAATATCACCGAGCAGCTTCCTTCGCTAAACGCGCATAGACTGTCATCAGATAGAGTGAAGTCAGCTTACATGGACCAGTTTACTATCGGTGAGCGTTCGCTATTAGATTTACTTGATTCTGAAAACGAATACTACGAGTCGAGTCGAGCTTATTTAGAGGCCCAATATACTCTTGAAAAAGCAAGAGTTAGGCTTTTGGCTGCTTCGGGCAGTTTGGCGCAAACCTTAGGTATTACAAAAGAAGGCGTACCTGACGTACTTGACATGGCAGAAGAAAAAATCAGCTATGATCCTAACTATGTTTGCCCTGTCGTACGCACTAACTTTGAAGATGAACGAAACATTCTTAAGCGGGACTCTGATGGTGATGGCATTGTGGATTTGTGGGACGACTGCGTAGACTCAACACCAGGGGCTATGGTTAATGATTTTGGCTGTGAGGCAAAAGAGCCAGAGCCCAGCGCTGCCGACTTCACCCTTGACGACGCTCAAATAATCGATTCTTTTAAGATGAACATAGAGTTTGCATCTAACTCCTCAGACGTGTTGCCAGAATACGAAAACAATTTGCAAAGCGTTATTGAAGCACTCAATGCTAATCCGAATTCAGGGGTGATCATTCATGGTCACGCCTCACTTGATGGCGATGCAGCTTACAATCAGCGCTTGTCAGAGCGAAGGGCAAAGGCTGTAGCGTCTCTTCTTATGACAAAAGCTAATATAGCGCCTCGTAGAATTACCGCAGTTGGCTATGGCGAGAGCCGTCCGCTTGTTGATGAAGAGTCTGAAGCAGCCAATGCACGCAACCGTAGAATTGAGGCTGCTATTATTCAGCTTCCCTCTAGTTAATCGTAATACGGCAGACCATATGAAGGATCAACAGGTCAAAAACGACATATCTTATTTACAACAGCAGGGCGGAGTATTGATGGATTGCTTAATAACAATCTGTCGTGCGCATTGTTTAAGTGTATCGCCGGTGAGCTTACTTAGTGGGCTACCGTTAGATAGCGGTGAGTTATCTCCTACGGGGTTTGAACGGGCCGCTAAAAGAGCTGGGCTTGCTAGCCGGACAGTTAAGCGTGATATTGATCACATTAACACGGCTCTATTGCCCGCTGTTTTAGTGTTAAACGAAAAGCAAGCGTGTGTGTTACACGGTTTATCTGGAACCCATGCAAGGGTGTCTTACCCTGAGCTGGATGATGCAGTTGTTGAAGTGCCACTGGAAGAGCTAAGCGTTAACTATACTGGCTACGTTATATTTGCTCGCCCTGAAATGCGGGCGCAAGACACAAATGCAAACATTGATAAATCGTCGGTAGGGCACTGGTTATGGTCGTCTATAAAGACAGCGAAAGGTCTATACCGAGACGTGCTGTTAGCGTCGGTTTTTATCAGCCTTCTTTCTATTGCCCTGCCTTTATTCGTGATGAACGTGTACGACAGGGTTGTGCCTAACGCAGCGTTGGAAACCCTGTGGGCATTGGCCATTGGCGTTTTGCTGGTATTAGCAGCCGACTTCCTCCTGCGTATGCTGCGTCAGTATTTTGTGGAGCTAGCTGCGAGCCGACTAGATGTAACACTCTCCGCAAAAATTATGGAAAAAGTGCTTTCGATAAACTTAGCGAATAAACCTGTTAAGAGCGGTGCGTTTATCAATAGCTTGCAGTCTTTTGAAAGTATCAGGCAGTTTTTTGGCTCGGTAACGCTGGTTGCTTTAGTGGACCTACCCTTCGGACTTTTATTTGTCGTTATCATTGCAATGATCGATATCTACTTGATTATCCCAATGCTTATTGGCGCTACTCTATTATTTCTATACGCAATGAAAGCGCAGCGAGTCATGCGCTCTTTGTCTGAAGAATCGATGGAAATAAGCTCTCGTAAGAGCTCGCTTGTTACTGAGAGCGTAACATCGTTAGAAGACATAAAAGCATTTGGTTATCAAAGTCGAAACCAGAGCGCGTGGGAAAAACAGACCATATTTCTTGCCAAAGTTAATGCAAAGCTTCGCTTAGTTTCCATGTCGGTAAATAACGCCGCACTTTGGATTCAACAGTCGGTAGGCGTGGTCATTATTTTAACTGGCGTCTATTTAATTATCGAAGGCGTAATTACGCAAGGTAGTTTGATTGCCGCTTATCTTCTATCTAGCCGAGCGATGGGGCCTGTTTCGCAAGCCGCATCGTTGTTAGCCCAGTTCCATCATGCAGAAACTGCCAAAAATGCTCTTGATGAAATTATGGCAATGCCTAGTGAGTCAGGCAGTAATAAACAAATTAAGAGCAATGTAGTTCTGAGAGGAAATATAGAGGCAAACCAACTCTGCTTTAAATATCCCGATGAAAATGTCCTCGCGCTTAAAGACATCAACTTCTCGATTAAACAAGGAGAGCATGTTGCCATTTTAGGAAAAAATGGCTGCGGTAAATCTACACTCAATAAACTTATTATGGGCTTTTATCGGCCTGAATCGGGGCAGCTCTTGATGGATGGTATCGATTTACAACAATACGATCCCACGCTGTTGCGCAAGCAGATTGGTTATGTTCCCCAAGAATTGAGCCTTTTTTATGGAACGCTTAAAGACAATATCATGCCAGAAAACTTGAACATGGATGACAGTGATTTCTGGGAAATATTAAGCCAATGTGGTTTAGCAAAATTGGTCAATAGTAGCGCGAATGGGGTAGAGCAAATAGTTGGCGAGCGAGGCTCTCTACTCTCGGGCGGTCAGCGACAAGCGGTCGCTATGGCAAGGGCCCTTGTTCGCGATCCAGCTATATACATTATGGACGAACCTACCTCAGCGATGGACTCGACTAACGAAGCGCAAATGAAAGAAACCATAAAAGCCGCGACCGAGGGTAAAACACTCATTATAAACACTCATCGTACGACCTTACTTGACCTTGTAGAACGGGTGATTGTGGTTGAAAACGGAAAAGTCATTGCAGATGGTAAAAAGGAAGACGTACTTGTGCAATTTAAAAAGCCAAGTCAAACACGTAAGAGGGCACCATGATTTTAAAAAGTAGTGGTGAGAAAAGAGACTGGCTTCAACGGTTAATGCGCGGGTGGCTTGCGCCACCTCCTGGGCAAGATTGGGTGTTAGAAGCCGAGTGGTCACGGATCATGCAAACGCCAGTAAAGGCTAAGGGGCTACTGTACCTCGTATCAATAGTACTTTTTCTCTTAGTGGTTTGGTCATATTTTGCCGAAATCGACGAGGTTGCAAAAGGCGACGGTAAGGTCATACCATCTCAACAGCTGCAGGTGCTGCAATCGTACGACGGCGGAATCGTTCAAGACATTTTAGTGACAGAGGGGCAAACCGTTAAAAAAGGGCAAGTCCTGCTTAGGGTTGACCCGACGCGATTTCTATCCAGTCTTGAAGAGAACACCACACAATTTGCAGCGTTGGCAGCAAAGGTGCAAAGGCTATCTGCACTCACTCAGGACAAAGCATTGAGGTTTAACGAAGAGTTACAAGATGCAGCACCCAGCATTGTCGAAAACGAACGTAAGTTGTACAACTCGAATTTAGCGGAGCTTGATGAAGTTGCGGCTGGCTCAGACTCTCGCGTTGTGCAGCGACGCCAAGATGTGGAAGAAGAACGTGCAAACCTTTCCCAATATCAAAATGTACTGTCTTTAACGAAGAAAGAGTTATCCGTCACA
Organism: Alteromonas genovensis; assembly: GCF_010500895.1. Taxonomy (GTDB): domain Bacteria; phylum Pseudomonadota; class Gammaproteobacteria; order Enterobacterales; family Alteromonadaceae; genus Alteromonas; species Alteromonas genovensis. The sequence continues at coordinate 263,092 of NZ_JAAAWO010000004.1, forward strand.
AAACCACTGCTAGCTTCAGGAGCCGTTTCCGAAATTGAAATTCTTAGGTTAGATCGAGAGGTGGTAGAACTTGAAGGCAATATTGCAAGGTCTAAAGTAGCCATTGAACGCGGGCTTAATGCTATTGAAGAAGAAATCATAAGAAAAGAAGAAAGTCGTTTAAAATTGATAAACCGTTGGAATCAAGAACTGACCGATGCTACCGGCGAAATGGCTACTTTACAGCAATCTCAGACCAGTTTAGAGGATGTGGTGTCACAAGCTGATATCAAATCACCTATTAACGGAACGGTTCAGCGGTTACTTATCAATACAATCGGAGGTGTTATAACCCCCGGTAGTGCCGTAGTTGAACTTATACCCCGAGATGATCAGCTTATTGTAGAGGCCAAAGTTTCGCCAAAAGACATCGCTTTTATTCGACAGGGTCAGCCAGCTATTCTTAAGTTCAGTGCTTACGATTTCACTATTTATGGTGGCATGGCAGCAGAAGTACAACATATTAGTGCCGATGCTATTACTAATGATAAAGATGAAACTTACTACTTAGTAAGATTGGAAACCAAAAGGAGCATAGCAGATGAATCCCTCGCCATTTTGCCAGGGATGATAGTGCAGGTAGATATATTGACGGGGAAAAAAACCGTGCTCAACTATATATTATCGCCATTGTTCAACGTGACAGCTTCTGCGCTGAGGGAGCGTTAAATGAGACATTTTATTGCGGAAAAAGATTTACAAGGCGCGCTAACTCAGTACTCATGGACAAAATACAGTACCGTTACCAGTATTGAGTGTAAAGAAAGTGACAGCATCTGGATAGTAGCCACCAACGATGATTGGCGGCGCCAGCTTATTGAAGCAAAGCAGAAAGTGTCGCATGCGGTCTTACTCACCTTCAATTATGATCGTGTAGAAATGCAGGCAGCGCTCATGCTAGGGGCTAGAGCATATTGTCACGCCCTTGGCACTGAATCCTTACTTGCATCGGTTGCTCGCGTTATAGAAGCCGGAGGCATGTGGCTACCTAACGAGTTACTGTCTGTCACGACATCAAACATTGCTACAAACCTCCAAGCGAAGCGAGTTCTACCTACACTCAAAAGCCTTACGAATAGAGAAAGAGATGTATTAGGCTGTATCCTAGATGGGCTTAGCAATAAAGAAATAGCGAGAGTACTCGGTATCACTGAGCGTACCGTAAAAGAATATGTCGGTACGCTGCTGAACAAGTTTCGCGCTAAAGACAGAATTAATCTGCTGCTTCACTTAGGTGAATTCAGTCATCTAAAAGATGTTCTATAACTTCTATGTGAGACACTATTCCATCGATGCCCAGCTCTGAAAACAGCTCATCATGATCTGACCGTTTCACTCCATCTGCATACACTTTAATACCAAATGTGTGTGCTAATGAGCAAAACCCCCGTAAAAAAGAATGATTAGCGAGGTTGCTGTCTATATCAGCCATAAAGCCAGAGTCGATTTTTACGTAGTCTAACCCCAATTCTTGGATGTTAATGAGCTGAGAAAAAGATTCACCAACGCGCTTTAATCCCACTTCACATCCTATTGCTTTTAAAGTATTGCAAAACTGTTTGAACGCTTCGGGGAAACGGTTAGCAGTAGACTCTCTTACCTCAAAACACAGCTGCCTCGCCGCGTTTTGGCTGTTATTCAGCTGATAATACAGCTGCGCTAAAATTTCATTATCTAATAAGAACTGCTCTGAACACAAAAAAGCGAATTTCGACTGGGTTTCAATAGCGTTAATGTATTTAATCAAATAACTAATTGTCGTTAACTCAAGCTGTGGAAGTAGGCCAAGATATCGAGCCCAATGAGTGTAGTATCCACTCTGGCGCAGCTCTCCATTTATTTCGACACCAGCCCAGCTTTGATAGTGAATGACTCGTCGTCTACTGTCTAAAACTGGGTAATTAAATGTCTCAACCTTTGAATGAGTTATTGCCGAGTTCAGCACCTCTGTCCATGCATTTTCTTTTTCAGTCGACTCGTTGTGCAAAAGTTCACCTTCAATGGAAGGAATTGCAGCATCTGAAGATTGTGCTTCGTTTAGCATAGTATCTGCCCGCATCAACACACTTGAAACACTATCGCCAGGGCGAATCTTTACCACAGACTCAAATATTTCAGGGTCGTTTGCATGACAAAATACCTCGGTGCAAACATTATGAAGGGCATAAGCAATGACACTCGCGTTATGAGTTTCAGTTAATAACACTACAAACTCGTTCTTTTGAAGTCTCGCAATACGGCTGTCGGTAAAACTCTGGTGGTTAAGCTGTAGAGCGCTATTAATCGCACTGACCAGATCTCTCAGTCGCTTTTTTCTTTCTGGGGCAGGTATCCGTAAAAAGCCCTGTTCTGTCGTAAACCGAATAAGAAAAATACAATTTATGCCTTGAGTGTCTCTGAACGCTATCTGTCCCTTAAGCATAAGGATGAAATAGTCTCTATTCGCCAGACCACTCTCATCGTCGAACTGAGTTTTATGACGCATTAAATCTAGCCGGCTATTTTCCTCTTCCATCACCTTTTTAGACTTTTGTGCCAAAAAATTCATAGCGTTTACGACACGTTTGAGTTCAAGCGTTCTAGGCACCTTCGATTTAATAAATCGCATATCTTGAAACGCCTCCGCTTGATCCACAACATCATCAAGCGGACGTAAAATCTTGCGAAGAAACCATCCACCAATGATACCGGCAACAACAGCAATTAACAGAAGTCCAACCACTAATCGATAGGCTGCACGCCACATTGAGGCAACGATAAAACCGGTGTCAGCTTCGACATAAATAGTTCCATACTGACTCCAGCCATTGCTTACTTGCGCAACACCGGGGGCGACATCAGGGGAAAAATACTTTGCGAACCAACGAGGTGAGTTTTGGTTAAGTTGAAAAGACTGATGATGGTCAGATATGACAGCGCCGTTAGCATCTTTTAGTGTGATCGCTGAATAGTGACCAATATCAAACTGCGACATAATGAATAAATCGAGAGTTACGGGGTCTTTTTCTAACTTACTCAATGTCAACGCAAGCATAGTCGCATTGTCTATGTTTTTAGCGTAAAGCTGCTCTTCAACATAATGTTTGGTTGTCACACCATAGATACTAACACTACCAATGATTGCTACGACCAAAACCACAACGATTGCTAGCCACAACTCTTTGATAATCGACATACACTTTAAGACCTCCTACTAATGCCTTCTTGCTTCATTCGCTCGATTACATTTCGCCACTTTGATAAACGACTGATCGAGTTTGACGCTTGGTTCACCTGCCCAGGCTGCCAAATTCCAGAATCATTAAAACTAAAAACGGGAATAAGGTCTGTCCGTTGAGACCCCGGTAGTACATTTGAGACAAGACTGTCTAACACCAACGGGTCGGAAGATGGCATATCGTAGTAGCCTAGAACCATATGTGCTTGAGTAATTCGGCTTCGTCCAATCCTAGCTTTCACATAAATAAGTCGCAACTTTTCACTCGCTACGCCTAAGTGTAGCAGAGCAACGTATTTAGCAATTGCAAAATCCTCACAATCGCCTCTGGAATGCCCCAAAAGCTCTGAGGGAGTAGCCCAGTAGTCTTTTTCATTGAACACTTCAGCGTCAAGCGCATAGTCAATATGCTTATCGAAAAATGCATTGACGCCAATAAGCTTCTTTTCGTCGCTTTCATTTCTTAGCGATGCTAGCGTTTCGGCTAACTCATTGACGACAGAAGCTCGCTCTTCCCCAAATTTACTTTTGACTTCAGTCTCAAGTGTCAGAAACTCGATACTCAGGCGGCCCGTCATTTGCTGAGCTGCGACTAGCAGTGCAGCAACAAGCGAGCAAAACAGCGCGAGTCTAGTAAACTTCATACGTATTCGCTTTTCAAAATACAGCATTCATTTTAAACAAGCTGGGTCGCCTAGTACTACTTTTAATAGTATATAGATATAGCATGAGTCTAGTCAGAAACCAATATATGCTGCCTAGCGCCATACGCAAAAAAAAGGCAGAGATGTGAAGTGACCACTCTGCCTTTTGGGATGCTTTAATTTATAAAAAACAAATTAATCAGTCACTGCATAATCGATACACGCTAGTTACTCGCAACCATTATCGTTTTGATATTCACAAACTCGCGAATACCATAACCGCCGTGCTCTCGACCATAACCGCTGTCTTTTACACCACCGAAGGGTAGGTTAGGCTGAGCGAGTGAATAACCGTTGATATTTACCATACCGGTATCAAACTCATTTTTAGCAAGTGCAATGGCGTTGTCTGTATCGGTACTAAAAATACCGCCGCCAAGTCCATAGCGTGAATCGTTCGCAATTTCCATGGCCTGCTTATCGTCACGAGCACGAATGAGTGAGGCTACGGGGCCAAACAATTCGTCATCGTAAGCTGGCATACCAGGCGACACGTTTTCTAATACCGTCACTGGGTAAAAGTAGCCAGCTCCATCAGGCACTTCGCCACCTAGTGATATGGTTGCACCTGCATTTACTGATTCTTTTACTTGGTCATGTAGTTCGTCACGTAAGTCTTCACGAGCCATGGGCCCTAAATCCGTCCCTTCTTTCGAAGGGTCACCTACCGTTAGCTTTTTACACTGTGAAACAAATTTATCTCTAAATTCATCGTATACACTATCTGAAATGACAAAACGTTTGGCTGCAACGCAGGTTTCGCCGTTATTAATCACTCGGCCTTTAATGCACATCTCTACTGCATTGTCGATATCAGCATCAGCCAATACAATGAAGGCGTCATTACTGCCTAATTCCATAACTGTCTTTTTCGATTCGCCGGCCGCTTCTTTAGCCACCTGCTTACCAACGCTGTCACTTCCGGTAAAGGTCACACCACGAACGTGCTTGTGTTTGATAAGACCACTTGCCGTGCTACCGTCAATCATTAGCGATTGATACACATTTTTTGGAAAGCCTGCGTCTTCGTAAAGCTGCTGAATAGCTTGTGCCATACCAAACACGTTTTGCGCATGTTTAAGCACGGTTGTGTTACCGGCCATGATATTCGATGCGCTATAACGTATCACTTGATATAGCGGGAAGTTCCAAGGCTGAATGCCTAAGATAACGCCAGTGGGTTGATAGGTAATAATGGCTTTGCCGCCCTCATATACACGCGCTTCATCTTCTAAAAATGATGCGCCATGTTCGGCGGTATATCGACAAATCTCCGCACAAAGCTGGACTTCCTGTTTGCCCTGCTCTGCCACTTTACCCATTTCGAGGGTCATTAAGTTAGCAAGATCATCGATGCGCTCTTCCATCAAGTCCGCTAAGTTATTAAAAATTTCGGCCCGAGCTCCAAAGGAAGTTTTCTTCCAATTCAGATAGGCTTCGTGAGAGCGCGTTACCGCTTGCTCGGCATCTTCCGCTGATATCAATTGATAATGATCAAGTTGCTCACCAGTTGTCGGGTTATACGTCTTAATTGTCTCGCTCATTGTCAAACTCCTTGTTCTGTTGATGCACTAGGTAGTGCAACTACAACGCCAACAAGTATGAAATAAATATAAGCAATTAAATTCAACAACTTAAAAACATAACTAACGCACAAACTTATATGGCGATAATAGTGGGTATTGGGAAAAGATTACGAGTAATGGTAAAGATTTCAGAAAATTGATGTGAAAACGCTTACGATTGAGCATAAAAAAGGTGAGAACTGACTTTGAGTTACCTTAGCGTATTGTCCTTTGCGCTGTATTTTCGCAAAGGCCTTTTACAGCAAAGTGAAAATTAGGGGTGCACACGTTTTTTTGTACGTAGAGGAAAAAGAAACGACTAAGGCTAATCGGTGTAGAGGTCAGGAAAGTGAAATTTTGCCATTGCCAGCGTAAGCGCCACTTCATAAACACTTTGGCGAGTAGCGTGATTCAGCGTAAGCAGACCAATGGCACCGCCTTTTTGCTTTACATTTACAGTATCAAACAAGGCATCCATTACCGGGCCGAGCTCTTCCCCGCGCTGTAGTGCTTGAAACACCGCGACAGGAAGGGGCAAACTTGCACTTCGCGTAACCGACCAATGCCCTTCGTGGTAAATAGCCACATACGCAAAGGTTGCGGGGCCATCTTCAAACACATCCACACCGCCCTCTATGGCGACATACCATGAATCTGGAAAGCCACCTTCATGCAGGCTCAGCATGGCTTTCACTCTGTTAATAGCACCCTCACGGGTTTCTGCTTCAGACATAGGCTGCTCAGCTACGCCACTTTCTACCGATATACCCTCGGCATCAAAATCATGCTCTAACGTGTCAGATAAGGTATTAAGCGCGGCGTTGATCTTTACCGGGTTTTTAGACCCTACGTAAATGGTGTCAGGAATCATGCCTAGCTCCTTGTAACCGGGTTATTGACAATGTCATCAACCATCAAACGATAGTCACGCACCGCGGGAAACTCGGTTATATTTCTGTCTGGCAAGGTGCGGTCAGGATTGTCCACCGCCAGTAAATGTTTAATACCAAACGTTTTAGCCGCGTTCAGTATAGGCAAAGAATCATCGACAAACAGCGTTCGCTCATTAGTAAACTGAACCCGCTCCTGTAAACGTTGCCATAGCAATTGGGATTCTTTCGTTACCCCAAACTCATGAGTGGAGATGAGATTATCTATATGCTCGTCTAACTGGGTATGCTCTAACTTTAAGGCCAAGCTATTCGGATGGGCATTAGTCACAAGTACCACTTGGCGACCAGAAGTGTGCAGTGCGTTTAAAAATGGGACCGTGTCTTCGCGAATAGAGAGCAAGTGAGACAGCTCGCGTTTTAGCGGCATAAACTCAGAATCTAAATCTAGGGATAGAGACTCAGCCCAATAATCAAGGCAATACCATTGAATTTGACCAAAAACGCTGTCGTAGCGCTTTTTCATTTCGGCTTGGCTTTGCGCTTCTGAAATACCGCGAATTTCAGCTAATCGTTTGGGAAGGTGATACAACCAGAACTGATTATCGTAATGTAAATCCAGTAGTGTACCGTCCATATCAAGCAGTACGGTGTCTATTTCATTCCAGGGCAGAAAGGGCAAGCGATTTTCCTTATAATGAAGTAAGCTAGAATATGAGCAATTCAATGAACATGATAACAAAGATGTAGCGAGAGACATGCGAAAAATTGACCCAAATAAAGCATTACCACAAATTCATTCTCGTAAGATTGTGGCACAAAGCAATCTCTTCCGGGTAGAAAGTTTAGATTTAGAATTTTCTAACGGTGAAACCCGTCAATTTGAGCGTATGGCTGGCGGAAATCGCGGTGCCGTCATGATTGTCCCGATGCTAGATGCCGATACCATGGTACTTATCAGAGAGTATGCGGCCGGCACTCATTCCTACCAACTCGGTTTTCCAAAAGGCCTTATTGACCCTGGTGAAACTGCCCTTGAAGCCGCGAACAGAGAGCTTCAAGAGGAAGCAGGTTTTGCAGCAAGGGAGCTTACCGAGCTACATCAAGTCAGCATGGCGCCTACCTTCTTTAATGCCAGCATGACAATTGTGATGGCACGAGATCTTTATCCGAAAACACTTGAAGGCGACGAGCCAGAACCTTTAGAGGTAATAAAGTGGCCGATTGCTGAGTCAGATGCTTTACTTGCACGAGAAGATTTTGTTGAAGCCCGTTGTATTGCTGCTCTATTTTTAGCTCAGAAGTGGTTAAAGGAACAATAAACTATGCCCGACGATGCCCACCCCGACCTACTAGAATTGGCAAAAGAAGTTGCAATAGAAGCCGGCAAAGCAGTCTTAGAAGTATATGAAAATCGCGACTTTGACGCGTATCAAAAAGACGATGACTCACCGGTAACCAGTGCCGACTACCTTGCGAACGACATCATTAATAAACGATTGTCAGAAGCGACCCCAGACATTCCTATTCTTTCTGAAGAAAATAAGCACGCGAGTTTAGACGAGCGAAAACACTGGACTCGCTACTGGCTTATTGATCCCATAGACGGGACGCAAGAATTTATTGCTCGCAGCGGTGATTTTGCCGTGAACATTGCATTAATTGAAAACAACGAACCCACTATTGGCGTTATTTTTTGGCCCCCAGGGCAATCAATTTATTACGCGCAAAAGGGTAAAGGGGCATTTAAGTCTACCCCAGAAGGCGATAAGCCTATATCGGTACGCAAGTTGACCGACCCTAAAAGTAGCGTTGTTATGATTGCAATTAGCCGACGTCAGTCCCGTGAAAAAGTGCTCAACCGAATGTGTGCTAAACGTATATACAACATGCTGCCTCTTGGAAGCTGCTCGCTGAAAGCGTGCTTTATCGCTGAAGGTAAAGCAGATGTATTTATGCGCATTGGTATTACTGGCGAATGGGATACAGGCGCTTCTCAGTGCATTGTATCTGAAGCTGGAGGCAGTATTACCACGGCAAACTTTGAACCGCTGACGTATAACAAGCGACATTCGCTAGAGAACCCAGATTTTGTGGTAATGGGCGATCAACGCGTGCCATGGCAGGACATTGTGAAGTATGATGACTTTGAAAACCCATACACAAAATAAGACGTATGAGTTTTTGAATATTGCATAAATATCCTCACGGTTTACCCACAGTAGACCGTGCAATTTAGCCGTATTGCTACCCAATAGGTTTCGTTGGCTTTTTCATGTATTCAATGCCAAACGAAATTAATGCATCAACAGGAGTAATCAAACGATGGCAAAGTACGTTCGCACATTATCAACCGCTTTACTGGCATGTGGACTCTCGTTTAACGCGTCTGCAGATTGGACAATTAACAAAGATACTAGCGCATTACATTTCATATCCACTAAAAACGCGCAAGTCACTGAAGTGCATCAATTCGATAGCTTTAAAGGCACTTTATCAGACAAGGGTAAGCTTAACGTTGAGGTAGACCTTTCATCGGTTAATACGGCAATAGACATTCGCAACAAACGCATGCAAGAAATGCTGTTTAACGTGAGTGAGTTCGCAACAGCAAACTTTGAAGCAACCTTAACCAAACCCATGATGCAGCTAAAAGCGGGTGAAGTGATGAACGGCAAAGTAGACGGCATACTAACGCTGCACGGTAAGGCAGTACCTACTGCATTTGCAGTAACTGTTAGCCAAGTTGATGCTGATACGCTGACTGTTTCAACCAACGCACCTACGCTCATTAAAGCTGAGTCGTTTGGACTAGCTCAGGGCGTTGCTGCACTGCAAAAAATTGCTGGTTTGAAGAGCATAACCACCACGGTACCGGTTACGTTTTCAGTGACGCTAAACCGCTAGCTCCCATAGACTGAAAGCTCACAGCACAAATAAAAGAAGCCGCTTAGAAAAGCGGCTTCTTTGTAGAGCTAGCGCTCTTTAGAACCCATTAGGGGAATCAACGTTTAAAACTCTAACCTTGTGCAATAAGCACAGGCTTTCTAGGTGTCGGTTGTTGATTTAACGCTTGCTCAGGCATGGTTAGCCATAAGCTCTCAGGTAAAGCAGGTGCAGAAACATTATGCTTAGGGGTAGCGAAGTGAGAAATAGTAAAATGCTTCATTGCTACATCCAGACGTTTAAGCGCTTTACACTCGTTCACCTCTTCACCAATAACAAACACACCCCACTTACGCATTGTTTTACCCAGCACGTCACTACTTGTAAGGCGAATAACAGGGGCCGCTAGCACCATGCCTGTTAGCACAGGAAGCAACCACATAAACAGTGACGGCGTGAAATAAAACGTTGTTACACCCCATGCTATGGCTAGTGAACTCATAATTTGCGTGTGCTTAATGGCGACAGACCAGGGTACTTTGCGACCTTCACGCTCCTGAGCTTCCCATTTCACTGAAAACCCGACGAACACACTGATAACAAAGTAACTATGGTAAAACATCATAAGTGGTGCAATAAGCACAGCCATAACAAGTTCAAGGGATGCACCTTTAAGCAACGCCCACGCGCCACCAAACTCACTTCTGCGCTTAATTAGGGCAAGAGTAATACCGAGTAACTTAGGTAAAAACAACAGTGCTGCCGTGCCCCACATCGTCACCATCATCATATCTTGTCTAGCCACCTGCCAACTTGGAAATAACTGATATTCAGACATAAAGAAGTCAGGCACTGTTGTTGCGCGAATTAACGCATCGGCTGTGCCTAGTGCCAGCATGCAAAACAGAATAAGCGATGAAATATAGGCAAACGCGCCAAATAGGAAATGCAAACGGTTAGCCGTTTTAAGGCCTTTCACGTTAAGCAGACCAAGATGTTGAATGTTGCCTTGAACCCAACGACGATCGCGTATGGCGTAATCGACGATATTGCTAGGTACTTCTTCATAACTTCCCGCTGTGTCGGTTAGCAAATACGCCTGCCATCCTGCACGTGACAGTAAAGCCGCTTCAACGAAGTCATGACTCAATACTTCACCGCCAAACGGTGCACGTCCTTCCAGGGTAGGAAGACCACAGTGCTGCATAAACGGCGCTATACGGATAATAGCGTTGTGGCCCCAATAATTGGCGCTGTCGGTTTGCCAAAAAGAGAGACCTGTGGCCAGCATAGGGCTATACAGGTGTGCTGCAAATTGCACGAAACGCCCAAAAAACGTATCTTGGCGCACCGGCATAGGAATGGTTTGAATTAACGCGGTATCAGGTGCTTGCTCAATACGCTTTGCTAAATCTTCCATGCGTTCGCCAGTCATTACACTATCGGCATCTAGCACAATCATAGATTCGTAGTTACCGCCCCAGCGCTCACAGAACTCTTTAAGATTACCCACTTTTCTATGGGTGTTATTCTCACGGCGGCGATAGAAAACCTGCCCAGCGTAATTACCTAGCCGTTTTTGCAAACGAGCAAATGCATGCAGCTCTGCTTCGGCTTTATCGCTATCTCGCGTGTCACTTAGCATGTAAAAGTCAAAGTTTTCTTTGCTGTCGCCGTCCATAAGCTCGCGGATACACGTCTCGAAACCAACCATAATGCGCTTGGTATCTTCGTTATAAACTGGCATAACCACGGCGTGGCGCTGCGTTAAAGCAACGCTTGCTTCGGGTGCCGCCAATTTCTTTTTCAAACTCAGCGGGTCGATATTGAACAGCTGTAAAACGAATCCAATTATTCCTGTCCAAAATGCCATGCACAGCCAAGCGAAAAGGGTTAACCCCAGTCCTAGCTGAGCAATTTCTAAGTTTGTTAATCCATTGGGTAAAAATATCTCATACAAACTCCAACCGGCCAGCGCCGTGCTCGGAATAACGAGCATTGCCATTATAAATAAACGCATATGTGCTCCTTTGATGATTTGGTTACATGATCCGATTTCTGGCGATCTATTTTCTGACGACAGCCCTGGCTTCTGTTCAGCTTCCATCGATTTATTTAGGTTGGTAGACATAATTCCATACCTCACTCACTCGCTCGCCGTCTTGCTCAATATAAGCACGCATATCAGTGGTTTGATTTTCCGTTGGCTGCATAAAGAAGGTAGCCCGCCACTCTGCGCCATCTGCTACAGGGTATAAACGCTGTTGAGAAACCGTGCCGTTTGCGCTTTGCACTACCAGCTTCGTGGTTTTATCATCAAACGTTTTTGCCTCTGGCGCTAAGAAATCGACGGTAAACTGACGTGTAGTTGCCAAAGACTCATCTTTAAACTCATCACCAGGTAATACTGCTCTACCTTGTCTGGTACGCTCTACCGTTGCTAATGCGCTTTCAAAGGGGTGTTGCTCTACCGTTTTAAGTTCATAAGAGAAATACATCGAATCGCCTTCGTTAAACGGCTCTTCTGGTGTCCAAAACGCAACAATATTGTCGTGGATTTCAGAGGTAGTCGGAATTTCAACAACCTCTAAACGGCCTTTATTAAAACCTTCTCTCGGTGTAACCCATAGACCAGGGCGAATATGGTAGTTTGCTTCTGCGTCTAGGTAGTTATCCCATTGCCCATCGCGCTGTAACATACCGAAGCCTTTAGGCTTACTGTCGCTTAGTGAGGTAATTTGCAAGCGAGACGGATTTGTTAGCGGTCTGAAAATTTCTTCATCGGCATGAGTTACCATTAATACACCATCGCTATCGTGCACTTCAGGACGGTAGTCGTCATGACGCTGTTGTGTATTTTCGCCGTACAAAAACATACTAGTAAACGGAGCAACGCCAAGCTTTTCCACGTCTTCGCGAGCAAACAACCAGCTCTCAACCTCGACGGTCGTATCTTCACCTGGCTCGATAACAAATTTATAAGCGCCAGCAACAGATGGACTTTCCAAACGGGCATAAATGGTAATTGGCTGGCCTGGCTCTGACGCTTTTTTGCTAGGCTCAACTATCCAAAACTCGGTAAAGTGAGGAAACTCTTCACCCTTGGTTAATGCCGTATCAATGGCGAGGCCTCTTGCAGAAATTCCGTATACTTGGTTTTTACCCACTAAGCGAAAATAAGAAGCGCCCAGAAAAACGGCAAATTCATCTTTATACTCGTCACTTTTGATAGGGTAATGAACACGGAAACCTGCAAACCCTGAGTTCTCATCAGTTAACCCTTTAAGTGCTGATGATTGTCCATCGTAGCTGAACATCTCGCTGTCAAAGGCTAAACGCTCGGGGGTATTGCTGCTCCCGATGGTATGAATAGTAACGGGATATTCGTAAAGAAAGCCTGGGTGAAAAAATTGAAGCTCGTAGTCGTTTTCATCATGCCAAAGACTTTGCTCAGGTTGAAAACGAATAGAACGGTATGTTTGGTAGTCAATTTCCTTGAGCTTACTGTCTAAGTTATGATCGTCTTGTTCATAGCTTTCACTTGCAGAAGCTTTGGCTGCGTTAATAACCGATTGTAGAACCGGTGACGCTTTCTGCGGCTGATTATTATCGTTCACAGGTGTCGCCATTGCATTTGGTAAAACAACAAACGCTAAAATGCTTGAAACGTAAACCAATGCACGGGGCATTGCACAGCTTATAGATACGTGTTGCTTAACTATATTTCGCATGATAATTGATAAACGTGGCACGGCCATTTTCCTCTCCTTTGGGTAATGGGCTATCACAGCTGCTTTATTTATCTAAGCAGTAGAAAGGTGCTCTATTCCTTTCCTTTGGATTAACGCAGTAAAGGGAAAACTAAAACTCTGCGTCTACTCTCAAATGCAATAACTCTCACAGGGAGGGAGCAAGACACGGACCAACGCGTTCAAAAAGACAACTAAATAAAATAATTATCAATATTTTCAACCTATTAGAGTGATAAAAAAGATACCACCACACTAAATGTGCTCATTTTTTCCAATGGAGAAACCTTAGCCATCTACTATTTACCTTAAAAACTGTTGTTTTTTAGAGACAGTATTTACGCCTACCATTCACACCACATCGTCATTCTTTCTATCTAAATATCGATTAGCCACATTAAACACTTTTATATTTCCTTTGTTTTTCATCACGTTAAATATAAAAAACGTATTAACTTGGGTTTAAGGAGCGAGTTGGCAAAGGCCTTGCAATTTCACTAGTAGGACGGGGATGACACGGTAAAAAGTAAAATTTGCATATTTTGCATGTCATCGTCATTTTTTATTCAGTTCACTATTAGGCATTCTGTTTAAGCGTCGTATATCGGCGGTTCCCCCTTGTAGCTGATGCAGCCATAAGGATAAACCGAGCTTAAGCACACCTTCATAATCACGCTTGTTTTATGAAATAGGTACTGAACATACTAAGGAGTTATTACATGAACAAAGCAATTTCACTTCTCGCTTCAACTTCTGCGCTTGTCGCACTTACCGCCGCTTTTACCCCTGCTACTGCTTTAGCTGATAAGCCAGATTGGCGTTATGTAGAAGGAGGCTATACAAAGCTAGACTTTGATAACAACGAATCATTTGAGCCTGATGGGTTTACTGCTAGTGGCAAATACCTTCTTAATAGCAATTGGTACTTAAACGGTGAATACAGCTTTTTTGAAGAGGGCAATTTCGATTTTGATATGATAACTGTTGGTGCTGGCTATCGACTTCCAGTGAATGCCACTACAGATGCTTACTTCGGCGCGAACCTTGAGCGAGTAGACGGCGACATAGACGATGATAATGGCTACAGCGTGAACGCTGGGCTTCGCTCTATGGTGACAGAGCAAATAGAATTAGCCGGTGAAGTTGGCTATTACGATGTAGACGGTGGTGAAGCTACGATTAAGGTAGGAGCGAATTACTACATTACGCCTCAGTGGGCCGTTGGCGCCAGCTATGAGTTAATTGATGAGCTAGATATTATGCAAGTAACGGCTCGTTACGCGTTTTAAGCCTCCCTCTCCTCAGGAAGGTTAGCCGGGTTGCTCGACCCGGCTTTTTTATTCAGCGCTTCTATTCACCCGCTTTGTCTTCGGGCAACAAATCTTCTTTGCGCTTTATATCCACACTTTCGTGTAATTCTGAATACACCAGTACCGCGTCTCCCGACTTTAAGCCATCGAGTACCTGCTGTACTTTAGTTTTAAATTCAGTTTCTTGCTCGCCGTAATCTGTACCTTCCCGCAGCACAAACGATTCGGCCAAGCTATAAACCGTATCGGCCTCTAGTGCTTCGATGGGAATTATCATATTTGCTCCAATTTATAAATTTCACAGCACTCACCCTCAAAAACCTCAGTAGCTGCGGCTTGAATAGCTGCATGTACTGTCTGTTGGCAGCACTTCGCTGACAAACTGCTTCACTCTTTCATGTAGCCATACTCGGGGATTAAATACTGAGCCTTGCATAAAACCTACATGCCCACCCCGTTCGCTTAGTTCAACGGTTACGTTTCTAGCTAATTCTTCTTCTTTCGGCACAATGAGATGATTCATGAAAGGATCGTCAATGCTATGCAGTACTAGCGTGCGACAGTGAATAGCGCTCAAAAAGTGATACGCACTGCACTTCTCATAGTAATCTTGCGCATCTTCAAAACCATGAAGTGGCGCCGTTATTTTTTCGTCAAACTGCGTAAAACTCGTCATACCGTCAACGTCTTCCTTGGTAAGCTGAATAAGCTTTCGATAGTCGATATATTCCATTTTCTGGCGCAGCGTGCTTTTCATGCTGTTTAGTAAGTACTTTTGATACACCCGAGAAAAACCGTGGTTAATCGACTTTGCACACTCAGCCAGTTTCAGTGGCGATGAAATGGCAACAGCGGCTTGAAGCCACTTCTGTGCTGGATTTTCGCCTAACAACTTAAGCAGCATATTACCGCCTAAAGAAAAGCCAATAGCCACTTTGGGAATACGCGGAAACTTATCGCTAAGCCACTCTAAGAAAAAGCTAGGATCGCCGGTTTCACCGCTGTGATAGGCTCGGGCGTTTAAGTTAGGTACACCACTGCAACCGCGATAGTGCATCATCACCACCTGCCAGCCGTTTACCGACAGCTGTGCCATCATATCGTTGGCATAGTGAGACTTAATACTGCCCTCTAACCCGTGAAAAAGAACAACAATGCCTGCTGTTTCCTGTGGTTTCGGGCCCCACGCCACATCAACAAAGTCATCATCAGGAAGGGTTAATCTCTCCATTTGATAGGCTAACGGCAACCGTTTTTGAATAAACCGTGGCCATATTGTCTGCACGTGACGATTTTTAGCCCACCCAGGAACGGTGAAGCTACTTTTAATTATTTTTCCGTGTGCTCTCGCTGGCTTACTCATTATGTCTTCTTATTTTATAACTTCTTATTTAAATGCTTCTTTTTTTAGTGATTCTTATTTCAATTTTCGTCTTAATCATTTCTTCACAACAGAAGCGGCTTAGGGAAGCTGGCTAACAAGCTGACTCACAAGGCTTCGGGCCTCGCTGTTTTCCCTAAGCGAATAAACATTGATAAACGCTGCAATAGACGCATTTAAAATGCGTGTACCATCACCTGAAGGCTGCGCAGACATGCGGTGTACGTCTAACTGATTAAAAGCTTCGATAATGGCTTCTTGCTGCTGCCTCTCAAGCGCTAGCTCTTGCGTTTTTAGCAGCTCATAAGTCTCAGCGTTTCTTTCACAGCTTGCACTACTTTCATCATTAGCGTTAGTCGAACTTTGCACCGTTGACCGGTGCTTCGGTTTGGCTAACTTACGTTTATTTCTGTGTGTTTTTAACTCACTTTCACTTTTCGCTGCCGCCTCAATAACATCTTTTAACTGGGGCAAATTAACAATGATATTGTTTTCTAGACACCAGCACACCAGTAAAAGTACGTTCACGTTTACCCCATGCCCATCTTGAAGCAGTAACGCTAGCGGTGCTACATCACCTGTGGCATAGCGGCTAAGGCTATATTGCCAAAACATCTCACCATCAATACTAACCATTTGCGATGTCATAAGCTTCCCGGTGTTGTTCTATTTGCTCTTGGGCATCCAGCCATGCCATTTCCTCTTCTTCAATACGCTGTTTCAGTGAAGTCTGCTTATCGAGTAACGCCATAAGCTCAGATTTCTTGTCCTCACCGTAAAGGCTGGTATCTGCCAATGACTCCTCTACATTAGCGAGGGAGGCTGAATGGGCTTCCATATTCTTTTCATGCTTTTCTACGGCGCGCTTTAAAGGAGCGATCTGTTTTCTAAACTCAGCTTCTTTGCGCTTTTCTTCTTTGCGATCGAGTTTTCGCTCCGGCTTACTGGTTTGCTCCCCTTGCGCTTCGTCTTTTGCATCTTGATTCGCTTTTGCCTTTTCAGCAGCCTGCTGTTTTAAGATCCAATCTCGATAATCGTCTAAGTCGCCGGTGAAAGAGGCCACATGACCACTGTCCACAAGATAGAAATCTTCGCACACCGAACTCAGTAGAAACCTATCGTGCGATACCAGCACCATGGCACCTTCAAAGCCTTGCAGGGCAATATTAAGAGCATGACGCATTTCTAAATCAAGGTGGTTAGTCGGTTCATCTAAAAGCAGTAAATTTGGCTTTTGATACACAATTAACGCGAGCACTAGGCGAGCTTTTTCACCACCAGACATGGGGGCAACAGGCGCGAGTGCTTCGTCCCCATTAAAGCCAAATCCGCCCAAATAATCTCGTAGTTGCTGCTCGGTGGCTTTTGCGTCTAGTCGCTGTAAGTGAAGTATAGGGGTGGCATTGGGGTCTAAGGTTTCTAGCTGATGCTGGGCGAAATACCCAATTTTAAGCCCTTTCGCTGTGTTAAATATGCCTTGTTTGGGCGGATGCACGCCAGCCAGCAGCTTTATCAGCGTTGACTTACCTTGGCCATTTCGACCGAGTAGGCCAATACGGCTACCCGGAACCAAATTGAGTTTCACCTGCTCTAGCACAGTACGCTCGCCATAGCCTAGCTGCACTTTTTCCATTTGCACTAACGGGTTTGGCAACGCTGATGGAGGGGCAAATGAAAAACTAAAAGGGCTGGCCATGTGCGCAGGTAGCAGAGTTTCCATCTTCTCGAGCTGTTTGATACGGCTTTGTGCTTGCTTAGCTTTACTCGCTTTGGCTTTAAAGCGAGTAATAAATGAATTCAAATGAGCGACTTTTTGCTGCTGCTTGTCATACTCAAGATTTTGCAAGCGAATACGTTCGGCGCGCTGCGTTTCAAAGGCAGAATAGTTCCCCGTATAAGTCACTAGTTTTTGTTGCTCTACACTGATGATTTGAGCAACCGTATTATCGATAAATGCCTTATCGTGAGAAATAAGTAGCAATGTTCCAGCGAATCGCTGAAGCCATTTTTCAAGCCAAATAACCGCATCTAAATCTAGGTGGTTGGTTGGCTCATCAAGTAATAGTAAATCTGAAGGACATAGCAAGGCCTGCGCTAGGTTTAAACGCATACGCCACCCACCAGAGAAGTCGGTAACGGGGGCGGTAAGCTGTGAGTTGGTAAAGCCTAAACCTGAGAGAATAGTGGCCGCACGAGACTCAACATCATAGGCACCTGCCTGTTCTAACTGACCGTGAATTTGGCCAATCTGTACGCCGTCTTCTTGCTGTTCGGCTAACGCAAGCTGCGCCTGAAGGGTGCGCAAGTGTTTATCGCCGTCCACCACATAATCAATGGCTCGCCTGTCTGTTGCCGGCGTTTCCTGAGCCACGCTGACTATTCGCCAGTCGCCAGGTACACTGCAATCACCAGCATCAACCGTTAGCTCGCTGCGCAACAGAGCAAATAAAGTCGATTTTCCACACCCGTTGCTTCCTATCAACGCCACTTTATGGCCAGGAAATACCTGGGCAGATGCGTCTTCTAGCAGCATTTTTCTGCCGCGCAATAGCGATACATTTGAGAGCTTTATCATGACTTACCTACGCTGGGACAACTTCGGGCGCGTATAATAGCAAAAACTTAAGGTAAAAGCTGATCAACGCACCGTGTTTGGCGGTATAATAAGGGCATCGCATCAAAAGGTATAGATATGTCAAAATCAGTGAGACGCCGCTTTGTCGCTGGCGCAACGTGCCCAGAGTGCAAAGAGTTAGATACGATTTCTTTATATTATGAAAATAATGTGGAGAAGTTAGAGTGTGTGGCGTGTGGTTACAATGAAGCACAAACCGACGAAAAGGTGAGCGCGGTAACAAGAGAAAGCGAAAACGTTATCGGCATATTCAAGCCTCACTAGCAACTGAACGTAGATGTCACTTGAAATCAGTACAAGGCGTAAATAGGCCTTTACGCCTTTTTGATAGCTGCAATATATTTACTTACAAATGTTAGATGGTGCAGCTATCACCGCAATCGTTGGCACCATCTCGCATGCCCTCAATAGCTTGATTGTCTTTTTCATCTTTCTTGGCCTGATTTTCAGCCATCGACTTTTCCACTGAATCAAAGTCAATATTATCAAGTGCATCTATGTCAAATGCATCCATATCAAAATCGCTCATTTCTTAAACCTTCTATTGCTGCACAAGCGCATCACTGCTTGCTACTTATAAATTAAAAGTGAGGAGGCGGTGTTTCCTCAGACTCTTTCGCCATATTTGATGGCTCGATAGACTTTACTCTGTCCACAACATGACGAACCTTAAACAACAAGTCATCCAGCTGCTTTTGCTGAGAGGACAGTGCGTCGTTTAATGAATCAATGGTGTACTCTTGAAAAGCTACTTTGGTTTGCAGTTCTTCAATACTTTCATGGGCGCTGTCTATCTGCGCCTGTAGCGTTGCCATTCGCTTTTCTTCGTCATTGTTTTTGTGAGTCATCGCGCTCTCTATGGTTTTTTGCTGCTTGTTACACGTTTTATTACGCGTTGCCGCAAATAGTGTTGCTACTACTGGCTATCGCTCTCGCTGCCACACTTCGGCTAAGCCACTGCTGCTTTCTGTGACTATGTTACCATTTGGCAAGAACCCAACGCCATACACAACTGACGTAGGTGGCGATATTGTTTCACGCACCGCTACTTGAATAGACTGAATTTGATCGCCGGTTTCAATATCCCACAGATACGCTTTTCGTGATGGCGAACCGGTAAGTAAATACTTACCGTCTTTTGAAAACTCCACATCGGTAAATATCTTTTGCCGCGCAATGTAATTTAGGCTGCTCACGGGTTGCCCGGTTTGCACATTCCAAATTTGCGACTTGCTTTGGCTATCGGCGGTAAAGGCGAATCGCCCTTCATCGTCCAACGCTACCTTTGTGACCCGAGTGGGATGGGTAAAGGTATGCAAAATTTGTCCAGTTTCTGTGCTCCACAAATAGGCAAGGTAGTCATTACCACCGGTAAGCGCATACTTGCCATTTGGCGAGATATCAATAGAGTTCACTTTTTCCTGATGCCCCAAAAACTCAAGACGCCGCTGGGTACTGGGTTCGAAAAACATGACTTTGCCGCTTGAGCGAGCCACGAGTATGCCTCTACCATTATTGGTAACGGCTACATCTCTTATGTTCGACTCATCTATTCGCCAGAACCCTACTGGCTCGCCAGTCTCCATATCCCACAAAGCAAACGCAACTCTGTCTGCGGTAACAACGTATCGCTTGTCCGCGCTAATATGCACCGACACTACAAGGTTATTCCCTTCGCTTTGGTGACCCCACCGGTACAAAGGTTCGCTTTCTCCAATACGCCACACGTTGATGCCGTTATCAACGCCAGAAACAACGGCAATGGTCCCGTCTGCGGAAATGTCTGCCGCATATGCACCTTCTTCAACATGACGCCACTGCTTTAATGGCGTAGTATCAGGAACCGTACACCCTACGGATCCGCAAATAGCTGTGATGAGTAATAATAATCTCAGGAACATTTTGGACCTAAACATAATCAAATGGGTTTCGCTTTGTGAACGCTACGTTTAACATAGCACGGATATCGCATCTTTAACTATCGTGCACACTGCCTTAGATGCAGCAGTATAGACATTGAAGCATGATGATAAAAATTAATGGAGACGTTTTTATGCAGAAGTCGCTCGTTGCCTTATCAACACTAGCTGCGCTTGGACTATTCGCTTGCCAGCCTAATACTTCAGATGAGGCTACAACTACCAGCGCAGACAATGCCAACGCATCTTCTGTTGCAGCAGAAGAAATGACAGATACGCAAAAGCAGGCATACGCAATGGGTGCAAGCATGGGCTTATTTGTGACTAATCGCGCTGAGCAGCAAGAACAGCTTGGTTTAGCACTAGACCAAGACGCACTTAAGCAAGGCTTTACTGACGGATTAAACGACACGCTTAAGTTTACGCCAGAGCAGATCCAACAAATTGCTCAACAGGGTGAAGAAATGTTGCGTACTAAGCAACAAGAAATGGCGGCACAAGCGGCAGAAAAGAATATTGAAGCCGGTGTTGCGTACCTTGCAGAAAATGCAGAGCGCGATGGCGTAACCACTACCGAATCAGGCCTACAATACGAAGTGCTTGAAGAAGGTGAAGGCAACAGCCCTGCTGCTACTGACATGGTTAAAGTACATTACCGTGGCACCTTGCTAGATGGTACTGTTTTCGACTCATCATATGACAGAGGCGAGCCAGCTGAATTTCCACTAAATCGCGTTATTCCTGGCTGGACTGAGGGTGTTCAATTAATGAAGGAAGGCGCTAAATACCGCTTCCATATCCCGTCAGAACTTGCCTACGGTGAGCGTGCTACTGGAGCGATTACACCAAACTCAACACTTATTTTTGATGTTGAGCTACTTGAAGTAAAAGCACCAGCAACAGAAGCACCAACTGAGTAACATCTGCTATTTATGGTGGCGTTTTCTTCGCCTCACAAAATAGCACGAGTGCAAAAAAGAGAAAGCCGACGTTAATCACGTCGGCTTTGTTGTTTTAGTGAGTCAGCTAATTCCATGCCTACCTTTCCCTATGAGCGAGTGGCGTTCAACCACGTCTGTATCCAATTAGTAAAGTGGATATTTCAATGTGCTAGGTGCCTCGAATCACCCTTTAACTATAGTACAGTGCGTTGATTTTTCACCTTTGAAACCGACTTTTCTTGTAACATTTTCGACTTAAACTGCCGTGGTTAGACTGTTTTGATTTAACGCTTAAGGCTGTTTTACCGCTCAAGGCTGTTTTAACGCTCAGGGCTGTTTACCGCTCAGGGCTGTTTACCGCTCAGGGCTCTTTTAACGCTCAGGGCTCTTTTAACGCTCAGGGCTGCGGCGGCGTTCGGTGTGCAGCTTAAAACTAGCAAAGTGTTTAAGCAGAGACTGGCCTATTTTATACATTGTTATACCTGCAAATATAAAGAGAACGGTTTGAATACTCTGTAAACGAACAACCACATCTAAAAAAGCGTAAAATAGTAATAACCCGCCGGTTAGCAGCACCATAAAGCCCAGAATGGTACCGCTCACATTGAGCGAGTCATTGTGGGTCTTTTGACGATAAAATACGGATAATTTGTTTTGCATAACACCATCCTTAAATTGTTCACTATTTATACTGCGACAAGCGGGTAAAAGTTTATGTTCATTAATTCACCGTAAATTAATCCACCTCGTCCCGTTGATTCTTTTTCTAAGCGCTGTTTATGGCGTGTTGACCTAGGGGCGTGCCCGAGTATCCATTGCTGTATTTTTACTGCCAACCTTTGCAATGCTTCTTTCGGTATGACTCTTTTGGTATGACTCTTTTGCTACGGCTTATTCGTTACGGCTCTTTCGTAAGAATAAGGGATTGCGTTTTTTGTTATTACCCACATACAGTAGATAAACACCAGTTCATTCATTTATAGGATATTGTGAAGACTCCACTTATCACTCGAAAAGGCTACACAAAACTCAGGAACGAGCTTGAGGTTTTATGGCGTGAGGAAAGGCCTGAAATAACCCGCAAAGTCACGTGGGCGGCAAGCCTTGGCGATCGCAGTGAAAATGCTGATTATCAGTACAACAAAAAGAAGCTGCGCGAAATAGATCGCCGCGTTCGTTACTTACGAAAATGCTTAGAAAACCTAAAAGTGGTGGATTATGACCCACAGCAAGAAGGTAAAGTGTTCTTTGGGGCCTGGGTAGAGATAGAGAACGAAGCAGGCGAGGTACTAGAGCTAAGACTCGCTGGTTACGACGAAATTTTCGGTCGTAAAGACTACATTTCTATTGATTCCCCTATGGCAAGAGCACTTGTAGGAAAAGAAGAGGACGATGAGTTCGTCGTAAAAACCGAAACCGATATAAAGGAATGGTGGATAAACAGAATTTGGTACGATCCCACAGATAAAATATAGTGTAACGTCAAGCACACACCGTTAACTAGCGGATGATCTGACGACTTTTGCCAAATGGCGATGCTATACTCGCCGTTATTATTTCCAGTACAAACACTGCACCAGAAACATCAGGTTCGTGCAGGTTTCTCGCTTTTGTCAAAAGCGCATCAATAGTATTTTGGGCCATATATGATTATCAATAAAATTGCTGAAGAACTTTCAGTACAAGCGTCGCAAGTCAACGCAGCAGTAAAACTTCTCGATGGAGGGGCGACTGTTCCTTTTATTGCTCGTTACAGAAAAGAGGCCACAGAAGGGCTCGACGATACGCAATTGAGAAATTTAGAACAGCGACTCACCTATTTGCGCGAACTTGAAGAGCGCCGCGACGTGATCCTTCGCTCGATAGATGAGCAAGGTAAACTTACCGACGAGTTAAAAGCCAATATTGGCAATGCCGATAGCAAAACCACCCTTGAAGACTTATACCTGCCGTTTAAACCTCGCCGTCGCACCAAAGGACAGATTGCGATTGAAGCAGGCTTAACGCCATTAGCTGATTTGTTATTTAACAAGCCCGACACTAACATCGAAGAAGCAGCAAACCAGTATGTGGATGCTGAGAAAGGCGTTGCCGACACCAAAGCGGCTTTAGAAGGCGCTCGCTTTATCCTGATGGAGCGCTTTGCTGAAGACGCCGCGCTACTTGGCAAAATCCGTCTTTACCTAACCGAAAACGCGCACCTTAAAAGCACTCTTGCGCCGGGTAAAGAAAAAGATGCCGCAAAATATAAAGATTATTTTTCTCATAGCGAAAAATACAAAGGGGTGCCCTCACACCGTGCGCTTGCTATGTTCAGGGGCCGTAACGAAGGCTTACTGCACATTCAGATAGATGCAGACCCTCAGCAAGATGAAAAAGGGCCGTCTCATTGCGAGCATATTATTGCTTCACACTATGCCATTACCCATCGCGGACGTTCCGCCGACGATTTTCTTGCGCAAGTGGTGCAGTGGACGTGGAAGATAAAAATTGGTCTTCATATGGAAACCGAACTTTTCAGTGCCCTTAGAGAGCGCGCTGAAAAAGAGGCGATTGATGTATTTGCCAAAAACCTCAACGACCTGTTAATGGCCGCACCAGCGGGTGCTAAAACCACAATGGGGCTAGATCCAGGCTTACGCACTGGGGTAAAGGTAGCTATTGTAGATAGCACCGGAAAAGTATTAGCGTCGAATACGATATTCCCTCATGCGCCGCAAAATCAGTGGGATAAATCAAGCCGCACACTAACCACCTTGTGCAAACAGTACAAAGTGGACTTGATCAGTATCGGCAACGGAACGGGTTCGCGAGAGACTGACAAGCTGGTTGGAGAGGTGTTGAAAAGCAACCCAGACCTTAGCGCACAAAAAATCATGGTTAGCGAAGCCGGTGCATCTGTGTACTCAGCATCAGAACTGGCTTCAAAAGAACTCCCTACCCTCGATGTTTCTATACGCGGTGCTGTCTCTATTGCACGTCGGTTACAAGACCCGTTAGCCGAGCTGGTAAAAATTGAGCCTAAAGCGATTGGTGTAGGCCAATATCAGCATGATGTCAGTCAAAGTCAGCTTGGAAAGTCATTAGACCGCGTTATAGAAGATTGTGTGAATGCAGTTGGTGTTGATTTAAATACAGCATCACCCGCCTTGCTTAGCTATGTGTCTGGATTAAATAAGACACTGGCTCACAATATTGTGAAGCTTAGGGACAGCAAGGGCGCATTTTCAAACCGTAAAGCCTTGTTAGACGTTGAACGCTTAGGACCTAAAGCCTATGAACAAGCCGCTGGTTTTTTGCGTATTGTCAACGGAAGCAACCCGCTAGATGCTTCTTCAGTGCACCCTGAAGCTTATCCTGTGGTAGACAAGATTGTAGATACGGCAGCAGTGGCGGTAAACGATATTATTGGCAATACTGAATTGCTGAAAAGCTTATCGCCCGAGACGTTCACCAATGACGATTTTGGTATTCCTACCGTTAAAGACATATTTAAAGAGCTTGAAAAACCAGGCCGCGACCCTCGTCCAGAATTTAAAACGGCTTCATTTAAAGAAGGCGTAGAAAAAATTACCGACTTAGAGCCGGGAATGATCCTTGAAGGCGTGGTGAGTAATGTAGCCAATTTTGGCGCTTTTGTGGATGTGGGTGTTCATCAAGATGGCCTAGTGCATATTTCGGCGCTGACTAACAAGTTCATCTCAGACCCTCGCGAAGTGGTTAAAGCAGGTGACATTGTAAAAGTGAAGGTGATGGAAGTGGACGTAGCGCGCAAACGCATTTCCTTTACCATGCGTCTTGAAGATACACCTACCCCGTCGCGCGACAATGCCAACGGCGGCGATGCTAATAACGCCAGAGAAAGCCGCTCAAAGCAGGATAGAGGGCCACGTTCAAATCAAAATGCGCATAAGGGCAATCAGCGAGGCGGACAACATCGCAATGC
The DNA here is from genome assembly GCF_010500895.1 of Alteromonas genovensis. Taxonomy (GTDB): domain Bacteria; phylum Pseudomonadota; class Gammaproteobacteria; order Enterobacterales; family Alteromonadaceae; genus Alteromonas; species Alteromonas genovensis. The sequence continues at coordinate 288,274 of NZ_JAAAWO010000004.1, forward strand.
GAAGCCTCAGCAAAATAGTGCAATGGGCAACGCCTTTGCTGATGCACTTGCGAAAGCGAAAAAGTAAGTAAGCGCACTCTGTAACGTAAAAAGGGTAACGTAAAAAGGGGCTAAGCGAAAACGCTAAGCCCCTTTTTTTATGCTAACTATCAAGCTTGCAGTGAAAGACCTTCACGGGATGGTGTGTAAGCTTGAGTATAGAGATTTTGAATGCGACCTATGCGCGCCTGCATGGCGCTGCTCTCTTGTGACTCTAACGACTTAACTTCTGACGCCTGTGCTTGAGACGCAAAATTAGCTTCATCTAAACGTCTGGTAGGGGTGTCTACCCCTGCGCTATCAGTAATTTCGTCAATACTCGGTGGAGCCACATCTATAGCGGGAATAGTAATTTCGCTAGGGTTTAGCGCGCCAACACCCTGAGTGCTAGGACCTTGACCGCTAGGCTCTGCTTCACTCACAGCGCCATTGGCACTGACACCTGTGACAGAATTAGCACCTGTGACAGAATTAGCGCTTTCTGCAGCGCTAACGTCGCCACTAGACTGCAGCGTGTCTCGGTTTTCTTTTGCTATGTCATTGCGGGCATCAAAAGCTTTTTGCGCAGCTTCCGCCGCGACTTTCAAGTCTTGAGAAGAAGGCTGTGCCGGCGCTAATGCTGCTGCTCTTACTTGCTGCATTTTACGCAACGTTTGTTCGGCAGATTGCTCTTCTGAGATATCTATTGATACCTCTCCGCCGGTAACATAACGCTTTTTGTCTGGGCCGGTTGTATATTCATACTGAGGTGACCCCGCATATTGACCGCCAGTAGCTGCGTGCGCTTGCTCGTGGGTACGCACTTCTTGTTCTCTAGCCTTGAGATCCTCAATTTCCTGCTTGTCTTCTTCTGTTAGTACAGGCTGTGCGGATTGTTGCTGGTTTCTTTGTTCTTGCTCAGCGCCTTCTTTGCCCGCACTTTCATCTTGCGCGTTGTCTTTTTCTTGACCAAACACATTTTGAAACGCAGCTTGAAGGTCTGTCTGAATTTGTGGACGGTCGTAGGTGACAGGAGGTTGAGGTAAACCTGGGCTACGTGCCTTATCAGCCTCTGAACCCAGGCCTTTTTGCGACGCGCCCTGCTCTGCATCGCCAGTTTTAGGAATGGTTTCGCGCTGAACGTTATCTCGACGGGCAGACTCAGTGTTCGTATTCGCAGTGGGATACGCTATAGCGGTAAGAATAGGCGCTACAAAATTCACTGGTGTGTCCTTACGCTAATGTGTCGATAATGGTGCCAAGAGTATCATTTGCCACATCAAGTACTTTTGCCGATGCCTGTGCATTGAGACTGTTGACGTTGAGCGAGATCAGGTCGGAGGTAATATTAGCGGGCGCTTTTTGTGATGAATTCGCTAAAGAGCCGCTCTGTGATGTACCGCCAAGCTCTTGCTGGCGACCTGCAGTCTGTTGGGCGATATTGGACGCAGCCTGAGTCATACCATCACTGGCACGCTGCAAACCGGATTGTCCTGCAAAAAACGCAGAATTGAGTGTAACGCCACTTACATCAGACATATAATTCTCCTAACCTCTCATGCGCAATTATTAACCAATAAGAGGAAAAGATAAAGTACTCACGGGAGCTTTCGCACTAAGTCCCTGTACCTGTAGTGAATTTTTGTACGGCCGCTTTTACCTAAAGCGGCTTAAGCGCGAACACGATGACGACTACGACGCCCGCTGCTGCTGTAAATTAGCCGCGAAGCTCGTTACTATGTCAGCAGTTTGCTGTGGATGTGAGATAAACGGCGCATGGGAGGCATGAGGCAAAACCACAGTATCGGCCTGAGGATGCAGCTCACAAATCCGGTCTATTCCCGCAGTGGGAACAAGGCTATCTAACCGGCCATATAGTCGCAGTGTTGGAACCGATATACGACCAACAATCTGCCGCAAGTCCTCTTTTGCAAGAATGCCAAGGCCGCGCTTCAATGCTTCTTCTGCTGGCTCAGGATACTCGGTAACATGCTCCCTTATTGTCTTAATATCATTTTTAGCCGTCGCACTGCCCATCGCCTGAATAGCAAGAAAACGCTCTAACGTTTTCCTGTAATTCTTTTCCAATTGGGCTTCAAACATGGTGAGTAAGTCTTCTGCAATGCCTGGCCAACAAGGCCCAGCACTGAAGCGGGGCGTCGACGCGATTGTAATAAGGCCGGCTAATTTTTGTGGTACATCAATGGCTATTTTTTGCGCGACCAAACCACCTAAAGACCAGCCTGCTAGTACGCAATGCTTAGGCAGCTGTGCGCTAATCATGTTTGCCAAGGCCTCTACGGTGTAAGGCTTAGGAAGATGATGTGCATTTTCACCAAAGCCAGGTAAGTCGATGGTGGTAACACGAAAGTAATCTTGCAAATAGGGAATAAAGGAAGAAAAAGCACCGCTGTTCATTCCCCAGCCGTGAAGAAGTACTAGGTCCACTTTCGAATCGTTGAGATCAGTACCATGAGTACGGGTGACAAGCGCGTCGTTTGTCTGCAAACTTTCCATTTTACACCTCTTGTTCGTGAGTCGTGTCGTTAGCGAAAAAAGACATTATAGAAAAAGGCCAACCTTTTACGGTGAATAGCACTTTACTAATTAGCGGTTTAGTAAAAAGCACATTGAACAAAATACGTTTTAAAAACTGGCGGAGTCTTCGATGAACCTTTCATGCCTACTATGTTATCAGGCAAGTCCTACGCCAGTGTGTCAATGGTGTGAATCTGATCTCTTTTTTTTCAACGAGGAAATACACGGAAACAACCTTTTAGAGTTTGGCCCCGTGGGGCGCCACGTAACCCATAGACACTACCACTCATTGTCCATTCTCGGCCTTTACACGTGGCCTATGTCATCCTTAATTCACCAGTTTAAGTTTATGCATTCTCTCGTCGCAGGCAAGATGTTAAGCCAGTGGTTTGTCGATAAAAAGCAACACTGCACATTTTCAGTGCCTGATTTGCTCCTTCCAGTACCTATAAGTGCTTGGCGACTGGCTAAGCGCCATTATAATCAAGCCGGCGTTATGGCCGATTTTATAGGTAAGGGTTTAGGTATTCCGTGCCTGCATCAGTGGGCTATAAGAACAGGTTCAAGCACTCAGCACCAACTCTCTAAATCACAAAGAAAAAAGAACGCTGAACACGCCTTTGCGCTAACGCAATATGCTATTGATGCGCTCGTACCGAGCAGAAATGATGAGTTTATTGTTGCGATAGTAGATGACGTGGTGACAACTGGCGTAACGGTAGACGTGCTTAGCAAATTATTGCTAAAGCACTTCCCTAAAGTAAAAATACAGGTGTGGGCGATGACATTTACCCCACCACCCAAAAGCACCTTATACCAGACCGCGTAGCGACGTTAACAAACGCTAACCTCGCCACGTCTAAGATGGTTCTTCTAACCGCTCACTTAAACGCTATTAGCGGATGAAGTGAGACTGATAAATGGCATTCGCTAACATCTTGTTAGTGCCATACCAATAGCCTCTAAACTGAGTGTTATCGGTAAACCCTATGACAACACCGCGCCCTAGCTTCTCTGCAATAACCGCTGGCGTTTCGGCTAATAGCGCGACCATGGCTGTATCACTGAACCCTGCCATCAGCGGGCCTTTGGTGTAACGCGCCGGAGTGGTAAACGGTGAATACTCATTTTTCACTATCATGTTGCTGGTTTTAAATAGCGGCAGCGTGTCGTTACTGTAGCCGTAAAACAGTGGATGAGTGGTATCAATATCGGCCTCGTAAATTGCACCTGCAATCAGCTTTTTAGCATAAAGCGTGGAACCATCACCGTATGCAAGGCTGCTTTCATCATATGCATTATCTACAACATCGCGGTTTACAACGTCAATATCTAACCAGTTGTTCTCAGCAAAGTAACGTAACGCAGACTTTTGACCTATGGCAACACCACCGGCCTCTACCCAACGCTTCAATTCTAGACCTTGTGTTTCAGAAAAGTCGTAGCGACCGTTAGGGAAGATAATATGCGTGTAGGTAACGCTGTTATCGCGCAATGCGTTTAGCAAGTTTTGTTGCTCTACAATACTCGCTGACAGTCCAATTTTGGTGTCGAAATAATGCCAAATTTCACCCACATCGTATTCACGAGTGCCTTCACCGCCCACAATAATAACCCGGGGCTCTTTAATGGGCGCCATACTGCGGCTTCCTAAGTCACTACCGGTGGGGGTTAAACCGCTTTTTAAGCTATGCACCGGCACCTGCATTTGCTGCGATACTCTCTCGATAATAGCTGCGATATTGGCAGGCTGCTCAAGGCCTGTAGGTACAACAATACTGCCCGCCGGGAACTCTACCACGCTGTTGTCAAATTTCACGGCTGCAAAACTCTTCTCTGAGCTTCTCACCTGAACGCCTGCTTCTAAAAGCGATTGTAGTAACGCAGGGGAAAAATACGGCTGCCATGAGAATGCGTAAGCATAGGCGTCGCCGTTTATTTCAGGAAGCGCTAATGCCGCTAAGATTCCGCCGTATTGTGCAGCTGAGGTGCGCTTTGTCCCGCGCATATCGCTTTTTTCTACAGGGGAGTAATCAAGATTAAACGCAAGCGCTAAGTTCCATGTAGACACATCGTAAAACGTATTGTTCTCAAAGGATGTTTGTGTTGAAAAAATCGATTTTACCAAGCGGTATTGAGACTGCGCCGTCGGTACGAAAATAGCGTTATTGGCTTTATAACTCACATCGTTAATAGTGGCGTTTTTGGTCATCACATCATAGGTGATACCGTGCTGGTCTAGTAAGTTAGTAAATGCTAAAAAGCGCGCGCTATCGTTTGATGCACTGACAACAAAGCCGAAGGTTTCATCATCTTTTGCCAACGCCTTTGTGCTATTTACAAAGCCCGCTTGGTAATCAAGTATGGCCGCTTTATTGGCGATTGCGCCTCTAAACGTACTTAGCGACGTAGTAATTTGATTTTCGATAGTATCGCTGAAGGCCAGATCGCCATTTATAGAAGACTGCAAGTGGCCGCGCGAGCTCGCTTGCTCAAAAAGGATCCCAATACTGCCATGTAAGTCTGGGTACGTAGAACCTTTCCCCGCATAAAAATCATCGAATGCTTCTTCGGTAAAATAAAGCTGGCCTTTGGCATCAAATGCCGCCGCATGATGATCTGCAATGGCTTCAGTAAGCGTCACGTTTTCGTCAGGGGTAAGCGGATTTTTGCGCGAGCGTACACCGGGTTGGAAGAAATAGGTACTGTCGGTTCCCATTTCATGAAAGTCGGTTAATACGTGGGGACGCCACTTGTGAAATTGCTTAATTCGCGCTTGAGACTCCGGATGCGCTAAAAGCAGCCAATCGCGGTTTAAGTCGAACCAATAGTGATTTGTTCTGCCTGAAGGCCAGCCCTCGTCGTGCTCTCTATGATTGCTGTCGGCAACTAGCTGTTTGCCCTTATGCATATTTGCCCACTGAGCAAAACGAGACAGTCCGTCGGGGTTGAAAGACGGGTCGAGCAGCACAATATTGTTATTTAACAACTCGTCGATTTCTTCACCTTGACCCGCTGCAAGATAATAAGCGAGGGCAAGGGATGCATTCGCCCCTGATGGCTCGTTTCCATGAATGCTGTAGCCCATGTAGAAAACAAGGGGGGCATCGCTTGAAGGAGAATTTCCTTTATCTAGCACTTTGATGTGCGCATCTCGCATGGCATCAAGGTTATCGCGATTTGACGGCGCAGTAATGGTGAGAAGCAAAAGAGGGCGGTTTTCGTGGGTACGTCCGGTTTCCTCAATGGTTATACGGTCAGATTTTTGTGCCAGCATGTACATGTAATTGACCAACTGATCATGACGTACATGCCACTCGCCAAGACGTGCCCCTAAAACCGACTCAGGTGTAGGAATAGCGGGGTCGTAAGTTACCGTTTTAGGTAAATAGGCCTGTACAGGCATTCCGCCTTTATCAGGCTCAATGGTAATTGTTGATGCGCTTGCAGTCATGCACACAAGCGAGCCTATCAATAGCGCGGTTATTCGTCGAAGGTGTGTTTTTTTGGCGGTGTTATACAGATTCGCTAGCATAGCGCTTCCCCGTCTTGTTGTTTCATAATGGCATGTTGAAAGTAAGGTTTTAAATATCAACATGTTCTAAATTTTTAATTAATACTTGACTGTTTTAGTCAGGTAAATTTGGTACAATGCACCAAATTTTCAACACTTTTTGAATACTATAGGACTTGCCGATGATAACTATATCAGAAGAAGCCCAGTCTCACTTCGCAAAACTGCTGAGTAAACAAGAGTCTGGCACGAATATTCGTGTATTCGTCGTAAACCCAGGCACCTCGTCGGCTGAATGTGGCGTGTCTTATTGCCCGCCAGATGCCGTAGAGGACACTGACACTAAGCTAGAGTTTAACGGTTTTGATGCCGTTGTTGACGAAGAGAGCGCGCCGTATCTCGAAGAAGCTGAAATTGATTATGTAACCGATCAAATGGGCTCGCAGCTTACGTTGAAAGCACCTAACGCCAAGGCGAGAAAAGTGGCCGATGACGCGCCTCTTGTTGAGCGTATTAATTACATGATTGAGTCAGAAATTAATCCTCAGTTAGCCAATCACGGCGGACAGGTTGTACTGACAGAAATTACTGATGATGGCTTCGCTATTCTTCAATTTGGCGGTGGTTGCAACGGTTGCTCAATGGTAGATGTTACCTTGAAAGACGGCATTGAAAAGCAAATGCTTGAGCAATTCGCTGGTGAATTGAACGGCGTACGGGATGCTACAGAGCACGAAGCTGGCGAGCACTCTTACTACTAAATCTGGCACAGGTGTAACACTTGATACCCACACCAGATATTCACACAAGCTGGCAGCGATTTAAAATAGGCCTCACTATTTTCGTTGCTGGCGTTGTGCTTCTTTTTTCCATCAGTGATATCCATATTGCCTTTCACTATGTTTCTCTAGCGGTATTGCTATGTGGCTTTGCTTATTCTATGTGGGGTTATAAGGGCATTTTTTTGCAGCGCTTTACTTCTCTAAAGAATGCTAAACGGCCACCTGAGGATTAGGGCTTTGCAGGCTTAGGCATTTAACTCTCCTTCATCTCTTTCGTTTCGCTCATTTCCCTCTTCTCTCTTATTTTCCTTATCAAAGGGGCTCGCGCTCGCATTCTTGGCACTTGCATTCTTGGCACTTGCATTACTGCGCAGTACGTTGCAATGTACCAAGTCACTACCCGTTCACATTTAAATAGTAAACAATGAAAAAGTTAGGCCTTATTGGCGGCATGAGCTGGGAATCGACAGTGAGCTATTATCAGATGATAAACCGCGCTGTAAACGAAAAACTAGGCGGCTTTCACAGTGCTAAAATTCTGCTTAGCAGTGTAGACTTTGCTGAGATAGAGCGTTTGCAACGCGCTCAGGCGTGGCCTGAAATGGCGACATTGCTGCACGCTGAAGCAAAGGCGCTAACTGCTGCCGGCGCAGACGCCATTGTCATTTGTACCAATACAATGCACAAAGTCGCTGATGAGGTGGCAAGCAATTTACCAATTCCTCTATTACATATTGCAGACGCAACGGGCGCAGTGCTCGTTAACGATAGCGTGAAAAAGGTAGGTTTGCTTGGCACAAAATTTACCATGGAACAGACCTTTTATACCGAGCGCTTAATATCGAATTTTGATATTGATGTGGTTATTCCCCCGCAACATGAGCGGGAAATTATTCACAACGTCATTTATGAACAATTATGCAAGGGCGTGATTTGCGCTGAATCTCGTAAAGCGTATATTGATATTATCGATGGACTTGCATCTAAAGGCGCAGAGGGCGTAATTCTTGGTTGCACAGAAATTGCGTTGCTAGTGCAACAAAGTCACACCGCAATTCGCCTTTACGATACAACGGCAATACACGCTGCCGCAGCCGTCGATTTTGCCGTTGATGTATAGACAGCTTTCAGATAGCTTCGCTTCTCATCGCTTAATTTTTGATAATAAAAAAGGATACACCATGTTTAGCCATTTAATGATAGGTGCAAACGACCTAGACGCATCTAAAAAGTTTTATGATGCCACGTTAGCCGTTTTTGGTTATGACGCCGGCGTTTATGATGAGCACGGTCGCTTATTCTATTTCACGCCAAAAGGGATATTAGCACTGACAAAGCCCATTAATGGCGAAGAAGCGACTCATGGCAACGGCTCTACAATAGGCTTAGCGGCGAGCTCGCCAGAATTGGTTGATGAATGGTTTAAGGTAGGTAGCAAAAACGGTGGCGTAGTGTGTGAAGACCCACCAGGCATTCGCGGAGACGACGACCGTCAGCTGTACCTTGCTTATTTACGTGACCCAACGGGTAATAAACTTTGCGCCACCCATATCATTAAAAAGTAGCGCTGTAATGACTTATGCGCAGTGAGCATGCTCTTACTGCGCCTGTCCTTACTGCGCTTATCCTTACGGCGCAAATACTATTCAATGCTACTTTTACACAGTGTGTCGTTAGCTGCTAATCGATAAAAGCTTGCACCTAACGTTATGCCCCTTGCAAACAGAAAAGCAATAAGTGCGTACCACAAACTTGTATTGCCCGCTTGCTGAGTAAAAAACCATATTGGAAAATACACGCCAAGTGCACTGATAACCATAGTATTGCGCATGGACGATGCTCTTGTTAGCCCAACAAATACGCCGTCAAATAAAAAGCACCAGTGCGCCAATATGGGCAGTAGCACCATTAGAGGAAGGTAGGGTAGCGCAGCGTCGACGATGTCGCCATGTTCCGTAAGCAAACGGATAATCCCGTCGCCGAAAGCATAGAAAACCACGCTATAGGCAATAGCAAACAATGAAGACCAAAATAGCCCTTGATAGGTTCTTCGCTTAATTTCATCGGCGTCTTTCGCCCCTTTTGCCTCGCCGATAAGTGCTTCAACACCATAGGCGATGCCATCTAGCCCTAACGCAATCAGTACGAAGAACTGCATTAAAATAGCGTTAACGGCGGCTGATGTTTCGCCGTATCGCGCCCCTTGAATAGTTAAGAATGCTAAACAACCTTGTAATGCCAAATTGCGAATTAACATATCCCCATTGAGCTTCATTAACACTCTGCGCGCTGCGCGGTTAAACCAAACTCGCGCGACATGCACGCCCTTCACTTGATTGAGGGCAAGATAAAGTGCCATCGCCGTCATGCTGTACTCAGCAATGACACTTGCAAGGGCAACACCGGCCACGGAAAAGCCAAGCCCGTAGACAAAAGCGATATCCAATCCAGCATTAAGCAAATTACCTATTATTTGAATAATCATTACCTGCTTGGTTTTTTGCTGCCCCACCAGCCAGCCTATTAACACTAAATTAAGCATGGCTGCTGGAGCGCCCCAAACCCGAGTACTAAAATACGCATTCAGGTAGCTCGCCACACTGTCATTTGGCTGAGTTAACGCTAGGCCAGCATGCAGTATGGGCTGCTGTAGTAGCAAAATAATAAGACCGAGGATGCAAGAAAAGGCAATGGTCTGCCAAAGTACTTTGGCAGACTCCACTTTAGGGGCTTCGCTTCCTTTCGCTTGTGCACTTAAGCCTGTGGAAGACATACGTAAAAAGCCACAAACCCAGTAAATTTGAGTAAGAATAAGCGCACCGATAGATGCCCCTGCTAGCATGGCAGGTATCTGCATATGACCGAGTACCGCGGTATCGACTAAACCAAGAAGCGGTGTGGTAATATTGGCCAAGATCATGGGCAGCGCAAGCGCAAGCAAACGTGTATGATCAAACCATAACGGCTTTGGCTGTTTGGTGGCAATTGACATCAAGGCTCTCAAACATAGACTGAAATTAGGTTCAATAAGGAGAAGTGTACCATGCTAATAACGCTGAACAGAGAGCGTAAATCCTCATTCGCAGCACTCGGTGGCCTGCGTGCCTGCATTGCACTTTTCACGCTGCTGTCATTTCACTGCGTCTTTGCATCTGAGAAAGCACCCTCGCCAACTCAAATGACCAACGTGGCCATATTGCTTTATCATCACGTTTCCACGCAAACGCCGTCGAGTACCAGTGTGACACCGGATACCTTCACGTCGCACATGGAGTATATAGCCAACAATCACACGGTGTTACCCCTTACCGACATTGTTAATGCCATTGTAGAAGGTGAGCCTCTGCCAAAAGATGCTGTGGCTATTACCTTTGATGACGGTTATGCCAATATTTTAGAAAACGCTCACCCTATTCTGAAGAAATTGGACTTCTCATATACGGTATTTATTAATCCAGATGAAATTGGCGTAGCACCGCAACAGCTTACTTGGGAAGAGGTGAAGAGGATGCAGAGTGAAGGCGTTATTTTTGCAAATCACACCCTAGATCACCTGCACATGCTTAATGATGAATTTACCGATGAGAACTGGCTTGAGCGCGTGTTCGAGAATGTTGAAGCTGCAGAGAAGAAAATAGACAGTGAGCTGGGTGTCAGTCTTAAATACCTTGCCTATCCATTTGGAGAATATAATTTAGCGCTAACGGCAAAGCTTGAAGAAAACGGCTATGTGGGCTTTGGCCAACACTCTGGTGCCGTAGGTGAAACCAGTAATCTCCTTGCATTACCTCGCTTCCCAGCTGCGGGGCCTTACGCAAACCTCAAAACCTTAAAAACCAAGTTAAACAGTCTTGCTATGCCGGTGGTACACACTACCCATGCTGAGCCACGAGTGCGCAGTAATACCCTATCTGACACGGTAACACTCACCGTAGATGAAGAAGATGTTAGCCTAAACCAAGTGAACTGCTTCTACTCTGGTAACAATATAAAAACTCATGTGGATGGAGAGAAGGTAAGCTTTGCCATAGAAAGTACGCTGCCCGTTGGCCGCTCACGAATAAACTGTACCGCACCATCGAAAAGCATGGCAGGTCGCTTCTATTGGTATTCCATGCCATTTTTCTTAGCAAATGACGATGGCCGTTACCCTGATTAACATCTCACTTAAAAAAAGCGCGTGTTACACGTTTCGATTAAACCGAATGAAGCCTTTATTGATAGTTTCTTCGCTAAAGCCTAATGATTGATAAAACCGGATGGCGGTAGTATTCGATACTTCTACATCTAACACAATGTGGCGTTTTTGTAGTTCAGTGGCTTTTGCTTGCATAGCGTTGACTAATGAACGGCCAGTACCTTGGCGTTTGCCACTTTCTGCCACAGCCAAGTGACCAATCATTAATTCGGTATTGCTAGGAGGGGTTAGATTCACTGCCACTGTTTGATTTCGCATTACTACAGCAATAGCTTCATCTAGGGTAAAGTACGACGTTATGCTGTCTAAGGTGGCTCTATCAAATGCAACGCCAAGCTTACTATGCCACGCAGTGACTAAGCCTAAAATTTGATTGTCTTTTTCTGCCACCCAATGATTCTCAAATCCGTATTGCCCGCCACCGAGTTGCCACGCATGGGTTAAATAGCCCAACGCCGTTTTGTCTTTAGCATGTCCAAAAATAGCATTTAACAGTGGCTCTGCAGCACTTAAAATTAACGGTGTCGCGAATGGGGCATCAGATGCCACGCCCTGTCTTATATTGATTTCCATAGAACTACTTCGCAATAATTATTGGCATGTCAGCCAGTATTTGCTGAGGATCGCTTATCGATAGTTTGCCCGGCTCTCTAGTGGGTTTAAATCTTCCTACAGCACGTCCTTTAGGGTCGATAAGTACAATTGAAGCGCTGTGGTCTACGAGGTAATTCGGGTTATCTGTACTTTCAGAAACGGCGTACATCATGCCAAGGTTTCTGACTAACGGAAATAACGACTTATGCTCACCTGTCACCGCAATGAACTCTTTATTAAAATAGCCTACATACTCAGAAAGTCTATCTAAAGAGTCTCTTTTAGGGTCAATTGAGATAAACACGACACGCACAGGATAGGTGCTTTCTATCTGCTGCAGCTGTGGGTAAATTCCGTTTAACTCAGCCATGGTCGTAGGGCAAATATCGGGGCAAAAGGTATAGCCCACAAACACTAAGCTCCACTGCTCTTTCAATGATTGCTCGGTGAACGCCTCGCCGGTGTGATGTAAAAGCGTAAAAGGTGCAACCGCTCGAGGTTGCGGATATGCCTTAAAATAAGACGGTGTTTCACCATTGTCAGTACTAGGCGGTGCTATATAAAGCGCACCAATAACACCACCTATAAGAGCAACAAATGCAACAACACCAACAATAAACTTTTGATTCATAAACTCACTGGTATGTAATGGTCAAGTAGCAATACCACAAACAATACCATGAGATGAATGATTGAGAACCTAAAAGTTTTCATCGCTGTTTGATCATCAGCGGCAAACTTTAACTTAATAGCGTAAAGCAAAAAGCCTAGATTTAATGCACTAGAACCAACAAGATAAATCATGTCGCTCATGCCGGTTAAGTAGGGCAGTAGGCACACCAATCCTAGTAAAACGGTATACAGCAACACTGACGTTTTAGTGAAATCTATGCCGTGGGTTACGGGTAGCATAGGCACTTTTGCTTTGGCATAGTCCTTTTCTCGATGAATAGCCAGCGCCCAAAAATGCGGCGGTGTCCAGGTGAATATAATAAGCACTAAGAGCAGTGCGTGTGCATGAATTTCGCCCGTTACTGCGGTCCAGCCAAGAAGTGGAGGTGCAGCCCCTGCCAGACCACCAATAACAATATTTTGTGGTGTTGCCCGCTTTAAGTACATGGTATACACGAAGGCATAACCCACTAAACTGGCGAGGGTTAGCCACGCCGTCAGCATATTGACAAACACCGCCAATACCACAAAGCCTACCGCGCCTAATATACCGGCAAACCACAGGGCATTGTTGATACTTACCTTTCCTTTTGCCACCGGCCGATTAAAGGTACGCGCCATTACGCTATCTATTTTATGATCGACTACATGGTTTATTACCGCTGCCGAAGCAGACAACATTCCAATGCCGGCTAAACCAGTGACTAGGGTAAGCGCATCTACCCACGTAGGCGTTGCTAAACACATTCCCACTAGCGCAGTAAGTAGCAGTAACATCACCACATTCGGTTTTGTCATTTCATAATAATCTTTCCACGATACAGCATTGTGTGAACGGGTGACTCGAGATTGAAGAGAGGCTGATTTAGCCATGAAGACCTCCTGTGGCCTTAGATAGGGCTTGTGGTAAAGCGTGAGACGATAAGGTTGTATGACGTGCCGCATGCACTGACGAATCATAAGTAGGTGCAGCTGACGTGTGTTTAAGCAGTGAAAAAACTATCCACAGTAAGGATAAAAGCAATATAGCGGCAAACGCGTTGTGTAATACCGCCACGGCTAATGGCAAAGCGAACACCACATTGCTAACCCCTAAAGCAACTTGCGCAAACAGGCAGCCAATCATTATCGCGCTAACGCGCTTTAGCTGCAGAGAAGCACCGTGTTTGAAAAAGAGTGTGAGCCCTAAGGCCAGTAGATATGAAAAGGTAACGAGTGCTCCGGCTCGATGAACTATGTGCATTGTTGCTCGCTCACCGTAATCATGTGCGCCAAACTCATAGTTCTCTGCTTCTGGAACACTGAATGCGCCAGCAAAATCAAGTCGACTTTGCCATCCCTCTTCACAAATAGGCATATCAGTGCACGCCAACGCGGCGTAGTTCGCTGATGTCCACCCTCCAAGTGCAATTTGAATCACAAGCACACCCACACCAAACAATGCGAAGGTTTTCATCCGTGAAAGGCCGGCCACTGAAGGCGATGTGACTTGCTCAGCTGAGTCCATTGAAACTGTGCTTTTTGAAACTGTGCTTTGTGAAACTGAGCTGGCGCTAGTGTCGGCTTCTCGCAGTCGTAAATACAAAAGAAACAAACAGGAAAGAACGCTGAAACCGCCTAATAAGTGGCCCATAACAACCACTGGCAACAAATTAAGAGTGACTGTCCACATACCAAGTGCAGCTTGAAAGGTAACAAGCCCCAGCAGCAGTAAAGGCAGTTTAAAAGGGGTGCCTTGCTTGCGCTGCCTAAAAGCGATAAACGCAATAGCTGCAATGCACAAACCTAAGGTGCCGGCAAAATAACGATGTATCATTTCGTTCCATGCCTTGAAGGCCTCTACCGGCCTTTCTGGGTAAGCGGCATTTGCCGCATTCACCTTTTCATCACTGAGGGGCACCGTCAAATTGCCGTAGCAGCCGGGCCAATCTGGACAGCCCAAGCCCGCGTCGGTAAGGCGAGTATATGCCCCAAGAATAATGACGACTGCGGCTAAAAAGAGACTGAATAACGTGAGCTTTTTCATAACTATCACCCTATGCGAGACAATTTAAGCAGTTTTTTGATATCGGCTAACATATTGCGACTTTCCATCACCGCTTCTTCTTTATCGTCGCTGATTTGATAAAAAAGCATGGCGTTATTAAGCGTATCTACCACGTACACACTTTGAGACGCGAGTGGCGCAGTATCATCTACCGGCAGCGTGGCAACGTTTGGATAATCCACAAGAGAAGCCAGTGCGTTAGCGTCACTCGTTGGTGTAGCCAACACTAATGCTTGGGCGCGGTCAGACTCTTTGCCGAGCGCTAACCACACTTGATTAATACTGAAAAGTGCATTTTCACAGCGCGAATCGCACTGTGCGGGCATGACGTACAAAAGGCGCCACGTGGGTGAACTGCCTTCTAGCAAGGTCGTTAAATTGATAGTGGGTTCAAGCAGTGCGCCCTTATTCGTTGAGGCTTTGTTAAACCAATCGTTTTCTAGGGCGAGCTTTGCTAACACCACGGGGAGCACAAATACGGCGACCATAATTATTAGTGTTTTTTTGGATGTAGTATTACTCATGAATACGTCCTTTTTTACTGATTGCAAACCCACCTATTGCAGCTGCTGCAATGGCTAAACCGAACCATTGCACCGCATACCCTAAGTGTTTTTCTGGAGGCATAACTACCGGCTTATAATCGCGAACAAAAGCCGAGTCTGGTGAAGTAAGCTCTACAACGTAAGGAAGAAGTTTGATGTTTAAACTCTGATTTAACGACGCAAAGGCTACCTGTTGAATAAGTGCGGGAAACTGAGAAAAATTAACATTCGTTTCTGTGATAAGGGGGTTACTGCCAGGTACAGTGATAACTCCCTCAAATTCTTTGTTGCCGTTAGGCAGGTTTACTTCAGGAATAGTGCGCTGAAGGTCAGGGGCAGCTATCCAACCATAATTCACCAAAATCCAACCCGCATTCGTTGACACAGGGGCGAATACATCAAAGCCAACCTGCTGTTCGTGAATTTGATTATCAAGCAATAGGGGGCGAGTACTGTCTGGCGTTCCCACAAAGTTAATGGAGATATCTCTAGGGTCTTTTTGTGACAGGGCATCAATTAACGAGAGGCTTTCATTGCTTTGCTTTTGCGCTATGCTAGCTAAACGTTGCTGTTTTTCTACCATGCGTTCCAGTTGCCAAAACCCAAGGCCGCACATCGCCGCAACACTAAGCGCGGTGAGTAACCAGGGAATTAAAAACTGTGAACGTTGTGGCATGTTTAACAGCTCCAACCAAAACAAATAATAAAAGAAGAGATGGTTATGTTAATAAAAATAATTCTTGTCGCTCTGGTACTGTTTATGATTGTTAATCTTTTCATGGCCATGCGCGTGATGATGAAAAACGATCCGAAAGACGGGCCAATGAGCAAATATATAGGTCGACGGGTTTTCACCTCAGTCATCATTGTTGCGCTAATACTAATTGCCATTAGTACCGGAGTTATTTCGCCAAACCCCCGACCTTACTGAGGTTTGGCGCTTTTTCTCGCTTTCATTAGCGTTGCCATTTCCCTAGGTATACACATTAAGACGCAGTAGCGCTTAACCCTACCTAAAGCACGTAAACGAAAATAAACAACATTACCCACACCACATCAACGAAGTGCCAATACCAACTTCCCGCTTGGAAGGCAAAGTGCTCTTTAGGCGTAAAATGACCTTTCAATACTCTAAAAAACATCACAATAAGAATAATGGTGCCAAGGGTAACGTGCATGCCGTGAAACCCGGTGAGCATAAAGAAGGTGTTGCCGTAAATACCTGATTGCAGCGTTAACCCTAGGTCGCGGTAGGCATGGATATACTCTTCAACCTGTAGGAACAAGAACCCGCAGCCAAGCAAAATGGTAATACCCAGCATAATGGTAAGTTGCTTGCGCTTGTTCTGCTCTAGTCCCACGTGTGCAAAGTGCAGCGTTACCGATGAGATAAGCAGAATAATGGTATTAATGGTAGGCAGACCACCTGGGCTCATTTCTTGGGTAGATATGCCGCCAGGTGTGCTTACCAATGGCCACATAGCTTCAAACCCAGGCCACAGTACTTCATTGGTCATAGCGTTGTTAGAATCGCCGCCAAGCCAGGGTACTGCGATAAATCGGGCGTAATACAAGGCACCAAAAAATGCGCCGAAAAACATCACCTCAGAGAAGATGAACCAACTCATTCCCTGTCGATATGAACGACCTAACTGGTCGCTGTACAGGCCCGCCATCGATTCGTCAATTTGATTCTTAAACCATCCCACCAGCATGACAAGTAAAACGACAATACCGGCAAGCAATATATAGCTGCCGTAACCGCTTTCGCCCTTCGTTGCTTCAACCACAAAGTTACCGGCCCCGACTGCAATTAAAAACAGGGCAATCGCACCCACAATGGGCCACGGACTTTGCGCGGGTACATAATATTTTTGATATTCTTGCTGCATCATTATCTCCTTATCCTTATTGGGCTATTCGCCGCTTTGTGCTGACGATTCCATAAAAGGATTCGGTTTAGTTGTTAGGTCACTTGCTCTCGCGGTGACGTCATAGAGTGTGTACTGCAATGTAAAAAACGTTATTTCTTCTGGAAGCTGTGGATCTACGTAAAACTGCATAGGCATATAGGCTTCTGCTCCAGCCTGCAAAGGCTGTTGGTTAAAGCAAAAGCATTCTGTTTTGTTAAGGTAAATAGCGGCAGTGCCAGGGGATACCGACGGTATTGCCTGAGCAATGATATTGCTTGAAGCTGGATTGCGAACGTAAAAGGACACTGTGTTCAATTCGCCTGGGTGTACTTTGATTCGCTTGGTTTCTGCTCGAAACTCCCACGGCATTCCGGTGTTCGTGCGAGTGATGAACTCAACGGTCACTTCTCTGCTTTCATCAATCTCTACGGATTGATAAACCGCTGCGATTCCCTCTGTTTTCCCGTTGATACCTGCAATATCACAAAACACATCGTAAAGTGGTACTAGAGCAAAGCCGAATCCAAACATACCAATAACAATGGCGATTAATTTCACAACCATCTTATTGTTTGCACTTGCTTGCGTCATACACTTCGCCTCCGGTTGAGACCTGAATCACTTGGTGGGCAAGAGAATAAAACTTGTCGTCCCCTTGCACCACTAAGCCCAATACTCACTTCACACTTACTTTACTAGTGGCGGCGTTTCGAAAGTGTGGTAAGGGGCTGGAGAAGGTATTTCCCACTCGAGTCCTTCTGCACCGTCCCACACCTGAGCCGATACTGGTTCACCTTGCTTCTTACACGCTTTAATCAATAGTGCTAAGAAAATAAGTTGTGATAAACCGAAGGCAAAACCGCCTAGGCTTATCCACTTATTAAAGTCGGCAAACTGAAGTGCATAGTCTGGGATTCGGCGTGGCATACCTGCCAATCCAACAAAGTGCATGGGGAAAAACAGCACATTTACCGATACTAACGAGCACCAGAAATGCCATTTTGCCAACGTGGTGTTGTACATCTTGCCCGTCCACTTAGGCAGCCAGTAATACACCGCCGCCATAATGGAAAAGACCGCGCCAGTAACCAAGACATAATGGAAGTGCGCAACCACGAAGTAAGTGTCATGGTATTGGAAATCAACAGGTGTTATCGCCAGCATGAGTCCTGATAAGCCGCCAATAGTGAATAGCACAATAAACGCAATGGCGAACATCATTGGCATTTCAAATGTCAGTGAGCCTCGCCACATTGTGGCTACCCAGTTGAATACTTTCACCCCCGTCGGCACAGAGATAAGCATGGTGGCGAACATAAAGAACATTTCCATGTACACCGGCATACCCGTGGTAAACATATGGTGAGCCCACACTACGAAGGACAGCAGTGCAATCGAAGCGGTTGCGTATACCATAGAGGCGTAACCAAACAGCGGTTTTCGTGAGAACGTTGGCACAATTTGAGAAATAATACCAAATGCGGGCAATATCATTATGTACACTTCCGGATGACCGAAAAACCAGAAAATATGCTGGAACATGACCGGGTCTCCGCCACCGGCCGCATCGAAGAAGCTCGTACCAAAAAACTTGTCCGTCAGAACCATTGTCACCGCACCGGCGAGTACAGGCATAACGGCGATAAGCAAGAACGCAGTAATCAACCATGTCCATACGAACAAAGGCATTTTCATCCACGTCATACCTGGGGCACGCATATTAAATATGGTGACGATAACGTTTATCGCTCCCATTATTGAAGAGATACCCATGATATGAACAGAGAACACAAATAGCGCGGTAGAATCACCACTGTACGTTGTTGATAGCGGAGCATAGAAAGTCCAACCAAATGCCGGACCGCCACCCTCCATAAATAACGAGCTAAGTAGAATTAAGAACGCCCCTGGCAAAATCCAAAAGCTCCAGTTGTTCATTCTGGGAAGCGCCATGTCTGGCGCGCCTATCATCATTGGAATTAGCCAGTTTGCCAAACCTGTAAACGCCGGCATTACGGCGCCAAATACCATAATTAGCCCGTGAACGGTGGTCATCTGGTTAAAGAAGTTTGGTTCGACAATTTGCAACCCGGGTTGGAAAAGCTCCGCACGGATAACCATTGCCATGGCGCCGCCCACCAAAAACATGATGAAGGCAAACCAGAGGTACAGAGTACCTATATCTTTGTGATTCGTTGTAAACAGCCACCGCGTAATGCCCTTAGGTATGTGGTCGTGGTGCTCATGCTCATCGTGATGCACAGAGGTATCTGGCGAAATTACTTCAGTTGCTTTACTCATAACTCGCTCCTAGTTTCCTGACGCTGCGGCGTTGACATCTTTAGCCTGAACCATGTCGCCGGTGTTATTACCCCATGCGTTTCGCTCATAAGTAACAACCGCTGCAATTTCTTTTAGGCTTAGCATTTTGCTGAACGACTGCATTGCCGTTCCGGCCTTACCGTGAAGCACTATTTCAATGTGCCCTTGCTGATCTTCCAATGCCATCTTGCTGCCTTTAAGCGCAGGGAAAACGCCCGGTAAACCTTCGCCATTTGGCATATGACACGCCGCGCATGTTGCGTTGTATACACGCTCGCCCTCTGTCATCAGTTCATCCATAGACATATTCATTGATAGTAGGCGTTGCTCTTCTTCTTTAGTTTGGCGAACGCGCTCTTCTTGCTCGCCCATCCATGCGTTAAACTCTGAAGGTTCTTTCGCAATGACCACCACCGGCATATACCCGTGATCTTTACCACACAGCTCTGCACACTGGCCTCGATATACACCAGGCTCATTCACCTTTGCCCATGCTTCGTTGATGAAACCAGGGTTAGCATCTTTTTTAACGGCAAAATCAGGTACCCACCACGAGTGGATAACATCATCTGACGTGATCAAAAACCGTACCTTCTGCCCTGTTGGTATAACCAAAGGACGATCGACTTCTAATAAATAATTGTCGGTTTTTGTGAATTTGTTTTGAATTTGTTCGCGCTGAGTAGCCAGTAAGGAGTAATACTCAACATCGCTGTCCATATACTTGTAGTGCCATTTCCACTGCGACCCCGTGACTAGCACGGTCATGTCAGCTTCAGATGTATCTTCCATGGCAATAAGCGTATTAGCTGCGGGTACGGCCATAAAAATTAGGATGAGGAATGGAACCACTGTCCATGCAATTTCCACTTTCACATTTTCGTGGAAATTCGCAGGCTTTGCGCCACGGGATTTTCTGTGCAGGTACATGGAGGCAAACATGACGCCAAACACAACTACAGCGATGGCTACACAAATAAAGAACATAAGCATGTGCAGGTCGTACACCTGGCCACTTATATCGGTAGCGCCCCGTCTAAGGTTGAGCGAAGACAATTCTTCAGCCGCCTCTTGCGCAGAAAGGAATTGAGAAAAAAACAAAAATGGTACACTTGCACACCATTTTGCAGTCGCGGTCTTTAGTGATTTCACTCAGCACCTCCGTAATGGTAGAACCATTAACGCCAAATGTTGTTATGCGCAGTCTCTACCAAGTGGTTTGTGAACGATTAACTCAATACATCGATTTGTAAATTGAATTCAAAGTCATTGTTATTATTTTGTTAAAGCTTGTATAAGAATTGCGCAATAATGGCGTTCCGTCTAGTCTTTTCTGTTAAAAATTTAATGAGACGGTTAAAATTTAATCTAACGCTGTTTGAGCAGTGGGTTTTATGATGCAGTGTGAAGCGAGGTAAATCAGGGGGTAGTCAGTTTATTTGTAGTGAAAACTACACCGATTCTCTTGTAACGGAAAACACTATTTAGTTTCTAAAAATCAACCGTTAACCGCGAAAAATTGAACAAATTTCACACAAGACCAAGGCCATATAGTATGTAATGCCTTGCTAATATTAGATATAAAGCGTGTGAGAATTTTTATCAGATATAGAAATATATCAATGGCATTTATAACCACTGAAAGTCTTAGCTAAGAGTGGTTTTATTAAGCATATAAACAAACTTAAGTGCTAAAAAAAGCGGCTATAGAGCCGCTTTCACAATAACGTCATAAAAGGCTACATCCAGTCGGCGTTTCGAATAACGCCAACGGCAATACCTTCAATAGCAAACGGCTCGTTTGCCAAGTCGACTTTAATAGGCGAAAACTCATCGTTTTCAGCATGAAGTAATACTTCTCTACCACGTCTTTCTAGTCGCTTCACCGTCACGTCTTCGTCAACTCTTGCTACTACTACTTGGCCGTTGTGGACGTCGGTCGTGCGATGTACTGCTAGCAAGTCGCCATCGAGTATACCAATGTCTTTCATACTCATGCCGTTTACGCGAAGCAAAAAGTCTGCGTGAGGCTGGAATAGGGCAGGATCCACTTTATAGTGCGACTCTACGTGCTCTTGAGCAAGAATAGGCTCACCAGCGGCGACTCTACCAATTAACGGTAATCCTTCCTCTTCAACCACTTCTTCTTCAATAGGAACAGTCAGTTTGATACCGCGAGACGTTCCTGGCAAAATTTCAATAACGCCTTTACGCGCAAGTGCCTTTAGATGTTCTTCAGCAGCGTTAGCAGACCTAAAACCTAGGTGACGGGCTATTTCTGCACGCGTAGGCGGCATTCCCGTTTCTTGCATGTTTGATTTTATAAGTTCTAAAACTTCAGTTTGTCGAGCTGTGAGTGGGCGCATAAAAGACCTGTCTGTCTATACAGTTCCTGTAAGTATATACACCTAAACATAAATGACAAGCGCAGACACGCTGTCATAGACAAAAAAATGTGGGTTCCAGTTTAATTCAGTAAAATTCCAGAGCAGTTAAATTTTCAGGAAGTAAGTACATTGTCCTTCCACTCTATATAGGCTCTACCATGGAAGCTTTTTCAGTCACATTTACACATCATGAATCAAAGATATGGAAAAAAAGGTCACATTAAATCGGAAACTCTCTCTACTGGTGAAAATCGTATAGCCAAGATCTGCGTATAATTTGCAAATATTAAGCAAATTCAGAAGACGCCTACTGCGCACCTGATTTAGGCGTTGACTATCAGCTTCATGTGTCATAGTAATCTTTTACTGGTCTTGCGAACTTAGTTTATAGCTGTATCAATGCTATTCAGCTGACCACTTTTAGCCGTTGCATGCCGATAGCATTTTATCAATCTGCCGTTTCTCGCTCGATACGAGTTTTAAATCATACTTATCCATAACGTACATGAACTTTGCGATGTAATCACATCGAAAAAGATGATTCGCCGGTAGCCATTCATCAGGCCCCTTAGCCCCTTTCTGTCGATTCAAAGAAGCTTTTACTAATAGTAAGTTTTCTCTATCGTTAGCAAAGGCTTGTCGCTTTTCTCTCGACCATTTATCACCGCCATGGCCGTGTGCGAATTTCAATGGCACGATATGGTCTAGGTCGAGTGCAATAGAATCATGAAAAACCTCTCCAGAGTATGGGTCTAACCACTCCCCCTCTTTCACATTGCAAGTCTTCTGCGTTTTAAAAGATACACTTGTTCTAGATGTAGATATTAATAATTCATGTCGCGTGTTCTGACAATCACCATCGCCATCTATCCAATGGGGCCAATCGTTTCTGTTATATAAAGCAACAAAATTTCGCCTATTTGCATTCTAAGGTTGGAAATCAGTTTTTCTGCCAAAGTAATGAGGAAGCGCTGCTGGTTGGAATCTAAAATATGAGGGGCGGCATTGTACGTAAAGCAGACATTTTACCTTTCCCATGAAAATACGGAGTATGTTTCTTCAAGGGAAACGGGTGTTACTATGAATTCAATCCAATAAGCTATTATGTTTCAAGGAAAGTTGAGTGAAGGTATTCTTAGTAGCCGCGCTGGCGCTATCACTAGCAATTAATGTATATCAGCTTACGTTCATCCCAAAAGCTGCGAACTTAGTCATAGCCAATTCGTCACAAGCGGAATGCATTAAACAATTACGCTCGTCGTCTAGTGAGACAAATGTTATTGGCCCTAACTTTCTTTCCGGATATTTAGCACTAGACCTTAACCTCAACTCCAATACCTCTTTCAGTAAAGAAGTATCTGGTTGTTATTTTGACAGTTACATAGAAAACGTTACTGTAGAGAACCTAGCTGAAAATGTTCAGCTTTTACGCTCAACGGGCAGTAGTAGCGTTACATTTTTCAAAGACGCAACTTCTGACAAGTTCACTGTATACGGCCGGAGTGAATGAAACATACAAACAAATTATGGCGCCCGCCGAGGCGGGCTGGGACGCTAACACGCAGGCGGCTTCGCCATTTTCGCCAGCGCGTCCGCGCCCCATATTTGGGTGTTGATATGATTCCCGCTGTCAATAAGCATGACGACATACCCGCAGACTTCTTTCATTAGCGTTGTGGATCTGACTGGCGCTTGATACCCCATGGTTTCAGGGGCACGTTGGCTCGGTCAGACGATGAGTTGGTAGCAAACCCAGAAAATCATGCCTACCTGAGCGAGGAAAAACGTGGCACGTAACAGCACAAACGCTGGCGCGGTGCTGATGAGGTGTACTAGGCTCTGCCCCACACGCGCGGCCAGGATAAAGGCCGCAAGGCCATCCACAACGGGACTCTTACCCATTAGCGCAGCGATCACCACGACGGCAGCGAAGAGCGGAAAGTTTTCCACGCAGTTGAGATGTGCGCCTTTGACGCGGACCATAAAGGGTGGGTCGCGGTTGACTTCAGCGCGCTCCCAGTCCGCGAAGTTGCGATCCCCGAACAGCGCCATCGGCACGCGGGGAAACGCGTAAGCCAGCATCAGCAGTTGCATCCACACTACGTAAAACAGCACAGCGATAAAACCGGTCATTGGGCATTCTCCATAGGTTGGATTGAGACAATCCTTGAACACTAAGCCCGCTAACAGATGCGGGAATCGCGACTACAGCTGCCAATCTATCATAAAATGCGCTTGTGTTGGAAGCGGAACAATCGGGGTTAGTCCAATTTGTGGTGCTCTCCCCCAACAACGTAATGCAAGTGACTCACTGGGTCGTTCGCTTTTTTCAGCGGTACACTTGCGTTATCGTTGTTTGCGCTGTTCGAATCCCGTCTCACTCAGGGCGTTGCCCCCTGAACACAGCGTTGAACGTCTGCTGATTGTCTTTAGGCGACCTTGACTATCAAACCAGTTTCTACCAAGTTTTGCACAAATCGGAAATGTCGCTATCTGGATGAAATTTCAATATCCAACCTTAGAATGCAAATAGCCAAAATTTCTATCTTCTTGAAGCGCTTCTTGCTCAGCAGCGTCGTATTGTTTTGTTTTGGACTTAGGTAGTCGCCCACCATCATCTAAACAGGCCTGAAGCGAGTCAAATGCTTTGAAATTTTTCGTCCTTTTGTACGAACTACTTGTATGGTCATGACATATACCAGATGAGGACTGCTTAACAGTTGCTTCTGGGACAGATGTGGTGGGAGTGGTATCAAAGCATGATGTCAGTAGTAAACATGTCGCCGCAAATACTGCTTTGTGGAAATTTCTCATAATCATCTACATTCCAATTTAATTATTTTCACTCATGCTAAAAGCGAGCAACTGTTTGCCTATATCTCAGCAATCTATACCACAAGTCAGTTCTTTGATTTTTTAAGTATAGGATAACCACAAACCATAGGAGATACTAAATGATTACGAGACAGTTTCTGGTTGCTTTGTGTAGGATGAATGCACTTTTACCTGAGCAAATGTATTGGGTATATGGTGATACTGAAATCATTATGATATCGACAGACATTGAAGCGTCAATAGAGTTTATAAATGGCGCTCGGTTTAACGCCCAAGACATGGATATTGTGGAATTAAAGTTATTTAGTAAATGCTAGCTAATTCAAGTAGACGACGTACTAAAACACCTATTGATATTCTTTTTTTTAAGTTTAGGTGTAGTAGTTATACTTTTTCTTACACTTTCATTTGTAGGTTTAGACACAACCTGACAGGCGGCTTCAGACAAACAGCGGACAGTCGGTGTTGAGATTTAGAGCGTCCGATTACACTTCTAGTAAAGATAAATTCTTTGAATCAAAGAAGGTTATATTTCTGCTCCCGCTCTTTGAAGGCACTGATACCACCCTCAAGGATATGACAAACATGCTGTCGAATGCCTAACTCATCAAGTGATTGGTAGTCGTAGTTGTTATCACACTTCAAGCTATGCTCTAGGCTACCGCTAAGATATTCAAATTGGTGTGCTCCAGCAGTACGTGGTTGCCCTCGCTGGTCTGCCACAACAACACACTCTGCATCGGCTGCCACCACTAAGTTAGCGTTGTGTGTCACCATGATAATCTGGCGCTTACTCTTACACTTCCGAACAAAATCTTTAAGCTCTGAGTAGATCGTTCTGTTATCCAAGTTATCTTCTGGCTGGTCAATCAATATTGGGTGCGTTGAGTTACTAAGCTCAAGCATCAAACTGAGTAAGACCAAGCCACGCTTGCCCGGCGACATATGTACAATGCTGTCGTTCTTGTAGGTAACAAGGAAGTCGATCCCAAAGTAGTCAGCGTAAAGTAGTTTGTATGCATCTTTCAGGCTGTGATTCTTACGCAAGGTAGGCGATTGACTGCCTCTAATTGTATTGGCGGTCTTCTCTACAAAGGCTGCGTGAGTATCCACGTCAAAATGGTAATCACCGTTATCGTCCTGAACATCGTTAACGACCGTGCGAATTGCCCCTGATTTGTGGTAGCAACTAACAAACGAATCAAACTTGGGAGCATCGACAACAACCCTTGCCTCAATCTTTATGTCGTCATCCATTTGATGATCGCTGACTATGGCGCAGTGAGACTTGTATAGATTGATTAGTGAAATAAACTGCTCATTTAGCTCCTTGATACACTCTTCACCTTTCTTAGTGATAGCCTCAAGCTCTTTTATTTTGACATTGATTCTTGCTAGCTTCTCTCGCTCAGCCTTGAGTTGCTTGTTCAGTTGCTCAAGTGCAGCTTTGTCTTTCACGTCTTCTTCAAGGGGGTTCAGCTCACGCTCTATTCCCTCTAGCTTCTCTTTTAAAGCTGCTAATCTATCGGGGATCGACTCTAGCTTTTTATTCGCCGTATCCTTGGTTGTACTAAACCCTGCTACCAAGTCTTTTTGCATCGAATCTAGTAAGCCTTTGAGGACATTTGATTGTGCAATTAGCCCTGAATCTTGCTGTAGTTGACCTCGAATCGTATCAATCCATTGGTCTTGCCGGTTATCAATACTCTCAGTGAATCTTTGTAAGCCCGACTGAATATACGTGAGCCTATTTTTTGCTCTGATAACGCACTGTCTTCTATGAACTAGGTAGGCATAATGCTTCTCTTGTTCGTCTGTCCATTTAGAATTTTCTCGAATCTCTTTTGCTCTAGCTTCAAGTGCTGCAATCTCATTCTTAACAGACTTGTCGTTACCAATTTCGTTCAGCTCATTGAACAGCTTTTGGTATTCACTAATCAGTAAGAATCGAGTATCAATCTTGTCATTAATGGATGAGTTGACTGTGCGTACTCTACTCTCAAGTGCATTAACGAAGTCTTTGTATTGCTCATTTTGAAGAAGAGTTTTAGATATCAACTCGTTTAAATCTTCTCGACCATCTTTATCAGCCAGTTGGTTGATGTAAAGCTGAGGTATATAAGTGATAGCCTTTGCTTGGTCGTCGGCATCTGACAGCTTAGACACTTCATTGTTCGACCATTCAACCTCGAAGTCTAAATTAGGAATATCGCTGTAGGTTGATGACTTGGATAGCTCTACTCTGGTTAATACTTCGTTAGGATTTATAGTCTTCGCAATGTGGTATAGAAGCATTGATTTACCGGACGACTTACCACCAATGATTGTGTTCAGGTCTTTGTTAAGCGGTATCCACTTCGTAGAAAACTTATTCGCACCTGAATTATCAATGTATCTCACTTGTTTGATGGTCTGATATTCAGCTTTCATTTCAGGAGAAAGTTCACCAATGAATGCACGGTCAGGCTCAAAGACAACCTGTTTTAGTCCGTTGAATGTAGGGTCAGCTTTAATCCAGCAGTATCTCTTTTGGTCTGGTTCAAACAGCTTGTCGATTGCATGTGCATCTGAACCATGTACACAAGGTACCAGACGACCAAGCTCAGCTACAATTTCTTTTCTATTCTTAGTGCCTTGACCAGTGAAGTAGTTGATGTCGCTTGGTGTGGCAGAAAATACCATGTCGATAAACTGATAGATATCTTTCTTTATGCCAGTAAAACCACCGTCTCTAATACCAGATACGCCATCATTAGAACCATTCGCAGCAATAACTATTGAGTTTTCCCTCAACCACTTCTCGCCGTTATACCACTTCTTGAAAGTGTCATAAGATGGCTTGAAGTTATTAATACCTTCCTTCAATGATGCCACTCGACAGTTTTCTGTTTGTGGAGCTAATGCTCTACCATAGGCTCTAAGCTGGTCTTCAGTGCAAGCATAGTTCTGACCAAGATAGTTGATATTCAATCGGCTCAATGCGATCTTGATTTCATCAACGTGATTAGGGTCTTCCGGATTTATTAGAAGATGGATGTTAATCCCTTTGTGTTTTCCAGTATTAGGAGTAATCCTAAACTCAATATTTGGGATGACTGTTTCGATGTTTCCGAGTCGTCCATCTTGTCGGTAAGCAAGAACCTTTTCATAACCTGATATAGAGTAGTAATCAGTGAAACCAATTACAGCAACACCAGAATCTGACTGTTCGATAGCTGAAATGTAACCGTCCCAGTCGCCTTTAAATTGTGTTTCTAATACTGAATCAGGGGTGTGAACGTGAAGATCCCATCGTCTCCATTCTGAACCGTGTTCGTACAAGCGCATTCCATTCCACCTAAGCTTATAATTTTAAGAATCTCTATCTGATAAGATATCATGTTTATGAAGGCTAAAGCATTTCCACACGCTGAAAACTAACGTGGTTAACTTTAGGTGTGGCAATTATAGGATTGTTACACGTCCCCACCAGAGGAATTTCTATTTGATGACAAGTTACAATATGTGTTCATAGAGCGACCGTCTGCTAAACGTCTTGAGACTGTCAGCTTTGGTCGCATTCTGTTATTAAAAATGTCAGACTAGATAATGACTATTCCAGTTTTAGGCCTATTTAAAAACTCGCCATTACCACAAAAACTAATATCACTAGACCAATTATGATAAAGGGTAATGTATGTTTTTTTTCTTCCTTGTCTAAAGACCCATTATCATTTTGAGATTCAAATATTACTCTTTGCCTAATTGAGCCAATCGTCGCTACTGCGGGTATCAATTTTTTATAGTTTGGTTGTCCCAGCTTGTATAATGCATATGCTCCTAATCCGACCCATCCTACAGGGCCAATGACCGTACTAAGCAGAGATGAAGCTGTAGTGTAGGCGCCAAATCCAAGAGTTCCAAAAGATAGGGCGCTTAGTACGGAAGACATTAGCGTATACGTTGCGAACCCCCCCATATTAGCAACGGCCATTAACCCCGCTGTCCCTATAAGGCCTTTTGAGGATTTTCCATATTGAGATGCCACTTTTTGTACTGATTTGTCAAATAATGCTCTATCTTCATCTGACATATTTTTGTAAGTCAATTCAAGAAGTTTAACAATTACCTTTTCTTCACATTCTTTGATATATCGACGCCCAATGCTTGCAGCTTCATGCTCTTCCAGCGTCAGTTTTTCAAATGCATCTATTTCTTCTATTGTTCTCTTCCCAGTTAAAGCATAACTAACCTTAAGCTTTTCTTTGACCTGGTTTACAGCTCTCAAGTACCCGCCCTTTTCGAAAAGTTCTCGGCAAATATCCTCTGGCGACATATTCGGCGCGCCTTCACCTTTTATAATATTGGTTAATGATTTGAGTTCAGAACCTGTAGCTTTATTTAAAAGATTAATCAGCTCAATATTCGAGATATATTTATGTTTTTTCATTACACACTAAAGCTATTTCAGTAGGTTATATTTGAATCTACTTTAATTCGATTTGAAAATCTCTACTAATATCATTCATGTTTCAAGTGTGACAGAGGTCACCCGCCTATGATTTTGCTCATTCTATTTAACGAAACTAGCCGTCAAGACAGTTATAACTTTTCTTCAGATGTAAGATAATTATCGAAACATAAACGGCAAATGTGAATAATGAATCGTCTTTCAATACCGTTCTTACAGACTGATACTCAGCGAGCCATTCTGATTGCGAATAAGCAAATGGAGCAGGCAGAGGTTATACTCAGCAACTTGTTGGCATTGAGGCACTCCGACGAAGATCGGTTCATTATTCCGCATGATGATGTTGTCGTAAGTATAGAGGCCGCTATCAAATTGCTTTGTCAAAACTCATGACAATGTGATTACTTTGTATGCTGATAACAAGCAGATTGGCGTAGGCGTCAGTTAACTCATCTGCAACGGATTGCTATAGGCTGTAAATTAATTAGAACTCTAAACCACTATTTGTAAATAGTCCGTGTAAACCATCCTCTTGCTAACCTATTTCTATTGTTCGTTAGAACTGAGTTGATTTAGATAAAAGAGTTAAACAAAACTAACGGCAAACTGAAGTTGTTGAAAAAAATCACTAACATTCTTCCATAATCATTAAACAATCACCTTTCAATCATCGTTACCAGCTAACGCCTTCATTTATATTTACTTCCGTTCATTTAACAGGAGGAAATAATGAATACTAAACAGCAAAATCATAAATCGAACCAAGCTAACGCCAATAAGGGCAGTAGCGGCACGAGTAACGAATATCAAAAAACGCAGGATAACCGTTCAAAGCAACTTAACCCTAACAACCAGCGCTTCAAAAGTAAGAAGTAAGGAGACCAGTAATGATTGACACAGATGATATGTCTAATGAAGAATTAGACGTTTGGTCAGACATAAATAACCCGAATAATGATGCTGATATGGATGACTGGGCAGATACTCATAATCCAAATAATGATAGCTACATTGGTAATTGAGTATATTAGTAGGGGAAGGTTACTTCCCCTCTATTTTATGAGTAAAAGGTTTTCTATAGAACGTCAACTGTCTTGACCGGTCCGGCGTCAATTATCTTGACCGGTTGTCGCTGAGTTATTCTTCCTGTTTTATTGCTGTTTTTCTTCGATAGCTTTCTCCCTGTAATTGAATGATATGTGAGTGATGAACGAGCCGGTCTATAGCTGCAACTGTCATGGTAGTATCGGTGAACAATGCATCCCAGTCTTCGAACGATTGATTGGATGTAATGATAAGGCTGAACCTCTCATAACGGTGCGCAATGAGTTCGAACAGCACACTGGTTTCTTGTTCTGTCTTTCTGATATAGCCGATGTCGTCCACGATTAGCACTTGGTATTTATCCAGTTTATTCAGCGCATCCTGGAGTTTTAGTTGCTGTTTGGCGTCTTGTAGGTGTTGCACCAAGGCGGTGGCCGGATAGAACTTTACGCGGGTTCCAGCTTCTATCAGGCTGTAACCTAATGCGCTGGCGAGGTGGGTTTTGCCTACACCGCTAGCACCGAACAGTAGTAGGTTTGTGGCTTGTTTAACCCATTCGTGGTTATCGGCCAGGTCATGCAGGCGCGCTTTACTAATGCCTTCTATGGCATTGAAGTCGAAGCCGCCAACGTGTTTGCCTGAGGGCAAGTTTGACTCTTTTAGGTAACGTAATTGTCGCTTGTCTGTCCGACTTGCTAGCTCCATATGGCACAACTCACTTAAGTAGTGTTCGGGTCGCCATTGTTCGTGCAGTGCTTTTTCAGCAAGGCTCTCCCAGTGGTTTCTGAACTCACTTAAGCGCAAGCTTTTTAGCATCAATGGTAGTGAAGCTGTATTAGTCATTTCGACCTCCTTGCAACAGTAGGCCATACTGTTTTAACGAATGCTGCCCCACTTGGAGTTGGGGTATATCACGTGTTTGTTGCTGGAAGCGCTCTTGGCAGTCAAACAGGCTGGGCAGTCTCCCCGTATTCAGTTGCTGCATGATAAAGCGCCCCAGCCGTATTTCGTTATCTTTTTTGCTGGCAAGGTGAAGCACTCTGACGATATAACGACAGGCATCATCTGCTTTCATATTGCCGTTAACATATTGCCAGATGCATCGGTAATCCTCGTTAGGTAATAGCTCGTCGCGCCACTGTGAACACCGGAAGGCTTGTGGCTTTTTAACCAGAGCATCTATGACGTGTTTGTAATTGACGCTGCGTTTACGCGAACTGCCTTGCGCATAAACGCGCTCTAGGGTGTAAGTCAGTTCATGACCGAGATATAAGGCTAACCTGTTATCATACACTTGTACCCGCAAGCGACTGCCTATCAGGCGGGAAGGCACTGTGTAGGTCACGCGTTTAACATTGATAGTGCTGGTGCGCGAGACGCGCACATATTCTATTGAGTAATTGGCGCTACCTACAGGCGGCAATGGCTGTAATTGTCGCTGCTCTTTGATAAAGGCGGTGTTGATACGCTTGTTACGCCGCCCAACTAACTGCTGAATAAAGCCTTCATAGTCATCGCGACAGTTAAAATCGAACGAGCCGCGTATACGCAGCGCTTGTTCTAACTGCGCTTTGACATGTCGATTGCTAGACTCGATAACACCATTTTCATGCGCTACACCGGTATTATTACGTGTGGCCGTAAAACCGTAATGCGCCATCAACGACTTATAGCGTTCGGTAAATGCCTCGGCATTGTCATGGTTTCGGTACGCCGCACTTAAGCTGTCAGTGCGGACTTCTTTGGGCACGCCACCACTTTCTCTAAACGCTTTCTGAAGGCTATCGGAGAATGCAGCAAAGCTCTCACCGCCATAAACTACTTGGCAATACTGCCAGCCGCTGGCCGCTAGGCGATAGTTAAACAGCATGTGCTTACACGGCTCTCGTCCTATGGTGATAGGAGATTTGACGTGGGTAAAGTCACATATTCCCAGTAGTCCTGATTCGTGATGCTGCAAGAACATCACATCTTTAGCGCCACCGTGTAATTGTCGCCACTTCTTAATTCTGCGCTCAAGCGTACGTCGTGCTGTAGTTGGGAAGTCGTCACTATGTGATTCACATAGATGATCAAATACGCCTACCGGCGTAATCAATTCATCTTGTTGTAAGATGGGAACAACGACACTCTCCCACACCGCTTCAAGAGGATCGGGTCTGGTACGCCATTGGCGTTTTGCTTGATTAGGTTGGTGACGACCATTCTCGATTCGTCTGGCGGAGCTAACAGAGATATCCGCTTTACTGGCGGCCACTTCCTGCGTGAAATCCTTTCTGAACTTCATATATAACCTGACTTGTTTTTCTGTGATGTGATTTCCCGACACGCCATTCTCCTCGAATTATCGTGTCGAACCTTAACAGAACAACCGGTCAAGATAGTTGTCGCTCAACCGTTCAAGTTAATTGTCGCTTTATAGTTTTCAGTTGGAAAAAGAATACAAATACACAAAAAAGCTGTTGAGATTAGCAATTGAAGAAAATAAATATCGTAATAAGGACATTGCCATAAAAGCGGGTTTAAGTGAAAAATCTGTCGCTTTGGTATCAAAATGGAGGAATGGCAAAGCTAATGCAACAGAGCGTCAGATGGCTTATTTCATCAATAACTACGAGTATTTGTTAAAACCTAAAATTGAACATTTATTTTATACCTATGAAAATGCTTTGGACTCATCTGTTCAAGCTTGCCCTACATATAGAAAGCTCATTGGCGAAGTGATCTTCAAACATCAACTATCTATTCCAATAGATAAAAAAAGCAGGCTATCTATTTGTCGAGTAATCATTATTGCACATAACGGCCAATATTTTTTTGTTGAACAAATTAGAGCGGGATTGAAATCTCCAGCAAATGCTCATTTTCATTCTAAATTAGATGGAATGGTTCGCTCTAACAATGAAGAAGCTAATTGGGTCCTAGCAGCAGATATAGAGGCTGACTTAAGTCTCGATGGGCTTATTCAGGCAGTTAATAGATATTGTGAAAAACTTCAAAATGGCGAACCGTATTTAGTTATACGCTCGATTAATAGCTTTCCATTTCAAGATATAAAGGCACTAGAGTATTCGTTTTATCAATGTATGTTGAAGTTGAACTTGCACAGTGAACTATTTCCCTTTTAAACTTAACCAAACCCAATAGCAAATTGAGAGCTAATCTCAATCACTAGAGCTGTTCGTCAGCTCATATTAAAAAAGTGAGGCATTTGCCACACCACCCCTTTTGGGGTCGTGATTCATTTTTATGGCGCTTTGTAACTTGTCAAAGACTAGGTGAAACAGCCGAGGCCGAGTAACTGAAGCAGTTCAAAGTAAAAAGGGCTAGGGGTGGGCGCACCCGAACCATCATCTATAGTGTATGATTGTTCGGGTGCATTTTTTCACGAATGGCGCGTAATCTTACATTGCTATCTTATCTTTTAAGTAACCTATCTATTCCAATCTCTAGCTCGTACTCTTCCAGTCTGGTAATACGTAGAAACTAGTTCGATATAATCTTTAAAGTCAGAATTTTCGACTAATATCCGGTTCACTGACTGCCAGTCTACATCTGCTCTTGATTTTGAAGGAAGCATCATTTCGCTCTCGCTTGGGTTTTCATGATTTAGAAGAATAACTCCAATTCCATGCAGCGCAGAAAGCATCCTTAATTCTTGTTCAACACTGCCATCTGAAATGGAAGTTGCTACTAAATAGCCTTCATTGGCCCAGCTTGAGTTGCTTACTGCTTGAAAGAAGCTTTTCCTAACATTAGAACCAGTAAGCTCTTTTTTTACTTCAAAAGACCACAGGCGAACACTTTGTCCAGCCCCCTGCTTCACGCAACTTCGTATGAGTTCATTCCATTCTTTATCGACCGGTTGCATAGCTACAATATCTGGATGCAGCCATTGATTCCCTCCATTACCACGAGAGTTTTTTGAACGCTTTTCATCTATTCTTTGACAGTACAAATTTAATTCTGTCTTCAAGTAATCTATAAGTATTGGATAGAGGTCGTGCTCAGAGAAAGTTGTAGACTCAGGTATTGTTGCAACTTCATCGCTGTCCTCTTCAATTTCGTCTTTTTCAGTCTCTATTTGCCCCACCGTTTTCGCGGGATTATACCAATAGACTCGTGGCCTTGGTTTGTCCTGCCAAAATACATGCGCATCACTTTTTACTATCTGATCTTTCTGTGAACCTATTTCTGCAACAACTTGGGATATAAAAGCCTTATCATCAACAAATCTAGGGTTTTGTCTTTTATCTTTGTAATCCTCTGGATAGCAGTCAACTATTTGCTGCGCTATTTGTCGAGCATTGAACTTTTGATTTGGATTTGCCTTCAACAATTCAACTATTTTCTGAGATTGTGACAGTCTGGACACCTACAATTTCCTTATATAATCACCTTGGCTTGAATTACTGATGAAAAGTAATAGCTTATTGCGCAAAAATGACACCAACAATTAGTGTGAAATTAGCATGACTTGACCTAATTATCTAATTTCTGAGCGGTCCGCAAAATCGATACAAAGTAATCGCAATTTTCATTTTTTAAGTAGGTCTGAATGAGTAGAGTTTTGAAAGTCATAGCCTGAACGGCTTAGTATATAATGTTAAATAGGGGTATTGGTTCGTTCATTTTAATGAGGTGTTACTACCTACAACTCAAGGCGTCTCTTAAGTCTACTCTAGATTAGTTTGCTATAGCAGATTTTCAATTTGAACTAATATCCGCAGTTAAAGCTTTAAGATTTGGTTTCAAAACAAGTTATCGGCTGTCGATAACTTACCTTATATTATAAAAAACCTATGTACCTAGTCTTAATATTAGTCCCATATAACCATTTTTAAGACTTCTTGAACACTACCCATTGATGGCTGTATGATACGACCCTAACACTCATCTTGGATGATTGAGTGGGTAAATGCGCCATAAAAGGATTTATTGTTGTCTTCTCTCCAAGTAATTGTCTTATCTATACTTTTAACTGCAACTGTAGTCTCTAGTCAGGCATTATCTGAAAGCTCGCTATCAGTCAGAGTTGTCGATGTTGGCTCCGGCAGCTGTTCAATCGTGGAACTGCCTAATGACGACGGAATATTAATTTTAGACGCCGGCCATTGGCGAGGCTCTCGCTGCTTAAATGCTCTCAAAACTATAGGCAAGAATAAGACTGTTCAATTGATGGTCTTATCCCACAGTGATGCCGACCATATAGGCGACGCAGCTTCAATATTATCAAATTATAAAGTAAACACCCTTCTACGAACGGGAGTATCTCGCTCATCAAAGACATGGCAACGCTTTAATCAAGCTGTAATTATTGCTGAGAATAAAGGGATGAAGGTATACGATGCGTCACGCGATGTACTGCCTGGCATGGAGTTTAGCTACGGCGATGTCACCGCTA
Source organism: Alteromonas genovensis (assembly GCF_010500895.1). Classification (GTDB taxonomy): domain Bacteria; phylum Pseudomonadota; class Gammaproteobacteria; order Enterobacterales; family Alteromonadaceae; genus Alteromonas; species Alteromonas genovensis. The sequence goes on from NZ_JAAAWO010000004.1 coordinate 323,537, forward strand.
CTGTCATTTACGGCCAACATCGCTGGAAGGGTAGACCACTTCCGCTTTCTAAAGCGCGAAACGCTGTTAGCATCGTTGTAAGACTAGAATATGCAGGTCAATCAATACTATTTCCTGGGGACGCCATTGGCAGAGAAATTGGTTCGCCTTTTAGTAGCTGTGCATATACTGAAAAAGCTATGGTAGAAAGCAGCTCATCTAGGTCAATTGACGCAGATATTCTAATTGCTCCACATCATGGCTCTGACTCATCAAGTAGCGAATGCTTCATAACAGCGGTTTCTCCTAAATATGTCGTTTTCCAATCAGGTCACAAATATGGACACCCTTCTCGCGCTGTAAAGGATAGATATTTACGGCATGGCGTTGCAATAGAAAACTTGTTTCGAACTGACTTAAAAGATACAGAAGATAATCCGCATGACTGGGAAGACGAAAGGTATACCGGTTGCAAGGACTCACCTGGCGACGACGATATCGCTGTAACAATAACAAACCAAGGCATATCTAACGTGGAGTATTTAACTCCTGAAATAGATAGTTGCACGCTATAGAAGAATCACTTCGCGGAGTCTAATAATGAAAATTTTTGACGTTTTAAAGTCTGAAAGTATTTTGACTAACACTGATGCAAATAGAGTGATTACCACTACATTGCAAAATCAGAATAGTGAAATCTATGATGGTGTAATTGAAAGTAAGGGAAGAAACACCGTTCAAGATAATGAAGGAAACAGTAGAAGAGTTCTCCTATCTCGAGCTGCATCACACAAGGAGCTTTTGAAAAGCGGAAAGATAGAATCTGCTATTTCAAAGGTGAAACAGGTAAAACACAGAGCACTACCTGAAGGGAGAAATTATGTTGATGCGATATCAAAAGAGGTAAAAGAAGAACTTCGAGCGAAAAATGAAAAAGAAGCAAGCCTCAGTAAATTCAGAGAAGATAATAAACTGACTCACTCAGCCTCTTATAGCGAGAACCCAGGAAAGGTGTGGGGATACCTTATTCTAGCAATGATCCTCGAAGGAATTATTAACTCCTTTTTTCTGTCGAAAGCAAGTGAGTTCGGTCTAGTTGGGGGCTTTGCGCTAGCTTTCGCAATCTCTTTTGTTAACTTAGCGATGGCATTAGGGTTTGTCATTGGCCTGCAATATTTTCGTCATGTTAAGTCAGGTACTAGCTTAGCTGGAGCAGTTGGACTCATTGTATCGTTTCTTATTATGTGCGGTGTAGCATTGCTGGTTGGTCATTATAGAGCAGCTCTGGACGAAGATGTTGACTCAGCTAGCAGTATGGCAGTTAACAGTTTGATGGCCGAACCATTTGGAATAGCGACCTTTGAAAGCTGGCTGCTTACGGCTGTTACGATTGGTATTTTTGTTTTCTTTGTCATCAAGCTTATTTTCAAAGATGAGCTGTATCCTGGCTATGGAAAAATCACTAGAGAAACAAAAGCAGCGAGAAAAGCATATACATCGAAAAAATCTCAAGCAATGAAGAAGGTTTCTCAAATTAAGCAGGAGCTAAACCAACAGTTCGAAACTGCACATGAAGAACTAAATATTTTAGCAAAGACGCTCGAAGAAGATTCTGAGGCGCTAGACTTACTCTATCAAGACTACCAAAGCTACTTATCGTTACAAAAGTCCGAATTCGAAACCTTTTGTGAAATATGTCGCCAACGCTTTTCTCATGAATGTACCCAAATCCTTGATAAGAAAGCTGACTTGTCTAAGCCCATGCCTCCATTAGAGTTTTCTGAATTAAAGAGTCTTATATCTTCTGAAGATGCAGCCCTTTTTAAAATAAAACGAGAAGCAATCAATGAGTTTCAATTTAGCGAATTAGAGACGCTTAGAACGGAATATCAAAATGCAGTTAATGATATCGACCTTTTTAAGGAAACCGCGTAATGAGCTTACTTGACGAAGATACCAAAAGTCCGATCAATTGGACGTTAGCCGGTGCGATAATAGCGCTGATAGCCGTTATTGCGGCTGTCGGATGGATTATGCTGACAGCAAAAAGCTACGATGAAGTTACATTGTGTGAAATAAATACTAAAAGCCCTCTTACTGTGGTCTTGTTCGATAAGACTGGAGGGTTTAGTGAAAATCAGAAAAGGTTGATAAAGAAAGCGATCGATAAAGAGATAACCGACCTCAAAACAGGTGCCAGGTTGGCAGTATACGAAATCGATGCCCAAACGATGGAAGGTCTATCTGCACCAATTTTTGATAAATGCAAACCTCGTGATGGCTCCGACGCGAACTCTTTTTACGAAAACAACAGGCTGATGACGAAAAAATTTGAAAAACAATTTTCGTCAATAGTTACTGAAGTGACTGACACTCTTATTACCGCTGAAAATGCACCAAGCTCTCCACTGTTGGAGAGTCTTCAAGATTTAGCCGCGTTATCATCACTAAATGGTGAGGTGAAGCTTAATAAAATTGTATTGCTGAGTGACCTGTTACAACACTCAGATAGCATCAGTTTTTACAATAATTACCTCAAAGACGCAGATTTCGACAAAGCATTGCCAATGGTGCCTGACCTTTTTGGAACAGATATTCAGTTGTACTGGTTGCTAAGAAAAGGAAAAGAAGGCGAGATTCAAAGCGCAGACCTCATCCCATGGTGGGAACGCATCCTCGAAGAAGCTGGGGTATCAAATCTTAAAGTAATGAAGGTACGATAATGGAAGACAATCAAACTGGCACGCTATCGACGGAAAAATATAAAATTGACGCCGACACGCTTCGCAAGGCGTTTATTATACACTCGTTAGTGGGCCTCATACTTTGTTTAGCGATTGCAGGATTCAATATTCCCATTTTGGTCGCTGTCATATTGAGTAGTGCTGTAATGGGATCTTATTACTTTCAATACCACAAGGGCGGTAAGCCAATCGCCCTACTTGGGATGTTTTCGGACAGCATTTATTACTTAGGTTTCCTTCTCACTTTAATCTCTCTCGTTTGTTCAATGCTCTTTTTTAACATAGAGGAAGGTGCAAGCTCTGCATCCGTAGTAATTTCCCAATTCGGAGCGGCAATGATCACCACTTTGTTGGGAATGGGAACTCGAATTTACCTACAAAACTTTGATACTTCTGTAGAAACTGCCCAGCTATCAGCAAGAGAATCTCTTGATGAAACGGTTAAAGGATTTAACGTTCAAATGCGAAGAACGAACGATGCCCTTTCTAAGCTATCAAACACGATGAATAAGAATATTCAGGACACTGAAGAACGCAATAATAAATCGATTGAAATGTTCGAAGAAACCCAAAAGAAATTAATATCTCTTGGTGAATCATCACTTACCAATTTTGCTAAATCAACCGAGAAAGTATTGTCAGAATCTTTAACTAAATTAGATACTTTGGGTCAACAGGTTTCTGAAAACCTCCGTCAATCGTCTGATAAACTTATCGATGAAAGCAGGGGTCAATTTTCTAGAATAAATAAAGATATTGTGGACTCGCTCCAAACCCAATTCGCCAACCTTCGCAAAGAGCTTGCTGAGACATTTGAAGTCGCAAGAGATTCTTCAAGAGAATTTGGCTCTAGTGTAGGAGAAGCACGTGCAAGCGTAAGAAAGTTAGGCTCCACAGCAAAAGATACTTCAGAAAAAATTGCAGCAATAAAACACCTTGCTCCAGATGTCAGCGCACTAGGTGAAAGTCAAGCAGCCTACATTGAAAATCTCAGGACGTTGTCGGATGAGGTATCGACTAGAACAAAATCAATGTTGAACTCAGAATTTGAGATTGAAACTCATATGAAGGGAGTAGCCAAAGACTATAAAGAGGTCATTGATACCTATAAACAACTAATATCCTCCTCTTCCGCAGGTAAGCTTATAGAAGAAGAGGAAGCTTTGCTTTCGGCTCTTAAGAAAAGAATCAGTAGTATTGAGCAGCTATCCCAACAATGGGGTGTTGAAGCTAAGGCGATGTCGGAACACTCTAAAGACTTCAGCGAAAACCTCGTTAAAACAGCAAAATTCATTACACATGAAATGGACTCTTTGTCTAGAAGCAACGAGGTCGTGAGCGGGTGAGTCAAAGTAAAGACGACATTTTCAGTATTTCAGTCACAGAATTACTGCTCATCATTATGTTTGCATTACTGATTGTGATGGTTTTATTGAATGTAACGATGCAAGAGCAACTCGATAATAGTGAAAAAATAGAAGCGCAATACCAAGAGATGACATCAACCTTAGAGGAAATAACTAACGCTCTCGGACTATCGACTTCACCAGAAGAGCCTGCATCCATGGAACTTACAGAGGCAGTAGCTCAAATGCAGGCACTCGTTAAGGCTTTAGAAAGCTCCGTAAAGTCAGATGAAGCAGCCCAAGTTTTAGCAAAAATGAAGCTAGATGACGTCTGGTCAACACTTACAAAAGCAAATAGCGAAAACATAGACATACCAGAACTTCTTGCCGCCGTAAAACAAGCAAATGAAGCGCTCGAAAAGTGTCTTCAAGAACTTGAGGAAGCGAAAACTATGCTCGCTGAGATTAAGAATGAAGTACAAGACTCAGAGCGTGAGAATGAAGAATTAAGAGCAGAAATCGCTAAACAACAAGAAATAAAGAAAGAGCTTGAAGAGAAAAATTCCAACTTAATTGGTCAAGTCGAGAATCTATCAAATGGTCTTGAATTTCCACCATGTTGGGCAAACTCTGATGGCCGTGCACAATACACGTACTTTGTTGAAGTAAGAGATAACTCGCTGGTCGTAACTTCTATATACCCTGAAGAAAGAAAAGATGCCTATTTCAAATTAATGGCTACCGACTATTCTCAAACGGAGTTTTCTCTGAAAGGCTTCAATCAGCAATTCAGTATATTTTATAAAGACGCGGTTAACCGCAAACCTGAATGCCGCTATTTTGTAAAAGTGGAAGATAAGACGTCCGCAGCAGCAAAGCGCGAATATAAGCAAGGACTGCAAATCGTGGAATCAATTTTTTATAAATACTTGGTAAAATAATATGGACATAAAACAAGCGATTGAGCAACAAAATCTAGCTTTCGCTAGACAAGTTAATCGTATTCTGGACCGTCCAATACCTGAGGCACTTTTTGAAAAACAACTGAGTCAACATGACCCTATGAGAGTGGCAACACTTGCAGTTAAGACCAGGAAGAGCCTGAATGATCATAAGCCTAATGGTCGCTTGAATCATAAACTGACTAAATTTGACCGTTTTATTCTCTGGCTCAAGCGAGCGAGAGCTTAGAAAAAAATCAGTGGTCACTTATCTTTGTAATTTGTATAAGCGAGGAGAATTCGTTCGATATCTTGCCACCTTATGCGAACAAAGACGATAACGCTGAGATTGACTGATATATATTTCACATTTGGTTGGCTAATCAACTGTTGTTGATAATGGGCCTGAGATACTAATGAAGTGTTATCTTGCATCAATAAATATATTGGCGGTTAATTTTTATGGCCTTGATATAACAATTAATTTTGGTTGAAGTCTGTCAAAGACAACAAACTAAAGCAAAACAATGATAATAGCTAAGGAAAAGCATGAAGGAATTACTTAACTTAAGACAGATGATTACTCCAAGGTTACTCACGCCTATATACTGGGCATCGACTGTTTATATACTAGTTTATGGAGTAATAATCTTATCCAATTACCCCAGCCGTTTGGGTTTTGAGAAGCTAGTCGGGGCGTTAGTATTTATTGTGCCTGCACTTATTGTTCTCAGGATAACTTGTGAAATCATCTTAATATTATTCAATATCAATGATAATTTACAAAAAATAGCTGATAAAAATTAGCCGTTTGCAAAAAAGTCTATTCCCTTGAATGTCTACCTTAGTTTTGGCGCACCGCAAAGACTGGAGCCTTGCACTACGTTCCATGGGCTTATGCCGAACTTGAAAAAGCCTCTTAATCATCTCATGCATTAGACTATCGTCAAAAAATGAATGCTTAAGATGTGTATGAGACTTCTTCGGTAGGCATTGAGAATATGTTATCAGCAAAAAAGCAGTAAATCGCCGATGCGGCTTCATTGACGGTTAGTCAGTCAATGATATCTGCCTAGTACCTTCTTTTAATAAAGTAACGCGCGATATAAAAAATAGCGACTGTTTTAAGTGGGGTAATGTACAAAGTTTGAAGCTAGTTGCTCTAAAAACTCCACTTTTTCTAACAGACTATTAAAAGCTTTTTGCTCTACAAACTTTACTTGTTCTAAAAGATTATTAAAGCCTTCTTGTTTTGCCATTGATGCTGTCTCCTTGTCTAGCGAAGCTTCTATCAATACTGAAGAGTCACAATATTCAGTAATTTCCCCCCAAGAAGCTTCGAAATTCGAGCTTACCCGAGGGCCATATAACTTCAAAGGCGGTATTGCTATCGAGTTTACAGACTTTCCGCTTTGCTTCGCGAGCATCGCAAGAAACTTCAAAGTTATGTGAGAATAAAGTCCACAATCTGCGGCAAACCATAGAACGTCTTGTGGAATGCTTTTAACGTAACTTTCGAGAAACTCTAAGTGCTGCTCACCAATGATGGCTTCAGCAATGCCGTTCTTAGGATAACCGGTGCAGTCCCCAAGAAATGAAGTAGTCAATATAGAGCGCCGAATCTCGACTTTTTTGCGTGATGCATTGAGCCGTGGTGGAAAGTTATTTCTTTGACAATCAAAAATCCCTATAAATGCTGGATTAGTTATGCGTTTGAAGTGAAATTCCCCTACTATATTTTTTACTTGCGTTCCTGGCCCCATAAATCTCCTTTCTCTCTTACAGCTTTGTTTTTAACTTCTTATAATTCCATATTTTTAGAACTGATATACAACATTTTTAAGTTCGCATTTATTCAAACGTCAATTCCAAACTTAGCCTTGCCTACATGCATGGCGTGAAGTTTTATGACCATGTTTATATGGTCAACAGAATTGGCATTGTAGATGGTGTAATGACTCAACAGCACGCTACGTAGATATAACTTTGTAGCAGTTCAATAATGGCTCGATTTGTAATTAAGACTGAAATTGTACACTGTCTTTTGTCTTAAGTTTGACTTGCCTGATTGTAAGTATAGGGGTATGTGCGAGGTCAGGTAAAAGGAATTTGTCTAGCAAAAATTGGGCGATTCAAAGATTCTCTGGATGAGTTAGGAATGACAACATGAATTAACGGTTAGCATTTTTTTTGCGAAATGCACTTTTGAAAGAATTAGGTATAACTCCATCATCACAGAATAAGGCCTCTTTGATGCGAAACAACTTATCGTCAAAGCGTGGTTTATCAGTAATAGCATGCCTCAGAAAAAACAAACTGTGACTGTCTGGCAGGCCCCTTTTATTAAACTTCACACTTGTAACCCTGTTCACTGCTTCTTTGAGTGCAAACTCCATCAGTGCGTTGTGGCTTATATTAAAGTAGTTACAAAATTTCTTATATGACTCCACATCTTTAGTTGGCATATCGCAATAGATAGTCTCTACTACTTTTGGAAACGAAGAAATCTTTCCAATTTGTTTTCGCTCAAGAAAAGCTCTCGCAACATCTGAGTTTGGCGGAGGAAAACTCCATGGAGCTTTTTTCGCATACGCCCATTCCAAATACGCCATTTCGTGAAAGAAAAAAGCTGTATACCAGAATTTCTTCACAAGCCCCAAGCTTGTTACTACTTTGCCAAAGTCATTTACCACTGGTGTGGATATGTAAAATCGCTGTGTAGACATACTATCTGTGATAATTCTCACAAAAAATTAAAATTTAAAAAAAATAAAAAAAAGTTACATCACTTTCAATTAAAGCACTCAAAAAGCCGCCATGAGAGTTTTATTAACATATAAATATATGCACTTCTCTTCACTTTCCTCCAAATATGGCAAATAACCACTTATAACGCTTCAAAAAAAACACATCGGACCACGGTAAACGTTAAATAAAAAATTACAATAATCAATGTTATAAAAAAAATTACTGAACAAAAAACAATCAAAAAAGACCTTAATACTATACGTTTGATAATCAAGAATAAATACTTTTAAACTAACAACAATGCGTCAGGGAGACTAAAAAACAACCAACTTTAAGGCTTTTTGATGAGAATACACCCGAAAACTTCAATAAATGAGTTCTTTATAAGACTTGGGAATGTTTCAACATTTTCTAGGGTGCTTTTTCATGCAACCCAACCTTTAAACTTAGCAAAATACGTCTATAGTTCAAGAAAACAGTGCATTTTTTGTGCAAAAAAATATCTTGGACGTAGCAGTAAAGTCGTAAGTAAGAGCAGCATGATATTTTTTTGCGTGACAATAGTAAGACTATCCACGGAGAAACAGATCATGCAACGACTTCGAAAGCTGCCTCGTACGAGCAGAATTCTTCGCCTTTCCGGTTTTAGCTCGGTTAAAAACCACGCTCATATGTATTGCGAAAGTATGATGGAAGGGCATGCGCTTCTACTGTGTGAGTTTGATGACACTGTTCTTCGATACACTACACAACCTTTCACCATTAACTACACACTTTTTAATCGCAAAAGGCGCTACACACCCGACATTTTGATAAAGCTGAGAAGCGGCGCTTACAAAAGCGTTGAAGTGAAACCGTTCGATAAGCTCCAAAGCGAAAAGAATCAACATAAGTTTCAGATACTCCAATCACTTTTTCCTAAAGAGATCGGTCACGAGCTGACGTTACTTTCCGATCGAGATATTTATATAGGGGAGCAATTCAATAATTATCAGGCGCTCTATCCATACCGCCGTCACCCACTGACTAAGGATGAGAATAGAGTTTTCTTATCAATTCCATCGATACTGACATTTAAGCAGCTATCAGATTTCAGAGGGTCTTCGTTTATAACTGCTATGCGCCTAGTTGCACACAGTAGCCTCAGTTGGGATGTATTCAGCCCGTTGAACTCAGAATCAATACTTAAGAAGAAGTAAGCCCACATGTATTCACCGAATATTGAAACTGGTTCATCATTTATTTACCGCAACAAGCAAGCGACATTAGAGTCATGTGGGCCAAAGTATGTAGTCCTTGAAATTGAAGACAACAACTCTCCTCTAACTCTACGTATCGAAGAGTTCTACAAGGATATGCAAGACGGCCTAGTAAGGGCAGCAGAGCCACAACAAATTCTCGTTAAACATTGCCAGCTTACAACGCCTCAAGACCGCTATCTTGCACAAAAATACGAAGACTACATCATGCCGCTACTCAGTGAAACCAGCCCATGCAGCCATGAGACACGTCAAAGAGTCATCGAGAGCGTTGCGACAAAAAGAGGTGACAAAGATAAGAACAAGCCATCTCCCGCGACGCTATACAACTGGTATAAAAAATTTATAAGTGCCAAAGTGAATCGTAACTTTGCTGCAATGGTGAACCCACATCGAAAAAAGAGAGGGAGGAGAGCCACGCCATGGGTACAAGATCTTTTTCACGACATCGTTGATAGACATTACTTAAAACCGGAAACAGATGGGGCCTTAAATCGAAAAGAAACGTTTGACGAATTTGATCGGGCGTTCCATGACCAGTTAGCAAAACTCTGTGAAAATGAGCAACAAAAAGTCAGAGGAATTTGCAATTCAACTTGCTATGAAATGCTGGAAGAATACAACCCTGTCGACATCTATATAGCACGGCATGGCTATGCAAACGCAATAAAACGTTACCGAAGCTCCACTGAGCATTTTGTCGCTGAACGTCCGCTTGAGTTAGTTCAGATTGATGCTGTGCATTTAAACCTTGCGCTACGTAACGACGTTGGTCAATACCTCGGTCTCGTTGTCGTGTATTTTGCTATCGATGTATGTACAAGAGCAATACTAGGATACGTCATATCCGTTGCCGAACAACGCAGAGAAGAGCTGTCTTGCGCGATTGAACTGATTAAAAGTGTGATTTGCCCTAAGGAAAAACCTAAACACACAACTAATGAGTGGCCGTTATTCGGAGTACCTGAAAAAATTCAGCACGATTCTGGGATATTCGCAAGCCATCATTTCAAAGCATTTCTCCAAGAGGCCGGCATTCATACATATCAGAACCCTGCCGGGCGCTCGTGGTTTAACGCATTAATTGAGCGTTTTCACCGCACCTTCCGCGAACAGTGCTGCAAAAGAATTCCAGGTTACGTTGGGCGTCGCAATGATGAAAAAAAAGACTCAGTGAATATTAAAGCAACGCCGTTTTCGACAAAAGAACAATTACAGCAAATTATCGAAGCGTACATTTTAGACTTCTATCATCAAAACAGTCACAAGGGCTTAGGTGGTAAAACTCCTCAACAAGCCTGTGAGCAGCTAAAAGGGCATATACAACTACCAGCTCTGTCCGTAATTCAACAACTCGACTCATTCGGCGGGGTTCTCCAAAAAGCAAAAATTCAAGCCCACAAAGGTATCCAGCGAGATAACTTGTTTTATATGGACACTCAAGGTCAACTTCATCGGCTGTGGGAAAAGTTGGGCGGTAGAAAAAATGGAAGAAACCCTGAAGTTCAGTTTTACAGCTCAGGGCTAGATATATCTGTAATCCACGTCGTAGATCCGTTCACAAAAACAAGGTTTTCAGTTCCATGCACATCAATCAAAACAAAAACATCTATTTCTGAATACAAGGCTCAGAAGTCATTGTTTAACAGTAAGGCCTCTCGTTTAAAAAAGTTGCCTGAGTCGATGACATCAATATTGGGTGATGTTCAAAAATATAAACAATCTAAAGAGAAGCAAAAAGTACAGAAGAAAAAGGCTCGAAGAAGTAAGAATGCTATTGCTGCTCGCACAGATACGAAGGATATGAATAAAAAATCATCTGAGCAGTTGAATAATATCATCGAACAGAATTATGCAGGAATTAACGAACCACCTCCCATGACAGAAAAAAACGATGAAGCTAATAGTATACAAAAGTCATCGCGCAAACGAAGCAAAAAAGCCGTCATCAAAAAATTCGAGGTTTAACATTGAAAATTTGCAACAACGGTCTTAGCGACGGTTACAAGTTTAAACAACATTACTCTTATGTTGATAAATTCGACAGCATTATGACTGCCATAGCTGACAATATTCGATATCGGTTTGGTGAAGACTGCGGAATTATAGTAGCTGGAGAGTCAGGCACCGGTAAAACGGCACTCTCAAAGCGCTTCTTACAAGACAACTGTGAAAAAGATTCGAAAGAAAAAGACGGTGTTTTTGGTATCTATGTCGAAATTTGTGGGAGTGGGTTTGAAGCACTATACGAAGACATGCTCGAACAACTGCACTGTAAAAATCCTAAGCTTGGAAGTGTCGCATCTAAAAAACGACGTGTTATTGAGTTAATTAATGCCCTCGATGTCAAAGTTGTGTTTATTGATGAAGCGCAGGAAGGATTGCCTGGAGCCGTGTTGCCCAGTTCAGGTTATATCAAGCTGCTAAAAGAATTTACTAACAAGACAAACGCCAGCTGGATACTTTTGGGGCCTGAGAAAGTAAAGAGCATTGCAGATATTGATGAGCAAATGAGTGAACGTTTCACTCGAATTTTGACACTAAAAGCATTCGACTGTAGAGGCAATGAGAACACTGAAGAGCTGATGGAGTTTATCATTGGATTACTTGTGAAACTGCCACGTAAAGTGCCGTTTTTTCAATGTCTGCTCGACTCGATGAACGAAACCGGCAGTGATTTTGAGTACAAAGATGATGTCGACTATGAAAATTTGTTTCGATTCCTTCTCGCGACCAAAGGAAGAGCGCGCCGCATTGCTAGGCTACTCTCAGATTGTATCGACGACACTTGCTCTCATGAAAAAATCACTGCAAGTGTTCTAGCAAAAACTTACGAAAAAAAATATCGAAATGATATCGAGTCAATTAATCACGGGTGGGTAAACCCTTTCAAGTTGCCTAAATCGAAAGTGATTGAGCATCTTAAAATCTGGGGGTTATATGCGTAATCATTTCCCCGTTCGACCTCGGCCAAAAGCTGACGAAAGCATTGATGGCTTTCTTATTCGTCTTGCGAAGAAGAATGGCTTTTTTTCCATAAAGGATATCTTCAAAGTGCTTGGATTAAAATATTATCCTTCATCATTAGACGTTACTCATGAGCGGTTTTACGAATTCATCGAACAGCTAGCACCCACGTTACGTTGCTCGTCCGAGGAGCTGTTTAACCCGCTTATGAAAAATACGGAGTATCTCCGAGATGCAAGCCGAATAGTGATAGACATCACATCCAAAAGCCCCAAAATATGTATGGGTTGCTTATCAGAACAAGAGCCATACATAAAAGCTAGCTGGCAAATGGTCCACTTCACACATTGTGAGCAGCATCTGACGACATTGATTGACACGTGTCGAGGTTGCGGTAATAAATTGCGATGGGATGCTGATTTACTGAATGGTTGCTCCTCGTGCGGCTATAGATGGGAATTACCAAATACAGCGCTCGTTCAGAAAATACCGATGTATCAGGCCATACACTCTACTCTAGAGCACGATGCTCTGAAAGTATATTTGATAGCACTCTTTGCAGCTGTTGAGTATATTGCCAACCCATGCGTCTTTATACCTTTTCAGGCCAAATACTTTAAGATGGATACGGTTGAAGTCAGCTCAATACTTTTTCAAGCGTACGGATTAATTCAAAATTCTTTTTATTTGACTCAGTTTCATCGTTCCGTTGTATCCTACTTGGATAAAAGTTACTGCTTCACAGACAAATCATCACTACAGAAACTACCACATAATTTAAGGGCACTACCGAAGCTCCCAATATCCCTAGCTAGGGATGACCACTTTCAATTTAAACTTTTAGATGGAAGTAACTGTTACACCAGCGCTCTATCGCTTACTCAAGCTGCCTCACTGCTGGGTATTTCAGGGACGGAACTAACTGAAATAACAAAGCATCTCTCATTATCTGTCGGTAAAGTATCAAGAATTGCTGTTTATCAGCTAAAAGATCTAGATGCATTTGCAAACTCTCTTATGGCGAGAGCCGTCTTCGTCGAAGGTAAACAAGACACTATCCCAATTACCTCACTTTCCAGCTTGTCTCATAAATTTTTGTTTAACTACGGTGAAGCACTCGAGCTTATTTGGAATAACAACGTTTCTCTCTACAGAGAAAAAGAATCAGCTCTTTTCAAAGATATACGAGTCGACAAGTATGAATTGATGAAATTACTCAAGGAGAGCGAAGAAAGACAATTTGAACGACTACTTTCGCCTTCGGAGCTAGCAATATACTTCAACGTCAACATATTAAAACTCAGAACAATGGCTGAGCTTCTGCGATGGGAGAAAGTTCAAGTCAATCGAACTAGCTATCAATTCTCTCCAAATGCGATAAAAGCTTTTATAAAAGATTTTGTAGTATTGGAAAAGTGGTGTGATTTTCAGCTCTATGGCAAAGTTCCGCTTAACAAATATCTTTTAAGCGAAGGTTTCAAACCTCTCGCAAATCCTTATGAAGAAAAATGTAAGCTATTCATATATAGGAAATCGGACGCACTCTTAGATGCAATTGCTCAATTCGAAACGCACTGGCACAAAGCACAACCTCCTCGAATATTGAAGCAACAGTTTCAAATTCAAAAGCCTACTGTGCTATCCGATTCTGCTAGTCAGCAGTTTCAAGGACGCTGCACAGTATGAAATATTTGAGTCAAAATAACTATGTAGCGAGCATATTTGATGAGAAATTTAGGTCTGTAGAAAAACTATCTCAAACTCCTTAGCTATGAACTTTATAGAGAAACGTTTTAGATCTATAGATTGGCTCTCTGACTTTCTTTATAAGCCTGTCGTATTAGAATTTTCAGCTCGTCGTCATTAAGGGGCCATTTTACTACCGGAACGCCATCATACTCACATATGATGGATGTGCCATGCCTTTAGGCTCGTTTGTGCACTTCACACGTCGCGTCGAAGCACGCATCTTATGCTGCTTTCTGTATTCTTTCAGCTTCTTCTTTTTGCATGACAAGAAGTCCTCGATTCAAACTGGTCGAATTCGACCAGTTTAAGTACCAGAGTTACAGCCAGATATTATCAAAAAACGTCAGGAAATTTGTAAACAAAGTAAAAAGCGCCCAGCACAAAGGCCACGAAAGCTAAAACAATCACGTACGGCACAAAGCTCACGAGTTCGATATTCATCACTTATTTTTCGTTGCGTGATTCTTCGCAATATACCATGAGCCGAAAATCATGACTGACAGCGGCAATGTGCTTGAGTCTCGTTTTGTCTATCTTCACTCATCTCGCTGAAAGTGTGCAACAAGCTGTTGCACTAGTGCTCAATCAAAATTCTGCGGCTGAATAATTATGCAGTAGCCTTTTGCTAAGCTCACTTCGTTTACATGGCAAAAGGCTCAAAAACGCATGCAAACATGCAATTTTGTGACAAAATCGAGGGGGCTAACTGAGTGCGCGTAACATCGTTAATGTTAAATACTTTCCTTCTTCGAATCTCAACAGCACTGAGTCTGCTAAGTACATGCCTTTGACGCTGTGGGGCTGAAAAGTACGTATTGCCGCCGTTGGAGCATTAGGTTCTATGATGACAATTAACGATAACCAAACATATCCGACATTTAGTTTTGTTTGAATCATTTACTCTAAAGCGGACATTAACGCCATACTCACCGACAATTTTGTAGCGTAGCGGAAAAATTGTACGAGTGCAGTGATTAGTTAGGTTTACTTACTACCACTCTTTGATTAATTTTAAACGTTTCGCTTGCTCTTTTGTAAGGTTTATTACATGACCCATATATACTATTCCCCAGATAGTACCACTGCGAGACCCGTACTCAGAACGTAAATATTCCAATTGAGCATCCCTGAACTTAATCCAGGCTAATTGGGATGATTTAAGTTTTGTGTTTTTACTACCGCCTAAATTCTTATATGCTCGGTTTAGTTCTGCATCCCAAGCTTCCAGCACAAGCTGCCTGCACTGTTTAATACCAACAGTATCACTAAATGTGCCTTCGCATTCATCTGCTGCTAAATCTATTGGATGCGTTGTTAACACACCGTTCAATTTGAATTTAATCCCTGTTTTTAAGTCTTCTACCAAGATCCCGTCTGTATTGTTGTATATAACACTCATTTCTCTAGAGCTATTAGTTCTCTGATCATTTTTTTCCCACTCATAGAGCTTGTCAAAATCGATATCACTGTAAGTTGTGTCGATTACATCTCCAGTATCAAGTTTTATAACAATGTAGCCGGGATCATGGATCTCAATAAACTTTCCTTTAATACCTTTGCTCGTAAAATAATCAATGCTACTCGGAAACTCATTGGCAAAAAGCGAACTTGATGAAACTAGAAGTAAAGAAAATGTAATTATAAATTTCATAGAAACCTACCAAACTATTGACTTGTAACGCCGTGCTTTGTTAAGCATTGAATCGACCAGGCTTTACTAGACAGATTTTCGTTTGAATTCTTCTAGCTTTTCATAAGTTAGTGGCCGCAGTGTTTTGATGCGTAATTCCAGACCAAGCCTGAAATCTAATAGTGCTTATTTGCATTATAACAGGAGTATATTGCCGCAATAGTGTAAATATTCATTATTACGGTAACGTAAAAAGCCTTTATGAGTTGTAGGATTAGACATCATCTGACTTGCGGCTTCAGACAAACAGTAGACGTTCAACACCGCCAGCAGGGTGAAAAAACCAGAGCGAAGAGGCGGTTTTTGCATCCCTCTGGCTGGCCTTGTTAGGCATTTTCTCTGTTACTTGGATGAACTCGCTCTTTAAGAATGCGGGTTAGATCATCTACAGATAATGGGCCAAAGTTCATGTTTTTTCGAATTTCTTCAAAAACTGAAAGCATTCTTCCATGCCCATCTAAAGATGGGCAATGAGAATTAAAATTTCTACCTTTGAATTCTTCAAATCGCTCTAAATCATTAACAATAAAAGATGCAATTCCCATATAGGAAGATTCATTGTTTCCATCAAACCCAGGAAACTTAGGGTCTTTTCCAAACGGTTTCGCCGCCTCTTCTACATGTGCTTTTTCTTCTGCTGACAGCTGCTCATAACTATGCTCAATAAAGCTCCACATATCCAGTATATCAAGGACCTCTTTAACAATTTCTGGATCATCTTGATCCTCAAAAGGTATCCCAGAATATTTCCAAGGTATTGCCCATAAGTTATTACTAAAGATTGCAGACTGTATGAATTTTGGCTCAATTTCACCTTCTATTTCTAAATTGTCATACAGCTCACTTAGCATAAGGAGTATTAGCTTTTCACCATCTGATATTTTCATATTACCTTCCAAATTATTTAGCTGAGACAGGACGTTCCTGACGCTCGTCAGCGAGATCTTTCACAAAGGGCATGAAGCTATTAATCTTGTAATAAATCCTCTTCCCAACGTCTTTAATGGATTCGGGGTCAGAAGCATCTGATAATGCTTCAATATCCTCATTTAACTCACGACACAGTGAGCTAGCTTTATTTACAAAGAGTTCAGAGAAGTTTGAGCTTTGCTCATTCAGAAACCTTGCATACTCCTCCACTTCCTTTGCAATACCATGAAAATCGACGCCTTTTAGCTTTTTGATATTACATGACGGCCCTATCTTCGATACAACGGATAAAATTCTATCTGTTTGGGCATGAACTTTTGAAACCTCAACTAAACGCCTACGATCGATCATCTCGTCTCTAACTTGTACTGCCTGAGACGCGGAATCAGCAGCCTTACCAGCCTCAATAAATGCCCATATCGCAGCCCCAATAGATGCAACCGATCCTAATATTGACAATATACTTTCCATTTATTCCTCAGGTTGTTCTTTAGGATTGCCTAACAGCTTATTACTGAGACTTCATAGTAGCACCCGTTTGCCCTGAAAAACCATAATCTGTGTTTTCATAGGAAAGAATGTCAGACGTCCGCTTCACCTATAGCGGCCACTCGTCAGTTTTTAATTAATCGGAAACTGGTTAAGTGAAACAGGCATTTCATTTTCTTTCAATGCAAACACAGAGTAAGATTTTTCTAGGGAAACGGGTGTTAATATGAAGCTTCAGAAACATTTTGTTAGTTAAACCCGTGAGTGGAATTTTGGTTGCTGTAATTTGCCTACCTGTTTTCGGGTGGATTTCTCACTGTAGTTGCATCTTTATTCCGAATGCGTTCTATAGGCGACGCTTTAGATTTCTTTGCAGAACTTGCCATCGGGCCTTTAGTCATACATAACGATGTAAATGCTCTTGCTGGGAGGCTTTTTTTTGAGTAGTTTACATAATATTATTGGCATTGGGATGCAAACACATGGGCTGCGCCGCTTAGCTTCAAATTTTAGCCCAAATATTATCGTCCTTCGGTGGGACATTAGCTAAAGGTGAAACATGGATGAACAAACCAATACAATTGTAGGATTAATATTTGGCGTAATTATGATAATAGTTACGTGGATAACAATTTCCAAACGCGAACAGCAACTTGATGAGCCTGATGACGATAGTGTCGTCTACCTAGAGCAATTAACTGCAACATCTACACTCCAAAATGGTGGTAAATACCTTCTCAGAATTGTACGGCAAAGCGGAAATTTACAAAAAGATGATCAAGTTTTTGATTCATCTGATGCTGCTATCAAGGTTGCGATTTCTACTTTTAAGCGCGCAAAAATCGAATATGCCGTTATCACAAAAAATACAAACGTAGAGTTCTTTTTTAGGCGTCCATACCACCATCATGGTGGAAAGTCGGAAGGTAAAAAAGTAGGTAGTGTAGAGATCTATAAAATCGAGTAGCGCTATGCTAACAATCGCATGGACTCGCCCGTAATCTTGCTAAAACACTATCACATCGACTTAGTCGCCTTTCTCCAGTTTTAGCTTACGTAATATTATACGTTATGTGTGTGACAATCTTATATGGATAGTTTTTCAGTATGAGTTATATTTCCAAAGTTTTTAATGTAATGATTGCGTCTCCAGGTGATGTGGCTTCAGAGCGAACTATCATTCGTGATGTTATTTATGAATGGAACGCTGTGCATTCCGAATCCAGGAATATAGTTTTAATGCCCATTGGATGGGAATCACATTCCTCTCCAGAAATGGGGGCGAGTCCCCAAGAGATAATAAATAAACAAGTTTTAGATAAGTGTGACATCCTAGTTGGTGTTTTTTGGACTCGTATTGGAACCGCTACGTCTGACTATACAAGTGGAACAGTCGAAGAAATCGAAAAACACATATCTTCTAATAAGCCAGCCATGCTTTATTTTTCTAGCCAACCTGTGGCAATGGATACAGTAGACCTAAACCAGGTCGAAGAGCTTAAAAAGTTTAAAAGCTCTTGTCAAAGTCGTGGCCTATACGAAGGTTATGATAGCCATTCCGACTTTAAAGAGAAGTTTTATCGCCATTTACAACTTAAAATAAACGAAAACCTTTTATTTAAAGGCATTAATTCGGAGAGTATTTCTCCATTAGTCGAGTCTTCGGCCCAATTACCCGAGTTGAGTCATGAAGCACGTATTCTGCTTAAAGAAGCTAGCCTAGATCCTCACGGTCATATTTTGCATGTTCGTTACTCGGGTGGAACAGACATGCAAACTAATGGTAAGAACTTGATTTCATCAAACGAAAGAAGAGAAGTCGCTAAATGGGAGTCCGCTCTTAAAGAGCTTACACAGAAAGATTTGTTGGTTGAACGAGGGTATAAAGGCGAGGTATTCGAAGTAAGTAATTTGGGCTACCAAATCGCGGATATGATAGAACTCTAACTGTAACGAGACCAGTTACATGGGAACAATTCTTCTGCACTGTACTTTCGCCGATATTGCGCGCCGTTGGCGCAAGAAAAGACAAGGATCTCAAAATGACAAAACTCGCGGCATTATCTTCCGAAGCGATAAAAGAATCAGTTCATGCTAAGTTGGAAGCTTACAAAAATCTAAATATCCTTGAACAATTTGCCATGTTCATTGGTAAAGCTCAAATTCTTGAGTTTGGTTTGAAGGGATTGCTCACAAGGATGTACGGCGTTCCATCTGAGAATATGAAAAAGTGGACGCTTGGAAAAACTAAAAACGAGCTACGAGATAGAGGCTTAAGGCCAGATTTTATTACCTTTCTAGAGAGTGTTGTTAATTATCGCAATGATATGGCGCATGAGTTTCTTCTTAACAATGCAATAACACAATCAATGGCAAATTTCAGCGAACGTAAGCTTTATGGTGATCTATTTCGAGCAATTTATGAACTTGAAAAAATCATAATACTTTATGATTGGTGCGAAGAGAATAACGGCTGGCAGTAAGGCAGTGTATTGATTACAACCTGCTCTGAAACTGTTAGGTGATAAAGTGGAACAAAGCCTGGCAGACTCTTGTGTACGTGTAGCAGATATTTTACTTTTCCCATGAAATACAGAATATGGTTTATCATGGGAGAAAACTGATACTGTGAAGTATCAGTAATAAGCTGTTATATGCAAGTAGCATATCCGTTAAGCGAAATCGGGCTTGAATACTTCTCGTGTTTTTTTGCTGAACCAATTGTTTGGTCTATTCTCAAGCAACGATAGTTTAGTCTCGACGCTATAGTCTTTAGTTTGTTCAGAGTAGTCGATTAGTTTCTGAGTATCTTTCCAGTAGTTTCGATGGAAACCATTTTTAGGTGATTGAACCAAATCCCTAATGATTACGGCGAGTAGTTTGTGTATGTTGAATGACCTGTTTATTTGAACATAGTCAAGGTCTTCCATTTTCTCTGTAACAGGACTCTCATCCGACTGTTTACGATTTAAAGCGTTTATCCACTGACCATGCGCAATTTTATTACGAATTATGCTCTCCTTTTCGATGATTTCTTTTACTTTATTTAAAATAGATTCGTGTCTTTTTTGTAAGTCACTGTTCTTATTAATATCACCAACCTTGCTAAATGCAATATCAACTAAGAGTTTCCAACCAGCAACAATTCCATGTGCTCTAGTTTCTGCTTGGATATCCTCTATTTCACGAGGATGGAAAGCATTAGGAGTATTTTGTATTTGTACAAATTGTGATTCTGACCAAGCAGAATACAGGAGAGCAAACATTGTGGTTTTAGCTTTTAAAGCAAATGTATCCTTGTCTCTAATACAATTATTCAGTTCGCGAAGCTGGTTGGCTTTTACTTGAGATAAGTATCGAACATTTTCACTCTGTAGAACGTAGACGTTAAAAATTTGTTCTGGAGTTTTGAGAGGAGTTCTTGCCATAAAGTCACACCCGCGGATTTGGTGGGGGGGACAGGACTCGAACCTGCATCACCACATCATGGATGTGTAGTATTGAACCGTATTATACTTACCCCCGTGTATGCTAAGCATTCTACAATGAAAAGCTTTAAAGTCAAAAGTTTAGGTTTGTTGAATATAACAAAGCATTTAAAAGTGATTCTCAACGCATGGCATTTTTATTCCATCGTTGAATTAAGTGTTTACGGTGGTATGGTTAGGTTTTGTGATCGCGTTGTTCATACCTTAGTGCACCGTTAAATGTCCGCTCTTTTTCTTTTTGAGTCCGCTAAAGCTGGCTATGGGGCAAAAAAGTACGTATTGCCGACGTTCGGAGCTACAATCGTTCAACGAATTCGCTTTTTATTTCACTTTCCTGTTTTGCGAACGCCCAAGTATATGGCTTGGCACTGTAAAGCTTTACTATACCAATAGTGATTTATTTATATACGAACTATAGTTCGCATATAAATAGATCCGCAAAATATTAAGTTTGTTGCCAGCGCTGTCGCAGAAATGAATGATAAGAGGAGGTTCGGTTTGATAGAAATTAATATGCGGTTCAAAGGATCCGCATCATTTAAATGTTAGCTTTGCAAAGGAGTCTCAGCATTGTTCGATACATTGCCTTATGATTTGGTAAAGTTTTTAATGCAATTCGTTGTAATTGTGGTGGCAGGCGGGTATGTCTCAAAATACTACTCAAGCCTTCAAAAAGAAAAAGAAGCAAAGCAAAGGCTCATTCATGAATTTTCAGAGATATTTGGTCAATTTATAGCTCTTCGATTCAAAGTGAATGTGCATCTATATAAACATGATGATAATGAGCCACATTACTGCATGATGACGGCTCAAGAGTTAAAAAGATTAATAATTGATAGTTACAATGAATCATGCGATTTACTTGGGAGATATCAGGCAATCAAGCCTTTAATTCATGTAAACTTTAATATAAAAAGTGGAGAAATAGATTTACTGCATAATAAATACCATAGGTGGCGACGCTCACTTCGAGAAAGTAAGCCAATATATCAGTCTGAGCAAAAAGTAAATGACGGAGAGTATAAAGTTCTAAGAAGTACGTACTTAAATATTCTCAAACAAATGAAAGAGCAAAGCTAACAAGGCAAATTTAGCCGACGCGCAAAAGGCGTGCGGCTGATTTGCGGCGTTTAATGTCTGCTGATCGTCTTTTCAGCCCCACAGCGTCAGAGGCTTGTACTTAGCGGACTCAGTGCTGTTGAGATTCGAAGAAGGAAAGTATTTAACATTAACGATGTTACGCGCACTCAGTTACCCCCTCGCTTTTTTGTCTCAATATTGCATGTTTGCATGCATTTTTGAGACATTTGCCGTGTAAACAAAGTGAAACTGCTAAAACACTACTGCATAATTATTCAGCCTCAAAATATCGATTCAGCATTGTCCAACAGCTTGTTGGACAAATCACAATTAGACCTTTTCAAACGCCTCATTTTCATTAAGCTATACTTAATTGCACACTTTCAGCGAGATGAGTGATGATAGACAAAACGAAGCTCAAGCACATTATCGTGTTTACGTTCGCATTCGTGATGTTTGGATTTGTGCCCATTTTTTTAATGCACGTTCTGACGAACGTTTTCGATATTATGTTAGTAAATAACGATACAGCGCGTGCACTGCTGATGATATCGCCCATTGTCTGTTGCATGTCCGGCCTGATTTTAGCTTTCATCTGGCTCATTAAGAACCCCGAGCTTTTATGAATTGCAGACAGAGGACTGAGTATGTGTATGAACAAGGTAGATATTGAAAAAATAGAGAAAGCAGCAGAAGACGCGTGCTTCGACGCTATGTTTGAAGTGCATCGACAAGCACGAAAATATGGCACGACAGTCGTCTCCGAGGTTGACGGGGTAACTATTGAAAACCGCCACTTTCTGACGAAGAGTTAGCAAGTCGGCAGTCACGTATTAGAAAGCTCAACAAAAAGCGGTGAGCTAATTTAAAAAAGTTTAAAGTTCATGAACTGTCGCGCACTACAAATACCAATGCTTAAGCATTGTTAAATTTTGATTTATGAAGCGAGAAGCACAAAAAAGGCTCTATTAGTGCATTGTGAAGAAAAATATAACTGCGAAGAATAAACGTTTTTAATTAAAAGTATGCTCATCGACGCATTAAATGACGCCTCTGAATAAATATCTGACTAATGACCATAGACTTTCCTCAGTCTGAATGAAAAAAGAGTCCGGAAACTGCTACTAGTAGACCAGCTTTTAGCGCATTCTAATGTGTGAATTTGACCCGCGTACGACCTCTATTGGTAGACTGTGTCCGTCCGGTAATCCCCACATTCAATTCATAAATTAGCTACGGCATGGTGTTCTTTTTTTGCTAAGGAGAATACCCATGCAGCGACACCAACGAAGAGAAGTGCAAGACTGGCTCAATTTATTT
>NZ_JAAAWO010000005.1 GCF_010500895.1 Alteromonas genovensis
AAATCCTTTAGGAGCCGAAAAAGAGATACTCGAGTTTGGGATTTCTATTTCGTTTCCGAATATGAGTGGTGTAAAAAAAAGTGTAATTAAAAATAGTACAAGTTTCATTGTTCCTCCTTGAGCTAACGCTAAGCTTTGGGGCGCTAGCACGTGGGCTAAAATCCGAACGAAGTGAGTTAGCCCACGTGTTAGCGTCCCAGCGACCGAAGGGAGTGCCAACAGCGTTTTGTTAGGCGTACAAAGGAAAGTACGCAGCTTTGCTGCCACCACTAGCCAAATAGACCGCGTATTTAAATAATTGAAATTAAGATAAAACAACCCTGTGCGAAATGCCAGATGTAAAGGATATTGCCGGATAAAAGAGCGAGTTTAGAAAGCTGGTGATGCAGAATGTTGGCGTTGCGGTGTTGATGAAAAGCACGTTGCCAAAGCCGTTGAAACTACCGAAAAAGTAAGCTGTAAAGACAACCTAGCGAAACAACCTTTATGCTGGAATGTCACGCTTAAACCCGCTTTTTTATGCTGTAAGTAAATGACGCCTAACAGTTTACTAGACCCCAAACCGGTCTGTCTAAACATAACATAATGGGGTTTTTTGTTTATTTATCCATATTGTTATTTTTACTATAACTCACTAGTAAGTAAAGTAAATTATGATTTGTCGGTTTTAACTCAGGTTTTAGAAACACCAAAACGGGGTGCAGGTGCTTTTGGTGTATTTAACACTGGTTTTCTATTTTTATTGAGAATATAAAAGTGCTATGTGGCGAGTTAAATCCCCCACAGGCATAACTAAAGAATGGTGCTGTCAAGCTATAGGCGAGAGGGGAGGACAACAAAAAAAGCCGCGGCGTTATTAAACGCGGCGGCTTTTCATTTAGCTTAAACCGTAGCTTTCTCGGTTAAGCTTCAATAACCTTGGGCTAAAGAACAGAAACCAATGCTTTTGCTAAGGTTTCAACATTGTTTTTGTTGATTCCTGCAATGTTTACGCGGCTTGAATCTACAAAGTATACGCTGTGCTTTTCTCTTACTTCACGCACTTGTTCAGGCGTGATACACAAAAACGAGAACATACCTTTTTGATCGTTCACAAAGCTGAAGTCTTTCGGTGAGCCGTTGTCATGAAGGTTTTGTACCAGCATCGCACGTAACGTTTTCATGCGGTCGCGCATTTCATTCACTTCAGATACCCATTCGTTGTTAAGGGCTTCGTCAGATAGAATTAGGTCAACAAGTGCGCCGCCGTAGCTTGGTGGCATTGAGTAAATAGCGCGAGCAATAGACTGTATTTGTCCCTGCGCGATTTTGCGAGTTGCTGTGTCTTGGGTAACAATTGCGGCTAGGCCAACACGTTCGCGATATAAACCAAAGTTTTTAGAGCACGATGCAGCAACAAT
Source organism: Alteromonas genovensis (assembly GCF_010500895.1). GTDB lineage: Bacteria > Pseudomonadota > Gammaproteobacteria > Enterobacterales > Alteromonadaceae > Alteromonas > Alteromonas genovensis. The sequence goes on from NZ_JAAAWO010000005.1 coordinate 1,401, forward strand.
AACCTCAGGAAGGTTTTCAACAAGAAGGCGCATACCGTAGGCATCTTCTTCTAACCCTTCACCAAAGCCCAAATAGGCCACGTCGATAAACGGTAAAAATTCACGTTCTTTAGCAACGGCTAATACTTCGTCCCATTGTGCATTGGTTAAGTCTGCACCGGTTGGGTTGTGGCAGCAGCCGTGAAGTAACACTATATCGCCTTTGTTTACGTTGCGAAGGGTTTCCATCATGGCGTCAAAGCGAATGCTTGCAGATGCTTTGTCGAAGTACGGGTATGTTTCTATTTCTAAACCCGCAGAGCCGATAAGCGGAATATGGTTCGCCCATGTTGGGTCACTTACCCATACTTTGGCATTATCGTTACAACGCACTAAAAGCTCAGAAAGAATGCGAAGGGCACCGCAGCCACCTGGAGCCTGAACGGCAGCAACGCGATCGGCCATGAGTACTGGGCTGTTTTTACCAAGTAATAGCGATAGCATGCCATCGATAAAACCTTGGTTACCTTGAGGAGTAATATAGGTTTTACTGGTTTCGCGCTCTAGTAAAAGTTGTTGTGCTTTTGACACACTCGAAAGAATAGGGGTATTACCTTGCTCATCTTTATATACGCCAACACCTAAGTCTATTTTGCTCGGGTTGGTGTCTTCTTTATATGAAGCAGAAAGGCCAAGAATTGGATCTGGGGCAAGATAGGGTAATACTTCAAACACGATATGTCCTCACTTTGGTATGCAAATAGTGGTTTGCAAATAATGGAAAGCAAATGCTAGCAGGCACGCATTATGCCATTGCTGATAGAAAAAACGACACCTATTCGTTGAAAATATTTCAATTTAATAACGAATTTTGTAAACCTCGAAAGATTTATTCTACAAACCTGTTAAATTTTGAAGGAAAATTCTCGTGTTTGCGTTGTTTCTCCCTTTTCTGTGAAGGTTCGTTCTTTAAAGCTAAGCTCGCCGTTGCTATCAACCAGCAAAATAGTGGATGTTCGCGTACCATAGCTGGGTATGTTAATAAAAATGGAAGACAGCGCTTTTTCCCATTCGTAACCTATACCCGTACTGGGAAGGTGTTGGTCGTCTGCTCTGTCCTCATTGCGCAATAGCGCAAACAAATCTTCGGTGTTTATCGTGTCGTGCTGTAATACGTATTTATTTAAGCTTGTAACACCTTGGGTAACCTTGGGCCATGGGGTAACAATGTCGGCATTTGAAAGCCCAAATACCCCCTGCTGAATAGGGTGTACAGAGTTGTTCACGTTATTGTAAACATGCAAAGCGCTCGCACTGCCGAACACCAGGTTATAGCCGTTATAGTGGTGGCGAGTGTCTTTGAGCTGTTGCAAATACTGATCAGTTGATTGGTCGGTTAATTGCTCCGTTAATTGCTCCGTTAATTTTTCCGTAAGATGGCCAGTAACTTGTGCTCTATCGTCTTTCAGCCAGTTGGTTACCAACTCACCTCGCGAAGTAGCGTCTGTACGCACTTCAGACGGGGCTCGTACGTTTGTTATGGCCGCAATTTTCCCCTTTCGTGTAACGCCCATCCATGTACCGTTTGCTTCAAGATCTCTTCCCGCCAGAATAGATGTGTTGTCGTTCCAAAATGCAGCAGGAGCAGTCGGTCTTGCATAAAACTCATCTCTATTCGCCGCAATAATAAGCGGGTAGCGAGGGTGCTTTTGCTGAGCTATAAATAAAATACACATATTTACACCTTATTCGGTATGCCAGTACCGACTGTCTGTGCGTACTATCGCGCTGCAATCGGCTCGTTTTAGCGTATGCTTTATTGTGCGCTTGCCGTTAATCGTAGATTTGCGTTTTGATTTTCTTTACTCTTAACGCCTTGAGCAGTATGAGAATAATAAAAATGAATAGCAATAACACTCTCAACAAGAAAGACAAAGAGACAAAAAGCACCACCATTTTAAAAATCAATGAGATGCAGATAGATGACCACATACCGCGGCAGTGGCCGCACTGGTTATCGTCATTGGCTGCCTTCGTGCTTACCAAACGAGGCTGGCGTGTAGAAGGGGCCTTTATAAATCAAAAGAAAGCCATATTGGCGGTTGCGCCTCACACAACCAATTGGGATTTTTTCATTGGTTTGTTCGTAGTGTTCTCACTGCGTTTAAAATTGAATTTTTTCGGTAAACATACCATTTTTGTTCAGCCACTCGGGTACATCATTAAAAAGTTTGGCGGTATTCCCATTAAGCGAAGCAAGGCCCACGGGGTGGTAACCAGTATTGTAGAAAAGATTAAACAGGCTGATGAATTAGTATTGGCATTGGCACCTGAGGGTACGCGAAGCCCAATCTTCCCATGGAAAACCGGTTTTCTGCACATTGCGAGAGAGGCGGAGATACCCATTCAGCTGATTTCGCTAGATTATCGCACTAAAATAATCCGATTTGGCCCCGTCATTCTAAAGGTCGAAAACATTGATGAACAAATGCAAACTATCTATACATTTTATGATAATGTTTGCCCAAAATACCCAGAAAAATGCATAACACGGCCTCAATAGTCCATTTGAAAACCACCACGGCTTTTTCTATGCGCACAGCATCGATTTGCTATTTCGTGGTTTCTGAGGTTGTCGCGTAACTTTACTACCGGAGTTTTACCCGTGACAAAACAGGGATTCACTACCCGTCAAGTCCATGCCGATCGCATGTTAAACACGCCAGAGCACGGCGCTGTCCACACTAGTACATCAAATTCTGTGCTGTTTGAATTTAAAGATGCTCAAGGCATTATCGACGCTTTTCAGGGTAAACGTGCCGCGCATGTTTATTCTCGCTCTTCTTCACCGTCTGTGGCTGCGTTGCAAAACATGCTCAACGAATTAGAGGGAGGAGTGGGCACACTTTGCTTTAGCACGGGAATGGCAGCTATTAGCAGCACCTTGTTTGCGCTACTTAAAGCCGGCGATCACCTTATTGTTAGTCAGTATCTGTTTGGTAATACGCGCAGCTTTTTCGAAACCTTAAAAGATTTCGGTATTCACGTCACCTATACCGACGTTACCGATATTGAACAAGTAGTAGAAGCATATCAGCCCAATACCAAAGGGGTTTATTGTGAAACCGTGGCCAACCCGGTTACTCAAGTTTCAGATTTACATGCCATAGGGCAGTTTTGTGAAGAGAAGCACATTCTCTTTATGGTTGATAATACAATGACACCGCCTCCGCTTTGTTATGCCAAAGAGTTTAAAGCGTCACTGATATTTTGTTCGTTAACCAAATATATTGCAGGTCACGGCAATGTGCTTGGTGGTGCTGTTACCGATACCGGTCATTTTAACTGGGAAAAATACAGCAATATAAAACCTGCTTACAAGGTAGCCGATACGGCTCAGTGGGGAATTACACAAATTAAGAAAAAGGGGTTGAGAGATTTAGGCGCTACACTTGCGCCAGAGTCGGCCACCGCCATTGCATTAGGCATGGAAACCCTTGGGCTTCGCCTTCAGCGCAGTCAGCAGAACGCATTGAAGTTAGCCACATTTCTTGATAATCATCACAGCGTGAGTGAGGTTTTTTACCCTGGTCTTGCTGACCATCCACAGCACTTTATGGCGCGAGAGCAGCTAAGTAATGGTTACGGTGCCATCTTAAGTTTTAATTTAGTGGATAATATCGACCCTGTAGCGTTTTTAAACGAAATGGAGCTGGTAATTTGCGCCACGCATTTGGGTGACAATAGAACACTGGCGTTGCCAGTAGCACCGACTATTTACTTTGAAAATACCGCTGAAGAACGAGAGAAGATGGGTGTATCAGACAACATGCTTCGCATTTCGGTGGGTATTGAAGATACCGACGACCTTATTGCCGACTTTAGAAATGCGCTACATGCATTAGCTATCTAGTAGTTATGCAACACAACACATACAAAAAAGGGGCGTAAGCCCCTTTTTTATTCATGCAATTTCGTAAATCTTGTATTCAAATAAATTTCCAATAAACGGCAACCAATCACCGTTCATTGAGCTTACTTGGAATCACTGCTATTCGAAACCTAGCGTCACTTGACCGCGGATCTCCCCAGATGGAAATGCAGCTGAGTGGAAGTTTGTGTAATAACCCGCTGCCTGCATGGTCATCATTTGGTCAGCGTTAAGCGTAGTGCTGCTTGGAACAGACCATACTCCGTCCATACCTTCAAGACCTAGTATCACACCACCGTTTGCACCAGCTTCACCTTCGTGAATGTGTGCCATGTTTGCCGTCATACCGGTAATGGTAACACTACCTGACAACGCGCCTGTGGTTGTGTTTAAAGTGAATGCACCAGCGCCAGTTGCTGCAGTATCAACCGCTGGCACTTCCTGATCGCCAGTAGCTACAATACCAAACACTTGAATATTGTCTGGTGTAATTTGACCGCGGATCTCTCCGCTAGGATTTGCTTCTGTGTGTACATTCACATAATGTCCACCAAAAAGCAGTTGCGATGCTACGGCTTCTTCTAATTCAACATAGCCATCTGTCATCCACGTGCCAGCAGTCATTTCGTTTTCTACTAACGTAACAACAACGCCGCCATTTTCACCCGCAAAACCACTGTGGATATGCGCCATGGTTGCATTGTCTATGGTAGTTGCAGCAACAAGGTATACAGAATCTGATGTAGTATCATAAAGGGCGTAGCCAGAGCCTGAAGCCATTGTATCTACCGCTGGAACAGACTGGTTGCCGCTTAATGGAAATGTAACCACAGCAGTGGTGTCCGGAACAATTTGCCCACGTACTTCGCCGCTAGGATTCGCTTCTGTGTGCACATTTAAATACCATTCACCGCTCGTTAATGCGTCTAAATTACTAGGTGAAATATTGGTTTGTGCAAGTTCGTATGTACCGTTGCCCGCGTCAGTAAGAGGGAAGGCAACAGGTCCGTTCATACCTAAACCGCCATCATGTACGTGCACACCTGTAACATCAGCTAAGCCAGATACATCAACGCTCACGCTAAATGCCGGTAAGTCTTCGTCAATTTCTACTACGGCCGTAGCTTCAGACATAGTGTCAACTGCTGGCACTTCTTGTGAACCGCTTAAGCTAACGTTATACGTCATGTCTGCATTAAATGCTGGTGGCGGTGGTGCCAAACCATCTAATAGTGCTAACTGAGGAAGATCGCCTTCCATGTCGCCGTCTAACGCGATGGCTGTATAAATGCTACCATTTTCTAAACTGAGCACACCGGTTTCAATTGCCGCTGTTTTTGTACCAGTAGGGGTTACGGTTACCACGTAATCGCCTTCTGCCAAGCTCACGTAACCAGTTTCAGCCAAATCGCCAGTGGAATAGGCAATATCGCTAAACGCTGGGTCTACTGCATCAATCTCACCGTCAGCCGTTACATAAATATCTACGTTACCAGCGCTTGGTGAAGAGTGCACAATGCGCACTTTAGCTTCAGTGGCAACTGAACGCGGTACGTCTACCAATACGTCTAATTCTGGTGCAGCTAGTGTGTTATTGGCAATGGCGGTATACGACATACCAATCTCAAGGGTAAGTTCGGCATCATCAACAGCCACAATACTGTTGTCAGCATCTGCTACTACGTCAATTAAATAGTCGCCAGGAGCAACCGAAAGGTAGTCTGTAGTACGAGGAAATTGAATACCATCAACTAACACTACTTCATTGTTCGCGATAACATCTACAGCCGGTGCATCACTAATGCCGTGCACAACGCGAATGTCAGAGGGGGTTGCTGCGTCCCATACCTTAAAGCTTCCGTCGCCGTCAGCGACTAACAATGTAACAGGAGAGTCGCCTGTTCCCACATTGTTTGTAGCTGCAATAAGTAGGTCTGCGCCATCAGTAAGCTCTACTGTACCAGAGTCGTACACAACCGTGGTTTCACCAGCAGGCGTAATACGAATTTGATAATCACCCGCCGGTACTTGCGTAAGGCCTGTGGCGTCGGTAAATTCTGCGGTTACAAGAGGTTGCTCTGCGGTAATATCAGTACCCGGTGCGGTAACGTAAACGTCAACTGTAGGCGCTAATGATGCGGCGTGAACAATTTGTACTTGCGCGTTACCTGCTTCTACTGCTGTTTCTGAGCTGGTAACAGGTAGTAATGCCAGTGAACTATCGCCTACGTTGCCCACTGCAAACACGTCATAATTTGTGTCTGCTTCTAACGTAAGGTCTGCCTGTAAAACTTCTGCATTATCGCCAGGTAGAATACCTGTAACGCCAATGTCGTAGGTTCCTGTCTCAACTTCAAATCGCGAAGACGCTACTTGGTAGTCTACGTTTTCTAAATTATTCAAAATGGCATCGTTCGCCGTAATGTTTACCATGGGGGCATCTGAGGCAGCATGCACTACACGTACGTTGGCAAATTCAGGGGCAGGTTGTTCAACAAAATCATCGTCATCATCATTACACCCTACTAAAAATAAGGGTAAAACCGAATACGCCAGTAGCGACTTAGTCCTTCTCATCGTTGTTTCCTCTATTTGTTGTGAGACCACCAAAATTACGCCACCATTTTATTTACAGATCATTAACCTCATTAACATTAAGCAAATGTAATACTTTTGTATAAGTATACTATTCTGATATCGTTTTGCTTGGCGCTAAAAATAGAACTAATTGCTATATATAACAATTATTTACGAATTCTTATGGAGAGGTTTTGTAAAGGCAGAAAGCGTAGGCTTTTGTAGCGTTGAATTGTGAAATGAAAATAAATGTTAAAAAATTTGCGATGTGCGTGAACTTAACGGAAAAGTTGTGGACTAACAAAGTGTAGTGATTGAAAACAGATTCATATGTTTTCTGCAAATTGTGTGTTCCAAGTTGAGTGTGTTTCTTGCCCCGCCTGTGTAGCGGGGCTTTTTTATGCCTGAGTGGCACTAGTTTAATCGGCTAGTTTAAACGGCTAGTTTAAACGCTGGGTTAGTCGTTAATTAAGGCTTCTACATCTGCCACAAAACTTGCATCTGTTGGCTTTGTAGAGCTTGGGTAGTGCGTTATCTTAGTGCCCGTTTTATCAATGAGGTACTTATTAAAGTTCCACGATGGCGACTTACCTGTGGCTGCTTTTAACATGCGATACATTGGGTCTGCATCGTCGCCGCGCACTGACGTGGGTTCAAACATTGGAAATTTCACGCCATAGGTTAGCTCGCAAAGTTCCGCCGTTTTGCCTTCGTCCTTTGCTTCTTGGTTAAAGTCGTGAGATGGAAAGCCTAATACCACAAAGTCATCTTCTTTATATTCGCTGTATAGGGCTTCTAGTCCTTCAAATTGAGGCGTGAAGCCACAATAGCTTGCTGTGTTAACAACAAGAACGGCCTTGCCGGCATACTCATCGCATAAATTAACGGTTTCTTGAGAATTCAGTTTACGCTTCATAAACTTTAATACACTAGGACATTCGTTTGCCATCACTGGCTGGAAAAGCAAAGCAGCTATGGTGACAACACCTGCGGTAATTCCTTTCAATTTCATTGTTCGTACCCTCTGACATAACATGTGGACTTGGTTTTTTTAAAGCGCTATTGGCAAAATAAAACGCTACTTGCGAAGTTATACGGTTATGGTTTGTAAAAAGGAACATTAATAACCGTGTTTGTTATGCGTTTGTTGCACTAACGCTAACGATGAGTGTTGACTACATGAATGTAGCTTTGCGTATAATGCCAGTGGGTTTCACATAACAATGATGAAAAAAATGAAAAAATATAAAGCATTGCTTATCGCCGCCAGCGTAACGGTTGCACTAGGTGGCTGTGTAAGCACTAACGATAAGAAAGTCACAAATACAGTAACACCATCAAATAATATTCAGTCGATGGTTACGCCACAAACGGCAGAGGTGTCTGCAGCTAGTGAGGGTGAAATTACTCTAGAAAGAATTATGTCCGACCCGCAGTGGATAGGTGCATTGCCCACTAATATGGGCTGGTCGGTTGATGGCAGCGCCATTGTTTTTGAGCGTGAAAAACAAAATAGTACACTCACCGATGTATTTGCTGTTAAGGCGAGTACCCTCAAAAACGAAGCGAAAGTCCCATTGGCCGACATGCATAAGTATCGGTTTGATGAGAGGGTAGTGAGAGATGATGGCGTTGTTGCTTACACGTTTGAAGATAGTGTGTACGTGCAATTTACCAATGGCAACACGGTGCAGCTTACCCGCGGTGGAAATGCACTGTCTACTCTCACGTTTATGACCGATGGGCGCTTAATGGCGCTTAGCGGCAACAAGTTTATTGCTATCGACCTAACCAATGGCGTAAGAGAAGAGTTAGTAAGCTGGGTATTCGATGAAAAGCCAGAGCCAGTGAAGCCAGCAAAAGACTATATTGCCGAAGAGCAGCAATCTCTCATTGAGTACATTAAGTTACAAAGACAAATAAGCGAAGAGCGTGATAGCGCCAGTGCACAACTTGCGGCTGCCAACAAAGGGGTTGCACCTGAAGCGTTTTATTTCGATAAATCACATCGCCTAGCTGGCATTAGCGTATCACCTGCTGGAAATTATGCCGTAGTGGCAACCACTGAAAGCAAGCCGACCCGTGATGATAGCGACATCATGCCGCATTATATTCAAGAAGACAGCCGTATTGCGGCGAAATCAGTAAGACAACGTGTAGCCGATGCCGAGCCTGTAAACCACGAACTGTGGCTTCTCAATTTGTCTACCGGTGAAAAACAAGCGTTAAATTATTTTGACTTACCTGGATATAACGACGACGTATTGGCCAATGTCAAAACTGAAAATGCAAAGGCAAATGGTGAAACCTACGAAGTAAACAGGTTGCCTCGCCCAATAACGCTATTGCAAAGCTGGTACTGGACCAAGCCATCTATACGCTGGCACAAAAACGGCAACGCAGTGGCGGTTATGTTAGAAGCGTGGGACAACAAAGACAGATGGATTGCCACCGTCGATTTAGACAGCAAAACCCTAGAAAACCAACACCGCCTTCATGATGACGCATGGGTAAACTATCGCTTTAACTCGTTCGATTGGCTAAATAATAGTGAGACGTTGTACTTCCAATCCGAGCATACAGGCTATTCGCACCTATATTTACAAACACCTGGCGAAGCGCCCGTTGCGCTTACTAGCGGCAACTATATTGTTGATGACCTTACGTTAACTGCTGATGATCAATACATTTACTACAAAGCAAACAGCGAACACCCAGGTATTTATGAAATTTACCGTGTAAATACGCAAACAAAAGCCATTGACACCCTAACCGATCTTAACGGCATCACCGATTACACGCTCAGTCCAGATGATGCTACATTGCTTTTAAGTCACAGTAAGGTAAATCAGCCAGCTGAACTATACGTGAAACCGTCTGCTAGCCAACAAAAGGCACAACAAATCACGTCTAGCACTAGCGACGATTTTGCCTCGCTACCGTGGGCTGTGCCGAAAATTGTTGCCATTGAATCGTCACATACCGACGCGCCAATTTATGCTCGTGTTTACCTGCCTGAAGGGTACGACAGCACAAAGAAAAACAAAGCGGTTGTGTTTAATCATGGCGCGGGCTATTTACAAAATGCCCACATGGGGTGGTCGGGCTATTTCCGCGAGTACATGTTCCATAGCATGCTTGTGCAACAAGGTTATGTAGTACTAGATATGGATTACCGTGCTTCTGCTGGGTATGGCAGAGATTGGCGAACGGCTATTTATCGTCAAATGGGTACGCCAGAGGTACAGGATTTACGCGATGGCATCAACTATTTAGTGGAAAATGCTAACGTAGACAGAGAGCGCATCGGCACCTATGGTGGTTCGTATGGTGGGTTTTTAACCTTTATGTCTATGTTCACAGCGCCAGATTTATTTGCTGCTGGTGCCGCATTAAGACCGGTTACCGATTGGGCACATTATAATACGCCGTATACGGCTAACATCCTCAATACGCCTGATGTAGATCCTATTGCCTACGAGCGCAGTTCACCTATTTATTTTGCACAAGGGTTAGAAAAACCGCTGCTGATAAACGCGCCAATGGTTGATGATAACGTCTTTTTCCATGATACCGTGCGTTTGGTACAACGGTTAATTGAACTAGAAAAAGAAGACTTTGAGACGGCAATATACCCTGTAGAGCCACACGGCTTCGTTCAGCCAAGTTCATGGTTAGATGAATATCGTAGGATCTATAAGTTATTTGAAGAAAACCTGTAATCGTATTTAACGTTCATAAAAAAGCCCATCATGTGTTGGGCTTTCTTGGAGCTATTACAAATATCGTTCTACTTGTACAAAAGGGGCTCGTAATAATGAGCTCTTTTTTATGAGCCATTTTTGTGAGCGGGTTTTATTTCGGGCAGTCCATTTATATCGATATACCCTATTTCAACACAAAAACTTGCTCCACAGGTATTGCAAAATATGCCGCAATTCTTAACGCGATGACCACCGATGGAGTGAAGCGTCCAGTTTCAACAGTACTAATGGTTTTTCGAGATACGCCAATAGCGTCGGCGAGCTCTTGCTGAGAAATCTTATGCTGTAATCTAAGCTTGTGTATATGGTTATCTAAATCTTCATTCATCAATCACTTCCTCGCCACGCTCCTCATCAAAATGCTCTTCTTCACGGTGCTCTTCCTCACGAAGGTTCCATAAAATCAACGCACCGTGGGTGGCCACAGCCAAGCCAAGCAACATCTGAATTGCATCTCTCAGTCCAAAGGGAGCAATAAGTTCAACAAACCACCTATTGTCACCGCTATAAGCAAGAAAAATTGCGCCAACTACCATAATGTGACACGTAGCGCGAAGGCTAGCTGAACTAACGTGATCCACATACTCATCGTTAAATTTAAGCGTCCAATAGCCCATGCGCGTTATGTGTTTTGCAAATTTCATCGACTTTACTGACAACACTATGCAATAAATAACGCTTGCGAATAGAGTTAAATCTAAAATCCAATTAACAACTGAATCAGTGCCAGTAACTATTTCTGACCACAATTGGGCGAACAGAAAAACCGCTATAACAACACTGATTTTTCCCGTAATAGTTAAATATTCATGTTCCGTTTCTGGTAATACTGTTATTGATTTTGCCATTTTCATAATCCTTTTTTGAACGACGAACTTTTTATATGCGACGAACGTTTTATTTGCGATAAAGGTGACGTTGCTTACACACTACTGTAAATGCTACGGGTGATACCTAAACGCACCAAATGTAACCTCTAGGTATCAATGATGCCCAAAGGTTACATAAAGGCAATCTTTTTTTTCACTGATTAGGTCAATCAGCTTTAATTTTGAGCCAAAAAATACTGCAAGTACGTGGTTTATAATCGGCGTAAAACGTAAATTAGGAAAACGTGGGGTAGGAGACGAAGGAGGTTAAAAAGTGAGTAAATCAGGAAACGCCCGCATATTTAAGCAAACAGCGGGCGAGCAGTTGTAGTCAACAAAGCGAGGCTATAAGAAGCGAAGCTTTTAAAGGAAATCTATAAAAGGCTATGCACGCTTTGCAGTAGTTATCATGAGTAGAAATATAATCAATCCGCCTACTGCGCCAAACATATGGGCGTCAACGGCTACTTTTGCATCAATAAGCTCAGCAACCTGTGAGCTACTGCCATTATATTGTTCGTAGCCCACTTTAATGGCAATGCCTACAAGTAATAGCCACCCAGATGTCATTTTTTCTTTGATATCCATACAGGCGCCCCACACAAACAAACCGTGCAACGCACCAGATAAACCCGCATACCAAATCAGGTTTTCTGAAAAGAAATAGAGACCTGCGCTGGTGGCTATACAGCACCATATGAACACTTTTAAAAATCGAGCTGGCAGGTAGTGCTCGCCATGTAGGGCCCACAGTAGAATTAGCCCCACGATATTAAGCAATAAATGATACCCATTGGTATGCACAAAATTACCCGTGATCAAGCGCCACGTATCTAGCCCTTGTATGGCGTAACGGTCGTAGGCAAGCCATTCGCTAGCTTGCGGTTCAAAGAAAAAGGCAATCAAAGCGCAGAGCGCTATTATTAAAGGGCCTGCACTGTACTTAAACGAAAACGGCAGTGAAATCATCAGCGTTAGTTATTTTTTTATTTTGAATTTGCTCGCTATGATACAGAAAATTACCCTACGGGTGAAAATAGATATGCGCCCGATACCATAAAAATGTCGACAGAGAAGGAAAGATAATGTCCTTAGTTTTAACTTCGCAAAGTAACCATACTCTTACCATTACTATAAACAGACCGGATAAAAAGAACGCATTAACCCGAGAAATGTATCAGCAAATGGCTGATGCGCTTCTAAGTATAAAAAATGATGGCGTAACAAAAGCCGTTGTAATTAAAGGAAGCGGCGACTGTTTTACCGCGGGTAACGATATCAACGATTTTGCCGCACAAAAAGAAGGAGCTCAGGTACCCGAAACGGCGGCGTTCATGCGTTCACTCATGACCTGTCCTGTGCCCGTTATTGCTCAAGTGCATGGGTTAGCAGTAGGAATAGGTACCACGTTGCTATTACATTGTGATTTTGTTTATGCCACACAAGACAGCCGATTTGTTCTCCCTTTCATCAATTTAGGGCTTGTTCCTGAATATGCATCAAGTTATCTTTTACCCAAAGTGGCGGGACACGTTAAAGCTGCTCAGTGGTTGATGCTAGGCGAACCATTCACAGCCGATGACGCATATCAGTTTGGCATGCTCACTGAGGTGGTGTCGTCACAAACCATCGATGATGCAGTTTCAGCAACCGTTCAAAAATTGATAAGTAAACCCAGCTTTGCCTTATTGCAGACAAAAGCGCTACTCAAAGGTGAGGCAGATTATGTCAATCAGCAAATGAATGCAGAATTTGATATTTTTCTAGAAGCGCTGCGTACCCCTGCTGCACAAGAAGCGTTTGATGCGTTCTTGAAAAAGCGTCCTATTAACCCAGAGAAATTTAAATAAGAGGAAACACGATTTTGAGGTTCAGTTCTTTGTTAAGCACTTCAGTATTGGCTTTTGCATTAACCGGCAGTTTACTTTCCAATGTGTACGGTAAACAGGCTCGAGAAGTCGGCGAGCCCGAAGCGGCCACTGGGTATGTTGAAAAGAAAGCCTTTGAGGCCGACGAATACATGGTGGTTGCTGCTAACCCCTATGCATCATGGGCGGGAAAGAACGTCATTGAAAAAGGCGGTAGTGCAATAGACGCCGCAATAGCCATTCAATCTATGCTTACTTTGGTAGAACCTCAATCTTCAGGCATCGGTGGCGGTGCGTTCATTCTTTACTGGGATAACAAAAACAAAGTTCTGCACACTTTTGATGGCAGAGAGTCTGCGCCTAAAGCAGTCAACTCGCATTGGTTTATCAAGAGCAACAAGCCAATGCGTTGGATTGATGCTGTAGTTGGTGGTAAGTCGGTGGGCGTGCCAGGCGCTGTAAAAGCCCTTGAATTAGCCCATGCTGAGTTTGGCACGCTACCGTGGAATACTTTGTTCGACGACGCTATTAATACGGCCAAAAACGGCTTTAAAGTGTCACCCCGTTTAGCCAAGTTGGTTGCGTTAGACTATCACCCAGGCCTAAAAAAGTTTCCTTCTAGCTCTACCTACTTTTTCCCGGCAGGTATGCCGTTAAAAGAAGGAACGACCAAGAAAAATAGAAAACTAGCCAAAACCCTAAAAGGCATTGCCGACAATGGCAGTGATTATTTGCTCAAAGGGGAATTGGCACAGGAAATTGTTGATGCAGTAAACTCTGCAGAAATAAACCCTGGAAGTATGTCCCTTGAAGACTTAGAAACTTATGAAGCCATCAAGCGTAATGCAGTGTGTGGTAACTATCACGAAAAACGCATTTGCGGCATGCCGCCACCAAGTTCAGGTGGCGTCAATGTGTTTCAAATCTTAAAGATGCTTGAAGATAAAAACATTGGTGCTTATTCACCAGACTCGGCAGAGTTCGCTCACTTATACACTCAAGCAAGTGCACTTTCCTATGCCGATAGAGAGAAGTACATAGCAGACAGTGACTTCACTAATTTGCCATTTGCAGCCATGATCAATACAGCCTACTTACAGCGCAGAGCCCAGGGCATCAACGTTGATGAAAAGTGGCACCGAGCGAGAGCAGGCAACCCTTACGCTGGCACCGAAATAGCCATGGGCACATCGATGGAGTTACCTAATACGTCTCATGTTTCTATTGTCGATAAAGAAGGAAATGCGGTTTCTATGACAACCAGCATCGAATTCATGTTTGGCTCAGGCATTATGGTAGGTGGTTTCTTACTTAATAATCAGTTGACTGACTTTTCTTTCTCGCCAACAAAAAATCGTTTTCCTGTTCCTAATCGCGTTGAGCCTGGTAAACGTCCACGTAGTGCTATGAGCCCAACCATGGTGTTTGATGAAGAAGGTGAGTTAGAAGTGGTAGTAGGCTCACCAGGTGGCTCAAGAATTGTAAGCTATGTTGCTCAAACGCTGATTGGCATGATTGATTATGGTCTTAACATTCAAGAGGCGATAAACCTGCCTAAGATCACCAACAGAAACGACTATACTGCGTTAGAAAAGGGTACGCCTATTGCTGCACTAGAGGAGCCGCTTAAAGCGCTTGGTCATAATGTTAAGGTTATCGATCTAAACAGTGGGTTACATGGTATTCAATTTAAATCTGGAAAGTTAATTGGCGGCGCAGACCCTCGAAGAGAAGGTATTGCTGTCGGTAAATAATTGCTAAGCGCTTGTGCAAACTAGCAAAGAGCAACATCGATAGAAGAAAGGGAAACGAAACATGGATTTTTTGCTGAACGTGTTAATTTGGGTTGGTGTTGTTATTTTTGCGCTATTTTTTATTGGCTTTATGGCAGCGGTAAAGTTAAACAAGCGCCAAGACAGCAACAGCGATGATAAGCCATAAGCGTTGTTAACCTATAAAGCCTGAATGGCTATTACATAGTTAAAGACCGTTATTCGGTTAACGACTGTTATACGGTAAACGGCTGTATAGGGGTTAACGTCTGTATGCGGTTAACGGCTGTTATACGGTTAAAGACTTCGTAAAACAAAACAGCCCAAGGTGTGAACGCCTTGGGCTGTTTTGTGTAAGCGCTTTGTTCAAGAGCTTTATCTTTGCGTTTGTGACGCAATATTACTTGTCTAGGTCGTGAGCACGAAACGCATTGGGCAGTAGTTCACCAATGGTGGTTTCATGCGAATCTCCACTCTTTGTTACCATAGTAACCGGCGTATCATCGCTGGCGAATTCTGCAATTTTTTGTCTACAGCCTCCGCATGGAAAACACATTTCTTCGTTTGGACTGGCAATAACAATGTGTCCAATACGTTTGTGGCCATTAGATACCATATTGCCAATTGCAGTGGCCTCAGCACATTGCCCTAACGGAAACGCAGCGCTTTCAACATTACAGCCTGCGAAAGTCTCCCCAGTACTTGTTTCGATGGCGGCGCCAACTTTAAAGTTAGAGTAGGGGGAATGTGAGTGTTGCTGTGCGTCAAATGCAAGTTGTGAAAGTTGTTCTAGGTTATTTTTCTTCATGGGTACCTTTGTTACCCGCCTAATGCACTTTACTTTTCCTATCAAATGCGAGAAGGTTGGCGGCATCAGCGCCGCTTCAAGTGTATGCTTCTTATACTGGCGGTTTTTTCTTTTTCTACAGAATGCTTTTTTACCATGCGCAGAAACGTTAGTCTCATCTTTTTTTCTTTATTCGTTTGTATTTTAACCGGTTGCGCACAAACGCAGCCTGTCGAGCAACGCAGTCAAATGGGGAACTTGCTTTTAGCAGAGCCAGCACCCGCGAATCCACGTTCGCAAATGGCCATTGCCCGCTATAATCAAGTGCTCACGAGTACCGCATTATCAGATGACGACAAAGCAGAACTTCATTTTCAGCGCGGCATGTTATACGACAGCGTAGGGTTGAACGGTTTAGCACAGTTTGACTATAGCCAGGCGATAAATTTAAAGCCCGACCTTGCTGAAGCCTATAATTCAATTGGCATTCACTACATTCAACAAAACGACTTCATTCAAGCGTATGAGGCGTTTGATTCAACCCTAGAAATTAACCCAGATCTCGATTTTGCTTTTCTAAATCGCGGTATTGCACTTTACTACGGCGACAGGGCCGAACTTGCCACCAGCGATTTAGATACGTTTTTTAAAAAAGACGAAAAAGACCCGTTTAGAGCGTTATGGTCGTATTTTGCCAATCACGCTATATCACCACAGCAAGGCGCAGAGTACTTGGAGTCGGTCAGACCGTTACTCGATAACGAACATTGGGCTACTTCATTAGTAGATTTGTTTCTTGGTGTTGTTGACGAAAACGAAGTGCTAAACTCATTGTTACAGGGCATTACTAGTCAAAAAGCACTTACCGACAGGCTTTGCGAAGCGTACTTTTATTTAGGTAAGTTCCACAGTCAAAATGGTAATAGAGGAATAGCTTCAAACTACTTCAAATTGGCGCTTAGCACGAATGTTTATGACTATGTAGAACACCGCTACGCGCGTATAGAGTTAAACCGACTGCGTCAGCGCACGGCTGAAGTGTCCACTGATGATGAATAAATAAGCCTAGCCCATGCGCGGTTTATTCCTAGCAGTGTTCGCACTGCTCATTGTAGTGGGCGACACTGGTCGCTACGCACCCCAACTTGTGGCTAATGCGACAACAGCGCTTTCCTACGTGCGAGAGCAAGCACAGCTAAAGCTTCCATCCGAACTTAGTGCTGAAAACACCTATCGGGTGCGATCTGCATTTGCCTTACTGTGGCACGCAGCACAATTAAATAGTATTGAAGCACAGCAAACACTCATGACGTCTATTGAAGAGATAACGTCTCATCAGTTGAATCCAGAGTCACACTTTCCAAGCCCGCCAGGGGAATCTACAGATTCTGATGAGTTATCGCAGGAGCTATCACAAGAGTCTGATGAGCTATCTCAACACCGAGGAAACGAACAAACAGCCGCAAACACATCAACCCAAGTACCAAAGCTAAATGCCCTCTATTGGCTTGAGAATCTGGTGTCGATAGATAATGCAGACGCAGCGTGGTTGCTGTACCAGCTTATCGGTGAACAGAGTGCTTCAGAGCGTTTTATGGCCCTTGCCGCTAAAGGCAATGTTGCTGAAGCGCAATTGGCGTACGCCATGTCGTCGCAGTCTCCTGACAAGCGTGAGAAGTGGTTAATCCGCGCTGCCGAACAGGAATATTTGCCTGCCCAAGCGGCACTGGCCGACTGGTATTTGCTGCATGATCAAAACAAGAAAGCAAAGCCTTTACTTGCTGCCACGGCATCATTAGACATGCAAAGCGCTTTTAAGTATGGCCGGCTATTATGGGATGAGGGCAACGTTGATGAAGCAAAAATCTACTTAAAGAAAGCCGCTAATCTTGGTCAGCAACAGGCAAAGGATGCGCTTGCCATTACACAGCGTTACAGCGTAACAGCACTAGGCGATGTAAAGCCGTTTGACTGGGCACAGGGCAATCAGTGTTTACAACGAATTCAGCCATTTGCGGCCTCGCTGGCTACCATGATCCGTGCCGATAGTTTTTATCGTCAATTCAATAACGACGAGCGGCTAGCGTCGCTGTCGCTGTGTGTTGCCCCGCCAATTTGGTTACCTAAAGACGCGTTGTCATGCAGCGACGATTACAATAATAGAAACGTGCTCGGATGCGACGTAAAGCCATTAGCTAATATCGCGAAAAAGAGGCAGTTTAGCCATGCGGTAGTGGTTGCTAAGCAAGGAAAGGCAAACGTTCAAAATGGGGTGATGTTTTTAGACATTGGTGATACGTATTCGGTGTTTGTGCACGAGTTAGCCCATTTTGCAGGCTTTGCCGATGAATATCCCATTGCCAGAAGCATGGCCAGAAAGATATGTGATATTCAACGTATCAGTGACTTTTCCCCGCCAAACTTAGTGATTGATAGCCCGCACTATTACGCCCCTGTCGTTACCGTGTCCCGTTGGGCGAAAATAGACCCCAACACAATAGTGGCGAAGGCAAAAACCTGTGAAGGCGTATCTAAAAATAGCTATAAGCCAAGCCGGCGCATTACTTTCATGGAACACCACGATACAGGAGCCATACCGCCACTGTACTTGGTGCTTTGGCAACAGCAGCTAGAGAAACAGCAGGCTCAACGTCCTATCTCGATGAATTTTTTCCAAGCATTTCACCACCAGGGCGACCAAAAAGAGGCCGCACACTGGCTTGCCAAATACGAGGCGTTTGTTGGTAAAACCTCTTAAAAAGTTAAAGACTCTCAGGTTCTTTCTAGTTTCCCAGCGACGTTTGTGCGTCTTGTTTTAGTTCATTTACCCACATTGCGGTGGCGCCACAAATGGCAACTGGCATAATAATAAAGTTAACCACGGGAATAAGTGAAAACACATTCACCATCATACCAAACGTCAGCGCCTTTCCTTTGTGTTCTGATAAATGAAGGCGCATGCGTGTAAAGGGCACTTTATGATTGTCGTAAGGATAATCACAGTACTGAATCGCCATCATCCAAGCGTTAAAGAGAAACCACAGTACTTGGCCAATAACGGGTAGTAGAAAAAAGAGAATAAGAAAACCAATAGCGCGAGGTAAATACCATGCAAGTTTTGTCACTTCCCGACCAATAGTGCGCGGTATGTCTTTAACCAATGCCATTACACCTTCATCGCCTAATGCCTCACCGGATAAATGTCGTTCTACTTTTTCTGACAATACGCCGTTAAAAGGTGCGGCAATCCAATTAGCAAGGGTGCCAAAAATAAGCGCAAATATTAATAGAACGCTTATTACTGCTAGTGGCCACAATAAAAAGGTAATTGCTGTTTTGACCCATCCTAACCATTCTGGGACTAAATTAATGACATAGGAGATACCAGTTTCAATTTGGCCAAATAAAAAATAAAACGCCAACGAAAACAAAATAAGGTTAATGCTGAAGGGAACAAAAACGAACCGCTTTAGCCCTTTGGTTTTAATAAGCGAAAAACCCATAAAAAAATAGTGTACGCCGCCAGAACTCATTCGCTCTCCTTTGATAAATCAGCTGCTTCGGTGATATGAAACTAATAATAACATCTTAATGCCAAGGGCGTGTCAGACTTAAATGTTAATTGTTACAAGCTGTATGTTTTGGTAGAGTCTTTGCCAATAATAACAACTAAAACAAAGTGCTATTACATTGTAACGTGTAATGGCATGTTAACTGGTATACGCAACTAACGTGATTACCCTTAATTTTCTGCCTTGCACTGAGCGTATGAGTTACCGCCAGCGACTGAGGACTTTGTGTGCGTCTTAAAAAGATAAAGCTTGCGGGCTTTAAATCTTTCGTTGAGCCTACCTCTATACCATTTCCTGGTGAAATGACGGCTGTGGTTGGGCCAAACGGTTGCGGAAAATCTAACGTAATTGATGCTGTTCGTTGGGTGCTCGGCGAGAGTTCAGCCAAGAACTTGCGCGGCGACGCCATGACTGACGTTATCTTTAACGGTTCATCATCGAGAAAGCCCGTTGGCCAATGTAGCGTTGAATTGATATTCGATAATAGCTCTGGTCGAATATCTGGCGAGTATGCTAACTACAACGAACTGTCTGTTAAACGCCTGGTTACTCGAGAGGCGCAATCTACATATTTCCTTAACGGGGCGAAATGTCGTCGACGGGACGTCACCGATCTATTTTTGGGAACCGGGCTAGGGCCGCGTTCTTACGCCATCATCGAGCAAGGTATGATATCGCGCTTGATAGAGTCTAAGCCGCAAGAATTAAGAGTATTCATTGAAGAAGCGGCAGGTATTTCCAAGTACAAAGAGCGCAGACGAGAAACAGAAAACAGAATAAAGCACACCCAAGACAATTTAGAGCGCCTTACTGATGTAAGGGATGAATTGGGTAGGCAGCTAGAAAAACTGCAAAGGCAAGCCGCAGCGGCAACAAAATATAAAGCGTTGAGAGCGCAAGCGAGAGATCTTAAAGGCCAGTTAGCAGCAATTCGGTTTTTGAAAAACAGTGAGCATATAGACAAATTAGAACAAAACAAAAGCGGGCTCACCGCTGAGATGGACGCGTTAATTGCTCGCCAGCAAGGTGATGAAGCGGGTGCAATGGCCTATAAAGAGCAGCAGGCAGAATTAAAACAGTCTATAGATGATTTACAACAATCACTTTTCTCAACAAGCACTGCCATTACCCGTTTAGAGCAAAACGCGCTGCACGCCAAGCAAAGGGTGTCGCAAGTAGAGCAGGAAATTACGCGGTTAGCACAGCAACAAAGCCTACTCAGTACCTCCTTGAGTGAAGCACAATCGTCGCTATCGAGTTCTAATGCTGCCTTAGTCGATATTGAGCCGGAAATTGAGCTTAAAGAAGCGGAGCTTTATAGCGTTAAGGAGCGATTTGAAGACGGTGAGCAAGCACTGCGTGATTTTAATGCAAGGGCACGAGAGCAAGAGTCCACTTATAATCAACTGAAAAGCAAAGTGCAGCAATGCCATAGTCAAATTCAGTCTTTGATGAGCGTGCAGCTAAGAACGTCACAACGGATTTCTGACATTCAGCAAGAATTAGCACAAACTGAGAATGAAGATTACGAAGAGCAAAGTACGTTATTAGACGCGCAACTCGAAGAAGCTGAAATTAATCAAAGTGAACAAAAAGATGCTATTCACGATATAGAGCAGGATGAATTACTGGCGTTAAACGCGGTTAAGCAGCGTGTTTCTGAACTTGATAGCGTGAAAAGTAGATGGCAAGCCATACAGTCTAGCTACACGGCGTTGTTAGCGCTACAAAGTGACGCTTCGCGGCAGTTCGTCAGTGGTGGCGGTAAAGGCGTTGACAGTAAAGGCGATGACAGTAAAGACAGCCATGATAGTAAAGAGAAAATAGCGGAAACTCTGTGGCAGTCAATGACGGCACCTGAGCGCCTTGCCCCGTGTATCGAAGTTATCCTCAATCAGTTCAACCAGCCTTTACTGGCAAACCAAAACGATATATCTGCACTTTATGAAGAAAGCAATGCGTTACCAAATGGCGTGCGAATTTATACACATCAGGCTTTCATTACCCATGCTCGTACCGGCACATTAGCCCATGCAATTCTTGAGCAGAAACAGACCGAAAAAGTACCAGGCTTTTTAAACGATATTTTTCTTTGCGAGACAGACAGCGAGCTATTTAGCACGTACACCCAGAAGAAGTTAAAAGACACAGACAAAAGTGCCATTTCATTAACGGGTTTATGGTGTGGTACCAACTGGATAGTGAAGCCAGGTGATATTGAAGACGGTGTATTGCAACGAGCAAATAAACTCTCACAACTAGAGCTTGAGCTCGTTGAATTAGAGCAGGCTAAAAGCGTGTGTGCTGATGCGCTAGAAAGAGAAGAGCAAAACCTCAATCAAGTACGAGAGGCAAAGCAGCGTTTACAATCATCAATAATGGAAAGCGAAGGTGCCTTGCAGCAACTAAAAAACGCCCGCTCATTAATTGAAATGCAGCAACAGCAGCAGCAAGTGAGATGCAAAAAATTATATGACGAGCTGTCATCTCAGCAAGAATTGCACAAAGACGAGGAAGCGCAGTTAGAACAGCTTTCTGAAGATCTCGCCGTGCACGAGGCTCAGCTGATTGAGTCTGAGGATTACATGAGTGGCGTGGTTGAAAAGCGCGAACTAGCAGAGCGCAATCTCAACGAGCTTCGCGGACAAGTTGAGATGCTAACGTCTACAAAACATGAACTTGCATTAAAGAAACAACAGTTAGATAACCACCAGCAGCTGTATCGCGAACAGGTTACGCGTAACGAAAGTCAGATGGGCGAGTACGCTGAAACCACCGCCAGACTTAATGACGAACTGTCAAAACTCACTTCACCACAAGAGCGTCAGCACGAAGAGCTACAGCACTTACTGCACACCAAATCGGAGCTTGAACAATCGCGCAGTGAGGCACTTGTGCGTTTGGAAGAGGTTGAGCAATGGCTACGAGAAGCCGAAAAAGGGCAGCAGTCATTAGCGAAAGACATTCAAGCTAGGCAAGCACATATTGAATCTTTGAATATTGAAATTGAGGGCTTTCGTGTTCGCGCTAATACAGTATTAGAGCAGCTTGACGAGTCAAATCAGTCTCTTAAAGCACTTTTGGCTGAATTGCCAAGTGATGCTGATGAAAAGATATGGCAACAAGAGTTGGAAAAAACACAAGCAAGTTTGCAGCGTTTAGGCGCAGTAAATTTGGCCGCAGTAGAAGAGTTTGAAACTCAATCACAGCGAAAGGCCCATCTTGATGAGCAAAATAATGATTTAACCGACGCGCTGGAAACCCTTCAATCTGCTATTCGTAAAATAGATAAAGAAACAAGAACGCGTTTTTCGAATACCTTCGAGCAGGTTAATGAAGATTTAAAAACACTGTTTCCAAAGGTGTTTGGTGGTGGTTCTGCCTACCTTGCGCTTACCGATGACGACTTGTTAGAAACGGGTGTCACCATAATGGCTCGGCCACCTGGCAAGAAAAATAGCACAATTCATCTTTTAAGCGGTGGAGAAAAAGCGTTAACCGCTTTATCATTGGTTTTTGCAATTTTTAGATTAAATCCGGCGCCGTTCTGCCTTCTTGATGAAGTTGATGCACCATTAGATGATGCAAACGTTGGGCGTTTTTGTAATTTGGTGTCGGAAATGTCGCAAACAGTGCAGTTTATTTATATAACCCATAATAAGATAGCGATGGAAATGGCAAGTCACCTTACTGGTGTCACAATGGCGGAGCCAGGAGTGTCGCGGATGGTAGCCGTTGATGTTGATGAAGCCGTTGCATTCGCAGAAGCATAACAAAGGGCGAAAGAATTAAATGGAAGATGAATTACGTCTATTTTTACTGTTAGGTGGTTCTGTTTTTATCATAGGCATTTTGGCCCATGGTATATGGAAAATCAGAAAAAATAGTAAGCCAGAGCGCAAGGAACGTTTAGAGCCACGACAGTGGAACGATAGCCCAGATAGCGATGTTGAAAGTGATGGAGCATCAGATAACGGTGGGTTCGACGAACTCGGTGTAGGCAGTGTTCGCGTCATTGGCGGCAACCGTTCGTTTCATGGTGATGACGCTGATGAGAACCGCTTTAATTCAGATAACGAGCACACGTTGTCAGGCGGTGATAATGGCACTTTCAGTAATATCAGCAACGATTCCAGTAGCAACGATTCCAGTGCGTTTGCCGATGACGCTGATAGAAAGTCATTTGCGGAAAATAGAACGCAAGGCGACGACGACGCTTCCCGTTTATCTGATAACGCAAATTCGGTCAATATCGAGCAGGAAGGTGATGATGCCCAAGAGCAGCGCTCTACGCTTTATGGCTCAGTGATCACCAATCCAAAGCCCCATTTGCAAGGCCAGAGCCGCTCCTCTAGTGACACTGCACCGGTTCAAAATGACAACATAGCAGATTTTCCAGAGCCTCCAGGCTTCTTGTTGAAGGAATCTGAAGCGGCTTCTCATGGGTCTCAAGCGATTGAACAAAGCGACGCTGAAAACGAGAGTTCGGAGTCTCTTTCTGATTCAACCAGCAGTGTAAGTACGAGCGCACAAAATAATGCATCAGAGACGGCAGAACATTCAGCCGACGCTGCCAATACAGCGAGTGAGTCGAAAAAATACCAGCGTTCTGAAGTACCGAAAGCTACCTCGACGTTGTATGTAGATGCGACTAAAGAAGATACTTGTGAAACGAGTGCTCTAGAAAACGGCGCTTCAGAGTCTAAAATTGTAGAAGGTCAGTTTGATAAAACAGCTGCACCGCAGCGGGTAGAACCTACTTTTTCTGGCTCATTGCGAGAGAAGGGCGAAAATGAACGTGCGGCCAGTCATCACGATGAGCTTGCTGGTGAGAGAAAACGATTCTCGAAAACCAAACGTACAAAGCCCGCGGCGAGAAAACGGGAAGAGCCAAACTTTGGTGATGATCAAATGCGTATCGATTTCGACGATAACGATACTCAATCTTCTAATCAGGCTTCTAGCGCGTCCTCTAATCAGGCCGCATCAAACGAGTCCTCTCACACAGCCGCACAAGAAGTGTTAGTGCTGAATGTGCGAGCAAAGAATGACTTGCCTATATCTGGAGCGGCTTTACTGCCTATGCTACTGACGTTGGGTTTCAAATTTGGCGATCAGGATATTTTTCACCGCCACGTTAACTCAAACGGAAAGGGACCTGTGTTGTTTAGCCTTGCTAATATGTTCAAGCCAGGCGTGTTCGATATAGACAATTTAGAGAACTTTGACACCCAAGGCATCTCGCTGTTTATGATCCTGCCCATTGAAGGCGATCCGCATCAAGTGTTTAATATGATGCATAATGCGGCTCGCAAATTAGCTGATGAATTCGATGCACAAGTGCTCGATGGTCGTCGCAGCGTGTTAACAAAACAAGGACTGCAGCAGTACGTTGAGAAAATTCGAGAATTTGAGCGCAAGCGAATGATTTCGCGTAGCTAGGTAGAGGCTTAGCTAGAACAGAGCTATCTAGAACCGCTTGGGTAATTTATAAGGACTTGCTTATCAAGTCCTTTTTTCATTTAAACAGATGTCTGTAGAGAAATTCATGATACCTGTTTAGCGTTTTTCACTTTTATTATGGCGTGATACCGACTCTATGTCAGATACCTTAGAGCAAGCAAAAAATGATGTTGCGACACTTCGCAAACGTTTGAATGAGTATAACTATCAGTACTATGTGCTGGACGATCCTTCTGTACCAGACGCACAGTACGACCGCGACATGCAGTCTCTTATTGCATTAGAGAAGCAGTTTCCAGATTTATACAGTGCTAACTCACCAAGTCAAAAGGTGGGCGGCGCGGCGCTGTCCTCATTCGAGCAGGTGACTCACGATGTGCCTATGCTATCGCTAGATAATGCGTTTGATGACGCATCGCTATTGGCCTTTGAAAAGCGCTTGAAGGACCGCTTAAAAGATACTACGACGCTCGCATTTAGCTGTGAGCCAAAGCTTGACGGACTAGCAGTCAGTATTCTTTATGAAAATGGAGAACTTGTGCGAGCAGCCACCCGCGGTGATGGGCAGGTTGGCGAAAATATTACTGCTAACGTTAGAACCATTGCCAATGTACCTTTATCGCTTCGCGGAGATAATCTGCCAGCGCGTGTAGAAGTGCGTGGCGAAGTTTTCATGCCCAAAGAGGGGTTTGAAAAGCTCAATGATACTCAGCGTGAAAAAAGTGCGAAGGTTTTTGCTAACCCTCGAAATGCGGCGGCAGGAAGTTTGCGGCAATTAGACTCTAAAATTACCGCTAAACGCCCGCTAATGTTTTACTCGTACTCACTAGGCGTGGTTGAGCCGGAGTCGTTTGACCTACCTAATACGCACAGTGAGCGCCTCAATAAGCTTGCCTCTTGGGGCCTGCCTTTGTGCCCTGATATCGGTACTGCTGAGGGCGGAACCGGTTGTTTAGATTACTACAATCTTATCTTAAACAAACGGGATGCACTTCCTTATGACATCGACGGTGTTGTGTTTAAGGTTGATGATATCTCCATTCAACGCACCCTAGGTTTTGTCGCTAGAGCACCGCGCTGGGCTATTGCTCAAAAATTCCCGGCCCAGGAAGAGGTGACTACATTAGTAGATGTAGAATTCCAAGTGGGGCGTACTGGCGCGATAACGCCTGTGGCTAGACTCGAGCCTGTTTTTGTAGGCGGTGTAACGGTATCGAACGCAACGCTCCACAATCAAGATGAAATAGAGCGCTTAGGCGTAAAAATTGGCGATACTGTGGTGATAAGACGGGCTGGCGACGTTATTCCTCAAGTGGTGTCTGTGGTAGAGGCTAACCGCACTGGTAATGAGGTAGATATTAATTTTCCAGCCCAATGCCCGGTGTGTGACTCGAAGGCTGAGAAATTAGAAGACGAAGCTGTTGCGCGCTGCACAGGAGGGCTAATTTGCCCAGCCCAGCGTAAGCAGGCACTCAAGCATTTCGCTTCTCGTAAGGCGTTTGATATTGACGGTTTAGGCGATAAGCTTGTTGATCAGCTTGTAGATGCTGATTTAGTGCATAGTCCAGCCGATTTCTTTACCTTATCGCTTAGTGGCTTAATTGGCTTAGAACGAATGGCCGAGAAGTCGGCGTCTAAGTTGTTAGACTCACTCGAGGCATCTAAGCAAACAACGTTAGCCAAATTCTTATATGCGTTAGGCATTCGTGAGGTAGGTGAAGCCACTGTTGCAAACCTTGCAATGCATTTCACCACGCTTGAGGCTATTCAAGAGGCGTCCATTGAGTCATTAATTGAGGTGCAAGATGTAGGCGCTATTGTGGCCGAGCATATTTTCAATTTCTTTAATGAAGCGCACAACACCGATGTAATCGCCGCCTTGTTAAGTGAAGGCATCCATTGGCCTACCGTTGAGAAGCCTAGAGAAGACAGCTTGCCGCTAAAAGGTAAAACCTGCGTCATCACCGGAACGCTGAATGAAATGGGCCGAACAGATGCTAAATCGCGACTTCAGTTATTAGGTGCAAAGGTTGCAGGTTCAGTATCTAAAAATACGGATTTTTTGGTAGCAGGTGAAAAGGCAGGCTCTAAATTAACCAAAGCTCAAGAGCTTGATGTTGCAGTGTGGGACGAAGCTGCGCTAATTGCATTTCTTGACGAACACGAAGGCTAGAGTTGCTTCAAAAGTGGATAGCGGCGCTAGAAAATATAGTTATCATATACGGCGCCGTTGTTCATTGAGTTAACAACACTCTTCATCAAGAGAGCATTGCGATTGTAGGGGGTGTGTGTATTACGGGGCTATCTTACAAAGCTATATTACAGAGATGTTTTATAGAGATAGTTTACAGAGCTGTATCGTAAAAAACTATCGTAAAAGCTGATAGCAAAAAACCTATAGTAAAAAGCCTACAGTGAATTCGTTTTCAAGTTCCGTCTCTGTTTTCTGCGTTCCCACGCTTTGCTCACTTGAAAGCGCCATAACCAATTAAGCGATAAATAACCTAGCAGACCAAATACGACTGAACAAATACCACAACCAACTAAAAACGCTGGCCCAATGGTATTTATGCTCTCCACCACCCATTGCCAACTAAACTGAAATTCAAAATGCTCAGGCTTAGTCCCCAGTACAGTAGTACCCACCTTGTACGCGCCATAAAATATAGGCGGAATAGTAAAGGGATTCGTTATCCAAACGGTGGCGACTGATAGTGGAATGTTGGCTCTAAAAGGAATGGCAACGCCTGCAGACAGCCACATTTGAAAAGGCACTGGCCAGAATGCAAAAAAAAGTCCTATGCCGAAAGCGCCCGACGCAGAACGACGATTCAAATGCCACAGATTTGGCTCATGAAGCACATGGCCAAATATTTTGAGTGCTTTGTTTTGCTTAATGCTTTGATGATCAGGCAAAAAACGTCGTATAAATTTCTTAGGCATAAACTTCGATGCGTCTTAAAATTAGAGTCAAATAGAACATGATAGCTCGCAATCCATTACTAATAAAAAAGAAAATATGTTCCGCTGAACGTGCTTCACTTGCCACACACCACGTAATACGCATTAATGACTACGTAGACACATGGTAAATCGTATCACAATTTGGCTAATCAGTTTTTGCCTGGGTGCGTTAAGTGCCGTTTTTTGGCCTCGGTTACCTAGCAAAATCGAGCTAACGATTCTGTGTACCTTATGCCTGCTGCCCATACTTCTATCCCTGTATAGCAAGCACATCAACAATACGTTGGACACTTTGAAAGGCAAAGCCGGTAAAGGCGTCTGCTTTTGTGGCCTAGTATTGAGCGGTTGTGTTGCCGGAGCACTGGTGGAGGCGAGTGTAGGGTATTTACACTATGCTTGGCAACTACCAAACGACAAAATTCAAAAAGAGATCACAATTCGAGCTCGTGTACTTAAGGGCGGTTGTGTTCCCTCAGACAATATCCTGTCTGAGCACGATTCTACATGCGAAAAAAGTTATAAATACTTGGTGAAATTTATTGCCTTTGAACCAAAGGTATCGCCGTATAATCGCACCGAAACTGAAAGCAATGCCGAGTTATTGATGGGCAAGAAAGGACTGCTAACCTCGTCTACTTATACATTTGTCAAAAACGCTGATGTCGAACACTGCCTACACAACGGCGATGAATTTACAGCGGTGGTAAAGCTTAAACCGAGATACAGCACCCAAAATCCCGTTGGGTTTAATAAACAAATGCAGCTACTGGTAGATAACGTTCATGTAACTGGATACATCAAAACTTTGCATTCGGCGTCCGTTACCCATAAACACAGCTTCCGATTACGAATGGCTGCGGTGTTACATACTATCGACATTCAAAACCGCATTTGGTGGCAAGCGTTATTAGTAGGAATACGTGTTAATTTCGACAAACCTCATTGGCAACTTTTGCAGGTTACCGGCACTGGGCACCTTTTTAGTATTTCGGGAATGCATTTAGGTGTCGTCGCAGCGTACACGTTATTACTCAGCGCAGGGTTTCTGCTCATTGCAAGTTACACAAAGAGAGTGGTGAAGGCTTTGATTTCAATGCTGCGCCTCCCTCATTGGTTCGCTGCATTGCACTTACCCTTGCAGTTTTCCTTGCAGGAAGCCCATACATTAACCCCAGTGTTTGCCATAAAATACCGAATAATGATTATTGGGGCCGTGTGGGTGGTCTGCGGGTTCTATGCTGCGTTAAGTGGTCTGGCACTCCCTGTGGTTAGAGCGTTCGTGCTTCTCACTATTGCCAGTGTGTTCTCACTGCTTTTCATTGCCTACCGGCCCATACACATAGCCACAGCAATGGTGGCAATGAGTATTGTGCTTTTTCCATTGTCTATCTTAAGCGCTAGTTTCTACTTAAGCGTATGTGCCGTCTTTTATATTTGGTTTCTTACCACACGGTTTCGCACAGAAAATGGGTCACGGTTTAAAACCCTACTGCTTTTACAGCTTTTACTGGGCGTATTTATGGCGCCTTTAACCATTATTTTTTTTAACTCACTGTCGGTAGCGGGGTTGATTGCCAATATTATTGCCGTTCCAGTAATTACACTATTACTGCCTTCTGCACTCATTATCTTGCTTATACTTACCCTAGTATATCCCTCGAAAGTAGGCGCTACAGATGGAGGCGCAGTAGATAATGTTTATCAAATGGCTGAGAGTCTCTTCATCTATTTAGATAGTGCTTTATCGTGGTTACTTAGTGTTTTACGCTACATTGCCCACTATGACTGGGCAGCAATCAATATTCACATTGATTCCAAAGTAGCAGCCTGCCTGCTGGTTTGCATGATGGTCATCATCGCTCCCCCATGGCGTTACAAGCGACATGCGCTTTTTGTGCTAATCATCCCCCTGTTAGCCTTTTATATCCCTTCAAACCCTGACCAATGGAAGGTGCACGTGTTAGATGCAGGCCAGGCCAGTGCAATAGTGGTAATTAAAGGCGAAAGAGCCATGGTTATCGACTCGGGCGCTAGCTATCGTAACCTTGCCTACACGGCGAGTTCGGTGTTACTCCCTTTACTCAAGAGAGAGGGCGTGGAGGCGATAGACATTATTGTTCATACACATAAAGACAACGATCATGCCGGAGGCAAAGCGGCACTAGCATCTTCGCCATTAGCTCAAAATGCAATGTGGTTTTCACCCACAAAAAACTGTGAGCTTGGGCGAGTAGAGCAATGGGAGGGATTGGCCATTCATTTTTTATGGCCAAAGGCTGGAAATACAATAAACAATAATGACCATTCTTGTGTGTTAAAAATAACCGACGGCCAGCGCAGTGTTTTGCTACCGGGTGATATCGAGCGCACTACTGAATACGCCATTCTAGCCTTGCCTAACTCAAAGACAAACCTAAAAGCTGATGTGCTTATTGCACCGCATCATGGCAGCAATACATCGTCCACTGACGTGTTTTTGAAATACGTGGCGCCTAAAGCGGCAATTTTCACTCAAGGTTTTGAGAACCGGTGGCAGTTTCCCGCAAAGGCCGTTACCTTGCGCTACGAGGCTCTTAATATTCCTTACTATATGACAAGTTTCCATGGTTATTTAACCATTTCTTTTCCCGCAGATAGCCACACCTATTTCAATCAAATCACCACAGGTTTCACTGTTCATTCTCAGCGGTTTGACTTGAATAAGCGTTGGTATCTCGACGCTCGATATCCTACTCACCTCTTACTAAGTCTTAAATCTCATTGATCTAATACTGAAAGTGTCGGTGGCATTTTAAGCAAATAAAGAGTGAAATTAGTGAATTGAATGAATAACGAGTACAATATAGGGAAAATTTTAGTGCCGTTTATTCCGTGTAAGATGTTTTTTTATCTAGACTAACAAGTCTTTAAACATTCGCCTTATTTGGGCAGCACATGCCGCTGTAGCTGTTTGCCAGTAAAAAGGGGACAGTAAAAGGGGCGGCACAGGTCAAAAAACCTAGTTAAAGAAACAACAATGCGTTGGGCTTTAATTATCGGATAATTTATCGAACAAGTTACCGAATAACGTATTTAATTACACATTTAAAAACTTAGCAAACGACAAGACGGGTGAAAATAATTCATGCAGCAAGCCGACACCTCGGATTTTCAAATTAAGCGCTTTCTTAGCTACCTCAAGGTGTACAAGGTGCCTTTCGTATTTGCCATCATAGGTATGATTGGCTATTCGGCGGTGGACACGTTTGTTTTTGCGCAGCTTCAACCCATGATTGATGAGTCATTGGGAAAAAATGATCACGAATACTTGCGCCTTGCCGCTTATGCCATTGTCCCGTTGTTTTTGTTGCGAGGCATATTCAATTTTTTAGGTACGTATACATTGAGCTGGATTGGCGCTCAGGTGGTTATGCGTATGCGCCAGCAGCTATTTGAAAAGTATATTCACCTGCCTGTGTCTTTTCACGATAATAACGCCGTTGGCGGACTTATTAGTAAAGTTACCTACGACACTGAGCAAGTTGCTAACGCATCAGGAAAAGCACTGCTTACACTTATTCGAGAGGGGGCATTAGTCATAGGCCTTTTAGGCGTAATGTTTTATTACTCGTGGCAGTTGTCTCTCATTTTCCTACTGATAGGCCCGTTAGTTGCCATTATTGTTGCGTTTGTTAGCAAGCGTTTTAGGGTGGTAAGTAAAAATATCCAGCATTCTATGGGTAACCTAACCTCATCAGTAGAACAGGCGGTTCGCGGTCATAAAGTGGTTATCATGTTCGGTGGCCAGAAAATAGAGCAGGATAAGTTTAAAGAAAAGAATAACCACAATCGACAGCAAACTATGAAACTGTCTGTCACTCAAATTCTCAGTGTGTCATCAATTCAGGTTATTGCCTCCGTTGCCTTGGCAGTAGTGCTATTTATTGCCAGTACACCAGGCATGTTAGAACAACTCACCGCTGGGGTATTTATTAATGTCGTGTTTTGTATGGTCATGCTGTTGAAGCCGCTTAAACAGCTCACCACCATCAACAATCAATTTCAAAAAGGCATGGCCGCCTGTGCGAGTATCTTTGAAATTTTAGATCAACAGGATGAAGATGATACCGGAGCATTACCTCTTGAGCGCGCAGCAGGAAAGCTTGAATTTGATGACGTCACTTTTTGTTACCCGGGTAAACAAACGCCTGCACTGTCTAATGTTTCGTTTACTGCAAACCCTGGCCAATCCATTGCTTTAGTAGGGCGATCAGGTAGTGGAAAGTCTACGATATCGTCCTTACTAACGCGGTTCTATGTACCCCAACAGGGTGAAATTCGCATTGATGACAAGGCGCTCAATTCAATAGACCTTAAAGACTTACGTGCTCAGTTTGCAGTAGTGTCTCAAAACGTGACTTTATTTAACGACAGCATTGCTAACAACATTGCCTATGGCGCGAGGGAAAATGTCACCCGTAGCCAAATTGAACACGCAGCAAAAATGGCTCATGTAGAAGAGTTTCTCGCTAACTTGCCAGATGGCCTGGACACCGTCATAGGTGAGAATGGCTTGATGCTATCGGGAGGCCAGCGCCAGCGCATTGCTATCGCACGGGCTATTTTAGCCCAGGCGCCTATTCTTATTCTTGATGAGGCAACGTCGGCGTTAGACACAGAATCTGAAAAGTTAATTCAAGATGCATTAGAAACACTGCAAAAGCGCTGCACGAGTATTGTAGTGGCACACAGACTCTCTACCATTGAAAGCGCAGACGCTATTATGGTGGTCGAGCAAGGGCAGATTATCGAAAAAGGCAGCCATAACGAACTGCTCGAGAAAAATGGTCATTACGCACAACTTCATGCACTGCAGTTTGGTGATGCTAAGTGAGTAATTTGGTAAAAAAGTGGTATGGGGGACACCCATTGGTGTGGCTGTTAGCGCCACTTACGCTGCTTTTTTACTGCGTTTCTGCAGGTAGAAGACTGCTATTTAAACTGGGCGTTAAGAAAGCCATAAAAGTGAATGCGCCAGTCATTGTTGTGGGCAACATATCTGTGGGTGGTAATGGAAAAACGCCAGTTGTATTGGCCCTTGCAGAGCATTACACCCGACGTGGCATTAAAGTAGGTATTCTTAGCCGTGGTTATGGCGGCAACTCAAGTTTTTACCCGCGAAGCGTGGATGAGAATGATAACGCCGAAGAAGTAGGTGATGAACCAAGGCTGTTAGCCAGTCGAAGCGGTTGTACCGTGGTCATTGACCCAGTGCGTGCTCGTGGCGCGAGCTATCTGGTTGAGGAGTTGGATTGCCAACTCATTATTTGCGATGACGGCCTACAGCATTATGCGCTGCATCGAGACGTTGAATTAGTGGTAATGGACGATAGAGAAGTGGGTAGCGGCTTTCTGTTGCCCATGGGGCCATTAAGAGAAGGAACGTGGCGTTTAGCTAACGTAGATGCAATTATTCACAACAGTGACGTAATCCCTCAATTTCGCCACGGCGTTTCACCGCAATTTTCCATGTTGTTACAGCCAGGGCAACTCACCAATATTCAAGATAAGAAACAGCAGGCTAGCGTAGCATCGTTTCGTGAAAAGCCAGTTAGTGCACTTGCAGGCATTGGCTCTCCCCAGCGTTTTTTCAATCAGTTAAAAGCGATGGGGCTAAATCTTGTTGCCTCCCTACCGTTTCCCGATCACTATCATTTTACTCGCGATGATATTCCTAACGGTACTGTGATAATGACAGAAAAAGACGCGGTAAAGGTAGCTTCATATGCCCACGATGACTGCTGGTTTTTGCCAGTTAGTGCACGTATTAGTGATGCGTTTTTTAATAATATAGATAATAAGCTAGCCACAACGGGCTTAGTTATAGAAAGCGAAAAGGAAAAAGAAGATGGCGTTTGATAAAAAGCTATTAGAAGTATTAGCATGCCCAGTATGCAAAGGAAAGCTTGTCTTAGGTGAGTCTAACGACAGTTTGGTTTGCCGTTTTGACCGTCTTGCTTATGACATCAAAGACGGCATTCCTGTGTTAATAGAAGCCAAAGCAACGACCTTGTCGTTAGAGCAAGTGGACGCGACTCGCTAAAACAATAGCGATTTTCACCAAGCGTTATTGTTTTACTGCAATCGCATTTCAAACAATAACAAGTAAGACTTTTGCCCTTATAAATGGTACTTCAAGCTATGGCATTTACAGTTGTTATACCCGCACGTTTTGGTTCCAGTCGTTTTCCTGGCAAGCCTTTAGCATCCATTAACGGAAAACCAATGATTCAGCATGTTGTTGAGCGTGCTAAAGAGGCTGGTGCAGAGCGCATTATAGTGGCCACCGACGACGACAGAATTGAAGAAGTAGCAAGTCAATTTTGCACGGTTTGCATGACGTCCTCAGAGCATCAGTCTGGTACTGAGCGCATTGCCGAAGTGGTTCGCAAAATGGCGCTCAGCGCAGACGACATTGTGGTAAATGTGCAGGGCGATGAGCCTTTTATTCCCGCAGAAAATATTCGCCAAGTTGCGCTCAATTTAGCACACGCTAAAGAGTGTGAGATGGCTACATTAACCACACCGGTTACCAGTACCGACGATGTGTTTAACCCCAATATTGTTAAGGTTGTGGTTAACAAAAATAACGAAGCGATATACTTTTCACGCTCACCCATTCCCTTTGAACGGGATAGAATGATGGCCGATATTTGCGATGCAAATACGGCGCTTTATCATCGCCACATTGGCATTTATGCGTATCGAGCAGGCTATATCGAGCAATATGTGAGTTATGAACCTAGCGCTTTAGAACAAATAGAATCGCTAGAGCAATTGAGAGCCTTGTGGTATGGCGATAGCATCCATTGCCAGCAGGCCAAAGCGCCACCACCTATAGGTATCGATACACCTGAAGATTTAGAACGTTTGCTAGTAGCGCTGGAACAACACAGTTAAATCTAAATCAATTTAATCAACTTAATCATATAAAAGAATACACGCAAAGGGAGGCGTTATGAATGTTGTTATAACGGGAGGCAATCGCGGCATCGGACTCGCACTGGCCAAGCAATATCAACAGCAAGGCGCAAAGGTGTATGCAACATGCCGCAACAGCTGTGACGAGTTAAACAGTACAGGGATTAATGTCATTCAGGGCGTAGATGTGTCTCGTCCGGATACGTTAGGCGAGCAACTAGCGCTGCTGTCTAATATCAATATTGATGTGCTCATTAATAATGCAGGGGTGCTGGGCAAAGAGTCTATCGATGACTGGGATCCCAATACCATTGATTATCAATTTAGAGTAAATGCATTAGGCCCATTACTGGTTACCCAACTGTTATTGCCGCGCTTATCTTCAGGCAGCAAGGTTGCGTTAATAACAAGCCGCATGGGCTCTATGACCGACAATGGCTCTGGTAATTACTACGGCTACCGTATGTCAAAGGCAGCGCTAAATGCCGCAGGTGTGTCGCTAGCGAACGATCTTAAGCCAAAAGGTATAGCGGTTGGCCTGTTTCATCCAGGCTTTGTGCAAACCGAAATGGTGGGCGGCGCTGGCGATATTGATACCACAACGTGTGCTGAGCGTTTGGTAGAGCGAATTTCTGAATTGAATATCGAGTCTAGCGGGCAGTTTGTTCATTCCAATGGTGAAATATTGCCTTGGTAAAAGGCACCAACGAAAAAGGCGCTACTACTAGCGCCCTTTTGTGTATTACTTGTTTTACACCATTGGTATTACGCGTCGTCTTGCTCGTCCTGCTCATCAGAGAGTACAGCCCAAACATCGTGTTCGTTAGCGTGGATTACCTCGGCCCAAACACGCTCACCAGGTTTCACATCATAAACGCCGTTTAGATGAACAAGACCGTCAACTTCTGGCGCATCAGCGTACGTTCTACCTACTGCACCTTCACTGTCTACGTAATCAATGACCACTTGGTATTCGTTGCCAATTCGTGCTTGTAGGCGAGCTGCGCTTATTTCTCCCTGCACCTCCATGAAGCGAGTAAGGCGCTGCTGCTTAACGTCTTCTGGAACAGGATCAGGCAGATCGTTAGCCCTTGCACCTTCAACGGGTGAATAAGCAAACGCGCCAACGCGGTCAAGCTGCGCTTCTCGTAAGAATTCGAGAAGCTCTTCAAACTCTTCTTCTGTTTCACCAGGGAAGCCAACAATAAATGTAGAGCGAATAACAAGTGACGGACATGCTTCACGCCACTTCTTTACTCGTTCAAGTACTCGCTCTGAGCTGCCAGGGCGTTTCATTAAACGCAGAATACGTTTGCTCGCGTGCTGAAACGGAATATCGAGATAGGGTAAAATCTTACCTTCGTTCATCAAAGGAATAAGATCATCAACATGCGGGTAGGGGTACACGTAATGTAAACGTACCCAAATTCCAATTTCACCTAGCTTTTCACACAGCTGCTGCATATGGGTTTTAACAGGCATGCCGTTCCAAAAGCCTGTTCTGTGTTTTACATCAACACCATAGGCACTAGTATCTTGTGATATGACAAGAAGCTCTTTAACGCCAGCATCTTTTAGGCGCTTAGCTTCATCAAGCACATTGCCCACGGGGCGACTGACTAAGTCGCCACGCATAGATGGGATAATGCAGAATGTGCATCTGTGATTACAGCCTTCCGATATCTTTAAATAAGCATAGTGTCTTGGTGTAAGCTTTACACCGTGGTCGGGTACAAGGTCGGCAAACGGGTTGTGAGACGGTTTTGGCAAATGTTCATGCACTTGCTCTACCACGGTTTCATACGCATGAGGACCTGTAATAGCGAGAACGTTAGGGTGTACCTCGCGAATTTCGTCTTCTTTAATACCCAAGCAACCGGTGACAATTACTTTACCGTTTTCTTTAAGTGCCTCGCCAATGGTATCAAGTGACTCTTCAACAGCGGCATCAATGAACCCACAGGTGTTAACAATGACGAGGTCGGCATCGTTATAGGTAGGTACGACATCGTAGCCTTCTGTGCGAAGTTGGGTAAGAATACGCTCAGAATCCACTAGGTTTTTGGGGCAGCCTAACGAAACAAAGCCGATACGAATGCCGTTGCTGGCGTTGTTCGATTTGGTCTCATTCAACACTTTTACCGGCGTTTCTAACGTCGTAGTGTTGTTGGTTACTTTGTTAGGATTAAACGTTTCTACTGTCATCTAAAATATCACCTAGCCAATGACGATGCCCCAATGACTATACGTACATTAGGCGCGACTTAAAAAGGGCGCAAAGTATACAGTAAGTGGCACAATAACACAGTACATAGCTGCCTATTTTTCATTAAATAAGAATTCTTAAATCACGAGTTTTAAATTAGACGTTTTTAATCACAAGTAACAAGGGACGTTTGCTATTCATTTTTGCAGAGGGATTAAATGAGGTGTAAAGGTGGTGATGTAATGAAGAGGCAGCTTTTAATTAACGGTATTTTTAGCTGGTGCGCTTTAATTTTATATTCACAGCCCCATTAATCAGACTTGCTGTAAAACAAAAACTAAAATGAAATCGATTATGACAAAGCTGACACAATGCTAAAACTTCCCTTAAAGTACTATGATGAATCTGGACGAATACTGCCGCCCGTCTGGTTGTATTCGCTGTTGCTACTGCTTTGTATAGATTGGCTTGTGTTTATTTTTTCCGTTGCATCTCGTACACAAACCACTGACCTGCTAGCCTTTTTCTATCCTCAAAAGGAAGCCTTAGGCCTTAATTTAGTAGCGAGCTTGCCAGTATTGATCACTCTTGTATTGATCAGTCAAAGAGAGCGCTTATGGAAGCACGACCTGGTAAGTTGGCGTCATTGTATTTTGCCATCTATACAAATAGGGGTACTTATTCTACTCACGTCTCAAATCTATTATCTCATGCATCATCAATGGGGTTTTGAGGTGGTTACAGCAGTAAAGATCTTACTCTATTCAGTAACACTCTATGTGGTAACCCGTAGTCGCCACTTAAAGTGGATGATTTACGATTGGGCAACACCCTTCGTAGAGACCATAGAGACGCCTGACGAGCAAAGCGAAGAGTAATGCAAAAACCAAAACGCCTCAAAAAACCACAGTGAAGATTAAGATGAACAGTCAGATGAAGGAATTAACAAAAGCTAAGGGAGTTAACCGTTATTCTTGCTAATCAGAGCCGCATTAGTGCTTATGGTTGGCCAAGGCTTGTTCATAGTAAGCATAAACACTCACTTGACTGTCGTTGACCAAACGCTCGTAACAAATGCCAGCTAATGCATAAGTATTGCCACCAACACCTAAAAAGACAGTTGGGGCTTTCGGGTTTGACTGATCGTAAACCCACTCTCCGCCAATTTGATTTTTTAATATTTCACCTACGTAGGCGCCAAAAATATTACAAATAGTAAAAACCGCCTCATCTTCTAAAGCTTGGTCGTGAAACTTGTCAATAAAGCTAAGTAAAACGTCATCTACCGTTGCAATACTTTGCGGTGAGTCATCAAGGGTGATGTCGAACTCTTTAGATGCGACAACTTTTGCGTCGGATGCACAATCGGTCATTAATTTATTGAGCTCTTCTGGTGACACAGTCTTCTCCTTTTTAGGCGATACAACCGTAGATTAAGATCTACACGGGCTAGTCAGTACAATACAACGAGCATGACAATACAATAGACTTTGAAATATAACAGGTTGTTTGCCCTAAGGTAATATGAAAGCGCGTTTAAATTACTTGTTACCCGTTAATCGGTTTATGACGCTTGCTGCTGCGAACATGCCAAATGTAGCCGTTACTGTGACAACGGCACCAAAGCCTCCAGCGCAATCTAATCGGGTTCCACCTTCCATTGCTGATTTGCTAAAACACACAGAGCCATCTGGCTGAGGGTAGCGAAGCTGTTCAGTGGAGTAGATACATTCAACGCCAAAACGGCGTTTAGGGTTTTTACTGAAATTGTAAAAACGTCGTAATTCACTTCGAAGCTTTGCCGCAAGAGGGTCCTGGGTTGTCTTTGATAAGTCGCCCCGTGTCACTTGGGTAGGGTCTATCTGACCGCCTGCGCCGCCAACAGTAACGATAGGAATTTTATTGCGTTTACAGTGGGCAATCATGGCTGCTTTAGCGCGAATACTGTCAGTAGCATCCACAACCATATCCATCTCAGTTGTTAGCAAATCTTTTGTATTTTCAGGAGTAATGAAATCTTCTATCACCGCAACGTCACACGCTGGATTGATTTGCGCTATGCGAGATGCCATTACCTCGACCTTCGGCTCGCCTATTGTGTTATTAAGTGCGTGGATTTGGCGATTAGTGTTAGTGACACAAACATCATCTAAGTCTACTAGGGTAATTTTGCCCACTCCCGAGCGCGCAAGAGCCTCTGCGGTCCAACTGCCCACGCCACCTATGCCAATAACGGCAACATGGCTATTTGCTAGTGCATGGGTTTGTTCTGCGCCGTACAGGCGCACTATGCCACCTAACCGTGGGTCTTCAGACATGGTAATTCTACTCAGTTCGTTATGACTCGCTCAATGAAACAAGCTTGTTCAAATAGTATTGTTTATCTCTGCGAATGGCTTGATGTGCGCTAAACATCTTTGTCGCACTTTCTTTCGCACATTGTTTCGCACTTTATTTTGCGTTTAGTAATTCGCACAGCACGGTAAATAATTTAGGAAATAGCTTTGCGGCCAATTCAGTGGCTAGCTTCGTAAATATTTCAATGCATATTCAGTAAATAGCTTAATGAATCCTTCGGCGCGTTTCTCTGCACTCTGTTAGCATTCTATTAGCGCCTTAGCTAAACCTTTTGCCAACCTTCGCTGCACCTAAATTGGAACGGGGCGTATTTTCTCAGAAATCAGTGCAAAAATCATTGCCAGAATCATCAATGGACTCAACATATAACATCGACGGTACGTTTTTTGTATTCATAACGGGTCACTAATTATTAGTTTCTTTAGTTTTTTTAGAATGATAAATCCGTATTAAGTCAACATACGTTCTATAAATTACATGTTTTAATTAATCTATCGAAATTAAGGTGTTTAACACTTAGGCGCGTTAACGCTTTTTAAAAACCGTTGGTTCGAATGTACGGCAACGGTCAACGCGCCCTTATCAAAGAGGTATGGTTATGGGTTTATTAGTTGATGGAAAGTGGCAAGATAAATGGTACGACACTGATAAAAGTGGCGGCAAGTTTGAACGGCAGGCAAGTAAGTTCCGTCATCGAATAGGGGGTAGCGATGGTAAGTTTGCCCCTGAAAGCGGACGCTACCACCTGTATGTATCTTTAGCGTGCCCATGGGCCCATAGAACACTGATTTTTCGCAAGCTTAAAAAGCTAGAATCCCACATCGACGTATCTGTCGTGCATCCAGAAATGCTCGATAATGGCTGGGAATTTGGAGATTATCCTGGTGCAACTGGCGATACACTTTTCAACTTTGAATTTACTCACCAGCTATACACCAAGGTTGACCCTGATATTACGACACGAGTGACTGTGCCAATTTTGTGGGATAAAAAACTCAACACCATTGTTAACAACGAGTCAGCAGACATCATTCGAATTCTCAATAGCGACTTTAATGCGCTAACAGGAAACTATGATGATTATTACCCAGAATTATTGCGCTCTGACATCGACGAAATTAACGAATTGGTGTATCACAGTATTAATAATGGGGTGTACAAGTCTGGTTTTGCCACTACACAAGAGGCGTATGAAGAAGCCGTCAATGCGCTGTTTGATGCCCTTGAAGAGGTTGAAACTCGTCTTTCCTCATCGCGTTATTTAGTGGGAGACACGCTAACCGAGGCAGACTGGCGTCTATTTACCACCTTAATACGCTTCGACCCCGTGTATCACGGACACTTTAAATGTAATAAAAAGCAAATATCCGATTACCCAAACACATTCGGGTATATGAAGGAGCTTTACCAAGTACCTGGCGTGGCAGAAACCGTCAATTTTGACCATATAAAGCGTCACTATTATTTTAGTCATACCATGATTAACCCAACCCAGGTTATTCCAGTGGGACCATCTCAAGATTTGATGTCTGCCCATGGCAGAGAAAACATCGGTAAATGAGCGAGAGCACCTGTTATGAATTCAAACACTAATGATCAAAAACATGCTGTTCCTCAACGCTCCGTCACAAAACGGGTAAAAGGGGTAGCCACGAGTGATGGGGCTGGTGTCTCGTTAACACGTATCATTGGGCAGCCCATGCTCCCTAGGCTTGACCCGTTCTTAATGCTCGATTTTTTTGGTTCCGATAAACCGGATGAATATTTATCTGGCTTTCCTTCCCATCCACATAGGGGGTTCCAAACGGTCACTTATATGCTGGCAGGGAAGATGCGGCATAAAGATTCCGTGGGGAACGAGGGGGTTATAGAGGCAGGTGGGATCCAGTGGATGAATGCAGGTAAAGGTATTATCCATGAAGAAATGCCAGAGCAAGAAGAGGGTCTTTTACAAGGCTTTCAATTATGGGTGAATCTACCGTCTCATGAAAAAATGTCACCGCCTAACTACCAAGACATCCAACCGTCAGACGTACCGGTTGTAAATAGTCACGGAGCCACAGTGAAGGTGCTTGCTGGTGAATTTGACGGTGTTGCTGGACCTGTAAAAACCACCGCTGTTGCACCGTCGTTTTTTGATGTTCATCTTACACCCAACGAGGATGAACCCTCTTTTCTTTCTATTAATATTAAGGGAATACAAGAGGGGTTTATTTATGTTTATGAGGGGGCGTTGACAGTAAATCCAGAATCAGCAGCATCGGAAAACACACTCAGCGCAACAGAACTCGGGGTACTGTCGCCCACCAGTACTGAGAACTCACAACTAACGCTTCTCGCCAAGGGTGAATGCAAGTGTATTGTGGTATTTGGTGAGCCGATTAATGAGCCCATTGTCCAATACGGGCCGTTTGTTATGAATACGCAGCAAGAAATAATGGAGGCGTTTGAGGCGTATAAAAATGGGAAACTTACATTATAAGAGACTTGCCAAGTAACACTGTAGCAATGTGAGAGAGTCGCGAATTATGAGAGTCACTAATCCACGAGAGTCACTAAGTAAGAGTGACGAGACCGCGACACAGCTCAAACGAGCTGTGACGATCTGCTTTTTTACATCGTCATGTCTATGATAAAAGAAATATCATCCAGGCATGACTGACTACCGCAACGGTGGTTAATCCCATGCGTAATCCGATGTAACTCACAATTTGGTCTTTTGGTAGGCTGAGAGTGAATTTATCGTAAAGCATAACGGCAACGTAGCTCAACGACAGCACACCGAGAACCTTTACATCACTGGCGAAGACAAGACAAAGCCATCCCACTATTGTAGGCAACATGGCCAAATACATTTGCCTGTCGTAGCGCTGATTGCTTATTGAATCCCACCAGTGAACACCGCCAAAGAAAGAAAGTAATACTGCGGAATACTGTACGAAGTACGTTGCGCTTTGCGTAATGGATAAAATATTAAATACATAGGCCAGGGGCATAGCAATAAACGGTATTAAACCTGCTAAACCAAGACCAAGTGCAGAATAGGGCATTTGTACTCCTTAAAGAAACACGCCATAAACAAAAATAGCGCCAATCGTGGCGCTATTTTTACAACCTAAAAAGGCAGTTAGTTCATAACTACTTTATAGGGGTATATTTTCTTTGGCTGTGACCTGTGTATAGCTGACGAGGACGACCAATTTTTTGTTTTGGATCGCTCATCATCTCATGCCAGTGTGAAATCCAACCCACTGTGCGCGATAGCGCAAAGATACATGTAAACATGTTAGTTGGAATACCAATCGCTTTAAGTACGATACCAGAATAGAAATCCACGTTAGGGAATAACTTCTTCTCTGCAAAGTACGGGTCGCTCAACGCAATTTTTTCAAGTTCCATTGCTACTTCAAGAAGTGGATCTTTCACGTTAAGTTCACTGAGTACTTCATGACAGCTTTCACGCATAACCGTGGCACGGGGATCGTGGTTTTTATAAACACGGTGACCGAAGCCCATTAGGCGGAATGGGTCAGACTTATCTTTCGCTCTGGCGATAAACTCAGGAATGCGGTCAACAGTACCGATTTCTTCTAGCATGTTAAGGCATGCTTCGTTTGCACCACCGTGAGCAGGACCCCATAAAGACGCAACACCTGCAGCGATACATGCATAAGGGTTAGCACCAGATGAACCAGCTAGACGAACGGTAGAGGTAGATGCATTTTGCTCGTGGTCTGCATGAAGCGTA
The DNA here is from genome assembly GCF_010500895.1 of Alteromonas genovensis. Taxonomy (GTDB): domain Bacteria; phylum Pseudomonadota; class Gammaproteobacteria; order Enterobacterales; family Alteromonadaceae; genus Alteromonas; species Alteromonas genovensis. The sequence goes on from NZ_JAAAWO010000005.1 coordinate 44,219, forward strand.
AAGATACGGTCCATTGCACGCTCAACTGCAGGGCTAATCTTATGTTCTTCAGCAGGTACAGAAAACATCATGTTTAAGAAGTTAGCTGCATAGCTCAAATCGTTACGAGGATATACGAACGGTTGACCTACATTGTACTTGTAACACATAGCAACAAGTGTAGGCATTTTGGCGATTAAACGGTGCGCACTGCGTACACGCTGTTCTTCGTTAGAAACGTCAAGGTCGCTGTGATAGAACGATGACATTGCACCAACAGTACCGCACAACATCGCCATAGGGTGGGCGTCGTTGCGGAAACCATGGAAGAACATGTTAATTTGCTCGTGAACCATTGTATGACGAGTAATTGTTTCTTTAAATTCCTCGTATTGCTCTGTAGACGGTGCGTCACCGTGTAACAGCATGTAGCATACTTCTAGGTAGTCAGCGTCGCGCGCTAGTTCTTCGATGGGGAAGCCACGGTGAAGAAGTACGCCGGCAGCGCCGTCAATGTAAGTAATGCTAGACTCGCAAGATCCTGTAGCCATAAAACCAGGGTCGTAAGTAAAATAACCGTGTTGTCCAACTGAACGGACGTCGATTACATCTTGTCCTTCTGTGCCTGACAAAATAGGAAGCTCGATTTCCTTGTCGCCGGCTTTAAGAATGGCTTTTTGATCTGCCATATATTGCTCTCCTCAGAATGGTTCTGTTTGCAGCAAAACGGACGAAAATGTCCGCTTAATTGGGAAAAGTGGGCGTATTTGTACTTTATTATGCACCAATAAGTCAATTTTATTGCATATATGTATAATAAATATTCTCTATCACTGAGATTTGTATTAGCAACTTTGTTACTCGCTATTTACTAAATAAAAACACCGCTTTCCTTAATACCCCAATATTTTTAATTACTTTTGGGAAAAGGTAAATCATTAATCGACGTTTTTATGATGAGTTGCGTTACTAGCGATATACTTCGTGCAGAATAATTAATCAGTTACATTAAAAGACATTAACTTGCTCGATATAATATAGTCACACAAACCTAGCACTGATAATCTAAATCACGCGTTTGTACGTTAGAAGCGGAGGGTTTGGAGCAATAGTGATCTCTTTTTATTTAAAATAGTTACCAATAAAGTGCTAATGCAGACTAAAGTCTTACTACGACACAAAAAATTGTAATTATATACTACGCTGGATATACTCGGCGGTGCTTGATTACTAGAATAATTATTCTGTTAAAAGCATTAAAGATAAGTTCACAAATTGTTAACAACTCAATGGATGAGGCAATTAACAGGTTAAAAGCGAATTCACTTGTTCAGGACATAATAAATACAAGTAATTCTTATCCCTACGGATTAAACAGGCATACATTGTGAAAAAGCAAAGACCAGTAAATTTAGAACTCAATACTATTAAATTTCCGCCCTCTGCTATTTCGTCAATTCTCCACCGCGTAACCGGTGTTGCAATGTTCTTCGCGTTACTTTTCGTTATTTGGGCATGGGCAGTATCTGTTCAGTCGCCTGAAGGCTTCGCGAATGTTCAAGCAATTATGGACGGTTTCTTTGGAAAATTTGTCGCAATAGGCACAGCTTCAGCGCTGACGTATCACATTCTAGGCGGCCTAAGACATGTTGTTATGGATTTAGGTCACTGGGAAGAATTAGAGTCAGGCAACAATAGTGCAAAAGCAATAATCGCACTATGGATTGTACTGACCGTAGTATTGGGAGTTGCATTATGGTAACCAACCAAGCAAGTATGAAGCGCGATGGTGTACAAGATTACGTATCACTTCGTGCGACAGCAGCAATTATTTTCGCGTACTCGATTTTCATGGCGTGGTACTTTATAACCAGCGGTAGCTTAAGTTACGTCGAATGGCGTGGGTTATTTTCTGGTTTAGCTATGAAAGTTTTCACATTGGCAGCACTAATCGCAGTGATGATCCACGTACGTATCGGCCTTTGGCAGGTACTATCAGACTATGTTAAGTCAACAAGTCTGCGCGCGGGATTACAATATATACTAAATATCATCGCTTTTGGCTACGTAGCTGTCGGCCTATTTGTATTGTGGGGAGTGTAAGATGAGTTTACCCGTACACGAGTTTGATGCAGTAGTAATTGGGGCTGGTGGCGCAGGTATGCGTGCCGCGCTACAGATTTCACAGTCTGGTAAGTCATGTGCACTGTTATCAAAAGTTTTTCCAACCCGTTCTCATACTGTGTCTGCACAGGGTGGTATTACTGTTGCGCTAGGTAATTCACATGAAGACAACTGGGAATGGCACATGTATGACACTGTAAAAGGGTCAGATTACATCGGCGACCAAGATGCAATCGAGTACATGTGTAAGGAAGGTCCTGAAGCCATTATAGAAATGGAAAATATGGGTCTACCGTTCTCTCGTTTTGAAAACGGAAAAGTATATCAACGTCCTTTTGGTGGACAATCAAGAAACTTTGGTGGCGAGCAAGCGGCACGTACAGCAGCTGCTGCTGACCGTACAGGTCACGCGCTTCTTCACCTTCTTTACCAACAGAACGTAAAAAATAAAACAAAAGTATTTTCTGAATGGTATGCCCTTGATTTAGTGAAAAACCAAGACGGTGACGTTGTTGGTTGTACAGCAATCGACATCGAGTCTGGCGAAGTCGTTTACTTCAAGTCTCGTGCGGTAGTACTAGCAACAGGTGGTGCGGGTCGTATTTACGCATCTACCACTAATGCCCACATCAATACTGGTGACGGTGTTGGTATGGCACTACGTGCGGGTGTTGCGGTTCAAGATATGGAAATGTGGCAGTTCCACCCAACGGGTATCGCTGGTGCAGGAACACTAGTTACTGAAGGTTGTCGTGGTGAGGGTGGTTATCTACTCAACAAAGACGGCGAGCGTTTCATGGAACGTTATGCACCCAATGCTAAAGACTTAGCGGGCCGTGACGTTGTTGCTCGTTCAATGATGACTGAGATTCGAGAAGGTCGTGGTTGTGAGGGTCCTTGGGGCACACACATCAAACTTAAGCTAGATCACCTTGGTAAAGACGTACTTGAATCACGTCTGCCTGGTATTCTTGAGCTGTCTCGTACCTTTGCTCACGTTGACCCTGTAAAAGAACCAATTCCAGTAATACCAACGTGTCACTACATGATGGGCGGTATTCCTACTAATGTTGACGGTCAGTGCTTAGCAGTGGACGAAAACGGCAACGATAAAGTTGTGAATGGTTTATTTGCTTGTGGTGAGATTGCTTGTGTATCAGTACACGGCGCAAACCGCCTAGGTGGTAACTCACTACTTGACTTGGTTGTATTTGGTCGCGCCACGGGTATGCACCTTGGCAAGACACTGTCAGATATGGCGCCAAGTCGCGATGCATCAGAGTCTGACCTAGATGCAGCAATGGCTAGATTTAACCGCTGGGAAAGTTCAGAGACTGGCAAGGGCGAAGACCCAGTTCAGATCAAGAAAGACATGCAAAAATGCATGCAGCTTAACTTCTCAGTATTCCGTGAAGGTGAAGCAATGGCTGACGGCCTGAAAGAGCTTGGCGAAATTCGCGAGCGCTTGCAGAATGCCCGCCTAGACGACAAGAGCTCAGACTTTAATACACAGCGTATTGAATGCCTAGAACTTGATAACCTAATGGAAACCGCGTACAGCACAGCAGTAGCAGCGAATTTCAGAACGGAAAGCCGTGGCGCGCACAGCCGCTTCGATTTCCCAGATCGTGATGATGACAATTGGCTATGCCACAGCATTTACGATCCGAACACTGAAAAAATGCTCAAACGTGATGTCAATATGGCGCCGAAACTTAGAGAGGCATTCCCTCCTAAAGCGCGTACGTATTAAGAGAGGTAACGATAATGAAATTAGAATTTTCGATATACCGTTATAACCCAGATGTTGACGCTAAACCACGCATGCAAGACTACACTCTAGAAGTAGAGGAAGGTCAAGACATGATGGTACTAGATGCACTGATTGCATTGAAAGAAGAAGATGCTTCGTTGTCTTTCCGTCGTTCATGCCGTGAAGGTGTATGTGGTTCAGATGGTGTGAATATGAACGGCAAGAACGGTCTTGCTTGTATTACTCCACTTTCAGCGTTAGGAAAGGGCAAAATTGTTGTACGTCCACTTCCAGGTCTACCCGTAGTACGTGACCTAGTTGTTGATATGACGCAATTTTACACTCAGTACGAGAAGATTAAGCCTTTCTTGATCAACGATGGAAAACAGCCACCTGCCAGAGAGCACTTGCAGTCTCCTGAAGAGCGTGCGAAGTTAGACGGTCTGTATGAGTGTATATTATGTGCTTGTTGTTCAACATCTTGTCCGTCATTTTGGTGGAATCCAGATAAGTTCATCGGCCCAGCAGGGTTGTTACATGCTTATCGCTTCCTAATCGATAGCCGTGATACGGCGACAGATGAGCGTTTGAACGAGCTGGACGACGCCTTTAGCGTATTCCGCTGTCATGGTATTATGAACTGTGTAAGCGTATGCCCGAAAGGATTAAACCCAACAAAAGCAATTGGACAAATAAAGTCTATGCTTCTGTCTCGGGCTGTTTAGTTCGAATCTTTACTAACTAAGTTAGTCACAGATTTTTGATGCTCTAAATAGCCATCCAGTTAGGATGGCTATTTTTTTATGTATTCATAGTGATAACACTTGGTTCTGTTGAGAATAGCCTTATAATAGTACTTGATTGTTAACTAGATTTTATAAAACGTAGCAAGGCAAATTAAATGCAAGAAAGCGTGATGAAAGCGTGGTGGGATTCCTCGCACATGGCAGGTGCCAACGCTGCCTATGTTGAAGAGTTGTATGAAGCCTATTTGGAAGACCCTCAAAGCGTCTCCGAAACATGGCGACAAATCTTCGATAACCTCCCCAATCTTGATGGCGTAGCATTAGAAACTAATCATACAGCAATTAAAAATCAATTTAGGCAACTTGCTGCGTTAGGTCCAACTGCACGAATGTCTAGTTCCACGGCACCCTCAGCAAGTGGTTCAGACGGCAAGCAAGTTAAAGTTCTCCAGCTTATTAATGCATTCCGTTTTCGCGGACATCAGCACGCTAACCTTGACCCGCTAGGGCTTTGGAAACAAGCTAGAGTTCGCGACTTAGAACTTTCTCACCACAACCTCTCTGAAGATGATTTCGATTCAGTTTACAACGTAGGCTCATATGCCGTTGGTAAAGAGTCGCTTCCGTTAGGTGAGTTAGTCAAATCGCTAAACAGAACGTATTGCGGTTCTATCGGTGCTGAGTATATGCACATTACCGATACCGACCAAAAACGTTGGTTACAGCAAAAATTCGAATCAGTTCAGGCTAAGCCAGAAATTTCTCGTGACGAGAAATTAAGCATTCTTAAAGGGCTTACTGCTGCTGACGGCATGGAAAAGTACCTTGGTTCTAAATTCCCTGGCGCAAAACGCTTCTCTCTTGAAGGTGGCGACGCGTTAGTGCCCATGCTGAAGGGGCTAATTACTAAAGCAGGCACCGCTGGAACTAAAGAAGTGGTTATTGGTATGGCCCACCGCGGCCGACTAAATGTGCTAGTTAACGTGCTAGGAAAAAACCCTTCAGTATTGTTTGACGAGTTCTCAGGTAAGCACGACGATTCACTTGGTGCAGGTGACGTTAAATATCACGCTGGTTTCTCTTCTGACTTTGCCACCCCAGGCGGCAACGTTCATTTAGCGTTAGCATTTAACCCATCCCACTTAGAAATTGTTAATCCAGTGGTTATTGGTTCTGTGCGAGCACGTCTTGTTCGCCGCGAAAACGACACTAATACGGTATTGCCTATTACCATTCACGGTGATTCCGCTGTAGCAGGTCAGGGCGTTGTACAGGAAACTTTCAATATGTCACAAACCCGAGGCTTTGCTGTCGGCGGGACTGTGCGTATCGTAGTGAATAACCAAGTTGGTTTTACAACATCAAAGACTGAAGATACCCGCTCTACGCAATACTGTACTGATATTGCGAAAATGGTTCAGGCTCCTATCTTCCACGTAAATTCTGACGACCCTGAAGCCGTTGCGTTTGTAACCCAACTAGCGCTTGAATACCGTCAGAAGTTTAAGCGAGATGTGGTTATTGATTTAGTTTGTTATCGCCGTCACGGTCATAACGAAGCTGATGAGCCTAACGCAACACAGCCGTTAATGTATCAAAAAATTAAGAAGCACCCTGTTCCACGTGTTATATATGCCGACCAGCTAATTGCCGAAGGCGTTATTGAGCAGCGTGATGCGGACCGCTATCTACAAGAGTATCGCGAGGCGCTTGATCACGGTGCTTGTGTTGTAGAAGAGTGGCGCCCAATGACCGAACACAGCGTCGACTGGTCTCCGTATCTTGGTCACGACTGGGATACACCGTACGACGGCAGCGTGAGTGTAGAAAAACTTAAAGAATTGGGTGAGTCTATTACGTCTTTCCCTGAAGACCACAAGCTTCAGTCTCGCGTAAACAAATTATATCAAGACAGAAAAGCAATGGTCGCTGGCGAAAAGCTTCTCGACTGGGGCATGGCAGAAAATTTAGCCTACGCTACTCTTGTTGATGCAGGTGAAGATATTCGTATTACAGGCCAAGACAGTGGCCGAGGTACGTTCTTCCATCGTCACGCGGTACTACATAATCAGACCGACGGTTCGACTTACCTTCCTCTGCAACACATAAGAGAAGGTCAGGGCGAAATCGAAATTTACGATTCCGTATTGTCTGAAGAAGCGGTAATGGCGTTTGAATATGGTTACGCGACTGCAGAACCTACTTGCCTCACTATTTGGGAAGCCCAGTTTGGTGACTTCGCCAATGGTGCTCAGGTTGTTTTCGATCAATTCCTCAGTTCAGGTGAAGCAAAATGGGGCCGCTTGTGTGGCTTAACCGTTTTGTTACCCCATGGCTACGAAGGTCAAGGTCCAGAGCATAGTTCAGCGCGACTAGAACGTTTCTTACAAATGTGTGCCGACCATAACTGGCAAGTGTGTGTTCCGTCTACGCCAGCACAGGTGTTTAACATGCTGCGTCGTCAGGTGGTTCGCCCTATGCGTAAGCCACTTATCGTTATGTCGCCTAAGTCACTTTTACGTCACCCGTTGGCTGTATCTTCTCTTGAAGAACTCAGCGAAGGTAAGTTCCACAATGTGATTGGTGAAATAGACGATTTAGACCCGAAAGATGTAAAACGCGTGGTGATGTGTTCGGGTAAAGTATATTACGACCTTTTAGATCAACGCCGTAAGAATGAACAAAACGATGTTGCTATTGTTCGTTTAGAACAGCTCTACCCATTCCCACAAGAAGAATGTGCTAAAGTTGTTGCACAATACAGCCACGTAAAAGATTGGGTTTGGTGCCAAGAAGAGCCACAAAATCAGGGCGCTTGGTACTGTAGCCAACACCATTTCTGGCAAGCAATTCCAGAAGGTGCAAAATTAACATATGCGGGTCGTGAAGCATCCTCGTCGCCTGCAGTAGGTTATGTATCCGTTCACAATCAGCAGCAAAAAGCGCTGATTGAAGACGCTCTCACTATTAAATAAGGAACAGAAATGACAATTGAGATAAAAGTTCCGGTTCTACCAGAGTCAGTTGCCGATGCCTCCATTGCAACCTGGCACGTTAAAGCCGGTGATGCAGTTAAACGAGACCAGAACTTGGTTGATATTGAAACTGATAAAGTAGTTCTAGAGGTTGTAGCGCCAGCGGACGGTACAATCGGTGAGATCTTGAACGAAGAGGGTGCAACGGTCTTAGGTGAGCAAGTTATTGCGAAATTAGAAGAGGGTGCTGCTGCGCCAGCTAAATCAGACTCTGAGAAAGAGTCTAAGCCAGCAAAAGCTGACAAGTCTGATAGCGCGCCAGCTGGAAAAGCCTCTGACGTAAAAGTACCAGTGTTACCTGAGTCTGTTGCTGACGCCACTATTGCTACTTGGCATGTCGGAGTTGGCGAAGCAGTATCTCGCGACCAAAATCTAGTAGATATTGAGACTGATAAGGTTGTTCTTGAAGTGGTAGCTCCTGCTGATGGTTCACTGTCAGAAATTGTTGCAGAGGAAGGCGCGACGGTAACAGCTGAAGAAGTGATTGCTAAATTTGTAGAAGGCGCATCTGGCGGTACAGCTGCATCTGCTCCTGCAGTTGATAGCGACGATAGTGATGACAGCAGCGATGCATTAAGCCCATCGGTTCGTCGCCTGCTTGCGGAGAAAGGTATTGATGCCTCTAGTGTTAAAGGCACTGGTAAAAATGGTCGCATTACAAAAGAAGATGTTGAGAAACACCTAAAAGGTGGTAATAAAGCTTCAGCATCTGCTACTGCTTCAAGCGAAGCAGCACCAGACCTACCGGCTGGAAATCGCACTGAAAAACGCGTTCCGATGACCCGTCTTCGCAAGACAATTGCAAATCGTTTGTTAGAAGCGAAAAACTCTACGGCTATGCTTACTACATTTAACGAAGTAAACATGAAGCCTATTATGGAATTGCGTAAGCAGTATCAAGAGAGTTTTGAAAAGCGTCACGGTATTCGTCTTGGCTTCATGTCTTTCTACGTGAAAGCAGTGACTGAAGCACTTAAGCGCTTCCCTGAAGTAAATGCGTCTATAGACGGTGATGACATTGTTTATCACAACTATTTTGATATCTCTATCGCAGTATCAACACCACGTGGGTTGGTAACGCCAATTCTAAAAGACACCGATACGTTAGGTATGGCCGGTGTTGAGAAAGGTATTAAAGAATTAGCACTTAAAGGGCGTGACGGTAAGCTAGCAATGGCTGACCTGCAAGGTGGTAACTTCACTATCACAAACGGCGGTGTTTTTGGTTCACTAATGTCTACACCAATCATTAATCCTCCTCAAAGCGCTATCTTGGGTATGCATAAAATCCAAGATCGCCCAATGGCGGTTAATGGGAAAGTAGAAATTTTGCCAATGATGTATCTTGCACTCTCTTACGATCACAGAATTGTTGATGGTAAAGAGTCAGTAGGCTTCTTGGTAACCGTAAAAGAGATGCTTGAAGATCCTACACGTCTACTACTAGACGTTTAAGACTTCCGTCTCACGCAATTGTGGTTAGCGGCAAATATGGTCTATGCTGTGTTTGCTTCTAACGCAACGCTGATATTTCATGTGATAATATCAGCCAAACTAATCAAGTCGCATTTGCGACTTTTGTCTTACTAAAAATCGGATAGAAACACCATGAATTTGCATGAATACCAAGGTAAGCAGCTATTCAAAGAATACGGTTTACCTGTTTCTGAAGGATACGCAGCAGACACTCCTCAAGATGCTGTAGATGCCGCAAAAAAAATTGGCGGAGAAGAGTGGGTAGTAAAATGTCAGGTCCACGCAGGTGGACGCGGTAAAGCTGGCGGCGTTAAGTTAGTAAAAGATACTGACGCTATTAAAGCTTTCGCAGAAAACTGGCTTGGCAAAAATTTGGTGACGTTCCAGACTGACGAAAATGGTCAGCCTGTGAGCAAAATCCTTGTTGAATCTTGCACAGATATCGCTAACGAATTGTACCTTGGTGCAGTAGTTGACCGCACAACCCGTCGTGTTGTGTTTATGGCTTCTACTGAAGGTGGCGTTGAGATTGAAACTGTTGCTGAAGAAACCCCAGAGAAAATTCTTAAAGCTGAAATCGATCCAATTGTTGGTGCTCAGCCTTACCAAGCACGCGAAATGGCGTTTAAACTTGGCCTTTCTGGCGTTCAAATCAAACAATTTACTAAGATTTTCCTTGGCCTAGCCAAGATGTTCGAAGATCTTGATGTTGCATTGATTGAAATCAACCCGCTTGTAATCAAAGAAGACGGTGACCTTCACTGTCTTGACGCTAAGCTAGCTATTGATGGCAACGCGTTATATCGCCAGCCTAAAGTTAAAGCTATGCAAGATCCTACTCAAGAAGATGCACGTGAAGCGCATGCTGCTGAGTTCGAACTTAACTATGTTGCTCTAGACGGTAACGTAGGTTGTATGGTTAACGGTGCCGGCCTAGCAATGGGTACAATGGACATCGTAAACCTACACGGTGGTAAGCCAGCTAACTTCCTAGATGTTGGTGGCGGCGCGACTAAAGAGCGTGTTGCAGAAGCATTCAAAATCATCTTATCTGATGACAACGTTAAAGCCGTTTTAGTTAACATCTTTGGTGGTATCGTTCGTTGTGACATGATTGCCGAAGGTATCATCGGTGCGGTTAAAGAAGTGGGTGTTAATGTTCCTGTTGTTGTACGTCTTGAAGGTACAAACGCAGAGCTTGGCCGTGAGGTTCTAGCGAACTCTGGTTTAGATATCATTGCTGCTGAGTCGCTAACTGATGCAGCACAGAAAGTTGTAGCTGCAGCGGAGGGCAAATAATGTCTGTATTAATTAACAAAGATACCAAAGTAATCTGTCAGGGTTTCACTGGTGGTCAAGGTACCTTCCACTCAGAGCAAGCGATTGCTTACGGTACGCAAATGGTTGGTGGTGTTACACCAGGTAAAGGCGGTACTGAGCATTTAGGTCTTCCAGTATTCAATACAGTACGTGAAGCGGTAGAAGCAACAGGCGCAACGGCAACGGTTATTTATGTGCCAGCAGCGTTCTGTAAAGATTCAATCGTTGAAGCTGCTGATGCTGGCATCGAGCTTATCGTTTGTATTACTGAAGGTATTCCTACGCTAGATATGCTTTACGTTAAAGAATACGTAAATGCGAAAGGCGTTCGCATGATTGGTCCAAACTGCCCAGGTGTTATTACTCCTGGAGAGTGTAAAATTGGTATCATGCCTGGACACATCCATAAGCCTGGTAAAGTAGGTATTGTTTCTCGCTCTGGTACACTTACGTACGAAGCGGTTAAGCAAACTACAGACGAAGGTTTCGGTCAGTCTAGCTGTGTTGGTATTGGTGGTGACCCTATTCCGGGTTCTAACTTCATCGACATCCTTCAATTGTTCCAAGACGATCCTCAAACAGAAGCTATCGTTATGATTGGTGAGATTGGTGGTACAGCAGAAGAAGAAGCTGCTGAATTTATCAAAGCTAACGTAACTAAGCCTGTTGTTTCTTACATTGCGGGTGTGACTGCACCTGAAGGTAAGCGTATGGGTCACGCAGGTGCAATCATTGCCGGCGGTAAAGGTACAGCTGACGAGAAATTTAAAGCACTAGAAGATGCAGGCGTTAAAACCGTGCGCTCTCTAGCTGACATTGGTAAAGCACTACGCGAAACCACTGGTTGGTAAGTGATAGATTTGCCAAGTAGCTATCTTAATTAGCTACTTTACATAGTTATAAAAAACCCGCTTTTAGCGGGTTTTTTTATGGCTAATCATCTTTTACTAGTCTTAATACACAAATTTTATTTACATTTTATTTTGCCTTGATGAAACAAAAGAACAACAAATCCCCTTGGAAGTCCCGTTTTTAAGGCTTTTGCGTAACTAAATTACAAAATTAAATTTACCTCTAATGTTAACGTATTGTTGAAAAAGTGGATTGAATACGTATGCAGGCAATTGTGCAATAACTCACACCTCTATAGCATTACGCCATGTAATCTATTGTCATTTCTTTGTCACAATAACAATTAAATAGGCAAAAATTGAAACCTTACGGGACACCTGTTTTATGAAACACTTTAAACCAAACCTAATTAAGACAGCGCTTATCGCTGGCGGCGTTGCTTTTGGTAGTGCTCCTGCACTAGCTCAGCAGTCAGATACAGACGCAGTTGATGAAACGGCAGTGGAAGTCATTGAAGTTAGTGGCATCCGCGGAAGTTTACAACGTGCGCAAGCGATAAAAATGGACAACACCTCAATTGTAGAGGCACTTTCTGCAGAAGATATTGGTAAATTACCAGATACCTCTATTGCTGAATCACTAGCCCGCCTTCCAGGTTTAGCCGGTGAGCGTAGAAACGGCAGAACAAGTGGTCTCTCAGTCCGTGGTTTTAATGAAAACTACGTGGGTACAACGCTTAATGGACGCGAACTATTAGGTATGGGTGATAACCGTGGGGTTGAGTTCGATTTGTACCCTACTGAAATCGTTTCTAACATACTTGTTTATAAAACACCCGAAGCCGGTCTAATGACTCAAGGCATTGGTGGTACCATCGACATTCAAACAGTAAGCCCGTTAACAGCAAAAGAAACGTTTGCAATAAACGGCAGCTTTGAGATGAACGGTGAAGATTCTGGTAACCCAGATTTTGACAACAATGGTCACAGAATATCGTTTAACTACGTTGATCAGTTTGCAAACGACACATTGGGTGTTGCGCTTGTTGTTGCTGATATGGAATCACCGCGTCAAGAAAAATACTTCCGTGGTTGGGGATATGCACCTGCAAACCCTGATAAAGCAGCTGAAGGTGTTGAAGTTCCAGATGGCACTGTGATTTTAGGCGGTAACGACTCATTTACTCGTTCTGCTATGCTAGAGCGTACGTCAATTGCCGGTGTTATTGAATACGCGCCAACCGACGATTTAACTATTCAATTTGACGCACTGTACATTGATTTTGAAGAAAACGATGTTCGAAGAGGCGTTGAAGAAGGTGGTGCTGAGTGGGGTACAAGCGAGTACACCATTACCGGCGTAGAAGACGGTCTGGTGACATCAGGATACTACGATGGATTCCATTCAGTAATCCGTAACGATTCACGTCAGCAACAGGCGGAACTAACCACTTTTGGTCTTAATGTTGAATACAACATTAACGACAACTGGACGGCAACTTTAGACGTTTCAATGGGTGAAGTTGATAAGACTATTACTGATATTGAAAGTTATTCTGGTGTAGGCCGCGCCGGTGTTGATGGTCGCCCACTTACACCGCGTTCGTGGACAATGACATCTACAGGTGCGGTTTACAGCGATCACCCAACGCTTGACGGTGTTGATTTAACTGACCCATCTTTAATTCAACTAGCTGGTCCTCAAGCGTGGGGCGGTTCATTAGCGCCTGTTGAACAATTCCAAGGCGTTGAAGGCTTTGGTCCAGACACTGCGCAAGATGGTTTCGTGAATGAGCCAATTTTTGATGAAACGCTAGATGCAGTAAGACTTGATATTGAAGGTTTTGTTGATTGGGGCATGTTCTCTAAATTCACTGCTGGTGTAAATTATCAAGAGCGTGAAAAAGCAAAAGACAACAATGGTGCTTTCTTAACCTCTCCACTATGGCCAAGTTCAGAATCTATTCCAAATCCTATTGGCGTAGCTGACTTAAGCCACATTGGTGTGGAAGGTGTTGTAGCCTACGACAGTCTCGCGCTTTACAGAAGTGGCTACTACATTGAAACTGAAGCAGAACTGTTTGAAAACGGTCGTATCGGTGACACTTATACTATTACTGAAGATTTGTTGACTGCATACGCCAAGTTAAGCATTGATACTGAGTTACGTGGTATTTTCATCACAGGTAACCTAGGTCTTCAAATTATCGATGTAGACCAAACGGGTACTGGATTTAATACAACAACCGGTCCAACAGGTTTCACAGCAGTAACGCCAATCTCTGATGGTTCGTCGTATCACGATATTCTACCGACGCTTAACTTAAGCTTTGAGGTTGCTGAGAACCAGTTTATCCGTACCGCGATGGGTAAAGTGTTGAGCCGTCCACGTATGGATGACATGAGACCTAACAACACGGTTAGCTTCACGTTTAACGATCAGCAAATTATTTCTCAAAACGTAGCGAATGGACCATGGTCTGCAAGCTCGGGTAATGCACAACTTAGACCACTTCAAGCAAACCAATTCGACATTGCTTATGAGAATTACTTTGCAGATTCTGGTTACGTAGCTGTTAGTTTCTTCTACAAAGACCTAACTAACTGGCACGTTAGCGGCCAAACAATTGGTGATTTTTCTGAGTCATACATTGAAGGCTTCCATCAGACTTCAGGTCAAACCGACATCAACGGCGATGACGTGTTAGACGAGAACGATATCGTTCCACCAGCAACATTTAACGGTGTGGTGAGTTTCCGTGAAGACGGCCTTGAAGGTTTCGTTAGAGGCTGGGAAGTACAGGGTAGTATTCCGTTTGATTTGTTCCACGAATCTCTTGAAGGTTTCGGTATGTTCGCAAGTGCAACGTTCCTAGACGGTGATCTAGACAACGGCGATGCAGTACCAGGACTATCAGATGAAACTTACTCACTCACCGCGTTTTATGAAAGCAATGGATTTGAAGTACGTGTTTCTGGCACCAAGCGTGATGCCTTTAGCACAGAAACAAGAGCAGTTAGTCTTTCATTAGCGCAAATCCAGGATGCTGGTGTTGAACAGTGGGATGCGCAAATCGGTTATGACTTTAGCGAGTCTGGTATTGAGGCACTAGACGGTTTACGGGTTACTCTGCAAGGTCAAAACCTTACCGATGAGCCAACTATCCGTACTAACCCAGGCGACGCGCGTCAAATTACTGAATTCCAACAGTATGGACGCAACTTCTTGTTAGGCGTTAACTATACGTTCTAATGTTTGAAAGTACTGAACTTGTGCCGCTCTCTTTAAAAGTGGTATAAACAAAGTAATAGAAATAAAAATGAAGGCCCCAAATAGTCATGCTGATTGGGGCCTTTTATCGTAAATCCCTTCTTTTTATTACCGTTAAAGCAAAGAAAAGTACGCTAAAGCGTTAATAAAAAGGTGAAGTTTACAAGTAGCAGTGGCAAAACTATGACAAACACAGCAGTAAAAGATGTAGTAATTGTGGGTGGTGGAACAGCTGGCTGGATCTCAGCTGCAGTTATCAAGCGTCTATTAGGTTCTCGCGTTAACGTAACATTAGTAGAATCAGAAGAGATTGGTTCCGTAGGCGTGGGTGAGGCGACCATACCACCTATTATACTGCTCAATAAAATGCTCGGTTTGGATGAGAAGGAATTTCTCAGAGAAACGAAAGCTACCATGAAGCTCGCTATTCGTTTCGAGAATTGGAAAGAGCAGGGTGATAGTTATTATCATACCTTTGGTGCGCCGGGTAAAAGTTTTGCGTTTTGCCATTTTCATCATTACTTCAAACGCGCGCAAGAATTGGGTCTGAAAGACTCTATTTGGGAATACGACCTCAACTATCTTGCCTGCGAGGCGGGAAAGTTTGCTCACATAAAATCCCCTGATCCCATCATTGAAATGCCCTATGCGTATCACTTCGATGCTTCGCTATACGCTCGCTTTCTTCGTAAGAAATGCGAAGAAATGGGGGTTGTTCGTAAAGAAGGGATGATAGAACGTGTAGAGCAGCATAGCGAAAACGGCTATATAAAAGCCGCCACGTTAAAAGATGGCACCTCAATAAGTGGCGATCTTTTCATCGACTGCTCAGGGTTTAAAGGCTTGCTTACCCAACAAACCCTCAATACGGGATATGAAGACTGGTCCCATTGGCTGCCATGCGATCGCGCTGTGGCAATGCCCTCAGAGCGTCATGAAAACACAAGCCCGTTTACTCGCTCAATTGCACACAGCGCTGGGTGGCAGTGGCGTATTCCCTTACAGCATCGTAACGGCAACGGCCTTGTGTACAGCAGTAACTATTACAGTGACGATCAGGCACTAGATATTCTATCTAATAATATCGACACCAAGCCACTGGCCGACCCTAATTTTATACGCTTTAAAACTGGTCGTAGACGCAAGCAGTGGAATAAAAACGTGATTGCGGTAGGGCTGGCTAGCGGCTTCCTTGAGCCGTTGGAATCTACCAGTATTCATCTTATTCAGTCAGCCGTGGTGCGCTTAATTCATCTGTTTCCACACAATGGCATTAGGCAAGAACAGATAGATGAGTACAATCAGCAGTC
The DNA here is from genome assembly GCF_010500895.1 of Alteromonas genovensis. Lineage (GTDB taxonomy): Bacteria > Pseudomonadota > Gammaproteobacteria > Enterobacterales > Alteromonadaceae > Alteromonas > Alteromonas genovensis. The sequence goes on from NZ_JAAAWO010000005.1 coordinate 60,084, forward strand.
AAAATTGGAATACGAGCAAATTCGCGACTTTATAATTCTGCATTATCATGTAAACGAACGTAACGATAGCCAGTTTTGGCGTGACGTGAGAAACATGGAAGTACCAAAAAGCCTCACCCATAAAATAGAATTATTTAAGGCATCGGGAAATATTTTTAGAGAGCAAAACGACCTTTTCTTAGAGAGCTCATGGTTACAGGTGATGATGGGGCAGGGCATTGACGCTAACGATTACCACCCACTGGCAAACGCCATGTCTGATGAGAAACTCTTAGAGTTAATGCGTAATATCAAAAATATCAAAAATGAACCCGTGGGAAAAATTGCGACTCACGATATGTTTATTAAACAGTTTTGCGGCTTATAAAATCGCTTTGCTTATTTACCTAAAATACAAAGCGTTCACTCAGGTTTTATAAACACTTAGCTACGCTCGATTCAACACAGAGCCTGCGTGCTTCTATGCCAAAGGCTCTGTGTTTACCCCTTCTTTATTTACCTCTATCGTTGTTCAATCACTCTAATTGCTTATTTCGCTCGTTATCTGCGTTCATACTTTAATGGCTAACTTTTAATCACCTATCTAATATTTCTTACTAAACTCCTTTTTGCTTTTCTACATATCCTTTTTAATCTTACCCTTCTAGATTGCTTACTAGCACTCTGATTTTTAACATATTTAAATCAAAACTAATAGAAACCGGTTACCGCTATTTGTAACTTAAGTGTTTCTAAATAGAACGAATTTGAAATATATGTAGCAGATATGTAAATGAATACGTATGCATAGCATTGCTCCCTTTTTGTACAAAACAGTAAGATTCATTACTGGAACAAAAGAGGCAAGTTAAGGACCGGATTAGCTGTTGTAGTCCTAACTTGTCGATAATAAACAAAGAATGGGACACCCATGCAAACATTTAAACCCAGCACAATAATGGCAGCCCTGATAAGCAGCGGGGTGGCCTTTATGTCGTTGCCCCTCCATGCACAGGAAGAGGCCGACAATCCACAAGCCAAAACCACCACAGAAGCTAATGCAACGCAAGCGGTTGAAGTTCCCCCACGGGAAGAACTTGAGCGCATTGAAGTACGAGGGTTTAGTACGAGCTTAATTCAGTCTTTAAACCAAAAGCGTTTTTCAGACACAGTGTCTGAGCAGATTTCAGCGGATGACTTAGGCGGTCTTCCGGATGTATCAATGGCTGATGCGCTAACTCGACTTCCGGGTATTTCAGCGGTTCGCACCGGTGGCCAAGCAGCACAGATAAACATTCGGGGGCTTTCTGGTGATTTTGTATTTTCAACATTAAATGGCCGCGAACAGGTTTCTACAAGCGGTAGCCGCGCTATTGAATTTGACCAATATCCTTCGGAGCTCATCAGTGAAGCTGCGGTGTATAAATCACCGAAAGCCTCTCTTATTGAGGGGGGTATTGCTGGAACGGTTGAATTAAAGACAGCATCTCCTCTTAAAATGCAGGAGCAACATAAATTCAGCGCCAATATGCGAGGGATGTATAACGATAGGGCATCAGAAGTTTCCGACGCAGAGGAATTCGGCCATCGTCTTAGCTTTTCCTATCAAGGTAAATTTTTAGATGACACGGTAGGCGTGTCGTTAGGGTATGCCCGCTTATTTCAACCGAGTGTTTCAACTCAGTTTATAGGCTTGGCTTACAACGGACTTGTGGATGTAGACGGCATTGAGGGTGACGCTGATGGGCCTGACTCATGTGTGGAATGTGAGTATATATCCGAAGGGTTTGAAATGCAGCACAAAGGAGGGGAGGAAACTCGCGATGGTTATGTGGCCGCCATTGAATGGGCACCAATCGACACCTTTACGCTAAAAGCCGACGCCTTTATATCAAAGTTTGACTCTGAAGCCTTCGCGCGAGGTTTTAGAGTAAAACTGGGCGGTATCAATGCAGGGATCACTAACCCTACCGTTGTAAACAATAGCGTGATTGGCGGCACATTTTCACGCACAGACAATAGCTTTACTCGCGTAGAGTTGGTAAACGATGACAATCAAGATTTTGATAGCGTTGCAAACTTTGGTGTGAACGCCAATTGGGAAATAAGTGCCGACCTAGCGGTTCAGTTTGATATTTCTCGTTCTACTGCTGAAAGCGACTTTAGAAACGGTTTATTGTGGTCTTTAGTGGGAGAAGACGCCAATGTAGCCAATCCGGTTTTCGATGAGAACGTGCAAATATCGTATTTGCTCAATGGATTAGACCTACCTGACCTAGGTTTTAATCAAATGAGCGCATTCACCGACACCGACCGCGTGATGGTAAGCAAGTATGGTATTTACCCGTTTGAAAATAAAGACGAATTAGATGCCTACAGAATTGATTTTCAATATTTTATAGATTCACCCGTTATATCCGGCTTGGAATTTGGTTACCGCTATTCAGACAGAGAATATAACAACGATCGCTCTGTGTTTGAGTATGGAAACGACAGCGCATTCTCAGTAAGCCAACCGCCGCTAAAACTAACCTCCGAGATGGTGGAACAGGTAGACTGGAGCGGCGACTTTGGCTATTTCCCCAGTTATCTGTCAGTAGATTTGGACAGTGCACTAAACGCGTGGTTTCCAGACGGCAGGCCGGTACCGGTTCAAACTTGGGGGCCTGGTGCTGCAGGGGTAATAAATGGCCCAGGCACAGGACCGGCAACTGCTTGGACGTTACAAGAAAGTGGCGACGTATTTGAAACTGTGAATTCAGCCTACTTAATGGCAGCAATCAATACGGAAATTGGAAGTTTACCTGTCACCGGTAACGTGGGGGTACGTTATGTAAAAAGTAAACAACGCTCAACCACGCTTCAGCGTGCCACGCAGCTAATTTCTGATTTAGAAACCGGCGCAACCGAAGAAGTTAGCGACCCAACTGCGGGTGCGCAAAACATTACCGATGATGTAGGCCTTATTAATAACTTTTATCGACCTGCATTACTTAGCCACGAATACAGCGATGTGCTGCCTTCAATCAACCTAAATTTTCAGCTTAACGACGATATGCAATTACGTGTAGCTGCTGCAAAGGTTATGGGGCGGGCACCAATAAATCGTTTTGCTGCAAATGCTTCGACAAACGTAGAGGTAGTTACCGCGTTTCAAGACCGAGATTCTGGGGAAATAACCCTATCTACGCCAACTGCTCGAGTCAATGGTAACGCCCGTAATAGTCCGTATTTAGAGCCATTTTACGCCACTCAATACGACGTGTCTTGGGAGTACTATTTCAGCGAAACCGAAGGTGCATTAGTTATAGCAGGCTTCTACAAGGATATTGAATCGTTTGTTGAAGACATCGAAATAGACCCATACGACTTTGAAGGGAATGGCATTGTTACGCCTGATTCTGTGCAAGTACCGGTGTATTTAACGCCAGAATTTACAGGCCAGGAGTCAGAGTTAGCCGTAGATGCTAACGGTGACCCGCTATTTGTTACGGTGCCTACAGAGAACGGGAGCTACAGTACAGCAGTTAACAATGCAGAAGGTGGCTACATTCGTGGTATCGAAATCGCCTATACGCAAATTTACAGCATGTTACCTGGTTTTTGGTCTGGACTAGGCATAAGCGCAAGCTACTCATACACAGAAAGTGAGATCCAGCGCACACTTGGCGATGGCATTTACGCAACGAACCTGCCTGGTTTGTCTGAAAACGTAGCCACTCTTACCGCATTTTGGGAATACGAGGGATTTGAAACCCGACTTTCCACACGCTTTAGAGATTCGTTTGTTTCTCAACAAGTTGCCGTTAACGATCAGGTGGTCAATTTCGATTCTGAGCTTGTCGTTGACTATCAAGCGTCTTACGAATTGAACGAGAATTGGAGCGTATTGTTTCAGGTAAATAACCTTACCGATGAGCCCACTCGCAGCTATTTCTCGTCACAAGAACAAACCGGCACTATTCAATACTTTGGCACTCAGTACTTCTTAGGGATGACATACCGATTATGAAATCTTTAGCCTTGTGCAACGTTATCCCATTATTTAAAGCCAAAATAAAAGCTACAAATATAAGAACAAATCAGGAGAACACTATGTTTACTCGCTTAAGAGTATGGCGGTTAGCCGTGCTGATAGTAGGCGCTTTTATGATAACAGGGTGTGGGGGCTCGGATGTAGAGTCTGGCACCAACCAATTATTAACTTGTGACGTGCCTAACGTACCCGATGAAACGGGCACTGAGTGTGTTGCGCCTCCGCCTATTGCGTGTGAAGCGCCAACTGTACCTAACGAAACCAATGACGCTTGTGTCGTCGGCGCCGATCCGTCTCTGCCTATGCCAGTGTTTACCCCGGGGGAAAACCAAGCTGTACTGTATTACAACCGGGCAGCAGTCGATGCAGACAATAGTAGTAATGATGCGGCCTACGAAGGCTGGCGTTTACATACTTGGAATAATGATACCTGCGATGCGTATGCCGACGCCGATACAGATTGGGCTAACGGGCGTGTGCATAATGGGGTAGACGCAAACTATGGCGCGTATTGGATTTTAGAACTCAAAGAAGGTTATGACGATTGTCACAACTTTATCATCCATAAAGGTACAGATGATGCGGGTAAAGAACTGGGCGGAGGCGATTTTCAAGCGTCTCTTGTTCAGGATGACGAAACATTTGTGCGCATGAACTTTACGCTATCAGGCGAGCCTACGCTGTTCGAATTCCCTATTATGTCTTTGGGGCCTCAGGCAGTTGATATTGAGGGTTTTGGCGCCCACTGGTTAGATGCTAATACCATATTGTGGGACGTACCTGAGTCAGTAGCCACAGTTAAATTACATTACTCGGCTACGGCGAATTTAGAAAGTACGTTAGAAAATGGCATCAATGGAACGATTGTCGAACTGATTCCTTCAACCTTAACTGATGAGCAGGCGGCACTGGCTCCTCATTTGAGTGAACTAACTGCTTGGGAAGGTAATTGGTCTGTTGATGATGCAAAAAGCGTTATCACCACACAAACTGCGCTAGGCGGGTATGACAGCGAAGGTAATCTAGTTGCTGCAACCGGACTTCAGCTTGCTAATGCGATTGATGCATTGTTCACTCGAGGTGAAAATGATGCAGATGAAGCTCTATTAGGTGGAATTTATCACGACAGCGGCATAACTGCGGCAGTGTGGGCACCTACCGCGTCTAATGTCGAATTGCTTATTTACAACGACAATAAGAGTTTATCAGAGCGTATTGAGATGGTGCGTGATAACGATTCAGGCATTTGGAAGTACGAGGGTGATAGCACGTTAGATAGACAACTATATCGTTATGAAATAACGGTATTTCATCCTAATACGGGCAATATAGAAACATTATTGGTCACCGACCCTTATTCAGTGTCGCTAAGCACCAATGGACGATTCTCACGCTTTGTGAATCTTGCAGATGAAGACTTAAAACCCGAAGGGTGGGATTCTCACACAATTCCAACTATCCAAAACCCTGAAGATGCCGTGATTTACGAAGGGCATATACGAGATTTTAGTGTCTTGGACGAATCTACGTCTGAAGAAAATCGCGGCAAGTACCTCGCCTTTACGGAGGAGGGCACAGCACCTGTTGCGCATCTTCAAAAGCTCGTTGACGCAGGACTGAACTACTTTCACATTTTACCGGCAAATGATATTGCCACCATCGATGAAGACCCTACGAATACAGTTGATTTATATGACACCGTGGGAGAGCTATGTCGTTTAAATAATGAGGCAGCAGTATGCGAAGAAGAGAATGAAAATACGCGTCTGATAGACGTGTATAACAGCTACGACCCTCTTGCTGAAGCGGCAAAAGCGCAACAGCTTACTAATGATCTTCGCGGTATAGACACATTTAACTGGGGATACGATCCCCATCACTTTAATGCTCCTGAAGGAAGCTATGCGTCAAGTGCTGAAGGTGTAGAGCGCATTAAAGAGATGCGAGCAATGGTGCAAGCGCTGCACGAAATGGGACTTCGCGTTGCGCTTGATGTTGTGTACAACCATACAAACGCGTCGGGGGTATTTTCAAAGTCTGTACTCGATAAAACGGTACCAGGGTACTACCACCGTTATGAGGTAGATACTGGAGCGATTGTTCGCGAAACATGCTGTGATGATACAGAACCGCGCAATGTGATGATGGAAAAGTTTATGGAGGACTCTTTGCTCATGTGGGCTGAGCACTACAAATATGACTCTTTCCGTTTTGACATTATGAGCCAGGCAACTAAAGACACTATGCTGCGTTTGCGTGAAGCGGTGCAGACAGTTGATGAAGATAATTATTTCTACGGCGAGGGGTGGACCAAGATAGAGCGGGGTTATGAGCAGGCTAATCAGCTAAATATGGCAGGTTCTGAAATTGGCACGTTTAACGATCGTATTCGCGAGGCCATCCGTCAGGGGAACATTTTCTCTCCTGACTCAGACGCGCTGCTTAGCGACCAAGACCGCGTAAAAATGAGCTTGATTGGCACACTGAAAGACTACGTTCTAGAGACTTCATCGGGTAGTGCGGGGGCCACCAGTAATTTAGGCGGTTACGCTGAAGATCCGGCAGACATCATTAACTATGTGTCTAAGCATGATAATGAAACCCTTTGGGATCAATTGAACTACACATTGCCGCAAGACATCAGCTTGCAAGAGCGCGTTCGAGCGCAAAATGTGGCCATGGGGATTAACTTAGTCGCTCAAGGCATTCCGTTTCTACAAATGGGCGGCGACATGCTGCGCTCTAAGTCTATGGACCGCAATACCTATGATTCCGGTGACTGGTTTAACTATGTTGACTTTACCTATGGCACCAACAACTGGAATGTAGGTTTACCACTTGCGCAAGACAATGAGGCTCGCTGGGAAGAAATGGGCGAGCTCATTTACAACCCAGAGCGCGCCGCATCGACAGCTGACATAATGTTTGCCTCTGATGTGTTTGCAGAGCTACTTTCAATTCGGATGTCCAGCCCCTTGTTTAGGTTAACTAACGCTCGCGATATTATCGATCGCATTGGTTTTCATAATATTGGCAGTAATCAGCAAAAAGGCTTAATTGCCATGAGCATCGACGATGGTGCTGCCCAAACTGATGATACTGTTCGTGCCGATATTGATATGATGAATGACGCGATTATGGTTCTGATTAACTCGGGCTATAATGAGAAAACCATTACAGTAAATACTGCCACAGGCTTTATTTTACATGCTACTCATGCAAATTCAGTTGACAGCAGCGTGCGAGGCGCAATGTTTACAGAAGGTGATGATGGCAATGGCACTTTTACTGTACCAGCGTTAACCATTGCCGTTTTTGTTAAGCCTCAATCCGGTGCGCAAGGCTACGGGCTAAGTGCATTTGCGACATCAGGCGCTCCTGATGTGGTGCCTTATGGCGATACTACGGCCTATTTACGTGGCGACATGAATGGATGGTCTTTAGATAATGCATTTACCTATCAAGGTGACGGTATTTATAACGTTTCGGTACCGCTTGTTGGCGGGACGACCTATGGGTTTAAGTTTGCATCTGAAGACTGGGATACGGTGAACTTCGGAGCAGTAGAAGGTGATGATGGTACGGTAACGGATGGCGTTGAAAAAGTATTAGGTAGAACCAATACAAACCTTGCGTTTACGCCGTCAATCGATGCTACGTATCTATTTACTATTAATGCCAGTGAAAGCGAAGCGCCAGTGTTGACAGTAGAGAATGAGGAGCCCTATGTTGGCACGCCAGTGTATCTTCGTGGTGCAATGAACGATTGGGGAACCGCTGAAGAATTCCAGTACCAAGGAAGCCGTATCTATACGTTTGCTCGAGATATAGAGCCTGGTACCTATGAATTTAAAGTCGCTTCTGAAGACTGGAGTACCGTTAATTTCGGAGCGCTTAGTAGCGACGACAGTGATAGAAATGTGGTTGTTGGGCAGTCCGTTGGATTGGCAGCGACCAATGATAACCTTATCCTCACTATTGAAAATGCCGATCGCTATGTATTTGTTTTTAATGTGTCAAATGAGGATGCACCTACTATTGGTGTGTACAAAGAGGATTTCTGGGGTGAAACCGATGTATATGTTCGTGGTGGCATGAATGGTTGGGAGGCCGTTGATAGGTTCTCCTATTTAGGTGCTGGTGATTATGTTGCTGAGGTAGAGTTGAGTGCTGGAGCGGTTGAGTTCAAAGTCGCCTCAGAAGATTGGTCAACGGTAAACTTAGGCAACCCTAATGACTCAGCGACCAATGCGGTAAGTGTAGGTACACCAAAAATTCTGGGAAGTAGTAATAACAACCTGATGATAGATGTGGCTGAAGCTGGGCTGTATGAATTCAAAGTTTCAGGTCCTGATGGTGCAATGCCAACGCTGACTGTTTCCATGAAGTAAATTCTTAACACGCTCAGCGTGTATCCGACGAAACAAATGTAAACCGCAATATCGACGATATTGCGGTTTTTTATTCGTACCTCTTTTTTCCTTTTTTTAGTTCGCTCTCTATCTATGCGCCTTTTATAAACCTGTTATTTTTTTGTGAATTATCCAAGTTGGTTTAATACGCCCTAATGGCGCGAATTTTGTATCACCAGCTCTATTAATGACATTTACACAGAAATGCAATAACAGGGAAGGTTAAATGTATGAAACGAGCATTAGTGGTTGAAGGTGGCGCCATGCGAGGTGTATTTGCCGCAGGTGTGTTAGACAAGCTTATGGATGAGCACTATTTTGCCTTTGACTTTGCAATTGGTGTTTCCGCGGGGGCGACTAACCTGTCTACCTATGTCACTCATATGCAGGGATTAAGCAAAAAAATTATTTTACAGTATGCGACCAAGCGAGAGTTTTTTAGTCCACTTCGCTTTGTTCAAGGTGGTCATATGACCGATGTTCATTGGTTGTGGCATCACTCAAAACAGTCTCTTGGCATACGAGCACCGCATATTGGTACTGATATCGATTTATTTGTGGGTGTTACCAATGTTAATTCTGGATTATGTGAATATTTTCAAGCGAACGAAGATAACGTTGATGATCTTATGGTTGCCTCTTGCGCTTTACCGACGGCTTTTAGGGAGCAACCGGTTATCGATGGTCGGCGCTATGTGGACGGTGGCGTTGCCGATGCCATACCTGCAAGGCAGGCTTATGCGATGGGGGCGAGAGACATTACCGTTATTTTGTCTCAGCCACCGGGGTTTACAAAGCCTGAGCTGAAATCTCCTTGGTTGTTAGAGAAAATGTATCGCGAGCAACCGGAATTGCTCCGTACGCTGATTAATCGGTCAAAAACCTATAACGAAACCTTACACTTTCTCACTAACCCTCCAGCAGACTGCAAAATACACATTATTGCTCCTGACGCCTCCTTTAGCGTAAAGCGTTTAACTATGGACAAAAAGAAGCTTTTAAGAGGCTATGCGCAAGGCAGAAGGATGGGAAGACGTTTCTTATCTGGTCAAATGATGGATGTGGCCTGAAACAGTAAGTCCGGTTACGTCTTATTTCACGTGCTTAGACTATGCAGCACGTTTTATCTTAACGCGCTGCCTTAGCTTACAAGGCTAATAAGCCTCATTTAATTAATGGGGTTTCGCGTTAATATGAGTAAACATATTCAATGCAAGCTGTAACAGCGTATCTTTTTTGATACATAACGCTGTTGCAGCTCAAAATTCACTCACTCTAAGAGTGTGACGATGTATAAGAACGCAAAATCAGCGCCTTACACTGTACCCGATTGCATACATCTAAATGAGCGAAATGCACTTGTTCCAAAAACGCCTTCCTTTTATCCCGCTCAGAAATCCAATTAAAAAAGGTAAAAGAACAAATATTACTTTTAATTTTAAAGGCCATTTGACCAGCAGGTTTTGTTTAAAGTATTGAATACATTGATTTTATCGCCTCGCTCTGACTCAATTTCTTAAGTGTAAATGGTTTAACCATACTTTCCTTGTACTCTTTACATACTCTTGTAAGATATTCGCATTGCGCACTGTAATTTTTACGCACTTCTGGTTCATAAATTGCTTTAACTAAACAAAATAATAAAGCAGGTCACACAATTAAGGTTCAATTTATTGATGCGTTCTCGGTATTTATACATTTAATTGACCTCTAAGTGACGAGTAAAAGGGCTTAAAACTTATACCTTAGCCTAATTTACGTTGCTGCGTGTGGTAGGTGGTAAGAATAAGTGGCAGTATCCGCTAACAATAAAAACAGTGAATTGAGCTGAAGTATGGAACTGGCAAAACAAAAGGCCTCAATTGGCTTAATAAATCCAAAAAATCCGGTGAATGTTGCCTCTATTTTACGGGCTGCCGGCTGCTATGGTGTAGCGTCGGTTTTTTATACCGGCCAGCGATACAGATTGGCGAAGGAATTTAACGCAGATACAAAAGCGTTTCACAAAATTATTCCAACTATTGGTGTCGATAATTTAAAAGATGTTGTGCCTAAAGGTGCAAAAGTAGTGTGTGTTGAGTTAGTAGAAGGTGCTGTGCCATTACCGCACTTCGAACACCCAGAAAATGCGTTTTATATACTCGGTCCTGAGGACGGAAGTGTGCCAAGTGACGTTCTTACCTGGTGTGATTATGTTGTGTACATACCAACATATTCATGTATGAACTTGGCCGCCACAGCGAATGTGCTGTTGTACGATAGATTATCAAAGTCTGATTTTGTTAGCGGGGATGCGCTAATACGGAGCAGTAGAGACACAAATAACACAACGAAAATCTAATCGGTTGTGCGTGTTTCATGTGAGCTAGGACGCTTACCAAAATGATAAAAATTTGGGAGTTTTGCGTTGATTATAAGAACAAGAAAAGCGATGAGTAAGTTTAACCATGTGGTTTCTCAGAAATTTAACAATTTACCAGCATTGCTACCAAGTATGTTTGCTAAACAACCCGCCATCGACGAAGAAATTGTTCGTTTCTTTTTTAGCCGTTATCAACTGGTTGTTGCCAACGATGAAAAAGACAAAGACGTTAGTTTTAAAACACGTCATAAAGTCTATTGTGAAGAAATGAAGTTTGAACAGACAAGAGCGTCGTCTCTTGAGGTAGACAAGTACGACGATAGGGCAGTGAACTGCTACATTAAGCACCTTCCTACCGGAGAGTGCGCAGGTACAATACGCCTAGTATTACCCCAGCATGGCAGTGGCGCTCTACCTCTGGAAGACAAGTTTTCCGATGCATTTTCTTGTTCGTCACTTTTGCCTTCTAATTTAGTGTCTGACGGCGTATGTGAAATTTCTCGTCTCGCTGTGCCCAGAGAGTTTCGAGTTAGGCAGTTTAAAACAAAAGTGTTACCAAGTGAAAAACTGGCGAAAGTAAAGCAAAACAAAAACCTAAAGTTCAATATTGAACAATTACCTTATTTATCGATTGCGCTCTATTTAATGGCCACCAGTGTCTGTTTGCATTTAAATATGTCTCACGCCTATGTGCTAATGGAGCCAAAGTTGGCTAGACGAATGAAGGCGTTTGGCATTCACTTTAATGAAGTTGGCGAAGCTATCAGCTTTAAAGGGCAGCGAGTGCCTTACCGCCTTTCACCAACTACTTTAGTGAGCGAACTCTCAAACACTTTAAAGCGTTTTCAACAAGAGGTGCATCAGAGCATTCAGCCTAGTTTGAATAAAATGAGTGTTGATGCTTTCACCTCTACCGCTAACGTTCCGTTTGTTATAAAGCGTGAGGAAAGGGTTTCAGTAGCAGCATAGTAATAGGTTTTTTGGGGTTGAATACGTATGCATGTTTTTTAACAATACGTTAACGCGTATCCTGTTGGCATTCAGAAAAATTGAAGTAATCAATACGATGCCAGTTAAAAATATGTCTTCTTTTACTATTTCTTCGTTTCGAAAACCTATCGCGGTTGCTATCGTGGTCTCAAGTCTTCTAGCCTGTTCAGACAACGATACAATGAGTAATCAACAATCTCAGGGTTCAAACCCTACTGAGAATGGCCAGTCCTCTCCTAGTAAAGCGCCGTCTACTAAAGCGCTCTCCACTGAACACCTATCATTAGTGCAGGGCAAGCCGGTGGTATACCAGCTTTTTACTCGCCTTTATGGAAATACGAATACAGCAAATATTCCATGGGGTAGCATTGAAGACAATGGCGTAGGTAAGTTCGCCGATATTAATGATGCTGCACTTTCTAGCATTAAAGCGCTAGGTACCAGCCATGTGTGGTATACAGGTGTGCCACATCACGCAGTTATCAACGACTACAGCGAATATGGAATATCACACGACGACCCCGATGTAGTAAAAGGCCGTGCAGGCTCCCCCTACGCAGTGAAAGATTACTACAACGTAAATCCTGACCTCGCGCTAAACCCAGCAAACAGATTGGAAGAGTTTGAAGCCCTCATAAAGCGTACACATGAAAATGGCATGAAGGTGATTATCGATATCGTTCCAAACCATGTTGCTCGCAGCTATCAATCGTTATCATTGCCCGAGGGACAAACCAACTTTGGTCACAACGACGATACTTCAGTGGTGTATGCAAGAGACAATAATTTTTACTACGTTGTAGATAAAGCATTTGAAGTGCCTACCGCACAAGGCTATGAGACCCTTGGCGGAGACGAACATCCCTTAGCTGATGGTGAATTTAAAGAGTACCCAGCAAAATGGACCGGAAATGGAGCAAGAGCTGCTAAGCCCGACATTAACGACTGGTATGAAACCGTTAAAATAAACTACGGTGTGAAGCCTGATGGCACCTATGACTTCCCCACGTTACCTGCACAATACGCAGAGAAGTCATATAGCGAACATGTAGATTTTTGGAAAGACAAATCCCTACCTGATTCCTGGTATAAGTTTCAGAGCATTGCCCATTATTGGTTAGATAAAGGTGTCGACGGTTTTCGTTACGACATGGCAGAAATGGTACCTGTCGAATTTTGGTCATTTTTAAACAGCAGTATTAAACAACGCTCGCCTGACGCGTTTTTATTGGCAGAGGTATATCAACCGTCTAAATACCGAGATTATATACACCTAGGCAAGATGGACTATCTGTACGATAAAGTTGGATTTTACGATACGCTTAAGACCATTATGCAGGGCTCAGGGAAAGTCAGTGATCTGGTATCTGTTCACAATCAAATTTCTGATATTGCACCCCATATGCTTCACTTTTTAGAAAACCACGACGAACAACGCATTGCTAGTGAGGATTTTGCAGGCAGTGCAGAGAAGGGCAAACCAGCACTTGCCGTTAGCGCGCTGATTAGCAGCTCTCCAACGCTACTTTACTTTGGCCAAGACGTTGGGGAGGACGGAAGTGAAGACATGGGATTTGGCGACCCTACTCGGACCTCTATTTTTGATTATGCCGGCGTGCCTGCCCATCAGCGTTTTATGAACAATGGAAAGTTTGATGGCGGTGCATCCACAGAGCAAGAAAAGTCTTTACGGAATTTCTATGAGTCCATAATGGCTATTGCTGCCAACCATGGCGCAGTGAACGGCGATTTTATCAGTCTGCACGATATCAATTTGAGTAATGCGCAGAATGATAATTCGCCTTCACAAATCCAAAACTCAAATAGCCGTAACTCAAATAAACGCACCTCTCAACGCCTGCCAAGTAATAATTACAGTGAGCAGCAGTTTGCGTTTGCAAGGCGCTCACAAGATGATGGGTTTATTGTTGTTACTAATTTCTCAGAACAGCCTGTAAAAGACATGCAGCTTATTTTCCCCACGTCTTTGTTTACAGAGTCAGAAATACCGTCGTTGCTTAAGCCTCTGGTCGGCGAAAAGCAACTCGCATTAGACGCTAAAGACGGCACTGTGATGACATCAGTTTCGCTTGAGGGCCTAGAGACACTGGTTTTTGAACTATAAGAGTTAATAGCACTGTCTTTTTCGTGACTTTTATTAATAGCCCAGGCAAGCGCTTGATAAGCAGCCTCAAATAAAAGCATCCGGTAAAAGCCACTTTGTTTGTATTAAGCAAGCCAAGTGGCTTTTTTGTTTACAGGTCCTAGTTCCCAGGTAGTGAATACGTATGCAGTGAATTGGTATCTTAGTGTTACACAGGTACTATCTTCTTTCGCTTTTTACTTAACGTCTTTTTAACATGAGGTGGTCTTAGTGACGTCTCCAGTTTTAAATTTTCTCCGGTCGTCTCTTCTCAGGTTTGCTTTACCACGAAAGACTGTGGGAACAAGTCTTTTTAGAATAGGCGCTTCGCGAGCTGGCCTTTTGCGAACACGCTTTTTACAACCAAGTTCTTTACAAATAGCCACTGCAGCATTGTTCACAGTTTCAGCAAGCACGCTTCCTGTGTATGCCGCCAAAGGCAGTATTGATGTTTATCCACCAAATTGGTGGGTAGGTATGGAATCGCCATTGGTTGAATTGATGCTTCATGGTGACAATATTGCTAATAAAAAAGTTTCGGTAAATAGAGAGGGGGTCGTTATTAATGCAGTAACGGCATTAGATAGCCCCAACTATCTATTTGTTACCTTGGACATTTCAAATGCAGCAAGCGGCGAGCTGATATTTACGTTAACTGATGACGCAGAAAATACGAGTAATATTAACGCAAACAACGAAGCTGGCTCGGCAAAAGTCTCTCATTCGTCTGCTAACTCGTCCTCCAACTTACTTTCTTATGAGTTTTCTTATGAACTGCAGCCTCGAGACAGTGAGAGTAAAAGTCGTGAAGGGTTCTCTGCTAAAGATGCAATTTATCTCATTACGCCAGATAGGTTTGCTAATGGCGACTCCAGTAACGATGATGTCGCTGGTTACCGAGATATTGTTGATAGGTCGAACAAGGGTGGCCGACATGGCGGTGATATCAAGGGCATTATAGATAACCTTGGTTACATCGCAGACATGGGCTTTACGCAAATTTGGACAATGCCAATGCTTGAAAATGCAATGGCCAAATACAGTTACCACGGGTATTCCACAACTGACTTTTATCAAATAGACCCTCGCTTCGGTACCAATGCCGATTATGTCACGCTCAGTGAAAAAGCAAACGAGCAGGGCGTTGGCATTATCATGGATATGGTGCTTAATCACATAGGCAGTGGTCACCTGTGGATGGAGGATACACCTTCAGATGATTGGATAAATAACGAGGGGAATTTCGTTGCCACCACGCACAAGCGAGAATCACTTCACGACCCTCATGTTATAGAAAGCGATATTGAAGGCTTTAGCGATGGTTGGTTCGTTCCTACCATGCCAGATCTCAATCAAAAAAATCCTCATTTAGCGAATTACTTAATTCAAAACGCTATTTGGTGGGTGGAGTTTGCCGGTTTAAGCGGCATTCGTGTAGATACCTATTCCTATTCCGATAAAGGGTTTTTGTCAAAGTGGACAGCCCGTCTTATGTCAGAATATCCAAGCCTTAACATTGTGGGAGAAGAGTGGACGATTAACCCAGCCATTACCGCTTACTGGCAGGCGGGAAGCCATCGTCATGATGAGTACGTTAGTGCATTGCCATCTGTAATGGATTTTCCACTACAGGCCGCGCTGACATCTGCACTTACACAAGAAGAGTCATGGAACACAGGGCTAGGGAATATTTATGAAACGCTGGCGACCGACTTCCTATATGGTGATCCTAACAACCTAGTGATATTTCCTGATAATCATGACATGAGCCGTATTTTTACTCAGCTTGGTCACGATATAGACAAATGGAATATGGCTATGACGTTTTTCCTAACCACCCGTGGTATTCCTCAAGTATTCTATGGAACAGAAATTCTCATGGCCAACCCTGACAGTTCAGATCACGGAATTATCAGGTCCGATTTTCCAGGCGGCTTCAAACAGAATAGCGATTCAGCAGTAAATGCATTTACAGGCGAAGGATTGTCACAAGATGAACGTTGGGCGCAGCAACGGGTGAAAACATTATTAGCTTTGCGACAAAATTATCCCAACGTGTTTATGGGAGAAATGAAGCATTACGCCCCTCATGATGGCGTTTATACGTATTTCCGCCGCGCTGAAGAGGATGACGGTAGCATGATAATGGTAATAATGAATAAACAAGAGGCGAAGGTATCTCTTGCTCGTTATTCGACCATGCTATCAAAATACACGCAAGCCACTCGCCTAAGCGATAAAACCGTATTTGGCGTTGACGACACGTTAACGTTGCCACCAATGTCTGCAACGGTATTCGTTGTAAATTAATTTAAAAACAATAAATAGAGCTAATTATGCAAGCAACTCAACCCCGCCTCTCATTTTGGCAAATTTGGAATGTCAGTTTTGGCTTCCTTGGCGTTCAATTTGGTTTTGCCCTGCAAAACGCAAATGTGAGCCGTATTCTTTCAGATCTGGGCGCCGATCTTCACTCTTTGTCATTGTTTTGGCTTGTCGCCCCAATTATGGGCTTAATCGTGCAACCGATTGTAGGTTCTGCGTCGGACAGAACGTGGAATAGACTGGGCCGCAGAAGACCGTTTATTTTAGCCGGTGCCGTGGCTGCCGTTGTGGGTATGATATTGCTACCTAATGCGCCTATTTTTGTGGCGTTTTTAGCGCCAATGGTAATGGGGGCGCTCATGGTTGCGCTCATGGATGCCTCGTTTAATGTGTGCTTTCAGCCGTTTCGCTCATTAGTTTCAGACATGGTTCCGCCATCGCAGCGCAATGTGGGCTATTCTATTCAGTCTCTTCTTATTAATATCGGTGCTGTTATTGGCTCTATCCTTCCCTTTGTGCTCACCAACGTTGTGGGTTTAGAGAACACGGCGCAAATGGGGGAGGTTGCACCTTCAGTAATGTGGGCATTCTATATCGGTGCTTCAGTGTTGTTGGGTACCGTTATTTGGACCGTGTTTAGAACGAAAGAATATTCGCCTGAAGAATACAGTCGATATAAAGGGTTGAGTCCTGAACAGGGCGCTTCCCTTAACTCAGAGAAAAAAGAAAAGAAGGCTCCACTAGCACAGCGTTTAAAAGAGTTCTTTGCGTTAGTGGCAACTATGCCTAAAACCATGAAACAGTTAGCGGTTGTGCAATTTTTCTCATGGTTTGCACTCTTTATCATGTGGGTATACACCACGCCCGCTATTACCCAACATATATGGAACGTAGATAAGCAATGGTTTGACCCTGCATTTATCGCAGCTGCTCCTATGGTTCCAGAGGCTATCATTATGGCCAAAGGTGCCGCCGGCGACTGGGTGGGCATTCTATTTGCCGCTTATTCTGTGTTTGCCGCTATTTTCTCTATCTTTCTTGCAAAGCTAGCGGACAAATTTGGTCGCAAAACCATTTATGCTGGCGCGTTGGCACTGGGCGGCCTGAGTTACGTGAGCTTTTTATTCTTCCAAGATTTAACCATGGTAAACGTCAACCTTCTCATCACAGAAGTTACCGTACCTCTTGGTGCCGTTAAATTACTCATACCCATGATAGGCGTGGGTATTGCGTGGGCCGCTATTCTTGCAATGCCTTACGCTATGTTGGCTGGTGCACTTCCTGCTGATAAAACTGGCGTGTACATGGGCATATTTAACTTTACCGTTGCGGCGCCACAAATTGTATCAGGCCTAACAGCAGGTTGGATCTTAAGTAGCGTTTTCGATAACGACGCTAAATACATCATTGTCGTTGCGGGTGTGTCCATGGTGATTGGTGCTATAGCAGTATTTTTTGTAAAAGAAGCTGATACCAGTGAAATTGTTGAAGAAAAAGGAGTTATTCAAGATGGTGTCTAAACGCACAGCAATCGCGATGGCCATAGCGACATTATTAACAGCCTCCTGCACAAACTCGAATAACGCCACAAGCAAGGCAGATGTTAATCACCAGGGAGCTAATGTTGAGTCGCTGAATAATCAAACAATAGTAGGCACAACCACACCCTTTGCGAGGGAAGCTATTTACTTTGTAGTGACCGATAGATTCGTTGATGGTGACAAGTCGAATAATTTTGAGGACCAAGGTGGAGACTATCCTACTTGGAGGCTGCCACTAGAGGGGCCTGAAGGCAAAAAAGCCTACGTAGGGTATATGGGCGGCGACTTAAAAGGTATTTTACAAAACGCCGACTACATTACAGAGATGGGCTTTACCGCAGTGTGGATGACACCGGTTCATGACAACCCTGATTATGCGTTTAATGGCGACGAACAAATCACCTATGGCGGCGCATTTAAAGACGGTGGTAAAACTGGTTATCACGGGTATTGGGCGTCGAATTTTTATCAACCCGACGAGCATTTGGTGAGTGAAGACCTGACCGTTAAGCAATATACCGCACAAATGCGCGAGCAGGGTTTAAAGTCAGTGTTTGATATTGTGGCTAATCATGGTTCACCCAGTTTCACCATGACTAATGATTTACCAGGATACGGTGAGCTATACGATAAAAACGGGCTTTTGGTGGCAGACCATCAAAATTTAGCGCCTGAGGATTTAGATCCAAAAAACAATCCTCTGCATGCCTTTTTTCACAACTATCCAGACTTAGTGAAGCTTTCTAACTTAGATGACGAAAACCCAGCCCTAAGAGATTACTTGATCAACAGTTACCTTTATTGGATTTCTCAGGGGGCTGATGCGTTTCGAATAGACACTATTCGCCATGTGCCTCATGCGTTTTGGCGAGAAATGTCCGACCGTGTGCGTGAAGAAAACCCTGACTTTTTTATGTTCGGAGAAAGCTTCGATTACGAGGCGAATAATATTGCGCAGCACACACTAGATAAAAACGGCAACATCAGTGTGCTCGACTTCCCTATGCAAAAAGCCATGTTGTCAGTGTTTGAAAAACCACTGGACAGTGATTTTGCGGATATGAAAGAGGTGTTACACCTTACCCATGGGCCTTATGAAAACGTGTATGATTTAACGACGTTTTACGATAATCATGACATGGCCCGCATGAATGCCACAGATGATGGGTTTATCAATGCTCATAACTGGTTATTTACGGTAAGAGGAATTCCGGTTGTATATATGGGGTCTGAAATTGGCTTTATGCGCGGCACTGCAGAGCATGCTGGTAATCGCAATTATCTAGGGCAAGAGCGTATCGACAGCGCAAAAGCCAACCCAATTCAGCAAGCGCTTAGCGATATTGCTAACGTGCGAAAAGCAACGCCGGCCTTGCAGCGTGGGCTTCAGTTAAATGTTGAATTAAAAGAGCACAAAGCGGTGTTCTATCGCGTGTTACAAGATAAAGAAAATCAGCAAACCGCGCTAGTGTTGTTGAATAAGTCCAATAAACCTGCCTCGTTTAATGTGTCGCAGTTTATGCAAGAGGGGCAGTGGCAGGAGCAGTTAGGCGGTGAAAGCCAGCAGATACGAGAGGGCGGTTCGCTCTTAAGTACTGTGGCGGCTAACGGTGTTCAAGTATGGGTGCGTGATGGCGCTATTACGAACGATGAACTAATGGCTACCCTGGCTGACCAAATGAAAAGGCAGTAAAGCGCGAGGCTGCAAACCTAGCTTAACCAAGTCAAAAAAGGGTGCGTTCATCACGCACCCTTTTTGGTTTTTAACGCTTTACTCGCTACCGCAGGACTGGCGTATGATGATATCAGCAGGCATTAGATAGTCTTCTACTTTCTCGTTGTTAATGGCCCTTAATAAGGTGTCGACCAATAACTCTCCCGCAAGATTGGTATTTTGTTGCACAGTAGATAATGCAGGGGTGGTGTACGCAGAAACCGCAATATTGTCATAGCCAACCACTGCCACATCCTGTGGCACATTGATGTTGGCCCGTCGTAAGGCACGCAGTGCGCCCATTGCGATTAAATCTGAGGCGCATACAATTGCTTCAGGCAGCTCGTTACATTCTATTAATGAGCGAACAGCGTCTGAGCCATCATCTTCTGTGGAAATGGCGTTTCGCTGAACACTTTTAGCGGTAAGGTTATGTTTTTCTAATGTGTCGGTATAACCGCGATATCGCGCCATAAATTCAGGCGCATGAACGCCATTGTCGCCAATAAAGGCAAAGGTTTTTTTACCTAACGCGATTAAGTGCTCGGTAATACTTTGTCCGCCTTGATAATTATCGCAGCCAATACTGACTCCAGGGTGGTCCTTATCAGGGGCGCCCCAACGAACAAAATGCGTGCCCTGCGACTCAAGCTGCGCCACTTTGGTTTGATAGTCGGTGTAGTTGCCATACCCTAATAAGATAATGCCGTCTGCTTTATTTGAGTCTTCATATTCCGCATGCCAATCGTCTTCTAAATTTTGAAAAGAGACTAAAAGATCGTAATTCGCTTTTGCACAGGCACGTGTGATGCTGCCTAGCATGGCAAGGAAAAAAGGGTTTATCATTGAGTCGTCTGAGGTGGGGTCCTCAAAAAGTAAAAGGGCAATCGTACTGCTTTTTTGCTTTCTCAAATTGCTCGCATTTTTATCGACTTTATAATTGAGTTCTTGTGCGATTCGCTGCACGCGCTCTCTTGTTTCTAAATTAACAAGAGGGCTATTGTTTAGTGCTCTTGAAACGGTTGATTGTGAAACACCGGCCAAGTGAGCAATATCAAAAGAGGTCGCTTTTTCTTTCATAAACATCATTTCTCGCTACAACGACATCGTTGCCATCAAAATCAGATTAACACATTTTTCCCTTAAGTCTTGTTTTTGAACTATGAAGCCCGATAGTGAATTATCGACGCATCCTTTTACAAAACAGCTTGCGCCCTTTATTTCGCTATCATCTATAGTGCGGTGTTTAATGTGAAAGGTAGCAATATCGGCCTCTGTCGTCGGTTATTCAACCAGTTGTCAGCGTTAAATGAATAAAACGTGGTTGAAGCATTTGTGTCAGTGGTATACTCACGTTATTAATATAATTACTTGTGCATAAGGGGAACATGCGAATGGCCGAGACTGAGCATCGTCCGACCAATTTTATCCGTCAAATCATTGATAAAGATCTTGCCAGTGGTTTGCATGACTCAATAAAAACGCGGTTTCCGCCGGAGCCAAATGGCTTTCTTCACATTGGTCATGCCAAATCCATTTGCTTGAACTTCGGTATTGCAAAAGATTACACGGGAACCTGTAATCTGCGTTTTGACGACACGAATCCAGCAAAAGAAGATATTTCTTTTGTTAATTCGATTAAGGAAGACGTTAAATGGCTCGGTTTTACATGGAGCGGTGATGAGCGTTATTCCTCTAACTACTTCGACCAGCTACACGGCTTTGCAAACGAATTGATTGATAAAGGCTTAGCTTATGTCGATTTTTCTAGCCAGGAAGTCATGCGTGAATTGCGCGGTACCTTGAAAGAGCCGGGTAAAAATAGCGCCTATCGCGACACCGATGTAGAAACCAATAAACGTGAATTCGCTAAGATGACCGCCGGTGACTATGCCGAAGGCGAATGCAGCCTGCGCGCCAAAATCGACATGACTTCGCCGTTTATGTGCATGCGCGACCCGGTTATTTACAGAGTGAAGCACGCCCACCATCATCAAACTGGTGATAAATGGTGTGTGTATCCAATGTACGATTTTACGCACTGTATATCAGATGCCATTGAGGGCATTACGCATTCATTGTGTACGTTAGAATTTCAAGACAACCGCCGTTTATACGACTGGGTGATTGAGAATATCTCTATCGATTGCAGCCCTAAGCAGTATGAATTCTCTCGACTAAACTTGGAATACACGGTGCTAAGTAAACGCCGTCTTATTCAGTTGGTTGATGAAAAACACGTTCATGGCTGGGATGACCCACGCATGCCAACGGTAGCTGGCCTGCGTCGTCGCGGATATACGCCAGGCTCTATTGTTGAGTTTTGTAAGCGCATCGGCGTGACTAAAATGGACAATATGGTTGAAATGTCCATGCTAGAAGCCTGTATTCGCGATGACTTAAACGTGAATGCACCTCGTGCAATGGCCGTACTTGACCCTATAAAAGTGGTTATTGAGAACTACGAAGAAGGCGCTTCTGAAACCTTGGCGGCTCCTAATCATCCGAATGATGAGGCAATGGGTACTCGAGACATCACGTTTAGTCGTGAAGTCTGGATTGAAGCAGAGGATTTCCGTGAATCAGCAAATAAAAAGTTCAAGCGACTGGTACTTGAAAAAGAAGTTCGCCTTCGCAACGCCTATGTAGTGAAAGCAAACCGCGTAGAGAAAGACGAAGAGGGCAATGTAACTACCGTATATTGTACCTACGATCCGGATACGTTAGGTAAAGATCCAGCTGATGGCCGCAAGGTGAAAGGGGTTATTCATTGGGTAGATGCAGCAACGGCCAAAGCTGCAGAGTTCCGTTTATACGACCGCTTGTTCAATGTACCTAATCCTGCTGCCGAAGAAGACTTTACCGATGCTATCAATCCAGAATCTCTTGACGTAAAACAAGGTTGGGCTGAAGCTGGCTTGGTAGAGAATGTACCTGAAGTTGGTGCATGGCAATTTGAGCGTACCGGTTATTTCTGTTTAGATAACGACAGTACTGCTGAAAAGCCTGTATTTAATCGCACGGTAGGTCTGCGAGATACTTGGGCAAAAATGGAAGGCTAATATAGCGCTTCGTCTAATGATCAAAAAGCCGCGTTAACGCGGCTTTTTTGTTGCCCTGCAAATACAGCTCGGTATCACTACTTACTTGTGTCAAAGCCTCTTGTGTCCAAACCTGCCCATGTCAAAGCCTGATCATATTAAACTTGGCGGCTTAGGTTACTTTGGCTGGCAATCCAAAGACTCACCGTTAACATCCGCGCTATCATTACCCATCAAGTACAAGTACGTAGGCATAATGTCTTCTGGCGTTTTTAATGTTTCAGGGGGTTCTGCCGGAAATGCTTGGGCGCGCATGTTTGTTCGCGTAGCGCCTGGGTTGATGCAGTTAAAGCGGATAGACTTGTTCTGGTATTCGTCTGCTAGAGTTTGCATAACCCCTTCGGTAGCAAACTTAGACACCGCATAGGTTCCCCAAAAGGCGCGACCCTTTCTACCTACACTTGAGGTGGTGAAAATCACTGAGGCGCTATCAGATTTCAAAAGAGCAGGGAGTAATGCCTGCGTCATATACACCATACCGTTTAGGTTTATTTGCATGACATCTTGCCATTCTTGAGCGTCAATATCTTTAAATGCACTTAAATGGCCAAGAATAGAGGCGTTGTGCAACACCCCATCTAAACGACCGAACTGGTCTATAATAGTCTGAGTCATTTGTTGATAATGACTAGGCGTAGCACCTTTTATATCTAAAGGCACAATCGCAGGCTCTGCGCCCTTAGCGGCAACTATGTCGTCGTACACAGCTTCAAGCTTGGCGACAGTTCTGCCAAGCAATATACAAGTCGCACCAAATGCTGCGTAAGTTTTAGCCGCTTGCGCACCAATACCATCACCGGCGCCAGTAATAAGAATTACTTTATCGTTTAATAAATTGCTGGGCGCATTATAGTCGTTCATGATTGTCCTTCAGTTACATCGTGCAAAGAGGCTTTGCAAGGCGTTTTACAAGTGGTGTGATGATACTCAACCTGACCGCTAAGTAAAACAATCCTGTCAAAAACCTGCTAAACGTAAAAAAAGTTCACCAAACTAGTTAACAAAACTTTGCAAAGTTGCAACAAAGTCAATAAGATTGAGGAAGATACAACTGGTCTAACATGTTTGAAACGATCTTCTATGCCTGTTAAAGCAGGATAGACCAAGCTATTTTAATAAAACCGAATTTTAGACACAGAATAACAACAATGCTTGTAGGGAGTAGAGATGAGAAAACTCGTATTAAGTTCCAGTGTGGCCCTTGCACTGGGTCTAGCAGGCTGTGGTGGCTCCGATGAAACCCTTTCCGACATTCAGGCCGAAACAGAAGTACAAACCCCATTCTCGCGAATAGTATTTGATCCAGCAGCAGGGAACCTCAACATTCCTAACGACCTATTAATGCTGCCAGGCGATGATGGCTTTTTCGATTACACACTAAACATACCGGTTGCCGATCCCACTGATTTTGGTGACCCACAAAACGCATTAAACGTACTAGACGGTTGGTCGACCCAACATCCGTTTGTAATTAATGTTGAAACGCCGGTGAATACGTCATTGGATGAATCATCACTTTCTGCTGGTATTTTGCTGTTTGAGGCAACCTTAGGCCTTGATCAATCCGACCCAGATTGTGCACAAATCTCTACACCATCAGCAGGCTGTAAGTTAGGTGAGCAGCTTACTTTCGGCGTAGATTATGTTTTGAGCTTAGCTGATAACAACACGGTTTCATTCGTACCTTTAAAGCCGCTTAAACCAGCGCAAGGTTACATGCTTGTAATGACGACCGACCTTAAAGATTCATCGGGTAAGTCGGTGCAAGGTTCTACGACCTGGGATTTAGTCAGATTAGATATCAACACAAACCCACTAGCAACTGATGCGCAGCTGCAGCTTCAGGGTCTAGTTAACTCATTGGTTAATCCACTGATTAGTGCCGGGTACGAACGCGAAGAGCTTACCTACGTATCTGCGTTTACTACCCAGTCTATTGCTAACTCTCTTGATACCATCAAGAAGGTGATGATTAGTGAATTTGCTGCCCGCGCAGGTGCTGGCGACCCTACGGCAGGACAAGCGTTACCTGCAATTGTAGTGGGTGATGCCGATGAAGATCCTACCGCAATGGAGGCACTCAATCTCGTTACTACCGAAGTAGTGGCAGGAGCAGTGAATACAGGTAAAGAAGGCTTACCGGCTCAAACCCAAGCATTTATTGATGCAACGGATTTTAGTGCATTAGAAACGTGTGCTGGTTTAGCAGGCACAGCTTCTGGTCAGCTTTCTGCACAGTGGGGCGCACTTAATGAGTTCGCGGTGGGTGTATCTACTGCAATTCTCACTGAAGTTGGTCCATTCTGTGCAGCCCAGCGCTATGAAGGAAATATTAACCTTCCATATTTCTTGGGTGTTCCATCTGCTGAAAACCCACTTGCACCGGTTAACCAGTTTTGGACTGCAGCCTGTGACAGCGGTATCGTGCTAGCAGGCGCACCACAGGAAGCATTGGCAGCGGCGACGCCAGGTCCTAATGCGCAAACGTGTTCTGCGCTAGGTCTTGCCGATCTTCGCGTTAACGGTGAAAAATTAGATAGTGCTCGTAACATTACTAAATTCAACCCATATCCACAGCCTACTGGCGGTAATATGGGCACTGAAGCGTTGGATGTTCAGGTAACTATTCCAGACCCAGCCATTGCAGGTGCCATAGGTTTCCCTATCAGTATGCCTGAAGCAGGTTGGCCTGTAGTTATCCTTGCTCACGGTATCACCAGCCAAAAAGAAGACATGTTAGCCATTACCGGTACACTAGCACTAGCAGGTGTAGCCTCGGTTGCTATCGATCAGCCCATTCACGGTAGCCGTGGATTCGATCTTGATGGCGACGGAATGGACGACCTTAATGCAACTTCGGTAAGTGCAACGCACTACATGAACCTTGCTAGTTTGCCTACTGCAAGAGACAACCTGCGTCAAAGCGTATCTGATTTACTTGGTATACGTCTTGGGCTTAACGCGGTAGTCGATACCACAGCTACACAGGGTGTTAAGTTTGATACAAGTCGTGTATCAATCATGGGTGTATCGTTAGGTGCAATTACAGGTGGTAATTTTGCAGCCTTAGCAAATACGTCCATGGGCGGCGATTTAGCCGCACTTGATGGCATGTTTGCAATCAAACAAGCGTCTCTTGAGTCTCCTGGAGGCGGTGCAGCTCAATTCTTAATTGAATCACCGTCGTTTGGACCGCTGATTAAAGGACTTCTGCTTTCTCAAGCATCAGATGACTTCGTTGCGCTATTGAACCAGTTGTTTGAAACAACTGATGTCAACGAAGCTCAGCTAGTTGAAGCGGTCGCCGTGTTTGAAGCAAACCTTACTGAAGCACAAGCAGCCGCGGTTAACGCTGTTTTTGCTGAGTTTGCCTTTGCTGCACAAACCGTGATGGATTCAGGTGACCCAACAAACTATGCACAAACTCTAGGAAGTAGTACCCCTGTGCACATGATGACAGTAGTGGGCGATGGCAGTGCAGAAAACCTGCCTGACCAAGTTATCCCTGTTTCTACTGCGTTGCCGTTGTCTGGTCAGCTTCCACTAGCTAACATCATTGGACTTGAGCAGGTATCAACGACAGTAGGGCCTCAAGCAGACCCTATCAGCGGACTGGTACTGTTTAACAGTGGTGCTCATGCATCTAGCTTGAGCCCGGCTTCAAATGCCGCAGTGACCGCAGAAATGCAGCGTCAGGTTGCAACGTACGTCTCTTCTGATGCAGGCCTTCTGCCAATCAGTGATGAGTCTGTCGTCGCAAACTAAGCGTTACAAATGTTCCATTTAAGAAGCCGGCGAAAGCCGGCTTTTTTGTTTCTAAGTGTGACTGTTATTTGAATGTTGCGTTTTGTTAATGTAATGTGAATTGGTCGGATGTGTTGTGGCATCAAGCAAAACGCTTTGGGGTGTTGGCTCGCCATATTTGCATTTATTCACAAGGAAACTATCAATGACAATAACTAAAAATATTCACCCTACACGGACTTTAATCGCACTATCTGTTGCCGCCTGTTTAGCTGGGTGCGGTGACAATGACAATGACTTTTCAGATGTACAAGACGGCAGCACTCCAGTGTCCCCGCCACCCGTTGTAACCGCACCTACACCTGTTCCTGCGTTTGACACCGATGGTTCATTAACGGCTGACATTACGTGGACAACCTATGGCGTACCTCACGTCAAAGCCGATAACCTTGAAAGCATGGCCTATGGAGTTGGTTATGCATTTGCCAGAGACAATATGTGCGTGCTGGCAGACCAAATTTTGAAATACAATTCTGAGCGAGCCAAGTACTTTGGCCCCGATATGCAGCCTGGTAGTGGTGATTCAGAGCACCTTATCAACGACTTTGGCTTTCTTACATTAGGTATTCGTGACCTAGCAGAAGACAACTTGCCTCGTTTGTCTGCCAATTCTAGAGCTATGTTTCAAGGCTACACAGCGGGTTATAACCGTTATTTAGACGAAACGCCTGTAGCAGAACAGGATCAAAGCTGTGCAGGCCAGCCTTGGGTACAACCCATTGATAGCGTAGATTTACTGACCTATTCTTTAGGTGTGGCGCTATTGCCAGGTGCTGCCAACTTTTTAGGCCCCATGTTTTTAGCCGCGCCTGAAGGTGAGAATTACCTCCCAACCCCAGCGCCAACCGCAGCTTCAGGTCAAACTGCAAGTGCTCAAGCGCAAACACCATCAAATGCCGAAAATACGCCAACGACAGCATTTAAAATGAACCCATCGATCACTTTACCGGAAAGAAACCCACAAGAAATGGGGTCAAACGGGTGGGGGCTGGGTAGCGATAAAACTACTAACGGTAAAGGGATTGTTTTAGGTAACCCCCATTTTCCTCACACCGGTAATTTACGCTTTTGGAACTTCCATGCGCAAATTCCCGATTATCTAAATGTTACGGGGAGTTCCTTAATGGGCCTTCCAGGTGCAGTCAACATTGGGTTTAACGAAAACGTAGCGTGGACACACACGTTCTCTACAGCAGAGCACTTTGTGGTTTATCAACTTAGTTTAGATGAAGATGATGCGTCGGGAATGAGTCATATAGTCGATGGCAACAAGCGCATTATTTATGAAAAACCACTGCAGATAGAAGTTGCTGTTGGCGGTGGACAAACTATTGCGCTTAATAAAACGTCTTATTACACCAACTATGGTCCAATGATAGAAGTGCCTGGAAATTTTGGCTGGGACAACGAAACTGCATTTGCCATTAAAGACGCCAACCTGCCTAATTTTGATGTTGTCGATCACTGGTTAGCCATGAATATGGCTTCTTCGATGGACGAGTTCAAGCAAGCGTTTAAAGATTATGATGGTGTTATCTTTAACAATACGATGGCAGCCTCAAGTGATGGCCAAGTGTTTTACATTGATGATTCAACAGTACCGAATTTGACTGAAACAGCTATCAATGAATTAACGACAAACCCACTGCTAATACAAACTAAGGCTGCAGCGGGCTTTACCGTGTTGCCTGGGTTTATTTCACAGTTCGATTTTGATGGCCCTGTACCTTATGAGGAAGCGCCAAAATACGAGGGGACAGATTCGGTACAAAACTCTAACGATAGCTTTTGGCTAACTAACCTGTCTTCACCAATAACGGGTGTAAACCCACTATATGGTAATACTGAGAATCAACAATCTCTGCGCTCTAGAATGGGCCAGAAGTTTATCGAGACTGAGGCTGGAAGTGATGAGACCTTCACCCCCGAAGAAGTTGAGGAGCTTTTATTAAATAACCGCAGTTATCTTGCTGAAGACATTTTACCGAGCCTACTACAAGCATGTACTGAACAAGGTGATACGCCGGTAAATGTTGACGGTACAGACGTAGATATCTCGGCTGCCTGTGATGCCCTTGGTGCGTGGGATAGTACAATGAACACCTCTAGCGTTGGCGCACATGTGTTTAGAGAATTTGCATTCCAGTTTAATCAAAACCCACAGTGGGAAGTGCCTTTCTCTCTTGAGTCTCCTGTTACAACGCCTACAGGCTTAGTTCAAAACGACACCACCATGCAACAATTAGCAAAAGCGGTTCAGGTTATTGAACAAGCGGGTGTTGAATTTGATGCTACCCTAGGTGAAGTTCAATTTGTTGAGCGTAGCTTACCGAGTGGTGCTGCAAGTGGTGAAAAACTACCTTGGGGTGGTGCACACAATATCGAAGGTGGTTTCAATGTGTTTGATAGCATTCGAGGCCGTGATGAGACCTTGCTGTCAAGACACCGTTATGAGCCGGTGAGCAACAACACCATCATGAGTGCAGAGGCTGGCGGGTATCATATTAACTATGGAACAAGCTGGGCTATGGTGATCAGTTTTACTGAAGAAGGACCACAAGGGCGCGGAATATTAACGTATTCACAATCTCGCCAATTCGACAGTGAACACTTCTTAGATCAAACCAGATTGTATTCTGACCAACCTACATTGAGAGATATTTATTTCACAGATGAAGATATTGAAGCAAATACCATTGAGAAGATTACGCTATCGTCACAATAGGGCTATCGACAGAATAAGGCTATCGTCAGAACGAACGAGGGCTGGTATTATATTGCGCTAATATGTATAGCAAATAACGTAGTACACGTTACATAATACCAACAGTCGATAGGAAGAATGGGGTAGCGCACTTGTAGTTTTAGTATGCGTACCCATTTTATCTTTGCTTGTAAGGGTTTGAAGTGTTCAAACCCTTTATTTTTTTACTAGGAGTAAGATTTGGAGTTTTTGTACGAATATGGCTTGTTTGTAGCCAAAGCGGTTACCTTGGTGGTTGCGTTTGTGGTTGTTGTTGCAACCATTGTTGGCGTAGCAAATAAGCAAAAACACGGTAAAGGGCAGTTAGAGATTACCTCAATCTCAGATCAGCTAAAGGACATTACGCAATACGCTAAGCAAGTACTGCTAGACAAAAACTCGGCGAAAAAACTAGCGAAAGAACAAAAGAAAGAAGAAAAAGCGAAAGGCAAGCAGAAGAACGACGATCCGAAGCCGCCTAGATTGTATGTCATCGACTTTAAAGGTTCGATGGATGCAGGCGAGGTGGATAATCTAAGAGAAGAAATTACCGCAATTTTGTGTGTTGCAGATAAAGATGATGAAGTCCTAGTGCGTCTTGAAAGTGGCGGCGGTGTTGTTCATGGTTATGGGCTTGCTGCTTCACAGCTTCAGCGCATAAAACAAAAAGGGCTTAAACTGACCGTGTCGGTTGATAAAGTAGCAGCAAGCGGCGGCTATATGATGGCCTGCGTTGCTGATAAGCTTCTCGCCTCTCAGTTTGCTTATATTGGCAGCATTGGTGTGTTGGCGCAGCTTCCAAACTTTCATAAGCTATTAAAGAAAAACGACATAGAGTTTGAGCAACATACCGCGGGTGAGTTTAAAAGAACCCTAACGGTGTTTGGTGAAAATAACGATGAAGGCCGCGCTAAGTTCAAAGAAGAAATTGAAGAAATTCATGTGTTGTTCAAAGACTTTGTCCATAGCCAGCGACCAGATATGAACATCGACCGTGTAGCGACAGGTGAGTATTGGCCTGGTACTAAAGCCAAAGAGCTTGGTTTAATCGATGATATTACAACCTCTGACGACTACATCTTATCTCATTACCCTGAACGAGAAATTTTTAGTGTTAAGTATTCAGTGAAAAAGAATGTGGCTGAAAAACTTGGTATGTCGGCAGCGTCAGTGGTTGAACGTGTAATCATGAAATCGTGGAGTAAAGCCAGACACTGGTTTTAATCTACATGTGAAAGCGGGGCAGTGATTGCCCCACTTTACGAGCAAAATAAGAAAGAAAAAATGGCACGGCAAACGAAAAACGACATTCTCGATGCAGCAGAGTGTTTGTTCTCCCAAAATGGCTTTTCACACACTTCAATGCGAGAAATAACCACGCGGGCAGGGGTTAACCTTGCGTCGGTCAACTACCATTACGGCAGTAAAAAAAATCTTATTCAGGCTGTTTTCAAACGCTATTTTGACCAACTTATGCCCCATATCGACACCTGCCTAGACTCTTTTGAATCTTCTAAAGGAGCACAAGGCGTCGAAGAGCTGCTTTACACACTTATTCCACCTATGCTTGAGCTTAATACCGTGACTGAACACGGCACAGCTAACTTCGTTAAACTACTCGGTAGAGGGTACAACGAGACTCAAGGCCATTTACGACGTTTTATTATGACAGACTATGGCGAAACGGTACGAGCACTGGTTAGTGCTATTCAACACTGTTTACCGCACGTGCCTGAGGAAGAGCTATTTTGGCGTTTGCATTTCGCCATAGGCAGCTTCGTCTTTTCCATGGCATCAAGTCAAGCACTCACCGAAATCGCCGAATCTGATTTTCAAAAGCACGTTGATATCAGAGAAGTTATTGCGCATTTAGTCCCCTTTGTAGCGCAAGGTCTAGCGGGCAGGTAGCCAAAATTATGCGCAAGGCTTAGCGGTAAAACAACCACGAACAGCTAGCCGAAATCTAACGAGGTTGTGTAGAGCCCGGAGCCTCAGCATTTAGTTTGTCTGCCCAATACTGTTTTACTGAGAAGCCGCTTTCCTGCGGTTTTGTCTTAGCCACATTCTTAGGTCTAGTTTTATAAGTAGTTTTAGGCGGAGTTTCAGACATAGCCTTTTTTGTCGCTTTCGGTGTGGAGGGTGTTTTACTTCCACCTTCTAGCAACGCTGCAGTCATATCTTGAACCTGTGCCAGCCTCACATTTTTGCCACCATCGACGCTGTACCAGCCACTCTTGGCTTGGATATCCGGTTGTTTACCGTTTGCTTTAGTGTAGGCGTGAATAAATTCTTCTAAAACGTCGTTTTTATCAGGTTTTGCCATAATTTTCCCGTTCTTATTTTGTTACTTTTTTTGTTACCATGTCGTTTTGTTTGAGACCTTGTTTTGTATCTGTGCCTTCGTCTTTGCCAAAAAAAGCTTAACAGCAAAAGCACCAATGCAGAGTATAAAAAATTGCTCACGGCTTTTATAACGTTTTTTTTACATTCTGTCTAATTTTCAAGCTAATGCTTCAAAGGAGTTCACGTGTCGGTTACTAATCAAGCGCTTAAAACATATCTAGACGGGTTACTTAGAGCTAATGAGATAAGCGATTACTGCCCAAATGGCCTTCAAGTTGAGGGCGCTAGAGAAATTACAAAACTAGTCACGGGAGTTACTGCATCGAAAGCGCTTATTGATGAAGCTATTAAACGAAATGCCGATGGCATTGTGGTGCACCACGGCTATTTTTGGAAAGGCGAGTCTCAAACCATTACCGGCATGAAAAAGCAGCGATTAAAGGCGTTGATTGAAAACGACATTAACCTGTATGCCTACCATTTACCCTTAGACGTTCACCCCGAGCTTGGCAACAATCGTCAGCTAGCGGACCTATTGGGGATAGAAAATATTGCAGCCGTGGCGTCAGTCAAACCTACCGGTGTTTTAATGCAGGGGGAGTTTGAGACTGCGCTCTCATCAGGAGCGTTACGTGATGCATTGGGCTCCCTGTTATCAAGGTCTATTTTGCTTGAGGGCGGTGAAGCAAAACCGATAAAAACGCTAGCCTGGTGCACTGGTGGCGGGCAGGGCTTTATAGAGCAAGCTGTGGAATTAGGTGTTGATGCATTCATTACTGGAGAAGTGTCCGAACAAACTATCCATACGGCACGAGAGATGGATATTGCCTTTTTTGCTGCCGGTCACCACGCTACAGAGCGATACGGTGCAAAAGCGCTGGGAGAACACATCGAGTCTCATTTCGATGTACCCGTAGAGTTTGTCGATATAGACAATCCAGCTTAATTATCTCCTTACAGGATGTGAACTCACACTATGATTGATGACCATATTTTTGACGGCATCGCTGATAAGTTTGCCAAAAATATTTACGGGACTACCAAGGGAAAGCTTCGCCATACCTTGCTTTGTGACGTGTTAGATAGCCACCTTACTGCCAATAGTACGGTACTTGAAATAGGCGGCGGCACGGGTGTAATGGCAGCGCACTTAGCCGCATTGGGGCATAGCGTTGTGTTAACCGATGCTTCTAACGATGTACTTCAACAGGCAGCAGACCTACTTTCTCAAAGTAGCAATGAGGCCATTCGAGATAACATTGAGATAAGGCAAGAATTTCTTCAGGAGATAACCGATTTTGAACGCTTCAATGTTGTTATTTGCCATGCCGTATTGGAATGGTTAGATAACCCCTATGAGGCGTTATCCTCTATCTATAATCGTATGAAGCCTAGGACGATAATGAGTTTGAGCTTCTTTAATCATGACGCTAATTTATTCGCCAATGCGATTTATGGCAATTTTGATTACATTGAAAAAGGCATGAAAGCTAAAAAGCAGGTTCGATTAAATCCAAAGCAGCCTCTTTCTGCAGTGAAGGTACTTAACTACTGCGAATCACTTGGTTTCACTGTATTGGATAAAGCGGGTATTCGATGCTTTCATGACTATATGCGCGACATCTCTCACCAAACAACTAAGTATGATGACTTGCTGGCCTTAGAGAGGAAATACCACAAATCTGACCCCTATATGTGGCTGGGCAAATACTTTCAGCTTATTGTAGAAAAGTGATATCGCGCTTCGATTATCAATAACTAACAACCACTAACTAGCAACCACTCACCGCTAGCCACTAGACGATATTATTCAATTTCATTTTTCACCTGTCCCCAGACCAAAAATGAGAATATCAATGTGCCACCAACTACATTGCCCAAAAATACGGGAAGAAAAAATCCAAATGTGGCATCCATCAACCCAAGTTTCCCAAGCCACATGAGATAGGCCATCTCAACGGAGCCTGCCACAATGTGGGTAAAGTCTCCCGCAGCGATTAACCATGTGAACACCAGAATAATCATAAAGGCTGATGACTCGGATTGGGGGATCATCCAAACGATCGCTGCGATAAGGATCCCTGCGGGGATGGCCTTGTAAAAACTATCTAAGGGGGGCATGAAAACAGCGTGTTCGCTCAAAGAGAGCATGGCTGGCGCCACATCTTCAGGTAATGCCGGTGTAAACACATACAGCGCCGTTATCAAAAAAGCGCCAATCACATTTGCTGCCAACACAATGCTCCACAGTTTTGCCACGCAGAACAAGTTTTTCTTTTTAAAATCTTCTATGAGTGGGAGAACGGTCGTTATTGTATTTTCGGTGAATAATTGCATTCGGCCCAATATCACCAGCATGAAACCAAGGCTATACCCAATGTTTTCAATTAAATAAGCATAAGGCGCATCGGGCAGATACGTGCGAAGAATTGCTTCTCCAAGCACTGAAAATGAAATTAAGATACCGGCGGCTATTCCCGACCATAACAAGCTTTGAGTCGGTCTAGTGAGTTCCTCTTGCCCTGCTTGTTTTATGGCTTCATAAACAATACGGGATTTTGGCTGTGACAAATCTTCTACTTCACGAGCCATTTTATTGCTCTGGGGATCCTTGCTCTCAGAATGTTTGTTTTCAGAGTTTTTACGTTGTTCTGTTTCTTCCGACATAGCTTGTCAATCACTCCGCTTGAATATACAGCCCGACTGCGCTGTCGATGTCCATCTTCGAACACAAGATGCTCGTACAATATGCACGGCGCATGCAAAGCGAATTGGTACTGGTATCAACGATAGTTAACAGCGTGTCATTTAAACTTTATCTGGGCGATAACGGATCATCCGGGTTTTTGTTCTTTACCAGAATATAGTTGCCAGAAAATCAGGTCTTTAACTCATCGATTCAAAATGTAATTTGACGGCAATCCAAGTTTAAAAATACAATACTGTATATGTGTACAGTATTGTGGTTTTTATGAAAGTTATACCTATCAAAGCACAAGCAGGATTAGTGGGGTTCGAAAGCCCTGCTGCAGAATACATAGAGATGGAGTTAAGCCTAGACGAGTTACTCATCGATAAACCCTCCGCTACGTGGATTGGTGTCGCTCAGGGCACCTCAATGGAGCTAGACGGTATCTTTGATGGGGATGTGCTCATCATTTCACGAGCGGAACAGGTTAAACACATGTCTATTATCGTTGCGGTACTTAATGGCGTGTTTTGCTGTAAACGGCTAGACATGGAGCGTCGTGCGTTACTCTCTGCACAATCTGACGCCTTACCGTATTTTATACAAGAGGGCGATGACTTTTCACTTGAAGGGGTAGTCACTCGTTCAGTGAGAATTCACGTGCCACTTAACAAGAAGGTAGGCGCCTAGTGTTCTTTTTATGCGACGCGTCGGGGTTTTATTCATCAGCAGAAAAAGTGATGCGGCCAGACCTGCGTAAAAAGCCAGTGATCACCCTTAGCAATAACGATGGCTGTGTGGTGGCAGTGTGTCCCATAGCGAAACGATTAGGCATTAAGAAATTCGTACCTTATTTTCAGGTAAAAGACGTCGTCGAAAAATACGGCGTAACGGTAACGAGTTCAAACTATGAGCTGTATCACTCTCTGAGTACCAAAATGATGGACACCATCGGCCAATTCGCCGATGACGTATACGTGTATTCCATAGACGAAGTGTTTGCGCGCTTTAACACTGCGCTTTCTCACGAAAGTTGGATGGCGCTAGGCCGTGAAATCAGAAAAACGGTATGGAAAGAGGTGAGATTACCTGTAGGCGCAGGGGGAGGATTAACCCCCACATTAGCCAAAGCAGCCAGCCACGCTGGTAAGCGACTGCCTGGGTACAATGGTGTCGCAGTTATTCACAGCGAGCAAGAGCGGGTCAATATCTTAGAGCAGATGGATGTTACGGATGTGTGGGGGGTAGGTCGCCGTTTAGGACAAAAGCTAAGAACCCTTGGAATTAACAAAGCGCTTCAACTGTCCCAGCAGTCACCGGCGCGGATAAGAAAGCAATTTTCAATTATATTAGAAAACACGGTGAGAGAACTCAATGGCGAGCTTCGTATACACTGGGATGATGTGAGGCCTGATAAACAACAGATTTACAGTACCCGTACTTTTGGTACACGGGTGACAACTAAAGCGGAATTACACAAGGCGATTACAGGGCATTGCGAAAGCGCAATGCGTAAACTGCGTAAGCAGCGTGGGTTAACAAAGGCTATCACTGTCTTTGCATCAAATTCGCCCCATGATGACGCGCGCTATTACAGGAAGTCGGTGTATCACCAGTTTGCCATACCCACTATGGACACCCGTATAGTCACTAACGCTATCCCGGCCGTTATAGATAAAATTTACAAGCCGGGTATTTGTTTTTATCGCTGTGGCGTGGGCCTTGTCGAGATTTTATCCGCAGCTAATTATCAGGCTGACCTTTTTGCCGAAAACAAAGATAACCCTAAATTGATGAATGTGCTTGACGCTGTCAATGATAGGTATGGTAAAAGCACCCTTCAAATTGCATCAAAGGGTTTCACTAAAACTCATGAAATGAAACGACAGTTTATCACTCAACGAGCGACCACCCGATGGAGTGATATACCCACTATTCAATGTTGAACCACAGTTGATGGTAAAGCTTGATGGTAAAGCGCGGCTCATAAAAACTCAGCAATCTGTTTTATTCATATCTCGCGTACTGAAACACGCAACGCGTATTGTTTCGCTATTATTCATGCGTTCCCTTGGCGCTATTCATCAGAAGTTTTTAAGAAAGGAGCTCATTTTAAAAAAAGGAGCTCTTTTTCAAAAAAGAGCTATGGAAGTAACTTTACGATATCTTTTTCGATATCTTCAGGCTTCATGGTTGGCGCGTAGCGCTTTATTACATCGCCTTTATCACTTACCAAAAACTTAGTGAAATTCCATTTAATGCGTTTAGTGCCAAGTAAGCCGGGCGCTTTATTTTTTAATTCGGTGAAAAGTGGGCTCTCATTGTCGCCATTAACCTCAATTTTTTTAAATAAGGGAAAAGACACGCCAAAGTTCATTTCGCAAAATTGCGCAATTTCATCATCGTTACCTGGCTCCTGATGGCCAAACTGATCACAGGGAAACCCCAGTACTTCAAAACCTCTGTCTTTGTATTTTTTATACAGTGACTCAAGGCCTTTATACTGTGGAGTAAAACCGCATTTGCTAGCGGTATTAACAATAAGCAGTGTTTTTCCCTCATAGTGCTCAAGGGCAATAGCGTCTCCGGTATTACTTGCTACAGTGTGCTGATAAATAGTCAATTTCTTTCCTTTATATTTTTGTTAGTGTGAATTCTGATATTCTATTCGCCAAAAGAAGCTTAGCTTCTACTGTAAACAACAAGAGAGTATTTTGCATGTCAGATTTAAACGTAAGCTTTTTAGGACTAGGTGTTATGGGATTTCCTATGGCCGGACACTTAGCAAATGCAGGCTACAAGGTCACAGTTTACAATCGAACGTCATCAAAAGCACAGCAGTGGTTATCAACCTATTCAGGCGTTGCGCAAACAAATGCCATAGCGAAAACCCCTGAGGAAGCTGCCGAAGGTGCAGATATTGTTTTTATGTGTGTGGGTGACGACAATGACGTTAGAGAAATAGGTACCCGTGCACTTAGTAGAATGAAATCTGATGCGGTGTTAGTTGACCATACTACCGCCTCAGCTGATATTGCGAGAGAGCTAGATGCCGCATGCCGAAAGCAAAAGGTACACTTTTTGGATGCGCCGGTTTCTGGTGGGCAGGCAGGGGCTGAAAATGGACAACTCACCATCATGGTGGGTGGAGAAGAAGCAAGCTTTCATCGCATTCAGCCAGTAATCAAAAATTATGCTCGCCACAGTCAGCTTCTTGGAAAGTGTGGTAGCGGTCAACTTGCAAAAATGATGAACCAAATTTGTATCGCCGGTATTGTTCAGGGGCTATCTGAAGCATTACATTTTGGCCAAAAGGCCGGTCTCGACTGTAACGCGGTTATCGATGTTATTAGCAAAGGCGCGGCGCAGTCGTGGCAAATGGAAAATCGCGCTAGCACTATGTTATCTAACACCTACGATTTTGGTTTTGCCGTTGACTGGATGCGCAAAGATTTGGGCATAGCGTTAGATGAAGCAAAACGTAATGGCTCGACTCTCGCGCTAACCGCATTGGTAGATCAATATTACGCCGATGTGCAGAAATTGGGTGGCAGTAGATGGGACACTTCAAGTTTGCTGACACGCCTAAAGTAAGTTTATAAACACCGTACTTGAGATTGCTAGCTGTTTGCCCTCACAGACAAGGTGAGCTGGGCGAGTCGCGCCGTGTTTGACTCGCTAAGGGCAAGCTCAGAAAGCGTATCTAGCAATTGGTGAATATTAAATCGTCGGTATACGGCAGTATCGGCTTCAATCATACATTGTAGTAGGTTGAGGCCGAATGCAGCAGTAGCAGGCGACAGTTGAAATGCATCATAAAAGTGCTTCATCGCCTGAGCGTATAAACCGTCAATGAAAAGTTGGGTGCCGGTATCGTTTATCGCTACTGCATGCTCATGATTAAGACCGAGGCGTTCACCTCCTGAAAAAATTGACTCCTCGTTCATCACCTGCTCAGAAATGCCCTGAATGTCGCTGTTTTTTTGTTTTGCCATC
Source organism: Alteromonas genovensis (assembly GCF_010500895.1). GTDB lineage: Bacteria > Pseudomonadota > Gammaproteobacteria > Enterobacterales > Alteromonadaceae > Alteromonas > Alteromonas genovensis. The sequence continues at coordinate 98,262 of NZ_JAAAWO010000005.1, forward strand.
AGTAACAATTCGCCGGCGCGACGCTCATCTCCCAAACTGTGATGTACTTTTGCTGCGATAACCAGCATAGAAGGCTCGGTTCGTAGGTGGTTATCCATATAGTCAGGCTCAAGGAAATAAGCCGCTTTGTCTAAATCCCCATCAAGTACCGATGAAAAGGCAAGTAGGTAGTCTCGCTTTTGTAGCGTTTGAGCGTCTGCCTGGTTTCGACCGGCAATACCAACCAGCTTGCGAGCTTGAGATAAGCTTTCTTTCCGATTGGTCTGCGGCGAATCCTCTGCAAGCAGTAAATAAAACTCCGCTAGCTCAAAAGTGAAATCGTTGAATCTATCTTTGGCAGACCTATGCAGAGCTCGCTTTTTTTGCAGCAGGTCGATAGCTTCTACCACCTTATCTTGCTTTTGAAACGCTAGGCTTTTGAGCTTGGCCGCGGGTAAGCTCAATTCACTAAACTTGATTTGTTCTAAGTATTTCTCAACATCCTCATAAGAGTGTTGTTCAAATGACAGAGACGCCAGCCATTCAAACGCTTCGTCTCTGGCTAAGCTAGAGTTTACCATTAAGCTGAGCTGTTCTTTGCACTGCGGCCATTGACCAGCCGCATACTGGCATTTTATTTTTCCCCATTGTGCCCACAAGACTTTATCTGAGCGACTTAAAATATCGTCATAAATATTAAGCGCTCGTTGAACCTCACCATTATTGAATAATAATCGGGCGTACAACTTGCGAATATCTGAAACTAGGCGAGGGGGAATACCTTCTTTGATCTTAGTTCTTATAACACCTATCGCTCTTTCAAGCTGCTTATTATCAAGCGCTTCTAATACGTTTTTCACGAATTCGCGATAGTAGAGGTAATGTTTTATCTGACGGGAAAGGGATGCAATGGTGTAGGGCTTAATGAGCAGTACATCGGGCTGCAGGTCCATGATTCGACCGATGACCTGTGGAGAGCGATCTGATGTAAGAAAAATCACACCAGTACTGGGTTTGATAAAGCCTGCTTCTTTTAAACTTTGCAGCCACTCTACACCCGTTTTTCCCTCGCCCAGGTGATAATCCATGATGAGCAATTCAAAATTCTGTTTTCGCAAGGCGGCTTTGAGTTCTACCCCCGAGGTGTAGCTACTAACCGATAAATTCGCGATAGACATAACGTGACCGCGCAATGCTGTGCGGGCGGTGGCGTTGTCTTCAACAATAGCTGCTCGTAATTCCACAAAAACCAAGGTTAGTGATAACTCTGTAGCTAGCTTACCAGCGAAGGCTCAAAACTGCACGAAACAATAAAATCTTAGTATCCACATTCGCCAAAATTAAAGTTACACACTATCAGCAGCCTACTATCTGTATCCGTTCTGTTAAAAAAGCGGCTAATTTAACAGCTTGTGCAAGCGCGAATAAAACGACAACGAGTCGTTGAGGCATGACGGGCTTTTAAAGATGCGCATGACAAAGAACAGTAAGCATTAGCCCGCATTTTCGTCACATTTTATTTACGTCGTCGCAATTATAATTTAATTAATGTTTTACCTTTACGTTTACGTAAGGGGTAACTTTTAGTTATCGTGTTAATACAGTGTAAAGTCACAATAATGAAAGGCTATCCACATGAACTTTGAATTAAATGATGATCAACTGGCGTTTGAAGAAACAGCACGTCAGTTCGCACAACAAGAATTAGCACCACATGCTGCTATGTGGGATAAAGAGCACCACTTCCCAGTAGACGCCATTAAAAAAGCGGGCGAGCTTGGATTCTGCGGTTTATACACTCCAGAGGAAGCGGGTGGCCTAGGGCTTTCACGTTTAGACGCGTCAATTATTTTTGAGCAGCTATCGATGGGCTGTACAACTACCACTGCGATGCTCACCATACACAATATGGCCACGTGGATGATTGCGCTATGGGGTAGCGACGACATAAAAGCTCAATGGTGTGATGAGCTAGTCACCGGCGATAAGTTAGCTTCTTACTGTTTAACCGAGCCAGGCGCAGGTTCTGATGCCGCATCACTAAAAACTAAAGCCACAAAAACAGACGATGGTTATGTGCTTAATGGCGCTAAAGTATTCATTTCAGGCGCTGGTAGCACTGACGTATTGGTTGTTATGGCGCGAACGGGTGGCGACGGTCCTTCAGGTGTATCCGCTTTTGCCGTGCCGGCAGATAGCGACGGTATAATTTACGGAAAAGCCGAAGAAAAAATGGGCTGGAATGCTCAGCCAACACGAATGATCACCTTTGATAACGTAAGACTTCAAGACGCATGGCGACTTGGCGCCGAAGGTGAAGGGTTTAAAATGGCGATGCAGGGCCTTGACGGCGGTCGTATCAACATAGCAACCTGCTCAGTCGGTACTGCGCAACAGGCCTTGAATGTGGCAAGAGACTATATGAACGAACGAGAGCAGTTCGGCAAGACTATTGCAGGTTTCCAAGCGCTGCAGTTTAAACTAGCAGATATGGCAACAGAGCTTGTAGCCGCTCGCCAAATGGTGCGCATGGCCGCATGCAAGCTTGATAATAACGACGTGGATAAAACCACCTATTGTGCAATGGCGAAACGATTTGCTACTGACGTTGGTTTTAGTGTGTGCAATGATGCACTGCAGCTGCACGGTGGTTATGGGTATATTAAAGAGTATCCATTAGAGAGACATTTCCGTGACGTGCGAGTGCATCAAATTTTAGAGGGCACTAATGAAATCATGCGCGTTATTATTGGTAGACGTTTGTTAGCAGATGAACGCAGCATTCTCTAGCCTTTAATCAAAATTAAAAATCGAAAATCAAAAATCAGTTTTAGGAAGTCGCAATATGGACTCGGTTGTTATCAAAGAAGAACTTTCGGCTAAAAACGGAAGCCATGTTATTGGTCGGCTAACGCTGAACAAACCAAAAGCATTGAATGCGCTTGATTTAGACATGGCAACCATCATGCTGGATGCATTATTGTCGTGGCAAAGTAGAGATGACGTTGTCGCCGTTGTGATTGATGCAGCAGGTGATAAAGCCTTTTGCGCGGGTGGCGATATTGTGTCTATGTATCGCTCTATGGTCGAAGCCGAAGGTGGAGTTCCAGAGTTTTTGGAAACGTTCTTTAAAACAGAATACACCCTTGATTACACCATTCACAACTATGACAAACCCATCATTGTGTGGGGTGCTGGTATCGTGATGGGCGGTGGAATGGGGCTGCTGAGCGGCGCAAGCCACCGAGTTGTAACCGAAACATCACGCCTAGCTATGCCGGAGATAAGCATTGGTCTTTATCCAGATGTAGGGGGAAGTTACTTTCTACCCAGACTACCTGAAAAGACGGGGCTGTTTTTAGGACTCACTGGCGGACAGATGAATGGTACGGACGCTCGATTTGTTGGGCTAGGTGATGTGCTGGTGGCTTCAACTGAAAAAGATACAATGGTTGATAGCCTGTTGCAGCACTCATGGCAGCCAAATGATTTAGCAGGTCAGGTTTCTACGTTGCTAGGCGTGCTGAAGGAGCCCGAAGAGCTGCCTCAAGGCAACATAGAAAAACACAGCGACCTCATAAATTCACTTTGCCAAGGCGATAGCGCAGAAGAAGTGGTAAACGCTATATTGAATTGCGATATGCAGGGCGATAAATGGCTTAGCCGAGCTCAAACTACGTTACAAAAAGGCTCGCCTATTACCATGCACTTGGTGTTCGAGCAGTGTCGTCGCGGTGCTTCTATGACCCTCGCAGAGTGTTTTAAAATGGAGGTCAACATGTCATGCCGCTGCGGCGAAAGTGGCGAGTTTCAAGAGGGCGTTCGCGCCTTGTTGATAGATAAAGATATGTCACCTAAATGGAAATATGCATCTGTAGATAAAGTACCCGCAGAGGTTGTTGAGCATTTTTTCAGTTCACCATGGACAGAGGAAACTCATCCTTTAGCGTCTTTAGGAAAATAATTAGGTGTGAAAATCACTGACAGCAAACATGCGATTGCTGTCAGTGCATTCAGTTTGATAAACTTAATCTCATCGCAACCGACCTTAAGACCTCCGCTATGTGGCTATGCCCACTTTGTAAAACATCTGTCTCGCTACACGAAACTCCAATTCGATGCATTAATAACCATAGCTTTGATAAAGCGAAAGCGGGTTACATAAACTTATTACCCGTTCAGTTTAAAAAATCAAAAATGCCGGGCGATGACAAAGCAATGGTGAGGGCAAGAAGAGAGTTTCATCAGCAAAACGCGTATAGACCGTTAAAAGATAGAATGTGCGAACTTATCGGCCTTCACTTAAACCCAAAAATAAAAGAGCGTGGGCATGTCAATATCTACGATGCGGGATGCGGCGAGGGCAGTTATTTAAATGCCGTTGTAGCTGGTTTAAAAGAGAAAAGTTTTAAAAAGCACACGCTACAAAATCAGAGGTTAAGCGAGCAAGACTCACAAGCACAACCTATTGAAGTTACTGGTGCAGGCAGTGACATTTCCAAAATTGCCGTAGAGCTTGCCGCAAAGGCGTATAAACAACACACCTTTGTTGTAGCCAGCAGTTTCGACCTTCCATTGGAAGCTAACAGCCAAGATGTAGTGCTTCAAGTATTTGCACCTGGCAGCAACGACGAATACCAACGCATCCTCACACCAGAACACGGCTTGTTGATCACCGTAGACCCAGCGGAAGATCATTTATATGAAATAAAGCAGCGGGTTTATGATGCTCCAGAAAAGCATCAGCTCGACGTGAGTGGTCGTGAAGGGTTTACGTTATTAACTCGCGAGACACTGCGCTTTGAAATAACGCTTTTAAACAACGAGCATGCATTATCGCTAGTGAAAATGACGCCTTTTTATTGGAAGTTACCTCAAGACAGCATTACGGACATGGTAAATGCACTGACCACTGTGACCGCCCATTTTCACATTCAAGTGTGGGAAACGTGTGTATGAGCAAGCTTAAAGGCCTTTATTCTCATCAGAAGAACACTCAACAGAAGCACACTCAGCATAAAGCGTTGTTTTTAGACAGAGACGGCGTGATAAACGTCGACCATGGCTACGTGGGTCATTACGACAACTTTGATTACGTTGAAGGTATATTTGACGTGGTAAGAATGTATGCCTTAGCAAAGTATAAAATTGTTATTGTCACCAATCAAAGCGGCATCGCGAGAGGACGCTATACCGAAGCCGACTTTCATGTGTTGATGAATAGGGTAAAACAGGATTTTGCTGATAAGGGCGTGCCCGAGGTTGCTGTGTATTTTTGTCCTCATCACGTTGAGGGCAGCGTACCAGAGTATGTCATAAACTGCGCATGCAGGAAGCCAAAGCCAGGAATGTTACTGCAAGCGTCACAAGAGCTTGGCATAGCACTTTATGATAGCGTACTTATTGGTGATAGCTGGCGAGATATTGAGGCAGCACACGCGGCTGGCCTAAAGAAAAGTATCTACTTTTCTGAAAATGCCATACCCGCTGGCGCTAGTATAGAAGGTGTGCGTAAAGTTGAAGCCTTACAACAGCTTACTGCAATAGAGTGAGCGAGTGAAGAGAGCGGGTAAGGTGGAAAGTAAGTTATGCGTAACTTATTTTCCACCTTACTGGGTTTTATTTTAACGTAAACTGCTCATTCAGTACCGTTTGCTTAAAACGGCTTACTCAGTTCTGTGTAGAAAAGCGAGACAAGTGCTTTATCGCTTGGCTAAGCAAGTCTACATTCAATGCATCATTGCTACGCTTACCGGTAGCCATTTCTGTTATTTCGTAGCTACCGTTGCTTAATACGTCTGTACGTTTTCCCGCATGGAAAACGACAATGCGCTCTCCAGATGTACTGACTAACCAAGGTCGTGTTGGCGCTAGCAGACTTTGTCCCGTCGAATAAAAGGTACTGGGAGCATTGCAACCTAGTGCACTTAAGATGGTGGGTGCCAGGTCCTCGGTGCTCGCAACGTTCGCGCGTAGTGGCAGGTTGCTGTAGAGCACGCCTTTACTGTCATCACTTCCGTAGCCAGTCGCGACAATTACATCGTGTTGGCTTTGCATCGCATTCTCAATGTAATCCTCAATATCAACGCCGTCCATAAAGGCAATATGCAGGCCGTCATGCTCGTTTGATTGAGGCTGTTGGTAGCCGGATAGTTGCGACATTGGAAGGGGACTATCACTGTGAACCGAAACAGGCATACCAGAGCCTAAAGGTAGCGCTAACATGACGGGGCGCTTTTGCGACAGCGCGTCTTGATAAATTTCTGGAACACCAAATAAGGCCGTGGTCATTAAGCCTTCTAAACTGCTCGCTGTTGAGTAGTAATTATCAAGCCGGTTTAGGCGCAATGATGTGCTTAAATCATTAATCGCCACGTCATCAGTTTGCACTACCACCGTCAGGTTCTTGCTGGTGTCTACAGAACAATAAACCGGCTGTGCTGGATAGGTTGTGCTGTGGAACTCGGGGTTAAACTGCAGCTGCTTACGCTCTTCGTAAGCGGCAAGGTCTAATAATCCATAGCGAGACATGGTGGTTTTTGCCGTCGCTGGATAAGACAGCGGAAACATATTGTCTTGTTTGATGATGGGCTGATATAGCTTAGCATCCGCCCATACATGGACAGCATGGCTTGTGACAAAACAGGCTACAAAGAAGGTAGTAACCGGTACACCTATTTTATATTTTGCAAAACGCTCTACGCGTTTATAAATGGCATTTGCCAATACTAATTGAAAGCCAAGCCACACAATAAAGAGCAAAAACAAGAATCCCCACTGCTGCCAATTTTCTATCGCTATTTGAGACTGGGCTTCGCTGCGTAGTAAGTCTGCTGCGTGAAAGCTAATGTGGAAGCCCGTGCGATTGAACAGCAGCGCGTCAAACGCTAGTAAGGCAAGGCCTACGGCGGCAATGACAGACGCACTGGCTTTAATAACCCGGGAATTACTCACGAGATAACATAAAGGGAGTACAAAAATGACAAAGCCGAAAAAGGTCATGAAACTAATATGACCAAACCAGTTTGCCAGTAAAAATATCGTTCCCACACCAGTGCCGGGCATTGGAGAAGAAAAGACGAAAATAGATGCGATTACAATCGCAATAATTATATTCGCTAGGGCAAACCAATGCCCCCAATTCACTAGCTTTGTAACGCGCTGGCGGCGAGGAGATTCGGCAAGTATCATAGAACTACCTTATTACGCTTTGACACTTTTCTTCAACACGTCGGCAAATTGAGAAGCCATCGCTTCGCGGTTTTCTGCTTTAACTTGCGTATTCAAGATATGCGTAATGACATTGCCTAACACCATAAGTGAAAGATCGCGATTTGCACCACTTTCTTCAAGTGTTAATATTACCTTGTTCATCAGCGCTTCGAATTCGTCGTTGCTGTAACGGCTATTTTGGGGCATTGCTACGCCTCTTTTTTATGTTTTCTTTGATAAAAAGAATGGTTTTACTCGTAAAATGATTATAATCGTTGTTTGAGTGAGTACAATCATTCATTCTAAAAACCCACAATTCTTTGGGCATTTCATACACTTTTTAAGCAACAGGACACCCGATCAATTATGAGTGCACTGATTCACCACTTTGTTGTTCATCGTTTAATCGTTAACAAAGAAGAAAAAATTGAGGCTATTCCTCGCGATAAATGTTTAGCGGTTACCCCAGAAATAGAGTCACTCGCTCATCAAATTAATCACAGCTTTAATGCTAAACCTGGCAAGGGCGTTGGCCATTTTGTTTCAGAAGTGCCTCGCAGCGCCGATGCTAGCGATAGCGACGAAGACAGCTCACAAGAGAATACAGTACAAAACGTGTCAGGTTTCGCTGAGGGTTTAAAAAATTACCTAAGCGCACACAAAGCAGGGGGTGACAATGTGGAAGACGCATTTCACGATTTCTCTGTTAATGCCACTCATCGCCTGGTTAAAACCCTCACAGACACAGGGACGGTTGAAACGGGCTTTTTAATATTTTGTCAGTATGAGTACCTGTCTACCCAGTTTCTAATGATTGCGTTACTTAACACGCGCTCCCACGTTGAGGTTACTAATTCTCTGGACTTATCATCAAGAGAGCATCTCGATTTAGCGAGAATGCAGTTAGCCGTTCGTTTCGATTTAACGCAGTGGGACATTCAGCCTGACCAACAGCGTTACGTGAGCTTTATCAAAGGCCGAATGGGCCGCAAGGTATCAGACTTTTTCATGCAGTTTGTTGGCTGTGAAGAGCTTGTTGATGTAAAACAGCAAAATAAACAGCTTATCTCCTCGGTTGATGCTTATTTGGCGAGTGAATCTCTCGACCCACAAGAGCAGCACCAACATCGAGAGGAAGTAAAATCCTACTTTAAAGAGCAAATTGATGCTGGCGAAAGTTTATCGGTAGATGAATTGGCCAACCGCTTGCCTTCAAATGAAGAAACGAAGAATAATTTTGCCGCGTTTACCGACTCACTTGAAGTACCACTGGAAAAACAAATTCAGCCTGATCCAGCTGCGCTTAAACAGTTGGCGAAATTTACAGGTCAAGGCGGTGGTGTGTCGGTGAGCTTCGAACGCAAACTGATGGGGGATAGAGTGTTTTATGACCCTGCCACAGATACCCTAACTATTCGCGGAATTCCACCGAATTTAAAAGATCAGCTCAATCGCCAGTCCTCTATGGACTAATGACTGCGCTCAAGTGATAAAAAAAGTATACTAGCAACAGAAAATAAACTCGATTAAAGGGTGTTATGCAATTATTTGTAAATGATTTGACAGTAATGGACTTTTCTTACCTGTGTCCGAAGCGCGGAATGGTAGGGGAAAGTTGGATTGTCGATGTAGTATTGGACGGCGAACTGAACGAAGAGAGCATGGTCCAAGATTTTGGCCACGTGAAGAAAAATCTCAAGCGATTGATAGATGAATATGTCGATCACAAACTGCTAGTGCCCGCAGAATATGCTGGGTCAGAGGTTATTCACGATGAAGACAGCGAGCAAGTTGAGGTGCGTTTTAGTCGTGAGAACGGCGAGAAAATAATGCTTTATTGCCCGGCTGAAGCCTACGCCATTTTATATTCCGATGTGATCACCATGGACTCGGTAGGGGTTTATCTCAAAGAGGTGCTTGCAACGCATCTTCCCGAGAATGTAGATAATTTGACATTGAATCTACGAACGGAAGTAATAAGTTCGCCTTTTTATCACTATACCCACGGACTTAAAAAGCACGACGGCAACTGCCAACGTATTGCTCACGGTCACCGGTCTCGTATCGACATTTATCTCGATGGCAAGATATGTGAAGAAAGCCAAACCTATTGGGCAAAACGCTGGGAAGACATCTACGTTGCCACTCGCGAAGACGAAATTAAGTATGCTGACAGAAAATTGTCGGGCTCTGTTGACGCACCTGAAGACTATTTATGTTTTGGTTATGAGTCTTCGCAAGGATACTTTGAGCTACTTATTGCTAAAGCAGTGTGTGAAGTGATTGAGACAGATTCCACGGTAGAGTGTCTAGCGCAGTACTTGCTAGTGGAACAAAAGAAAAGAACGCCAAACGGCGAATGCAAAGTGGTTGCATACGAAGGCGTTGGCAAGGGCGCGTTAGTTTCTGGGTAACGCGTAACCGAAAAGTTTGGGTGCAGCCCTTGCGTCTGTATCCTAGCTACCGTGTTATAGCGGCGATATCGTAGTAAATAGAGCTTAGCTATTGCCCTTGCACACGGGTGCGTGCGAATGCCCTCAGGAGTGCTAAAAATGGGTTAGGCTGAATAATGATTTTTACTCAGCTTGTTTATTTATTGTAAAGACATGGCCTACTTACTCCTATTAGACACTCTGCAAAGTACACTTTTTTTGTTGGTAAAGGATTTCGACCTCATGAAGTTTTCACTGAATATAAGAAATAGCACCACGCACTTCACCTCTGTGCTAGCCGCATTTGTTATTGGGAGCTTTTCTACAAACGCCTACGCTACAAATGTGTATTCCACTGATGCTTTTTCTGATAGCTCACTTCCAGGTAGCTCGCGCCCGAGTAGCGTTGCGCCCAATATTGCCCTCCGCAATAGCTCGGTCGCGAGGGCTACGCTATCCACCGGCATTGCGGCGCAAAGCAGTACAATGGATACCAAGCCAAGCGATAACAAGCAACCATCATCACTTGTGTTAAACGGCGTATTTACTCAAGGTGCATTGTTACGCGGTGAAGTACCTAAAAACGCAACTGTGACCCTAAATGATGCGGCTGTGCCCACAAACCGTGATGGAAAGTTTGTTATTGGTTTCGATCGAACTGCACCGCTTGAACATACCCTTACAGTAACCCTTGCTGATGGCAGCGAAACAGTGCGCCACATTACGTTAGAAAAGCGTGAATACAATATTCAGCGTATCGACGGTTTAGAACAAAAGATGGTAACGCCGCCGGCATCGGTCACTCAGCGTATTAAGCAAGACAACATTAACGTGGCAAAAGCGAGAAGCACTAACAGCGATTTAGACGCGCTATTTACTCGTTTTACCTGGCCCGCTAAAGGCCCCATCACCGGCGTATATGGCAGTCAGCGGGTGTTAAACGGCGTGCCTAAGTGGCCACACTACGGCGTAGATGTGGGCGCTCCAACGGGAACACCTGTTTATGCGCCAGTTGATGGCATTGTCACCATGGCAGAGGACTTATATTACTCAGGTAATACTCTCATTCTCGACCATGGGATGCGGGTATTTTCTACCTTTCTTCATTTAAACAGTATAACCGTTAATGTTGGGGATAGAGTAAAAAAAGGCGAGCAAATTGGTACTATCGGCGAAACGGGGCGGGCCACGGGTCCACACTTAGACTGGCGTATTAATCTTGGTAAAATGCGCTTAGACCCACAAACTATTGTATCTGGTACTCCAAAATAAGAACGGAATTGACCAAACACTTTTTACTTCAGCGTGGCGTTTAACAATCATTTCGATAGATAAGAGCCTTGATAAACAAGCGCCTCGATAATCAAGGGCTTCGATTATCACGGGCAATGAGAATCAAGAGCAATGAGAATTAAAAGCCTCGTTCAAGCAAGGTTTTTATCACACAAGGCGGCGCTGCAGTGCGCCGTTTCAGTGCACCGCTCCAGTGTATTGCCTACATAAATCGACCCGGTGCACCGCCTTTTGACAAACTACTTAACGCCAAGCCAATGGTTAAACACGTCTGCGTCGTTTATCTCAAAAAACGCCATGTCTTTTCTCGCTTCCATAACAGGTAAGGTCACGTTTAACAATTGGCCGTCTCGAATTAAGCTGACTTCTGCTGTTGACTCTAACGTTGTATCCAAAATACGTTGTAACTTGCCTTGAGAAACCACATGCCCATTTATCGCAATAATATTATCGTTCAGTAGGATCCCCGCGTGCATGGCGGCAAGCCCCTCAAATACTTGAGCAACAGTTAATCCTAATGGGGCGGGTTTAAGCGTTGCGCCAAGCTGTCGTTTCATAGGCGCCTTCAATGATAAGCCGCCTTTATCTTCGCTAGATACCTTCGCCCGAGTGCGAAGTGCAATACCAATTCGTTGGACTAATGCTTCTAATTCAACGTCGTCTGTGTGGTATACAACGCTATTTAAATAGTCTGATACATCAATATCAAAGTGCGCTTTACATAACGTCTGTATGACATTATCCGGCGTTCCACTCTCGTCTTTACCGTACTGCTGCCATAAAACACGCATGACATCGTCGAGGCACACCTTATCGCCAGATTGTTCTCGCAATAGTAAATCGAGCCCTAGCGCGATAATACCGCCCTTGGTGTAATAGCTAACAATATTGTTAGTGGCACTGGCGTCTTGCTTGTAAAATTTTGTCCATGCATCAAAACTACTTTCGGCCGCACTTTGCTTAAATCGTCCAGCGTTTTGCAAAAGCCTACTTATATTTTGAGCAACAATATCGAGGTACTTTTGCGCTGGTATTGTGCCAACACGAGCAAGGGTGACGTCGTCATAGAAACTGGTAAATCCTTCGTATATCCACAGTTGGTTGGTATAGCTTTCTTTGGATAAATCCGGTTTTACCATCACATTAGGTTTAATGCGTTTCACGTGCCATGTATGAAAAAACTCATGACTACAAAGACTTAAAAACGTAACGTATCCATCTGTCTTTTCTTCGCCGTCACCAATGAGAGGAAGCTCAAAGCGAGGGTAGAGCAATGCCGTAGAATATTTGTGCTCTAACCCACCAAAACCGTTATCGGCTAGCAGGGTCATAAACAGGTAATCTTTCACTGGATAGGGCGTGCCAAATAGTGACAGGTGATGTTGGCATATAGGGGTTAAGTCTTTCGCAATTCTCGCATAATCAATGTTGTTGTTGCCTGAAAATAGCAGCGTAAAGTTCACATTATCTACTTCAAACTCGCAGGTGTCGGCAACGCCTACATAAATGGGATGATCGATAAACTCATCATAGTTTTTCGCTCCAAAATACCACGCCCTAGCATTGGCATCGGCGTCTATCTTACTATCTAAGGAGCAGGGCGCTCGCGTTTCCATCGACGTATGCCCATTCCAGTTCGATGGAATATTATCGTCTACTGTTATTTCAAGCTGATGCTGTGAGTTTTCAAATTCTTCAATGTGTAAAAATGCACTGGTTCCATTGATAAACGCATATTCATGATTGATGAAGGCAGACCGAATAGATAAGTCATTTGCATAAATCGTATAATTGATAATGCAGGCCTCACCATCAGTCTGTATTGACCATGTTTGTTTGTCTAACTTCTCAATGCTAACGGATGATTGAGTAAAGGCTTCTGGTGTAAGCGTATTCGCCGCTGTTTTCTTTGCAGACAGCGAGACAATGTTCTTTGCGAAATCGCGAACCATATAACTACCCGGTATCCAACTAGGTAAGGAAAGCGTTAGCGAAGAGGCGCTATGAGCAGGAATTGATAGCTGAACATCAAACTGATGAGCCTGCCACTGAGATAAATTAAGTGAAAAATGCAACGTGTTATCAGACATAAAAACTCATTTTATTTACGTAGTTAAGAACTAGTGTACTATAAGTGAATACTGAAGTGAGCGTACTTAAGCATCAAACGCGCTAGACACTATCTGAAATATTGTTGAAGCCAAATGTGTATCTAATTAGCGATAGCGCGACCGATATTGCTTCTAACAGGATGAGAAGGGCTGAGTAGTAAACCTATGGTTGAAAGAACTAGTACTAACACAATAAGCGAAGAAGATTTTGAGGCGCTCAATGCGTTTCGACCAGGGGATGTTGTCGATTTTGAGATCACCATGCCTACGGCATCGAAACGCGTCAAAACAGAATATATAGGCATGCATACCAACGACTGCATGATGTTTCACATCCCAAATTCATCAAAATGGATAACGGTGAGAGATGCGTTAACGGTTGATAATGATATTGTGGTTCGCTCGATAGTAGAGGGGAGCACCGGGCAGGTCATTGCTTATCGGGTAAAAGTGCTGAAGCTACTTTCAAAACCCGCCGGCATATTAATTACCAGCTTTCCTTCACGCATACAACGAATAGGACTTCGAGCCTCAACACGTTCACTGCCTGGCGTTGCCATAAACATCAAGTCAGAGGTTTTCGAGGGTGATGAAGATGCATCGGGGATCATCGTCGACTTATCAAAACACGGGTGCAAAGTCGGGCTTCAGGTGAAACCTGAGTGGCCCATTTTGATTGACAATACCGAAATAACACTTGTATATATGCTTGATGGAGAAGCGGTTGAAATTAAAGCCATGGTTAAAAATCATAAGTTAGATAATCGAATAGTCTATTACGGGCTCAAATTTCAAACTGGTGATGCAATGATTGGCGAGTTACTCGCAAGACATACTTTGGTGTCGTAGTTTTTTTAAACTGACCCTATGTATTTTCATCAAAAGCGGTACTGTCATCCGCTGTACAATTTTTGATCTTAATGTAAGCATTTTATTCGCTAGTAAGCTAAGTAAAAACCTAACAAACTCATAATTCAAATAATAAGGTGAGGGACAATGAGAAGTATTGAAAGGCTGCTGATGCAGTACGGTGAAAGCCATCAAAATAAGACTAACGTGATAATTCACGCTATTGCAGTGCCGAGTATTTATTTGGTAACCCTTGGCTTGCTTTGGAGTATACCTACCCCAGACGCTATCGCGCATTTTGATATTACATGGGCGCACATCATCGCTATTCCAGTACTGTATTACTACTTTTCTTTGTCTGGCCCTATTGGTGCGGCTATGACATTACTTACTATCGCGTGTTTTGGTGTGGTAAATCTGTTGGTTCACTTCGATATTCCTGTTTGGCAATTCAGCTTGGCGCTGTTTGTGGTTATGTGGATTTTACAATTTGTTGGCCACAAAATAGAGGGGAAAAAGCCCTCATTTTTCGAAGATCTTCGGTTTCTGCTCGTTGGTCCTGCATGGTGGTGGGTTCACTGGCTTAAACGTATGAACATTAGCTATTAAAGCAGTTACACAATTAGCCCGGCGTGTTGACGTTAATCTTTTTGTTTTGTCGTTACAAAGCGCTAATTGCTGCGGGAATACACAGTAAACGTCAAGTCGCCCCTAGCTGCGACCAGACGCACTACCTACACGACCAAGCTGCTTGGGTCATTGAATTCCAAGCGTATAATCTCACTACAAGCTCTATATTTGGTAATAATAAGTTGGTGTTACAGTGAGTCGCTTCCAGCGAGTAATCGAAAGTAATGAGCGTTTATTTTGGACTTTGCACAGTGCAGGGTGGGCAGGATTTGCGCTAATTTACTACATAGGCTCTTTTCTACATGATGTAAGATCCATTTGGGTTTTCATTATCATGCTTAATGCATACGCAGGTTGGTTACTAACTATTCCGTTGCGCTATGTCTATCGGTGGGCTCGAAAGCGTTCTCCTTTCAAGATGATCCTTATTGTTATCGCATCGTGCTATATCGTGGCGCTGGTGTGGGCTGTGGTAAAAAACATCAACTATTGGGAGATATACAAGCACGGTTATCGCCCAGACGAATGGTATATGTACTTCACCAACACCATTAACTCGTTGATTATGGTTGGTTGTTGGAGTGGTGTTTATTTTGGTATCAAAAACTTTCAAATGCTGCAAAAAGAGAAGCAAAATGCGCTCAAAGCCAGCACTATGGCACATCAAGCTCATATCAAGATGTTGCGATATCAATTAAATCCTCATTTTCTATTTAACACGCTAAATGCTATCTCAACGTTAATCCTGTTGAAAGAGAATGACACTGCCGAAGCTATGGTTTCTAAATTAAGTAACTTTTTGCGTTACTCACTTGATAACGATCCCATTAAGCGGGTTCCGCTAGGCCAGGAAATAAAAGCACTTCGTCTCTATCTTGAAATCGAAAAAGTGCGATTCGACGACCGCTTAGAAGTCATCTGGGATATCGATACCAAATGCGAATCGGCATTGGTACCGAGTATGATACTTCAGCCCATAATTGAAAATGCCATTAAACATGCCATTTCTAAAATGGAAAATGGTGGCCAAATTGCGATAACAGCCCGTACCTTCGGCAATGACTTACTGATGGACGTGGCCGATAATGGCCCTGGTGCTGATATAAAAGATGGCAAATTAAGCCGTAAAAATGGCGTAGGACTGGTGAACATAAAAGAGCGCTTACAATCGCTTTACCAACGCAACTTTGCATTTTCTATTGAGCACAATCAGCCCTCGGGTGTACGAGTACGAATTCGTATTCCCTATGACGTAAAGGACGTATGATATGACCAAGCAAATGATTAAAACCATTGTGGTAGACGATGAGCCTCTTGCTCGCAGAGGGTTACGTGCAAGGCTTGAACGTCATAGCGATATTCAAGTGCTGGCCGAGTGCCAAAATGGTCTTGAGGCGGTAAGCAGTATTTCTCAACATCGCCCAGACCTCGTTTTTCTCGATATTCAAATGCCAGGGCTCAATGGATTTCAAGTCATTCATAAACTTCGTGAACTGAAACAGCCCATTCCAATGATTGTTTTTGTCACCGCATACGACAGCTATGCGATTAAAGCGTTTGACGTGCATGCGTTGGATTATCTATTGAAACCAGCAGATGACGAACGACTTGGCGCAGCCCTCGATAAGGTAAGAGATTACACCAGCACGGCCCACCAAGACGAACAGTCACAAAAGTTAGTGAGTTTAGTTGCAGAATTAACAGGCGACGACTGTGAAGAAATTTTACGCAAGCTAGCGAATGGTGAACCGGTAGAAACCAACCCTTATCCAGACGTGCTTGCTATTAAAGATGGCTCTGAAGTGACACGAGTCAACGTTCAAGATATTCAGTGGATAGATGCGGCTGGCGATTACATGTGTGTTCACGCGCTAGACGGTATGCACATCATGCGTAAAACCATGAAAGAATTGGAGCAGGAATTGAACCCTCAGTTCTTTGTTAGAGTGCACCGCTCCGCAATTGCAAATATCCGTTTTGTGAAAAAGCTAGTGAGTCATATTAGCGGCGAATACCACCTCATTTTACAAAATGATACCGAGCTAAAGGTGAGCAGAAGTCATCGAGATAAGGTGAAAGCTGCAATGAAGATGTAGATGAGTACTGCACTTAAGCTCGCTCTTAAGTTAGCAGCAAGGTATATGTCTTTAAGTCTCATTATCTTGAGCAACGCTGGACCTATTTAGCCTTTCGGTTTGAACTTGGCAACAAACAAGAAAAGCGCCTAAAAGGGCGCTTTTCTGTATTTTCATCAGTCAGCTTTTCAACTCATACCTTAAAATATCACTTCCTCAAAACATAAACTCTTTACGCCCTCTTATTGATTAAGCGTCGCTTTATCAATAGGAAACAATTTATGTGAATTATTCAATAGAAGAGGTTAAGTGGTATTAACCATACCTTTCATTCATTATTGATTTCATTAAGGCCACTTGTGCGCTGTTTAACGGTTTACTATCACTGGTTGTGGTGAGCGGCACAGTAGTGGGTTCTCTGTTCACTTCTCCTACCATGACATTGCTTGTATCTGTACCCACAAGACTTACCGCGTATTCGCCTAATGAAGTCGCAAGTAGCCTGTCGTTGCTTACCGGAGTACCTCCTCGTTGCACATGTCCAAGAGTTACCGGTCTTACATCAGTAATTCCACTGTCGTTAAGCGCTTTAGTAAGGGCCTGCAGCCCTTGCGGCCATACGTTTTCTGCCACTACCACGATAAAGCTTACCGAGCCTCTCACGCGGCGCTGAGCATGAATTTGTGTGAGAATTTTCTTTATCTCACTTTCTGGCGATTCAAAGAATTCCGGTAAAATAACATAATCTGCTGCGGACGAGAGCGCTGCGTTCAGCGCTAAGAAACCGGCGTGCCTTCCCATCACCTCAACTAAAAATATGCGTTCAAATGCATCTGCAGTATCTCGTACCTTATCGATTGAGTTCATTGCAGTATCTATAGCAGTGTAATAACCAATGGTGGCATCGGTACCGGCTATATCATTGTCTATGGTGCCTGGAATACCGATAATTTGGCCAAGGTAATGGTCGGCCAGATGTGTAGCCCCGCGAAATGAACCGTCACCACCAATAACAAGAAGAGCATCTACGCCTGCCTCGGATAAATTAGCAGCCGCTTGCTTTAACCCCGCTTCTTCGGTGAAGGCTTTACACCGAGCGCTGTGTAATACGGTACCCCCTTGCTGAATAAGGTTGTGAGTAGAGTCTAGCGAAAGAGAGATAGATTCTTGTTTAATTAATCCATTGTAGCCATGAAGATAACCTATTAAATCGTAATTCCGCTTTTTGCAGGCAATCACAATTGCCCTAATGCATGCATTCATGCCCGGTGCATCACCACCCGACGTTAATACTGCTACACGTTTTGACACAATAAAATCCTTCTCAGTAGGTTTCGTTCTTATAGTATGAAAAGTAGAGCAGACTGTTTGGAAGGTAAAGCCATTTATTTTGCACTTTTTCCATCTGAGCGGTCTATACAGTATTACGCTCTTTACACACAACATATTGAAGGCTAATCAAAATGCGCGTTGCTATTATCTTTGTCCTGCTACTTTCTCTTACAGCGTGTACCTCTAAGCTCGCTTACGACAACTTAGATTGGTGGGTATATTGGTATCTAGATGATTATGTTGAGCTTAACGATGAACAAGAAGAACGGTTTGATGACTACTTAACCAATTGGCTTCAATGGCATAAACGAAGTGAGTTGAAACGCTATGAAAATCAGCTTAAAACGCTGAAACAGCAAGTACTAAACAGCGAGTTAGATTACGATACGGTTTATGCGCATATGAACGATGTGAGAACGCATTGGGAAAGGGTGAGGGCACAGGTTAGCCCGGAACTTGCTGAGCTTGCTGTAGATCTTACTGACCAACAAATAGTGTCCTTATTCGCCACATTAGAAAAAGACAACAAGGAAGAAGAAGAGGAGCGGCAAGAGTTTCTCGAACAGTCAGAGGCAGAGCGCAGTGAAAAGCGTATTGAGCGGATGACTGACAACGTGGAAGAGCGCATCGGGGATTTGTCTGAAGAGCAAAAACAAATTATTGCTACCTACAACGAACAGTTTGTGCCAACGTCTGACGAATGGTTGCAGTATCGCAGAAAAATTCAAAATGCAGCCCGTCGACTATTCATTACCAAAACCACTAATCCAAATTTTGTCCAAGACTTAACTTATTTAATGCAAAATCCAGATAAATACAGAAGCGAGGACTATCAGCAAGCTAGCGCCCATAATATGAAAGTGGGAGCAACCATGATTGTGGAAGTTGCATCCACACTCAGCGATTCTCAAAAGAAAACCCTGGTTGAGAATATTGATGAATTTATTGAGACTGTAGGTAAATTTCAAAAGTAGTCGTAAATCAAAAAAGCTATAAGCCAAGAAAAAGCGATAAATCGTCCCGTAAATTCGAGTACTTTTCGCTGTAGGCGTCTTTAAGTGGAATATTGTCCAATAATTTATAGAGACGCCTGCATTCTCCGGCCATCTGCGAGTCTGCCTTGTCTATTATTTTAAATAGCTGAAGAAGGCACTGAAGTAGGTTTAGCGCAACACCAATATTCACTGGGGCATAATTTTGGGCCAAAGCAAACGATGCTTTCGCTCGCTCAAATGAGTTCTGTTGATAGTGCTGAATACCTTCGCGGTTAAATTGCTGATAATTTGCCAAGTTGGTTTTTGCTTTTTCTGCCTTTTGTTCAAGCATTGAAGCGCTGTTCTGATCTAATTCATCTGTTCTGGTTGCCACAATTTTCGACAGCGCAAGAGCATCATCGTACTCTCCCAATGTGTACATCACGTTAATACTATCGGGGAGATAGGCAGTGGGATGCTCGGCGTACTTCTCTTCAATGGCAACTTGAGAGTTAACCAAGTGCTTTTTAGCATCAATCAACTTGCCGTCTATTGCGCTCACCCTAGCGTTGACAATATTGCCAAAAATGTCCATATCAAAATTTCGATCCATTTTTAAAAGGTGGTCGTCAAACTTGCCCCGTTGAAGTGCTAGCAATGCCTCTTGTTGATATTTGTTCCGCTGTTTTTGGTCTTCTGAATGCTCGGCAACATCTAGCAGGCTGCGTATTAGCGTACACCAATGCAGACTGTTTTTATGTACGGTACGTTTAGACAAATTCCAGATAGCGCTGCACGAGAGCGATGCAGTGACGAAATCAAGATTTTGCTTTGCTATTTCGCAGGCTTGTAAATGACGGGAAACAGAATAGGGCGATAGTTTTATGGCTTCTTTAATTGCGTTTAAGGCGGCTTCTCGGTTTTCTAACCCCTGATGAGCGAGCGCCAATATGTCGTTCGCATCTGCGCTAAAACGATTCCGCTTAAGGGTTTTCATCGCGATAGTGATAGCCTTGTCGTACTCGGCGTTTTGAATGTAGGTTTTCCCCAATGCAATTTGAGCCCACAGAACAGGCTTGCCGCTAGTGTAGGGGGCTAAAATAGCCAACGCCCGTTTACAGTCGTTTTTACGACAATAGGTTTCAACTAATAGCTGTTCACAATGGCCTTTGTAATGAGAGGGCTCTTTATACAGTTTGTTTAGCACTGTTATTGCATCAGTAAATTGCTTCTTCTCAATGAGCTCATAGGCCGGCTGCAAAAACAGTCGTTTTTGCCATGCTCTGCTAATTCTGCTCTTCAATTGAACCTGTGAAAAGGGCTTAACTAAAAAATCATCAGGCCTTCTATCAATAGAACCAAGAACCATAGAGCGAGTACTATCCGCACTTATCAAAATAAATACAGAGGTCGTTTTTATCAGTCGCTTGACTCTCAACTCTTCTACTAATTCATAGCCATTTTTGTAATCTGCCCCTAAATGCAGATCGCACACCACAATATCGAACTTTGTGCGTTTGGCTTCAGAAATAGCGTGTTCCGCTGAGGATTTTGTCACGATGTTGGTCGCGCCCATCGATTGCAATAATCCTTTAAGCATAAGCAGAAATGGTCGCTGATCTTCAACAATCAGTACTCTTTTATCACTGTATTTCACTGCATCCTCAAAGATTTGCAGAGCAAGAAAACATAATGATGGTTTAAAAATGCGTAATGAGCAATTTGAACCTTCAGAATATTCTTATTCAGCCGACAACTAACGTATGAATATCACTACAGTTTTTCATCATGAGCGTTGAGCAAGTCAATTCAAACAGCACTGTTGAATTAGACCCTAGTTATCGCTGGGAGTTTGACGGTACATTGGCAAAAGCCTCCTCACAAGGTCGCTTGTTTGCTCTGTATCTAGCCATGCATGAAAATGCGTTAGCCCATCCTATATATCTAACGCCACATGCAAAGAGCGAAGGCTCACCCTATCAAAACGAAATAAGTAACCTCAGTCACTATAGGCAGCCCGCATTACAGGCTGCAGATAAAGACTGGGCGAATATGGCTACGTTGGCATCGCTCATGTCATCTGATTTAGCCTCTGCTCGTTTATTCTTATCGATGAACCCTTCACCACTTGCCCAATCTGACAACGCTTCACGCATACCGGATGATATAAAAGATAACTGTAGCTTAGGCACACAAAAGCGTTTAGCGAATCTCTACAGAAGTGATATCAAAGAAGATAACACCATGTTGTATGACATTATCAGTGGTGAAAATAGCAGCATAAACCCCAACGCCAATCCCCGAAATGATAAACAGAACGCATTCTCTGACGACTCAGTAAGAATGGCCGTTTAATCTAGTTTTTGCTGTTACCCCCAAGCTGATTGGCTTTTGCGATGCATTTTGGTATATTGCGCGCCGCATTTTGCACTGGTCTTACGCTCCAATCAGCAAAGGTTAAAATAATGACTACACAATCTGAATCAAAATATATTGTATGCGCGATGTACAAGTTCGTCGCGCTTGAAAACTTTAAGGCGATGCGCCAACCACTTACTGACGTCATGGAAAAAAATGGCATCAGAGGCACGCTTCTACTCGCTCATGAAGGGATAAACGGAACCGTTTCCGGTCCTAGAGAAGGTATCGATGCGTTAGTCAGTTACTTAAACAGTGACGAGCGGATAAACCCCATTTCCTGTAAAGAGTCTCTTCACGACGAGCAGCCTTTCTATCGCACTAAAGTGAAACTTAAAAAAGAAATTGTCACCATGGGTGTTGAAGGGATAGACCCACGACGAACCGTAGGTACCTACGTAAAGCCCAGCGAGTGGAATGATTTAATAAGCGACCCAGACGTTACCGTCATCGATACGCGCAATGGCTATGAAATAGAAATTGGTACGTTCAAAAACGCGATAGACCCAAAAACCGACACCTTCAGAGAGTTTCCTGAGTACGTAGCCAAGACCCTCGACCCAGCTAAAAACAAGAAAGTGGCCATGTTCTGCACAGGCGGAATACGCTGCGAAAAATCTACTGCCTATCTCAAAGAACAAGGCTTTGAAGACGTTTATCACCTGGAAGGCGGAATTCTTCAATATTTAGAAGATGTGCCAAAAGAGGAGTCTCTGTGGGAAGGTGACTGTTTCGTTTTTGATAATCGGGTTGCGGTAAACCACGATTTAGAAAAGAGTCACTACGAACAGTGTTATGCGTGTCGGCTGCCAATAACCGAAGAAGACAAAAAGAGTGATGTATACGAGCCAGGGGTAAGCTGCCCCCATTGCCATGGCACCCATACTGAAGATCAAATCTCCCGCTTCAGAGAGCGTGAAAAACAAGTGCAGCTAGCTAAAGCGAGACAGCAAGAGCACGTAGGAACGGACGCTAGGCTTACCATGGAACAGAAGCGCTTGGAGAAAGCTCAGGCGCAGCGTGAGCGGGCCTTAAAAGCAAATGAAAAAGCAAAATAAAAAGAGGCATAGACACTCGAAAGGAGAGACGATACACTCACTACATCGTTGTAAAGTTTTAAGGATTGAGAGTGAGTACTCAACTTTCAGATGCAAAAATTGAAGAGATAAGAAAAGACTTCAGTTTTTTTGACCGTGACGGAAACGGTCAGATAGATATAACAGAGTTTATTGAGCTTTTAACTATTATCTCGCCAAAAACAAAGGCGAGTCACGTTGAAGAAGGCTTTAAATTAATCGACGGTAATGACGACGGTTATATAGACTTTGAAGAGTTTTTAGAATGGTGGCAAGAGTGCTGGTGGGAATACTAATACGTTTGCAATAGCGACCAATTCAAACACGAACAAAAAAAGCGAGCATAAGCTCGCTTTTTTGTATTAGCACCCGTGAGTGTTTTATTGACTATTCTTCCTCAGAATCAGGCGCACTGGTATTACGGGGCTTACGTTTTACAGGAACCATTCCAATATCCGCACCTTCCATAGGGTCAACACGTCTTACAGGCTTTGCTCTAACAGGCTTAGCATCACGTCTTTTACCTGTTGTTGGTTTTCCTTTATTCTGCGTACTCTTCTTCTTAGTGAAACCTTCAAACTTCGCACTAAATTCATCATGAGGTTTACACTCAAGGGCGTATTGAAGATGAGTTTTAAGTGCTTCGAAACTGTTCCAGTCTCTTGGACCAACAAGAGAGAAAGCTTCGCCTTTTTGTCCTGCTCGGCCGGTACGCCCAATTCGGTGAATATATTCATCGGCATTTTTGGGAAGGTCGAAGTTAACTACTAAACCTACTTTTGATAGGTCTAGGCCACGAGAAGCTAAATCCGTTGTTACCAGAACACTTTGCTGGCCTCTAGAAAAACTGCTCATGATAGAAGCACGTTGATGTTGAGCTAAATCGCCTCTTAAGGCGATAGCCTCAAGGCTATCTTCGTTGAGTATTGCAGCAATCCTATCGGTATCTTCGCGGGTAGCGGTGAACACAATCGCTTGGTTGTACTCTCTTTTAGCGAGTTCAAACCGAAGAATTTCGTCTTTGTTACTCACATTATCGGCAAAAAAACAGGTTTGTTCAATATCGCCATGCTCGCCCGTAGAGCTACCCACAGCCACTCTTACCGCTGAATGAGTGAGCTGCGTTGTCATGTGCTTAAGCTCAATGTTATCGAGGGTGGCAGAAAACAACATGGTTTGACGCTTTCTGTGGTCGGCGTAGGTATTAATTAACTTAAGCTGAGCGGCAAAACCCAAATCAAGCATGCGGTCAGCTTCATCAAAAATGAGCAGTTCTAAGCCGTTCAAATACATACTCTTGCCAATCAAGTGGTCGGCTATACGTCCGGCTGTACCAACAATAATATGTGGATTGCGTCGCAAACCTTTTACTTGGTCGTTGAAGTTCTCGCCACCAACAATCAGTTCGCAGGACAAACTTAGGCCACTACACATTGACTTTGCTTCAATAAAAACTTGCTTTGCCAGTTCTCTGGTTGGCGCAAGTATAAGCGCACGAGGGTCTTGTCGACTCAGTGCTTTTTGCGACATAAGTCGATTAATTGCAGGCACCAAAAAGGCAAACGTCTTACCTGATCCTGTCTTTGAGGACGCGATAATGTCCTTACCCTGAATACCGGGTAGCATTGTCCGCTCCTGAATTTCCGTAAGGGTGGTGATGTTCTTACTTTCAAGTTTGGAGATAATTTTATGATGAACCGGTAAGTCAGTAACTAGCAAGGTAGAGCCTCTATATGAATATTCCCGCGCATTATCCCTCAAAGGTCACCGATTTGAAAGCAGGCGATTTCTAATCTTTGAAAACATGCTCTGTTAAACATGCTCTGTTAAACATGCTCTGTTAAACATGCTCTGTTAAACATGGCCTCTTAAACATGGCCTCTTAAACATGGCCTCTTAAACATGGCCTCTTAAACATGGCCTCTTAAACATGGCCCCTTAAACATGGTATTTAAAACCAAAAAAGCCAGAAAATACTGCTTTTGAAAAAAGAACGGGATTCTCTTGCTCTTTTACGCGTTGTATTTTCTGGCCTTGTTAAATGCAGGAAAAGTTAGAATACCATTTCTGCTACATCGTCTGGCACAATAAGCTTACCAAGGGTTTTCTCTTTAATCTCTTCTACAGATACACCAGGCGCTTTTTCCTGCAATTCAAAAGCACCGTCCTCTACGGATAAAACGGCGAGGTCAGTGATAATACGCGTTATACAGTTTACGCCTGTGAGGGGAAGCGTACACGCTGGTAGAAGTTTTGAGTTACCGTGTTTATCTGTGTGAGTCATAGTCACAATGATATTTTTAGCGCCTGCTACCAAATCCATTGCACCGCCCATACCCTTAACAAGCTTTCCAGGGATCATCCAAGACGCAATATTTCCAGACACATCAACTTCAAAGGCCCCAAGCACCGTAAAGTCCACATGGCCACCACGGATCATGGCAAAACTTTCTGCACTGTTAAATATTGATGCGCCAGTGGTCGCCGTCACGGTCTCTTTACCTGCATTAATCATGTCTGCGTCAACTTCGGCCTCGGTTGGGTAACGTCCCATTCCCAATAAGCCGTTTTCTGATTGAAGCATAACGCTGATGTCGGCAGGCACATAATTAGCTGCAAGGGTAGGAATGCCGATACCGAGGTTTACGTAGTCACCGTCTTTAAACTCTTGTGCAACTCGCATTGCAATTTGGTCTCTAGTTAAAGCCATTACACGTCCTCCTTTGCTACTACACGGCGCTCTATACGTTTTTCAAATTCGCCTTTAATAATGCGGTTAACGTAGATCCCCGGCGTATGAATTTCGCTAGGTGACAAGGTTCCAGGCTCTACGATCTCTTCTACTTCCACTACCGTAATTTTACCTGCTGTCGCTGCCATAGGGTTAAAGTTTTGCGCTGTGTGTCTAAATACACAGTTCCCAAACTTGTCGGCTTTCCACGCTTTCACAATGGCAAAATCGCCAGTAATAGCGTGTTCTAATATATAGGGGCGGCCATCAAATTCTTTCACTTCTTTGCCTTCGCCCACAGGGGTTCCATAGCCAGTAGCGGTATAGAACGCTGGAATACCCGCACCACCAGCGCGCATTTTCTCGGCCAGGGTACCTTGAGGCGTCAGCTCTACCTCGAGTTCACCGTTTAACAACTGTTTCTCAAATAATGCATTTTCGCCGACATAAGACGACACCATTTTAGAAATTTGCTTATCTTCTAGGAGTAAGCCTAATCCGAATCCATCGACGCCACAGTTGTTCGATACGACAGTAAGATCTTTTACGCCCATGGTTTTAATATGTGCAATCAAACCTTCAGGAATACCACAAAGTCCAAATCCTCCGGCTATCACCGTCATTGAGTCCGATAATCCCGAGAGTGCCTCTTCATATGTGTTAAATACTTTATTAAATCCAGCCATTTAATTCTCCACCAATGGATTGTTAACAAATAGTATCTGTTCTGTAGCAACTTATGTAAAATTGAATTTATCTTCTTATTAATAAAATAAAGTTATTAATTGCCATGAACATTTCCTATCGTCACCTGCGTGCATTCATCGAAGTTGCTCACTCTACAACGTTTGCAGAGGCGGCTGCCAAGCTTTTCCTCACTCAGCCTGCGCTGTCTTCTTCAATAAAGAAAATGGAAGCTGAATTAGGTGGAAGATTATTCAAGAGAAATACACGAAATGTTAGTTTAACCCCCGAGGGAGAGGCTCTGCTACCCAACGCACTTCGCTTAAGTAGAGACTGGGATAATACGTTTTCGGATATTCAGAATTTATTCGCAATGGCAAAAGGTCAGCTTACCATTGCCGCAATGCCGTCATTCGCAGAGTCACATTTACCGAGTCTGCTGCGCGAATTTCATCACAAAGCGCCCAATATTAACCTTCGCGTTGTAGACGTAGTGATGGAGCAAGTCGTTCAGGAAATAAGAAACGGACGTGCAGAAATTGGCTTTACCTTTGAACCTGAACATAAAGAAGGCTTAGAGTTTGAGAGCTTGTTCACTGATCATTTTGTGGTAGTAGCATCAGTAGAACAGGCTGCAAAATTCAATAATATGGCGAGCTGGCAGCAGTGCCTGAATTTTCCTCTGGTGATGATGAATCGTGGTTCAGCGGTAAGAAAGTGGACTGAAGCAGAGTTGTTACTGCATGGCGAACCCAATATTGTGGCAGAAACCGGGCAGTTGGCTACGTTGGGAAAACTGATCAAAAGCGGTTTGGGAATTTCTATTATGCCATCAATTTGTCAACAGCAGATGGAAGCGTTGGGTCTTATGGCGCTTCCTTTTTCAGACGCGTCTTCTGGTACACTTCCCTGTGATAAAGAACCCTCTGACAAAGCACCCTCTGACCAAGCACCATTATGTAAACGAGTGGGATTATTGAGAAACGAGCGACGAGGGCTATCTGTATCAGCGCAAACTCTGTGGCAGCTAACCACAGAGCGCTATACTAGTAAAAAAGATGTTTGCTGAATAGGCCGTGATTAAGCTAAGCATACGGCAGTACTAAATGTACGAAAAGCGTTACCATTTTTTCTTAGGTGCAAAGAGTTCGTCAAGCTCGTCCCGTTCTTCCTCTTGCTTTCTCGCACGGTCTTTTTCGTTAACGCTTTTGAGGTCAGACTGAATTTCGTTTAGCCATGCGTTAAGCGTGGCAAGTTTTGAAGAAACGTATTCATCATGGTTGGTCTGATTCTCTAATGCGATTTTTGCTTTTTCGAAATATTGACGGGCAGAGCCTAGCATATTTGAAGATTGAGCGGTTCGCCCTCGTTTAATTAGAGTCTCCACATTCACCTTAACTTGCAGTCTTTCTAACTGTTTGTCTTCTTCAGAAAAAAGCTTTGAACTCACTTGGCCTTTGCTGTGTTCAGAGCGCAACAAAACACGAAGCTTTTTAACCGCTTGAATATATTGAATGATGGTTTTGTCATTGTCCGGCAGTACAAAATCGACATTATCACTGCCGTCGGTTTG
Source organism: Alteromonas genovensis (assembly GCF_010500895.1). GTDB lineage: Bacteria > Pseudomonadota > Gammaproteobacteria > Enterobacterales > Alteromonadaceae > Alteromonas > Alteromonas genovensis. The sequence goes on from NZ_JAAAWO010000005.1 coordinate 125,631, forward strand.
AAGTGACGCATCGGCAGCTTGTTTGCTACTTTCAATGCGTTGCTTTACATCGCGGGTTGGGGCAATACCGTCAATCGCTTTAAGCGCGTTTGCCATGCGATTATGCAAAATACCGATAATTCGTGAGGAAACTGGCATGTTGGTGCAAGCCGAAAGCACATTTTCCGTTTCATCGACAATGGTTTTTTGCTTTGCTAATTCGGCTCTGCGCTCAGCTTCCTGTTTTTGTCTATGTTGCTGAATGGCGTTTATAAATATCGCGGCAATGAGCAATACAACAATTAGAATAATTATTATCACGTACATGCGTGTGGTTCCATCAGTTCATTATCTTCGAAACATCATTTTTAAATACACTATTTAAGAAACGCTATCTTAAAAACACTGTCTCATAAAAAATAGGGGCTCAGTTGCCATATTGCTTCGTGCTTTTCATATCGTTCAATACGTTAGTCTTAGTCGCTAATACTACGGTATTTTTACTTCAAATACACTTCCGCCGAGACTTCCGCCGTTTGACAGCGAAATAATACCGGCTTTGTCATTGTGCGAATGAGCGTCTGCTATCAATTTAGCAAAAAATAAACCCAGTCCAGTTCGGCCCTGACTCAGTTCAAAGTTACTCAAGGTTGAATGACTTTTAGAGAGCATTTCTTCTGGGTAGCCATTCCCGTCGTCTTCAATTTTTATCGACAGATAATCATCGGCAATGCTTGCCTGTATGGCGATGCGAGATGTGCCGTAGCGCAATGCATTGACAATGACATCGTTTATTAAGAGATAAATAAGTTCGCTGTCTAAATACCAACTCACATCTTCATCAACATTCACACTGAGTTCGATGTTTTTTTGTTCTATATAAAATGCATTTGACCCTACAACATCGGCAATCAAATCGGCAACAAAGCACTCATCAGCACTGATGGGAATACTTTCTAATTCCGAACGATACAATGAAAGTATTTGAACCAAATTCGTGTTTAGTCGTGAAGCTTCGTAATGCACGTTTGCGACTTGCTCTCTGGCACCGCTATTTTCTTTTGGCAACGCATCTCTTAGCCCTTCAATTGACTGAATAAGTAAAAACAAGGAGTTTTTCATATCGTGCACTGCAGCGGCTAACACCGAAGAAAAGTCGATTTTGGTGGAAATTTGTTTATTCGATGTCATTGTGTCTCAGTCAATAAGGCGGCGACAACCTATTCATAATGTAGAATAAAACAAAGCAAAATGAACCCATGTTTCTGAATTTTATTCATTTTAATCACTATTTGAACTGTATTATGGCTATTTAGTAATATCAACCTTTAAAAATTTGTAGTTTTGGTTATAAGTATAGGAGTATAGTGTATATAAAGAGCAATGAATCGGTATAACCAATGAAACTACAGCAACTTCGATACATAGTAGAAGTCGTTAACAACAACCTTAACGTATCTGCAACGGCAGAGAGTTTGTACACCTCTCAGCCCGGCATAAGCAAGCAGGTTCGTATGTTGGAAGATGAGCTTGGCGTTCAAATTTTTGGTCGCAGTGGAAAGCATCTTACTCACGTAACGGATGCAGGCGGTGATGTTATCAATATTGCTCGGGAAATACTGGCCAAAGTAGAAAGCATAAAAGCGGTTGCTAGAGAACACACATTGCCCGACCAAGGTAAACTCAACATAGCCACAACCCACACTCAAGCGCGCTATGCATTACCTGATGTTATTCAAGGTTTCATGTCAAAATACCCAAAGGTGTCACTGCACATGCACCAAGGTACGCCTTCACAAATAAGTGATTTAGCGGCAAAAGGAGAAGCGGATTTTGCAATAGCAACTGAAGCACTTCATCTGTACAACGACCTCGTTATGCTGCCTTGCTATCACTGGAATAGAAGCGTCATCGTAAACAAAGACCATCCGCTGTCGAAAAAGGGCTCAATCGACATCAGTGATATTGCGAAATATCCGCTTGTGACTTACGTTTTCGGGTTTACTGGGCGTTCTGAACTAGATCAAGCCTTTGAACGGGCAGGTCTTACCCCTAAAATCGTATTCACCGCCACTGATGCAGATGTGATTAAAACCTACGTGCGCCTTGGTGTTGGTATTGGCGTAATTGCTTCCATGGCGGTAAATGAAGAGTTAGATTCTGACCTGGTTAAAATTGATGCCAGTCATTTATTCGATTATAGCACCACGAAAATCGGCTTTAGAAAAGGCTCATTCCTGCGCAGTTACATGTACGACTTTATTGAGCGCTTTGCTCCCCATTTAACAAAAGATAAGGTCGAAAAAGCCATGATGCTAAAAAATAATGATGAAGTTGAGAAGATGTTTAAGGGCGTTACGCTGCCCGTAAAATAAAATCTCAACAAAAAAAGCGATGCCTGTTACCGAATTGAGGCATACAAACAAGAAAGGGGCCTGCTGGCCCCTTTTGCTTAAATAAAGCGTTTATGCAGCGCTAACACTCAATAATGTTAACGGCTAAGCCACCGCGAGCGGTTTCTTTATACTTCGTTTTCATATCGTTTCCAGTATCGCGCATGGTTTTAATCACCTTGTCTAACGATACCTTGTGCTCGCCGGTACCACGAAGAGCGAGCCTCGAGGCGTTAATCGCTTTTATCGCACCCATCGCATTACGCTCAATGCAAGGCACTTGTACTAAACCGCCAACGGGATCGCAGGTAAGTCCTAAGTTGTGCTCCATGCCAATTTCCGCTGCGTTTTCTACCGATGAAGCCGTTCCGCCCATAATTTCTGCAAGTGCGCCTGCTGCCATTGAACACGCCACGCCAACTTCACCCTGACAGCCGACTTCGGCGCCAGAGATAGATGCGTTTTCTTTATAAAGTATGCCAATTGCGCCAGCGGTAAGTAGAAATCGACTGGCTACTTCTTCATCCACAGGTCGGATAAATTTATCAACGTATTGTAAAACCGCTGGAATGATGCCTGCGGCGCCATTGGTCGGTGCAGTGACTACACGGCCTCCCGCAGCATTTTCTTCGTTAACGGCCAGCGCAAATAAATTCACCCAGTCCATGGTTTGCATAGGATCGGTGGTGTGTTCGGTTTGAAGTCGACGGTATAGTCCCGGGGCCCGGCGCACCACTTTTAACCCACCAGGTAAAATGCCTTCGCTTTCTATCCCGCGCTGGATACACGCTTTCATGACAAGCCAAATGTTATACAAAGTTTGCTTTACTTCATGTTTAGGCCTGAATGTCGACTCATTGTTGAGCATTAACGAACTGATGCTCAAACCATTGTTCTTACACAGTAGTAACAGCTCTTCCGCGGTTTTGAAGGGTAGGGGAACTTCAGCCTGAAGCGACGCTGCGTGTGCTTTCGTTTCATCAAAGTCTTCGTCTTTGATAATAAAACCACCACCAATGCTGTAATAGGTTTGCTGAGCGACCACCGTCGCGCCATTCATGGCGAAAAACGTTAATGCATTAGCGTGTTTAGGCAACGTCTTTCTTCGATGAAAGACAATGGCGTTCTTGTTAGGGAACGCGATTTCTTTTTCACCGTTTAAATACAGTGTTTCTGTTAAGCGCACATGCTCAAGCATGGCGTCAATTTTATCAACGTCGACAAATTCAGGGGTGTGACCTAAAAGACCGAGGATAACGGCTTTACCCGTTCCATGGCCTATACCTGTTTGGCCCAATGAACCAAAAAGCTCAATCTTTATTGTGTCTACGCTCGATAAAAGCGATTCTGATTTCGCGCCTTCGGATTTTGCTAAAAAAGCAGCAAATTCAGCACCTGCTTTCATTGGGCCAACAGTATGTGAGCTCGAAGGGCCAATACCCACGCTAAACATGTCAAATACACTTATCATAAACTTCGAAATGTTATTTAGTAATGACAACGATCATGCATTCAGCAAACATTAACTACAATACAGAATTGCTAATAATGTGATTAGTTTTGCTAATAGACTGTAAAGATAAATTGATAGGCTTGACGGCTAGTACGCGGCCAAAGTGCCAAACCTATGTATTCGAAAACTCAAATGCATTGAATTTTCAGTTGCTTACGGATGAATATGGTGTGAAAGATTACGCAGGATGGCTGCGGTAGCACCCCAAATCATACGCTCTTGCCATGGTATGAAATAAATGGGAAATGACCGTTTATTAAGATGGGTTTTATGAATTAAATGATTCTTTCGGTTTAAAACGTGTGCTAACGGTACTTCAAAAGCACTTTCAACTTCATTGGGATCAAGCTTGAGTTCAAAGCTTGGATTTACAAAGCCTACTACGGGCGCAATTTCATAACCACTGACGGTGCGATATCGTGTAAGTACACCAACTATATCCACATGGCTTGGCGGCAATCCAATTTCCTCATCGGCTTCTCGCATTGCAGCATCAAAAAGGGTGTTATCGGATTCTTCTACTGCACCGCCAGGAAAACTAATTTGCCCTGGGTGATGGCGTAAATGATGTGCTCGCTCTGTGAGGAGCACATTAAGTGATGTACCGTAGTCTATCAGAGGAATAAGAACCGCCGCGGGCCGCCCCGTTTTAGTAAGAGGAAAGTCAGGCTCTAAATGCGGCAATCGCAAATGGTGAAACTGATTCAAAAACTCGGCTTTTGTCATTCATTACCTTCGTTAAAAGCAGCTAAAACAGGGATTATTTTCGATACTTTATCTAATGTTTCTTGGTATTCCTCTGGCGCCTGTGAGTCCAAAACAATACCACCGCCAGCCCAGCAGTGCAGCTTATTATTTTCTGCTAATACCGTGCGTATACAGATACTTGAGTCCATATCCTCACGATACCCCATGTAAAATACGCTACCACAATAAATGTTGCGCCTATGGGGCTCTAATTCGTCAATAATTTCCATCGCCCTAATTTTAGGAGCGCCTGTTATTGAGCCCCCAGGGAATGCTGATGCCAAAAGGTCTAGTGGTGTTGATTCGCTCGCTAACTTTCCTGTAACTGTGCTTACGAGGTGGTGCACCGCCTCATAGCTTTCAAGCGCAAATAAGGCAGGAACGTTAACTGTTCCAGGAGTACAGTGTTTTGAAATGTCATTGCGAAGCAAATCTACAATCATCAAATTTTCAGAGCGATCTTTTTCTGCATTAAGTAACGAGTTTGCACTCTCTTCATCGCGCTGTTTATCCGTAAAGCGGGGGCGGGTGCCCTTAATAGGCTTGGTTTCTACAATGCCATTCTTTACGCTCAGAAAGCGTTCAGGCGAAATGCTCGCTATCGTCCCTTCGGGTAAATGAAAATACGCTGAAAACGGTGCTTGATTGGTATCGCGTAATCGACAGTATGCTGTCCAAAAGTCGCCACTAAATTGCGCTGTGAAACGCTGCGCCATGTTCACTTGATAACAGTCACCCGCAGTAAGGTACTCGTGGATTTTTGCAAGTCGCTGACAATATTCCTCTTTAGTGAGGTTCGACGCAAAAGGCGTGGTTAGGGTGAAATCATTGTGACTTTTAAGCTTATCAGGATTTCTATATTCGCCATGTTCACTGGAAATCTGATTGACTGAGTTTGATTCTACTGACTCTGACGGATGCGTTCCTGAAAAATCAGTCTGGGAAAAGGCGGGCTGGAAAAAATCAGGCTGCGTAGAGCCGTTTGCCGAGCAATAATAGAAAATTCCCGTTTCTGTATCTTCAATAATAGACTGCAAATATAAGCCTGCAGCAAAGTCAGGCGTATCGTAGTCATCTATCGCGTTAGAAGGTAGGCTTTCGTAGAACCTGCCTGCATCATAGCCTGCCATTCCAGCAACCCCTATAAGAAAAGGCAAATGAGCAAATTGGCTGTCAATCGTATCGGCAAGGTGTGCAACCTGCTTGTGAAGATACTTTTCAGTTGCTTCGAAGGGGGCCTCTATCACTTTACACGAGGTATTACTGATGGCATCAATGAGTTCGGTTTGTCCTTTTGCCGCCCTAATCATCAAAGACGGGTTCCACGCCATGATGTTAAAACGGCCATCACTTTGCTTTGAGCCCGCAGTGTCGAGCAAAATAGACCATTCACAGTGAGCCACCTGACTAAACAGGTTTAAAAATGTGGTTGAAGCAGCCGTGTTATCTACACTCAAAAACGGCGCAATGTGTTGCTGTGTGAACGGGATAACGGAAACCTTGGTGATATCTGGATTAAAAGACATAAATATTAATTGCGCTTTGTTCTTCTATACTAGGCATAGTCGCTACACTCAAATGGGCATATACATTGTATATATTGTAATTGATGCGTAAATTACGCTGCCAACAACCATAAAAATCGCAAGGCACACGCTTTTGCGTGGTGCGATGATAATAGATGCGCTAGTATACGCTTTTTTAGCTAGCTAAGACCACGAAAGCCAAATAAAAAGAGGATGTCATGACCGTTATCCGTCAACAAGACTTCATTGATAGTATTGAAGATTCCCTGCAGTTCATCTCTTACTACCATCCACTAGACTATGTAAAAGCAGTCGAGGAAGCCTATAACAAAGAGCAAAGCCAAGCGGCCAAAGACGCCATGGCTCAGATTCTTATTAACTCTCGAATGTCAGCAGAAGGCAAACGTCCTTTGTGTCAAGACACCGGGATAGTCACCTGTTTTGTAAAAGTAGGAATGGGCGTGTCGTGGGATAAAACTGACATGACAGTTCAAGAAATGGTAGATGAGGGGACGCGTCGTGCTTATCTAAACCCAGATAACCCGCTTAGAGCCTCTATTGTATCTGATCCAGCAGGTGCAAGACAGAATACAAAAGACAACACACCAGCAGTTGTACACATAGATATGGTGCCAGGCGAAAAAATTGAAGTCATGATCGCTGCTAAAGGTGGTGGCTCTGAAAATAAATCAAAAATGGTAATGCTTAACCCTAGCGATGACATTGCTGATTGGGTGGTAAAAACATTGCCAACTATGGGTGCAGGTTGGTGTCCGCCAGGTATGCTGGGCATTGGTATCGGCGGTACTGCTGAAAAAGCAGCGGTATTGGCTAAAGAGAGTTTGATGGACCCGGTAGATATTCAAGAACTTATTGAGCGCGGCCCGCAAAATACCGATGAAAAGTTACGTTTAGAAATATTTGAGCGAGTAAACAAGCTAGGCATTGGCGCTCAAGGACTAGGCGGTCTAACTACCGTTGTTGATGTTAAAATTAAATCATTGCCAACTCACGCAGCATCTAAGCCAGTAGCGATGATCCCTAATTGCGCGGCCACACGCCACGCTCATTTTTACCTAGATGGTTCGGGTGCTGCAGATTTCACTCCTCCACGTTTAGAAGACTGGCCAGAAGTGACCTGGGAGGTTGGTGAAAATACTCGCCGCGTTAACTTAAACGATGTAACTAAAGAAGACATTCAGGACTGGAAAGTGGGCGAGACCGTTTTACTTTCTGGAAAAATGTTAACCGGGCGAGATGCTGCACATAAGCGGATTCAAACCATGATGGATAACGGTGAAGGATTACCAGAAGGCGTTGACCTTACTAATCGATTCATCTACTACGTTGGGCCGGTTGATGCGGTTGGCGATGAAGTGGTTGGCCCAGCAGGCCCAACAACCGCAACACGTATGGATAAGTTCACCGATATGATGCTTGAAAAAACAGGCCTTATCGGCATGATTGGTAAAGCTGAACGCGGTCCTGCTACAGTAGACTCAATCGCTAAACACAAAGCCGTATATTTGATGGCGGTTGGCGGTGCAGCGTACTTAGTGTCTAAAGCCATCAAGAAGTCTCGAGTTGTAGCTTTTGAAGAGCTTGGTATGGAAGCTATTTACGAGTTCGACGTTGAGGATATGCCGGTAACGGTAGCGGTTGATAGCACAGGTGCTAATGCCCACAAAACTGGGCCTGCTATTTGGAAAGCAAAAATCGAAGATTTAGATTCGTCACTGAGTAAATAAACGTTATTTTAGACCATGCTCAACACGCATGATGAGTGTTGGGTAGTCATTAGAAAAAAACAGGTGCCAATGGCGCCTGTTTTTGTTTATAGTGCTGTACAAAATAACAGTACAAAAGCGCACTATGTTTATTCAATACTTATCGTCACACTCCCTTGTATTATTCATCATTGCTGTCATCACCTTACTTCTTTTTGTCGGCTCTGTTGCTCTCTCTTTACATTTACATGCTCAACTACGCAATAAAGAAAAGAGTTTTGACGAGCTATCCAGTGAACTGACATCTCTACAACAACATTTTGCAGTGGTTAGCGCGAAATCTGAACGAGTAGAACAGCTCGAAAATACCAACCAATCCCTCATGCATTCGCTACATGAAGAGCGTATTACGCTAGCCAGAGTGAAAGCGCAAAACGAGGCTCAGCAAGGGCGAATAGATGCGCTTCATGAAAACCACGAAGAAAAATTAGCTAATATGGCCGCATCTGAACAACGCCTTCAAACTCAATTTGAAAACCTAGCTAATAGAATCTTTGAAGAAAAGCAGCAGCGCTACACAACGCAAACCAAACAAAATATTGAGGCAGTGCTCGCGCCGTTTAAGAACGAACTTGAAGGGTTCAAGCGTCAAATATCAGAGCAGCACATAAGAGAAGGGCAAGAGCGAGCGTCTCTTAAAACAGAGATACTAAGCCTTAAAGAACTTAATCAAAAAATAACAGAAGAAGCGTCTGCGCTCACGACCGCGCTTAAAGGCGATAATAAGAAGCAAGGGAATTGGGGAGAAGTGGTTTTAGAGCGCATCTTAAAAGAATCGGGCCTAAGAGAAGGGCATGAATTTGAGACCCAAGTATCAGCCAAATCTGATAGCGGCAGACGTTTACAACCGGATGTTGTCGTCCATTTACCTAACGATAAAGATGTCATCATAGATTCAAAAGTCAGTCTTGCTGCCTATGAGCGTTTTTACAACTGTGAAGACGAATCACAAAAAGCGCTGTATTTAAGTCAGCATGTGACTTCTATCAAAGGACACATTAAGGGGTTAGGGGCAAAAGACTATCAAAACCTCAAAGGTTTAAAATCCCTTGATTATGTGTTGCTATTTATTCCCATTGAGCCCGCATTTCTTCTGGCAGTAGAGGAAGAACCAGAACTAGTTACCCTGGCGCTCAATCACAACATTATGTTGGTAAGCCCAACTAATTTACTTGTCGCCCTGCGTACAATTAACAATATTTGGCAGTACGAATATCAAAATCAAAACGCGCAAAAAATAGCAGAGCAGGCCGGTAAGCTTTACGACAAATTTGTAGGCTTTATTAACGATATGGAAAAAGTTGGTAAGTCGTTAGACAGTGCACAAGGTAGTTTTGAGCAAGCTATGAACAAGTTGACCCGAGGTAGAGGAAATATTGTACGCCAAATAGAAAACTTTAGAGAGTTAGGGGTACAGCCTAGTAAGCGATTAGATGACGCTTTACATGGCCCAACAAATGAAGAGTAGTTCCCACAAACTATATACTCTAAAAGGCGATTCGCCACGAAACTGGTATCTCGAAGGTGTTTGTACAAAACTCCAATAGCTAGTTAACCTGAATGTCTTAAATGGCTCGGGAGCTCAAAAGCGAATAAATCAGACGCGTTTATCGATGATCGTAATAGATTATCGAATCAAAGATAATAGTAATGCTAATAAAAAAGCCTTTACCCGAAACGAATTCGGGCAAAGGCCTTTGTTGTAATGAGAAGTGACTAGTTAGACTCAAACATGTTTTCAGCAACTTCTATTTTACTTTCTAAAACACCCTCGAAGCTCTTCAGACTTTGAAATGCATTCAGTAAATCAGCCCCTTCAGGAACAGAGAATACAGCTATATTAGTTCCAGGAAATACAGATACAATCTGTAACCCTGAAGCCTCAGCTATTTCGCTGGCACTCACTTCGTCTTTCAATAGCAATATAATATTGCCCGTGACCATTGTAAAATCGCCAGTGAGCAAGTTCTTAACGACATTTCCTTTGCCTATCACTTCGTTGGGTTGAACAGTGACAAAAGACATTGAACCATTACGAGCAATAACCTCATCTGCTTTCACTATTGACGTCGGAACGCTAGTAAGACTTCGCTCGAATTTGTATGGACCAAAGTCAGGCTTTTCCACCTGAGACCATTCATTGCCTAAGCTACTTTTCATATCGACTATAGAAGCTTGTTTTTCAGCTTGAGCACAACAAGAAATAGTAAAAGCCGTCATACAAAAAATAAGTTTATTTAGTTTCATTTTCCTTCCCTCTTATTGTTCAGCGCGGCCAAACGCTCTTACTGAAACACCTTCTAGAACACTGTCTGTAGTGTTGTTCGCCAGACCAGTAACACCAAAGAAATTATTTCCTCCATCACTGAAGTTAAATGTCGTGTCCCCTGTATCTAAAAGTCTAATGGTCCATGTACCTTGTGCACTCTCGCCATAGAAAGCATTCGATAGAAACACCGAATCATTCAAAATATAACCTGGAGCAAAAGCAAAGTCAGGCGTCAATGCCGGTAAAAATAAAGACTGCTTGGACGACAGAAGAACACTGCGTGTGCCAGATGGTGATGTGACCTCTATCGCAAGATCAGTACCTGCAGATGTTTGTACAGCACGTGTACCAAGTTCGTCAGTTGTCACAAACCCAAATCCCATCTCTGCGTTAAAAACGTCAAATGAAAACTGCATTGCCTCAATCACGATGTCATCAGCAAATTCAACCTCAACCGTTAGACCCTGTGCATTGTTGTCAGGAATTGCGCTGCTGAGTGCTACCTCATCAACGCCAATTGCCGACCCCAAACCATTCCAATCGCTAATAATCTCTTCGCCGAGGGACTCATTGTAAGATTTTGCCATCGAAACTGCTTTACCCGCATCTACACGGCCAAAACCATACAAATTATTAAAGTTGTATCCAGCAGCATTCTCTACCCAACCATCATGTGCTACAAAAGATTGCTCCTCGCCCATCTCCAGCACTACTTCAGGATTATCAGCATCATTTACTGTACTAGTCGATGCTAGTATGTGACGAACATCTCGCCAAGTAAGGGATGGATTAGCAGAAAGAATAAGAGAAATTACACCGGATGCGTTAGGTGCTGCCGATGAAGTTCCATTAAACGTCGAAGTATAATTGCAACTTTCGTTATCCGGATGTCCTGGGTAATTAAAGGGAAATTGGCTTTGTGCGAATTCTTCACTCACAATACTTGCAAAACTACTAATTCCAGAACCATTAAAGCCCGAATACCCGTTAACGCAAGTTGCTTGGTCGGTTGTCACCATAGCTGGCGACCATCGCCCATATTCACCTGATGGAGCGGAAACAAGCGTATTAGCTCCAGCTGTGGAGTAACTAGTATGCTTACCATCAGCATTGACCGCAGCAACACTAAAGTAATAAGGATGTCCCTGCGTAGAATCGAAGTTACCATTCAAGCACGTAAGCCCTAGGGCTTCGGCACCATTATCAGAACAAAGGCTACCATCAAATTGCCCGGGACCTGTAAAGTCATTTCCATTTGATTTAACGTTGATGGCTCCTTTTCCACCCCGTAGTACGCGATTTGGGTATGACTCGATTGCCTCATTAAGAAATGAATATCCGATAAAAGTTGGAAGAGAACGCCCATAACTGCGATTAAACGCAGAGATTTCCTCACCCATGCCTATACCGCTTCCAGGGAAGCCGTGAACTAATAACTCTGCCTGTGGAATAAGTGGAGATGGCTGGCCTATATAGTCCATACCCACAAGTCCAGTATCCGGAGAAACGCCTCGGCCACCTTTTCCATTCCAGCCCTTAGCAGCTATAAGCCCAGCTACGCTTGTGCCGTGGTCACCGCTATTATTTAGTGAAGTCGGATCAGTGCGGTCAATAACTCCTTCGGTCTCTAGGGCAAGAGATTTGTTAGGTACAATGTTAGGGGAAAGATCTTCGTGACGAAGTTCTAAGCCCGAATCAACTACGACCGCAGTAACTCCGGCTCCGGTTACTCCTTGCGCGTACGCTCCCACAACATTGATGTCTTCACCAGCTACCAATGTCGCTTCACCTGCTGCGCTTCGCGCATCAACATTAGCTTGCGCTTGTTCTTCAGTAAAACCAAGCGAGATTAAGTAATTGAACCAACCTTGTTTCAGTTCATCACTCAAAGCATAGGCTTTTTGCCCAGTATTACGAAGATGCCACTGTTGAATAGCAAGTGGATCGTTTACAACATTTTGTACTCTAATCGTTGCTGACGTTGATTTACCACCGGAATATACGACATATTCAAATGATGCTGGCTGTCCCGAAAATGAAGTGTAAGTAAACTCTTCGTCTTCAATTGTAACTTGGCCATGACTTAGCACGTACACGCCTTCTACGGGCTCAATTGCAACCCCGTTCTCAGCAATGCTGTAACTTATTGAAGGACTATCAACGTCGCTTCCTAATAATTCCCCTTTAATAGGGAGCCACTGAAATGCGGTTGATATTTCAATATTCTCGGCACTTGGTGGTGTATCAACAACTTCGGTAGTTGAGCTTCCATTGCCATTGCTTCCTCCACAACCAGAAAGAGCCAGCAGTATAACGGCATTGATTGCCGATAGTTTAAAATGTTTTTTGTTCATTTATTATTCCTACTTCAATGATAGGTCCCTGAAAAAATCATTATTATTTATTCTTAAGTCTCGGCAGATTGCTATTAAAATTTTCTACAACACCACTGATACTTCTTGCAATTATTACCACATCAATTTGATGTTGAAAAGCGCGTTCTATTCTGCATTGCTCATCAATGTTTTGGCTTCTTTGGTTGAAAAGTTCTATTACAGCTGTTGATTAACGAAGAATAGCCGCGCTTTGAAATGATGAGAATTAAAGCTAATCACAGACCGAGCAGTGCCTCGGCTTCAAGTGGCACACCGGGATTACGTTTAAATTTAAACCATGGTTTTTTTATAAGGTATTCATAATACGAAGTGATAAATATGGAATTCATCATCTTGTAACCAAATATGTATGAAATTTAATTGATGACTTTTAATACTCAATGAAAGGTATCTAACAGCGCCTATAAGTGACTCTGTTTACATGTAGTTTACGTTATTGAAACAAATATCCTAATTTACTTGGCTTCTTTGGGCTAACAAGTTCGCAGTGCAAACAAATTCATTTCTAATGAGGAATACACTTCCTCATTGTTTCTACTACCATCTTTTACAACGATAGATATTGCTATTAGCCCTCAAATATAAGAGGAAAAATTGTGAAAGATAGAAATCATCTCGCAGATGTAAAAACCGTATCCAACGTACAAATAATAAAAAATGGTGTGGTCGACATCCCAATGCTTCAGATCTTATCTGCTGAAGGAAGTGTCATTGATGGCGCAGTGGAACCCGCACTGACAAAAGAAGAATCACTGAAAATTTATGACACCATGGAATACATTCGTGTCTTAGACGAGAGAATGGTGGGTGCGCAGCGCCAGGGTCGTATTAGTTTTTATCTTGCCAGTACAGGCGAGGAGGCTGCATCGGTAGCAAGCGCGGCAGCGCTGTCGCCAGACGATATGATCATGTCGCAGTACAGAGAGCAGGGTGCATTAGCCTATCGTGGTTACAAAACAAATCAGTTCATGAACCAAATGTTCAGCAATAAAGACGACCCAAACAAAGGCCGTCAAATGCCCATTCACTATGGTGACAAAGCGCTGAACTTCATGACTATCTCATCACCCCTTGGTACTCAGATTCCACAAGCATCGGGTTATGCTTACGGCCAAAAGATGTCTGGAAAAGACGTTGTTACCATCTGCTATTTTGGTGAAGGTGCTGCATCTGAGGGTGATTTTCACGCCGGTTTGAATATGGCTGCTGTATTAAACTGCCCGGTTATATTTTTCTGTCGTAATAATGGATATGCCATATCGACGCCAGCTGAAGAGCAATTTGCAGGTGACGGAATAGCCTCTCGTGGTCTTGGTTATGGTATTAAGACTATTCGCGTTGATGGTAACGACCCGCTTGCAGTTTACGCTGCAACGAAAGAAGCCAGGGCCCTTGCTATTGCAGAGAAGTGTCCCGTGCTCATTGAAGCTATGACATATCGCCTTGCTGCACACTCTACGTCTGACGACCCAACGGGTTATCGCTCAAGAGACGAAGAGAATAAATGGCGCGCCAAAGACCCAATTACCCGAATGGCCAATTGGCTTGAAGGAAAGGGGTGGTTTGATGAGAAAGAAAATGACAAGCGCGTGGAAAAAGCCAGACAAGACGTGCTTGCAGCCATGAAGGCGTGTGAAAAAACAGATGTATGTGATATCGACGACATCATCGAAGATGTATACGACACCCCACCTTGGCATCTGAAAGAACAGTTAGCCTCATTAAAGGCACACATAAAGAAATATCCTCAGAGATTCCCTAAAACAGCGGGGAGAGTGAAGTAATGGCTAAAATGAATTTATTACAAGCAATCAATAACGCCCTCATTACTGCCATGACCGAAGATGAAAAAGTAATGGTGTTTGGTGAAGATGTTGGCCACTTTGGCGGTGTTTTTCGCGCAACAAGCCACTTACAAGAAAAGTTCGGTAAAGGTAGATGTTTCAACACGCCATTAACCGAGCAAGGGATTATTGGATTTGCGAATGGATTAGCGTCACAGGGCTCAGTACCAGTAGCCGAAATTCAATTCGGCGATTATATTTTTCCCGCATTCGATCAAATTGTAAATGAAACCGCGAAGTGGCGATACCGCTCAGGTAGCCAGTTTGATGTTGGTTCGTTGACCATTCGCACTCCCTACGGTGGCGGCATTGCAGGCGGCCTGTACCATAGTCAATCTCCGGAAGCGTTTTTTGCCCACTGCCCAGGTCTTAAAATTGTGGTGCCGAGAGACCCTTACCATGCAAAAGGGTTATTGCTTGCCTCGATAAGAGATAAAAACCCGGTTCTGTTTATGGAGCCTAAGCGTCTTTACAGAGCGTCTGTGGCCGATGTTCCTGAAGAAGACTATGAACTACCTCTTGGTAAAGCCGATATTGTGCAAGAAGGTAACGACATAACGTTGCTTGGATGGGGTGCTCAAATAGAGATTTTGCAAAAAGCGGCAGATATGGCACTACAAGATGGTGTGTCATGTGAAATTGTAGACTTAAGAAGCATATTGCCTTGGGATGTAGAAACGGTAATGCAGTCGGTGATGAAAACGGGACGTTTACTGATTAACCACGAAGCACCACTTACGGGCGGTTTTGCCAGTGAAATTGCAGCAAGTATTCAAGAGCGTTGTTTTTTATATCTTGAAGCGCCCATTGCTCGGGTGTGTGGCTTAGATACACCGTATCCACTGGCTCATGAAAAAGAATATATGCCAGACGAAACTAAAACGTATGAAGCTATCAAGCGTACACTTCACTATTAATGACGGGAGAAGTAGTAATGACAATTGAATTTATTTTACCCGACATTGGTGAAGGCATCGTTGAATGTGAATTGTTGGAGTGGTTGGTTAGCGAAGGCGAACACATTGAAGAAGACCAGCCTGTAGCAGAAGTGATGACGGATAAGGCAACAGTACAAATTCCTGCTATGCATGCTGGCGTAGTAGAAAAGTTGCATTATGCTGTTGGCGAAATAGCAAAAGTACACGAGCCGCTATTCTCTATGAAGCCAGACGCTTCTGATGTAAAAGCAGCTGAGACAGATATGGCTGAAACAGATACGGCAGAACCAGACGCAGCTCGGACTAACAATAGCAATTCAATAACTTCAGATGTGTCATCTAATTCATCGACTATCGAAGACTTTATCCTTCCCGATATTGGTGAGGGGATTGTTGAATGTGAAATTGTTAAATGGAATGTGCAAGAAGGCGACAGCATAGAAGAAGATCAGGCCGTTGTTGAGGTGATGACCGATAAAGCTGTAGTGGAAATTCCTGCCAAAAATGCGGGTATCGTTCACAAGCTTTATTATGCACAGGGCGAAATTGCTGAAGTACACAGCCCACTTTTCGCGCTTTCTGTTGAGGGCGCTGAAGGACAAGAGCAAGCACCAGCCGACGCCAAAGCATCAGACTCTAACAGTGCAGCTAGCGCCAAACCGTCGCCTTCGAATGCGAATGCACAAACTAGCAGTAAAGCAGTCGAACGGGAAAACGATACCAAGTGGAAAGACGGCGACTTTGAGCCACCTATTTCTATTCCAGGCAAAGTGCTAGCAAGTCCTGCAGTGCGTCGTATCGCAAGAGAGAAAGATATTGATTTGCTCAACGTATCGGGTTCAGGGAAAAAGGGGCGTATTTTAAAATCTGACGTTCTTGAGTCTACATCAGCTTCTACGTCTGCTTCTGAGTCAAGCCAATCGGTGTCTGGTGAAGGTGCTACGTCTACAGCAGCACCAGCGAAAGAGTCTTCAACGAGCGCAGTTCAAAATAATGTTACAGGCTCAACTCGAGTGGAAAAAGTGCGCGGTATCCAATCAGCAATGGCGAAACAAATGGCGGCCTCTGTTTATACCATCCCACACTTTACGGTAAGTGATGAAGTGGTAATGGATAACCTCATTGCGCTTCGCAAAAATCTCAAGCCCGAGTTTGAGAAAAAAGAGGTTAAACTTAGCTTCATGCCGTTTTTCGTCAAGGCCATGTCGCTTGCGCTTACCGAGTTTCCAGTCATCAACAGTCAGCTCAATGATGAAGGTACTGAGCTTACCTATTTCGATGACCACAATATTGGATTCGCGGTGGATTCCAAAATAGGGCTGTTAGTGCCAAATATCAAAGGGGTTCAGCATCTGTCGCTACTCGATATTGCTGTGCAAATGCAGGATATTATTGACCAAGCAAGAGCAGGGCGAGTATCCGGTGAGCACCTTAAAGGAGGTACCATCAGTATCTCAAATATCGGTGCGATTGGTGGGATCACTGCAACTCCTGTGATTAACAAACCGGAAGCAGCCATTGTTGCCTTGGGCAAAACGCAAAAATTGCCACGATTTGATGCCGACGATAACGTGATTGCTCAGCATATTATGGCGGTTAATTGGTCAGGGGATCATCGCATAATTGATGGCGCAACCATGGTTCGTTTCAATAACCTATGGATGAGCTACCTTACTTCTCCTGAAAAAATGCTCATGCATTTGAAATAAGCATCGTTTGAAATAGCTGTCGTTATAAAGAGCTGCGACAGCGTGACTAATTGAGCGCTCAGAAAGTAGCGCCTTTTAAGGGCTAATTGGTACGTCAATTGGCCCTTTTTTATTGCTCTTTTTTTCTAGGCCCCACTGGCTTAGGAATGTACTCGGTTAACACGAGAGGTTATTATGGCGTTACAGAGTTATCAAAAATCGATGTAGAGGTTTTGTGTTAAGTTATCAACATGCATTTCACGCGGGCAATCACGCCGACGTTATTAAACACTTGTGCTGGTTAGGCGTAATAAAAGCGCTTAAGAAAAAAGACAAGCCCTTTACCCTCTATGACTCCCATGCAGGTGCCGGTTTATATGACTTTACCGATTCGCTATCTGCGAAGAATAAAGAGTACAAAACTGGCGTGTCGAGTTTAAGCAATGTGTCAGCAAGTTGTGAACTACTCAATGATTACATTACGCTATGCCAACGGTTTGTAGACAAAGATGCCTACCCCGGCTCTCCCATCATCAGCGTTGAATTAAAGCGGGATCACGACGTACTTCATGCTATGGAACTTCATCCTGGTGAGTATGCCAAGCTAGAGGCTAATTTTGCTGCCTATGCAGGGCATCATTCACATTGTCACAAGCGAGATGGTTTCGAAGGCCTAATAGCGCTTACTCCCCCAAAGCCAAACAGAGGGGCGATATTAATAGACCCGCCTTACGAAAGAGCCAATGAATACGACGATGTGGTAAGTGGTATCGAGGGCGTTTTAAAGCGATGGCAACAAGCCCAAATAGTGGTGTGGTATCCGCTACTGTCTGAGCGTGCAGGGGCAAAACACGGTGCCAGTGAACGTATGTGCGAAGCACTCAGTGCATTGGGAGCACCTTGTTTTAAAGCTGAAATGCAGGTAGCTGAAAATACCCATGATGCAGGTATGTATGGTTCGGGGGTCATGGTGATAAACCCACCATGGCAGCTTGATACCACACTGAGTGTGGCTATGAATGAGGTAACAGGTTACATTGGTGAAAACAGCACATGTAGACTTGTTTGGGTTAACGAAGATAATTAATCATGTCCCAACTCAAAGGTCTTAAGCATTTTTATATACCCGACGAGCAGTCTATTTACTTACTGTCCCACGCAGACGCTAAAAAGTTAAAAGACTGGGTGAGTCTGTGTATGGCCGAGCTTAAGAGCCTAGGTTATATCAATATTGAACTGCTAGGAAAAGGTGCCTTTGGTTTTGCCTTCTCTGGTAAATCGCCCAACGGCGAACAACGGGTATTTAAATTCTCACGAATCACACTTCCTCAACATATTCGAGAGCGGTTAGAAGAAGAAGCGTTCATGCTGTCTCATGTAGAGCACGAATATGTCCCTCGCTTTATTGAATATCAGCAAATTAAAAAACAGTCCATACTGGTTATGGCCCAAGCACCAGGAGAGGACCTTGAAAAGGTGAGCCTTCGATTAGGCCCCTTACCGCCGCGAGTGATTGTTAAAATTGCGGTGCAAGTTGGTCAGCTACTGTTTCATTTAAAGCATTTCGTCGACAAGGGGCTGGAAAAACCTATCGTACATGGCGACATTAAGCCGTCAAACTTAGTATGGGACGCCGAAAACGAGTGTATTGGTCTTATCGACTGGGGCTCGTCGGTGTTCGCGCAAACTGACGCGTCGGGGCAATTCATTACCAATAACGTTATGGATTTAATGTCGGGGGAGCTTCAACAAACTAACGCTCGTCTTGGCGATGTGTATTTTATTGGTGAAGAGCAACTTAACGGCGCTTTATCCACTCCTCGATTTGATGAGCAGGGACTAGCCAGTACGCTATATGCACTTGCATCTGGGCAATCTTGCCGTTACGGCAGTAAAGTCATTACACCTTCATCGTTAGGCCTGCCCAAAATGCTGGCTGATATACTCACCTACATGTTAGATGAAGATGCGACCAAAAGAAGGCAGGGGGGAGACTATTTTTTTAAGCATCTTCATGTGCTGAAAAATTTGGTGTTTTCAGAAGATAAAGATACTGCTTACACGGCGCTTATCCCAACCTGGGTCTACCACACGAGCCAAGATATTGAGACTGTGGTTTACAGCTCAAGAAAATCATACCTTCGTCAGCAGGCGGCGCTTGAAAGTGAAGAGTTACGGTATATTGATGACGCCCAGTTTGATCGATATTACAAAAACTACCTTCAAGGTATGGGAGATACCGAAAAAGCATTTGTTTCTGCTATCAGTCGTTTAGGTCGCTATCCCGTAGTTGGGGGAATGGCTGTCAGATGGGAGCCAGAGGGTATCTATGTAGACTCTAGTTTGAACCTGCACGACCCAAGTTTACGCCGTGCATTTGAACAAGCCGTCAATAATGTAATTACTTTAGCGAGGGCCATTCACAAACCAGCAGTATTTAAATGCTGTATGTTCAATGCGAAAAACACCGTACACATTGAACGTGATAATGAGCAACAAGACTTTATTCCGTCAAAGGCCCTACACATTCCTTACGAGTTATCAAAAGTGTCATTGTCAAAAGACGACAGTAGAACCCATTCTTATTTCGAAGATGGCGATGATCCCGATGAGTTGCTTAAGCTGCCTGAAACAATTATCGACACTATCAAGGCTCTCAATGCAATTCATCATACGGGGTGCATTATTTTTGAAGCCTTGCCCATGCATTTGAAAATTCATAATTACTATACGCTACTCGATCACAGTCAAGAAGATACGTTTAAAGCACTTCTTGAAAACTTAGTGGCGCAAATTCCGCTTATAAAAGGGTTAGGTATTTCGGGGTTTATGAAGTTACCCTATAAAGATACTCGCTTTTTTGAGCATAAGGCATCATTGCCTGAAAAGTATTATCCAAGAAATCCCAAAGCATTAAATCAAGAGAAAGAACAACATGTCTGACATAAAACTATCCTCGCTATTTGAGTTAGAAACTGTAGAAGCAGGCCTTTACCGAGGACAAAGCTGGGACCTAGGATTTAGAGCGCTTTTTGGTGGCCAAGTGCTTGGTCAGGCCCTTGCAGCAGCCTATGAAACTGTTGATAAAGACCGCGTTGCCCATTCGTTTCACACCTATTTTTTATTACCTGGCGATGCGAAAAAACCGGTAGTTTATGATGTTGAAATTGTCCGTGATGGCCGCAGCTTCTCTGCGAGAAGGGTGAAGGCTATTCAAGACGGTCGAAACATTTTTTATATGACGGCATCATTTCAAGTACCTCAAGAAGGCATGCATCATCAGGCGCCCGAAATGCCTGACGTGCCGCCACCTGAAGAGGTGCAGTCAGACATCGATTTTTACCAAGAGAATTTTAGTAAAATAGCGAGGCCAATGAGAGAGGCTCTGAGCTATCACAAACCGGTAGATATACGCACTATTAATGCGGCTAACTCTTATCAACCAGTAAAGCGTGACCCAACGCGCTATATATGGATGAAGGCGAGGGATCCCCTTGTAGGGTCTTTGTCCGTTCATCAAGCTGCTGTTGCTTACGCGTCTGACTACCATTTTTTAAGTACTTCACTACAACCGCATGGCGTCGCGGTAACCGACAAATCTCTACGAATGGCAACCATTGATCATGCAATGTGGTTTCACCGTCCTGTGAACTTAAATGAATGGTTACTTTATGCCATGGACAGCCCTTTTAGTGGTGGTGCTCGTGGCTTAGTAAGAGGTCAAATTTTTACGCAGCAAGGCGAGCTTGTCGCCTCAACATCTCAGGAAGGGTTGATGCGTCAAGTAGACGTGTAATTTTGTAAGGCAAAATCACATCACTATTTGCGTATCGTCTATGAGTCAATCGACACAATAAAAGAAGAACAAAGCCTTTTTTGAAGAATGCTTGGCCTTAAAAGGGTATTCAAATGGCATTAAAAGGACACTTGAAGGAGAACTACATGCACTATTCATTAGGCGAATTAACGCCAACGGTTGACGAAAGTGCGTATATCGCACCCGGTGCTCATGTCATCGGTAACGTGAACCTTCATCAGGGAAGCAGCGTGTGGTTTAACGCGGTTATTCGTGGCGATATGGATACAATTACGGTAGGAGAAGATACCAACATCCAAGATGGTAGTGTCCTGCACACTGATGCTGGTGTTCCTCTTACCCTTGGCACAGGTGTTACCGTTGGTCATAAAGTGATGCTTCATGGTTGCACCATTGGTGACTATTCGTTAATTGGTATCAATGCGGTTGTTTTAAATGGGGCAAAAATTGGAAAATATTGCATTATTGGTGCAAACGCTTTAATCACCGAGAACATGGAGATACCAGATTATAGCTTGGTAGTCGGTTCGCCGGGAAAAGTGGTGAAAACACTTGATGAAAGCGTCGCGTCAAAGCTAGAAGCTTCCGCAGCTCACTATCGAGGCAATGCGCAACACTATTTGAAGCACCTAACTGCTTTGTGATGCCGCTCAGTTCCCGCTGTTTAAGTTCATCTTGATAAAAGACATGGTCTATAAAATTTAGGTCTTCACCAACTTAGACGCATAAAGATTTAAATCCATAAACAATTAGCCCAAATAAAAAACGCCCAGAACAATCGTTCTGGGCCTAGGGGAATGGCTCATCTCTGAGCCGTGCGCTAACTTTTACAGGGAGAGATAATGTATGATTAACGTTTAACGATAAGTATAGAATAGCTTTGTGCATTTTATAAACAAATTAACGGTTAATTTTTTGTGACACCGTTATTTTAAAAACTTATTCAACTGTAACAATACTTTACGACCCAACACCTCTGGTTCGACCATTAAATTATTCCTATTTTTTGCACACCACCCGCCAAATTATCAATGTGTAATGTATAGAAATCTCATTAGGTATTGTCAAAATCTTCCTCCATTACGCCTGAAACACCGCCATATTTTGAAAATGTTTAACTAAAACCCCATTCATTAAATTTATGTTGAGTACAGATGGTTGTACCCCATGACGAACCTTGTAGTATGTGGCTATGAATTAAAACTCCTGAATGTAAGAGGGGCTAATATGAAAGCATCTACAACAGCATTTACAAAATCATTATCAACATTTATTCCACCAGAGCGCACGTTAATGGGACCGGGCCCCTCTGATGTAAGTCCTCGTATTCTTAACGCCATGGCGCGTCCTACACTAGGGCACCTCGACCCTTTGTTCATTGAATTGATGGATGAAACCAAAAACTTACTTCAATACGCGTTTAAGACTGAAAATGCGCTAACAATGCCAATATCTGCCCCTGGTTCTGCCGGTATGGAAGCCTGCTTTGTGAATCTTGTTGAACCTGGAGATAAGGTCATTGTTTGCGTTAACGGTGTTTTTGGTTTGCGCATGGTTGAAAATGTAGAACGCTGCGGCGGCACTGCCATTACTATCCACAACACGTGGGGAGAGCAGACCGACCTTAATGCAGTGGAAGATGCGTTGAACGCCAATCGAGATGTAAAAGTAGTGGCATTTGTGCATGCAGAAACCTCAACAGGGGTGAGAAACGAAGCAAAATTGCTTTGTGAGCTTGCGCAAAAACACAATTGTTTAACTATTGTTGATGCTGTTACCTCTCTTGGCGGTATCGAACTTGATGTGGACGGCTGGGGTATAGACGCCATTTATTCTGGTTCCCAAAAATGTTTAAGCTGTGTTCCCGGTATAGCGCCAGTGTCTTTCAGTGATAAAGCCGTGTCGGTAATTCAAAATAGAAAAACGAAAGTGCAAAGCTGGTTTCTGGATATGAATTTGATCGTAGGGTATTGGGGCAAGGGCGCTAAACGTGCGTATCACCATACTGCACCCGTTAACAGTATGTACGCGATGTACGAATCGCTTCTCGTATTGAAAGAGGAAGGCCTTGAGAATGCTTGGGACAGACACGCAAGCGGACATGCAAAGTTAGCACGAGGCCTTGAAGAAATAGGTCTAAAGCTAACGGTAAATAGCGACTTTAGATTACCTCAGCTCAACGTTGTACAAATTCCCGATGGTGTTGATGACGCCGCGGTGCGCAGTCAGTTACTTAATGAGTTTAATTTAGAAATTGGTGCTGGTTTAGGAGAACATGCTGGAAAGGTATGGCGTATTGGTCTTATGGGATATGCCTGTAAACAGCGCAATATCGACCACTGTATCGCGTCGCTTAAGACTGTACTTAAGTAATTACACTACAAATACTAAATTACAAATAGAGATTAACCTAAAGCTGGAGGCATAAATATGCAGCCAGCTTTTTTATTTTAAAACCAAAGCCATGTTATTTATTCACTCAGGGTTCATATAGGATGGCATAGACTGGACGTGCTATAATTAACCTTAATATCGATTAAAGGAACTGATATGCAAAACGTGCTTACATTTACCAAGACACTTATACTTCTTACCGTGTTTACCGCGCCTTTATACACTGCACAAAGCTATGCACATACTGAGGCGAGTAAGGATGCTGTTAAGGAAAAAGAGTCGCAAGCCAATGAAAGGTCATTAGGGACAATTAGCGTACAAGGAGTAGGGGCCATTGATGTTACACCTAATGCTTACTCCGTAACCTTTATCGTTGAAGAACAAGGCACAACGGTATCCAAGCTCAGTGGGCAGCTTGAAAACGATTTGACCTCTATTGTTAGTTTCTTATTAGAAGAGGGTATCGAAGAGCGTTACATTCAAAGTATGCAAGTACGTCTTTCCCCCCGATACAACAATACGCCGCAGGGTAGAGAACAAGATGGTTTTACACTGTCTAGAGAAATCGCCATTACCTCAACAGATTTAGAGAATTACGATCGTGTGCTTGATGGCGTGCTCAAAAGGGGTGTTGATCGTATCCAACAATTCAATTTTGTAAACATGGGTGAGGCCTCTGTCTATCAAAAAGCGTTGGTAACAGCGGTCGCTGATGCAAAGAATAGAGCACAGTTGCTAGCAAAAGAATTAGGTGTGGAAGTGGGTGAAGTGGTTGCAATATCTGAATCTGGTGGCAATATGCCGATACCAGTCATGCGCGCCGACACGTTTTCCAAAGAAATGTCGCTGTCTTTGCCAGGACAAGAGAGCGTGAACGCCCGTGTGAATGTCACGTTTAACATTAATCAATAACAGGGTTACCGTTTGAAACAACAACAATATAGCCAGCTAATAAGCCAAGCGAAAAGCTTGGTATCGGGCGAGCAGGACTTAATTGCCAATATGGCAAACATAAGTGCACTGCTGTTTAATGGTCTCGAAGATGTAAACTGGGCTGGTTTTTACCTGTACAAAGACGAACAGCTGGTTCTTGGGCCTTTTCAGGGTCAGCCTGCTTGTATTCGAATTCCAATGGGAAAAGGCGTGTGTGGTACCAGTGCGTCAACACAAACGGTTCAGCGAATTGACGATGTACACGGGTTCGATGGTCACATTGCATGCGATGCGGCGTCAAATTCTGAAATCGTTGTTCCGATCGTGGTTAATGATGCACTCATCGGGGTATTAGATATTGATAGCCCAAATCACGCTCGCTTCACGCAAGATGATGAGGATGGCCTTGTCGAAATTGCGAATATATTGATTGAATCTCAGCAAGCACTATGAAATCAAACGTCGATATTCATGTAGTATTATCTACATTCGAGGACATGGAAGACGTTCATGATGACCCAGATGAGGCATCTGAACGTTTAAACTTCATTCTTCACGGGATATATGATGCTGCTGAAGAGGATATAGAAACACAGCGTTTAGAGCAAATTTTGCACTACGCTTGGGAGTCTTGGCAACAAGATGCACATTTATTAGAAATTGATGACGACGAATTGCTCGATTGGGTTGACCACACGCTGGCAACTTGGGATGATGCAAATAACGATGAAATCTCCTGAATAATTTAGAAAGTTAATGGAATCAACAGAGAAGTTTACTACGAGTAAGGAAGTTATTGCTTTCCTTGCAGAGACCTTCCCAAAATGTTTTAGCATTGAAGGCGAGGCCCTCCCACTTAAGATTGGTATTTTTCAAGATCTTGCTCAACGGTTAGACGATGAAGAGCGCGTGAGTAAAACGCTATTGCGCTCAACTCTTCGTCATTACACAAACAGTTGGCGTTACCTATACAGCATTAAAGAAGGCACTCACCGCGTTGATCTTGATGGTGAAAAGGGCGAAGCAATTGAGAAAGAACATTCAGACCACGCGCAAAAGCAACTCGAAGAGAGTAAAGCTAAGGCTGCAGAAAAACGTAAGGCAAAGCTAGCACAGCAGCCTAAGCGTTCAGAAAAGCGTCAGTTTAATCGTCCTAAAGGCGAAAAACCGACTAATTCTGCGCAACCTGAGGCGAAGCGCGGAACTAAACCGAAGAATAACAGACCAAATACTACGCCACCTGCTAAGTTAACTGAAGACGACATGAAGCAAGGCACTCGCGTTACCGTTAAGCTGGGTAAAGAACCTATGCCAGCGGCTATCACCGAGATTGCTAAAGACGGTATTCATGTTCAGCTTGATACAGGCATGGTGGTAAAAGTAAAAGCAGATGCTTTACGTTTGGCACGTTCCAAGAGGTCGTAAATATGAAAGATATCCTTCGAATTTCTATTGCTAGCGCATTTTTGACGGTAGGCGTTGGAGCTGGTGCAGTTACGTCAACACCAGACGTTGATGAGCTTCCTATTCTTCAACAGGAATCTCAGCACAGTGTGGCAGCTAAAAGAGTAAGTGCATTATTCACTCGCGCCCACTACAAAGAAATTTCGTTGGATAATCTTCTTTCAGCCCGCGTTTATCAACGTTTCATAGAGTCACTTGATCACAACAAACAGGTGCTTTTATTAGACGATGTCGTAAGCTTTGAAAAGTACCGTGATTTGTTTGACGATGCGTTGGGCAAAGGTAATTTATCCATTGCTTATGACATGTACAATGTTACTGCTAAGCGCAGGGTCGAGCGTTATGAATATGCACTTGCATTGCTCGAAGATGGACCTTTTGATTTTGCTAAAGAAAACGACAAGTTCTATTACGACAGAGAAGACGCTGATTGGGCGAAAGACACTGCGGAACTTGACGAAATTTGGCGTCAGCGAGTTAAGTACGATGCGCTGAATCTTATATTGGCGGATAAAACGTGGGAAGAAGCGAAAGAGCTACTTACCAAGCGTTATACCCGTGCAATAAAACGCACAAAGCAGGCGAAAAGCGAAGATGTTTTTCAAACTGCCATGAACGCGTTTGCAAGAACTATCGAAGCACATACAAGTTACCTTTCTCCTCGAAATGCAGACCGTTTCCAAATGGAAATGAATCTATCATTTGAGGGTATAGGTGCGGTACTGCAAAGCGAAGATGACTACACCATTATCAAGAGTGTAGTGCCAGGTGGTCCAGCAGACCAGTCTGGGGCAATCAAGCCAGAAGACAAAATTGTTGGCGTGGCTCAAGACGATGAAGAGTTTGTTGATGTCATTGGATGGAGACTCGACGAAGTTGTCGAGTTGATTAAAGGTCCAAAGGGCAGCATGGTGCGCTTGCAAGTAGAAAAGGGCGCAACAGAATCAAAAACAACATCAGTCGTAAAGCTAACCCGAGATAAGATAAAACTGGAAGATAGAGCGGCAAAGTCTGAAGTGTATGTACCTGACGAAGGTCCGCATTCAGGGCAGCCCTTAGGCGTTATTACCATTCCCAGTTTTTACAACAACCTAAGTGTTGATGTTGCAAAAGAAATTGAAGCACTTAAGTCACAAAACGTGAAAGGCGTTATTGTCGATCTACGTGGTAATGGCGGCGGCTCGTTAACAGAAGCAACATTACTGTCTGGACTTTTCATTGAAAAAGGTCCCGTGGTTCAAATTCGATACGGACAGTCTAAGATTAGCGTTAATCGTGACACCGATGGGAAAGTGTCTTATGACGGCCCACTGACTGTGCTTGTTGACCGTTACAGCGCATCAGCCTCAGAAATTTTTGCCGCGGCAATGCAAGACTATAATCGCGCCTTAATTGTTGGTGAGCAAACCTTCGGTAAAGGTACGGTTCAGCAGCATCGTGGCCTAGGTAAAATTTACGACCTGTACGACAACCCGTTAGGCAGCGTGCAGTTTACTATTGCTAAGTTTTATCGAATTGATGGCGGCAGCACACAGCATAAAGGTGTTATTCCCGATATTTTATATCCCTCGGCTATTGAACCTGCAGAGTGGGGCGAAAGTCAGGCTGATAACGCACTTCCATGGGATAGCATTAACAGGGCCAACTACACTACGTTTGCTGACGGCCAATCTGCGTTAGACGTATTATCAGCGAAGCACAGTAAACGAATTATGCAAAACCCCGAGTTTTCATACATTAATGATGACATCGAGGAATACAAAAAGAATAAAGACAAAGATTTCATATCACTGGTAAAGGCTGAAAGAGAAGCCAAGAAAAAAGAAGCTGAGGTAAAATCATTAGCACGCGCTAACGAACGACTGCAGCGCCTAGGCTTAGAGCCGGTAACGACGCTTGATGACCTTCCAGAAGACATGGAAGAGTTAGATCCGTTTTTAGACGAGGCGGCTAATATTACTTTCGATATGATTGAAACAGGCCGATACGCTATCACTACACATTAAGCGCTGTCGGAAAAGGGCTGGTCTAGGGCCAGCCCTTTTTTTGTGTCTATACAAATATTACAACAATAATAAAGGCAAATAACATGGCGATACGAGGCGAGTTTTCTTCTCGAATAGGATTCGTGCTGGCGGCTGCAGGCTCAGCGGTTGGGCTTGGAAATATCTGGGGGTTCCCCACAAAAGTAGCAAGTAACGGCGGTGCTGCATTTGTACTCGTTTATCTATTACTGGCCTTTGTCCTAGCTTATCCTGTCCTAATGGCCGAGTTGATCATTGGTCGTAGTACACGCTCAAATATGGTCGACGCGCTTGGCAAAATATCAGGTAGTTATGTAGGTAGAGCAACCGGCATTTGGGGCTGTGTTACTGTTTCTCTCATTTTAGCCTTCTATGCCATCGTCGGTGGCTGGATGCTGGTCTACTTTGCTGACTCAGCGGTAAGACTAGTAGGACTGCAGTCTGCAAGCGATTGGCTTCTTACCTCTTCCGTTACGCGTAACGTTATTTTCTGCGCTTTATTCATGATGTTAACTGCATTTATCGTAGTCGGTGGTGTTAAAGCCGGTATTGAAAAATGGTCAGTTAGATTGATGCCAACCTTAGTCATTCTCATACTAGCGCTTATCGTATATGTCAGTATGCAACCTGGTGCAGGTGAAGGGTGGAGTGCGTATTTAGTCCCTGATTTCTCACGAGTACTCGACCCTGATTTGTTAATTAATGCTATGGGACAAGCTTTCTTCTCAATGTCTTTGGGTGTGGGCACTATGTTAGTGTATGGCTCATACTTGAGTAAAAAAGAAAACCTGCCAACAATTGGGGCCTCGGTGGCACTGGTTGATATTGGTGTCGCGGTAATAGCAGGTATGCTTATCATTCCGTCGATGTACGTCGCATTGAACAACGGCGTAGAAATATTCACCCCAGAGGGTGCCTTAATTCAAGGCGACACACTTATCTTTAAAGTGCTTCCCGCATTGTTTGATACTATTGGCACTGTAGGCGTTTTCGTGTCATTCACTTTCTTTGCGCTAATGGCCATTGCGGCGGTGACTTCTTCTATTTCCATGTTAGAAGTACCTGTCGCGTTCATGGTAGAGAGTAAAGGCTTGCAGCGTGGCAAGGCCGTGGTATTTATGGCTGCGTTAATCTTCATTCTCAGCTGCATCATAATTCTTAACTTCGATATGCTGTTTGGTTTCGTTATTGCTTTAACCACAGAGTACAGCCAGCCACTGCTAGGTTTAGTGCTGTGTATTTTCGCTGGATGGGTGTGGCGCAGAGATGCCATACTTACTGAGCTTAAAGAGGGCAACGAAAACGTAGAGCACGGACTATTCTGGAAAATTTGGCCGTGGTATGTGCGTTTTGTTTGTCCTGTTATTATCGCGCTCATGTTCTATCGCTCTGTTTTTTAGATAATCGTAAACGCTAATTCTTCAGCGACTCGTTTGAATGTAAGCAGCTTTTAAAATCAGTGCTCTCAATTTTAAAAGCGCTCAATTCAAGAAGCTCTTGATTCAAGAAGCAGCATTTAAGTAGCTCAAAAAAATAAATAGCTTTTAAAAAAAGGTTTTATAAAATAATAACAATGACTAATAAAGAGTTAAAAACACCGTCACTTTTAGATGCCCTAATTCCTATTGTTGCACTGGTTCTTATGATGGGAACTGCCGTTTATCTGTTTGAAGATAATTCGTCATACGGCCCTAATCAAATAGCCTTGTTGTTGGCAATGGGTATGGCAGCCATTATTGGAATGAAAAACGGCTACAGCTGGAAAACAATAGAAAAAGGCATAGTCGATGGCATTTCAATGTCATTGGGAGCATGTCTTATATTGCTTGCGGTTGGCTCCTTAATTGGCACGTGGATGCTGTCTGGAACTGTGCCTACGTTGATTTATTTTGGCCTCGAACTTCTTAATCCTTCGTTTTTCTACGCCGCGACGTGTTTAATTTGCGCAGTGGTTGCCATGAGCATAGGCAGTTCGTGGACGACAGCAGCGACGGTGGGTGTTGCGCTAATGGGCGTTTCAGCAGGTATGGAAATGTCAGCGGCTATTACCGCGGGGGCAGTGGTGTCTGGTGCCTATTTTGGTGATAAAATTTCGCCACTATCTGAAACCACTAATTTAGCGCCAGCAGTAGCGGGTACCGATCTTTTCGACCACATTCGCTACATGCTCTGGACCACAATCCCAAGCTTTGTTATTGCGCTTATTCTGTTTACTGTTATCGGATTTAGTGAAGTAGGTGATGCGAAGGCCGAGCGCATTGAGCAAATGCAGCAACTTCTCAGTGAGTCTTTTAATCTTGGATGGCACCTTCTTGTGCCGCTTGTTGTGCTCCTTACTTTAGCAATTAAAAAAATGCCGGCATTTCCAGCCGTTTTTATCGGCGCGTTACTCGGCGGTATTTGGGCCGTTATATTCCAATGGGATGTCGTCGCTGCAATGGCAAGCGCTAATGACACTGCAAGTATCGGTGCATTAAAAGTGGTATGGACAGCTTTGTTTGATGGAGTGAGCTTTTCAACACCTGATGAGAATTTAAATAGCTTATTATCTCGAGGCGGCATGTCCTCAATGCTTAATACAATATGGCTGATAATATGTGCCATGTCTTTTGGCGCTGTGTTAGAGCGAGTCGGGCTTCTCAAGCGTGCTGTAGCCACTATTTTGCTAGGCGCAAAATCTGCTGGTGATATGGTAAGTCGAACCATTATGACGTGCTTCGCGACAAACTTAGTCACTGCCGACCAGTATATTGCTATTGTAATGCCTGGCCGCATGTATAAAGAAGAATATGCTAAACGAGGCTTAGACCAACTTAACCTATCGCGCAGTTTAGAAGATGGCGGTACGCTTACGTCGCCACTTATTCCTTGGAACACTTGCGGGGCCTATATGCATAGCGTGCTGCTAGTGAATCCTTTTGATTACATTTTCTACGCGTTCTTTAATTTAATTAATCCATTTCTTGCTATCGTTTACGCCTATTTGGGAATCAAAATTTTGCGTATAACGCCGCCAACATTTGAAACGAAAAGCGAAGGGTCCGTATAAACATTATATAGACGCTTCATTAAGGAGTTCTATGTCAGTTCAAATTAAACGCCGAGCGGATTACATGCCGCCGGCCTTTGCTATCTCTACCGTCGACTTACACATCACACTTCATCCAACTGAAACTCGTGTATTCAGTTCATTGCGTATAAAAAGACAGGGCAGTCATCAAGACGCCTTGGTATTAGACGGCGACAACCTTCCTGTCAACAAAACCTCCATTGACGGTATTGAACTGTCACGTAAAAGCGATAACAGCCCAGGCTACGTACTTGACGAATCCTCTCTGACAATTCCTGTTGAGAGCGATGAATTTACACTCGAGATTGAAACCACTATAGCCCCTAGTCGCAACAAAGCATTAGAAGGCTTATATCTTTCTGGCGGTGCTTACTGCACGCAGTGTGAGGCAGAAGGGTTCAGGCGTATTACCTTCTTTATGGACCGCCCTGATGTGCTCTCGGTTTATACGGTAACCGTGGTGGGGGATACATCGTTTCCTATGTTACTTTCCAACGGTAACCCCATAGACAAAGGGCAGTTAACTAACGGCCAACATTTTGTTAAATGGCACGACCCCCATCCGAAGCCGTGTTATCTCTTTGCCTTAGTGGCTGGCGATTTTGACATGCTCTCTGATACGTTTACCACAGCTAGCGGTAAAGAAGTTGCGCTAGAACTTTATGTGGATAAGGGAAAGCAAGGCCAAGGTACGTTTGCACTTGAGTCGTTAAAACGCGCGATGAAATGGGATGAAGAGGTCTTCGGTCTAGAATACGACCTCGATATTTACATGATAGTGGCAGTAGACTTTTTCAATATGGGAGCCATGGAAAACAAGGGTCTCAATGTATTTAACAGTAAGTTTGTTTTGGCCGACCAAAACACGGCTACCGACGATGACTTCTTTAATGTGGAAGCGGTTATTGCCCATGAATATTTTCATAACTGGACCGGGAACCGAGTCACCTGTCGAGATTGGTTTCAGCTTAGTTTGAAAGAGGGGCTTACGGTATTTAGAGATCAGCAGTTTAGCGCTGATATGACGTCAGAACTGAGCAATCGTATTAAGCATGTGCGCGTGATGCGCGAACACCAGTTCGCCGAAGACGCAAGTGCAATGAGCCATCCCATACGACCCGATGAAGTGATAGAGATGAACAATTTCTACACGGTAACGGTGTACGACAAAGGTGCTGAAGTTATTCGTATGTTCCACACACTGCTTGGCCCAGATGGGTTTAGAAAAGGTATGGATGAATACTTTAAACGCCATGATGGGCAAGCTGTAACCTGTGATGACTTCGTCTCTGCTATGCAATCGGCAACGTCGTTAGATCTCAGCCAGTTTGCACGTTGGTATAGTCAATCTGGTACTCCCATTATCAGTGTAAAGCAGAGTAAGCTCGACGATGGCAAACATACCATTACATTATCTCAGCATACGCCGGCCACCTCTGAACAGAGTGAAAAGCATCCGTTATACATGCCCATCAAAATGGAAGTTATGGACGAAGACGGAGTTCAGTACACCGACAATGAAGCCATCATTAATGATGGAATGGTCATTTTAGATAAAGAGTCGGTGTCCTTCACCATCGATGCGCCAAACAAAACATTGACTCCGGTGGTATTAGGCAATTTTTCAGCCCCTGCAAAAGTGAATAACGAGTTACCAACTACCTCGTTATTAACCATTTTCAAATATGGCAAAGATGCATTTAATCGCTGGGATGCAATGCAGTCTATCTACAATCGCTGTATCAGTGAATTAGAACGTGCGCCAGGCGAAGCTATCGATAACGATATTTGGGCGGGCATAAGAGAAGCCATTGTACGTGAGCAGGATAATGTTGAGCTACTCGGCGAATGTCTGGTTATTCCTTCATTTGAAACGCTCTGCCAGTCTAGAACATCGATAAATGTTCAAACTTTGAGTGCCGCACGAAAGGCTTTTTGTTCTCAATTTGCACAACATCTCGAGTCATCATTGCTTGACGTATTTAATAGCATTGAAAGTGCACCGTATGCTTACAACCAGAATGCAGTGAATCAGCGACGTTGTAAGAATGTTGTTCTTGCACACTTGGCGCGGTTACCACAGCATGAAAGCCTTGTTATTAAGCAATTTGAACAAGCAGATAACATGACCGACACGCTGGGAGCGTTAAGATGCGCACAGTTTTGTCAGCGTGACACCTTTGATTC
This sequence comes from Alteromonas genovensis, assembly GCF_010500895.1. Taxonomy (GTDB): domain Bacteria; phylum Pseudomonadota; class Gammaproteobacteria; order Enterobacterales; family Alteromonadaceae; genus Alteromonas; species Alteromonas genovensis. The sequence goes on from NZ_JAAAWO010000005.1 coordinate 158,600, forward strand.
GCTCATGGCAAAGTTCGAGCAAAAGTGGAGTAACGACCCGCTTGTATTGGACAAATGGTTTGCGCTACATGCTACGCAAGCATCTAAGGATATCTTTGCCACAATAACGATGTTGTGTGAACATCCTCAGTTTACGATGAGTAACCCCAATCGAGTTCGCTCAGTCATTGGTAGCTTCGCGTTCTATAATAGCGAGATGTTCCATGCACTAGACGGTAGTGGCTATAAGTTTGTTACTGATTATTTACTTAAACTCGATACATTGAATCCACAAGTTGCTGCTCGCATCGTAACGCCATTAACCCAATGGCAGGGCTTTGCAGTTGAACATCAAACGCTAATGAAAGAACAGCTAGGTCGCTTGCTTAACCACAAAGGACTGAGCAAGGATGTGTTTGAAAAAGTGAGCAAGAGCCTTGCTTATGGCGCAGATTGAACCAACAGATAGCATATTTTATTTCTCTATAAGTGTGCCTTACACCCAGTGTGAGGCATTATATTCGCCTGCTGTACCGAGCGTTGTCATGATGGCAGAATCTGGCGTTCGGGTGCAGGTTCCCACCAATCGTTTGCGCCAGTTTATCACCTCAGACGGGGTGAAAGGGCGCTTTCGTATGATTGTAGATCAGCACAATAAAATAAGGGCGATAGAACGCCTTAGGTAATTAATTAAGGGAAATAAGCGAGGTAGCATAACCCCGCTACCACAAAACACTCACAAGTGAGCGATTTTTGCGCACTTTCAAGCTGAATTTTGTTCAACCGCATAAATGGCTTTTATACTCAGCATAAAGCAATAACTATTTGATACGATTAATGTTGTAAAAGTTGTTAACTGGTAGGATTAGTTCTTGCGGTTCTGGTAAAATGATGTAATGATTTTGTTAATCGTTATGGTTGGTCATGATGTCGGGCATGCACACGCGTCGACTTGGGAGTATAAAAATATGAAAAACAGGCCTAGCGCTTTTAAAATATCACCAATTGCTGCAGGGGTTCTCACTCTGCTAGGTGCTGCTGCAGTACCTGCTCACGCCGCTAATTGGCAAGTAGGTGATGTAAGCATTACGTTAGATTCAACGTTCTCGCTTGCAACAAGTATTCGTACTGAAGCTAGAGATTATGATTTAATCGGTAACAGTAATCATCCTCAATTTAACTGGACTGGTTACCACGCTGCATTCAACCCACTTTATTCTAGCGGTGATGTATGGGGCTTAGCCGATGGTGGTTACTCTACCAATGGTGATTTAGGTAACTTAGCACACGATCCAGGCGACGCATTCGCAACACAGATTTCAGGTACTCACGAACTTGACATAAACTTCGGTGACTACGGCTTCTTTGCTCGCGGATTTTGGTTTTATGATTTTGAGCAAATGGACGGTGACCGCCCATATTCAAACCCTATCACGGGTAACCAGTACGACCTATGTCAGGACCCAGAAGCAGAAGATTTACTGTGTACTGACGTACGTTTATACGATGCCTTTTTCTACGGCGATTGGTGGGTAGGCGATAAGCCACTTACCTTGCGTGTTGGGCGTCAGGTAATCAGTTGGGGTGAAAGTACCTTTATCCAGCATGGTATAAACACCACCAACCCTGTTGACGTAACGCGTGCTCGCGCACCTGGCGCCGAGTTAAGAGAAGTATTCTTACCTGTTGGTATGGTGTACGCGTCATTAGGTTTAACACCTGATGTAAGTGTATCGGGCTACTATCAATACGAGTTCCAACGCAGTTGGCTTCCTGTTTCAGGCAGTTATTTTGCCGGTAACGACTTTGCGGGAGACGGCGGTCAACGCCAGAATATCCAACTAGGTTTCAGCGGCAACCCAGACATTGATTTAGAGCACTTGCTAACAGCATTAAACGGCTATGGCGATTTGTTGCGTTCTGGCGCAGATGCTGCTGATATTTCTCAAGCCTATTTAGCGTACCCAACTAAGGTTGCTGTGCGTGGTTTTGGCGATGACCCGCACAACGAAGCAGATGACCAAGGCCAGTACGGCTTGCGTTTAACCGTGTTTTCACCAGAGATTAACGAAACTGAATTCAGTTTCTATCACATCAACTACCACAGTCAGCGTCCACTTATTTCAGGTATTACGTCAGACTTTACACAAGCTGGTATTGGTGCTGACCTTGCGTTTCTTGCGGGTAATGAAGTAACGCGCGATAACATCACTGACTTACGTGCGTTTACAAAATCAGAGTTTTTCTACCCTGAAGACATCAAGCTTTATGGTATGAGCTTCAACACGAACATTGGCACAACGGCATTAGCCGGTGAATTTGCTTATCGTGTTGATGAGCCGCTTCAGATAGACGACGTTGAATTACTTTACATGGGTATGCCAGAGCAGCTTGCAAATGCAGGTTTACGTCCTGACCTTGAAGGTATTTCTCAGCTAAATAATATCGGAAGAGCAGTAGGCCCTGGTGAAACAGCTCAAGGCTTTATTTTCTCTGATACATGGCAGATGCAGTTTACTGCGTCTCACGTATTTGGCCCCAAATTTGGTGCAGATAACTTTGTGTTGCTAGGTGAAGCCGGTTACGTCAACATTGTTGATATGCCAGATCCAAACGTAGTGAGACTGAACGCACCTGGTACGGCAAGAACACCATCATTGGAGCCAACGGCAACGGGTAATCCTCGCCAAGGTCTTCACTTAGGTTTGTCAGACGGACCGGAAACCAACCCGTTCGCCACTGATGATGCATGGGGCTATCGACTACTTGCAGTTGCCGATTATAATTCAATTTATGCCGGTATGAACCTGCGTGTTCGTGCAACGTTTTCACATGATGTAGAGGGCACCACGCCTGATCCTCTATTCCTTTTCACAGAAGATGTTAAGTCTGCTGCTTTATCAATGACATTTGACTACTTGAGTAAGTGGTCTGCTACGGCGTCATACAGCGCGTTCTGGGGAGGCATTGGTACAACGAATGCTCTTGCAGACAGAGACTTTTTGTCATTTAACATCAAATATGCAATCTAAAGAGTGGTATTTATGATTAGAAAAGTAGGAATTATTGCAGCCGCCTTGTCACTAGCGTTGTCTGGTGCAAGCGTCATGGCGAAAGTCTCAGATGCCGAAGCCGGTAAACTGGGTAAAGAATTGACACCCCTCGGTGGTGAGGTTGCCGCAAATGCAGACGGCAGTATTCCAGCGTGGACAGGCGGTATTACCTCTGCGCCAGCAGGATACTCAGTGGGCGACCATCACCCAGATCCGTTCCCAGATGACAAAGTGTTATTTGAGATTACTGCCAAAAACTACAAAGAGTACGCTGAGCATTTGTCTGAAGGGCAGATGAAAATGTTTGAAACATATCCAGAGACGTTCCGCATGCCGGTTTACCCGACACGACGCTCTGCTTCAAACCCGCAGAATATTTATGACGCGACTAAAGCAAATGCGACTCGTGCAGAACTTTTAGACGGTGGTAATGGTATTAAGGGTGCAGCGATTGGTATTCCATTTCCTATTCCACAAAATGGTTTAGAGGCAATCTGGAACCACATTCTGCGTTATCGTGGTGCTGCGGTTCAGCGTAACGGTGGACAAGCGGCGGTTACTACCGGTGGTGACTATAACGTTATCGGATTTGATGAGCAGTTGCTTATTAAATACGCAGAAGATAACGCGACGCCAGAGCAACTAACAGAAGACAACGTGTTGTTTATGTTCAAGCAAAAAGTCACTCAGCCAGCACGTTTGGCTGGAACAGCCTTGCTCGTTCACGAAACCGTTGACCAAGTTAAAGAACCCCGTAAAGCGTGGACGTATAACACCGGACAGCGCCGCGTTCGTCTAGCACCAAACATTGCTTACGATACACCGGGAACGGCGGCCGATGGCCTGCGTACCACCGATGATTTCGATATGTTTAACGGTTCACCAAACCGCTACGACTGGAGGCTGGTTGGTAAGCAAGAAATGTACGTAGCGTATAACAACTATGCATTGCACTCTGAAAACGCAAGTTATGACAACATTCTTACGCCAAATCACGTGAACCCTGATTTGACGCGCTGGGAAAAGCACCGTGTTTGGGTGGTTGAAGCCACATTGAAAGAAGGTTTCCGCCATATCTATCAAAAACGTGTATTCTTCATTGATGAAGACAGCTGGTCGATTCAAGTTGCTGATATGTATGATAATCGTGGCGAACTGTATCGTGTTGCTGTAGCGTATGGTGTAAACTACTACGAAGTACCAACTCAATGGTCTACACTTGACTCGTACCATGACTTGAACTCTCGTAGATACCTAGCCATCGGCTTAGACAACGAAGAGCAAATGTACGACTTTACTGTACGTCCTCGAGATGTTGAGTTTACGCCGCAAGCATTGCGACGAGAAGGTATGCGCTAATCGGCTTACACACCAAACGGTTGGCACTTGCCAACCGTTTTTGTTTGCAGACAATTATTATTAGGGGGAATGGTTCAATATGAAAAAAACCATTGCAGCGTGCATTGCCGCAGCCTTTGCAGTCAATAACGTAAGCACTGCATTCGCTGAAGAAGTATTCATGGCACCATTGGTAGAACAGTCTGTTCTGCTCGATATCGACGCTGATCAGTTTGTTGTTATTGTCGGTGAACGTGGTCATGTACTTATTTCTGAAAACGGAGACGTTTTCGAACAAAAAAGAGTGCCAACTCAGTCAACGCTTACCGCTACTACTGTGGTCGGTGACAATATATGGGCGGTAGGTCACGACGCCGTTATTATTCATTCATCAGATAAAGGTGAATCGTGGGAGGTGCAGCAGTACCAACCTGATTTACAGCGTCCTTTTCTCGACGTGCTCTTTTTTGACGAAATGCAGGGCGTCGCCGCAGGGGCATATGGCTTGTTTTACCGCACTGAAGATGGCGGGAAAACGTGGAATGCAGAACGCCATGCAACCTTGCTAGACCCATACGATAGAGAATATTTGGAAGACATCCGAAAAGAAGACGAAGCCTTTTATCAACAAGAGTTAGAATCTATTCTTCCCCATATCAATCGCATCACGCTTGATGGTAATACCCTGTATCTTGCTGGTGAAGCCGGTCTATTGGCCAAAAGCACCGACATGGGCAAGTCGTGGGAACGTTACAGCGTTGATTACACCGGTTCGTTTTTTGATATCAAGCCACTAGACGATAATTCAGTGCTCGCGGTTGGTTTGCGCGGCAACATGTTCATTAATCACAATGAATCGTCTTGGGAATATATTCAAACGTGTTCAACCAGTACGCTAAATTCAATTCTTATTGGCTCAGACTCTGTTGTTTATGCCCTTGGCAATAACGGCAAAATGGTGAAGGCCAACAGACCAATACCTACAAGTATGCGCGACCCTTATGCAAATCCTGTTGATTGTAAGCCAGGGGAAGGTATTTCGGTGTCTCAGATTGAAGATAAAGCTGCAATTCTTAATGCTAAGCAGTTCAAAGGTCTGAATCTCGCGGTATCAGCGAATGGCGTTAAAACGTTGAATTTAAAATAGGGCAGAATAAAAGCAATGACCCATTTTCTCGAAAAATTAGTCTTCAGTAACCGAAAGCTTGTGGTAGCACTATTCGCTATCGCAACGGTGTTTCTGGGCTATCAAGCTTCTCAAATGCGTTTAGACGCTGGTTTTGAAAAAAACATTCCTCTTAATCATGAATACATGCAGACCTATATTGAACATCGCCAAGATTTTGGTGGTGCTAACAATATCCTTGTGTCTGTATGTGACAAAAACGACGATATTTTTAACAAGAATTTTTTCGACACATTGAAAAATGTGCACGACCAACTTTTCTTTATCAACGGCGTCAATCGCTCATTGGTCATCTCACTGTTTTCACCGTCCACTCGATTTACCGAAATCGTTGAGGGCGGATTTGCTGGCGGGCCGGTTATTCCTGCAGACTTTAACTCGTCTAATCCAGAAGCGTTGGAGCTGGTTGCGGCAAACATTGAAAAAGCCAATATTGTTGGGCGACAGGTTGCAAGCGATTACAGCTGTGCAATGGTAACTGCGCAGCTGCTAGATATCGACCCTCAAACCGGCGAACCACTTGATACACTAGCTCTTGCGGCAGAGTTAGAAGAGCAGCTTCGCGGCCAATATGAAAACGAAGAAACGTCAATTCATATCATTGGCTTTGCCAAAATGATTGGTGACGTAGCCGATGGTGCCAAAGACGTACTGATATTCTTTGCTATCGCCATTGGTATAACTGCCATTATGGTGTACTTCTTCTCACGCAGCATAATGTTAACGGTATTGCCATTACTGTGTTCTGTGATTGCCGTTATCTGGCAGCTGGGGCTACTTACCTCTATCGGCTTTGGCATGGATCCGATGTCTATACTTGTCCCGTTTTTAGTGTTTGCAATCGGCGTAAGCCACGGTGTGCAAATGATAAATGCGGTAGAGAAGCAGGCGGTAACGGGTATTGGTGCTAAAAAAGCATCTATGGCAGCATTTAGAAGCTTACTTGTGCCAGGCGGTATTGCATTGCTCTCTGACACCGTTGGCTTTATGACTCTACTGGTTATCGATATTGGTATCATCCGAGAGCTAGCGATTACGGCGAGTATGGGTGTAGCGGTTATTATTTTAACTAACTTACTGTTACTTCCTGTATTAATGAGCTTCTTGAAGCTTGACGAACGCTACGTAGAAAAATTTGCAGGCAAGGAAAAGGCGAACAGTAAGTTCTGGGATATGGTTGCTGCTTGTTCACGTAAAAAACCCGCTGCAATTATATTAACTATCACCGCTATCTTATTTGTGTTTGGTCACTTCCAAGCACAAAAAATGAAAATAGGTGATTTGCATGCCGGCGCACCAGCGCTTCACGAAGACTCTCGGTATAACCAAGACACCTTCTTAATTACCGATAAGTACGAAGTGACCGTTGACTATATTTCTATTTTGGTAGAAACCACGCCTGAAGCGTGTACATCGCACAACGTCATGAAAGCCATGGACGACTTTCAGTGGAAAATGGAGAATACCAAAGGCGTTCAGTCTGCAGTATCCCTTGCGTCAGTCGCTAAAATTGTGAATGCGGGTTATAACGAAGGCAATGTGAAGTGGCAGGTTATTCCACGAAACCAACAAACATTGGTTCAAGCTATATCTCGTGTACCTACATCGTCAGGTCTTTTAAACGGCGATTGCTCTGTAATGCCTATCATTCTATTTATGGAAGATCACAAGGCAGAAACTATCTCTCGCGTTGTTGATGCGGTTAAAGATTATCGTACAGAATATGAAACTGACGATATGAAGTTTAGCTTAGCGTCTGGCCCTGTAGGTGTTATGGCGGCAACGAACGAAGCGGTTAGCGAAGCGCAAGATCCAATGATGCTCTATGTATTCGGCGCAGTCATCGCTTTATGCTTAATTAGCTTCCGTTCAATACGCGCTACATTAGTGGTTGTTATACCGCTTTACGTAGTGTCTGTGCTGGCCCAAGCATTGATGACCTATCTTCAAATTGGTCTCACCGTCTCTACCTTACCAGTTATCGCACTGGGTGTGGGAATAGGGGTGGACTATGGTATTTATATTCTATCGACCAAGAGCCTAATGTTGAAGCAGGGTGCAACGGTACAAGAAGCCTATTTTGCAGCGCTTAAAGAGCGCGGCAGTGCGGTGCTCTTTACCGGGGTAACGTTAGCAATTGGCGTCAGCACATGGGTATTCTCATCGCTCAAATTCCAAATGGATATGGGAATATTGCTGACGTTTATGTTCGTTGTTAACATGCTTGGTGCAATAATTGTACTACCAGCGTTGGCTAGGTTCCTCTGGTGGAACAAAAATGACCCTGGTGCATAAATTATTTTTGCATAGCTAATCAAAAAAAAGGGCCTTTAGGCCCTTTTTTTAGGTCTTTTCTGCATAGTTATCTATGCTGTTAATATAAGGTTAAAAAGGGGCTTTTAATAAGCTGCTTTATTAGAGAAAATACAAAGGTTTTCAGCACTTACGATATTACTAAAAGGTTAACAAATGACAGTCACCTCACAGCGACACTCAGTACTGCTAGATAATGTATTCGCACTTATCGATAAAAAAGTAGATACGAAGCAGAAGTCTCTTGTGCAGCAATTCGGACGTCTGTTGTATAAAAACATATCAAGCGATGATTTAGAAAATCGCAACGACAGCGATCTTTACGGTGCAACTCTGAGTTTATGGAATGCACTCTCTCGATTCGATAACTCTGCGCCCCACATACGCGTCTTTAATCCAGAAATTGCAAAACACGGTTGGCACTCAAGCCACACTATTGTTGAAGTGATTGTGTCTGACATGCCGTTCCTCGTTGATTCGGTTCGAATGTCGCTGAATAGACTGAACATAACCGCACATTTATTTTTGCATAGCCCTATAGGCATTAAGCGTGACACCAGCAACAAGGTGGAAAGCTTTTCTGAGCAGGGCAAAACCCTGGAAGGTGCGAAAAAAGAAACCGTTATTTTTATAGAAGTTGACCGTCAAACTTCCAAAAAAGATATCGACATACTGACAAAAGAGCTTCACTCAGTGGTCGATGAAGTATCACTTGCCGTGGCTGATTGGCAAGATATGACCAGCACACTGCACACGGTAATTAAAACCAGCGAATCGTTTAACTGGCCCGTGTCCGGTGAGCAAAAAGACCAGGTAAATCGCTTTCTAAACTGGTTGGGCGATCATAACTTCACCATGATGGGCTACCGTTATTACGATGTAAAAGCCATAGAAGGTGACCATCGCTGGATCCCTAAAAACGATAGCAGCCTAGGTTTACTAAAGAACTCCGTTAATAACCGCGAGCGTCTTTTATCGAAGCTGCCAGCCTCAGCACGCAGTGAAGCGTTAAGTGAAAACCCCCTTATTTTAACCAAGACCAATACTCGGGCTCGCGTTCATCGCCCTGCATATATGGACTATATTGGCGTCAAAGTTTTCAACGATAATGGTCAAGTGGTCGGTGAGCACCGCTTCCTAGGGTTATATTCGGCATCGTTTTATAACCAAAGCGTTATTGAATTGCCAATTTTAAGTGAAAAGATTCAGCTTATCTGTGCTTTATCAGGCTTCGAGCCGGGTACTCACGCATACAAAGCGTTTGTCAACATCGTAGAAACCTACCCAAGAGATGAGCTTTTGCAAACTCCAGCACAGGAGTTAGCTCAAATTGTAATGGGTATTTTCCAAATGCAGGAGCGAGGAATTTCTCGCTTATTCATACGCAAAGATACCTTTGGTCGCTTTTTCTCGTGCATGGTGTTTGTACCAAGAGAGCGCTATAACACGCAATTGCGTAAAGAGACGCAAGAACTATTAAAGGTGTCGCTTAACGCATCAGAAGAGGTGGAGTTTACAACCTTCTTCTCTGAATCTGTTTATGCAAGAACACACTACATAGCGCGAGTTAACGATAACAATGCGGAATTTGATGTGAAGGAAATAGAACAAAATATCATCGAGCTAACCAAAACATGGAATGACAGGCTTGCATCAGCTATTTCAGCATCTCACGGCGAGGCGTCTGGAAAGTCATTAGAGCGTAAATATAGCAATGCATTCTCTCGCAGTTACATGGAACACAACCTGCCATCAGCAGCGTTGGTAGACATGGGTAAATTGGAGATGCTAGACGATAAACATACCTTAGATATGTTGTTCTATCGCCCCCAAGAAGAAGACTCTGAGAGTCAAATTGTTAAACTTAAATTGTTCCATCGTGCAGAGCCCATTCATTTGTCGGATGTACTGCCAATGCTGGAAAACTTTGGGTTACGCGTAATTGATGAGAGCCCATATAAAATAACGTGTTCAGGTGGTGAGCATAACTGGATTATGGATTTCAAAATGCTGCACAAAAGCGGGCAGCATTTCGACATGGAAAACGCCCAAATACTGTTCCAAGATGCGTTTGCTAAAGTGTGGTACAACACCCTAGAAGACGATGCGTTTAACCGCTTAATTCTTGGTGCAAACCTCACCGGACGTCGAGTGACTATTTTGCGTGCCTATGCAAAATACATGCGTCAAACAGGCAGCTCATTTAGCCACGATTACATTGCAAATACGCTGGCCAACTACACCGACATAGCTCGCTTGTTGGTAGACTTCTTTGACCAGCGCTTTAATCCGAAGAAAAAGCGTAACAAGAAAAAAGAAGACGCAATACTTGCCGATATTAAATCTCAGCTAGACGGTGTGAGCAACCTTGATGATGACAGAATTATCCGTCGTTATTTAGACATGATGTCTGCCACACTGCGCACTAACTTCTATCAACTTGATGAGTCGGATAACGAAAAGTCTTACGTGTCGTTCAAAATGCTCCCTGAGCTTATTCCTGACATGCCGCTTCCGCTGCCTAAGTACGAAATTTTTGTATACAGCCCTCGGGTTGAAGGTGTGCACCTTAGAGGCGGTAAAGTAGCCCGTGGTGGTTTGCGCTGGTCAGACCGTCAAGAAGATTTCCGTACAGAAGTGCTTGGTTTAGTTAAAGCCCAGCAAGTCAAGAATACGGTTATTGTTCCCGTTGGTGCAAAAGGGGGCTTTGTTTGTAAGAAGGCCCCTGTAGAGCAAGGCCGGGAGGCTATCCAAGCAGAAGGACAAGCGTGCTACCGCACCTTCATAACCAGCTTGCTGGATATTACTGACAACATCGTGAACGGAGAAATCGTTCCGCCCAAAGATGTAGTGCGATTGGATGACGACGACCCTTATCTTGTTGTTGCCGCAGATAAAGGAACTGCCACTTTCTCTGACATTGCCAATGGCATAGCAGAAGAGTTTAACTTTTGGTTAGGCGACGCGTTTGCCTCAGGTGGCAGCATTGGCTACGACCATAAGAAAATGGGTATTACAGCCAGAGGCGGTTGGGAATCTGTTAAGCGTCACTTCCGCGAAATGGGCGTGAATTGTCAAACTACCGATTTCACCTGTATCGGTGTGGGTGACATGGCGGGTGATGTATTTGGTAACGGTATGTTGTTATCTGAGCATACAAAGCTTATCTGTGCATTTAACCACCTGCATATATTCTTCGACCCTAATCCAAATGCAGCAGACAGCTATAAAGAGCGTCAGCGCTTGTTTGAAAACCCAAGGTTGTCGTGGGAAGACTACGACAGCAAATTGATCTCAAAAGGCGGTGGTATATTTAACCGCTCAGCTAAGTCTATTAAGCTAACCCCAGAAATGAAAAAATGGTTAGGCACTAGACAACAAACCATGACACCTAACGAGCTTATTCATAATGTATTGAAGATGCCTGTGGATTTAATGTGGAATGGCGGTATCGGTACTTACATTAAGAGCTCTAAAGAATCGCATTCTGCGGTAGGCGATCGCGCTAACGACGATTTACGGGTAAATGGCAAAGACGTTCAGGCGAAAATTGTCGGAGAGGGGGGAAATCTCGGTGTTACTCAACTAGGTCGTATTGAATACGCTGCTAACGGCGGCAGAGTCAACACTGACTTTATCGACAATGTGGGTGGTGTTGATTGCTCTGATAATGAGGTTAACATCAAAATACTGCTTAATAGCCTAGTTAACGATGGCGAGCTTACGATTAAACAACGTAACAAACTGCTTTATGACATGACTGACGATGTGTCTGCCATTGTGCTTAAAGACTGCTATCGTCAAACTCAGTCCATCTCGATTACTGAATTAGCTGGTGTAAAACAGCTGAAAGAGCAGCTGCGCTTTATCCATGGTTTAGAAAGAGAAGGGCAGTTAAACAGAGAGCTGGAGTTTATTCCAAGTGATGATGAAATTTCAGATCGCGTTGCCACAGACCAAGGTTTAACACGCCCTGAACTGAGTGTGCTAATTGCCTACGGCAAAATGGTGATGAAAGATGCGCTTAATATTCCTGAGATCACTGAAAACCCCTATCATGCTCGCCTGTTGTTAGAAGCATTCCCAGAAGTCCTTCGCAGTCGCTTTAACGAACATATGCAGCAGCATCCACTGCGCGGTGAAATTATTGCCACCAAATTAACCAATAATATGGTTAATGACATGGGTTTGAATTTCGTTTTCCGCTTACAGGAAGAAACCGGTGCCAGCGTGAGCGAAATTGCTGACGCCTATGCAATTGTTCACGGCATCTTTAATATGGACAACCTATGGGGCCGTATTGAAGATTTAGACAATGTCATTTGTGCCAAATTACAGCTAACCATGCTTGATGAGGCAAGGCGCATTATGCGCAGAGGCGCCCGTTGGTATATTAGACATGGCAACAAAGCACATTCTATTGAAGACGCCATCGAAAGCTATCGCGGTACCTTCGATTTGTTGTCGAAGAACCTTCAGCATTACTTAGTTGAAAGTGAATATTCGCAACTTGAGGCAGCTACGCAGAAATATATCGAGCAAGACGTACCTCATGATATTGCCTATCAAGTGGCCAGTTTCTCAAACATGTTCTCCAGCTTTGATTTGGCGCAAATTGTTGACGCTGATAAACATGAGACCGATGTGGTCGCTAAGCTTTATTATCAACTTGGTTCGAGACTGGAACTGCATTGGTTCCTTGACCAAATAAATAATCAGGCGGTAAGCAACCATTGGCAGGCACTCGCGCGTGCATCGTACAGAGAAGAGTTGGATTGGCAGCAGCGCTCTATTGCAGCTAACTTGCTGCAGTCACGCACCGATGTTGCAGATGCCGATCAAATCCTCGACGACTGGATAGACAGCAACCAAGTGTTGTTAAAGCGCTGGTATCACATGATGTCTGAGTTCAAAACAAGCACAACGCACGAATTTGCGAAGTTTTCTGTCGCTTTACGTGAATTGATGCTTTTAAGCGTGAAGTCTAACCATTAGAATACACGCACCTTAATGATTTAAGCCCTGTTCATCAGGGCTTTTTTATATTAGCGAGCGTTAGAATACCCATGCAATCTTTAGTGCAAAAGCTGCTACTTCAGTGTGAACCTGAAAAAAGCCACGATTTTACTATTAACTGGCTGAATAAAACGCAACATACACCGCTGAAATGGATGTACAGCACCACGCCTATTGCAAAACCAGTGACGGTAGCAGGAATTAAGTTTGATAACCCAGTGGGTCTAGCTGCAGGGTTAGACAAAAATGGTGATTGTATAGATGCATTCTCAAGCATGGGCTTTGGCTTTGTTGAGATTGGCACCGTTACGCCTCGTCCACAGCCCGGTAACCCTAAGCCACGCTTGTTTCGTCTGCCTGAAAAGCAAGCCATTATCAATCGCATGGGTTTTAACAACAAAGGTGTTGACCACCTTGTTGAACAAGTGAAAGAAGCGAAATTCAAAGGGCCCATCGGCATCAATATTGGTAAAAATAAAGATACCGAAGACGCCAAGGCTCTAGAAGATTATCTTATTTGCCTGAACAAGGTTTATCCGTACGCCAGCTATATCACTATCAATATCTCGTCGCCTAATACACCAGGACTACGAAATCTACAGTACGGCGAAGCATTAGACTCATTGCTTGTAGGTCTTAAAGCCGCTCAAGAAACGCTAACGCAAACACACAGTAAATACGTGCCCATGTTCATTAAAATCGCCCCTGATTTAAGCGATGATGAAATAAGCAGTATTGCGGTGTCTTTGATGAACAGCAAAATGGATGGCGTCATTGCCACTAATACAACACTTTCTCGTGATGCGGTGCAAGGTTTAGCCCATGCTGATGAAATGGGTGGCCTCAGCGGTTCAGTGATGACTGACATGAGTTTACAAGTGACAAAGAAATTAGATAAAGCTTTAGACAAATCTATGCCCATTATCGGCGTTGGAGGCATAGACTCTCCTGAGTCAGCCCAGGCACGTTTAGATGCTGGTGCATCATTGGTTCAATTATATTCGGCCTTTATTTATCAAGGTCCATCGCTCGTTAAACGTATCGTAAACGCGTTATAATACCCCCGATCTCTCATAAAGTACGCACGTGCTAATGTCGTGCGCCAGTTACAGGTAAATGAATGAATACAATTCTGGTTACAACCAGCCGCGGTCTCGACGAACTACTTAAACAAGAAGTGCTCACTTTGTGCCCTGAGGCACAAATAAAGCAGGCTCCTGGTATGCTTCAGTTCGAGGGCACTAAAGAAGACGCCTATAAACTTTGCTTATGGTCGCGACTGGCTAACCGAGTAATTTGGGTTTTGGCATCGGGTAAAGCGAATAACGCCGAAAGCCTTTACGATACGGCAATGACCGTAGATTGGCAGATGCAAATGGACTCTAGGCATACGCTATCTGTTCAATTTGTAGGAACCAACTTTGCGATCAAAAACACACAGTTTGGGGCTGTTCGTATTAAAGATGCTATCGTTGATACGTTTGTTGAAGAAGGGCTAGCAAGGCCGTCTGTTGAGCGCAGACACCCTGATATTTCTGTTTATGCACGCTTGCAACGCGACAATGTGATTATCGGAATAGATTTAGCAGGGGAGAGCTTGCATCAACGTGCTTACCGCCAAGAAGCGGGTGATGCGCCACTTAAAGAGCATATTGCTTGCGCCATGCTAATGCGAAGCGGATGGACTGAAAACACCGACGCACCATTGGTTGATTTAATGTGTGGCTCGGGCACTATCGCCATTGAGGCCGCTTACATTGCGCGTAATATCGCTCCGGGGATTAAGCGTTCATACTGGGGTTTCACCAAGTGGTTAGGTCACGAAGAGAGCACGTGGGACAACCTTGTTGATGATGCCTTAGACAATCAAAAGCCTTCAACTAGCGGTATCTACGCTGCCGATTTTAGCCGGAAAATGATTTCAATCGCAAAAGCCAATGCTGATTTTGCGGGTGTTTATAACGATATCGGCTTTAGTCAGCAAGATGCCACTAAATCATCACCACCTATCGCTACACCAGGATACATTGTGTCAAACCCGCCTTACGGTGAGCGATTAGGAGAACTGACGTCACTCATTCCGTTATTCAGTGAATGGGGCAAGCGCTTTAAAGAAGCGTGGAAAGGCTGGCATGTATCCCTTTTAAGCAGTAACCGAGATCTTTTGCGAGTACTTAAGCTGCGCGCGAGCAAAGACTACGCAATGAATAACGGTAAGCTAGAGTGTCGTTTAGCTAATTATGTATTAAACGAAGAAAATACCGTTCAGTTTAGCGAAGACACCGGTAACCATGAATTTGCTAATCGCCTTAAGAAAAATCTTAAAAAGCTCAAACCTTGGTTAAAGAACGCAGATACAAACTGCTATCGCATTTATGACGCTGACTTGCCTGACTACAACGTGGCCGTGGATAAGTATGGCGATTGGTTAGTGGTACAAGAGTACGCTCCCCCTAAGACAGTGTCAGAAGACAAGGCGCGCAGACGCCTTCAAGAAGTGCTATTGCATTTACCTGCAGTAACAGGCATTGCGCCTAAAAACATAGTGTTAAAAGTGCGTAGCCAGCAAAAAGGCACCAAGCAATACGAAAAATTTAATCAGTCTGGCGATATGATGGAAGTGTATGAGAACGGCGCACGTTTCTTAGTCAACCTGACGGATTACTTAGATACCGGTTTGTTCTTAGACCACCGCGATACCCGCCAGATTGTGATGAATATGGCCAAGGGCAAAGACGTGCTTAATCTGTTTTCTTACACGGGCAGCGTGTCTGTATTTGCGGCAAAAGGCGGCGCTAAATCAGTCACCACCGTGGATATGTCGAATACTTATTTAGATTGGGCGAAGAAAAATGTAGCGCTTAATAAGCTTGATGGGCCTCATGCGTTTGTTCAGGCTGACTGTACAACCTGGTTGGCCGACCACAAAGGCAAATACGACCTGATATTTATCGACCCACCCTCGTTCTCTAATTCTAAGCGCATGAGCAATACATGGGACGTTCAGCGCGACCATGTAGATATGCTGACACGGGCAAAAGCTTGCTTAAATGACAACGGCACAGTTATTTTTTCCAATAATAAGCGCGGGTTTAAACTTGATACCCAAGCCCTTGAAGCCCTTGGTTTTGGTATTGAAAATATTACGGCAAAGACCATTCCTGAAGACTTTGCCAGAAAGGGTAAAATTCATCAGTGCTGGACATTACAGTCGTGAAGATAGTGTTTTATACCGGCCCCCAGTGCAGTTTATGTGACTTAGCTGACGTCGAGCTTGCGAAAACCAGCGTGTTTTCGTCGCTAACAGTAGAGAAAGTAAATATAAGAGACAGCACCGACCTTTATCATTACTATGGTGCACGCATTCCCGTATTAAAAAGGGAAGACACAAACAAAGAAATCGGTTGGCCTTTTGACAGTGCCGACCTGGAGGCATTTCTGCAGTGAGTATTTTGCAGTTAAAAAATATTACGGTTATTTATGGAAACCCGCCGCTATTGGACGGTATCGAACTTGTTGTACAGCCGAAAGAAAGGGTGTGCCTCGTGGGTCGAAATGGCAGTGGGAAATCAACGTTAATGAAGGTTATCTCTGGTGACATCATTGCTGACGATGGCCAGCGAATTATTGAGAACAACACAGTAATCGCTCGTTTAGAGCAAGATCCGCCGCAAACCACAGACGTCACCTTGTTTGATTACGTGGCAGAGGGATTATCTGACATTGGCGAGACGCTGAAAGACTATTTTCATCAAACCCGATTGGTTGGTGAAGATCCCAGCGAAGCCAATCTCAACAAATTACAGCGTCTACAAGAAACCTTAGAAGCACGTGATGCCTGGCAGTTTGAACAACAAATTGAACAAACTCTTACCATGCTTAAACTTGAGCCCGAAACGTCGTTATCGACGCTTTCCGGTGGTTGGAGAAGAAAAGCGGCGCTGGCCAGAGCACTTGTACGTTCGCCAGATCTTTTGCTTCTTGATGAACCGACAAACCACTTAGACATTGAAATGATCAAGTGGCTAGAGTCAAGCCTGAGTAATTACAATGGTGCGATTGTGTTTGTCAGTCATGACCGGGCATTTATTCGTTCTATGGCCACCCGTATTATTGACTTAGATCGTGGCGGCATCACCAGCTATCCAGGCAATTACGAAACCTATTTAGAGAAGAAACAGCACGACCTTGAAGTCGAAGCTTCGCAAAACGCAGAGTTTGATAAAAAACTGGCTCAAGAAGAAGTGTGGATACGACAGGGCATTAAAGCCCGTCGCACAAGGAATGAAGGTCGCGTAAGGGCACTTAAAAAATTACGTGATGAACGCAAGGCGCGCCGCGCAGTGCAAGGAAGCGCAGTGGTAAGTCAATATCAAGGGGCTCGCTCTGGAAAAGTAGTTTTTGAAGTTGAAAACCTTTCATACAACATCGGTGAGCTTTGCATTGTTAAAGATTTAAGCCTGAATGTACTAAGAGGTGACAAGCTAGCGCTTATCGGCCCTAACGGCAGTGGCAAAAGTACGCTTATCAAACTGCTGCTAGGTGAGCTAGAAGTAGACAGCGGTAGCTGCAAGCGAGGTACCAATTTAGAGGTCGCGTACTTCGACCAGCACAGGCATGGTCTTGACTTAGAGCAGGCCGTGATTGACGCTGTAGGCGATGGTAAACGAGATTTAATGGTTAACGGCCACCCCAGACATGTGATCAGTTATCTGCAGGATTATCTCTTTTCGCCAGAGCGCGTAAACGCGCCGGTGAAGTCACTTTCTGGCGGAGAAAAAAATCGCCTTATGCTGGCTAAGCTTATGCTTAAACCCAGCAACCTGTTGGTTCTCGATGAACCGACTAACGATCTGGATGTTGAAACACTGGAAATGTTAGAAACCCTGCTAAACGAATATACAGGTACCGTGTTACTTGTGAGCCACGATAGGGAATTTGTGGATAATGTAGCAAATAGCAGTTTAGTATTTGAAGGTGAGGGAAGACTCCGAGAATTTATTGGGGGTTTCACTGACGTTGAAAGCTGGTATAAAGGGCAGCAGGAAAAACGCCTTCAGATTGAAAAAGAAGAAAAAGCTAAGTCTAGGAATGAAACTAATTCAAGTTCAGATAGTCCTAGTGCTAAGCCTTCACCCCGCAAGGCGAAAAAGTTATCATACAAAGACCAACGTGAACTGGAATCACTTCCCGCAGAGCTAGAAAGTCTTGAGGCCGAGCTAGAAGTAATGCAAGAACAGGTAAATGATCCTGAATTCTTCAAAAAAGACAGTGACACTACTGCAAAAGCCTTAGCGCTTTTGGCAGACCAAGAATTATTGTTGTCCCAGAAATATGCGCGCTGGGATGAATTAGAAAGTATGCTGGAAGATAATCAGCAGTAAATAGGATTTTAGATGAAACGAACTCAGCTTGCCGCCGCCGTTCTGTTGGCAACAGGAAGTGTTTCGGCTTTTGCCGCGACTTATTCAGTGACACCTCTTCCGCTACAGGATTCTGCAAGAAGCAATTTTGGTCGCTCTATTGATGAAGCAGGACAAATGCTAACGATAGCGCAGCTTGAATACAATCCTCCCATCGACGTTGACCAACTAATCGATGGTACCGTTTTCTTCGAAACTTTTGGTCCTTCGTTGGAAGATGAAGATAGTGCGAGAGAAGGGGTGTTCACTGACTCAGATTACTCCACTATTGTCAGCTATATAATTAGCAACCAAACGTTTCCTCAGATTCAAAAGCTGACACAGTTTAGAACTTACATTACCGATACAGTAGATGCGGAATTAGTACCTGGGTTAGATGAAATTACCGACAAGTTTGACGATTACACTCAGTCAGTTCGAGTATCAGGCAGAGACAGCCTTAGCGGTAATTATATTGTTGGTGACTCGGGCGGCTTAGTTGTTTTAGACCCCTATGAAAACGCCGACGGCGACATTATCAACTATACTTATCCGGAATCTTCACAGCAGGCGTTTGTGCAAGTGTCGGGGGAGACGAAAGTACTTCCTCCTGTAGATGATACCCTTGGCGGTTTTGGTTCAGCCCGAGCTATCAACAATAACCTACAAGTCGCTGGATTTAGTACAGTAAGCTTTCAAACTGCTGTTGATGATGCGGTAGGTCGCTGTGACGATGACGAGGAGCGCGGTGATATTTCTGTTGATCGCTGTCTATTCAATTTATACACGGGTGAATTTACTGCCCCTCGCGTATCCACGTACTTTTTAACTACACAAAATACTACGGTTCCAGCTTTTGTAAGTCTGTCAGAAGTTAATGCCACTATTTGGCAACTTGATGTTAACGGCGATGTCATTGACACACAGACGTATCCACTAGTAGAAGAGCCTGCCGAGGACAACACTTTTTATCTGTACACCTATGCTTTCGATATTAATGAGCAGGGTATCGCAGTAGGTGAAAGCTTAACCGGGGATTTTGTTGCTATTACTCGCCCCAATTCATCGGCAAGAGCGGAAAGTGAACGCGTAGCAACCGTGTTTAGAGACGGTGAAACTATTGAGTTATTGCCTCGTGATGAAAACATTATCAGCCAAGCCATTGGTATTAACGACAACAACTGGGTAACGGGTGCAGTACTGCCGCCATCAGACACAGCATCTCGCTCTCGTCTCTTTGTCTACAACTTAGAAACTGAAGAGAAAGTATACCCAGAGGGATTTTTCACTAGTGGTGGCGTAACGCCAAATGCAATTAACAACAATAATATTGTTGTGGGTAGCGCAGATGTAACAGCGACGAATGAAACCCAGCGTCAAACCACGGCTTTCATGTACAACATTGAAACTGAAGAGTTAATTGATTTAAACGATTTGGTGTCTTGTGATAACACCTACGAGCTTGTTGAAGCCGTAGATATTAACGAGAACAATGAAATAATTGCTAACGCACGCTTAAGAACCACCAGTAAGTATATTACTGGCGTGGAAATTTTAGACAGCGCCGGGGAAACTAACGCCGTAGATTCAATTGTTGCGGTTAAATTATCACCGCTATCAAACGGTACAATAGACGACTGCGAAGTGCCTGAAGATGAGCAGCCCTATGAAAGACAGGCCGCGTCGACGGGATTCTTAGCATTAGGTGGTATATTGTTGGCTGGATTATTTAGACGCAGAGTAAAACGCTAAGGTTCTTATTTATTACTAATTAGCTTTCACACGAAATAATTCGCTCCTAGCTGTGCATTTCCTTGAAAGTGAATGATGTTAAAGGCTACTCTTGTTGAGTGGCCTTTTTTGTATCTGTTCATAAATCAAACGCTCACTCATTCACAAAAAATACGTGCGAAAAAATTCACAAAACTGTAAAAATAATTTCATATAAACTTCATCCATTTATTAAATGTCAAGAATTTTAATTTCAAAATTCTCTTGAACCAATTGGCTAAGTGCACTATCTAATTAATGTACGCAAAAGATTTTCCGGCACTTTTAATAAATATGATGTAGAGCGCCCGCGAACTGACGTTGTTGTACTTTCAACAAACAGAAGAGGCTAGTCAATGAAAAGACAAAAAAGAGATAAAATGACACGTGCACATTCTAAAGGCTATCAAGCTGGTATTAGTGGTCGTGCGAAGGAAAATTGTCCATTTCAGCAGAACGAAACCCGTTCACAGTGGTTAGGTGGATGGCGTGAGGCGGTAGAAGATAGGCACTTAGGACTAACTGTAAAATAACACATTCTCTTTTATACTGATTATGCAAAAGGAAAAGCCCCTAAATAAGGGGCTTTTTTTGTACTTGCGGAAAAATTAGAAATTCGATGTATCTTGAAACAGACCTACTTTGAGATCTTTCGCCGCATAAATTTCTCTACCATCAACATCAACTGTGCCATCAGCCATACCCATGAAGAGTTTGCGTTTGATCACACGTTTCATAGTGAGTTTGTAAGTGACTTTCTTTGCTGTTGGTAAAATTTGGCCAGTAAATTTAACTTCACCTACGCCTAATGCTCTTCCTTTACCCGGACCGCCGCTCCAGCCTAGGAAAAAACCGACAAGCTGCCACATAGCATCTAAACCTAAGCAGCCGGGCATTACCGGATCGCCAGGAAAGTGACAATCAAAAAACCATAGGTCTGGTGATATATCTAACTCAGCGATAATTTCACCTTTACCGTGTTCTCCACCATCTTCTGTAATTGAAACCACACGGTCCATCATTAGCATATTAGGAGCAGGAAGTTGGCTGTTACCTGGTCCAAACATTTCCCCACGACTACACGCTAGTAAGTCGTCTCTAGTAAAGCTATTTTTTCTCTCAGACATTCCCAACTCGTATTGTTTTAAATTTCAGTGCTAATTTAGCGAACAGTTGTGCGCTAAACAACTCCGAACAGTCATTTTTATAAAGAAAAACGCGTGGTACACTAAATTCTTCAAAAGGTACGTGAACAATATGACAGAAAAACAATCAAAATCAGCGCTTCAAAAAAATAGCAGCGATAAAGCGAAAGCAAATGCTGATAAACAGAGACGCTTTAGAGAACGTCAAAAAGAAGCCGGTAAAAAACTCGTGCGCGGCTATGTGTCTCCAGAAGCCAAAGCGTGTTATGACGAAATTCGCGAGAAGACAGGGTGGACAGATAGCGAGGCCATGTCAAATGCCATGCGCCTTATGTATGCATCGTACAAATGCGGACAAATTAAGCTCCTTACCGAGTGGCTCAGAAAGAACAATCGTTAACAGGTGGCGTGAAATCAAAGTTGGTGATAACTGAAACTAGACTTTCTTTTTTAGCCACTGTCTACTCGGGCTGTTTTGCATGGTGTGACGGTGCACTATTCGTCGAGCTTCGCGTAAGACGTCATCGCGTTCTCTATACTGCCACAATCTTTCCCCAGTCTTTCTAGCCATACTGCCAATATCCACAATTGGCAACACATAATCTTTTTCAACGTCGAAATTCAGCATAATCGCTTCTAAAGGCGGCATGGCGTAGGGCGCATGCACAGTGTCACCAGGCAATTCGGCAAGCTCTGGTACCCACTTTCTAATAAACACCCCCTCTGGATCCAATTTCATAGATTGGGTGTGTGGATTGTATAAACGCACTGTATGAATGCCTGTTACGCTGGCCTGCATTTGTATTTGCGGGTAATGAATACCAGGCTCAAAGTCTAAAAATTGTGTCGCCAAATAGTGCGCCGCCTTTAGCCAATGTACATTAAGGTGATGACACAAAAAGCTCGTTACCATAGCCCTCATTCGAAAATTAATATAACCCGTTTGGGCGAGAGCCCGCATACAGGCATCAACCAATGGGTAGCCGGTAGTCCCTCTTTTCCAATGATGAAACCGTCGCTCTGCCTCGGGGCCATCAATAAACGGAAATTTTTCATAGGCAGCATTCATCGGTCGCCATTCAATAGTATGCTCACTTTCAAACTTTTGAATGAAATGACAGTGCCAATGCAGCCGAGATGTTAATGCCGACAGTGCTCGCGACCACAGTGCTTTGTCTTTACCGGCGGACGCTTTCTTTATTTGCTTTTCATTTTCTACAAAATGATAAACTTGCCTGATGGAGATATTTCCCCAAGCAAGATAGGGGCTTAATCGCGAACAGGAACGACGAGCATCAAAAGGGCGAGATATATGCTTGTGATAGTACTTTCCTCGCTCCTCGAAGAAATGCTTCATTACGTGCCACGCTCGTTTCTCTCCTCCTTGTTGCATTTGGCTTCTGTCTTCATCAGATGAGTGTTCGGCTGAGTCCTCTGTCGCGCTACTTGATGCTGATGCGCCACCTGAAACTAATGGGTTTCGACGCGCGCATGAAACTGAGCCAGAAAGCGAAAAAGCCGAGTAGGTGGTATCACTATCAGCTAAAAGCGCATGCTCAGTCCAATTTACCCACTTTGCCAGGTGAATATCGAAATCATAAGTTGCGGAATTAAAGTGCGCCTCCCAATTTTTCTGCCAACGCGCACGGTTAGGCAAGCCCCTTATCACTGCGCCTGCACTACACTCTAAAAATGGTATTTTGCTTTTAATACAATAGGTTGCTATTGCCTTGTCGCGGTTACACGTAACCAAAAGCCCAATTTCTTGGTAGCTTCTTAGGGAGGATATGGTGAAATATTCCTGAATCTGCGATAGAGCCTCATGCACCTCCATGTGCATCTGCAATACTCGAATCCCGCTGGGTAATTGGGCGTTAATATCGGCAAGACTCTGCTCTACAAATCGCCAATGACGAACATCCATATGAGGGTCGGCAAGCAGGGACGGCTCCCAACAATAGAGTAAAAGGATGTTGTCACCGTTATTGACAGCATCAAACAGCGGCTGATGGTCTCGAAGCCTGAGGTCGCGCTTTAGCCAAATTACAGAAACGGCTTGTTGAGTCATATTTCTATGTTTACCTGCTTGCAGTTCATTTTCTTAAACATTTCGTTCTCTAAAGCACTTATATTAAACAACTAGGTTAACCATTTATTGCGAAATGCACCGTCGCGGTCGTAGGTGGTCGTTTGTTTATCTAGGTTAAACTGTCTGTGTCCACGAGGGTCGCTTCCCACGCCGGCAAGATAAAGCCAATTGCCCCAATTGCTGCCCACATCAAAATCGAGTAACTGATTTTCAAACCAAGCAGCGCCGTAGCGCCAGTCTTGCTGCAACTCATGTACAAAGCAGCTCGCTACTAATTGCCTTCCGCGATTAGACATATAGCCTGTCGCTTTTAGCTGTTTCATGCAGGCATCGATGATGGGATAACCGGTATTGCCATTGCACCAATCAACAAACACTTTGGGGTTATGCTCTGTGCCCGGCACTTTTTGTTGAATACCATCAAATTTAAACCATTTTTCACCGTACTTTGCTTGAAGCCAATGAAAGAACTCACGCCACAACAGTTCAAAATAAATCCAATAAGTGGATTCATTTTTCTCAACCTGCTCTTCAAACAAGGTAACTTGGCGTACTACCTCTCTTGGCGACAGTGCGCCTACTGCAAGCCACGGTGAAAACTTTGTGCTATCACGCCAACTGTCCAAGGCGTTTCTCGTTTCTTTGTAGGTGGCTGCAGCATGCCACTCAAATAGGTATTCGCTTAGGTGCTCAAGGGCTGCACTTTCACCACCTTTAAAGTCATTACTGCTCTGTTGCAAAGCTTGGCTTTGCTTGGCGAGTTCGTCTTCAATAACTAACGTATCGGCAGAGAGATGCTCAACCACAAATGCTGTAGGATAGGTGTCAACGGGGCTGCAAACCTCCCTAGGTGTAAGCTTTTTTTCCACCTTACGGCGAAACGGACTAAACACATCAGGCATCTCTTCAATTGAAAAGGGTAAGTCAGATTCATTAAACAGTGTTAGCGACTCACCCTCAACAATAGACATGTTTGGATAGCACCGAGCAAGTTCCTCTACTTGTTCTTGCTCATGAAAACCACAATGTTTACTTACTCCAAGATGGGTAAATTGACCTTGCTTCAGTACATTAGACAGACATTCTGAAATACTGCCCTTAAGAACCGTGAGTTCATGTCCTTTCTTTTCTAACGACGCTTTGAGGTCGCTGAGGGTTTCCAGTAAAAACTGATAGCGATTATCACCAATCTGTTTTAACCCGTATTTGGTGGGTGAAAAATAGCTCTCATCAAATATGTAAATAAAAGAAATTTCGTCTACTTGCTCACACAGCGAGGACAGTGCGACTTGGTCGTGAAGCCGTAAATCGTGTCTAAACCAAAAGACTCCGCGTTGTTTTGATGCTGTATTGTCACTGCTAAGGTTTTGATTTGACATAGTAATTCTCAGATTTATTTTTATATCACTTTTGTAATCACAACGGATCCTGAACCCGCCCAATCTCGTACAAATTCATTTACGTTAGTAATCAAAGATTAGAGCAACACATTAAGGAAAAAAAGTGACCGTTCCCGTAAGTATTATGTGGTTTAGACAAGACCTCAGAGTGAATGACAACCCAGCACTTAACGCAGCCTGTGACATGGGTAAAATTCTCCCCATTTACATTTATGACGATACTACTCCCGATGGGAGGGCGCCCGGCAGCGCGAGTCAATGGTGGTTGCATCACTCGCTTACGTCGCTTAATGACAGGCTAAACGGCCACTTAAAAATCTTTAAGGGTGACCCGAAAGTACTTATTCCAAAGATTATGGAATCGATCAAGGCTAAGGCCATCTTTTGGAATCGCTGCTACGAACCCTGGCAAATAAATCGTGACAAAGAAATTAAAAAACAGCTTATTGATAGTGAATTTGAAGCTTACAGCAGTAACGGCAGCTTGCTCTGGGAGCCGATGAAGGTATTAAAAAAAGATGGAACACCTTATAAAGTGTACACACCTTACTATCGAAATGGATGCTTAAAGATTGAAGAGCCACGCTATCCCAAGGCGCCTCCAGCGCGGATTACCTACGCAGATGATGAGTATAAAGATGACGGGCTTGATGCGCTAAACCTGCTTCCTGAGATTAAATGGGACTTTACCATTAGCAAGATGTGGAAGCCCGGTGAAGAAGGTGCGGCGGACAACCTGTCAGAATTTATACAACACGCGGCTAGACAGTACAAAGACGGCAGAGACATTCCTTCCATGAAAGGAACGTCGAGACTCTCTCCTCATCTTCACTTTGGTGAAGTGTCTCCTAATCAGGTGTGGTATGCGATAAAAGATAAATTCGGCGCCACAGAAGATAAGAGTATCGACACCTACTTGAGTGAACTTGGCTGGAGAGAGTTTAGCTATTACCTGCTGTTTCATTTCCCCACATTGCCGAATAAAAACTTCAACGACAAGTTCGATAAGTTCCCATGGCGCAAAGATGCTAAAGCATTGAAAGCGTGGCAAACCGGTAATACAGGTATTCCGATTGTAGACGCTGGCATGCGCGAACTGTGGCAAACCGGCTATATGCACAACAGAGTACGTATGATTGTTGGCTCGTTCCTTGTTAAAAACTTACTTTTAAGTTGGCACGAAGGTGAAAGATGGTTTTGGGATACCTTGTTAGATGCAGATTTAGCAAGTAATAGCGCAGGTTGGCAATGGGTGGCTGGCTCAGGCGCCGATGCATCGCCGTATTTTAGAATATTTAACCCGATTTTGCAGGGTGAGAAGTTTGATAAGAAAGGTAAATACGTACGTAAATACTGCCCTGAATTAAAAGATCTTCCCGATAAGTACATTCATAAGCCCTGGGAAACACCGGGCGTAATAGCCAAAGACGCCAAGCTAGAGTTAGGTAAAAGTTACCCCGAACCCATTGTAGATTTAAAAGCCTCTAGGCAGCGTGCTCTTGATGCTTTCCAAGAGATTAAAGGATAACAGATGGCGTCACTCATTCTTGTTTTAGGCGATCAGCTTACCGATAACCTGCCGGCCATTGCGAATGCAACAAAGACGCAAGACACCATTTTAATGGCAGAGGTAAGGGAAGAAGCAACCTACGTAAAGCATCATAAAAAGAAAATCGCGTTTTTGTTCAGTGCTATGCGCCACTTTGCACAAGAACTAAAAGATAACAACTACAACGTAGATTACGTTACCTACACTGATGAGCGCAACAAGGGCAGCTTATTGGCTCAGGTTGAAGCAGCATTAAGCGCTGGCGACTTTGACCAAGTGGTTGTTACCTCTCCTGGCGAGCACCGTCTGCTAAGTAGCATACAGCAATGGGAAAACACGCTAAAAACGCCCGTTAAAATCTCAGAAGATAATCGCTTTCTCGCAACGCCTCAGGAATTTAGTGACTGGGCCGAAGGGAAAAAGCAGCTACGCATGGAATTCTTTTACCGTGAGATGCGTCGAAAGCATAACGTACTCATGGAAGGAAAAGATCCTGTTGGCGGCAAATGGAATTATGATGCACAAAATCGCGAATCGATGCCAGATGATCATAAAGTACCAAAACACAGCACCTTTGAAGTTGACGATATAACTCAAGAGGTCATTGAGCTTGTTGAAAGCGAGTTTGCCGATCATTTTGGCGACCTAGACAACTTCTTCTTTGCTGTCACCCGTAAAGATGCCCTTAAGGTATTGAATACGTTTATTGAGGAACGCCTGCCTAACTTTGGTCAGTATCAAGACGCAATGGTTGAAGGCAAGCCGTGGATGTATCATTCACATATTGGATTTTATTTAAACTGCGGCATGCTGACACCCAAAGAAGCAATAAGCGCCGCGGAGCAAGCTTATCACAGCGGGCAAGTTCCCCTTAATTCCGCCGAAGGCTTTATTCGTCAAATTCTAGGGTGGCGCGAGTACATTCGAGGGTTTTATTGGCACTTTATGCCGCAACTTAAAACGGACAACTACTTTAATAATGACAGAAATGTGCCTGAGTTCTTTTGGGACGCGCAAACCAATATGAACTGCATGCGTCAATGCATTAAAGAAACGAAGCAAAATGCCTACGCCCACCATATACAGCGGCTTATGGTGATTGGAAACTTCAGTTTGCTCACCGAACTTAGCCCTGAACAAGTGCAGGCCTGGTATCTCGCGGTGTATGCTGATGCCTATGAGTGGGTAGAACTACCTAATGTGGCGGGCATGATCTTGTATAGTGACGGCGGAAATTTAGCCAGCAAGCCTTATGTGGCAAGCGGTAGCTACATCAATAAAATGTCTAACTATTGCAAAAATTGTGGCTATCAAGTGTCGAAAAAGACGGGGCCAAAAGCCTGTCCATTTAACTACTTATATTGGCATTTCATTGATAAGAACAAGAAAAAGCTCAGTAACAATCATCGCATGGCTATGATCCTTAAGACCTATGGCCGAATGAAAGAGGACAATATTAATGCGATGAAAGAGGATGCCGCCAAGTTTTTAACGAAGATAACGAAAAATGAAGAAGTCTGATCTACCTACCAAAATGTGCCCAGTATGTAACAGGCCATTTAGCTGGCGTAAAAAATGGGAAAGAGATTGGGAGCACGTTCGTTACTGTTCTAAACGGTGCGCTGGCAATAAAACAAGACACCAACAGGTTAATTGGTAACTTAGGTGAAAAGGCGAGCCTACATTCGCCCTTGCTATTTATACCCCCGCCGAATATAAGTAAGCACTAGACAACAATACTAACAAGTAAAAACCAACAGGAGTAAAGGTATGGACGCGCCATTGTCGGTAGATAAAGTACGGTTTTTGCTATTCAGTTTTAAAGAAAAATTATGGATTAAACCTTTAGGTTTCTGCCTGCTTTCGCTACTCGCGGTTTTCGCTGCAAAGATAGTAGACGGCACTTCTCTTGCTGAACACCTCCCAAAAATTGAACCCGACTCGGTGAAAACACTGCTTTCTATTATGGCATCGAGCATGATGGTGATTGCCACGTTTTCCGCCGGTGCCATGGTAAATGCATATGCATCTGCAAGCCAGTCATCAACACCTCGCTCACTCGGGCTCATTATTTCAGATGATGTATCGCAAAACGCGCTATCAACATTTGTCGGCGCGTTTATATACAGCGCAGTTGCATTAACTGCAATGAGCCAGGGGTTTTATGAACAGGCGGGTGTATTCCTGCTTTTCTGTATTACCTGTTTGGCATTTGCCGTGGTAATTTTAACCTTTATTCGTTGGGTCGACAGTGTAGCGCGCTTAGGGCGAGTTGAATCAACCACACTGAAAGTTGAAGAAGCGACGCAGCGCGCCATTGAGCAGCGAATTAAAACTCCCTGTTTGGGCGCCATACCAGCAGGCGACATTAAAGAACAGGGGAGTTTTGCGGTACAAACCTCAGAGGTTGGGTACATCCAGCTAATAGACCTTGCCAAGATTCAAGAGTGGGCAAACAACAACGACCTATTTGTTAACATTGCCATGCTGCCTGGGGAATTTGTTACGCCGGAAAAGAACATCGCTTACGTTGATAAAGATATTGACTGTGAAGGGTTAATCTCAGCGTTTAGCATAAGTTCGTCGCGATCCTTTGAGGCCGATCCACGCTTTGGTTTTATTGTGCTAGCAGAAATAGCGTCACGTGCGTTGTCTCCATCGGTAAACGACCACGGAACTGCAATAGGCATTGTTAGCAGTATTACCCGTTTGATGCTGTTGTGGTCGAAACCAAACAAGGGCGCTGATAAAACCAATCAGGACGGGCACGCCTCCAACCATAAAAAAGCAGCAAAAAGCTCAGACGACAATACGTGTGAACAACCGAATCATGACGAACCGCATTATGAGAAACCGCATCATGACAAACCGAAATACGATCGTATTTCCGTTCCTAAAATTTCAATACACGATATCTTTGATGATGCATATACAAGTATCGCAAGAGATGGCGCTGGCAACATTGAAGTTGCCATAAGAATTCAAAAGTCATTACAAACGTTATCTGCGTGTTTCGAGAAACTCAAAAAAGACACCGGTAGCGAATTAGCGTCTGATTTTTCAAAAATAGCGAATGACTTTGCCACACAAAGCTTTAAACGCAGTGAACAGCAACTTTGTTTTGAACAAGATAAAGCGCGGTTAGAAAAAATTTACCTTGCTAACTCCAAAAGCTCAGATGACAAGTAGCACCCATAATGAATAATGCGCTTTAATCCACTATTTAGTCGCTAAAAGGCAATCTTACTACTTATGTCCAAATCCACTATATCGCCATTACGCACGCCTTCATTCCTGCAGTCTTTCATTTGCTTTAGTGTGATTGTTCTTGCCTTAGCTGGCGGTATTTTCGTGCTTGGTATTAGTCTGCATGCACTGATGTTTTTGTGTTTAATATGGGCGGGTGCAAACGCTTATTTACTTGGATACAACTACCTGCAAATTCGCGAGCTAATGACAAATTCACTGGCCCGCGCCATGCCTGCTATCTACATTTTCATTTTGATCGGCATGGTAATTTCGAGCTTTATGCACAGCGGTACCATCGCGACGCTAATGTACTACGGGCTGAGCTGGTTAAGCCCTAGCTTATTCCTAGCTGTTGGCATGATACTGTGCGCCATTATGTCTGTTGCTACCGGCACGTCATGGGGTACGGTGGGTACACTGGGCGTTGTATTAATAGGCATAGGAAGCACCATGAACATTCCACTTCCATTGGTGGCGGGTATGATTGTTTGTGGTGCTACCTTTGGCGATAAAATGTCACCTATTTCAGATACCACTAACCTTGCAGCAATGAGTGCAGGAAGCACACTGTTTCGTCACATCTACTCAATGCTTTTTACCACGCTACCAACGTTTATTATCACCCTCGTTATTTTTGTTGTTATAGGGGTAAGCTATAAAGGCCAAAACCTCAACCTGAGTGAAGTAGCATTAATTCAAGATGCACTAGCAAACACCTATAGCCTTACACCCATCGTGACCTTGCTTCCTCTTATATTATTGGCCACCTTAAGCATTAAAAAAGTGCCTGCAGAAGTCACCATGTCATTCAGTATTTTATTAGCCGTGTTTATTGCCATCGTGTATCAAGGCGAGAGCTTTATTAGCGTGTTAAACGCGCTTTGGGAAAACAAACCAGAATCCACAGGCATTGAAAACTTAGACGCTTTACTCGGTCGCGGCGGTATAACGAGCATGAGCTGGACACTATTGCTTGCCTTAATGGCTATTGCCTTAGGCGGCGTTTTACACGGAGCCGGTTTTTTAAGTTCGCTTCTTGCTGGCAGTATTGCTAGAGTAAAACGAACGGCAAGTCTCGTTGCTACCACTATCGTGTCTGGCTTAGTGGGTAATGTGGCGATGGGAGAAGCCTACATCTCAATTATTCTTAGTTGCCAACTTTTTAAGCCAAAATATGAACAACAGCAATTAGACAGCGCCATACTTTCACGCTCAGTGGAAGAAGGGTCCACAATGACGACTGGCCTTATACCTTGGACTACGGCAGGTGCGTTTTATGCCGCAACCCTTGAAGTCGACGTTTTATCTTATGCACCATACGCATTTTTCAATTACCTAAACGGTATTGTGGCGGTGACAATGGCGGCATTCGGAGTCGGCCTGCTTAAAAAGTCTTACTCTAAACCTGTAAAGGACTAGGCCTAGCGGCCAAATATTAACGGTTAAGAATTAACGCCTTAAAATTAGTGCTTAGAAATTAGCGAACTAAAAATTAGTGCTTTTTGGCATTAGCGGCTAGATGGTTGAGAAAAGTTAATGAACCTAATACCTAATATTGAGTTCGCGCATTCGAAAAATGGATTGTAGAAAAACACGTCCCGAAAAAATAATAACCAGTAACCAGTAACCAATAACCAATAACCAGTCATATAGTAATGAAGAAAGTAGGGCGGTCAGTACTGTTTTTTGTAATAGGTAACATGTGTTACTGATAAAAAGCTCATGTACTTTCTATGCACGTACTTCAAAAACACCGTCTACACTTAACTATTCAAGAAAGTCAGCGTATTGCATTAACTTACTGTAAGTCCAACCTTACGCGTTGACTTACTAGAAACCCAGTCTTCCAGGCAATGCGAAGCGACTATTTCTATAGGTGGCAAGTAACGGCCACCATCTTTCCTATAACCTTAATGTGTATGAACAGAGTAGTTATCAAATTAGCTTTATCTACTTTGATTGATAAAAAATATCCGTAACACGCAATAAGGAAATTAAATGAAGCATCGGCATTTTTATCGTTTCCCAAAGAGATTTATTTTTTCACCATTATTAAAACTACTAGCTAATCTTCAAAGCCATTTTCTAATACCTAAAAGGATAGCGCTTAATTTTTAGCAGCACATTTAAATCATCAAAAAATAAAGACATATCAGAATAACGTTCTGAACTTGTCATTAGGGCCTGGTTGAAAGCTAATAGCTAAGAAGAGCTGATATTGATACTAATCACTGATAAATAAAAAGCTAAAAAATAAAATGAAAAAACGAGATCGTTATTTATATTAAGAGCAGTATAACGAGTCGGATAAACTACAGTTTGTAATATGAGTAAAACATAGAAAGCACTAAAGTCTTTGCTATACGATGCAACCAAAATTTTAAGATGACGCTACGTGAATGAAATTAAAGAATGTGAGGTGTAATACGTCAGATTTCACGTAGAAGGCGATTTGCAATAAAACATATTCCGATAGAAAAACTGCTAGTAACAAAGCTATTTACGCAATCATTATAAAACATATACTAACTCAACTTTTCAAAACAACCCCCAGTAGAAAGCCTGCAAAATACCAGTTCAAAGCAACGTAAATAAACTCGTAACCAGCTATCTAAAATCCCATAAAGATATAACTGACTTCAAAGCTCTGCAGATGCGGTAAAAGTCGGTAAGTCTTCACGCACAGCAAACCAGCCAAGCAGCAATACATACAGCCCTGACACTTCACAATACATAATTACGCATAATGTATATTATGTTAAATAGACTATTAGAGTATCTTAAAATGCGTCGCTACTTTAAAAGGTGTATCGCCTATCCATATTTTATTGGTTCTTATTTTATGTAGAAAGTTTTTAGAGCTCTTTAATTAAAAACGGCTCTTTTATATTGGCCCTTAGATTCGCATTAAGTGAAAAGCAAGTTTTCGACTAATAATAGACGTGTGTGCTTTTGAGTAAATTCAATGGCACTTCATTTAAAGGTTCTTTGTTACAAACCGGAGTTGATAGCAGCCTATACATAAAAGATTATTACGGCGGTCTGATATCTTATACAAGTACTCTTTGGCTAAATTAAAAATAAGATATTGGATGCTTTTTAATTAAATACCGTTTAGCTACAAAGGTATTTTCAGTGACCATTTATTTCCTATGAAAACCATAAGTATGTTTAGCGTCGTAGCAAAAATACTTGTCGTAGTTTTCCTATTTAGCGATTAATAGGCTTATTAGATTTTTATTTATGCCTAATAATGACTATATGGAGGACAGATTTTTTAAATATTGCTTAGCTGGGATTAAATGCCGTAAGAGTTCGGAATCTATTTAATGATAAATTCAAGACAAGTTGTTTTGATTAACAAAGTTGAGTAAAACGGTTGTACTTGCTATCTCCCACTTCAAATATTTAAAGTAAAAAAGGCAGCGTGTGATATCGAAGGAGTGTTTATAAGTAATTTACGCTTTCTAATTTGTTTTAACTTGGCTACCAAGTTCATATTTTAATGAGGTTTTGAATTCTGTTTCATATTTTTCGTGCTATCACTGCGTATTTTTATGAGTCGAGTTTATGAGCGGAGTTTTTGAGCGATGACGCTTATTGCCTATAAAGATAAAGAACTCGCTTCACATGGTTCGTGTTTACTGAAAGGAAACGCTATATCTAAATACGTCATTATTGTGAATTCTGCAAGGTAAATGCCCGGAAAAGGTTTCAGATTTTACGTAGGAGCGCCTGTTTTCTGAGCCACTTCGCATTAACTGTAGTCTAAATTACACTAAAATACCGTCAGCAACTGTATAAATGAACAGTTGTATGTTATTTTGCAAAAGGTTTGAAGGGGTTTTCAATGTATCTGAATCGGGTTTATATTGCCTATATTGTCATGCTGAATATTCACGCATGATAATTACAGTTATCATGCGTGAATGCTTAAAAAAGTTCGTATTTTCATATATTTAGAACTAATTACAACTCTTTAGAATTTTGCGCTGACTGTTGATTTTATGAGTATGTTCCCGCTTTGTAACGCCTTATATTGATAATGCTGATTGGCTTATAGTTTATCTAGTCTTTTTCTTCCCAAAAAGATATGCCATGAGTGTCCCTTAGATTGCGGCATAAGCTGCTTCAACAAAAAGTGTCAACTTACACGCTTACACGGCTATTGGTTCGGTAACGTAATGCATTAATACTTTGAACTCAGTGAGTAATAGCCCTTTTCCAACAAGGCTAACTACATTTTATAAAGAATCCATTGAGGCCTTGGCTTTATGACAATTAACCATCGTTCCCATCAAACATTGCCAGTACCGCTGGCAAATACAGCAGAAGGTTCAGATGATGCATACGGTGTTACTTCAGAAAATCATGCCTATTCGTCTGCCGACCAAAGTTTTCAGAAGTATTTCACAGATATATTTTCTAAACTGCCTTACAACACACAGCGAGCTTATATTAGTGATTACAACGAATTTTCGATTTTCTGTAAGCAGAATAATTTTCAAGGTTTGAACAATAGCTTTACCAACAATGAAGAATGCATAAAAGAATACGTTGCTCTGCTATGCCAAACTCCCCTTGCCTACAGGACCATCAAGAGACGGCTTTCAGCATTGAGTAAGTTCTTAGGCATGGCAAAGCTACCTAACCCGATTATTCGTTCGGTCTACCTTAGAGATTTTATTCGGTTGTCTCTTATAGAAAACAAAAAGTTTCGTATGTCTCATAAACAAGCGGTACCGCTCACCATCGAAATGGTTGAGCAGATCAATAATAAAATCATCCCCGATTCCTTGCTCGAACTTAGAGACCTAGCCATTATTAATCTTATGTTCGATGCCCTTCTTCGTGCAGACGAATTAGTCAGGGTTTGTATTGAACACGTTTCTCACCGAAATAACACGGTACTCGTTGTGTCTTCCAAGAGCGACCAAAGTGGCGAAGGTCAATACAGATATGTGTCATCCAGTACGCTTTCTATGATTAACGAATATATCAACGAGGCAAATATTAACCCTTCTACATCACTTCCTCGGGATCAGAATGACCCTCGTTCAATTAGTAAAGGTGTATTATTTAGGCGGGTTAATAATCACAAAACGGCGCTTCATCCTTATCAAGAAACCCATAGCGCAAACCAAGACGCTGTGTTGAATTATTCTAGTATTTATAGGTTGTGGCAGCGAATAGCGGTCCGAGCAGGTATTCAAGAAAATATCACGCCACACAGTGGACGAGTTGGTGGAGCTGTTTCGTTAGCAGAAGACGGCGCATCTTTGCCCGAATTGCAGTTAGCGGGCGGCTGGCAGTCACCGGAAATGCCAGGCCACTATACCAAACAAGCCAGTGTTAAGCGTGGCGGCATGGCAAAACTGTCTTCAAAGCATAAGCGCTAGTGTTCTTAGCGTTGAAAAAAATGAATCATTAAAGTAACTATAAAACAGAGTGTTATGCACATTAAGATATTACGCGTAACCAAATTAGTTGATTGAGTCATTCCTGTCAGGGTAAATTAGAACTTACTTTGCCTTTATTGCGTATCAGTAGGTAATACTGAATGCATACAAACATATGGAGATACTATGAGTAATAGAATTGATTCTAAACATGGAAAATTATTGGCAGAAATTGTAATTCCCTCATCAAACTGGAAGTTACAACCTGAAAAGCAATCGCCCTTTAAAAGTGATTCTGAAGCGCTTAGCTATTTAGATTCTCATAACGAACCGCTTTACATGCATGTGCCTGTAAATGAAAGTGATGACGCCATTCGCCTTTGTGTTTCATCACGTGACGCCGATGTTGTGTTCACTATTAACAGTACTAAGTTTGGTGGGGAAACAGCCGTTCACTACTCTCACCTTAAAAATCTTGAAAGTACCATTCGTACCCTTGTGACAGACAGCTGCGATTTATCAATCAAAGCGTTGTAAAGTCTTTAACGTAGAATTTAAAGTGCGAATTTGAGTCGCGAATTTAATTAGCTAATTAAAATAGCACATTTAAGTGCTAGTACCAGTGGAGCTTTCTAAAGCTCCACTGGGTTTTAATTTTGCTTTTATATGTGTATTTGGATAGTTACTGCGACACTTTTATACTTTTTACACTTTCACTGCTAGCACATCGGTTTTTACACCGTGTAATACGGCATTCGCAGTAGAGCCTAATAGTAGTTTCAAACCGCTTTGCCCATGAGTACCGACAACTATTAAATCTGCGCTTATTTTCTCTGCCAAATGATGTATCTCATCTGAAGGCGAGCCAATCTCTACGTTAATATTAGTTTGTGGTATTTCGTATTTTTCTGCTACATCTTTCAATACGTCTAATGCGTGTTCACGTACTTCTTGTGAAAAGTCTTTTTCTAGAAAAAACCCATAAGGCTCTACATTAGTCTGCGGGTAAGCCACATATAATAGATGTAACTGTTGACTGCTACTTGCTATTGCAAGTGCTTTTTCGACTACCAGCTCGTAATCAGAATACACATCGATGGGTACCAGAATAGTATCGTAGCTCTGCATAGTGTTGCCCTTTTAACTTTATCGTAATGTTAATCATAGTGCATGTTTTCTAGCTTTGAATTGAGCTACATCAAATAGTGTCGGTTATATTTAGACGATACTTGTTAATGAACCACATGGGTTGGTTAAGGAGAAAACTATGCGTATTACAATAATGCTACTGGCGTGCCTATTCTTAAGTGCATGCGATCAAGGTGCAAAATCCCCTAGAGGTTTCAGCTTACCCGAGGGCGACATCGAACAAGGTAAAACGGTATTTGAGAATTATGGGTGCAACGACTGTCACACGGTTGCAGGCGAAAAAGCAGCCAGTGATGCCCGCTATTTAATAAGCCACCCTATTCCCCTTGGCGGAAGCAATGGCAGAATCAAAACCTATGGTGAATTAGTTACCAGTATTATTAATCCTTCTCACAAACTAACACCACGTCGTCCAGCAAGTTTTACCAGCGAAGACGGCGTATCGTTTATGCGTATTATCAATGATGAATTAACCGTGAGCGAACTCATAGATCTCGTGTCTTATTTGCAGCCTAAGTACAAAGTGATGCCCTATCGCACCACCGACTACCGGTTATATCAACTGAGGATCCCTGAAAAAATGGCTGAAAACAACGACTGAATGGATTACGTGAATAAGGTTTAAGAGTTCTGATTAACTTCTCTTTTAGATTTAAGGCAAAGGCAGATGTCTAGGATACTGCCTTTGTTTCTTTATCTATTTCCGCAAGCAAGCTAGACGGCATAAAGCTATCTGCATTAGCTTCCTCATAATGCAATTTGTAGCGCTCAGGAATTTCGTCGGTTAAAAAAGCGCCTTTTTTAATTAGAGGGTACATTTCGTCATAACGGGCCACGTTACATTGATCTATGCGCTTAAATATATGGGTTCTATTTAACTCATTGGTATTTTTGTGGCCGGTCGATGACAGTAAATCGATAAGTGCATGAACCGTCTTTTGATGAAAGCGATAAACACGCTCAAATTTATCTTCAACGTTGAGACCTTTCGCCAACCGCGGATCTTGCGTCGCAACACCTGTTGGACACTTATTGGTATTACACGACAGAGACTGCACACAGCCTAACGCCAACATCATTCCTCTCGCGCTGTTACATAAATCTGCCCCTAAGCTAAGGTTTTTAGCCAATTGAAATGCGCTGATTATTTTACCTGACGCTATAATCTTTATGTTTTCACGTAAACCAAACCCCATTAAGCAATCATCCACAAAGGCAAGCGCGTCACGTAATGGAAAGCCAATAGAGTTGGTATATTCAAGCGGCGCTGCGCCAGTGCCGCCTTCTCCCCCATCTACTGTGATAAAATCGGGCGTTATTCCTTTGCTCACCATGGCTTTACACATAGCAATAAATTCGCTTTTTCTGCCTAAGGCTAGCTTGATACCAACGGGCTTTCCGTCGCTTAAATCTCGTAGATGTTGAATAAAATCAACCATTTCCAACGGTGATGAAAACGCACTGTGCCGTGGTGGTGAGTCGACCTGAGTACCCGCGGTTACCCCTCTAATTTTCGCTATCTCAGGGGTGTTCTTGTAAGCAGGTAAAATTCCGCCGTGACCTGGCTTTGCTCCCTGACTCAGCTTAATTTCAATCATTTTCACGTTTTCTAACGTTGCTTTTTCTTTAAATGATTCAGCCTCAAACTTGCCATCCTCGGTTCTGCAACCAAAGTAGCCCGTACCGATTTGCCACACCACATCGCCCTTGTTTTCAAGATGATAAGGAGTAAGACCGCCTTCCCCCGTGTTGTGATAAAAACCGCCTTTAGCCGCACCTTTATTCAATGCCAAAATAGCGTTTTTTGATAGGCTGCCAAAACTCATTGCACTTATATTGAGTACACTCGCTCTATAAGGTTGTTTGCAATGGGGACCGCCAATGTTCACACGTGGGTTTTGTTCCACATCGTCAACTTCCCGGGCGGCTAGAGAGTGGCCCATCCATTCATAGCCTTCTTCGTAAGTATCCAGCTGTGTACCGAAAGGTACAGTTTCTCTGCTATCTTTGGCTCTTTGATACACTATGTTTCGAAACATTCGAGAAATCGGGGCGCCTCCCGTATCCGTTTCGATAATATACTGTTGAATATAAGGCCGTAATCCTTCAATTCCCCATCTTGCTCGGCCAATCAACGGAAAGTTTCTCAGTATGGCATGCTGCGGTTGATAAGCGTCATATAACCCAATGATGAGTAATGGTGCTGTAACGATGAGTAACCACCACAAACTAGGTTCAAAGACACTCAAACCAACATTAATTGCAACTAATGCAGTTAATGTGAATAAAATTGTTTTTCGCATTGTACTTCCTTTACTTTTTTCACTGGCGTTGCTTGATTATTGGTATTGCTAAAACGGAAACCCAGTACTCTATGCTTCCCATCGCAGTTTATGTACACTTTAATATCTAATTGTTTTTATGTAATTTTATTGATTAAGATCAATAGAATATGTTACGCATAACCAGTTGTGGGGTTGGTGAGCCGTAATTCTTATGCGAATTTTATATTTTACGTGATAATGTTTATATCACTGAGGTCTGCCATACATAAAGACTTATTTATGACTAGGGCGCGATGACCTTACTGCACCGTCATTATTAAAACTAATAGGGTTAAAGTATCCATGGAGTATGCGTTTCTTCTCTTTGCTTTCGTATGTGGATTAACGGTTAAATTAATTGGTGTGCCGCCACTTGTTGGTTACCTCATCGCAGGCTTTCTTCTCAACTTTGCGGGTTATTCGTTAACTGATGATCTTACCCAAATAGCGAATTTGGGTATAACCATTATGCTCTTCACTATTGGACTTAAACTTAATCTTAAAGATTTAAGTCGAAGAGAAGTATGGGCCGGCAGTGTTTCTCACACGCTGATCTGGATTGGTGTTATCACCTGCGTCATCTACGGTGCTGCGGCGTTAGTCGCCCAAGTCTCTGACGCCGTTTCTTGGCAAAGTGCTGTACTCATTGCCTTTGCGCTCAGTTTTAGCAGTACCGTTTGCGTTGTAAAAGTACTTGAAGAAAGTGGTGAAAGTAAAACCCGTCACGGACGCTTAGCCATTGGCATTTTAGTGATGCAAGACGTTTTTGCGGTAGTGTTTCTCGTGGCAGCTACAGGTAAACTTCCCTCAGTATATGCGCTTGGGCTTCTCGCATTATTCCCTGCCATGCCGCTTATTAATAAAATAATAAGCAAATCTGGACACGGTGAACTTCTCCCTCTTACCGGTTTTATATTAGCACTTGGCGGTTATCAATTATTTGAACTAGTGAACATAAAGGGTGATTTGGGTGCCCTTATTTTTGGCATCATGTTGGCTCAACATGAGAAAGCCACTGAGCTATCAAAATCACTTTTAAGCTTTAAAGATCTGTTTTTAATTGGCTTCTTCCTAACAATTGGTCTTACTGCATTACCTACGCTGAGTATGGTTGGGATGGCCTTAGTATTCTGTCTTTTTCTACCTTTCAAAGCCATGTTGTTTTTTGGGCTTTTCACTTCGTTGCGCCTGCGTGGAAGAACCGCTTACCTCAGCAGTCTAGTTTTAGGGAACTACAGTGAATTTGGGCTTATTGTTGGTGCCGTCGCGGTTTCCATGGGACTGCTGGCAGAATCATGGCTTGTCATTATTGCACTAGCGGTATCTATCTCATTTGTCTTCACAAGTATTTTATATAAAGGTTCTCATTCTCAATATAATCGCTTTAAAGATAAAATTAAGCGGTTTGAAAAAGAAGAACGATTAAAAGAAGATGTTTACCCTACTTTGTCACAGGCAGAGTTTTTAGTGATTGGTATGGGTCGCGTAGGCCGAGGCGCGTTTAACGCCCTGTCGAAACTGTCTGACGTCAATGTATGTGGTATGGATGCAGATAGAATTAAAATTAAGAAAATGGCAAACGAAGGCCACAAGGTAATTTGCGGCGATGGCGAAGATGTAGATCTTTGGGAAAATCTAGATTTAAACAGTACGCAGCTGGTACTGCTAGCATTACCCTCTATTCAAGACGCGATAAATATAACTACTCAGCTCAAGAACGCCGGTTACCAGGGCCGTGTTGCTGCTATAGCCCGCTATGAAGATGAAGTGTCTTACTTACTTGAAAACGGCATAGATAAAGTCTTTAATTTCTTTACTGAAGCAGGCCTTGGTTTCGCCGATGAGAGTTTAA
This sequence comes from Alteromonas genovensis, assembly GCF_010500895.1. GTDB lineage: Bacteria > Pseudomonadota > Gammaproteobacteria > Enterobacterales > Alteromonadaceae > Alteromonas > Alteromonas genovensis. The sequence continues at coordinate 198,813 of NZ_JAAAWO010000005.1, forward strand.
CGTATGTACGCTCCCATCAGTAAGGTATTACTAATGCGAACGAAGGATTGATTGAGAACTGTTTTCATTAATAAATCATTGTTTTTACTAATATTTTTTGACACACCCCGTACTTTCAACTAGACTTTACACATTATTTTTAGATAGGACGTTCGCAATGCAAGGCGATAGACAAGTTATAGCGAAATTGAACGAGGTTCTCACAAGCGAACTTACCTCGATAAATCAATACTTTCTGCACGCTCGTATGTTTAAAAATTGGGGATTTGAAGTTCTCAATACCAAGAACTACAAAAAGTCGATTAAAGACATGAAGCAAGCAGATGACATTATAGAGCGCATTTTATTCCTTGAAGGCTTACCTAATCTTCAGGCGCTTGGAAAACTTTATATTGGTGAAGACACAGTTGAAATGCTCAATTGTGACGCTCGTTTTGAAAAAGAGCAGCTTCCCCTTCTACGCGAAGCCATTGCGCTGTGCGAAGAAAAACAAGATTACGTTTCAAGAGATTTACTCGAAGACATTCTCGAATACGAAGAAGAACATCTAGACTGGATTGAAACGCAAGAATATCAAATTGATGCCATGGGCATTGAAAACTATCTTCAAGCGCAAGTAATGGGAGACGACTAGTGAAAGGCAATCAAAACATCATCAATGGTCTTAACGAATTACTGGGCTATGAGCTTGCAGCGATGGATCAGTACTTTATACATTCTCAAATGTATTTAGACTGGGGCTTCAACAAATTGTACGAGCGCATCGACCACGAGTTTGACGATGAGCGTGGCCATGCTACTAAGCTAATAGAGCGCATGCTGTTTTTAGAAGGCACGCCAGATATGGTCACTCGCACAGGTCTTAAAGTGGGAACTGACGTTCCTGAAATGCTTGAAAGCGACCTTCGTGTAGAATATGAAGTTGATGCAAAACTGCGTGAAGTTATCGCGCTGTGTGAGCAAGAAAACGACTATGTAACCCGAGACATGTTGATTGTATTGCTTGACGACACTGAAATGGACCACGCACGCTGGTTAGAGCAACAGCTTGGACTGATTAAACGCATTGGTTTGCAGAATTATCTACAGGCTATGATGTAACAGCGGTTAGCTCTCAGTGGTAAAATACAGGTAGCTTGGCGCTGCCTGTTTTTTTATGTTTAATCGGAGTTGCCATGTCATTACCGGCTCGCTGCAGCTACCTAACATAAACCAACCACTCCACTCGCCCTTCACCGATTGTTCGAGTAGAACGGGCACTTTTCCCATATACATATTTACCCCTTCAATCCATGCACTCTCTATAATTTCATCGTTTGGCATACGAAGAGACAGCGTGATTGATTCTTCGGGCATTGGCTGTGAAGAAAACCGTGCTACGGCTAATTCACCATCAATTAAGAATTCGCAAGTTTTGTTGGAAAACGTGCAGCTACTTTTTAAACCGCTTATAATATCAGTGTCGGTAGAGACTGAAGATTGATAACTATGTGCGACATACACACATACAGCAACGACTAAAATAGCGACGAGAGGCAACTGAGTTTGTAAAAACTTTGATCTTTTATTGTTATCGCTTTTTTTCATTTCTTAAATTTTATGTATTTCTTTATTGATAGAGATCAAGCAAGGCCAGTTTGTGGTATCTTTTTGTTATCAAAAACCTTATTATCCGCGGACCAACTGGCTTGGAGACAATAATTATTACTCTTTCCGGGCTCGGTGTGAAGCGTTATTATTAGCTGATACGCGTTTCAACCGCACTATTTTGGCAGTTGGAGACCATAGTTCATTTGAAGTGGAAGATTCATTAAAATGAGTGAGACAAGCCAAGCACAACCTGATTACAATTATAAAGTAGTTAGGCAATTTACCATCATGACCATAGTCTGGGGTATCATTGGTATGGGACTGGGGGTATTCATTGCAGCGCAATTGTTTGCACCTATGCTCAACTTTGACACACCGTGGCTAACATTTTCGCGTTTGCGTCCTTTGCACACTAACGCCGTTATCTTTGCCTTTGGCGGCTGCGCATTATTTGCGACGTCGTACTATATCGTTCAACGTACCAGCCAGGTAAGACTGTTCAGTGACAAGCTCGCTGCATTTACCTTCTGGGGCTGGCAAGCAGTTATCGTACTTGCTGTTATCACGTTACCCATGGGGCTTAGCAGTTCAAAAGAATACGCTGAGCTAGAATGGCCAATCGATATCTTAATTGCCCTCGTCTGGATTGCGTACATTATCAACTTCTTCGGTACGTTGGTGATTCGCAAGGTTTCGCACATCTATGTGGCAAACTGGTTTTTGGGCGCATTCATGCTTACCGTTGCTGTTTTGCACATTGGTAACAGCATGGCAATTCCTGTGTCTTTCACTAAGTCATATTCCTTGTACGCGGGTGCAGTGGACGCCATGATGCAGTGGTGGTATGGACACAACGCTGTAGGCTTCTTCCTTACCGCCGGATTCTTAGGGATGATGTATTACTTCGTGCCCAAGCAAGCTGGACGCCCGGTTTACTCATACAGATTATCAATCGTTCACTTTTGGGCGCTGATTTCACTTTACATTTGGGCTGGTCCTCACCACCTTCATTACACTGCACTTCCGGACTGGACACAGTCATTGGGAATGGTGATGTCGATTATCTTATTCGTGCCTTCTTGGGGCGGAATGATTAACGGTATAATGACCCTCTCGGGCGCATGGCACAAGCTACGCACCGACCCAGTATTGCGCTTCCTTATTGTTTCATTGTCTTTCTATGGTATGTCTACCTTTGAAGGCCCTATGATGGCAATCAAAACAGTAAACGCACTATCGCATTATACTGACTGGACAATCGGACACGTTCACTCAGGTGCACTAGGTTGGGTTGCTATGGTATCAATTGGATCTATTTACCACTTGATCCCAATACTCTTTAACCAGCCGGCAATGTACAGCACCCGTCTTGTTAATGTTCACTTCTGGTTTGCCACAATTGGCGTTGTACTTTACATCGTAGCAATGTGGATGTCGGGCGTACTACAAGGTCTTATGTGGCGTGCAGTTAACGCAGACGGCACACTGACGTACAGTTTTGTTGAGTCTTTAGAAGCATCGAAGCCGTTTTATGTAGTGCGTTTCATTGGTGGTTGTTTCGTGGTTACAGGCATGCTTGTCATGGCTTATAACACTTGGAAAACCGTTCGTGCCCCTAAAGGCAGTATTGCTGTTGACCCAGCGACACAGCCGGCGTAGTAAAGGAGTCGAATAATGAAAAATCCACATGAGTTAATTGAAAAGAACGTTGGTCTTTTAACCGTACTAATTCTGGTTGCTATCAGCTTTGGTGCCATGGTTCAGATAACGCCGTTGATGTTTCAACAGCAAACAATGGAACCCGTTAAAGGGCTACGTCCATACACTGCACTTGAGCTTGAAGGTCGTGACATCTATATACGTGAAGGTTGCGTAGGGTGTCACAGCCAAATGATTCGTCCGTTCCGCGCTGAAACTGAGCGTTACGGTCACTACAGCGTTGCTGGTGAGTCTGTATGGGAGCACCCTTTCCTTTGGGGCTCAAAACGAACAGGTCCTGACCTAGCGCGTGTTGGCGGTCGTTACAGTGACGAGTGGCATCGTGTTCACCTGCTTAATCCTCGCAATGTTGTTCCAGAATCTAATATGCCAGGTTTCCCTTGGCTTGCAGAAAACACGCTTGAAGGCGAGTTGACGGCAGAGAAAATGGAAGTGTTCCGTGGCTTTGGTGTTCCTTACACCGATGAAGATATCGCGGGTGCAAAAGCGGCAGTACAGGGTAAATCAGAAATGCAGGCCCTTATTGCTTATCTACAATCTCTTGGCACACATTTGAAATAATATGGATCAAGGAATTATAGGCAGCATTTTTACTATCATCGTCTTTGTTAGCTTTATCGGCATAGTTTGGTGGGCTTTCAGTAGTCGCAACAAACAAAAGTTTGATGAAGCCGCAAACCTTCCGTTTGCAGACGAAGAAAAAGAAAAATCAAAAGAAGATTAGCAGGAGTCTTGAACTCATGAGTATGTTTTGGACAATTTGGATTTCAGTGATAACCCTAGGGTTGATCATTGGTTGCTACTTCCTTCTGCGCTGGTGCCTTTCTAACCAGACAGGTGTGCCAGAAGGTGAGTCAATGGGGCACGAATTCGATGGTATTGAGGAGCTGAATAATCAGCTTCCTCGTTGGTGGACAATTATGTTCTACATCACCATCATTTGGGGCTTTTTATATCTTGCACTATACCCAGGCTTAGGTGCATACGAAGGTCTTCTAGGATGGAAAAGTTCGAACCAGAACATTCAGTCTTTAGAAGAGTCGATGCAAGCGCGTATAGATGCCAAGGAGCAAGGTAAACTTGTTGAGTATGATCGCGAGCTAGATTATGCGGCAGACAAGTTTGACCCTATCTTTGAAGCTTATGCACAAGTGCCTGTTGAAGAGTTAGCGAAGGACGCTGAAGCCAACAAAGTTGGACAACGCTTGTTCTTACAAAACTGTTCACAGTGCCACGGTTCTGATGCGCGTGGTCAGAACGGCGGCTTCCCTAACCTAACGGATGACGATTGGTTGTATGGCGGTTCGGGCGATAAAATTGTGGAAACGCTTATCAACGGTCGTCGCGCAGCAATGCCTGCATGGCTTGACGCAATGGGCGAAGACGGTATTAACGAAGTGGTTAACTACGTGCTTAGCCTTAGCGGTCGCGATGTAGATCCACAGTTAGCGAAAGCAGGTAAAACTCGCTTCGCGGCTTGTGCAGCGTGTCACGGTATGGACGGTAAGGGCAATCAAATGCTTGGCGCTCCGAACCTTACTGACAACATTTGGCTTTATGGCGGCAGCCACAGAGCGGTGACAGAAACCCTTACCTACGGCAGAAACGGTGTAATGCCTGCTTTTGAAAAGACGTTGGGTAAAGATAAGATTCACGTTGTTGCAGCTTATGTATATAGCCTTTCAAATGATTAATCATTGAAAAGCTAAATATCGCAAAAGGCCCCGTTACTGCGGGGCTTTTTTTATGAGAAAATACCATCACTTAGCCATCTGTCTTACATTACCAGTCGCTATCAAATGTAAACAATAAATGTATATTCATGATTATTTCTGCACGGTTTTTGAAAAACGCGAAGCCTTAGGCTAGCGGTAAGTGAACATGAATATGCAGTTAGCGAAACAACGATGAGATCAACGATTAATGAATACACCTTGGTATAAACAATTTTGGCCGTGGTTTCTTATTGCCGTGCCAGTGATCACCGCAATCATGGGTGGCGTGCTGCTTAAGCTTGCCATTTCAACAGAAGATAGTTTGGTGGTAGACGATTACTACAAGGAAGGTAAAGCAATTAATGCACGACTAGACAAAGAGGCCGTTGCACGCAAACTTAATATGACCTCTGATCTCACCGTAAAAGACGGCAGCATCGCATTAGAATTTCACTCAGGTATTCCAGCAGAGGGCAATGCGCTGAAGCTGAACTTTTATCACGTGACCTTAGAAGATAAAGATGTAAGCACCTTACTTAGTCGTGACGCCAACGGTATTTATCGCGGATTTATAGAAGCGAATTTAGACGGTAAATGGCAAGTTTCGCTGACACCCGTGGACGAAACATGGAAAATCCAAAATACACTCATATTGCCTACTAATGATGTTATAAAGTTTAACCCGTAATGAGCGAAACTACCTGTTATCACTGTGGTTTACCCAATGATGACGACAAACGTTTTGAAACCGTCATTTTAGGCCAGACCAGACAAATGTGCTGCCCTGGTTGCTTGGCAGTTGCTGAGGCCATTGTAAGTAATGGTCTGGAAGACTATTACCAGTTTAGAACCGAACCTGCCCAAAAGTCTGACGATAGCATTCTTGACACCTTAGACAGGTTAAAAGTGTTTGATGATCCAACGCTTCAAGATGAATTCGTCTTTGATGAAGGCAAGCACAAACAAATACAGTTAACCCTTGAGGGTATCACCTGTGCTGCTTGCGGTTGGTTAATTGAAAAGCAGCTTTCCAAAGTAGACGGTATTAAGCAAGTCGCGGTAAACGTACAGGAACGCCGTGCCTTAGTCACTTGGTCTGCCTCAGTCATTAAATTAAGCCAAATTCTATCCACGTTAAAGCGCATCGGCTATTCCGGCTCCCCTTTTCACCCTGATGAACACGAGGCCAGTTACAAGCGCGAAGAAAAAGTCTTTATTAAAAAGCTTGGGTTAGCCGGTATTATGACCATGCAGGTTATGATGCTGATGACAGGCCTATATTTTGATTGGTTTGGCGCTATCGAATTGGAAACCCGACAATATTTTTATTGGGTGGCGCTGACACTTTCCACGCCAGTGGTCCTGTATTCCGGAAGCACATTTTATTTGGGCGCCTTAAAGGCAATAAGCGCCAAAACAGTCAATATGGACGTGCCCGTTACCATTGCTATTTTTGGTACCTACATAGCAGGTATTCGTTCAACCCTTCTTGAACAGGGAGAGGTGTACTTCGAATCTATTTGTATGTTTATCTTTTTGCTGCTGCTAAGTCGGTTTTTAGAACATAGAAGCAGACATCGTGCAGCGCAGATTTCAGCAAATATGATGCAGTACATACCCGTTTCTGCAACCAAATTAGAAATCGACGGAAGCGTGATCGAATGCTTAGCCAAGCAACTGTCAAAAGACGATGTGGTGCTAATAAAGCCTGGGGAAACTATTCCTATCGATGGCTACGTTACTGACGGCAATGCGTCGGTGGATGAGTCTATGTTGACCGGGGAATTTAACCCTGTGATGAAACATGAGAAAAGCACAGTGTATGGCGGCACAATATGCAAAGACGGCTCATTAACCGTTGTCGTAACAAATACCCTTAAGAATGCGCTGGTTAATCAGATAATGCGTTTGCAGGCAAGTGCTATGGCCAGCAAGCCAAAGGCGGCACAGCTTGCTGATGAGTTCTCTCGCTACTTTGTCGTATCGGTGTTACTCATTGCATTACTCACGTATGGCTTTTGGACCTATATCGGCAATGCAGATGCATTTTGGATCACCATTTCTGTGCTTGTTGCTACCTGCCCATGTGCATTAGGTTTAGCAACGCCTTCAGCCTTAACCTGTGCAATGGCAAAATTAAACAAACAAGGCATTTTGCTAAAGCGAGCCGACGCTCTTGAGCAAATTACCACAATTGATACGGTAGCCTTAGACAAAACGGGTACGCTTACTCAAGGCAAATTTAGCCTTCGACATAGCTGGTACGCGCAAGGTGTAGACAGTCAGCGGACCTGGGAAATTGCCTCGGCATTAGAATCACGCTCTGAGCACCCTATTGCACACGCATTTTCTGATGACATCAAGCACAAGGTCTCTCAGTTTACCGTAACCCCCGGTGGCGGAATAAGTGGCGAAGTCAACGGCGTTACTTTTGAAATGGGTTCAGCTGTCTTTTGTGGTGTTAACTCATCAAGTAACGAAAGTATTCCCATTGCCGCCAATGTATATTTAACGACAAAAGGGAAATTGGTTGCAGCGTTTGAAGTAAGCGATACGCTACGTGAGGATACCAAGTCGACTTTAGAGGCTTTGGCGATAACGAACCTATTGGTTGTGCTTAGTGGAGACACGCAGCAAAACGTAGACGACCTTACTGCCTCACTGCCCGTATCTGTCGCCTTGGGCGGTCTTACTCCTGAACAGAAATACGCGGAGGTTAAAACGCTTCAGTCACAAGGCAAAAAAGTGTTGATGATGGGCGATGGCATTAACGACGCACCAGTATTGGCCAGTGCCGACGTTGCAGTGGCTGTAGGCAACGCCACTGATGTGGCTAAAACCGCCGCAGATGTTATCTTATTGGGCGATCAGTTATTGTCTGTACCGGCGCTTATCGATACAGCGCACCAAACCCGGAAAAAAATTCGCCAAAACATTGGTTGGTCAGTGCTGTATAACATTGTCATTCTACCTTTTGCCGTTTCGGGTTTACTGTCCCCCTGGATGGCTGTTGTAGGTATGTCGTTAAGCAGTATCATTGTGGTTACAAATTCAACACGATTATTGAGCAAATAACATGAGTATTATTTATGTCTTAATTCCCATTGCGATTATCATTGTTGCTCTTGCGATCGTTATCTTTTTTTGGGCTGTTAAATCAAATCAATTTGAAGACTTAGACCGACAAGGTTACAGCATTTTGTTTGATGACGACTTACCGCCAGAAGAGAAGAAGCTGGCCGAACAACGCAAAAAGCTTCAGCAAGAACAAGATAAGCATGGAACAGATTAATTACTTTTCTGCATTTTTGATTGGCTTAGCCGGCGGAGTGCACTGCGTTGGAATGTGCGGTGGCATTGTATCAGCGCTTAGAATGGTAACGCCAAAAGATAAACCTGCACTTCCCTTCACTCTTGCATACAACATTGGTCGTATTATCAGTTACACCCTTGCAGGCGCAATCACCGGCGCCTTAGGCAAAATGGCCTCCGACTTTGTGCCCGTGGCCAGTTATGCGTTGTCCATTTTAAGTGCCGTTATGGTATTTTTATTGGCATGCTATTTAGGAAAATGGTGGACAGGGCTTACGGCGCTTGAAAGTGTGGGCAAACATCTATTTCGCTATATCCAGCCGGTTTCAAAACGCTTTCTCCCCTTTAAAACCCCTTTCAGTGCCATACCCTATGGGTTTATTTGGGGCTGGTTACCGTGTGGCCTAGTTTATTCCACTTTAACTTGGTCTCTCGCGGCAGGCTCAGCGATTCAAGGCGCTGGTATCATGTTGTGTTTTGGGCTGGGTACACTGCCAACCTTGCTTGCTGTAAGCACCGGTAGCCAGTATATTATTCAGGGGTTTAAGCATAGTGCTGTTCGACAATGCATCGCCGTTGCCATGGCCTTATATGCAGCTTATCTTATTTATGGCGCATTATCCTAAATGATGTTGTACCATTTGAGGTGTGAACTTACAGAGAATAAAAATTATGAGCAAAGGAAGCGGATTCTCTATCCACTGCCAAAACTGCAGCTTTAGTCACTTGTGTTTACCTGTGGCATTAAATAAAACCGAGATTGAATCTCTTGATGACATTATCGAACGCAAAAAGCCGCTGCACAAAGGTGACACATTAATTAATAACGGCGACACGTTTACGTCATTATTTGCAGTAAGAACCGGATCATTCAAATCATTTGTGACTAATTCAGATGGTGAAGAACAAATAACCGGTTTTCATTTCCCTGGTGATATTGTGGGTTTCGATGCGCTTCGCGAAAGTAGACATCAAAGCTACACCCAGGCGCTAGAAACGGCCATGGTTTGTGAGCTTCCCTACGACACCCTTGATGAAATGTCGGTTCAGTTTCCCAAGCTTCGCCATCAAATCTTGAGTTTTATGAGCGCTGAAATAAAGCAAGATCACGATATGATTATGATGCTCAATAAACGCACTGCTGAAGAACGCCTACTTTATTTTATATCTCACTTGTCTCAGCGTTTCGAAGAGCGTGGTTTCTCTCACAGAGAATTTCACCTAACCATGACCCGCAACGAAATTGGGAATTACTTAGGCCTGACTATTGAGACTATTAGTCGGTTACTGAGTCGTTTTCAAAAAGAAGGGTTAATTAAAGTGGATGGCAAACTGATCACCATACTCGATTTTGATGCTATCGACGGCAAAGTTACCGCCCTTAAAGGGTCGAGCATTGTTTGCAATGGTTAGTGCGCGTTAACGTGGTAAAAGGCTTTGACAAATTTGTTAAATTTTTGATCTAAAACAAGCCACATTTTCCCTATTGTCTATTACACTTAATGAGAAGCTTCATAGGAAGGAGAAGTTATGATTGAGTGTAATCACATTTTAGCGGTTCTTGATGCTGAGCGTGACAACCAACCTGCATTAAGCCGCGCTCTCGAGGTTGCCCAAAAAACAGGCGCAACGGTTACTGCGCTGATGGTTGTGTACGACCTTTCTTACGATATGACCACCATGCTAAGCCCTGACGAGCGCGATACTATGCGCGATGCGGTGACTAAAGACCAATCTAAGCGGCTGTCACAGCAGCTCAAAGAGCAAGGTTTTTCCAATATCGACATAGTGGTTGAGTGGAACAATAAAGCGTACGAATCCGTCATTTATTATGCACTTAACAACCAAATAGACTTAGTTGTGAAAGCAACAAAAAATCACGACGACCTAGCTTCTGTTATATTCACGCCAACCGACTGGCATCTCATGAGAAAGTGCCCTCGCCCAGTGTTGTTAGTAAAAGACCATGACTGGCCTGAAAATGGCGAAATTATTGCGGCGGTAAACGTGGGCAGCGAAGATGAAGAACACGACGCCCTGAATGACAAGATAACCGACATTGCCAATGAGTATGCTCGGCTGCTGAAAGGCCATGTTAATTTAGTCAATAGCTACCCCGCTACTCCTCTCAACATTGCCATAGAGGTTCCCGAGTTTGATTCAGAAAAATACCACAGCGCAGTCAAAAATCATCACCTTGATGAAATGGATGCCCATGCAGCTAAGCACGGTATAGCCCCTAACAAATGTATTGTGAAAGAAGGGTTACCTGAACGTGTTATCCCTCAAGTTGCTAAAGAGATAGATGCTGAGTTGGTGATCATAGGCACCGTTGGACGGGTTGGCATATCGGCAGCGCTGATTGGCAATACCGCAGAACATGTTATTGATGCGCTAAATTGCGATGTTTTAGCCATAAAGCCTAACGGATTTGTGTCGCCCTATACCGTGTAGAGCTCACAAGGGTCTCAAGGTGCCCTCTATTTACGCTAAGAAAGCGCAAAAAAATAGCGACAGCGTGTAACCGGGCGTAATGAAACTGTAAGGGTAGATATTTAACGTACACAAGCATAGTTAACAAAAGCCGCTTTATTGTATAATGGCGGCTTTCACACAAACCAAGTTAGTTAATTATGAGTTTAGGCACAAACGGCGCTGAATCGTCTTCCTCTGCTGCAGCGCAAAGTAAGCAAAAACACAATTTCAATAAACTGCAAAAGCGTCTTCGTCGCAATGTGGGTAAAGCCATAGCCGACTTTGGCATGATTGAAGAGAATGACAAAGTGATGGTATGTCTGTCAGGCGGTAAAGACAGTTACACCATGCTCGATATTCTTATGTTTTTGAAGCGCGCCGCCCCTATTCACTTTGATATTGTGGCCGTGAACCTAGACCAAAAACAACCTGGCTTTCCAGAGCATATTCTTCCTGAATATTTAAACAGCTTAGGCGTGGCCTATCAGATAGTAGAAGAAGACACTTACTCTATTGTGAAAGACAAGATTCCAGAGGGCAAAACCACATGTTCCCTATGTTCTAGGCTGCGCAGAGCTATTTTGTATCGCACAGCAAAAGAACTTGGGGCGACCAAAATAGCGTTAGGCCATCACCGAGATGACATGCTTGAAACGTTTTTCCTCAATATGTTTCACGGTGGAAAGCTCAAGTCTATGCCGCCTAAGCTAGTCAGTGATAACGGCGAGCATATCGTTATACGCCCCTTGGCGTATTGTACCGAAAGCGACATACAAGAATACTCTACACTGTCTGACTTTCCTATTATCCCGTGTAATTTGTGTGGCTCACAAGATAATTTACAGCGTCAGCATATTAAGGGCATGCTTCAAGATTGGAATAAGCGCTTTCCTGGACGAATCGAGTCTATGTTTAGTGCCCTTCAGAATGTGGCGCCATCCCATTTAGTTGACAGTAACTTATACGATTTTCAATCAATAACTACACATGATGGCCCAGTTAAAGATGGCGACATTGGCTTTGACGAGCCCACTTTTGAAAAGCCAGAAAGTGAGCAGTTAGCCGAGCCAGCAGACACTATCGACATCATCAACATTATGGAACCTCAATAGATGAAAATTGGACTCGCTTTAGGAGCGGGTGCAGCGAGAGGCTGGACCCACATTGGTATTATACAAGCACTAGAAAAACTAGGTATTAAGATTGATGTTGTGGCTGGTTGTTCTATTGGTGCGTATGTAGGCGCCGCATATTCAAGTGGGAAGCTTGAAGGTCTCAAAGAGTGGGCCTGCTCCCTTAGTGATTGGCAAGTGTTAGCGCTAATGGGCGTTGGGCTGCGCAGAGGCGGCTTAGCCAGCGGGCAAAAAGTATTTGATAAACTCGCCAGCGACTTTTGTGCAGATAGTTTTGAGGCGATGGAAAAGCCATTTGCCGCAGTGGCCACAGATCTGTATACGGGGCGTGAAGTTGTTTTTGACTCAGGCCCAGTAGGCACTTCAATTCAAGCGTCTTGTGCCATTCCAGCGCTTTTCTCACCGGTAGCGTACAATGACAGATGGCTAGTAGACGGTGCGGTGGTAAACCCTGTGCCAGTAAACCTGTGTCGTCAACTAGGTGCTGACTTTGTGATTGCCGTTAATTTGAATGCCGACTTCAGACCGCTACGACTTGAGAAGTTACGTAAAGATCACGAGGACAATCAACAAAAAACCGAAGATTTTTTTACCAAAAGCCAAAACGCACTGAAACAGTGGTTTTCATCAGACAATAAGTCGGATGAAAGTGGCTCTGAAGGTGGCCTTGATAAAAAAACCACGAACAATAAGGATTCATTAGGTGCTGACGTTATAGAAAAGGTTGAAGAAGAGGTTATGGAAGTTCCTGCGACTGTCAATAAGAAGAATCCGCCGGGAATAATGAGCGTAATGAGTAGTTCGCTAGAGATATTGCAGGCCCGAGTGACACGTTCTCGTCTTGCTGGCGATCCGCCTGATATCTTAATAGAGCCACAGCTCACTGACGTAGGTATTATGGAATTTCACCGAGCAGAAGAGCTCTGCGCAAAGGGTGAAGAAACTATCACCCGTCTGGCAGAGCAAATACGCTATCAGCTATTAACTTGATGCCATTGCGGTAATACGAAGCGGAGCTTGAGGTAACGATAACCCTTTTGCTTCGCTTATCCACTCTTGCTCAATATGCAATACACCATTGGTGATGGTCACGCCCTCAGGCGTAGTGTAGTCTAAATCTCTGTCCTCAAAATGTATCATCAAGCCTTTAACCGTTGGCATAAGAAAAGACAGGAAGCTTCCCATTTCATTAAAGAACGCTTCGTACTGGCCATACACAAACGTTAACTCATCTTTGGTATAGCGAACTTTTAAATACTCTGGTTTAGTCTCAAGCTGTACCGACATGTCGCACACATTGGCGCGCTCAACCAACGATATTCGTATTATTGCATTTGCAAGTTTAAGCGCTTTTTCTGTAGGCACCGTAAAGCGTCCTTCATTGCTAACCTCTAGGCTCATGGTTTGTTTGTCAGTGACAATGTCAGCACTGTTAACCCCGCATAAACGACCTTCACCTACACGTAGAAATCCGAATGCGAATTGCAAAGCTTGGGTATCTTCGTTATCCAACTTCTTTACGTGGCTATAAAACCGACTGTATTCAACATCAATTGTTTCTGCAATTGACTGACCGGTGAAAAACCCACACAGCAACACCATAGCAACTCGTATCATTCGCCCAAAAACTCCTCGTTGTACTTGATCATATTTTGTAGTTCTTCCACGTAGGCAGCGCCCCGCTCAGAATATTTCATTAAGCCTTCGGCTAGCGCTACACCGTTAATAGCAATTTGATTGGCTCTTAATCGGCTACGAATTTCTCGTAAATCCTTATACGCATCGTGCCGGTTTAGGTTTCGCATATAAGTGTATGTAGCCCGTGATAGGCTGTCGAACTTTGCCACTTCATGAGAAGCATCATCGTTTCTCCGGCTTGGAACAAAGCCGCATCCTTTGCTAAAACACCACAATCCGAAAAAGTTATAGCCATCCCGGGCAAATCTACTTGTGCCCCACGCTGACTCATTAGCAGCCTGTACCAAGACGAGCTCAGCAGGCACCACATCAATTTTTTGCAATAAGTTAAGCAATTTCGTGTTCAGCGGATCTGAAGACTTTACTCGGTACTCTTTTTCTAACCACGCCAGACGGGTAATGTCGTCTTCACTAAAAGGCTCTTCAGCTAAGGCTTTTCGATAAAGGGTTTGCACATAATGACGAAGTGTAAGCAAATACGCGTTTTGTTTTTCTACTTCTGGCCTCAAATAGTTAAAAAAAGCAGCCTTCTTTTCTTCTACCTGTGTGTAGACAGAAAAATCCGGTACGGGCTTTTTCGCCTTAATGGTTTCTGGAACGTCGAGTATGTCCTGAGTTTCCTCATTGAATATAATGGCGTTAATAACAATAACAGCCAATACACCAATGGTGATGAGGACAATTTTAAACGTTTCTCGCTTATGCATTAAAATTAGACTCTTTTACGTCATTCCCTGATGCAGTAACACTGGCGCCTTGTTCTCCTATCAATTCATCGTACAACAATCCCATCGCGCTGAAATAAAAGGGTAGTACCCAAATTAGCGATAAACCAAAGGTAAGCGGCACAGTAGCAAATAATAGAAAGAAAACGCCGTATACGCTCAGTATTTGACTCCAATATGCATTGAAAACGCGACAAGAGAGGATAATGGCGCTGATAGGCGTTAATTTTCTATCTGCCACCAGCATAAGAGCAAACGACGAGGCGAGATAGAAATAGATGCCAGGAATAATGAGTAGCATTAAACCTAGCTGCACTAAAATGCTGTTAACCAGCTGTGTTAATGCTACTAAAAACAGTAAAGGGAAATAGGCAAAAACCGAAAAGACCGTGGTGCTCTCTCCTCTAGCATGTTTAACGCCCGCCATGTATAGACCGGTTATTAATGGAGAAACAACACATATCGCTACAATTTCAAAAATTGACTGATGCTCAAAAATATAACTACCGTCATCGTTGATAGTGATAAACCGTTGAGCAATCACTCCCATCACCACAAAGGCGAGAAACAAGACAACGCTGCTTTGAAGCAGAGGCGAAAAGTTAGCTTTTGTTAATACAGAAGCTTTTTTCAAGAGCGATTTCAGATCAAATTGATATTGCTTTGCCAATGTTGTGTTTAGGCGGTCAGAATTAACGTCTTTCACTTCGTTCCTATTTTAAAACGTAATAACCGCGCGAGTATAACAATTCACGCAGTTGAATGCTTGTCTGTAACATAACAACAGTTACCATTGTGCGTTAATAGTTATTAACGTGGTTAAATTCAAGGTTTGCTTTTTCTGTCTTTGCATTTCTGGCTTTCTTTTTTCTCCTATCGTTCTTTTTACACTGTCTATGCTCAGTCATCTGCACCTATAGTCTGTTGCTTGTATTACGCATTCAACATTACCGTCAATTAAAAGAGTGAGCACACTGAAGAAATACTTTAGTGAATGCGAAACACGTTTCATATAATTAAGGTATTATGAATTCATACTGCGAGGCACTTCGAAAAATGTGTGTCGCGAGATTTTTGCCATAGCGTGAATACTTGCCGTTTGCTTAAGGGGTATTTCTTCAGGTTTTTTTTGAAGATGGTTGCTTGAAGATGGTTGCTTGAAGCTTACTACTTGAAGACTATTACTTGCATGGCACCAGTACTTTATTGCTGTTTGCTTTGCCGATAGCGCTATCGCGTTTAATACCAGAGATGGACATGTGTTTTTATGATCAATACCAAAATATATAAAGCTGTATATCACCTTAGCGAGCAGCTTATGGAAGCTGCCAATAAAGACGACAGAGAAACTTTCGACGCATTATACAAAGAGCTGAATGCGCTGTGTATTGAACATGAAGATACTCCAAAAGATCATCCCGAACAGTGGGAAACGCTGGCTGATTTCACAGAAGAACTGGTTGACGCGCTTGTTATTTATGCCAAGGCGCTTAAAAAAGCAGAAAAAATAAATTCGAAAGACCACCTCTCTTCCATTGCGTTTTCAATGGCGCAATTACAGGTAGAATGCGGCCAACAGTACGCAGCCATAAAAAGCCTTGAATCGGCGAAAGTGAGTGCTAATAAAATTGAGGACAAAGAGTTAAAAGAAGAAATTGCTGACATGCTGGCAACCCTTTCTCCAGATTCTGAAGAGTAAGCACGCTCTCTCTGCTTAATCTTACCAAAGCAGGTCGCGTTAACCCGCGACCAGCTTCACTGCCAACCCTACCAATAAAACGCCCATTGCGCGGTCTAACCAATAGCCTTTCTTGCCGATAAACTCTGCCACTTTTGAGGTGCTGAGCATATAGGATAAAAAGCAAAACCACAGTCCGGTGGCTATCGCAAGGTAAATGCCATACCCTAACCTTACGCTGAAAGGCGTGTCGATACTGATGATGGCAGTGAACAACGACAGGAAGAATAAGGTAGCTTTAGGATTAAGTCCGTTAGTCAGAAACCCCATCCAAAGTGCTTTTTTCGGCGATATCATGGCGCTTGCGACTTTTTGCTGATCTGGCATAGCATCCGTCGATGGACTGCTTCGTAGCGCCCCAAACGCAAGGTAAAGTAAATAGGCCGCAGCCAAGTAGCTAAACGTGGTAAACAGCCAAGGCGTAGTTGCAATAACTACACTAAGACCTACTAGCGAATATGCAACATGAAGTAAAATAGCCGCACCAATGCCTACACTGGTGAATATAGCAATTCGACGTCCATAAGCTACGCTATTTCTGACCACTATGGCAAAGTCTGGGCCGGGGCTCGCTACAGCCACTAAATGGACTAAAGCGATGGTAAGGAATTCGTTAAGGTATTGCATCTACTCTGTCTTCTACTTTGTATATTGAGCAATAGTGTCGTCGACCCATTTGGGCACAACTTCTGAGGCCAACCCCGTAAGCGACTCATCAAATAGTGCATTTGAGCTACCTGGTTCCAAATTCGCTTCAATAGTATGAGCCCCTGCACTTTTTGCTAGCTGCACAAAGCCCGCTGCGGGATACACATTACCAGAGGTACCAATGGCGATAAAAATGTCTGCGGTAGAAAGATGCGACATAATTTCATCCATATACATGGGCATTTCACCAAACCAGACTATGTCTGGCCTTAAGGTTTTATTGCTACAGCAAGGGCACGCCGTATTACTATCAAATGACTCTGACCACTGGAATGTCTGTTGAGAGAAACTACATCGAGCAGAGAGAAGTTCGCCGTGCATATGCAGCACACGTTCGCTGCCCCCACTTTCATGCAAGTTATCGACGTTTTGTGTTACTAACACCAATTGTTCTTTCCAATGCTGCTCTAATGTAGCAAGCGCATGATGGGCTTTATTGGCCGACACTTGGTTGTCTTTCAACTGTGCTCTGCGCGCATTGTAGAAACGGTAAACTAACTCAGGGTTATTTTCGAATGCTTGTGGTGTTGCCACTTCTTCAACGCTGTGATTTTCCCACAGTCCGTCATTATCGCGAAAGGTTTTCAAACCTGATTCGGCAGAAATACCTGCACCTGTAAGAATAACTATTTTTGGCAGTGTTTTTATTTGAGGCATGGTTTTCAATCCATTGGAAAAGCGATATCTATTTCGTTGATTCTTTATTGTTAAATTGTACCTAAGCGTTAATCAACGATAACGGGGTATTGGGGATCAGACCCCCACTCCGACCAAGAACCATCATAAATAGAGACGTCTTTCGCGCCGCATAAAAGGGCGGCAAAACCAACAACACATGCTGTAATTCCCGACCCACAGGTGCAAATAATTGGCAGAGTTAAGTTTATGCCTGCACGCTCAAAAGCTTGCTTGAGAGATTCTATGGGAAGATAACGACCGTTTTCAATAAGACTACCGAAAGGCAAGTTTAATGCGCCAGGCATGTGGCCTGAGCGCACACCAACGCGGGGTTCAGATACTTCCCCTCTAAAGCGTGGAGTACTTCTCGCATCTACCAGTTGTGCATCTGTATTCAGTGACTGAAGCACCGCGCTCGAATTAACAAACCATCCATTGCGAGGCGACGGGTGGTAAGTCAGTTTGCCAAAGTGCTGTTGCTCCGATACAGGAAGACCTGCGTCTTTCCAAGCAGGCTGTCCACCATCAAGTAAATACACTTCATTGTGACCTAGCGCTTTAAGCATCCACCAAGCACGAGGCGCACTATAAATGCCTCTCGTATCATAGGCGACAACGGTGGTGTTTGCTGTTATGCCCTGCTTACCTAAATATACTGCGAGATCTTCGGCAGACGGCATACTGTGGGGAAAGCCAGTGGCATGATCGCTGCCCTCACCGTCTAGGTCTAAATCGACTGAGGCCGGTAATACCATGGCATTGCGCTTGTCGGGTGTTTGAGTAAGCGGATCATCCATCAACGCTCGCAGAAGGGTTACAGGTTTCTCCTGCATTTTACTGGCAAGCTCTCCAACTTGGAGTAACGTTGATGTCATAGGTCTCTCCTAAAAATACAAATCGCAGTATCTATAAATACATTGGGTACCGCTGACACGCTTATTTATGCCAGCGGTTTCCAATCGATTATATAAACTGCACAACCAATTAAGAGAGTTTAGCTTAACGCAGCAACGGCGGCATCATAATTTGGTTCTTCAGTAGTTTCAGCTACTTGCTCTGTGTAAACCACATTACCATTGGTATCGATAACAACAACACAACGGGACATTAAACCGGTTAACGGTGCTGATTCAAACGCAACGCCGTAGTCGTCACCAAATGAAGAGCGGAATGTAGAACCGGTAATAACGTTCTCAATACCCTCGGCACCGCAAAAACGGCCTGCAGCAAACGGTAAATCTGCTGACACACAAATTACGACGGTATTGTCTAGCGTAGCGGCATGCTCATTAAACTTGCGTACCGATGTGGCACAGGTTCCAGTGTCAACTGATGGAAAGATGTTTAATACAACTTGCTTTCCAGACAGGTCAGACAAAGAAACTTCACCTAAATCTGCTTTAACTAGCGTAAATGCAGGTGCACTTGCGCCTACGCTTGGTAATTGGCCTACCGTTTTTACTTCATTACCTTGAAATGTTACTGATGACATTAAAAATCTCCGAATGGCTAGTTGAAATAATTGCTTTCATCGCTCTTATTTATCGAGTATTGGCTAATAATGCTAATCCAGCACTAATAAATGAATGATGAAAAACTGTAGCGCACAGAGTGTCGCAAATAATGCTTAGGCTTGTAAACGTATTACTTCACCTGCGCACTGGCAAAGTCTAATTTGTCGCGTAAGTGAGGTTTTCCTTTTACATATTCTCGACGAAAAATACTGAAATACTGAGCAAGCTTTTCAGCCCCTTCCTTTTCTTCAGCCATTGCTAATACATGCACACCAACCTCTGCGGTACAATGTTGAAACATATGCGATGACTCACGCAGCAAATAATCAGATGAGCCTTCAAGGTTCACCCCTAAAACGGGCAAGTTTGAAAGGTAATCACTTTTACTGAACATTTTCTTAGCTTCACGCCAAGTGCCATCAAGAAAAATAAAAAGAAGCTTTTTCTCGCCCACAACAGGCGGTTTGTCGATGCGTTGGATTTCGTTGGCATATTCGTGAGGAAACACCACAACAGGATGATAGGCAGGGTTTTTAATCACTGCCAACATATCTGCATCCGGCTCAGTGCGATGCCACAAAAACGCGTAGTTTTCTTCTACAACATCGGCAATTAACCTACCCGTATTCGTAGGCTTAAAGTACTCGCCCTTGTACATTAGGAATAGCACAGCAACATCGGTGCCCAATTCAGGTTTGTAGGTGCAAATACATTGGGGAATAGGCAAAAGGCACGCATTACAGCGTTTTACTTTGCTTCCTCGCGCATGAAACGGGCGCTCTGCTTTTAATAGCTCTTGTGCGCGCAGCGCCATAACTGAGTTCAACGGTTAGCCTTAAATATGGATAATAAGCAATGCTGCTAATAGTACCACAATTGCAGTTATTCATTTGTTAGCGTAATAGATGGACAAGTGTTTGCAGATGAGAGGGATTTAGAGTTCGTAACGACAAAGGCTCAAATGTATTTTATTTTTTAACTATCTTTGCGGACACTTCTCTTGCCAGTGTATACCAGCCATTGTTATTGATGTGCGCCATCTCCTCTTCGGTAGGCAGTACCTGAGGGTCTAAAAAGCACGAAGAGATAGAATGGTACTTTCCCACACACACATCGAAAGCTTTTCTTATCGGGTTGTGCTTATACACGCCTCTGTGCAGCATTTGTCCGTCGAATATCAAGACATCGCCTCGGGCAAGGTTCATCATCAGCGAATCAGGAAGGTCATCACTGTTTTTACGTCCACCCAACTCAAACCTCACATTGCGCTCTTGCTCTGTGTCCCACCGCTTGTGAGACCCTGGAACAAGCTCAAGGCCTTTTTCGTCCACTAGCGGAATGCGAACATGAAGGTTCAGTATCGAATGCTGCTCATCGCGCTGAGCATTGTCTTCTATATCGCTAAACTGCATATCTCTATGCCAGTATGTAAGGCGCTGGTTATTTGATGGGTTAAAGAATAATTGAGTATTGTGGAAATACAGCCCTTCACCAAAGATATTATCAAGCACCGAGGTGAGCTTAAACGGCGCAATTGCACTAAAAAAATTCACTCTTTGATGTGGAGTATCATTAAAGTATTTTGGGCTTGTTAACGAGTGCATGTTAACCAGCCTGTAATCGTATATAGCTTGCTCGTTTTTTTTGACCCAGGTTTCATAAATGCGGTCGACGTGGGTTGCTATCTGGGTAATTTCTTCGTTATTGAAAAAATCCCTTAGGATAATAAATCCGCACTCATTAAATTGCGCGTCCAACGTCATGTACTCACCGCATCTCTGGTTTATTAAGACTGTATAGAATCTTAGTCGATAGCCATTTTATTCGCTAGCTACACTGCTTTGTAGTAAATCCCATTTGTTTCCGTATAAATCTTGGAAAACGACAACGGTGCCATACTCTTCGACTCTGGGCTCTTCGTCAAACACAACACCACTGGCTTTCATATGCTCATAGTCACGCCAAAAGTCATTGGTATGAAGAAATAGAAAAACACGGCCTCCTGACTGATTGCCAACGGCACGCTTTTGCTCGTCGGTATTTGCCTTAGAAAATAGCAGATGCGTACCATTTGAATTTGGGGGAGAAACTTCTACCCACCGCTTTCCTTCACCTAACGCTATGTCGTTGATTAAAACGAACTGTAGTTTTTCAATATAAAACTCAAGAGCATCATCGTAATCATCGACCACGATAGAAATATTGCCAATTTGTTGCTTCAGGGGTTTAGACATGATGTGTTCACCAATTTTAAGAATGGATATAGGGGGCAAGGTAACGCGAAGCAAACATGCAACGCCAATGCTTTCATTTGCTGCTATGCACTGTGTGTCTTGATTAAAAGGTCTTTGACTTAAAGAGCTTTGAGCTGAAGGCTTTGAATTAAGCAGCTTTTGACAATGGAGCTTTCAGTAACAGGATTTTTTGAAAATAACTACTTTCAGCACAATTTAATTATAATGATGCTTAGTACCATAGAGAGGTATTAGCTTGGGGGTAAATTATACGTGTGACGTACAGAATATTATGTAAACATAAAATATTGCCCGGCGCCAGACTGTGATAAGGCAAGTATACGACTGTTCTTAATGAAATTTGTACTACTTTATGCGTAGACCAGAATCAATGTTTGTTATCAACTTTTAACACTGAAGACTGAAACTTCTTAGCTAGCCATTCAAACTCTTGAAAGGCAGTAGCAGAATTAACGTTGGCTCTTAAAGACATAATAAAAGGCTTTAATATTTTCCAATCGTGGCATAGCTGGCTGTAGGTCATGCGCTTATAAATTTTTATTTCAAAAGCTCCCTCTCTCATTCCAGTGGCTATAAATTCGTAATTATTGAGAACTCTCAAAACCGAATCTCGCTGGTCACTACCTTTATGCTCGTCTTTAGCATAATCAGTAAGCTGCTCTTTTTTGTTGAGCTCTTGGACCACTTTTCGGGCTTTGATAAGATTGTCATCATTTCTTTGATTAAGAAGTAACTCAACTGTCGACTTTCTTTTATTTATAAGGGAGTTGTAATAAAGGGCGATGAAAGCGGCAGCAGCCGAAATACCAAGAATTATTGTTTTAGCATCCATACTTATTTCCGCTCTGCTGCCGTTTGGCTTTTTTATTTAATGGCTGTAGATAAAATATCTACAGGTCTTCCCAACCGTCTTGAATGAACATACTTTCTCCTTGCGCCACCTGATTTTTATTAGTGACATTTATTAGTATGCCTATAGTAGAAAATAGTTCAACATTTATGTTGTAACGAGTTAACAGGAGATCTATTGAAATTTGCCTTACAATCTTTACGCAGCACCTTTATAGCCAATAATACCAGCAACATACGAAACACAACAGTCGATCAGCCTTCTTTTTACTTAGAAAAAATGTAACCAACGCAGGGGGCATCTTTATTGATGAAACAGTTACGAACGGGCCAGCGAGCAAGAGCGCGACGCCTTCACTGGTGAACATGTCGTTAGTGCTTAGGGGGACTGCAGACATTCCGTCCTGGGTTTTCAATTATCTCTGCAACAACCTAAGCAATCGCCCTTCGTAGCTAATGATAAGCTTCACCTTTATTCAAAGCACGTTGCACATGTTTTCTAAGTTTTTCATCGCCCATGTAGTTTAAAATGTAAAGGGCTTTAACCAGCCGATAATATTCGGTGATGGCCTTCAATAAAGGATGATCTTTCGAGCAACCTGATAGTTTACGCACCAATGCAGCTTGTGTGGTTGTCTTGCGCTGCAGTGAGACCATGGTCCATTGTACAACATCCCATTGGCTCTCGATTGTGGCAATATCAGTAGGCGTTTTTAACACTAACTGTTCATTTTGCATGCTAAACAGATCATCAATGACGCTACCAACATTTGCATAGCGAGGAGCGAACGTATAACCAGATAAATCCAGCAGGGTGAAATTCACATGGTTAACGCCATGGGTATCCGTTGATAATACATCCGGCTTGATGTCTGATATTGCTGTACAAAAAGTCGTAGATAATGTGAGATTCATGATCGTTAGCGCCAATCATTTTTGCATTGATGGTGCATGGTTTGCTACCAAGGTGACAGCAGACATGCCATTAGTAGTGCCGAAGTATTTGGAGGCATAACGGGTTCTAAATGTCTCTAGCCGACTTTTGAACTTTTGGCCATCAGCACTTGCGTGCAATAAATTCTCTTAGATCTGATAGTGTTTAAAGATGGGCAATCGCGCGATCGCACTGCAGATAGCATCATTGGCGTCAACCAACGTCTCGCGTCTGAGGTAATTGACTTGAATGGAACGCAACTGATTATATTGCCTGTCAGAGATATTCGCCAGTGCGTAAATCTCATATCAGGCACCCTGCCCTTTAAATAACCTTGCTTGAAAGACACAATGATGAAAAACCTGCCATGTAACCAACCTTAACCCCCTTACATATAAAAAGGGAAAAACATTTAGTTAGCTTAAGTTGCTTTCTATATATAGACATGAGAGCTTAAAACTTCGCAAAATAAAGAAAGGAATCTATTATGAATGTTATTGCTAAGAGCCATGTTAGCGTATTGATACTACTTACAACTGCTTGTGGTGGCGGCTCAACCGATGCTCCCCAAGAATCCCAAAGACCACCAGCAGCTACTTCAATCGATGCTGTTGAGGTTACAGAAAATGGAATGACCATAGAATGGTCCAACGCAAGCAATTTAGACTTTGATGTATATTTCGCGAATGAACCCATTCAAGACGTGGAAAATTACACGACATACGACGGTGCTGTCTTATTATCGAATGTAGAACCTCCACTCAACATAGCAAATACAGACTTAGACAATTTGTCGCTACCACACATCATCTCTTTAGTCACAAAAAGAGGTTCCCTAGCCAGCAGCCAGAGTAACGAAGAACTTGCATTTCCACGTTATGTTGACGAGGGAAGAACAATAATTGACCTTTCAACGCAGAAAGTTTGGTTAAAGTGTAGTTTAGGGCAGTCCTGGAGCGAAACTGAAAACACTTGTGTTGGTGACGCTGCCCGATTATCTGAAAATGAAACAATAAGATCGCTCGATCTTATAAACGAGGGTTGGCGAATTCCGACAGAGGACGAATTGAAATCGATTGTGTTTTGCGAGACAGGAAAGCCGGAATACTTTCCAACCACCAAAGGCATAAGTTGCGACGAAGAGAACACCTCTCCAGCAGTTGTTGAGATGCTGTTCCCCAATACCGAAGTTTCCTCTAATTATAGAACGTCAACTCGTTATTACCCGATAGATGGCGGCGCACAGGGTTTTCGGATTTTCGAAACAATCTCATTGGCTAGTGGAAGACTTGCTACCATTCGCTCAAGCGAACCTTCAGCGCACTTTGTCAAAGCAGTGAAAGATAATTAACATTACCTAAGTACAGGTCAAAAGATTCTCAAAACATAGTACGCTAAGCCTGAAAAGTAACCCGAGGGATTTCTTCCACAGGTGCGGTGGACGTGTATAACGACTTGCGCACTGAGGGATTAGACGGAGAGTGCCCTCTACCTGCCGTAACCCCGTCAGCTTGCAGCATGAATGTAGTATTTAACTAAAGAAGCGTGGCAAGCCTTTAAAGGTGAATATCATGAAAATTCTTTAAACCTTTCGCGAAGGGTTTTAGGCCAGTTCTCATAATTATCTTTTAACTCACCAAGAAACTTGGCTAAATCATTATATTCAAGTCTTAACGACTCTCTCTCGGAATTAACTCTAAGGGTGTTTTGCTCTGCCATTAATGAATCTAAGCGTTTTCCGTATTTTTCAAAATCCCCCTCTACCCTCTCTCGTTTCGCGCACAGCTGGAGCTTGTCGTATATATTCACGAGAACGCCAACAAGGAAAAATTCCTTTGTAACAACAGGCTTGTCATAAAACACATCTTCAATATTCTTTTCTACTAGAGGAATGAGGACTCTGTCACAGTACTCTTCTAACTCTGAATATCGGCCTGCTTTTTGAAAGTAAGGAATAGCTTTAACGTACTTCCTCCCGTAAAAAAGGCCAGATTGGGACATCAGCAGTAGCGCCTTATCAAATTCAGTTATAGCCCCATTGAAGTCTTTATTCTTCGCTCTTGCGCTAGAGGCTTTGGTAAGGCGTGATATCTCGTGGTCTATATCTTGATGCTGCATGTGATTATCCATAAACACTTATTATTAATAATAACAACATACCGAATCAGAAAAATCTACTAACGATAACACATTGCTTATGAAAACTTATAGGTGGTTTTTTGGTAGGCTTTTGCTTCCATTAGCCTTGAGAGCTTTAAATATAGGGGTATTGGTGCCCGGGGCCGGACTTGAACCGGCACGCTGTTACCAGCGAGGGATTTTAAATCCCTTGTGTCTACCAATTTCACCACCCGGGCATTGGGTTGCTTTTCAGCGAGGTGTCAGGCGTAGAACCTGATGTGGCGTTGCAGATTATGGAGGCGGAACCCGGAGTCGAACCGAGATCCACGGATTTGCAATCCGCTGCATAGCCATTCTGCCATTCCGCCTTAGTAATCTGACTGTAGCGTTATTCAATACTTCAAATAGCAACTACGTAATGCCAGCGATTTTGGAGCGGGAAACGAGATTCGAACTCGCGACCCCGACCTTGGCAAGGTCGTGCTCTACCAACTGAGCTATTCCCGCACTTTAAAATCGTACATCTCGTTAGGTTTATGTCCTCTCGAAATGTGGGATGCATTTTACCTACCCATTCAAAACTGTCAATACGAAAAAACGTTTAAATTGAGATAAATACATGTTTTGACGATCGTTTGCTATTTTTTTATTCAACTTGGTTAAAGCGCGATCAATTTTACTTAGGCGCAACGCCTTTCATGTATGGCCACGCCGCTTTTGTATAAACAATCATTGACCAAATTGACAGCACCGCTGCAATATAAAGAAGGATATAACCTAAAGTCACCCAATAAATCGGAAAGCCCATGAAAGTTTCAAGGCCTGACAGTAACCCTATTAACGCCAACATCTGCGCTGTGGTTTTCGCTTTACCGATAAATGACACTTTTACTGCATCGCGAACGCCGCTAGAGCCCATCCACTCACGCAGGGCAGATACATAGATTTCTCTTACCAATAAGGCCACTGCTGGTAGCGTAATCCATAAGGTGGCATAACTGTGGGTAATCATGAGTAATGCAGTGGCTACTATCAACTTATCCGCCACAGGGTCGAGAAAGGCGCCAAATGGCGTCGACTGCTCGAGCTTTCTTGCGAGGTAACCGTCAAACCAATCCGTGATGGCAGCAAGCCAAAATACAAATGCACCGGCCTCGTGGGCCCAACGCCAATCTAGAAAGTAAACAACAACAAAAACAGGAATTAAAATTACTCTGAATAAAGTAATACAGTTTGGAACATTCCACATAAAAGATATATCTCAGGTTTTGCCAACAAAGGCATTTTTAGCGCTAGCCTTTACGGCCTATATTTTCACACACCTTACCTTAATTTAATCATTAATGCTTGCCAGTCACTATGTTATTGGTGCAGGTGGTCGTAAATAGTGTCTGCTAATTCTTGACTGATACCAGGCACATTGGCGATTTCGTTCTTACTGGCTTTTTTAAGCCCGTGTAAACCGCCCATGAACTTCAACAGCGTTTGGCGCCGTTTTGCACCAATACCCGGTATAGATTCTAAGCTCGAGGTGGTTTTCACTTTCTGGCGTCTATTTCTATGCCCTGTTATCGCAAATCTGTGTGACTCATCTCGGATATGCTGCACTAAATGAAGGGCGGGAGAATGGCTATCCATTGGCAGTACGTCGTGACTGCCTGCTAATATAAGGGTTTCTAATCCTGGCTTCCGCGTGGTGCCCTTTGCAACACCCAATAACATAGGCTTTTTATCGTGTGGCCAATCCTCAAAAAATGACTCGGCTTGTGCTAGTTGGCCTTTACCGCCATCAATTAGCAATAGGTCAGGTATTTTTTGGACTTCTTTCACTGACTTGTATCGGCGTTTTAATGCTTGCGCCATCGCCGCGTAATCATCGCCGGGGGTTATGCCTTCAATGTTATAGCGGCGGTAATCGCTCTTTAACGGCCCTTCTCTGTTAAACACCACGCAGGACGCTACAGTTTGCTCACCAGAAGTATGACTGATATCGAAACATTCCATACGCTGAATGGGGCTTTCTACTTCCATCGCCGCTTCTAAATCGAGGTATCGCGCAAACACTGATTTTTGTTGGCTGTATTGCGCATCAAGAGCAGACTCTGCGTTGGTTTGCGCCAGCTCCAAATATTGTCGTTTTTCTTCGCGAGCACCTTTAAAGAAGGTAACTTTATGCCCTGCTTCACTACTGAGCACCGCAGAAATTGCTGATTCATCACTTAACGTATTCGCCAACACAATCTGTTTTGGTATGGTTTTGTTGCCAGCGAGATAAAACTGAAGGAAGAATGATTCGAATACTTCATTTTCATCGGCAATGGTAGGTACTTTCGGGAAGAATGCTTTACTGCCCAATAGCTGACCTTCACGAATAAACATCACCTGTATACAGGCCATATTGCCTTTAAATGCAAAGCCAAACACATCCATTTCGTCCTGAGTACCGGCTACCCACTGACGCTCCTGCACTTTTCGCAATGCATTAATTTGGTCTCTGTAGCGAGCCGCTGCCTCGAAATTAAGTGACTCACTCGCCTTCTCCATATTCTCAACTAAGCTGCCAATTACCTGTTGATTTTTGCCCTTCAAAAACAAACGAGCAAAATTCACCTGTTCTTTGTATTCTTCATCCGACACGTAGCCTTCAACACAGGGGGCACTGCACCGCTGCATTTGATATTGCAAACACGGGCGGCTGCGAGCGCGGTAGTAACTATCTTCACACTGACGCACCGGAAAAATACGCTGCATTGACCTTAAGCTTTCCCTTACCGACCATGCACTGGGGTAAGGGCCAAAGTATTCACCCTTCTTCTTTTGCGGGCCGCGATGAAATGATAAACGTGGATGTTCGTGATCAGAGAGAAATATAAACGGGTAAGATTTATCATCGCGCATCACTACGTTGTAGCGTGGCTTATACTTTTTAATAAAATTATTTTCTAACAGGAACGCTTCGGTTTCGCTATTAACAACGGTAACGTCCATGTGCGCAATCTGACTAACCAATGAGCGCGTTTTGGCATTATCTACATTAGTTCGAAAATAACTGGAGACACGTTTTTTTAAATTTTTTGCCTTTCCGACATAAATAACGTCGTCCTGCTGGCTGTACATTCGGTACACACCAGGTTGCGACGTTAAATTTTTGAGAAACGCTGCTGAATCAAATGCAGACATAGTGTGAAACGTTTACACCTATAACAAGTTAGAGTCGATGAGCTTATGACGTAAGGCAAGGTGAGTAAGTTCAACGTCGGTGGCAACACCGAGCTTTTCAAACATTCTGTAGCGATAGGTATTCACGGTTTTAGGGTTGATGCTCAGTTCGCTGGCAATTTCAGGAACCCTTTTCCCTTTGGTTAACCGCATTGCTATGCTCAATTCCCGTGACGAAAGTTCGTTAAACGGATTATCTGAACGGGGCGACAATTTACCCACGGCAATACTGTTAGCCACATCGCTATCGACGTATTTTTGCCCAGCCATTACCTTGTGAATAGCACGTATGACTTCTTCTGGCTCGGCGTCTTTGGTTAAAAAGCCAAACGCACCAGCTTCCATCACCTGCATAGGTATTGGGCTTTCAGTATGCATCGACAAGCAAATAACCCGCGTATTTTCCGACATACGAACTATTTTCTTGGTTGCCTCCAACCCGCCTATCCCCGGCATATTCACATCCATGAGTATTACATCTGGCGCATTCTTTCTGCACAACTGAACCGCATCTTCACCACTTTTTGCTTCTGCGAGAATTTTAAAATCTGCAACATCTTCCAAAATACGGCGGATCCCGGTTCTCACCAATTCATGGTCGTCTACTAGGATAATTTTGATCACTTGTTTATCTCACTGTCTTTGCGACTGCCCTTGCGTTTTCACCTGCATTAGCACGGCTTTTTATTTGTGGCTTTGCGCATAGCTTTATTATATTGGGAGTTCTTACACTCACCTTTTATATCCATCTTTAGTGCAATAATACCATGAGATGGCATTTCGTGAACCTATGTTAAAAGTAGTATTTGTTGCAAACTTATATCACTAGGCTATAAGTCTGGCGAGTCTTAACGAAAAAATAACCTGTCTAGCGCGTTTACTATTTGTAATGGGTGACAGGCGAGGTTCAGACGAATCCACCCAGGTGCGTTAAATTGATTACCATCACTGCCTATCACGCCGCGGCTAACACAACTATCAAAGGTTGAAGCAGGGTTAAAAACACTCTTTTGTGACATCTTTGATGCGCTTGCTTTTTCATCTATGCACGTAGCTGTTTTCGACAAGTTAAGCCATAAGAAGTAGCCCGCTTTACCCATCGTATATTCACAATTAATGTTCTGCTGTCTAAAGTAAAAGTGAACTAGCTTGCGATTGAGGCCAAGTGCCTTGCGAATGTTATCTAACCAAGTGTGACCGAGGCTATAGGCAGCTTTAAGCGCAACTTGCGATAGGTAGCTTGCCTCGAGGTGCCTTGAGGCAATAGCAGTACTAAATTTCGCTCTTATCACAGGGTCTTCAATAATGGCATAGGAAGCGCCTGGAATGGCGGCCAAATTGAAGGCTTTCGACACACTGCTAGTATGAATGATGCCTTTTTGTGCCACAGCATCGCAATGGGAGCCAAAAAGCGGGATAGGTAGTGGTTCATCGTTACTTAAAAAGCCAAATTCACTGTGTATTTCATCAGTGATAATAAGTATGCCATGTTCGTTGCAAAACTGAATAAGTTCGCTTTGACAAGATGCTGATAGCACCTGCCCTGTTGGATTATTAGGATGGCACAAGACAAAAGCAGTGGCGTTTTTTGATAGCGAACTAAGGTCAATAGTGTCGTCGCCATTCTCATCACGTTTTGTGTTAACAGCGTGCACTTTCAAACTGTTGTTATTGATACAGTCAACAAGAGGACCGTAGGTCGGCGTTAACACCATGACCTCATCCCCAGACACACAGAATGTTTTAAGCGCGACGTCTACCGCACTTATCACGCTTGCCACACTGACTACTGAGCCCGAGCTCACAGAGCATTGCTGCGCCTCAAACCATCTTTGAACTGCCTCACCCATATCGCTGTCTTGATAACCATATGCATTTTGAACGGTATCGGCTACATAAGCTGATATCTCTGGTAATGGCTTGGTGTCCATGTCGGCAATCCACATCGCGATGGTATCAGCAGGAGCTTTTGGGTATCTGCTGGATACAGCGGAAAACTTGAACCTAGAAGATACGTCATACTCGTGTGGATGCACCCTTTCCCATACATCTTGATAGATGAGAAACTCGGCAGGCACTGCGCCTGCCTCTGTCATTGCGCCTGCCTTTGCGCCCGCCAGTGCGCTATCGGGGCTATTCTTACTGCAACTTTCCGTACCGCTACTGTTCAAATCACTAATTTCCGTGCCGCTAATATCCTTACCGAGACTATCCATACTGCAAGGCATTGCTGTTCTTTACTTTTTTTCAAAAACGTTAAATTCAGACAGCGTATGCTGATGTTTGCGCTTAGTTTCTCGAATAACAAATGGGATGTCCTTCGACTGTCCAACGCGAACTAAGTTAGGGCTTAACGCTTGCTCAAGTGCGTCAGTAGAACTCAGTGTCTCGCCATTTTCATCTTTATAGCCACCAAGCCACTCGTTTCGCTCTGTGTATTCTTCTAGCCAAGTGAATGGGCTAGCAATAATAAGAAGGCCACCAGGATTCAAGCGTTCGCTCATGTCCGCAAGCACTTTTCGTGGGCTGTACACTCTATCAATGAGATTACCCATAAAAATAAGATCGTACCCTGTTAGCTGAGGTTTAAGGTTACAGGCATCGCCCTGTGAAAATGAGACCTTATCTACGGTGTTTTCAAGGCCCATGGCACTGAGCTTACGAGATTTGAATGACGTTAACTCACCCTCTTCAATCAGGTTATAGCGCACTTCACCGCGTTCTTGCATGGAAAAAGCCGTTTTTATAAAACGTGCTGAAAAATCAACGCCGTCAACGTGGTCGAAGTGGGTTGCTAGCTCGAAGGTAGAGCGCCCTACTGCGCAGCCTAAATCAAGCGCTCTCGCTGATGCTCTACCGGCCATTTGCTGAATACAAAACTCTGCACTTGCTTTAGCAAAGTTTGCAACACCATAGTATTCGTCACCATAATGAAATTCGCTGTACTGTGATACCTGAGTATCGCTTTCATAATCTAAATCATTCACCTGAATTACACTCTCACCTTGTACATATCGAAATCCAGCGTGCTGGAAGAAGTGACGTCTAAACGCATAACGGCTGTCTTTCATTGCCTCGTTACCCGTTGAAATCCAACTGCCGCCTTTTATTAAGTTGTGCTTATTGTCAAAGGTTGGCGTGGTAAAGTCATCGTATAACGGATGCACTTTAAAACCATCAAAAGGATAAATGGGCGTTTCCGTCCATTGCCATACATTACCCACTACGTCATAAAACTCACCTGTCTGGTTGGTGTTCACCGGTTCGCTTGACGCATGTTTTTGAAGGGCGATATTGAAACCATCACAGTATACCGCTTGATTAAGCCCGGCATCATCGCGCATTCGCAACCATTCATTCTCGGTAGGTAGGCGAATAACTTCGCCACTTTTTTCGCTCTTATAATTACAAAATGCTTTCGCTTCGTGATAGTTCACGTCAACAGGCCAATCTAATGGCAGCGCAAATTCCTCTGTCATGCTTCGATACACAAAACCAGACTTGGTTTTAGACCAAAATAAGGGGTGCTTTGCTTTGGTATAAAGCCGCCAGCTATTGCCTTCCTCTTCCCAGTATTCTGCTTTGTCGTAGCCGCCGTCTTCAACAAACGATAAAAATTCGCCGTTACTCACCAAAAACTTAGACGCTTTAAAATCGTTCACATGTTCGTTAAGCGTGCCGTATTCGTTGTCCCAGCCATAGTATTGATTATCCCAAGACTTATTTTGAGAAATACTACCAGAAGACACGTTAACAAAATCGTTCACTGGTATCTTGTCTGGGCTGGTCACAGAATCGCTACAGCGAGGCCAAGCATCTTGAGGCTTAACAAAGGAAAGCGGCAGTTGGCGAATAAGCACTGAAGACGTTTCAAGGTGGATCCTCTCATGTTCAATACCCATTACAATTGGCCACATGGGGCTTTCCCAATTTATTGGCATAGAGAAGTTAATAGTATCAATGAGATCGCACATAAGTGTACGCACTTGGTCTCGGTATGCTCTTACTTCATCAACGGTTGGCCAATCGTAATTTTTGTCATTGAGGTCGTCCCAGCTCATTTCATCAACGCCAATGGCAAACAATGATTCAAAACGAGGATTTATTCGCTCATTTATCGCTTTGGAAAGAATGAGTTTGTTGATAAAAAATGTTGCTGTATGGCCAAAATAGAAAATTAGCGGATGACGAAGTCGTTCAGGACGCTGATAAAAAGCCTCATCACTGCTTAAGCATGAAAAAAGTGATTCATAGGTATCGAAAGAGTCGAGAAAATACGTTTTCACTTCCATACGTTTTTGCTCAACAGAACCTTCGTTTAGTTTGAGCGTTGACATTGCCTGCATATATTCCTCGTTTTTATTCTTTTATTAATGTTTGCTGTCTTCTCCTAAGGAAGACATGGAGCACCGCCTCTGATGCCGATGCAAAAAGCATTAATATTTCGTTATATATTAGTTGTAGCAAAAATCCGCTGCATTATCAGACTTTTCTGTATTGGTTTTACAACGGAGCTATATGATGGGATGAACCTTAAATACCCTACATGCAATGGTTGAGATCAAAAGTTCTTCTCTAAAAATAGCGAAAACGGTGATGTATCACTGACATACTGAAGTGAATGAAATTAAGAAGCCGTAGTTTGAAAAGAAAGTCCAATGAGTCAGTGTAATGAGTGTTTGTTACAGGCAAAAAAAAACCCGCACATTGTGCGGGTTTTTTTCAATATGGCGGAGAGTGAGGGATTCGAACCCCCGGTGGGTTTGACCCCACGTCTGATTTCAAGTCAGGTGCATTAAACCGAGCTCTGCCAACTCTCCTCAAGTGCTGCGTATGATAATGATTTTGGCTGGCCTGTAAAGCCCTTATTTCAATAAAATCAACCAACTGGCGAATTGGTGAACAATGTGATTATATTTTGATTTGTAATAACAAAAATTAAGCAATTCGCACTTGTTATTGCGACAACTAATAATGGACTAAAGCTATTCTTAATTTTCTGATAGCTCGAATTTTTTTACTATTGTGCTATCTATTGAATACTTACCCCCACCCTGTATGGCCAATGCTACAGTGATAGCCAGCAGCGATAGTGCAAATTCGTATCCGTTGTTACTCATAAATAAACCGTTACTGCCATGAACAGTCACAATTGCAATAATCATGGTGAAGGCGCTTACCATTGCCGCAGGTCTAGTTAATAAACCGAGTACTAACGCTATTCCGCCAAAAAATTCAGCACTTCCAGCTAATAGCGCCATTAAAAAGCCAGGCGCTAAGCCAATACTCTCCATCCACTGACCTGTACCTTCTAATCCGTATCCGCCAAATGCCCCGAACAGCTTCTGACTGCCATGTGCAGCTAAAATAATGCCTACTGGTAGGCGCAATGCAAGGTTGCCGATGCTGTTGTTAGTTGTAAATACGCTTTTTAGTAGTGAATTTTTCATTTTTTAATCTCCAATAGTTTTTACAATTTATGAAGTCATGAGTGCCTGTCATATAAGCTGTACTCTCAAGATGATAAGAATAATAACTAACAACAATGATTGAATAAATGGTGGATTTATTGAATTATTATCAACAATTTGTTTTCAATATTATTTACGAAGAATGAGTGAATAATTATTGAAAAATGACTGAGAGGCTATGGTTATGGACCGTATAGATCTGTTGAAGACGTTTGTTGTGGTAGTGAACGAAGGCAGCTTTACTAACGCTGCATCTAAACTCGATATGTCTAATCAACTCGTTAGCAAATATATCAATCAGCTTGAAAAGCATCTCGACGCGCGTCTTTTCAACCGAACCACTCGAAAGATTCATTTAACAGAGGCCGGTTATCAATGCTTGCAGCACGCTAATCATATTCTTGAAAGTGTCAATGATATGGAAGGCCAACTTGGACTGTTGAATTCTCAAGTAAAGGGAACACTGCGCATTAGCGCTCCGGTCTCATTTTCCACTCTTCACTTATCAGACTGTATAGGTCAATTTCAAACCCAATATCCCGACGTGTCTATCAACCTGCAGTTAAACGACAGAAAAGTGGATGTGGTGGAGGAAGGATTAGATGTAGCACTGCGCGCAGGCGTACTCAGCAATTCTTCGCTGATCGCTAAAAAGGTGACGACAATAAAGCTTGCTGTTTGCGCATCACCACAATACTTAAAGAAGTACGGTACTCCAAAGCACCCACGCGAACTGCGCCCAGCGCATTATCTCGAATACGCACATGTTAATTACGACAACGACAAATCGGAGCTCATACAGGCGTTGAGAACAAATGCGCAAAAGCACGCGCCACGATTAACAGCCAACAACGGAGAGGTACTTGCTGATGTGGCAAAGCACGGCGAGGGTTATGTACTGCAACCTACATTTATTGTATCTAAAGCGCTACAAAGCGGCGAACTGGTATCCATACTAGAAAACTATGTTCCACAATCTATATCACTTTATGCTGTGTACCCTCACCGTAAGCTGGTTTCCTCAAAGCTAAAGGTGTTTATCGACTTTTTATGCGAATTTTTTGACGATACGCCCCATTGGGATAGATAAACTAAACACGAAAAGACGACATGATGGCCGGCACACCAGGAAACATGCCAATCAGTGCCATTACCGTACATAGCACAATAAAGGTGATGCCCGGTATTAACCACCTACCCGCCTTTCCAAGGTCTAACGCTCGCTCTTTACACCCTACAATGCCCAGGTTATCCAGCAGCATCGTAAACGACCATCCAAATACGGGGTTCACCAACACTGAACTGATCACAACAAGCGCTGCAGATTGGGTTGTTTTGCCCTCTCGGGTCATTTGCATGCCAGCCTCCATAAGAGGCAGAAACACGCCAACAATAAGGGCGACACATAACACTGGAGGCCAAATTGCCAAGTCCATGGGATAGCCCCAAATTGCGGCTATCACGCACAATAGGCCTGTTATTATTGCGCCACCGGGTATGGGTCTGCGGGCGATTGACGCTGGAATAATATAGGTTCCCCATGATGAGGCAATATTGCCACCTCCAAGCGCTGAGCCTATTGCTTGACGAGAAGACGCCGCAATCATAGTGTCATCAATATTCATGTAGGCATTTTCACTATTTTTAGGATAGCTCAGTTTTTGGAATACTTGCTGACCGAGAAAATCCGGTGACCACATAGCCACGGCCAACACAGCAAAAGGTAATACGGCAACAAAATGAGACCAATCGGGTAGCCCTAGCTGCCAACCGGTATTCTCACCCCACCAATAGGCTGGGTTTAAATTTGGCATACCTGGCGAGGTCGTGAATTCAAAAGGCGCGCCCATAGCAAGTGCAATCACCGCGGCCATGACGGCCCCAAGAGGGATGGCTAACCAGCGCTTTTTGATGTGCTCGAGCCATGCAAACATTACAATAGTGGCAATTAATACAACAAACGCTAAATAGCCCATATTGAAACCTTCGGCCCACTCAAACAGTTTTTTTACCTGCCCAGTAATACCAATAAAGCCGAGATACAGTAAGAGACCGCCGCACACACCGTTACTGGTTAGCCTTGCAAGCAGGCTTCCCCCTTTGGTGATCCCCAATAAAAAGCCTAGTACGCCAATTAATAACCCTAACGCCATGGGGTGGCCACCCGATGCAACCATTAAAGGCACTAGAGGTAACAAAGGTCCGTGGGTGCCGGCCAAGTTAGCCGATGGATTTAAAAAACCGGAAATCAGAACCACAAACAAAACGGCAGCGATAAGTAGCTCAAAGCGAACGTTCTCTATGACAAATTCCGGCGATAAACCAAGCGGTGCAGCAAAAGCCCCTACCACTGCCGCAACCATAACAATTTTACCTATAGTCGCTGCCATACCTGGAATAAAGTCTTCCCACTCAATGCGGTAATCTTTAAAAGGAAGATTCGGACGCCAGCGTTTCACAGACAGTATTTGTAATTCGTGATTGAGATAATCATCTCGGGTTTTAAAAGAGTGACTTGGCTTATGCAGTTCTTTATATGAAGCGCTATCTTGAGACACAAAACACCTGTGGGTCGCTAAAAGGAAGCGCAAGGGTAAACAGGTCTAAGGAGGGTAACAATGCGACTGTAGTCTTAGTCAAAAGTCTAATCAACGCCGATCTGTAGGTATATTTTCTTTTAGCATAAAAAAACCCGCAACAATGTGCGGGTTTTTCTAATCTGGCGGAGAGTGAGGGATTCGAACCCCCGGTGGGTTTGACCCCACGTCTGATTTCAAGTCAGGTGCATTAAACCGAGCTCTGCCAACTCTCCAGAAGTGGAGCGTATCTTAATGATATTTTTTTCACTGTAAAGAGAAAAATTAAAAAAGTTATTTAAGTGCCGATAAATCAAACAAATAACGTATTTAGTCTGTACCTTGGGTGTTTTTATAAGCACATAACGTCATTTTCATCTGAAACTACTTGAAAATGGGAACTAAAACCCATACAACATACACTAATTACAAGTGTACCAGTTGTGGTCATATCATAGTCCTATTGGAGGAAACAATGGATCAACGTTCGATGTATTCTAGTGCATCTCAACCATCGGTATTGCAGACGAACAAGGTTCTACGCAACACCTACATGCTGCTTGCGATGACACTAGCGTTTAGTGCAGTTTGTGCAGGTGTCGCAATGGCAGTAGGAATTTCTCCTATGATGTCATTAGGCATGACCATAGGCGCATTTATTACTTTATTTGTCGTTCAGAAAAAAGCAGACTCTTCATCAGGTATCTTTTGGGTGTTTGCATTTACAGGTTTAATGGGCGCGTCCCTCGGCTACACATTAAACTTTTATCTAGGCGTGGCGGGGCCAGGTCTGATAATGGAAGCATTAGGCGCGACAGCACTGGTGTTTTTCGCCCTATCAGGTTATGTACTGACGACTAAGAAAGACTTCTCATTTATGGGTGGCTTTTTGGTTGTAGGTTTAGTGGTAGTGCTTGTTGCTGCAATTGCGAACATCTTCTTTGCAGTGCCAGCGGTAAGCCTAGCAATTAGTGCAGCTATCGTATTTATTATGTCTGGTTTTATTTTGTTTGATACTAGCCGTATTATCCATGGTGGTGAAACAAACTATATTCGCGCTACTGTGTCGCTTTACCTGAACATATATAACTTGTTCACTGCGATACTTCACCTTCTAGGTGCATTTGGCGGCGACGACTAAACAAGCGTTTAATACGTAAAACAAACACCCCTTAATCGGGGTGTTTTTGTTTGGAACACTTTTTATGGCGCAATATTCAGTTTTAATTACCTCACCTCCCTTTCATGGGGACAATACACTTCGTGCTCTTCAGTTTATTGGGGGCGTGATTGATAGTGGCAGCACTATTGATAATGTCTTTTTTTATGGTGATGGAGTTTATCATACCAATAACCTTATGCTTGAGGCTGGTGGTGAGTGCTTTAGTTTTGGTGAGTGGAAAAAGCTATCTGAAGCTCATAATGTAAAACTGTTGGTATGCATTACCGCGGCGGTAAAACGCGGTATTGTAAGCGAACAAGAAGCGATTAATAACGGCATCGCCTCTGCAAATTTAACCGCTCCTTTTATTCAGGCTGGCTTGGGCGAGTTTTTTACTGAATTACATAATTGCACTAGGTTGGTACAATTTTAATGGCGAGTTTACTTATCCGATTTACCCAGAGCCCTTATGGCAGCGCGTTTAGTCAAGACGGGCTAGACTTTGCGCTTGCAGCAACAAATTATGGGCATACGGTTCACGTTCTTTTTGAAGGTGAAGGGGTATTACAGCTTGTTCAAACAGAATCAACAAAAGGGATAAAGAACCACAGCAAACGTTTAGCCTCTATGCCTTTTTTTGATATTGAAGAATGCTTCATCTGCAAAGATAGCGTCGACGCCTTTGCAATCGATAGCGTGCTTTTAAATACAGGATTAATAGAAGAACTCGAAGGACAACTGCTAAGCGCTTCACAGCGACTGGCATTGATTCAACGCGCTGATCATGTGGTAACCTTTTAATGATTATCAATATTACCAGTACACAGCTTTCAGATAGCAACAAAGCACTAATTAATGCCGTTTTCGATGCAAATTTAGATGCAGTTTTAAATACAGATAATGAGGCGGCTTCTAATACCGATGTTAAAAAAGACCATGCCACTGACTCGCCGCCCATCATTATATTTTCTGGCGATGGCGTTTTTGCACAATCCAGTATTGCGGCACTATTAGCTAAGCGTAAAGCGTTGTCGAAGAAAGCCGAAGCGAGCCCCAGCAAGACTATGCTTTTCGCAGTAAAAGCAGATTTAGCACTTCGAGGTGCGTGTGTTGTGAACAATGTTTCGATAATCAATTACCGAGAATTTGCAGAGCTAGCGAGTCGTCATCAGCAATGGGTTACGCTCTGAGCTTACGGGTTAGATTGATTTGCGTTAAAGAGTGTGTGGCTCGTGTTGGTGAAGAATATTTAGTGAAGCGTATTTGGTGAAGCGTATTTGGCGGTTTAAAAAGGTGATATGGCCTACCTATGAGAAATTGCGGCACTGAAGTGACCAATTCGACGCTGCTTCGAAATAGCCTTACGAGAATTCGCTACGAGCAAGACTCAAGAGAAAGACGGACGAGATAAGAATGTCACAAGATACCTTTAGCTTTACCTACAACGGAAATGAAATTCCAACAGACAAAGCGGGTTACCTGCTAGATTATACGTTGTGGGATGAGGGAATGGTGCCCTTACTGGCCCAAGAAGAGAATATTGAGCTAAGCGATGCACACTGGGAAGTCGTTCGTTTTGTTCGCGAGTTTTATGAAGAGTACGAAACAAGCCCCGCTATTAGAGCACTGGTAAAAGCCATGGCAAATAAATTTGGCCCCGAAAAAGGAAATAGCCGCTATTTACAGCGTCTGTTCAAAAAAGGCCCGGCCAAACAAGCAACAAAGCTAGCTGGTCTACCAAAGCCTGCGCGCTGCCTATAACGCCTCCAATAATATGCCCTTTCCTAAAGTGTTTTCCCTAAAGAGATCTTCCCTAAAGTGATTTCCCCTAATCTTCGCGTCCCTAATATACCCTTTTCTAATATGTCGTGCTCAAATTGTGCCATTGGCATTTTACTAGAGAATATTGTCACCACATCATAGAAGAGAGCTTTGTTACAGACAAAGCAGCTATCCCGTTAGCTGCTGTCTTGGCTGTTTAGCGTGTGGAGGCTGGCAGTATAGTTGTGGGTGCTAAAGGTTCGCCGCTTTTAAAGGTTTTCACTTTAGTGACTTCCAGGTCGCAGTAGATTTTGGGGTTCGACAATAGCTCATCGACGGCTTCGTTTTCCTCGTTCCCAAGCCAAGCGTGAATGACTTCTTTATCGTGGGGTAAGAAACAAGGAATGGATTTTTCGTGATACTGGCTGAAATCAGGTCTTGGCGGCCGCGTTACCACTGCACATGAAAAGCATCCGTTGCTAAACATCCGATAGACCACCCCCAGCAGCATGGCGCCGCTGGTAGGACGCATTAAGTAATGTGATTTACCGTTAGCAGAAGGATTAGACTCTCCCACTGCAGTAGCGACAACAATACCACGCCGTTTAGTTATTGCTTTGTGCCAATAAGGGCTATCCAAATTTCTTGCATTAAACGTGGTGCGATCACCAAGCGCTAATGTATCGCCAACGGGGCTCGCGTCAAACCACCACGTTGCGTTTATAGTGCGCTTACTATCTACAATCAGATTAGTGATGCGTTTATCTACCGCTTTACCAAATGCCGGATAAAAATTGAGTACATCGCTATGCTGTGCCTCATCGTTAAAAAGCGGAATAGTTTCACCTAATCCCACCTCCTCAAGCAGTTCCAAAACCGCGGGGGAAAGTGTCTCTCGTTGAATAAAACCGCACATATAGCCTCCATGTTTTCCACACTGATTAGACTTCAAATACGAATTACAATTTTCTAGCAAGTTCGCTGGTATTTAATTAAGATTTTCGTTACGCGTAACCGATTAAACTACCAACTACAAAAAAAGCCTGAGGTAGAAACCATCAGGCTTTTTTGTGTGGTTTAATTAAAAACCCTTTAATACAACACTTTCTAATACAAACTTTAAAAACTGAACAAGCACTAGTAGTTACATACAGTGTTCAACTTGTAACGCAAAGCCTCTCGGTTTACTGAGCTTTAAGTACTTCAACACCGCCCATGTAAGGGACTAGTGCTTTAGGTACCGTTACGCTGCCGTCGTCTTGCTGGTTATTCTCTAAAATAGCAACCAATGTACGCCCTACTGCTAAACCTGAACCATTCAATGTGTGAAGCAACTCAGGCTTGTTGGTTTCAGGGTTACGGAAGCGAGCCTGCATACGACGGGCTTGGAAATCTAACATGTTAGAACACGAAGAGATTTCTCTGTAAGTGTTTTGGGCTGGTAACCACACTTCCAAATCGTAAGTTTTACAAGCCCCAAAGCCCATATCGCCCGTACACAGCAACATTTTACGGTAAGGTAATTCAAGTTTTTGCAGAATCGCTTCGGCATGACTAGTCAGCGCTTCAAGCGCGTCAAAGCTATCTTCAGGCTTAACGAGTTGCACTAATTCCACTTTGTCGAATTGATGCTGGCGAATTAGGCCTCGCGTATCGCGACCGTATGAGCCTGCCTCAGAACGAAAACACGGTGTGTGAGCAGTCATTTTCACTGGTAGCGATTTGGCATCTACTATCTCATCGCGCACAATGTTCGTTAGTGGCACTTCTGCGGTAGGTATAAGGGATAGCCCTTGCCCTTCCTCAGTTGCAGGCTGCGTGTGAAACAAATCTTCACCAAACTTTGGAAGTTGACCTGTGCCATACAGGCTGTCAGAGTTTACTAAGTAAGGCACATACATTTCTTGATAGCCGTGCTCACCGGTATGCACGTCTAGCATAAACTGCGCAATCGCTCGATTTAAACGTGCAACATCACCACGCATGACAACAAAGCGGCTGCCGGTAATTTTACTTGCCGTAGAAAAATCGAGGCCATTGTTTAAGCGCTCGCCCACGTCTACATGGTCACTTACTTCAAAATCAAACGTTCTTGGCTGGCCCCAGCGTGATATCTCTACATTGTGATCTTCGTTCTCACCTTGCGGCACAGACTCGTCAGGCAAATTAGGTATGCCTTGAGTCATCACTGTAATTTCATCTAACAATGCAGTTAATTCAGCTTTTGCTGAATCAAGCTCATCACCGAGCTTACCAACTTCAGCTAACAAAGGCGCAATGTCTTCGCCCTGTGCTTTCGCTTTGCCAATAGACTTACTGCGCACGTTTCGCTCGTTCTGCAGATCCTGAGTTCTGGATTGAAGTGTTTTTCTTTTTTCTTCAAGCGAACTAAATGCTGCCACATCAAGCTTAAAACCACGGGCAGCCAAACGTTCGGCAGTTTGTTCTATATCGCTTCGCAAACACTTTGGATCTAACATGCGTTCCTACTTATCCTTTCATCAATTCAATTGCCAGCCACCCTGCTATTAAGCAAGCGCCGACATTAAGAAATACGTTAGCTACGGCCTTTAGCCACAGCCCATTTTCTAACAACGTTAGCGTTTCAATGGAAAACGTTGAGAATGTTGTAAATGCACCTAGTAACCCCACACCTAGTAGTGCGCGGTATGGCGAATCGCTCAAATCGTGACGCTCTATCAAGCCATAAAGAAGCGCCAGCGCAAATGAGCCGATTACATTTACCGTTAGTGTACCAAACGGCATGTTTTTTCCAAACCAAGAATCTACCGTTGTGGTAACAAAATAGCGTAAACATGCACCTGTCGCGCCACCCGCGGCGATAAAACAGTACAATGTTAAGCTGTGTGATACGCCAAATGACACGCTAATACCCCTTTACCGTTTGTTTTTACTCTGTGAATTTAAGCTGTCTAAGAAATCTCGCTTCGCTTTAAGTGCCTTTTCTAAGCCTCGTTCGCTTGGCTCATAAAATCGCGTTCCCACAATACTCTCTGGCAAATAAGTCTCGCCTGCTGCAAAAGCATTTGGCTCATTATGTGCGTAGCGATAACCATCGCCATGTCCAAGATCTTTCATTAACGATGTGGGAGCGTTACGTAAATGCATAGGCACTGGCGCATCAGATGTTTTTCTCGCTAATGCCTTTGCCGCACTAAATGCCATGTAAACCGCATTGCTCTTTGCTGCCAATGCACAATAAACGGTAGCCTGCGCAATAGCCCGTTCGCCTTCAGCTGGGCCTACGCGATGAAATGTGTCCCAAGCATTAATGCAAAGCTGCATGGCCCGCGGATCAGCATTGCCAATATCCTCTGAC
This sequence comes from Alteromonas genovensis, assembly GCF_010500895.1. Taxonomy (GTDB): domain Bacteria; phylum Pseudomonadota; class Gammaproteobacteria; order Enterobacterales; family Alteromonadaceae; genus Alteromonas; species Alteromonas genovensis. The sequence continues at coordinate 241,506 of NZ_JAAAWO010000005.1, forward strand.
GCGATGGCTAGTAAACGCCTGCCAACGTAAAGGGCATCGCCACCACCGTCTAAAATACGGGCATACCAGTATAGCGCTGCATCGGGGTCTGAACCTCTCACCGATTTGTGAAAAGCTGAAATAAGGTCGTAAAACGTATCGCCTTTATTATCGTAGCTCGCCACCTTTTGACCAACGGCTTGCTCAATGTCACCAATGGCAATTTCATCATTACTGGTAAAGTCGGCAGATAGCTCTAAATAAGTGAGAAGGCGTCTGGCATCACCACTGCTTAAGTCGATAAGAGCTTGTTTTGCTGGTGCTGAAATTGTTAAATGTCGTTCACCCAGCCCTTTTTGCTCATTGACTAAGGCCCGTTCTACTAACTCGGCTAAAGCGTCATTTTCAAGTGGCTTAAGTACGTAAACTCTTACCCTTGATAACAACGCATTATTGAGCTCAAAAGACGGGTTTTGTGTGGTTGCACCGATAAAAGTTACAACACCGGATTCAACGAACGGTAAAAACGCGTCCTGCTGACTTTTATTAAAACGATGCACTTCATCAACAAATAACAGCGTACGCTGATTGTAGCGTGCGTTATCTTGGGCGCTGTCCATGGCCGCACGAATCTCTTTTACCCCAGACGTCACCGCTGAAATACGAAGCACTGTAGCATTAGTGTATTCGGCGATGAGCTCTGCTAGGGTTGTCTTTCCTGTTCCAGGAGGCCCCCACAAAATCATCGAATGACAGTGACCCGCCTCTAGCATTTTACGAAGGGGCTTGTCAGGGCCTAAAAGGTGAGATTGACCGCTGTATTCTTCAATGGTTGTGGGCCGCATCCGCGCGGCCAGTGGGACGAATGCCTGATTAACGTTGGTCATCGATAATAAAACTGTCTGGCACTTCAACTTCAAACGTATCAGCAGCAAGTGGGAAAGTGGTTTCTATATCACTGAAGGTCAGTGTGCTTATTTGTTGTTGAGCATCTAACATAGTTAACGCTGCGAGTTCGTTGTGGCTGTTGAACGTAAGGGTAAGCGTTAATATTTGTCCGCCCTGCTGCTTAGGTGTTATTTGAAAGCTTCGCAAACTCGACGTGTTTTCTTGTCCTGACCTGTTTTTTTGCCCTAATTTGTTTTTTTGTCCTGACAGCTTCGATAACGCATTATCAAGCTGGCTAATTGAAAACATCGACCACGTGCTGTCATCATTCGAGGTGAGTAACATAACAGGGTTGTCTTTAATGGCGTTAGCCTGAGATAGCACAGTAACCTGCTCTACAAATGTGTCTACATTCCACACGGCCTCGCCGTCGGCTATCAGTAGCGTCTCATCTGGAAAAGTGGTTTCCCAACGTAGCTTGTCAGGACGGGTCATCGTAAGTACGCCCTGTGCTTCGTGTACTACATTTTGTTGGGCATCCACAACGGTTTGGGCAAAGTTAGCCCGAAACTGACGCATATCACTAAGCAGTGCTTTTAATGCCGAAGTGTCGTTAGTATCAATATCGCTCGTTGATACAGGTGCGGCCAATGATTCAGGAGCCGCTTCGGCTGAGGCCTGTATTTGGGCATTTAACACAAAACTTGTGGCGCCAGCAGCGACCAAAAGCACACTGCGTACAAGGTACATTGCTTTGTTCTTCATATCATTATTCCTTTATTGGGGGCGGCGCTATCACTTCGCGATTTCCGTTGTGCCCCTGTGCACTTACGACCCCACTGGCTTCCATTTGTTCAACTAAACGCGCCGCTCGATTGTAACCAATTCTGAATTTGCGCTGCACGCTAGACACACTTGCACGGCGTGTTTCAGTAACAAATGCGACGGCATCATCGTAGAATGCATCAAACTCTTGCTCTTCACCTTCAGGTTGTTCACCCGGCAACAGTACTTCAGCAGACGCTTCACCATTTAGAATTTCATCGATGTACTCGGGTTCGCCACGTTTCTGCCAATCGGCAACCACTGCATGCACTTCATGATCGTCTACAAACGCACCATGTACTCGCGTAGGCACCGGGCTTCCTGGCGGTAGGTAAAGCATATCACCCATACCAAGCAGTGTTTCAGCACCCTGCTGGTCTAATATGGTGCGCGAATCTATTTTGCTTGATACCTGAAACGCGATACGAGTAGGGATGTTTGCTTTGATTAATCCGGTAATAACATCTACCGACGGTCTTTGCGTGGCCAAAATAAGGTGTATGCCGGCGGCTCGCGCTTTTTGTGCAATTCGGGCAATCAATTCCTCTACTTTCTTACCAACAATCATCATCATGTCAGCAAATTCGTCTACCACAACCACAATGGCAGGTAATTTATCTAAATCTGGCGCTTCGGTTTCCATGCTCTCTTCATTTTTCCAGAGCGGATCTTTTATCGGCGTTCCATTAGCTTTAGCCTCTTCAACTTTGACGTTGTAGCCTTTGAGGTTCCTCACACCAAGTGCACTCATTAATCGATATCGGCGCTCCATTTCGCCCACACACCAGCGAAGGGCATTTGCCGCCTCTTTCATATCGGTAACCACTTCAGACAGTAAGTGAGGAATACCTTCATATACCGATAGTTCGAGCATTTTAGGATCTATCATGATCATGCGAACGTCTTCAGGCGTGCTTTTATACAGCAAGCTCAAAATCATCACGTTCACACCTACCGATTTACCCGAGCCTGTCGTACCCGCAACGAGTACATGAGGCATTTTTGCTAAATCTACAATAACTGGCTTACCGGATATATCAGCGCCAAGTACCATGGTAAGCGCCGATTTATTCGATTGAAACGTGTCGCAACTGATGACTTCGCTCAAGCGAACCATTTCTCGCTGCTTATTCGGCAGCTCTAACCCAATAACCGATTTACCAGGGATAACTTCAACAACGCGCACCGACATGGCAGACATCGCTCGCGCCAAATCTTTCGACAAACCGGTAATTTTACTTACCTTAACTCCCGGCGCTAAATCAAGCTCAAAGCGCGTAATAACAGGCCCTGGATAAACACCCACTACTGTGGCTTCAATATTAAAGTCGGCTAACTTTTCCTCAACCAAACGAGATATACCCTCAATCTCTTCTTGGGTAAGGGGGTTTTCGTGTTTATCGGCTCGCTCTAGCAAATCAAAGGATGGCATAGGTGCCATATTTTCATCAATTTCCTGTCTTGGCTTAATAGGCTTAGCACCCACTGCCGCTGGCGAAAACGGTTGTTGTACAGAGGTATCTACCGTTTTCTGAGCCAATGCTGGCTCAACAGGTGGTTGATTATGCGAGCTGGGTGCGTCTTCTTCATCGCTAGCGTAAGGCATGTCTGCGTTAAACTCATCAAACTCGTCAAAGTCACCGATGGTTGGCTCAGCTTTTATTGTGCTTACATCTGAAACGGCATCTTCACTCTCAGCATCGTTTACGCTTGATGTAGCTGAATTTCCAGACTCACCGAGCCCCACTTTATCCTTAACGGCCGCGCGCATGCCTGATAAAGAGAATGGGGACTTTTTCGGTTCTTTTTCGATATCTTGAGAATACGCTGATGGCTCTTCTGTACCGTCGCTGTGAGAATAAAATGGCGGTTCGCTCTCTTCATTTGACTGGCTGGTATGGCGAGCAGTGTCTACCGTAAACCTCGGCTCCATTCTCTCAGAGGAGGAATGACGCTGATTTGCCGCACTATCATCGTGTGCATTGTGTGAAGGCGCAGATGGTTGCGCTCCCCTCTCCTGCCCCTTCTCAGAATTGGAGCCAGAATCAGAGTCAGATTCATAAGCAGGCTCAGCGCGCATGGTTGTAATATCAAGCTCACCTGATGAAGCGGTATTACTCTTAACATTGCTGGTTAGCGCTAAGCGCGGCATCTCAAAAGACAGTAACCGCTGGGGCGCGGCAATCGTTTTTCTAGTAAGCCACAGAGCACCCTCGCCTATTTTGTCAATGATCGAAAGCCAGCTCACGCCGGTCAGCAAAGTAAACCCAGTACAAAAGAAACAGAGTAAAAGGAGGATTGTACCTGCGGTATTAAAATAGGGAACTAACGCGGAGCTTATAACGTCTCCAACAAAGCCCCCAGCAGAAAAGTTATAGATATCGTCAAAGTTGATACTCGCGATACCTGTTGCGCCCAGTGCCATAAGTAAACCGCCAATAATGCGAAGACCTATGGTTAAGTAGTCAAATTCATCAAGCTCTTTAATATGCTGAAAAAGAAACCAACCTAAGAACGCTGCACCAAAAGGCAGTAAATAGGCAAGGAAGCCGAAAGAAAACAGCAATAAATCGGCAACCCATGCGCCAGTAGCTCCCACCCAATTGTGTACATCGAGCTGCAGCCCTGCTTGACTCCATCCAGGATCGCCAGGATGAAAAGATGCTAGTGCCAGCAATAAGAAAAAGGCGAAAACGCAAGCGACTATCATGCCTGCTTCCCACACTCGCTGAACCCCTGTTAATCGCGCCATAACGTTTATAAAACCTTTAAATTATCTGCCACTACTATTTGTGTAATTCGCTATAAGTACAAGAAACCCGTTTTTGTTTCCCGCAATCCATTCTCTGTAACCGCCTCAAACCTTCTGTAACCGATATGTATTGGTTCTGTAAGGTATTGAAAGCGCGCGAGTATTAAAGCACTGTATTTTTGCACAGCCTACCATAAAAGCAACATTCTGAGCCATGCTTTCATTACTTCAAATTAATGCGCAAAGAAGATGTGCTTTTGACTTCTTCCATAACCACATAGGTTCTAGACTCACTGACGCCCGGCAAGCGCAGTAATGTGTCTCCTAATAGCTTTCGATAGCTAGACATATCTGCCACTCTTGCCTTTAACAGAAAATCAAAGTCGCCTGAGACAAGGTGGCATTCCTGTATATCGTCATGCAGTTTTACCGCAGCAGAAAATTCTGCAAAGATATCCACGGAAGTTTTCGTTAATGTTATCTCCACAAACACCAACATTGCGGCGCCAAGTTTTTCGGGATCCACAATGGCGTGGTAGCCTTTTATATAGCCTTGGCTTTCCAGTCGCTTAACCCGCTCAAGACAAGGGCTGGGGCTCAGACCCACTTCCTTAGCCAGTTCTACATTAGAAACCCGTCCATTTTTTTGTAACTGAACTAGGATATTCCTGTCTATTCGGTCAAGGTGTTTTGGGGTTTTTACTAACATATTATATTTTTCAAAAGCAATGAATAGCCATACTATATGCTAGTAACTGCCATTTTTCAGCACATAGTTCGCTTTTTATTAACGTATACTCGCCAAAATAAACACACAGTTATTTTTAAAGCCGAGCCACCCCGTGCTCATCAGTAATAAGAGGACCTAGTATGTTAGTTGGTGTACCAAAAGAAATTAAAAACCACGAGTATCGTGTTGGCCTAACGCCAGCTGCAGTGAAAGAATTCACAAGCAACGGTCACTCTGTGCTAGTGCAAACATTAGCAGGCGACGCCATTGGTTTTACTGACGAAATGTACGTAGCCGCTGGCGCTACTATTGCGCCAACAGCTGAGCAAGTTTTCGCAGAAGCGGAAATGATCGTAAAGGTAAAAGAGCCACAGCCTAACGAATGTAAAATGCTTCGCAAAGGCCAGACTTTATATACTTATCTTCACCTCGCACCAGATCCAACGCAGACTAAACTTCTCGTTGAATCTGGAGCAACATGTATTGCTTATGAAACAGTCACTGACGACCGTGGAGGCCTCCCTCTTCTTGCTCCTATGAGTGAAGTTGCCGGTCGTATGTCTGTACAAGCAGGTGCGCATTACCTAGAAAAAGCCCACGGTGGTAGTGGCACATTGCTTGGCGGTGTACCGGGTGTGGCACCTGGTAAAGTACTGGTTATTGGTGGTGGCGTTGTAGGAACAAATGCGGCGAAAATGGCCCTTGGTTTAGGCGCTGAAGTGGTTATTCTTGACCGCTCTCTTCCTCGCTTACGTCAAATTGACGATATTTTTAATGGCCAAGTGAAGACAGTTTATTCTACTGTTGACGCGATCGAGCACTATTCATCAAAAGCTGACCTAGTGGTAGGCGCGGTGTTAATCCCTGGCGCAGCAGCACCTAAGTTACTTAATCGTGAACAAATTGCTGCAATGAAGCCTGGTTCTGTTTTGGTAGATGTTGCCATCGATCAAGGCGGTTGTTTTGAAACTTCAAAAGCAACGACACACCAAGACCCTGTGTATATCATTGATGACGTTGTGCACTATTGTGTTGCTAACATGCCAGGTGGTGTTGCGCGTACATCAACGATGGCGCTAAACAATGCAACTCTGCCCTTTGGCCTTGCTTTGGCAAACAAAGGTCCTGTTCAAGCCATGCTAGATGACAAGCATTTACTTGCGGGCTTGAACACCCACGAAGGAAAAGTCACTTATAAGGCGGTTGTTGATGCGTTGGGTGAAGAACTTGGCCTAACCTATACGCCAGCAGAAGTAGCGCTTAACGGTCTATAATCTAGAAGCTATTGCTTCGGATTAGTCGCACTTAATAAAAAAGCTCGATGTCTGTAATAAGACATCGAGCTTTTTTGTGTGTATTCGATTAATAAAACAAAAACTAACTTACTGTTCAACGAATAGATTCATTAACCTCTGTTAACACTGCCATGGGATCTGATGCCTGTGTGATAGGTCGCCCCATCACTAAATAGCTCACGCCAGAATTAATAGCGTCAGGTGGCGTCATTACTCGCTTCTGGTCACCAGCTTGGCTTCCACTAGGCCTTATGCCAGGTGTTACCAGTAAAAAATCATCGTTATGACGTTTGCGCAGAGCAGCTGCTTCTTGCGCTGAGCAAACGATACCGTCTAAGCCGGCTTTTTCCGTTAACTCTGCCAGTCGCAATACCTGCTGCTCAGGGGTAACGTCATCAATAACACCTGAAAGCTGCTCTTGATCCATACTGGTTAGCACAGTAACGGCAATCAGTTTAGTGTTAGGGTTGCTACTATTTTCAATGGCAAGCTTTGCTGCCTGCATCATGGGCAGCCCACCAGAGGCATGAACATTTACCATCCAAACGCCAAGTTCAGCAGCAGCTTTACACGCTTTGGCCACGGTATTGGGGATATCGTGAAATTTTAGATCTAAGAAAACGTCAAACCCTTTACCCACTAAACTCTTAACAAACTCTGGCCCGAATAAAGTAAACATTTCTTTGCCTACTTTGAGTTTACACAAGCTGGGACTTAGCTTATCGACAAACGCTAATGCGGTGTCTTTGTCGTCATAATCAAGCGCTACAATAACGCGGGGGTTTTGAATAGCTTCATTGGGAATAGCTTCATTGGGAATAGCTTTGGGCATAAATCATTACTCTCCATCTAACCCTTTTATGGGTTTTACTACACCCCATTTCTTACACGATGGGCATAGCCAATACAATTTTCTTCCGGAAAAACCGCAGCTATTACAGCGATATTTGGGGCGCTGAAGCATTTGTTTTCCAACTAACTCTTTTAATAATCGTAAACTGTCGGCAGTATTCTTATCGCTGAGCTGGTCGATATAAAGACCCATTAAGGTTTTAAAACCTCGCATGGTAGGACGCTTTCTAAGCTGCTCAATTAAGTACTCACTGGCTTGCGATATCTCACCTTTTTTCAGCAAAACATCAACCATGGCTAGGTATGACGTAGCACATTCTTGCCAGTGTGCTTCTAAGGTCTTTTCGAAGCTATCCCACTCACCAGTATCTTCGGCAATTTTTTCTAAACTCGGCACGGCTTCACTAAACCAATTAATATCTCGCTCAGCTACCTGAACAAAATAAGCAGTGGCGTCGGTGTATCGTTTTTGATTAAGTGCTAGCTCGCCCAGCATCAGCCAAGGACGCACAGCGTGAGCATCGGCATTAACCGCTTTTTGAAGTAACGTAAGGGCTGCACCCTGACTGTCATTTTTAAGCTCAACCGTTGCCTGCTCACAATAAAAGTGGGCAAGTCGCTCGCACACATCATCGTTATCGCCGTGACATTCAACCATACGCTCAGCAAGCTCAATTGCTCGCTGCCACTCTTTGGTTGTTTGATAAATACTGAAAAGTTGCTGCTGGGCTATGAGGTAGTGTTTTTCACTATTGAGTAACTGGAGAAACGCATTTTCTGCCCGTTCTAAAAAGCCTGCCTGTGTGTAATCCTGCCCTAGTTCCCGCAGCGCGTTTTCCCGCTGTGCAGGCTGAAGCTCATCACGACTCACTAGGTTTTGGTGCACCTTAATTGCGCGGTCTATCTCGCCTCGGTGACGAAAAAAACTGCCCATAGCAATGTGGGTTTCTACCGTGTCGCTATTCACGTTAATCATTTTAATTAACGTATCAACGGCTTTGTCAGGTTGGTCTGAAAGAAGGAAGTTAAGGCCTTTGTAATAATGCTTAGACAGTATGCTCGACTGCTTTCTTTGTGCCTGGCGAACGCTATTGCGCCCCATTATCCAGCCATAACCTGCCGCGACAGGTAAAAGTAAAAACAGCAGCTCTAGCATTAGTGGTCTTTTTCCAAATGCTGCATCTTAGATTGCGCCGACATGAGCTGCACTTTTAAACGCAACCAACTCGCTAGCATAATCAAGATACCAACAATAACTCCTATAGAGAGCGAAATAGCGATAAGGGTAGATAACCTAATGTTTGCTTGAGCAATAAGATAATTTACCGTCACTACTCCTTCGTTTTGCGACCCAATAACGAACGCCACCGTTAGCAGCGCAAGAATGATCAAAAATGATACGATCCCTTTCAACACAAAACCCTTTAATTTGATTTATTGGTAAGAATAACAAAATGGGAAAAAAGATAACACAAAAAAGCATTACCCAATGCAGATAGCAGCGCGGTTTATCGATTAAGCAGGAACAGAATCAGGCTCTTTCAACTCCCGTTTTGCAATTAGGTTGTCGATAACGAGATCGTGATGCAGCGCCGACATATTAGTAATAAAAATACAGTGGGTGTACCCTGCTTGCATCGTCTCTAATTTATCGTACATCGCTTTATCGAGTTTTGATAATTGTGCCAACCGTTTCTTGGTTAACGGCGTGATAGCACCGTGACAGCGAATTGCCGTTACGTCAGTGGAACTCAGCTGAATTTTTCCTTCATCCAGCTGCTCTTTAATTTGGGTGCGAAGTTTGGAGTACAAAAAGTCTCGCTCTCTAATAAAAACAAGTCTGTTGTCACTTTTGCGAACGCAATGTACTACCAAATGCTGCTGTATTGACTCTTTAAACATTGCCTCTAGAATTAAAGACTTAGGTTTGGCTTGCCCTTTGTCAGCAAAGAACCCGTGCAAAGGAATAATATTTTGGGTACGAGAAAAAGGAAATAAGTCATCCGAGTTATCGCTTTGATACACGGTTTTGAGTCTGTCTAACGTAAAGCGATTCATTACACACAGCACTGCCAGAGAAGGCATATGCCTTACCGCCAACTCCCATATAAACCGATGTGTTAAACGCTGAATACGAGCAATGTCCCTTACTTTAAAATACGCCGTATTTTCTTCTACAATAATGTCTACATTGGCACTAACCTTGGTTTTTCGACCGGCTTCAGCCAAACATAACCTGATAACGCCAGAGGCAGGCTCAAAATGCACAACCTTATATTTTTCATTTTTGATTTTAAGGTCTGGCACAGAAACCCGAATTTCTTTTTGTAATTCGCTGTTTGGCGCAACAATAAGCCGCATACCGCTGGCAGACAAATCGGCAACCCGTGCCTCTAAAGACGATAGCAGCCCAATTTTAATTGAGGCTGCTTTATCGATGACGTAACGTGTTTCGTTACGTCTGTCTAAATCCTCTTCCATTACATAATCAATATGCCAATTGTCACCGCTGGCTTTAAGACTGCTTGATAGTGGTTTGAAGCTACATTTCGCACTTAAGGTTAAATTACCAATATAACCAGAGACATCTTTACAATAGAGGACATGAGAAATGTTATCGAGCTGCTCAAATTCTTTGCTGGCAATATCATGTATGGCGAAGGCTTTTTGCTTATCTGTTCGCGTCACAACATCAAGGCGGCAGTGACTGCATATGAAATCATCGTTCTTCGCCAACAGGTAAACCAGCGCGTTTAACTGGCCCATTTCCACCAGTTGCCTATGGGTAGCTGTAATTTTTACCGTGGCATTTTTGGTTTTCATTGTACCGTGAAAGACGAACGCTTCATTGTATTTCAATAGCTCCTTGGCAAGAGCATCAAAAAACGGTTTATCTTGTAAGCTGCTAAGTAACTTTTCAGCTTTGTTGTGCTCAACATTGGCTTTTGTAAAAAGCGCTATTGTTGGCTTAAGTGACTTTTTATGGGCAGATAAGTAAACGGGTAGCCAGGGGCTATTTTCCAAAATTCTATCGCGCTCTAATTCTTGCATGGCGCGCTCTATCTCTAAATCCCTTTGCAAAGGCTGCCTGTAAGCGGTGACCTTCACATAGCGTCTTAGATTAGTTAAGAACTCAGGCTCGATATCATCAGGAAATACAAAGAATGACTCATATTTCCCAAGGTGCTTATTATATTTTACCGCTTGAAGGTTAAACGCTATGTCTGTGGGTTCTTTGGTTAAGCCAGCTACTTCAGGTAACGTAAACGTTATAGTATCGCCTGTGGTTACGTTTGGAGGGCGCTTCGTTTCTACCACCATACCAAGGTGAGAAAAAGCACTCACACTGCAGTGCCTTCCCTTTTCAAATTCTGGAGAGCTTACGGTAAAATTAGGTCTTATTGCGATGTCGTCACCAAAATCGATGTCAGTAAAAGACTGACTCTCAATATTGAAAGCATCCACGATTTTTTTAAACTGGTCTTTCTTAATCTGGTTCTGATAGAAATCAGAGTTCATTACCGATTCAAAGACGCCGACGGTGTATCTGTCTTGATAAAGCGAGGTTTCGCTTTTGAGGATCTTTGCCCCCACTTTATCTAAACGCATTTGAATGCCGAAGTGTTTAAACTTCATCACCGGAAAGTGTGCAAAGGCGGAATTATCAGCGGGCGCGTCTGTAAGAGAGGTAAGCCTAACGACTTCCTCCTTTACTACTTTTCGAACAGCACTTGGTAAGCGTTTGGAAAACTTATTAATTCCCTCTAACAAACGATTTTGCTGTTCATAGGGGATAAGTGCACGAATTAGCGGCTGGTATTGTTTTATTATTGCTTGTTCTTCGCCGGCTGACATTACTTCAATTAAAACCGTTTATTCTTATCACGACAATATATAACTGTCTTTAAGTAAGGGTCAATAGTTATTAGCGGCAAGTACTACGTATAAAAAAATATACGTATTAATTATGAGATTTTAACGGAATGTTATAGAGAATTGGGAAAGCAGACACAAAAAAGCCGCTAAAAAAGCGGCTTTTATAATTTATGCTATTGAGGCATCAACTCGTTCGCGAAGTTCTTTTCCTGGCTTAAAGTGCGGTACATATTTACCGTCTAGCTTCACAGTTTCGCCCGTTTTAGGATTTCTACCTACGCGTGGTGCGCGATAGTGCAGTGAGAAACTGCCAAAACCTCGAATTTCTATACGCTCGCCCTTTTGAAGGGTTTGTGCCATTTGTTCGAGAAGCTCTTTGATAGCCAGTTCTAGTTCTTTCGCTGGAACCTGACGCGCTTGATCCGCGAGCCGTTCAATTAATTCAGACTTGGTCATACTTAACCTCGTTGTCACTATTATTGTTTAAACAGCTATCGCGAATTGGGTGCGCCTAAGCACACCCACAAAAACATTACTCGCCTTTAGCAGCTTTGAATGCTTCTGCCATCGCGCTAGCAAAACCAGCATCATCTTGCTGATTAACCTTCTCGATAGCTTCTTTTTCGTCAGCCTGATCTTTCGCTCTTACAGATAGGTTAACAGTACGGTTCTTACGGTCAACGCCCATAAATTTCGCTTCAATGCTATCACCAACTTTCGCTACTTCAGTTGCGTCTTCTACACGCTCAACAGCAATATCTGCAACGCGGATATAACCGTCAACTTCTTCAGCTAGGTTTACAGTAACGCCTTTCGCTTCAACTTCAGTTACTGTACCAACAACGATAGCACCTTTCTTGTTATCTGTCAGATACTTGTTGAACGGGTCTTCTTCAATTTGCTTAACGCCTAGAGAGATACGCTCACGCTCTGGGTCAACCTGAAGAACAACAGCAGAGATTTCGTCGCCTTTCTTATAGTCACGAACTGCGTCTTCACCAGACTTGTTCCAGCTAATGTCAGAAAGGTGAACTAGACCGTCGATGCCGCCGTCAAGACCGATGAAGATACCGAAGTCAGTGATAGACTTGATCTTACCAGATACTTTGTCGCCTTTTTCGTGCGATTCAGCAAACGTTTCCCAAGGATTAGCAATACATTGCTTAAGACCTAGAGAAATACGACGACGCTCTTCGTCAATTTCAAGAACCATAACATCTACTGTATCACCAAGGTTAACAACCTTAGATGGGTGGATATTTTTGTTAGTCCAATCCATTTCAGAAACGTGAACAAGACCTTCAACGCCGTCTTCGATTTCTACGAAACAGCCGTAGTCAGTTAGGTTAGTAACCTGACCGTTGATCTTAGTTCCTTCAGGGTAACGTGAAGCAATTTCTTGCCATGGATCGTTGCCCATTTGCTTCATACCAAGAGAAACACGCTGCTTCTCTTTGTCGAACTTAAGAACTTTAACGTTGATTTCATCGCCAACATTTACGATTTCACTTGGGTGCTTAACGCGCTTCCAAGCCATATCTGTAATGTGTAGAAGACCGTCTACGCCACCAAGGTCAACGAACGCACCGTAATCAGTAAGGTTCTTAACGATACCTTTGATTTCGTGGCCTTCTTCAAGGTTAGCAAGAAGAGTCTCGCGCTCTGCGCTGCTTTCTGCTTCAATAACTGCACGACGAGAAACAACAACGTTGTTGCGTTTTGCATCAAGCTTGATAACTTTAAATTCAAGCTCTTTGCCTTCAAGGTGAGTTGTGTCACGTACTGGACGTACATCAACCAATGAACCTGGAAGGAACGCGCGTACACTGTTTACTTCAACAGTGAAACCGCCTTTAACTTTACCGTTGATAACGCCCTTAATAGTAACTTTATCATCGTAAGCTTTTTCCAGCTCAACCCATGCTTCGTGACGCTTCGCTTTTTCGCGAGAAAGAATAGTTTCACCGAAACCATCTTCTACTGCATCTAGTGCAACATCTACTTCGTCACCGATAGCGATTTCTAATTCGCCTTCAGCATTTTTAAATTGGTCTGCTGGGATAGCACTTTCTGATTTCAAGCCCGCATCAACAAGAACGATGTCTTTGTCGATAGAAACAACAGTACCTTTTACAATTGAACCAGGACGTGTTTCTAGTTCTTGTAAGCTTTCTTCAAAAAGTTGTGCAAAATTTTCAGTCATAAGTCTCAGATAACTTTTAAGTTGATATCCACGCTTCTAATCCGGATAACGCGGGGTTATTAAAAAAATCGCCGCCACTTCCTGTTGCAGCTCTGCTCTGAACGTATTTTGCCCCACGCGATTAACGTCGTGAGGAAATAATATCCATCGCTTTTTCAAAGACTTGGTCTATATCCAAGTCTGTCGAATCTATAATTACAGCATCTTCTGCCGGTACCAAAGGTGCAACCGTGCGCTGTGTATCGCGCTCGTCTCTCGCCTTGATATCGGTTAAAAGGCGCGCAATATTAACATCCATGCCCTTTGCTTTCAACTGGCTATAGCGTCGCTCTGCGCGCGCTTCAGCGCTTGCTGTAAGAAATATCTTTACCTGTGCATCAGGGAACACCACTGTGCCCATATCGCGACCGTCAGCAACGAGCCCTGGCGACTGCTGAAAAGCGCGCTGCCTGCGCAATAACGCTTCGCGCACTCTTGGTAGTGCAGCAATCTTTGACGCTACAGCGCCCACTTCTTCAGTGCGGATGTCGTCAGTAACATCTTCGCCTTCCAAAATAATGCGGGTCGCATCTTGGCTCGTCTCGAAACTAACGTCGAGCCCTGTTGCAAGGGGAACAACACATTCTTCATCATCACACGGGAGGTCGTGGTGAAGTGCAGCAACGGCTAGAACGCGATAAATTGCGCCGCTATCTAGAAAATGCCACTCTAACTTTTTGGCTAATAAGCTACTTAGTGTACCTTTACCAGCACCACTTGGGCCGTCGACCGTGACTACGGGTGTGGAATGCATACCTGCTCCATATTTTTAAAATTGCTAAAAATCGCGCGTAATTATACGCTTTAACACGAGATTAGCAATGGCGTCAGTACATGCACGCCGCACAGTTAATCGCTAACGTTGATATGTATCACGTTATTGATGTTGTGAAATCGCTCTAGGTAGCTCTAGGAACTAGCTGATTACTGGCCTTAGCGTCTACGATTTTTCAGAGAAAAGCGTTTTAAACCGAGTAAAGTAGTCTGGGAACGTCTTACGGGTGCACCCCGGATCGTTAATGGTTACCGGCGTATCACTTAATGCGACAAGGGAAAAGCACATGGCAATTCTGTGATCGTTGTACGTGTCTATTTCTACATGTTTCAAACTATCAGTGGGCCATACTTTTATGTAATCGTGCCCTTCTTCTACCTCAGCACCTACTTTCTTTAGTTCGGTGGCCATTGCGTGAAGCCTGTCGGTTTCTTTAACTCGCCAGTTATAAATATTTGTCATGGTAGTTGGACCCTCAGCAAAAAGTGCCGTGGTTGCAATCGTCATGGCAGCATCGGGAATATGATTCATATCCATCGATATACCTTTTAAAGGTGCCCCCGTGACTTCCACGTATTCATCATGCCAAGTAACAGTCGCCCCCATAGCCTCGAGAACATCTGCAAAGCGGATATCACCTTGAATGCTATTTTGGCCAATACCGGTTACGCGTACCGTGCCGCCTTTAATAGCACCGGCTGCAAGAAAGTAAGAAGCAGATGACGCATCGCCCTCAACCATAAACTTACCTGGAGACATGTATTTTGCGTCACCCGATATTGTAAACGTTTGATAGTTGTCGTTACTCACATGCACGCCAAACTTAGCCATAGTGTCCAAGGTAATATCGATGTATGGCTTAGAAACCAGCTCGCCTTTAATTCGGATAATAACATCGTCGCTAAATAAAGGAGCAGCCATCAATAGCGCAGTTAGAAACTGACTAGACACACTGCCATCCACCGACATTTCACCGCCGGCTAATGTTTTACCCTTGATATGAAGCGGCGGAAAGCCGTCGTTCTTTAGATAAGTAATATCGGCACCGGCTTCTCGTAACCCATCGACTAAGTCCGCGATGGGTCGCTCTTCCATACGAGGCTCACCGGTAAGGATTGTATTTACTTTACTGACTGCTAATGCAGCACACAAAGGGCGCATTGCCGTTCCTGCATTACCTAAAAATAACTCTTGGGACGCCGCTACATCAAAAGCACCGCCATTACCCGTTACTACACATTGGGTTTTATCTTCACTTAACGTGTAGCTCACGCCAAGTTGAGTCAACGCCGTAAGCATGTGAGAAATATCATCACTATCAAGCAGGTTGGTCAGTTCAGTGTCACCCTCTGCTAGCGCCGCAAGGAGCAGAGCCCTATTTGACAGGCTTTTCGAACCAGGTACATTGACCTCTCCCGATACTTTTGCAATCGGTTCTAATGTTAACTGTTCCATCTTCTTGTCTATTCCTTTCTTATCCATTCACTCGTTCGAATTCACGCATAAACTCTACAAGGGCTAACACGCCTTCAACAGACATAGCGTTGTAAATACTCGCGCGCATACCGCCAACAGAACGATGACCTTTAAGCGCTAGCAACCCTGCTTCTTGAGACTGCTTTAAAAACAACTCGTTTAAGTCAGTATTTGCAAGATGAAACGGCACGTTCATTTTTGAGCGATTGTGTGGGTGCACTTTACTTGAATAGAAATCAGAACTATCAATAGCTGAATATAGTAACGAGGCTTTTTCGGCATTGCGTTTCGCCATTGCATCTACGCCGCCCATGTCTTTCAACCACTCAAATACCAACCCCGCTAAATACCATGAGAAGGTTGGCGGCGTGTTATACATAGAGTCAGCTTTAGCTGCTAGACCATAATCGAAGATAGAAGGTGTTTCTTTACGGGCATAACCCACTAAGTCTTCACGAACAATAACCACTGACAAACCACTAGGGCCAATGTTCTTTTGCGCTCCAGCATAAATAATACCGTGCTTAGCCACATCTAGCGGTTGCGACAATATTGTTGAAGACATGTCTGACACTAAGGGCACATCGCCTGATTCAGGTAGCCAATCAAAAGCAATACCATCGACAGTTTCATTCGGGCAAAAGTGATAATACGCCGCAGATTGGTCAATATTGGCAAGTGAAGGTTGAGGAACAAAGTGCATTCCATCTTTATCCGTTACTTCGCCAATAACCACTGCGTTGTTATACTTGTTTGCTTCTGCTACGGCTCCCTTAGACCAAGAACCACTGACAAGGTGAAGACTGGTATCCTCACTCTTAGAAATATTCAGAGGCACTGCAGCAAACTGACCACGACCACCACCATGGGTGAACAGAACGTGATAGTTTGAAGGAATAGATAAAAGGTCACGCAGATCCTGCTCGGCCTTTGCGGCTATCTCAATAAAGTCTTTGCCTCGATGACTGACTTCCATAACAGAGCAATGTAAGTCACGCCAGTTTGTAAATTCGCCTTGGGCTTTTTGCATCACTTCCTTAGGAAGCATTGCTGGGCCAGCACTAAAGTTAAATACCTCATTCATCGCGTTTTTCAACACCTGTATACTAGTTGCCAATTGGGATGCCAATTAGAACGCCAATTGGCAAACAAGCGGCATAAGCCGCTTGTTTATAAGAACAATGATAATGCATACCAACCACAGAGCATCGTCTGTAACCGGTAACTAGTTACTTTTTAAGTAACTTGCACTACCCCTAGTCTTCTGTCGTTGAGCTGTCGTCGTCTTGTGCGACGTTTTCTTCTTGCTCAGGTAACGCTTCAGGAGTAATAGGATTACCTTCTTCATCAAGCTCAGGTAACTCTACAACTTCTTCAATACGTTGTAAGCCAACCACATGTTCACCTTCCACAGTACGCATCAAGCGAACACCTTGAGTGTTACGTCCCACTACTGAGACTTCGCTTACTCGTGTACGTACCAATGTACCTTGATCACTGATCAACATCATTTCGTTAGTTTCGTCTACTTGCACGGCACCAACAACTTTTCCGTTACGGTCTGAAACCTTTATAGAAACAACCCCCTGGGTTGCTCGGCTCTTCGCTGGATAATCTTCTAGCGGCGTACGCTTACCGAAACCATTTACGGTGGCCGTTAGTATAGGACCATCGCCTTTTGGAACAATAAGTGAAACCACTTTCTGATCATCTTGCAAACGAATTCCACGAACACCGGTTGCTGTTCTACCCATTGGACGAAGGGCAAGAAGCTCTTCCCCAGTTTCAGGGTCGCGTTTCACTTCACCTGTTTCGCTGTCGCGAAGCTTTTCGTTAAAGCGAACCACTTTACCAGCGTCAGAGAACAACATAATGTCGTCATCACCGTGGGTAATATCAACACCAATCAGTTCGTCGCCTTCATTGAGATTAACAGCAATAATACCGTTTGCACGAGGGCGAGAATAAAGGCTTAAGTCTGTCTTCTTCACCGTACCGTTCGCCGTTGCCATCAGGACATACTTGCCTTCAACAAACTCTTTAATAGGTAGGATTGCAGTAATACGTTCGTTTTCTTCCAACGGTAAAATATTGACTATTGGACGACCACGGGCATTACGACTGGCAAACGGCAGTTGATACACCTTCAACCAGTACAGTCTTCCGCGAGTTGAGAAACAAAGAATATGGTCGTGGGTATTTGCCACAAGCAGTTTTTCAATAATGTCTTCGTCTTTCATCTTTGTCGCTGATTTACCACGGCCGCCACGTCGTTGCGCCTCGTAATCTGTCAGCTTCTGGTATTTCACGTAGCCTTCGCGAGAAAGGGTTACAACCACTTCTTCTCTCTCGATCAGGTCTTCAATATCAATGTCGTGGCTTGCAGCTGTGATTTCTGTACGGCGTTCGTCACCGTATTCTTCACGTACTTTTTCAAGTTCTTCTTGAATAACTTCCATCAAACGCTCTGGGCTATTTAATATGTGAAGTAATTCAGCAATGATCTCTAGTAGCTGCTTGTATTCTTCTAAAATCTTTTCGTGTTCAAGGCCTGTCAGCTTGTGCAAGCGAAGGTCAAGAATAGCTTGTGCCTGCTGCTCGGTAAGGAAATATTTTCCTTCGCGAATACCAAACTCTGGCATTAGCCAATCTGGTCGCGCAGCGTCGTCGCCAGCACGTTCTAGCATCTGCGACACGTCGCCGAGCTGCCAGCCTTGTGCAACCAATCCTTTTTTCGCGTCAGCTGGGCTGTTCGATGCCTTAATCAACTCAATAATTGGGTCGATGTTGGCAAGCGCAATAGCTAGGCCTTCAAGGATGTGAGCACGATCTCGTGCTTTGCGCAATTCAAACACCGTACGACGTGTAACTACTTCTCTGCGGTGAAGAATAAATGCTTCTAGCGTTTCTTTAAGGTTAAATATCTTAGGCTGAGTATTGTCCAACGCTACCATATTTATACCAAATACAGTTTGTAACTGCGTATTGGCATATAGGTGGTTTAACAATACTTCAGCTGATTCGTTGCGTCTAACCTCGATAACAATGCGCATACCGTCTTTATCAGACTCATCACGCAGTGCTGAAATACCTTCAATACGCTTTTCTTTAACTAACTCGGCCATCTTTTCGATAAGGCGAGCTTTGTTAACTTGATAGGGTATTTCGTTAACGATAATTGTTTCTTTACCGTTACTGTCAGTTTCAATGTCAGCTTTTGCACGCAGGTATATTTTACCGCGGCCAGTGCGGTAAGCGTCTTCAATTCCCTTGCGGCCGCTGATGGTTGCAGCGGTTGGGAAATCGGGACCCGGTATATGAGTCATCAATTCGTCGATAGACAAATCGGGATTTTCGATAAGCGCAACACAGCCGTTGATAACTTCAGTTAAGTTATGCGGCGGAATATTAGTGGCCATACCCACGGCAATACCCGACGAACCATTAACGAGAAGGTTAGGCACTTTCGTTGGTAACACTTCAGGAATAAATTCAGTGCCGTCGTAGTTTGGAACAAAGTTAACGGTTTCTTTATCTAGGTCAGCTAACAACTCGTGGGCAATTTTTGCCATGCGCACTTCGGTGTAACGCATTGCGGCCGCAGAATCGCCATCGACAGAACCAAAGTTACCTTGTCCGTCTACCAGCATATATCGCAATGAAAAAGGCTGCGCCATACGAACGATAGTGTCGTACACGGCGGAATCACCATGTGGGTGATATTTACCAATTACATCGCCTACCACACGGGCAGATTTTTTATATGGCTTGTTGAAGTCGTTTTTTAGTTCGTTCATCGCGAACAGCACTCGGCGGTGAACTGGCTTCAAGCCATCTCTTACATCAGGCAATGCTCGCCCGACAATAACGCTCATCGCGTAATCGAGGTAGGAGTTTTTTAACTCTTCCTCAATATTAACGGGGAGAATTTCTTTAGCGTTATCAGACATAAACTGCTTAATCCCTTTTTCTTGATTTGTTCTGCGTTATCCGTTTTGACCTGCTTTTAAGTAATCTCAAAGCAATGCCATGGTGCGCACTATTGTTATTATGTGGGTTCATAATCGTCTCACGAGTGTACCACTTGATGACAGATTTATGTAGCGCTTAATTACGCTTATTGGAGCAATATAAGGTAAGCGTTTATTTTTCGTGCAGACGGCAGTTTTAGACCCTGTATAATGGATAAAAATAGGGGAAAATGTAACTCCTACTCGGTATTTTGCGTTATGTTATTTATACGCCATTGAAGGATTCACCTGTCTATGACAAATAAAGCTGTAACAAATGTAGACCCACAAGAAATTGATAAATTTTCTCAACTCGCCTCTCGGTGGTGGGACCCTGAGGGAGAGTTTGAGCCCCTTCACCTCATAAACCCTCTTCGTCTGGACTTTATCAATCAAAATGCACAAGGCCTCTTTGGTAAAACCGTGATCGACATAGGTTGCGGTGGTGGAATACTGGCTGAGTCAATGGCCAAAGCCGGTGCTGCAGTCACTGGCTTGGACATGGCCCAAGCTTCTCTAGAAGTGGCAAAGCTTCACGGTCTGGAATCAGGCGCCAAAGTTGACTACGTTTGCTCAACTGCTGAGGACTTTGCCGCTGATAACGCTGGCAAGTTTGATGTAGTCACCTGCATGGAGATGCTTGAACACGTTCCCGATCCTGCCTCGGTAGTTTCTGCATGCGCTGCGCTAGCTAAGCCTGGAGGGCATGTGTTCTTTTCTACGCTTAATCGAAATATAAAGTCATATTTGATGGGGATCGTTGGTGCTGAATATGTCCTTAAATTGGTCCCTAAAGGTACTCACGATCACAGCAAGTTCTTGAAGCCTTCTGAACTTATGTCGATGACTGACAATGCGGGTTTACTTCCCCGAGACATGACAGGCCTTCATATGGATCCGGTCACACAAGGGTTTTATCTTTCTGCTGATAATGTGGATGTTAATTACCTACTATATACAGTAGTACCAGATTAAGTTAACACTATATGTAGGGGCATGATGATATTTCATACACCATATATCGTGTTTTTATAAAAAAGCGTTTTTAATATTAAATTAATTTAGCGTTCGATCATTTTTCTCAAAAGTGCTTGCATTTGGTTTGATTAACGCTTGTAGAACGCTAAAAAGTTAGCCTCCACTAACGTAAAAACTATGCCAGATTGAGTGATGGAAATACCACCAGATATTGGGTTGCATTACAGTGAAAACCTCACTATCTTGTGTTCTGTCCGCAGCGCGATCCGGCAGTAATTTTTCAGGATCAAAGCTCAGACGTCGCGCAAAAAATTTTACGTGACGCTTTCACTGGACACAACAAAAGCAGAAAATTTCTAAGCAGTCTCTACTCGTGTATTTCAGTTCAGACGGCTTTAGTGTGTTTAATGATGTTGGTATAAGTACAAAAACAGCATCACTCTAGCAGCGTTTAATGCTGTGTGCAGACACGCTAAAAGTGACAACGAAACACCTTAGAAACACGACACGAATTAAAACTAAAATGGGTGTTAAACCCACGCTTTATGCGCTAACAGAAAAACGGCCAAGTAACATGAATGATAATTTGTTTGTCACCAAACGAAATGGTGAAAAAGAGTCTATTGATTTAGAAAAAATCCATAAAGTAGTAACGTGGGCGGCAAAAGGACTTAGCAACGTTTCTGTTTCGCAAGTTGAAATTAAAGCGCAAATACAGTTCTTTGACGGCATTAATACCAGCGAGATCCACGAAACATTAATCAAGTCGGCGGCAGATCTCATTTCTACCGATGCCCCTGATTATCAATATCTTGCTGCTCGTCTAGCTATCTTCCATTTACGCAAAAAAGCCTACGGACAGTTTGAGCCGCCAGCGCTTATCGACCAAGTTAAGCAAATGGTTGAAATGGGCAAATACGATAGCCACCTACTTGAAGACTACTCTGCTGAAGAGTTCGCCGAAATGGAAACGTATATCGACCATTGGCGCGACATGAACTTCAGCTACGCCGCGGTTAAACAGCTCGAGGGGAAATACCTTGTCCAAAACCGTGTTACGGGTGAAATCTACGAAAGCGCACAGTTTCTTTATATTTTAGTTGCCGCCTGTTTATTTGCGAATTATGACAAAGCGACTCGTATGGATTACATCCGACGGTTCTACGATGCTGCATCGACGTTTAAACTTTCATTACCAACGCCAATCATGTCTGGTGTTAGAACCCCTACTCGTCAGTTCAGCTCATGCGTTTTAATTGAGGCAGGCGATAGCTTAGATTCAATCAATGCAACCGCAAGCGCAATTGTTAAGTACGTGAGCCAACGTGCCGGTATTGGAGTGAACGCTGGGCGTATTCGTGCACTAGGTAGCCCAATTCGCGGTGGCGAAGCATTCCACACTGGATGCATTCCTTTCTACAAGTACTTTCAAACGGCAGTTAAAAGCTGTTCGCAAGGCGGTGTTCGCGGCGGTGCAGCAACTTTGTTCTACCCACTATGGCACATGGAAGTTGAATCGCTTTTAGTACTTAAAAACAATCGTGGTGTTGAAGAAAACCGCGTTCGCCACCTCGACTACGGTGTGCAGTTTAACAAGCTTATGTATCAGCGCATGATGAAAGATGGCTACATTTCATTGTTCAGCCCTTCTGATGTGCCTGGTTTGTATGATGCCTTCTTCGCCGATCAAGATAAGTTTGAAGAGCTGTACGTTAAATACGAAAATGACGACAGCATTCGCAAGAAACAAATCAAAGCCATGGAATTGTTCAGCTTGTTTATGCAAGAGCGAGCAAGCACAGGCCGTATTTATCTTCAAAATGTGGACCACTGTAATACTCACAGCCCATTCAACCCTGAAGTAGCGCCGGTACGTCAAAGTAACCTATGTCTTGAAATAGCGCTTCCAACTAAGCCGCTTCAGCACGTTAATGATGAAGAAGGTGAGATTGCGTTATGTACACTGTCTGCATTTAATCTAGGGGCTATTAAGTCATTAGACGAATTTGAAGAGCTAGCAGATTTAGCAGTTCGTGCACTCGACAACTTATTAGACTACCAAGACTATCCAGTGCCAGCAGCGTTTAACGCCACTATGGGTCGCAGAACCCTGGGTGTTGGTGTAATTAACTTTGCCTACTACTTGGCGAAGAATAACGTTAGATACTCTGACGGCAGTGCGAACGGTCTTGTTCACCGCACGTTCGAAGCAATGCAGTACTACCTGCTTAAGGCATCGAACAATCTCGCTAAAGAAAAAGGCGCCTGTCCGAAGTTTAATGAGACAACCTACTCGCAAGGAATAATGCCTATTGACAGTTACAAGCGTGACTTAGACAAGGTATGCAATGAGCCGCTGCAATACGACTGGGACGCACTGCGTGAAGATGTAAAAACACACGGATTGCGCAACTCGACACTGTCGGCCTTGATGCCGTCAGAAACATCGTCACAAATCTCAAATGCGACCAATGGTATTGAGCCACCTCGTGGATTTATCAGTATCAAGTCCAGTAAAGACGGTGTTTTAAAGCAAGTTGTTCCAGAGTATGAGACTCTGAGAAATCAATACGAATTATTATGGGATATTCCATCTAACGATGGCTATCTTCAATTAGTGGGTATTATGCAGAAGTTTATCGACCAGACAATTTCAGCGAACACCAACTACGACCCAAGCCGTTTTGATGGTAACAAGGTTCCAATGAAGCTGTTGCTTAAAGACCTGTTAACAACATACAAGCTTGGCGTGAAAACATTGTATTATCATAATACTCGCGACGGCGCGTCAGACACTTCAGCACTAGATACAAAAGCTAGTGAGCCACTTCCTCGTCAAGAGGAAGTTGTAATAGAAGAAGATGATGATTGTGCCGGCGGTGCGTGCAAAATCTAAGCATTTAGAAACTGCACGCGCCCTTGCGGTACGCCGCAAGGTAATAGATAGCAGCAAGAACACAAATAAAAATATGCGTTTATCATTAAGTTTTTAGTTAGGTCATCATGAAATACACTACGTTTAATCAACAAAGTACAAATCCGTTGCTAGAGCCAATGTTTTTCGGCAACCCCGTAAACGTTGCACGCTACGACCAGCAGAAGCATGCCATTTTCGAAAAGCTTATTGAAAAACAGATAAGTTTTTTCTGGCGCCCTGAAGAAGTTGATGTCACTCGAGATCGCGTTGATTTTCAAAAATTAACCGAGCCAGAGAAGCACATTTTCATTTCTAACCTTAAGTACCAAACATTACTTGATTCGGTACAAGGCAGAAGCCCTAACATTGCGTTCTTGCCAATTATTTCACTGCCTGAATTAGAAACCTGGGTAGAGACGTGGTCTTTTTACGAGACTATTCACTCGCGCTCTTACACGCACATATTGCGTAACTTGTTTTCTGATCCAAGTGAAATCTTTAACGACATCGTGGTAAACGATGAAATAAAGCGCCGTGCCGCTGATATTTCTAAATACTACGACGATTTGATTTTTGCGACCCAGCTTTGGCAAACCCAAGGTGAAGGCGTGCATACGGTTGACGGTGTTGCTCACACTATCAATATGTACGAGCTTAAGAAAAAACTATACCTTTGCATGAACTCAGTGAATGCCCTTGAAGCAATTCGTTTTTATGTATCTTTTGCATGTACGTTCGCATTTGCTGAACGCAAGCTGATGGAAGGTAATTCAAAAATTATCCGTCTTATTGCTCGCGACGAGAACCTTCACTTGTCTTCAACGCAACATGTATTAAATCTGTGGGCGAAGGGTAAAGACGACCCTGAAATGGCGCAAATTGCAGAAGAATGTAAAGACGAAGCTCGCGCTATCTTTATGAACGCCGTTGAGCAAGAAAAAGAATGGGCAGATTACTTATTCCAGAACGGTTCTATGATTGGCCTGAATAAGGAAATATTGTGTTCTTATGTTGAGTACATTGCTAATCAGCGTATGACTGCCATTGGTTTCGACGCACCGTTTGACGTTAGCAGTAATCCTCTGCCTTGGATGAATAACTATCTTAATTCAGACAACGTACAGGTAGCTCCTCAAGAGTCTGAGATTAGCTCTTACCTTGTTGGTCAAATCGACTCAGCCGTAAGTGAAGAAGACTTCGCTGACTTTGAACTGTAATTACACAGTTTAATGAATAGTAGTAACGAGATGCTCCGCATCGACATTGTTGATGTGGGGCAAATCAGCGCCCCTGCCGATAAAACCCTATTAAGCGCTATTGAAGCTGCTGGTATTAACATCCACTATCATTGCAGAGAAGGCTTCTGTGGTGCTTGTAGAACCAAGCTCCTTGAAGGTGAAGTGGAATACACCACTGATCCTCTTGCCTTTATTGATGACGACGAGATATTACCCTGCTGCTGCATAGCAAAAAAGCCGTTGAAAATTAAGGTCCCGCTGTAATATCCCAAGCACAGCAGAAAACTCATTCCAAAAACTAATTTGCACATTTACACGTAGTTCAGCATGGCTGATATGTAGCCTAGGCGATTTAAACTGCTGCAAGTTGGTTTAAGGACGAGAATGCCATAGTGTATTAAGTTGCTTGATAACTTTGTATAGAAATCCAACTTGCGGTGGAGATTTTATCAACAGCCGATACCCTTGGCACGGAAGTGTCTCAATTTCCCATTCTTGTGCTTCACACAAAGCACTGATTTTCCGCCTTAATCGACAGACAAGGTGGTTTATGGCGTCGTCGCTTACGTAACGATGGCCCCATACAATACTGCGAAGTTCATCTCTTGGTACACCTTTAGACTCAGCCTCAATTAAACTTGTCAGTAGCCGAGAGCATGCTGGTGATAAAGAAACATATTGCCCATCCGAGCGGACTAACCTTCGTGTCTCCGGCTCGTACATCAGGGTTTTGGCAACGGTTCTCATGGTTTACCCCGATATCTTTAAGACTTTAGTATACCACATAGATGATAAAGCCATGGTTTATCCATGATTAAACAATGACGTTCTCGTTTAAGCTAATGAATTTCTTTCGTTTATTTTTATCATGAACTCGACACTCGAGTGTCATGGTTAAACATGATTCAGCATCTATTCTGACATTAGCTGCAATGCGGTTAGCAGCCTTTTACCCCATAACTTCATTCTATGTGAAAAGGAATATGCAACATGAAAAACTCCACGATTTACATGGTAGGTGCCCTACTATCTACTGGCTTTTTGTTCTCAAGTGCAGCCTCTGCTTATACCGAAGAAAGATTGATCTCGATATGTCGACACGCTGCAACTGACGACGGTCATGGATTGCGAAGAGATGTAAAGAAAATGATGGTTGGAACGAAAATTGTGAGTAAAACCTACAGCGCTATTGCGAATGGGTTAATTTGCAATGGATTAAGCGTGGTCGATTTTGCTGAAAAATACGGTGCAGTTGGCACATTATCTGTGTTGAAAAGGCATCACCGTCCCACTCGCCGTGGTGTAGTAGAAATTAGAGATACCATTGCCAGTGTGAATACAGCACCGCCTAAAGAGATACGTGTCGCGTTTGAATCAGCGAAGTAATATCTCCACACGAAGAAAAACGAGTGACATAAAACAAAGCCCGCTGTTTGCTCTATGTAACAATAAAGCAGTTGTTACAGGCGATATACACAGCGGGCTTTATACATATACTCAATTTATAGCGGTAAGCTATATTGATGAAGTACGGCTTCTTCAATAGGCATAGGCTTGCCCGTTAGGTAACCCTGAATTCGATCCACGCCCAATTTCTCTAAAACCCGAAGCTCTTCAATAACTTCTACCCCTTCGGCAACAATGACGCACGTGGTTGCTGTAGCAAATGTGCATAGCGCTTTCGCAAGAGCATATTTTTTTGGCTGTAAATGAATGTCGCGGATGAGGCTTAAATCTAGCTTTATTAGGTCTGCTTCTAATTCGAGTATATGTTGAAAACTCGCATAACCTGCACCAGCGTCGTCTATTGCCAATTGAACGCCTCGTTCACGAAGGGGCGCAAGCTGCTCACGAAATACCTCATAGTCCTCTATGGGTGAATGCTCAGTGACTTCGAGAATTAAACGACTGGGATCGACATCGTCTAGTACGCGGTGTATCGCGCCATTTAAAATATACTCGGGAGCAATGTTTACCGACAGCTGAGCGTGACTACTCATTTTTTTTATATCGCGCAGCGCCTGACGTATCGCTTTAATCTGCAATGCTTCGCCCATACCAACAAGCTCAGCCTCGTCAAACCAAATATTAGGCGGTCGGTATGGCTGAGAATTGAATCTAGCTAGCGACTCATATCCACAGATTAAATTGTTTTCTAAGCTGTATATTGGTTGATAGTGAACCGTGAGTAAATCGAGTTCTAGGGCCGCAAGAGTGGATTCAGCCATTTGATCAATAATGCAGGTATGCTGCATACGCTCTTCGAAAAGATCCCGATAGATTTCGGCAAAAGCATTTAGAAAGCCCAAATCACGCTTATTTAGGGAGTTATCTTTGTCACTTTTGTAACAACACAATGTTCCAAAAATTGCACCATCTGATAGGGTGATAGGTACACCCATGTACGCACCTATACCGAGCTCCTCTGTTACATCCAGTTTGCTGGCGCCCTCATGTTTCTTCGCATCATGAATAATATTATCAAATTCGCCATTAGACATCTTTCCGCAGTAGGTCTCCTCGATAGGATCTGAATCACCCACCTCAATAGCAGACATCTTTTGTTCGCTTTTGCTTACCGCCCTAAATATTCGTTGCCCCGAGACAAATTCAGAATAAAAAGCCACATCCATTTCAAGGTGTTTGCGAATAACGCTCAACATTTTATTGAGACTTTCGTCATTATCAACAGCGAGTTGGGGGGATGAGGTAACGGTGTGTATTGAAGAGCCAGACATGGGTTAAAGTAGAAGTCCTTTAAAATTTAATCTTTTTTGTTGGTTCATTTAAGCAATCAAAAACTTCATCTTTCCGTTCCCGTAGAAAGGGCCGTTATAACTGTTAAAATACAGACTATAGCTTAGGTATGAAAGCAATGCTTGGTCGCGCGGTGTAATTATAGCGTCGGATATAAAAAAATGCAGAGAAAAGTAACTTATTTTATAACCCACTATCAGAAATAGAAAATTGACTTGTGCCCCACCCGTTTTAGTATCGATATTCCTTGGTGTGTACGATTGAATTTGATGTTAATTTTTACAGAACTAGCTACCCCATATTAACGTGCATGCCCCAAACAACTTGAAAGGAACTTCAATGTCTAAGACTACCCTGTTTTCATCGTTTAATAATAAAAGCTTATCGCTGGACAATCGCATTGTAATGGCACCAATGACGAGACAGTTCTCACCCGATGGCATACCAACAAGCGATGTTGCTGGATATTATCGTCGACGTGCCGAGGGCGGAACCGGACTCATTATTACTGAAGGCACAACCGTAAACGATAAAGTAGCTACCATGGGCGCAACAATCCCACGTTTTCACGGCGAAGATGCCCTTGCAGGCTGGAAACAAGTCGTAGATGAAGTTCACAATGCTGGCGGCAAAATAATGCCACAAATATGGCATGTAGGTATGGCTCGTGTTGCTAAAAATGCGCCTTTCCCCGAGCTCCCAAGTGCCGGGCCTTCTGGTTTGTTTAAACCGGGTAAGCAAGGTGCAGAACCGATGACCGTAGCGCATATTGAATCTGTGATTAATGCGTTTGCTGAAGCTGCAGCTGACGCACAAGAGATAGGTATGGACGGTGTCGAAATTCATGGGGCTCATGGATATTTGGTTGATCAGTTTTTCTGGGAAGGCACTAATCAACGTACCGATAGTTGGGGTGGCAGCATGGAAAATCGAGGCCGTTTTGCCGTTGAGATTATCAAAGCTATTCGCGCTGCAACTTCAAAAGACTTCCCTATTGTGCTGCGATACTCTCAATGGAAACAGCAGGACTACACCGCGCGACTTGCACATTCACCTCAAGAACTAGAGCAGTTTTTACAGCCACTTAGCGAAGCTGGTGTTGATATATTTCATTGTTCTCAGCGCCGGTATTGGGAGAATGAGTTTGACGGCAGTGAATTAAATTTAGCTGGGTGGACTAAGAAAATTACTGGAAAACCAACAATCACTGTGGGCTCAGTAGGCTTAAATGACGATTTCTTCGGTGCATTTAAAGGGCAAGATTCAAGCACTCGTTCAGTGGATGATTTATTAGAGCGCCTAGATGTAGGGGAATTTGATCTAGTGGCTGTTGGTAGAGCCTTGCTTCAAGACCCAAGTTGGGCGAACAAAATTAAAGAAGGCCGCACAGACGAGTTAAAGCAGTATTCAGGAAAATCGCTTGGCTCTCTATCATAACGATAGGCATAACGACAGGCGTAATGACAGACATAAGGACAATCGATTTTCCAAATCTAAATCACTTTCGGTAGCCCAAGTGTAACCAAAAAGAAAACGCCGGGAAGTTCAGGGAAATTTTACTGAAACAGCTCAAATGGTATTGGCCAAAATGACTTGACCACTACCATGACTTGACTTGCGTACACTTCGCTATAGTCGGCAAAGCTTCCGTTTTCACCTAAGCTGGGAACGTAAACCGGTACATCTCTAACCCACGCCGCTTTAAACCCCAGCTTGTCGGCTAGCTGAATACGGCTGTGGTGCTCGGTCATATCAGGTATGCCAAACGGCATACCCTTTGTAGCGTCAAAATGCGCCCAGTCGTTATCTAGCGGAAGCTCCACACCGACAGAAAATTCATGCTGTGCAAGCTTATCAAAGGTATTTGTTGTCATGGTGAACTCCTATGAACTCGTTGCATTGCCTGTAGTATTAAGTGCACGCTTGTCTAAATGGCCGCTATAACGAGTAACAACTAGGGCCGCGACAGAGATAAGTGCCCCAATCCATGCGGTATCTGATAACTGCATGCCGTCTACAATGCCACCGCCTATAATTGAGCCCAGAGCAATACCAATATTAAATGCCGCAATGTTTAACCCAGAGGCAACATCAACTGCATTGGGCGTAAACTTCTCTGCTAATTGAACGACATAGACCTGAAGACCTGGGACATTTCCAAAAGCAAAGGCGCCCCATACCAATACGGTGATCACTGCAGCAACTTTACTGCCCATAGTGAACGTCAGCGCAAACAAAATTACCGCAAGGGCTGAAAAGATAATCGTTAGCGCCTGAATTGGGCCTTTTTTGTCGGCAAGTTTCCCGCCATAAATATTACCGACCGCAACTGACGCACCATAAACCAACATGATTAAGCTAATAGCTGAAGGAGCAAAACCCGCCTCTTCTTGCAATATTGGTGCAAGATAAGTAAATGCTGTAAACGTACCGCCATAGCCTAATATCGTCATTAGATACACTAATACCAGTCGAGGCTGAACCAACACCTTCATTTGCTCACCTAAAGTAGCGGGCTTACTTTGCTTTAAGTTATTCGGTACCAGAAACGCACTGCCAATAAGCGCAAGCGTACCAAGAGCGGAAACTACAAGAAAGGTGGCTCTCCACCCAAAGTTTTGGCCAATCCAGGTACCCAAAGGCACGCCTGTGACCAACGCTACCGTTAAGCCAGTGAACATAATGGCAATAGCACTGGCTTCTTTTTCTTTAGCCACGAGACCTGTAGCGATGGTAGAACCAACGGAAAAGAACACACCGTGGGCTAGGCCTGTCAGTATGCGCGCTAAAATTAAGCTCTCATAGCTAGGCGCTTGCCAAGCAAGAACATTACCTGCGACGAAAAGCGCCATTAAGCTAAGCAGAACATGTTTTCTATTCCACTTACCAGTAAGGGCGGTAAGAACAGGTGCGCCAACGGCAACACCTACAGCGTACAAGCTCACCAGTAAGCCTGCACTGGGTAATGTAACGCCAAGATCGGTCGCTATGGTAGGTACAAGCCCCACTATAACGAACTCGGTTGTGCCAATAGCAAACGCACTCAGCGTCAAGGCAAATAATGCAATGGGCATTTCAATTATCCTCACAAAGTATTCAACATAAACTGGGTCGTTGCCGACCCCACCTACTCCCTCCAAGTGAACAATTAAATCGTCTTTTTGGGAGTCATTTATTAAGTGCGTTCAGTTTGACGATAAATTTATTTGCAAAAAACCGCACTAATGACAAAATATTTTTGTGAAATTTGAAAATATAAGGTGTGTGATGCCAGTTTCATCAAAAACTGAAGACTTAGAAGCGTTTTTAACCGTGATAGATACAGGTAGCTTTTCCAGTGCGGCTAACTTGCTCAATCAGCAAGTAGCGAAAGTGAGTCGAGCGGTAACGCGGCTTGAAGGTGCATTAGAGGTAACCCTATTAAATCGCACTACCAGGCGTTTAGAGCTAACCGAAGAAGGCGCGCTCTTGTTGCGATACGCAAGAGACGGCTTAAACGTGTTAGAAAAAGGCGAAGAGGCACTGAGACTTTTAAAGCGTACTCCTTCAGGAAAACTTCGTGTAGATGCGGCAAGCCCATTCGTCTTGCACCAGCTTGCGCCATTGGTGGGCGAGTTTAGCGAAGCATTTCCAGATATCACTCTGGACATGACTAGTCACGATAGCATTATCGACCTATTGAAACACAAGACAGATATAGCGATACGTATTGGTGATTTAACTGATTCGAATTTGCACGCTAGGCGCTTAGGAAAAAGTAAGCTGCATATTGTGGCAAGCCCACAGTATCTTGAGAAATACCCTTTATCTGACGACGAGGGGGACATTAGCACGCTTAACAACCACAAACTGATTGGTTTTAGCGACGCACCAAGTTTAAATAAGTGGCCACTCAAACAAGATATCAATTTGCAGTACAGTCTTCACGCCTCAAGCGGTGAAACCATTCGTCAGCTATGCTTAGCAGGCCAAGGTATTGCATTACTGTCTCACTTTATGGTGCATAAAGACCTTAGCGCGGGCACGCTTGTCGATTTATTTAGCGACGACATTATAAGCCCGAACCGACGGGAATCGGTTCAAGCGGTGTACTATAAAAATAGCGCAGTTTCGTCTCGGATATCCGCTTTCCTAGACTTCATTCAGTCTCGGCTCACGTTATAATCACAGATCGATAAATAGAATATTTCTTTCATTCCTCAAGACACAACCCTAATTAGAAACGGCTGGTCATTGATTGAACTCAAGGTCTTAAACAGACAACAGCGAGCGCTATGGAGGCGACCTAGGCTCGAATTCGCGGGTTAAGCTCATCGCTCACTTCAGATGACGTTAAAACCTATTCAACGAGACTGAATGATAATATATGACCTGTTAGCATTAAACGAGGACAATGCAATGCCTATTCTTTTTATGATTAGCTAAGCACTAAGACTTTTTTTCTTCGCTTTGATTCATGAGTATAGATTCGAATTGCGACTTACTGACTGGTTTTGAAAAGTAATAGCCTTGACCGTATTCACACCCCATATTCTTTAATATGTTGAGCTGCTCACTTGTTTCAATGCCCTCTGCAACTACTTGAATACCTAGTTTTTTCGCCATAACAATAATGGCCTCGCAAAGAATTTTGTCGTTGCTAACTTCTGTCATCGAATTAACGAAGCTTCTGTCTATCTTAATATAATCCGTCGGGAATTTCTTTAGATAGGAAATGGAGGAGAACCCAGTACCAAAGTCATCAAGCGCAATGCTTACCCCGGCCTGACGGAACTGAAATAGCTTTTGTGAGACTTTTTCATCAGCGTCCATTAGCAAGCTTTCGGTAATTTCAATTAACAAAGCACTTGATGGCGTGTTGGTCTTCAATAGTGCAGTCATCCACTCCATAATATTGGGCTCTGAACTAAAATAGTGGCTCGCTGATGTATTAATGCTTAACTGCAAGTCTTTACAATAAGCCTCTCTCCAGCGATTTATATCGTCGCATACCTGAGAAAAAACCCAGTTGCTTATTTCAATGATCAAACCTGATTCTTCAGCTAGTGGAATAAAATCATCGGGCCTGATTAGTCCCCGTTTAGGATGATTCCACCTAATTAGCGCTTCACCCTTATGAATGTCGCCGCTGTCTAAAGCCACAATAGGTTGGTATTCAATAAAAAACTCATCGTTTTGGGTGGCATAGCGCAAATCATTGAGCAGGCCCAACCTTTTAACAGCCGCCTCGCGCATGCTCTCCGTGTAAAACTCATAGCTATTTCTACCACTTGCCTTAACGCGAAACATGGCTTGGTCGGCATTTTTAAGCAGGCTGCTTACATCTTGCGCATCATCGGGATAGAGCGTTATACCAATACTGGCACTGGTGTGAATCACCTCATTTTCGATGGTCAGTGGTTTAGACAGTGACGACAGTAAATCATGTGTGACTCGCTCAACATTTTTAACATCGTGCAAATTATTGATGATGATGACGAACTCATCGCCGCCTAAGCGAGCAACATTATCGTTTTGCCTGACACAACGCTCAATACGGCGGGCACACTGAACGAGTAATTCGTCGCCGACGCCATGCCCCATAGTATCGTTTATGTCTTTGAAATGATCTAAATCGAGAAACATCACGGCGACTTTCGTGGATAGTCGGTCGGCAGAACTTAATGC
Source organism: Alteromonas genovensis (assembly GCF_010500895.1). GTDB lineage: Bacteria > Pseudomonadota > Gammaproteobacteria > Enterobacterales > Alteromonadaceae > Alteromonas > Alteromonas genovensis. Next base: position 274,763 of record NZ_JAAAWO010000005.1, read on the forward strand.
ATGTGACAGGTTGTCCTCCATAAGGTGGCGGTTGGCCAAACCGGTTAAACTATCGTAGTTAGCCTGTCGCCAAATTATTTCATCCGCCCTTTCCCGCTCAATGGCAATACTTGCGACATGGGCAAAGTATTCAATACGGGTTATGTCTTCATCTGATGGCACGCCCGCTTCTTTGTGATAAATGGCAAAGGTACCCAGTACTTTTCCATCTGCACCGCAGATAGGTTGCGACCAACACGCTCCCAAGTTAGCCTGTTTTGCCGCATAACGCCAAGACGCCCAGTAACTATGGGTAGTTAAATCGTCTGTAATAACTCTTTCATTAAGAAAAGCCGCAGTGCCACACGCGCCCTGTCCAAGACCAATCTCAACGCCATCTATCAAATCGTTGTAAAAACCTGGTAATGAGGGAGCTGCGCCTAATCGCAACTGAGTACCATCTAATAACAGTATGCTACAAAGCTGGTTCTTATATTCTTTTTCAACGGCAGCGACGATATCGTCAAGTACAAAAGAGAGCGGCTCCGTGTTAACCACTTTTTCGAGAATAGCACTGCGAACTCGCAGCAATTTTTGCGATTCAACAAGCTCTTGATGTTTTGTACCGAGTTCCTGTGACATCACACTAAGGTCAGTGCGCTCTAACTCAAGTTCAACCAAACTGCCCAAATCCTTGAGCGATGTAAGCTGCTGGGCAGAGAAGGCTCTGGGAGTGGTATCAAATACACAGATGGTTCCCACGGCCTGCCCGTCAACCATAAGTTTTATCCCCGCATAAAAGCGTATGTAAGGGTCTTCTACCACAAGGGGGTTTGAAGAAAAGCGTTTGTCTTTATGGGTATCTTGTACAATCAACGCATCGGTTTCTAAAATAGCATGGGCACAAAAAGCGATATCTCGTGATGTTTCATCAACATCAAGGTTAACTTTCGATTTAAACCATTGTCGTGTTGAGTCTATTAGAGAAACGGTCGCAAATTCACAGGAAAATAATTGCGCGGCCAAACGCGTAATTCTATCGAAACGTTCTTCTGGAGAGGTATCCAATATGTTTAACTTGCGCAGCGCTTCCATTCGCTTTTGTTCGTTCGGCGGCAATGCTGGGCTGATCAAAATCTCTCCTAACGCTACTTAATAGTGCTATTTTAGATATCTTAAACGATACTGTGATTGATGAACGTCCGTATTGAAAAAGGCGGGCCTGCTTACCCACACAGCTAACTCACATCCTGAGTGAAAATATAGTTGAACTCGCATATGAACCTAACACAGAGCAACATAAATTGGTGCTAAAATCGCTCATTTGTTCAATTTATTATGATTTATCGCCTGAAATAGTCAGATTGTGCCCATTATTACTCGCAGCTTACTTCTGCAGCTAAAGAGATGAGACGTGACACGTCGATGCTAATTTCTTTGCCTTATCACCAACAATATTCCGCCTAAGGTAGCAAGTGACGCCACTATGATAGTGATGTTAAGTGATTCTTTTAAAATAGCCCACCCCATAAATGTTGCAATGATAGGGACACTTAATTGAACAGTAGCGGCGGTGGTAGATTTTATTGAGGGTAAGGACGCATACCAAATAGCGTAACCTGCGCCAGATGCGAGCATGCCTGATGCAAGCGCGTATAAGCTGCCTGTGGGATCTATATTGATTTTAGCTCCCGTTAGAAGCACAACTGCAGCAAGAGGCACACAAAGCGCTGAAGCTATCACAAAATTCCCTGCACTTGCTACTATTGGTGACATTGCGCTTTTTCCAATCAAAGAATACGCTCCCCATGCAAACCCAGCTAGTATCATTAAGATAGCGGAAAGCATTGAGGGCGCGCTGCTACTTGGCAGCAGCAATATGACTAAACCGATTATTGCAAAGGAAAAGCCAAGCCACTGTGACAATGTAAACCTCTCCCCTTTAATAAGACCTACTGCGATCATAGTTACTTGAACTGTACCAAAAAGTAACAGTGCCCCTGTTCCTGTTGCCATTGAAATATAGGCAAATGAAAAACACAGTGCATAAACAAATAACGCGATGCCTCCAGCAACACTCGCATTTTGCTTCATCATAGCGATGAGCCTTTCTGACTCTTGCGACCGTGATTGAGAAACATAGAACACTATTGAAAGAACAAGAAGACTAACTGCGCCACTTAACAGCCGGATAATGGTAAAAGAGCTGGGATCAATATTCGTATTAACTAACGCCATACGGCACAGCAATGAATTTGCAGCAAAGGCGACCATCGCGGCAATAACGAGCAGCACCGATTTAAACAAAATACACTCTCCGTAAAGGCAGTCTCAGTGAATGCCTATTCATTAATTACTAGTGCCGCAGACACTACTCTTATCGCCATTTAAAAACAAAAAGAGGACCATGACAGGTCCTCTTTGCTGAATTATATGACGATAAGCTACTACAACTATAAGCTACTACAAAGATAATCCCAAACGCTCGGCCACTTCGATGTAGGTTTCTACTACCGAGCCTAAGCCTTGTCTGAATCTGTCTTTATCCATTTTTTTGCGGGTTTCTTTGTCCCACAAACGGCAGCCATCAGGCGTAAACTCATCACCCAAGACAATGTTACCGTCGCTGTCCACACCAAACTCGAGTTTGTAGTCTACTAACAGCATGCCGGCGTTATCAAACAATGCCTTAAGCACGTTGTTAACTTTGAATGTGAGAGCTTTCATTTCGCTAATCTGCGACTGCGTAGCCCAACCAAAAGAAATGATATGAAAGTCATTTACCATTGGGTCGTGGAGCGCATCATCTTTTAGGAAAAACTCAAAAATGGGTGGGTTAAGCGTTTGGCCTTCTTCAACGCCAAGTCGGCGCACAAGAGAGCCCGCTGAGAGGTTTCTCACGACGCATTCAACCGGAATCATATCGAGTTTTTTGACCAGCGATTCGGTATCAGATACAAGGGCTTCTACTTGCGTAGCAATGCCAGCATCCTCAAGCTTATTCATAATAAAATGATTAAACTTGTTGTTCACTTCGCCTTTGCGGTCAAGCTGCTCAATTTTTTCACCGTCAAACGCTGATGTATCGTTTCGAAAGTGCAATATCAGCTTTTCGCTGTCATCGGTGTAATAAACCGTTTTTGCTTTACCGCGGTAAAGCTCGTCGCGTTTTTCCATTCTCAGTCTCAGTTATATATCAAGATTATCTTCTGACATGACCTCAGCAAATGCATCGTAAAGGTCGGAAACCTGATTGGCTTCAAACGGGGTACTCTCATTATCCATAAAGGTTACGGACGTTCTCGAGTCACCTGCTTTTGCCACTTTCAAACGATAATCACCCTTTTCGAGTAACTTATCATCGCTTGAAAATAAATCATTCCACCAGTCGCCTTCTGGACCGCTATAGGTTACAAACAGCAGACCGTTAGATTTGTCTAAGTCTTTGACGTTAAAACCAAGTTTGCGCAATACAAGTAACATACGTGGCCACACAATATCGTATTGAGACTCAACCACGTAAGCAGGCTCGCCATCGGCGTTAAAGCCCATTTCGGTTTGAATACCCTTGCGAATGCGCGCTATACGACGGGTCTGTTCTAAGCGAATTTGATATTCGTAATGGCCAACAACTTGGTTAAGAACACTCACTTCTTCACGGCGTTCATCTAACTCAGTCACCTGTGCTGTAACGTCATTACCGATAGACTTCATATAGTCTTTTAGGTCTACGCTAAGTGCAGCGCTTCGCCCGTGTGGTTTAACGCTCAGGTTAAACTCGAACCTACGACCGATTTCGCTTTCGTCATCAACGATGCTGTACCAAGGTCCATCTACATCTTCCTTCACTACCATCCAGTCGGTGATAAGTACACGCGCCTCAGGGTCGAATGAATCAACGCCGATGCCGTTTTCATCAAGGTAGCTCAGTAATGAATTCCAAATAGCTTCACTTAATGGTTGACTGTCATCAACTTGGTCAAACCAAATCGTAGCGGTACTGGTTCCCTCTTCAACGTGAGAGCCCGTCACTAGCGGTAGAACCAACGCAGGTGATTGCACTGGCAATGTTTGACCTACTAGATCTTCGTTAGCACCCTCGCCTAGTTCAGGAAGCGCAAACTCACGAGAAAAAGCCGGTTTGTCTAAATCGGATGGTATTTTGAGTTCTTCTTGTTTTTCCGTTTCTAGATATTTGTAACTGCCTGACGCAGTCTTTCTATCTATTTGGCTTGTACAACCCGCAAGTGCAACAATTGCTACTGAACTTGCTATAGCCAGCGTTTTATTCATCTGTGTTCCTTAATTAACCAGAAATCAATGCGTATTTTTGTAATAGTTCTTCGATACGTTTTTGGCTTGATAGTTCCGGCAATACCATTGGTAAACGCATAACTGCGCTTTCCACCATGCCCATTTTGTATAATGCCCACTTAGGCATGACAGGGTTTGGCTCGATAAACAGTTCGCTGTGAAGCAGTTCGATTGTTTTATCAATGTCACGGCATTTATCGAAATCTTTATTAAGCGCAGCCTCACACATTTGTGAAATAGCCTTAGGTGTAATGTTGGCGGTTACGGAAATAACGCCGTGCCCACCTTCACACATAAATTGACTGCTCGTGCCATCGTCACCACTTAAAATAACAAAATCTGAGGGAACTAAAGGCAGAGTTTCTTTTAAGCGAGATATATCGCCTGTGGCATCTTTCAAGCCCACGATATTTTTGTGTACGGCAAGTTCAGCGACAGTTTCAGGCAACATATCGGCAACCGTTCTGCCTGGCACATTATAGAGAATAACGGGCTGTTCGCTCGCATCGGCAATCGCATTGAAATGCGCCACCATGCCCCTTTGTTGAGGTTTGTTATAATACGGAACCACACTTAAGAAGCCGTCAACACCGACTGCGCCAAGTTGTTCTGTAAGAAAAATAGCTTCTGCGGTGGAGTTTGCTCCGCTTCCAGCAATAATGGGGATAGCACCAGACGCCATCGCTACCGTTTCTTTAACCACATTTACGTGTTCGTCAAAGGGAAGTGTCGCTGATTCACCGGTTGTTCCAACTGAAACAATCCCGTGGGTTCCTTGTTCTATATGAAACTTAATGAGTTTCTCTAAAGACTTATAATCTATATCGCCATTTTCGAACATGGGTGTGACGAGTGCGACGTAACTACCAGTAAACATAATCTCTCCGCAAAATGTGAGCGCACATGTTAATTATCTCAGTGCGCAAACACAAGCAGTTGCGCGGGTAAATAGACAAGAATTTGACAATAACTTATGCAATGACGCCAAAAAGGCACTAACTTAACAAAAAACTCTATGCTAACATCCCGCCATTGCTAGGTTTAAAGTGAATTTGATGTCTAAACACCAACTAATCGTTACACTTTTAGGTACAGATAAGAGCGGCATTCTAAGCGAAATAGCCACCGCAGTTTCGCAGGCCCAGTGCAATATTCTCGATAGTCGACAAGCAGTCTATGGGAGGGAGTTTTCTCTCACTATGATTATTGAGGGAAGCCAAAGCGCCATCACAAAGGCTGAATGCACCTTACCCGCGGTTATCCAACGTCTAGATTTGTTATCGATGATGAAGCGGACAAGTCACCACGAAAAACAAAATCTTGCTAATCTGCTCAATGTTGAATTTAGTGGCCAAGACGCGGCGGGACTCATTCAGTCGGTTACTGGCTTTTTTGCCGATCGCGATGCCATCATTAGTGCGTTTAGGCAGCGAACGTACCAAGAGTCAGACCATAACGTTATGCAGTGTAAATTTGTGGTGTCTATTCCCACATCAGAAAGCTTTGAACAACTAGAATCTGATCTAATGACCCTATTTGCTTCGTTAAATGTTACGGGCAAAGTGGTAGACAAACAGAAAAAGGATCCTAATGAAAACACTACAAGCTGGTGATAAAGCACCACAGTTCTCTCTTTTAGACCAAAATGGCGAAACCGTTGCATTGACTGACTTCGCAGGTAAAAAGGTCTTGGTTTATTTTTATCCAAAAGCGATGACGCCAGGATGCACGGTGCAGGCTCAAGGACTTCGTGATATCCAAAGCGAACTTGAAGCGAAAAACGTTGTGGTATTAGGTATTAGTCCTGATGCAGTAAAACGCCTGCCGAAATTTATCGAGAAAGAGAGTCTGAACTTCACCTTATTATCGGACGAAGATCACGCTGTGGCAGATGATTTTGGAGTGTGGGGTCTTAAGAAATTTATGGGCAAAGAATACGACGGCATACATAGATTAACGTTTTTAATCAATGAAGAAGGTACAGTTGAACACGTCTTCAATAAATTCAAAACGAAAGACCACCATATCGTGGTGCTAGACTACTTAAACAATGGCTAATTGCTTACAGCGAAAGCCCGTAGTGTAAAACAAGAGGAATGCGGCGAATTTAAAACTCGCCTGTTTCGAATGTTAAATCGCCAAAATGAAGAAGCCCCTTAATTCAGGGGCTTTTTTTGTACCAGTGCTTCTCTTTTATGCGACTTCTGGCGTCTCTTTTACGGGGTTACTGGACCACGCGGTTATCACTGCCTTGACTAGGGTTGCAAGTGGAATTGCAAAAAACACGCCCCAGAACCCCCACAAACCGCCGAATACCAAAACAGCAATAATGATGTAAAGGGGGTGCAAACTCACTGCTTCAGAGAACAAAAGTGGCACCAGTAGATTGCCATCTAAGCCTTGTATAACGCCGTAAGCTAGCATGAGATACCAAAACTCAGGGCTAATGCCCCACTGAAACATAGCAACAATGGCGACCGGTATGGTAACCACTGCAGCGCCGATGTAAGGAATTAACACAGAAAGCCCCACAAGAACGCCTAACAAGATAGCGTAACGCAAATCCATTAGAACAAACGTCGCGCAGCTAATCACACCTACGATGACAATCTCAATGACCTTACCCCGAATATAATTGGCAATTTGAGAGTTCATTTCGTGACCTACCTGGGTAATTAGCCGCCGCTCTTTTGGAAGCAATCGAGAGATGCTGTCTAAAAAGAACATTTTGTCTTTTAACATGAAAAATATCATTAGGGGTACAAGCACCATGTAAACCAGTAGTGCAGCCACATTAGCAATGTTGCTAAACGACACGGAAATAAGCGTTTCTCCCACTTCAACTAGCTTGTCGTTTAACCCTTCCATCATTTGATGAATTTGGTAAACCTGAACGTAGTCAGGATATTTGTCTGGTAATGTTAAAATCCACTCTTGGGCTTTTTGCCAGATAAGTGGCGTCTCCTGGATAAGGTTAACACTTTGTTTAGAAATAATAGGTACAAGGCCTATTAGCGTAAGAATAGTGATCGTAATAAACCCAAGAAGCACAACGCCGCATGCTATCCCCCTTCCTACTCCCAACTTTATTAATCTGGTCACAGGCCAGTCGAGAAGATACGCGATAACCGCCGCTACCAAAACAGGCATGATCAATTCGCCCCACAGCAATAGAACCGCGGTGCTAAGTAAAATTAAGATAAGCAGCATTGCTGCATCGGGATCGGAAAATTTGCGGCGGTACCATCGACCAAACACGCTAATCATATCAATATCCAGAAAATACAAAGAATAGGACACGCATAATAGTTTATCAGATGGCGAGTTAGCAATAAGTAGTAGATAAGAATCTTTCTAAATCAAACTGGTATGGCATTACTTGCGTACAAAACTGTAAGTAAATGACTTTCAATCGAAGAAAGCGTTTAAGCTAGACGGTTATCGAGCAGCTTGTTCTGAATTGCACATGTAGCAATAACGTAAAGCATGGTGCACAATGATAGCCGCAACTATTAGTGAAATATTCTAAGAAAAATGAAACTGTTTAACCACTTATGGTTCTAACAAAACAGTAAACAACATTGGTACACTTGTAGGTTCATGAGAAAAAAATCATCTGCGCCGTTTATTATTCTTTCTTGCGCTCTTATCCTCAGCTTATCTGCTGTTGCCCAAGATATGAAATACAGCAACAGAAATACGTTACCCGAGATAGGAGTGGTAGCGTCAGACGCCATTTCTCTTGACAAAGAGATGATCATTGGCGACGCAGTCATGCGTCAAATGCGCGGCCAAAGTCCAATTATCGCCGATCCTGTATTAGATGAATATTTGCAGGATTTAGGTAATCGCCTAGTAGTGCATGCAGATAATGCCAAATTCCCCTTCCAATTTTTTTGGGTTAATAACGATGCCATTAACGCATTTGCTTTCTTTGGCGGTCATATTGGTGTTCACGCTGGATTGATGCGACGAGCAGACAATGAGAGTGAACTTGCCTCGGTGCTTGCCCATGAAATATCTCACGTTACCCAGCGTCACATTGCGCGAAGAATGCAAGCACAAAAGCGGGCTTCCCCGCTGGCCCTAGCCTCACTGATAGGTGGTGTGCTTATTGCAATTGCGAACCCTCAAGCAGGCATGGCAGCGATGCAGGCAGGTTCGGCAGCCTCAGCGCAGTTGCAAATAGATTATACAAGGTCTAACGAGCAAGAAGCCGACCGAATTGGAATTGCCATGCTAGCCAGAGCGGGGTTTGATCCCAAAGGTGCGGCGAGCTTTTTCTCGACCATGGCAGAAGAATATAGAATGGTGTCACGACCGCCAGCTAGGTTGTTAACTCACCCTCTAACTGAAACGCGTATTGCTGACGCTAGAAACCGCGCTAATGACTATCCAAGACGCTATTTGCCGATTAACAAGCAGTTTGAATTAGCAAAGGCGCGAATAAAGTCACGCTACTCTTTCGATGCAGATTATTCACTCGAATATTATCAGGCCGCCGTTGAGCAACAAGCGCAGCGAAGCAGAGAAGCTTCTCTGTATGGGCTCACTCTGGCTTATATGCGAAACGAAGAGAACAAGAAAGCCCAGAAGATTTTAGACGAGCTTTTGGAAAAAGACCCAACCAACCTTTTCTATCTCGATGCAGCAACGGACATATATATCGCCCTTGGCGAACCGTTAAAAGCGGTAGAAATGCTCAAGCCTCACGTTACGCATAACCCGCGAAACCAAGTGTTGGCGCTGAATCAAGCGAATGCACTTATAAGCGCCCAAAAATACGACGATGCTATTATACTGCTTAAAGACTTCTTGCTAGTAAAGAAAGATTATCAGGTGGCTTATCAAATGATGAGCGAAGCATATCAAAAAGCGAAACGCTTCTCTCAGATGCATCAAAGTAAAGCGGAAGTGTATGCGCTTTATGGAGCCTACAACAGAGCAGTAGATGAACTGCAATATGCCTACAATTTTGCCGGCGACAATCATTTACAAAAGCAACGCATACGAGCTCGCATTAAGCAGTTTAGAGATCAAGAGGACCGATTAGAGCGGCTTTAATTACGAACCTATGCGGCTTTATTGGCCGCAGTCTTCAACTGTTGAATTCGCTCTCGCAACTCTTGCTCTGATACTTCACCCATGATGGTATCGACGACTTTTCCCTCTGGGCCTACTATGAATGTTGCTGGTAGATACGGTGGCTTCTCCATGGGAAGCACTGTATTTTCAGATGCAAAAATAATAGGCACTTCAATGGTGTATTTATTTGCCATTTCAGTAATCTGTGTGGATGTTTGCCTATCGTAGTTTATCGCAAAAATTAACGTGTCCTCAGGCAGGTTTTTACTAAACGCGTTTAGCTCGGGCATTTCGCGTAAGCACGGCGCACACCAGGGCGCAAAGTAATTGATTACGGTCCACTGCCCTTGTAATTCGCTCCATTGGTAACCTTGGCCACTCACTGTTTCGAAATCACTGCGCTGCGACTGATAAGTGAAAATACCAGCACCTAGCGCGAGTAGCGTTACCACAACGAAGCCTAATGCTTTTACGCTAAACGCTTTTGTTTTCGTTCCTGTTTTTGTATTTCTTTTTGTATCTTTTTTTGAATTAAAGGCTTGTGCTGCTTGGATTGGCTTAAATTTGTTGGCCATACGTGTTTTCCGTAAATTCTTCGTCAATATGGGTGCGAGCAATATGTTTTCGTTTCTAATTCTTCGGTGCTTTTCAGAGTCTACAGGCACTGTTAAGGGTTTAAAGTAGTACGAAACCTGAATGGCGTTCAACATTTTTCGCCTTCTCACTGATTATTGCTTGAAAACAAAAATCAAAAGCGCAATAGTCTGCGCAAAATATCAAAGTAAGGCTTTATTCATGACTCAAGTTACTATCATCCACAATCCGCGCTGTTCTAAAAGCAGACAAACCTTGGCATTGCTAGAAGAAAATGGCATTACGCCCAACGTTATTGAATATTTGAAAACTCCGCTGAGCCTTGATGAAATCACATCAATATTTAAAAAACTTAACGTTGAATCGGTTCGCCACATGATGCGTACCAAGGAAACAGAATACAAAGAAGCAAAATTGATGAATGCGGACGTCGACGACCATGCTTTATTACAGGCAATGGTTACTACACCTAAATTAATTGAGCGCCCTATTGTGATAAACGGAGACCACGCTCGCATTGGTCGTCCACCTGAAAATGTATTGGAAATAGTATAGTGAAACCCGTTCTTGTTCTTTATTACAGTCGCCATGGAAGCACCAAGCGCCTGGCTGACGCCATTGCACAAGGTATTACCTCCACCGATGTTCCTGTTATTGTCCGTACTGTGCCTGGCTTAAAAGTTGAGGAGCAAGACCAGGATGGTAGCGCTGTCATTGCGACCGGTGATCCTGAACTGGATGTGCCTGTGGTGTCATTGCAAGAGTTAGAAAATTGCAGCGCCCTTGCACTGGGAAGCCCTACCCGTTTTGGCAATATGGCAGCGCCGATGAAACACTTTTTAGACACAACCAGTAAGTTGTGGCTCAAAGGCTCGCTCATTGACAAACCAGCCTGCGTATTTACCTCATCTTCCTCCATGCACGGTGGTCAGGAGTCTACGCTACTTTCCATGATGATCCCGCTTTTACACCATGGCATGGTGCTATGTGGTTTGCCCTACAGTGAGCCTGAGCTTCATACCACCACAACCGGCGGCAGTCCTTACGGCGTTACGCACGTGGCGCATTCCAACCTAAAAAGTTCAAATCAATTGAGCGACGACGAGAAGTCACTGTGTATGGCACAAGGCAAACGCTTGGCTTCATTTGCTCAACAACTTTATACACCTACACATTCGGAGAATGAGAATGGCATCTGATACGCGCTTTTTTCGCTATTTAGCGCTCGTAAGCCACACCCTACTGATAATATGGCTTACGTTATGGCAATTTACCTTTACCAAGGTACACACCTACTCGCCTACGTTTATTGTGCTGATTTATCTGTTGCCTTTACTGTTGCCTTATCGCGGCGTATTGAAAGGCAAACCCTATACTCATGCATGGGCGAACTTTGTCGTACTGTTTTACCTTATTCACGCTTGCACCGTGGTGTATGCAGTACCCGCTGAGCGTTGGTATGGCGTTGTTGAGTTAGTGCTTTGCACCACTATGTTTGTTGGTTGTGCAGCATTTGCAAGAAAACGAGGTCGCGAACTTGGTTTGGGTATCAAAAAACTGAAAGAAGAAATGCAGGAAGAAAAAGAGTATTTCGAGCAACAGAAATAGTGGGTTTACTTAGAACTAGTTTGTTTACTCAACAAAGAGCGGCGTTTCAACGCATACCCTAAATGTGCAAGTGGGTACGTTTAGGTGTAGGTATTCGTTTTAGTGTGGCTCAGCATGTGACGCTGGAAACGCTGCTCAACATAAATGGTTTCTTCCATTAAAGGGTATTATTGAATGCCTAACTCTCGTTTTACCATGGCCACCGACAATCGCTTTTGTTCCTGTAAGGAGCGTGTGTCGAGCCGCCCCAGCAGCGTCATTAAACTTTTCAAATCTCGTTCACTGTGATGAAGTAGAAAATTCAGGGCCTGGTTAGATAACTTAAGCCCTCTTTCTAATGCTCTAATTCGAACCGCCCTTTCTCTGCCATCATCCCCAAGTGGATTGATGTGATAGATAACGCCCCACGCTAAGCGCGAACGTAAATCAGGCAGAGAAAATGCCGGGTTTGAAGGGCCTAAATGACTGGTACACAGCACGAGAGTGTCTTGGGTCTCCACCACTCTATTGAGTAGGTCAAATAACGCTTCTTCCCATTCTGCATCTCCCGCAATGGCATGAACGTTGTCTAGAGCAATTAGCGATAAGTTTTCGAGACCATCGAAAATATCATGAGACCACGCTTGATAATCATTGAGGTTTAAATACAGGTGATTCACTTGTTTGTTTGCAAGCTGGTGACACGCTGCAAATAACAAGTGACTTTTCCCCGCACTGCTTGCACCCAGTAAGGTAACAAGGGGAAGTTTGAGAGATACGAGTTGCCCCAATGAGGACGAGTTACGCCAGCTTGGTAACGCATCAACAATATCAGTTAACAAAGTGACTATTTCTTCATTACCATCACCCACGAAACTATCGAAGTTCTCATCAATGGGCAGCGTCACAGGTAAAGGTAATTGCATAAATAGTTAGTTATTCCAATAGAAACTGAAACCTTCTACGGGCTGGCCGTAGGCATCAGCTACAGGTCTGAGTTTTGCTTCGAGGCCAACCGTATTCATAAGGTCTTCTGTCGTACCAATAAGCGTAATGGAAAACGTTGCGACTGTACCTCGCTGGGCCTTAAGAGATGCACTTTCAACTACGCTTAGCGTGGTAAGATAGCGACTTACAGCGGCATAACTTTCAATGGTTCCAACGTTCGCAATAGATATCTCAAGCACTTCACGGTTCGCCTTATCAACGCCAACGACAGCATATTGCGACGATAGGTAGTCCGCATAGGCATCCATCAGTGCGTTACCAAGTTCAGCGGGTGAATCAGCATAAATACTGCCGTAACTCACGCTTTCTTTACTGATAAAAACCCAATCAAGCCCGAAATCTCCCTCTTCAGACTGCTCGGCATACGCTTCAAATTCGTCCATGGTAAAGGGTTTGATCGTTGGTTTAACTTTTTTCACACCTGACTCACTCACTCCGTCGGTGGTGTCGTTGTAAGTGTTAGTGTCGCCTGTCTGTTCACCTTGGCTATTACTTACATAGCCACCCTCTTCAACAAGCTCTTTGTTATTGCTGCCATAGTTATCTGACTCGTCAGACATGTGTTCAAATTGCGTACTTTCTTCGCCACTTGAATTGCTGTTCGGGTTGCCGTTTGGGTTACTGTTTGAATTGAGGGCCGCATTCGGCTCAGCGTTGGGTAGGTCCGGAATAAAGGACGAATCGTTTTTATATACTCGAGCGGCGATAATGTTGTCTACGCTGTATCTGCGAGAAGCTTCTCGAACGGGCTCAACAAAACGTCCCCACACATCGTAAGTAGTAATGTTGACGTTATCTGTTAAATCCATAAGAGGAAGACTTAACGGTAACCCCCTTTCTTGTGCGGTGGTTCTCAGCGCTTCTGCGATTGGAAAATCTAAAGACTCGTCAATAATAAGCTTGTTTTCATTGTCGTCTTTCACCGCTAGCCATATTAGCGTCTCAGGCCTTCTGTCGCCCCACAGGGGCAACATTTCACGTTGTAGAATTTCACCTACTTTAGTGCTATCAAATTCAGCAACATAATAGGTTTCGCTACCTTCATAGGAATAGCGATAAGACCGAAGCAAAGACTGAGGTGAAGATAGTGCGGCTTTTACGCCGGGATTTCTAAGGGATTCAGTAGACCCAGACATCTTCAAAAACACCTCTCGCAATGCTTGTTTGGCTGCTTTTTGTTGAGCGCGAGAGCTCTGATCTTCGACAAGGATCTTCGCTTCATTCACAACTATTCTCTGGGTAGCGCTTGCGACGAAAGAAGCGCAGACGAGAGTAAAACCGACTGCAAACGTCAGTAGTAAAGAAGGGTACGGTTTCATCAAGTTATTCGTTCCGGCGAGTGAGAATGCCCTACTCATTGTCAATGTTAATGCTCCATCTTTGTTGTATTTCTGTCTTAACAGTTTACTATCAGCTGCTTGCTATCAAATCTTTGCTTACAACTCCCTGCTCACAATTCCGCTATCAACAACTACGCTGCCAACGCCCTGATGTTCAAGTGTGCATCAACACGGTGCTTACAAACAAGCGTTGATGCTAATGACTAAATACATGCCGATATCCATAAAAAAATAGTGATAACGTGCCAGCGGTACGTCCATTCTCTTTTATATTGGGTTTTATTTCATCCTTAAACCAATAAATATTTTAATCGCCTGCTAGGCCGTGGAGAGGATAATCCGAAAAAAGGCCATAAAATCACCGCTACAAATTGGACTTGTGTCAACTAACTGGTAGAATCCGCGGTTTTCTACCTCTTAGTTCCAGGGCCCAACCGTGAGCGAAAATAAAACCTCTTTAAGCTACAAAGACGCAGGCGTAGATATTGACGCAGGAAATCAACTTGTAGAGCGCATCAAATCAGTCACTAAAAAAACCCACCGACCTGAAGTAAAAGGTAATTTAGGTGGTTTTGGCGCGTTATGTGAGTTACCTACTAAATACAAAAAACCACTGCTTGTTTCTGGAACCGATGGCGTAGGTACTAAGCTTCGCGTGGCTATGGACGCGAATCGCCATGATGGCGTAGGTATTGACCTAGTAGCCATGTGTGTTAACGACCTCATTGTTCAAGGCGCAGAGCCGCTGTTCTTTCTGGATTATTACGCGACAGGCAAGTTAGATATCGATGTTGCAGCGTCGGTAGTGACTGGTATTGGCGCAGGCTGTGAACTAGCAGGCTGTGCACTTATTGGTGGTGAAACCGCTGAAATGCCTGGAATGTATCACGGCGGTGACTACGATATTGCTGGATTCTGTGTAGGTGTTGTTGAAGCAGAAAAAGTCATTGACGGAACAACCGTTAAGCCAGGGCAAAAGTTGATAGCCTTGGGCTCATCAGGCCCCCACTCTAACGGGTACTCGTTAGTGCGTAAAATTATAGAAGTGAGTCAAGCCGACGTTGATGCCGAGTTAAACGGCAAGCCTATTATCGATCACCTTCTTGAGCCCACACGCATCTATGTTAAGTCTGTGCTTGCCCTGTTAGAGCAAATTAAAGTGAGTGCAATCTCCCATATTACCGGTGGCGGCTTCTGGGAAAATATTCCTCGTGTGCTTCCTGACGATGCAAAAGTTGTTATTGACGAAAGCACTTGGGAATGGCCAGAGATTTTTTCTTGGTTACAAACTCAAGGTAATGTCACTCGTCATGAAATGTATCGCACCTTTAACTGCGGCGTTGGCTTGGTTATCGTTGTTGACGAAGGCGATGTTGAGAGCTCACTGGAAATACTAAACAGTCAGGGTGAGAATGCATGGCTTATTGGTGCCATCGAAGCAAAAGATAGCGACGGTGAACAAGTAGAGATAAACGGGTGAGCAGCACTGTGACAAAACTTTGCGTACTCATTTCTGGTAATGGTAGTAATTTGCAGGCGATTATCGATGCAATTGCTGCCGGCCGACTCAATGCCGTAGTAAGCGGCGTTATCAGTAACCGTCCAAATGCTTATGGCTTAGAGCGGGCAGCAGATGCCGGTATCGAGGCCATCTGTCTTGACCACACCGACTTTGATGACAGAGCCTCCTACGATGCCGCTTTAAGAGCGCAGATTGAGGCCTTCGGTGCAGATTGTGTGGTACTTGCAGGTTTCATGCGAATACTCACACCCGAATTTGTTGATGCATTCGCTGGAAAATTAGTGAACATTCATCCATCATTGTTGCCTAAGTACAAAGGTTTACATACACATCAGCGTGCTATCGATAACGGTGACGAGGAACACGGGGTTAGTGTTCACTTTGTGACACCAGAACTCGACGGCGGCCCTGTTATTATTCAATGCAGAGTGCCAGTGTTTGAAGATGACGTTGCAAGCGACTTAGCTGAGCGTGTACAGGAGCAAGAGAGGCGTATTTACCCTCTTGTTCTGGGCTGGTTTAGCGCAGGCAGGTTATCGATGCGAGACAATAAGGCTATCTTAGATGAGCAAGAGCTTCCAGAAACAGGTTATGCGAACGAGTAATGCGCGAGCAAAAAACGTATTAGCGACGCTATTTATCTCCTTGAGTGCGGTATCAGCGAATGCATTCGCTGATACCTCGCTGTCTATTGAACCCTATAAAGCCACCTATACAGCTTATAAATGGGGTGACGATGTGGGTCAAGCCTCCATCGAGCTCTCCCAATTAGGCGAAGAAAAATATTCGCTTATTTATACTTCTAAAGTATCGAAGTTTTTCCTCTCTGATAAACGCAGTGAACATTCAATATTTCTAATTCAGGGCGATAATATCGTACCATCTGAGTACTATTATAGCCGCTCGGGTACCGGCCCAGATAAATCATTAGAAGTGTCTTTCAGTCATCAGGGTAACGGCAAAATAACCGTTGATAATGGCAATGCATTTGAATGGGATGGAGAATTTGATAATCAAATTTACCGTTTAGATCTAGCCAAACAACTGGCTAAAGGTGAAACGTCACTGACTTACGACTTTATTAATTATCGTGGTCAGCGTCGTCAATACGGCGTTGAGGTTGTAGACAACGAAACGTTGAAATTACCTTACGGCGATTTAAAGACAGTGAAAGTGAAATTAATCCGCGATTCTAGAAAGCGCGAAACTTTTGCTTGGTTTGCACCTTCATTAGACTATGCCCTGGTTAGATTACAACAATTTAAAGAAGGCGAAGAACAAGGCGATATCAAATTAAAAGCATTTGAAACGCTTTAGCTCATTGTTTTACATGGGGCCAAGCTTTGTCTAGTTCGCCTTGGCAATTGGGCTTAAGTCAATGAGCCCTGAATGAACTTTGAATAAGTTTTTAGCTTACCTCTTTTCCCCTCCAAAGGCCGCTATCTGCGGCCTTTTTCAATCATTGCGCTGTTATTATCGTAAATTGGACTTTACCAAAGGGGCATAATTTAAGGCGGCACATCCCCATCATCGCTGTGGGTTTTGATCTGAATTTTTCAGTAACCGCTATACTTTAATTAACCGCCTATTATTTACGCCGTGATTAGTAGATTATTCATGTAATAATCTTGATCTTTCGGCCATTAAATAATACGTTTAGGGCATGCTGGTCTGACCTCAAAATGCAGTTAAAAGAACATGGCATTAGGCAACTAAACACGAGCAAACCAAGCTCCATCGTTCAAAATGTCAGACAAGTGTATTATTCAAGGCCTTTCAGGAGTGATGTATGGCAGATTTTATATGGTTTTTACTGGTCGTTGTGACACTAGCAGTCGCTAGCTATCAGCGCACTAGCTTGGTAACAGCAGTTGCCATGGGTGCAGGCGTCATGGTTTTAGGCACCTTTTTTGGTGACATTGGCCTTTTAGGCTGGGTAGTGTATTTAGCACTCACACTCCCTTTCACGCTGTCGAATATTAGACAACAGCACATCTCGACGAAATTATTGGCATTCTATCGCAAGGTAATGCCTGAAATGTCGAGTACTGAACAAGAAGCTATCGATGCCGGTACTGTCTGGTGGGATGGCGATATATTCAGTGGTAAGCCAGATTGGGACAAGCTACACCGCATCCCTAAAGGCCGTTTAACAGCAGAAGAACAGGCGTTCCTAGACGGACCATGCGAAGAAGTATGTTCTATGGTGGACGAATGGCAAATCAACCATAAAGACGCCGACCTGCCTCCTGAAATTTGGCAGTTCCTTAAAGATCATAAATTCTTCGCTATGATCATTAAGAAAGAATATGGCGGTTTAGATTTCTCGGCATTTGCTCAGTCTCGTGTTTTACAGAAGCTGGCAGGTGTGAGTGCTGTCCTTTCAAGTACGGTAGGTGTACCCAATTCATTAGGTCCAGGTGAGCTACTACAGCACTATGGTACTAAAGAGCAGCAAGACCATTATTTACCCAGACTTGCCGCTGGTGACGAAATTCCATGTTTCGCGCTGACGGGTCCAGAAGCGGGCTCAGATGCAGGCGCTATTCCAGACGTTGGTATAGTGTGTAAGGGCGAATTCAATGGTGAAGAAGTGTTAGGTATGCGCCTTACATTTAGTAAGCGTTATATCACCCTCGCACCAGTTGCTACGGTTATTGGCCTTGCATTTAAATTGAAAGATCCAGATGGTTTACTTGGCGATAATGCCGACCCAGGCATTACCTGTGCGCTTATTCCTCGCGATACGAAGGGGTTAGAAATTGGTCGTCGTCACTTCCCACTTAATACACCATTTCAAAATGGTCCGGTGAAGGGCAACGATATTTTCGTCCCTATTGACTACATCATCGGTGGGCCTTCAATGGCTGGTCGCGGATGGCGTATGCTGATGGAATGCTTGTCTGTTGGTCGTTGTATTACCCTACCTTCTTCTGCTGCAGGCGGCGCTAAATCAGTATCGCTTGCTACAGGTGCTTATGCGCGAATTCGTCGCCAGTTCCGTATGCCAGTTGGTCATATGGAAGGCGTTGAAGAGATGCTAGCACGCATTGGTGGTAATGCTTACTTGATGGACGGCGTAACCCGCTTTTCAACGGTGGGTGTAGACCTTGGCGAGAAGCCTTCTGTTATCTCAGCGATATGTAAATACCATTTGACGGAAAAAATGCGTCAAGTCATGGACGATTCCATGGACGTTCATGGTGGTAAAGGCGTTATGCTTGGCCCCAATAACTACCTAGGTCGTGGGTATCAAGGCGTTCCCATTTCAATCACGGTTGAGGGCGCAAATATTCTTACCCGCAACATGATGATATTCGGCCAAGGAGCAATGCGCTGTCATCCATTTGTGTTGAAAGAACTTCAAGCTGCTGCAATTGAAGATAAGAAAGACGCACTTGTTGCTTTCGACAAAGCCGTATTCGGACACATTGGTTTTGCGGTAGCAAATACTGTTCGCAGTATTTGGTTCTCGCTAACGAATGGAGCATTCAGCAGTGCCCCATTTACCGACGAAACAGCACGCTATTACAAACTAATGCAAGGTTACAGTGCAAACTTAGCGCTACTAACAGATGTGTCTATGGGTGTACTTGGTGGCGATCTTAAACGTCGCGAACGTTTGTCTGCTCGATTGGGCGACATTCTAAGCGGTATCTATATGGGTAGCACAACGCTGAAGCGCTTCGATGAAGACGGTCGTTTAAAAGAAGACCTTCCTCTTCTACATTGGGCAATGCAAAACACATTGCACGATATAGAAACGGCTATCGAAGACTTCCTTGCGAACTTCCCTAACAGAGCCATTGCAGTAGCATTACGCGTGATGGTGCTTCCTGTAGGACGTCGTGTTGGTAAACCTTCAGATAAAACTGAACATGCGATTGCTAAAATGCTTCAGACGCCGTCATCAGCACGTAGCCGTCTAGGTTATGGTCAATACCTAAGCCGTGAAGACGGTAGCCTGTTCGGCGACCTTGAGCAAACGCTTGATGATGTGTTGCTAAGCGAGCCTGTGTTTGACCGCATTTGTAAGCATAAGAAAGCAAAACTTCCATTTACTCGTTTGGACGTGTTAGCAGACGAAGCCTTAGCTGAAGGTATTATTGATAAAGCTGAAGCTGAGTTACTGCACAAAACGGAAGCCGGAAGACTGCGCACTATTAACGTTGACGACTTTGACCATGAAGAACTTGTGGCCAAGATAAATTCAACAAGTGCCGCGAAGAAACGTAGCGGCAAGGCTGCATAGTTTATCGCTTTAGCTATTTCGCTTTAAAAACAAGGTCGCTACTACAGCGGCCTTTTTTATCTTTGTATTTTAATCCCTGTTCCTTACTTGAGACATAAAGTGAGAAACACAAAAAAACCGAACGCAAAGTTCGGTTTTTTTATAACGGTCTCGCTAATAGACTCACGCCAAATTGGCTTTGATCTCATTTCAATTTAAGGATTAGCCGCGCACTTTTTAGCTCAAATGCTAGCTCTTATATTAGCTTAGCTGAAGTTTATCCATCAATAACACCGCTTGAGTACGAGTATTAATCTCTAACTTGCGAAGTATTGCGCTTATATGCGCTTTAATAGTGGCCTCAGTCACGTTCATCTCATGAGCAATTTGCTTATTCATAAGACCCGCACGCAAGTATGAGAGTACTTGAATTTGCTTAGGCGTTAATTCTCTGAATCTTTGCAGCAATACTTTAAGCTCGTCGTCCACTTTTTCAAGTTGCTCTTCAACGCCATCAGGTAGCCACTTTTTGCCAGCAATCATATCTACAATAGCTTGCGCAACCTCTCTTGTTGCAGATACTTTAGGAATAAAGCCCTGAGCACCTAAACTCATTACCTGAGCAACAACTTCAACACTATCGCTACCTGAGATAACGCCAACTGGGATATTCGGGTATTGCTCTCTCAGCGTAATTAACCCATTGAAGTATTCGCCACCAGGCATATTCAAATCGAGAAGTACAAGCTTGATATCATCATATTCGCTAAGTCTGTCTTGGGCAGTCTCTAGGCTTTCCGCTTCAACGATTTGAGCATTCTCGAAATAAGGGGTAAGCGCACCACTCAATGCTTCTCGAAACAACGGATGATCGTCTGCAATTAAGATTCTAGTCATTAACGTACTACGTCCTTTTTATAATATGAGTATAGATTAATACTTTAGACTAGTTACTAAAACCCCTTAACCGCAAAAAACCTGCAAATTCAGTATATATTTTACGTTTTGGTTTGGCATTTTCGTTTCAAACGGTAAAATTGAGCGTCCAGATTCAAAACCAAGAGAAATACGTGAAGAAACACGACAACATTTTTGCCGCCCCGCTGAACAAAGTCACCGACTTTAAATTTGATGAGTCAGTGGTTGATGTGTTTCCCGATATGATTCAACGCTCGGTGCCGGGCTATGAATCTATTATTCACGCTATTGGTGAACTTGCTGCAATGAAAGTAACCGATGGTAGCCGTGTTTATGACTTGGGCTGCTCTCTTGGCGCAGCAAGTTTATCGGTGGCAAGAGCAACAGAAAACAAAACCTGTGAAATCATCGGCATTGATAGCTCTGAGGCAATGGTTGACCGCTGCAAGCGGGTTGTTCAAACCTTTTCATTGCCAAACCCTGTTAGAGTTGAACAAGGAATGGCCCAGGACATTCGGATAGATAATGCATCTATGGTGATAATGAATTTCACTTTGCAGTTTATTCCCCCTGCGGATAGGGAGAGTCTGCTTAAACGAATTTTTGACGGCTTGAATCCTGGGGGCATACTGGTTTTATCTGAAAAAATTCGCCACCCTTCAGTGGCTGGAAATGAGCTTTTAATCGACTTACATCATCAATTTAAGCGTGATAATGGCTACAGCGAGTTAGAAGTCAGTCAAAAACGTGCCTCGCTAGAAAAGGTCATGTTGACCGATACGTATGCAGAGCATGAGCAAAGGCTCAGCAACGCGGGGTTTGACGAGGTAGTGATGTGGTTTAAGTGCTACAACTTCACCTCTATTGTTGCCCTTAAGCAATAGGTGTACAGCCTCAAGTTACATGTACCACTTTATTGGCACTCACCATTTCTTTTAGCTACACACGGCGTTATCAACGTTTAATACATTAAGAGCACAACGAGAACACAATGAGCAAATTAGCGCAGACTTGGTTTAACGACTGCTATAAATCTCTGTTAGATAGCCCTCTTTCAGCGTGGCTTCAAACGCTTCCTTCACAACTCAACACTTGGCAGCAACACAATAAGCACGGTGAGTTCGACAAGTGGTGTCGACTTCTCGCCAAGTTGCCGCAAACAGCGCCTAGCACTGTTGAATTAAGCACCAGCGTAACCGTAGGCACTGCTGCTGACATAAACGAATATACTCAAAAACAAATTAGTGGGTTATTGAAGCAATTTATGCCTTGGCGTAAAGGCCCTTTCTATCTGCACGACATTCACATCGATACCGAGTGGCGCTCAGATTGGAAATGGGATCGCGTAGTGCCTCATATTGCGCCGCTTAAAAACAGACAAGTGCTAGACGTAGGCTGTGGCAGTGGCTATCACATGTGGAGAATGCTGGGCGAAGACGCATCCGGTGTTTATGGTATCGACCCCACACAGCTGTTTTTAATTCAGTTTCAAGCCATTAAGCACTTTATCGGACAACGAAATATTCATTTCCTGCCCCTTGGCATTGAAGACATGCAGCCGCTTAAGGCTTTCGACACCGTGTTTTCAATGGGAGTCCTCTATCACCGTAAGGATCCCATGCAGTTTCTTACCCAGTTGAAAGACCAGCTACGTAAGGGTGGCGAGTTAGTGCTTGAGAC
The DNA here is from genome assembly GCF_010500895.1 of Alteromonas genovensis. GTDB lineage: Bacteria > Pseudomonadota > Gammaproteobacteria > Enterobacterales > Alteromonadaceae > Alteromonas > Alteromonas genovensis. The sequence goes on from NZ_JAAAWO010000005.1 coordinate 297,021, forward strand.
CCTTGTTGTTGATGGTGATGAAACCACTGTACTGATGGCTGGCGAGCGTTACGCACAAATGCGTAATGTTTGGTTTCTTCCCAGTGCAAAGGCGCTGATGGTGTGGTTAGAGCGTCTCGGATTTGAAAATATACGTGTAGTTGATATTAACCACACTACCCTTGATGAGCAGCGTGCAACAGAATGGATGGAGACCCAGTCGTTGAAAGATTTTCTCAACCCAGAAGATATTACGCGCACCATTGAAGGCTACCCTGCACCACAAAGAGCCGTGATCGTCGCTAACAAAAAGTAATTGCGCTCATCTTGAAGTTAATCGCTTTGTTGGCATAGATGTTGTAACCCTAATCAGCTATGGAGTGCTAATTCTGTATTGATTAGGGTGACAACATGGATATACATGGCTTTTTAACAGCCCATCATCTGCCAAGTAGTTATGCAGACACTGCACAAATGTGGTTCATCCCACTCTGTGAACAGTTACTAAAGCACCAAAAAAGTGCAAAAAAACCATTCATTGTGGGTATTAATGGTTGCCAAGGCTCTGGAAAGTCTACACTCACAAGTTTTATAGAAACCTTTTTGAAATCTGAGCACGACATGCGTGTGGTCTCTCTTTCCATCGATGATTTTTATCTCGACAAAAAACACCGAAACGCCCTTGCCATAAAGGTACACCCACTATTAAAGACGCGCGGCGTACCGGGAACCCACAACATAGCATTGGCTCTCGATACGTTTTCTATGCTTGAAAAAGGCGAACGTACACAACTCCCACGGTTTGATAAATCCACAGATAACCCCTTCCCGATATCTCAGTGGCCGGTAATGGACGCTCTTTCTGATGTCATTATTTTAGAAGGGTGGTGCGTGGGCGTCTCGCCACAAGAATCGTCAGCGTTAACACACCCTGTTAATGCGCTAGAAAGCGAGGAAGATTCTCTGTGTACATGGCGCTCTTTTGTTAACAGCGAATTAGGTAATCAATATCAAACACTTTTTAACAAGATAGATTATAGTGTAATGCTAGCGGCGCCCTCCTTCGACAGCGTTCTACATTGGCGTTTAGAGCAAGAGCACAAGCTTGCCAAAACGTCTAAAGGTGAAAAAACTGGCGTAATGAACGATGATGAGGTTGCTCGCTTTATTGAACACTATCAGCGCCTTACTGAGCATGCACTCAGTACGCTCCCTCAGCAATGCGATACCGTATTCTATTTAGACGAACACAGAAACATCACACAACAGGATTTGAAGTAATGACAAAAACGCTTGTTTTCACCGATATGGATGGCACGCTGTTAGACCATCATACTTACTCTTTTGAGGCGGCGAAACCGGCTTTAACCGCATTGGACAAAAAGCAGATCCCCGTTATTCCAACCACCAGCAAGACCTTTGCAGAGCTTCAGCCTCTTAGAGAAAAAATAGATTTAACGGGCCCTTTCATCATTGAAAATGGCGCTGCCATTTTTATTCCTCATGGTTTTTTTAAACAAAAGCCAGCTGGCACAGTGTGGGTAGACGGATATTGGTGTAAGGCGTTTATATCGAGCAAAAATCATTGGATTAAGCTGTTGGAAAAAATAAGCGGTGACTTTGAAGGCAGCTACAAACAGTTTTCCAAAATGTCCATTGAAGAAATCCAAGACAGTACCGGATTAGATGAATACTCAGCCTCTCTTGCTGCTAAGCGTCAGTTTGGCGAGCCCATTTTGTGGCAAGGAAGTGATGATGATAAACAAAAATTTCTCAAAGCAGTATCACAAAGAGGTGCGTATCCTCTAGAAGGTGGGCGATTTATCCACGTTTCCGGCAACTGCGATAAAGGCCAAGCGCTAACGTGGCTGGCAAAAGAATACCAAAGACAAAATGGGGTTTGCGTACAAACCGTAGCCCTTGGAGACGGAAATAACGATATTGCCATGCTAGAAGCGGCAGATGTCTCAATACGAATTTTATCACCGGTAAATCCTCCGCCAACAGTAAAAAAAGAAGAGGTATATACCAGCACCCTTAACGGTCCAGAAGGTTGGACTGAAATGCTTACTCAATTGCTATCTCTATAATCAGGAGCACACATGGCTGATTTTTATCAAAACGGTGTTATTACTACATTACACAACTTATCGCGCAGACCTACTGAAGACTTAGAGGCTGAGCTATTACAATTCTCCAAAAAACGTCCCATGGCGTTAATTTTGCCCTCTTTGTTTTCAGAGCTTGAAGGTGACGCATTACCTCATATTATTGGTGAGCTTACATCGGTTCCCTATTTGGCCGAAGTTGTTATCGGATTAGACAGAGCCAACGAAGAGCAATATAAACACGCACTTAAATTTTTCGGTAAATTACCACAGCACCACCGAGTGTTATGGAACGATGGGCCGCGCCTAAAGGCCTTAGACGAAGAGTTACAAGCGCAGGGTTTAGCCCCAAAGGAAATGGGTAAAGGCAGGAACGTTTGGTACTGCATGGGTTACATACTGGCCTCAAACCGCGCTGAATCTGTGGCGCTTCACGATTGCGATATTGTGACCTATGAAAAAGACTTACTTGCCAAGCTAATTTATCCCGTTGCGAACCCCAACTTTAACTACGAGTTCTGTAAAGGGTTTTACGCCCGTGTTGCCAACGGTAAAATTAACGGTCGTGTTTCTCGCTTGCTGGTAACTCCTTTGCTAAGAGCCCTAAAACGCATTATGGGCGACAATGAATACCTTGAGTTTATGGATAGCTTTCGTTATCCACTTGCGGGAGAGTTTTCATTTAGACGTGACGTGTTAAACGACATTCGCATTCCGAGCGACTGGGGACTAGAGATTGGTGTGTTGTCTGAGATGCATCGCAACTATTCCCATAACCGTCTATGCCAAGCAGACATCTGCGATATTTACGACCATAAGCACCAGGATTTATCATTGAATAATGATCAAGGCGGCTTATCAAAAATGTCTATCGACATCACTAAAGCCATTTTCAGGAAACTGGCCACTCAGGGCTATACGTTCAGTAATGAAATGTTCCGCTCAATTAAGGCGACGTACTTTAGGATTGCACTCGACTTTATCGAAACCTACCACAACGACGCGGTAATGAACGGGTTAACCCTAGACATTCACAGCGAAGAAAAAGCGGTAGAAATGTTTGCCAGTAACATTATGAAAGCGGGTCAAAATTTCTTAGAAAATCCGATGGAAACGCCGTTTATTCCAAGTTGGAACCGAGTAACTAGTGCGGTACCTGACATTTTAGAACGCCTACTTGAAGCGGTTGAAGCAGACACCGCCGAATATATGGAGAAGTAATATGGCATGGGATCCTCTCTATGACAAAGTAAAGCACCATTTAGAGACTATCTATGCCGATGTTTCGTTAGACGTGTCCTATGACACGCTAACGGAGCAGCTGCTAGCCGCTATCGGCATAGCATCGAGCGAAGACATTGCTTCGCCTCAATCTCACCATAACTATTGGGACGAAGAAGATATTATCATGATCACCTATGGTGATAGCGTTATTCGTGATAACGAAAAACCATTGGTAACCTTGAATAACTTCTTACATCAATATTGCAAAAACACGATCAACAATGTGCATATATTGCCGTTCTTCCCCTATAGCTCCGATGATGGCTTTTCAGTCATTGATTACTCAACAGTGAATGAGTCGTTAGGCTCGTGGGACGACATAGAGGCCATAGCGAAAGACTATGGGCTGATGACAGATTTGGTAATAAACCATTGCTCGGCGAGAAGCGTTTGGTTTGATAACTTTATTAAAAGTGAAGGACCCGGTTCAGATTTTTTCTTTACCGCAGACCCGCAAGATGACCTTTCTATGGTAACTAGGCCTCGTGTGTCACCGTTACTGCGAGAAACGGAAACCGCCGAAGGGACTAAGTACGTGTGGTGTACCTTCAGTCATGATCAGGTCGATTTTGATTTTAGAAATCCAAAGGTGCTGCTGGCCTTTGTGGACATTATCAAACTGTATATTGATAAAGGCACCAAGCTTTTCCGCCTAGATGCGGTGGCATTTTTGTGGAAAATTGTCGGTTCAAACAGCATCAACCTGTTTCAAACCCACGAAGTTGTGCGTTTACTGAGAACGCTGATTGAGCATGTCGATCCTTCTATTATTATCATCACAGAAACCAACATTCCGAATAGAGAAAACCTAACGTATTTCGGCAATGCTAACGAAGCGCATGCCATTTATAACTTCTCTCTACCACCGCTTTTGGTTAACACGTTAGTGACCGGCGACTGTACCTATTTAAAAAGCTGGATGATGAGTATGCCGCCCGCGCAAAACGGCACGGCCTATTTTAATTTCATTGCATCTCATGATGGTATTGGACTGCGTCCCGCAGAGGGGCTGCTAGACGATGAGGAAATATCCGAATTGGTTCATACCATGCAGAACTTTGGCGGTAAGATTTCTTGGCGTGCATCTGAGCATGGTAAACAAAAACCTTATGAAATTAATATTACCCTGTTTGACGCATTACAAGGCACCACTAAAGGGCCAGACCGGTTCCAAGTAGACCGCTTTATCTGTGCCCACTCAATTATGCTAGGCATGGAAGGTATTCCCGGGCTGTATATTCATAGTTTATTGGGCACCTCCAATGACTATGAAAAAGTGGCGAATACAGGACAAAATCGAAGTATTAACCGTCGTCGCTGGAATATTGATGAATTAGAGACTTTGCTCGATTCGCCCTTCTCTCAACACCACAAAGTGTTAACCCGGGTGTCTCAGCTTATCCGCATACGAAAGGCGCAACCGGCGTTTCACCCAAATGCAACTCAGTTCACGCTGCAGTTGGGTAATGAAATATTTGGGTATTGGCGACAAAGTCTTGATAGAAAGCAGAGTATTTTCTGCGTAAATAATATTTGCGATGAAGAAAAAACCATTTTGCTATCAGATATCAATTTAATCGGCACTGACAACTGGATAGACTTGGTAACACGTGATGAAATTTGTCTTTCAAGCGGCTTCATTCAATTGAAGCCCTACCAGACATTATGGATCAGTAATCAAGACTTTGAATAGTGTGTATCGGTAAGGCTGCTGGCCTATATGAGACTGTGGCCTAAGTGCCGAAACCTGTGACGAAAGAGGGTTTCGGCTCACTTGGCTCCAGGTATTTAGAGCAAGTTGTCGATATGGGCAAGTATCCTTCGACATAGCCCTAAACACAGACAGTAGTCTCAAACATGGACCGTAGTTTTAAACAGAAATGAACAGTATTTTATGCAACCTATAACCACTTTTATATTTGATTTAGACGGTACACTTGTTGATTCAGTTCCCGACCTTGCGAGTGCATTAAACAATGCACTCAGCGATGTGGGTATGGCAAAGTTTGGTGAATCCACAATTAGAAATTGGGTGGGTAATGGTGCAAGAGTGCTGGTTGAACGAGGACTATCGGGTAAAACTGATGCTAACACGCAGCAGTGTAACTCTATAAGCAACGAGTTAATCGACCATACCTTTCAGCGTTTTTTATATCATTACGATTTAAACGTGTGTCGCGCTTCTACTCTTTACCCTCATGTGTATGACACACTCAGTACCCTTTCACGCAAAGGCTATACGCTAGCGCTAGTAACCAATAAGCCCAAAAAGTTTATTGCCCCCATTGTAGAAGCGTTCAAGGTAGAATCTTTTTTCTCTCTTTTTATTGGGGGTGATTCTTTAAAGGAAAAGAAACCTTCCCCCTTGCCTTTGAACCATGTTTGTAAAACCCTGAACGTCAAAGCAAGTGAGTGCGTAATGGTGGGCGATTCGAAAAACGATATTTTAGCGGCACATGCTGCAAACATGCGAAGTGTTGGACTTACCTATGGGTATAACTACGGCGAAGATATTGGTGCACACAACCCTAATTGGGTATTCGATGACTTTAGTCGGATCGCTTCAATTACCCCCTAGCACTATTTACTTAGCACTTTTCCCTTACACCTTCAGCCCTATAGCCTCAAGCCTATACAAGCGGCGTCCAATAGAGCACCTAGTCTAATCGATACTTCCAACTAGTCACTCTTCACCCTCAATTTTAGTTAAGACTCTCAATAAAGGATAAACACTATCGCATTTACCTTTGGTGAATAGCGTACTTTTTCTGTAGTATTCCCCGTCTATTTTTATCGTTGTTAACTTTGTTTTCGTCTTTATTTGGCCAAAAGTAAACAGCCTCATGCCACGGTTAAATCACTCAGGGAGTTATCGAAATGTCATCCAGCTGGCTTTCATTGGAAGAGGCGCTCTCAAAGGCGCTGGCAGCGACACATGTAGTTTCTGACATTGAAACAATAAGCTTGTTTAGTGCACATCGTCGTGTAGTGGCACAAGACGTTGTCGCCACGATAGATGTGCCGCCATGGGATAACTCTGCAATGGACGGGTTTGCTATTAATGCAAATTCGTACACTCAAGGCCAAGCGCTTACCGTTCAAGGTATTATTACAGCTGGAGAAAAGGCTTCTACCCCCCTTTCCGCGGGTCATGCTTACAAAATTATGACTGGCGCGCCTATTCCAGATGGCGCGAATACAGTGATAATGATTGAGAACTGTGGCAATGATGCCAACGGCAACCTGATCATTAATGAGGCCCCTACACTGGGTCAAAATATTCGCCCTCAAGCCAATGATATCGCCAAGGGGCAAGTTCTTATTAAAGAAGGGACTCAGCTGCGGGCAGAGCACCTCATGTTACTCTCCTCTCAAGGCCTAAACGAGGTTGTGGTTTATCGAAAATTACGAGTTGGTATTGTTGCCACTGGCAACGAACTGGCGGCCCCTGGAGAGTCGCGTAGCGACACGCAAATTTACGAGTCGAACCGTGTTGGCATAAGCGCTATTCTAAGTGACCAAAATGTAGAAGTTATCGATTTTGGCATAGTTGAAGATGATAAAGCATCTCTGACTAGGTTGTTTCATCAAGCGGCATCTACTACTGCAGACCCTACTAGCAACGTGACAGGCAACCATGTGGATATTATGGTGAGCAGCGGCGGTGTATCCGTTGGCGATGCCGATTATGTAAAAGACGTCATAGAGGCCATGGGCCACATCGAGTTTTGGAAAATTGCCGTTAAACCTGGAAAACCTTTTGCACTCGGTAGATTGAACAATACCGTATTTTGTGGGCTTCCAGGTAACCCAGTTTCCTCGTTTGTGACGGCTAAGCTTCTTGTACTTCCCATCATTAGTAAAATGCAGGGGCGGCAAGATGGTCACACTGCGCTCACAGTAACGGCCACGCTGACAAAAGACATTAAGGGTCGCGCTGGGCGTCGAGATTACCAGCGAGCCACGATGAGTTACGACGACAATGGGAACTTAGTGGTCACGCCGTTTAAAACTCAAAGCTCAGGCGTGATGACATCGATCACATCCGCTAATTGCTTTATGATCATCCATGAAGATATAAGCACATTAGCTATAGGCGATACGGTGCCGGTGATGCCATTTACCTAGCGCTTAAGCCTTGCCTGTTGAGCTATGCCTATTGAGCTATGCCTTTTGCTTTTCATCTTTCAAACAATGCTGTTTAGACATGAGCTTTTAAAAACATCTTAGTCTGAATTTTTTACCGTGAGAATAAACATCTGTGAATAGAAAACGCTTTATTATCGAAGCTAGAGACGTATTAAAGTTAGCCTGGCCATTGCTTATTGCCCAAATTACGCAAATGCTCATGGGTGTGAGTGACACCATCATGGCAGGACGCTACAGCGCGACTGACATGGCTGCGGTGGCGTTAGGTTTTAGTATTACCATCCCCCTTCTTTGCTTCATTCAGGGTATTGCCCTTGCCTTACCGCCTATCATCTCAAGGCTACAAGGTAACAAGAACATTGCTGGTATTGCTGATGCCAGTCAGCAGGCCGGTTATTTAGTGTTATTTGTAGGCTTAGTCATCGCCGCGTTTATTCCCTTTACTGAAAGTATCGTATCGTTATTTCCAATGGCACCAGAGCTTCACAGCATAACCGTGGACTACGTCATCTATGTATTTCTTGCCATGCCTGGCTTTGCTATCTATCAATGGTTGAGGAATTATTGTGAAGGACTGGGTAAAACAAAGCCCACCATGATCATTACCGTCATTGGGTTAATGGCAAACATTGTGGGCAATTATTTATTCATTTATGGCGTTGGCCCATTACCTGCCATGGGTGGTGCTGGCTGCGGGGTTGCTACTGCGCTGGTTATTTATACCATGCTAATTGCTACCTTTATTTACGTGCGACTTGCACCTGCGCTGCGCAAATACGACCTGTTTAATCAATGGTACCGTCCAAACTTAAAAACCATTGGTCGAACCTTCGCTTTAGGCCTTCCTATTGCAATGACAATCCTGTTTGAAGTAACGCTGTTTTCTGCCGTTGCCCTACTTCTTGCACCGTTTGGCGCAACAGTCGTTGCAGCCCACCAAGTCGCGCTTAACTTTTCAGCACTGATGTTTATGTTTCCGATGAGTATAGGTATGGCCGTGGCCATTCGCATTGGCTACCGTATTGGACAAAAGAACCCTCGACAGGCAAAAATAGCAGCGCGAAGTGCCATATTAATTGGATTTATTACTTCTGCGTGTACCGCCACCTTCACCCTTGTGGCTAAAGGTTTCATCATCAGCTTATACACAAGCGACGGCGAGGTTTACGCTATTGCCAATGCCCTACTTATCTATGCAGCGCTTTTCCAGCTCTCAGACGCTGTACAGGTAATATCGGCCAATGCGCTGCGAGGATATAAAGACACCACGGCAATGTTTATCATCACCTTTGTGTCATATTGGCTTATCGGGCTTCCCACCGGCATTATTTTGGGAAGAACCTCCTGGCTGACTAACGAGCCAATGGCTGCAGCTGGCTTTTGGATTGGATTTATTGTGGGATTAAGCGCTGCCGCAGTATTACTGGGAGCCAGGCTGCTTTATATTCAGCGTTCGACCAACGTGCTTATCGAACAACCTGCGTAAAGGTTTTTTCGCTAGGCCCTTTCATTCAAGGAAATAAAAAGGGCCTAGTTTCTCGTGTTTACAGCGCGCTTTAGACGCACATACTGCTATTAACCACTTGTGTATTAGCGAGTGCGACTCAGTCCTTTGATGGCCTCGGTGAGCCCTTCTAGCGTCAACCCATACATTTTGTCTTCCATAATTTCACGCATAATTTTGATAGACGAGTAATAAGGCCAATAATTTTCAGCCTGAGGGTTGAGCCAAACCGCGTTACTGAAATGGTTTAATAGCCTTTGCATCCATGCACTGCCCGGCTCTTCATTCCAGTGCTCGACACTGCCACCAGGATAAGTGATTTCATAAGGCCCCATAGTGGCATCCCCCACAAAAATCACTTTATAATCTTTGCCGTATCGATGAATAATATCCCATATTGAGATCCGCTCTTTATTACGGCGCAAATTATCCTTCCACACTTCTTCATACACGCAGTTATGAAAATAAAAGTATTCCAAGTACTTAAATTCAGACTGCACCGCTGAAAACAGCTCTTGAGTAGTTTTTACATGGGGGTCCATAGAGCCTCCCACGTCGAAAAACATCAACACTTTAACCGCATTGTGTCTTTCAGGTGCCATATGAATATCCAGCATGCCACCCTTTTTCGCGGTTTCACCAATGGTCGTTCTAACATCAAGCTCTTCACTCGCACCTGTGCGGGCAAATTTGCGTAGCTTTCGAAGGGCAACCTTAATGTTTCGCGTGCCTAGCTCTACATCTGACGACAGGTTTTTGAATTCCCGTTTGTCCCATACCTTAGCAGCTGAGAACTTGCGATTGCCCTTTTGACCAATGCGAACGCCCTCAGAATTATCGCCATAAGCGCCAAAGGGTGACGTACCGCCCGTGCCTACCCATTTGTTGCCACCTTGGTGACGTTTTTCTTGCTCTTCTAAACGTTTTTTGAGGGTTTCCATAAGCTCATCAAGACCACCAGCTTGCCTCAGGGCCTCGCGCTCTTCAGCGCTTAAGTTCTTTTCAAGCTCTTTGCGTAACCATTCCTCAGGGATCTCTTTACCAAATAAGTCAATTGACTCGACACCTTCAAAATAATTAGCAAAAGCCCGGTCGAACTTATCGTACTGAGTTTCATCTTTTACCATGATGGTGCGCGACAAACTGTAAAACGCTTCTATATCGGCATACACCACGTGCTTTTCCATTGCCCTGAGTAAATCAAGCAACTCGCGAAGGGTTGTTTTAACCTGATATTTTCGCAGCGTGAAAAAAAACTGAATAAGCATTAGCGTCTCGCCATAAAGGCCAGTTTTTCAAACAGGTGAATATCTTGCTCATTTTTCAGCAATGCACCATAAAGTGGTGGAATAGATGCTTTCCCATCTTTGTTGTGTAGTGCCTCAGGTGGAATATCCTCAGCGACCAGCAGCTTAAGCCAGTCAATTAGCTCAGAGGTCGATGGCTTTTTCTTAAGCCCTGGCACATCACGTAGATTGAAAAATGCACCTAATGCTTCGCTCAGCAAATTCTTCTTAAGACTAGGGAAGTGAACATTAACAATCTCTTCCATATCTTCAGGTGTTGGAAATTGAATATAGTGGAAGAAACAACGGCGCAAGAAAGCGTCGGGCAATTCTTTCTCATTATTGGACGTAATAATCACGATGGGACGCTGAGCGGCGACAACGCGCTCTTGAGTCTCGTACACATAGAATTCCATTTTATCGAGCTCGAGCAATAAGTCGTTTGGAAACTCGATGTCGGCTTTGTCTATCTCATCAATGAGCAATACCGGGCGTTTTTCAGCGGTAAATGCTTCCCAAAGCTTTCCTTTAACAATGTAGTTTTTAATATCGTGAACACGATCGTCGCCAAGCTGTGAATCACGAAGACGGGAAACCGCATCGTATTCGTACAGTCCTTGCTGAGCTTTAGTCGTCGATTTGATATGCCATTGGATAAGCTCAGTGCCTAAACTTTCAGCGAGCTCTTCAGCAAGCATCGTTTTACCGGTACCTGGCTCGCCCTTGATTAATAAGGGTCGCTCTAGGGTGATAGCTGCGTTTACCGCAAGCTGTAAGTCTTTGGTTGCGATGTAATTAGACGTGCCACTAAAAGCCATTCTTCTTATACTCCGTTTAATTCTTCGTCTTCATGTAATTTAACAATAACATATAGCTAAAAAACACTTTGCATTTTTACGTTTGGGGCCAATGATATAGGGGTATAAAGAAATCCCCAAATTCAGGCTATGAATTATTAACTATTAAAAAGGTCGTACAGATCACGACTGTTGGGATTTGCTTGCAAATCAAGAACGAGTTAAGGATTAGAAATGAACGTATTTGACGACAATTCTCTTGCGATTGGCCGTACGCCATTAGTGAAATTAAATCGCGTTACCTCTGGCAACGTGTACGCAAAAATAGAGTCTCGTAACCCAAGCTTCAGCGTTAAGTGCCGTATTGGTGCAAACATGGTATGGGATGCGGAAGAACGCGGTGTACTGACTAAAGGTAAAGAGATCGTAGAGCCTACAAGTGGTAATACAGGTATTGCCCTAGCGTTTGTTGCGGCTTCACGAGGCTATAAGATAACTCTAACCATGCCAAGCAGCATGAGTTTAGAGCGACGTAAACTGCTTAAAGCACTAGGCGCAAACTTAGTCCTTACCGAAGCGCCAAAAGGCATGAAAGGGGCTGTGGCCGCTGCACAAGAAATTGTGAACTCAGATCCTGACAAGTACGTGTTATTGCAGCAGTTCGACAACCCGGCAAACCCAGCCATCCATGAAAAAACCACCGGGCCTGAAATTTGGGAAGACACCGATGGTAAAGTTGATGCTTTCGTCGCTGGCGTAGGTACAGGCGGCACCATCACCGGTGTAAGTCGTTACCTTAAAAACACTAAAGGTAAAGCCATTACCTCTGTTGCGGTTGAACCAACTGACTCTCCTGTTATTACCCAAGCACTTGCGGGTGAAGAGTTAACGCCAGGCCCACATAAAATTCAGGGTATTGGTGCAGGATTCATCCCGGGCAACCTTGACCTAAGTCTTATCGACGAAGTAGAGCAAGTCTCAAACGAAGATTGTATGGATATGGCACGCAAGCTAATGACCGACGAAGGCATATTAGCGGGTATTTCTTCTGGTGCGGCGGTTGTAGCAGCAAAGCGTTTTGCTGAACGTCCAGAAAATAAAGACAAGATTGTTGTCGTGCTTTTAGCCAGCGCAACTGAGCGTTACTTAAGTAGCCCAATGTTTGCGGGAGCCTTCGACGAACAAGAAGAAGTGCAATAATAGACAAACCTACTGCGAACTAACCTCGCAGAGTGTCGCTAAGGCTAACCTGTTTTAATAGAAAACACGCTTTAGTGCAAAGCATGCATTAATGAAAAAAGGCAGAGCACGCTCTTTTATTGAGAACAAAAGCGAGAAACTTGAAAAAGTTTCTCGCTTTTTTGTTTTTGCATTTCGTTTAGCCGCCACATTTTTGGTATTCTTGCATTCAAAGACAATGGGCAGACTAATTTGCGCTAGATAGTGTGCATTACACTTGAGATCAAATGCCCTTAAGATTAAACGCCCAGGAGGCTGAAAGAATGAACGCTAATAAGTTGTATATCGTGTTCTGGCTAACCGTTTTGCTAGTGCTAAGCGCATGTGGTGAGAAGGAAAAGGGAATTGGGCGCTATGGCATGCTTGATGAAAGTACACCTGAATACACTGCCGTTGCCTTTTTAAATAGCGTGTATGAAGATGACAATCTAGATAGAGCCATTTCATTATCTAGTGAAAAGATGACTCGCATACTTAAACGCTACCACACCAATAGAAACGTTCAGCGACATCTTCTCAATTTAAAATACGACACAGTAATCGTGACACCTCAAACGTCTGGCAGCTTAGGCAGAACCGAGTTTGCGGAGAAATCTACCATTACCGTCTTTTTAAGCGGTATGTATGGCGATGATAAAATCGAGAAATTACGCAGCTTAGACCTTATAAAAGAAGACGGTGATTGGAAAATCAATAAAATTCATCCCGATACCTATTTATAGGCTTTCTCTTCCTACCCAATCCTAACAAGAGCGTGCTCCATAGTAATAAAAAAACGCTGGCTGACACGCTCTCTTCACCACATCTACTGTATTAAGATAAGAGAAGTTTGCGGTGGCGTTAGAAATCTAGCACCATCCTCTTGAATGACTACCATATCTTCTACTGAAATAGTCTTAGTTTTTTGATTTTTTCCTTCATGTAAAAATGTTGATGTATCTGTATTGTCTTCAGAATAATACCAACTAAAAAAACCATCAAATGCAAAGGTCATATGTCTATCCAATAGTTTATCGGATGCAGGTCTCACTCCCAAATTGGGCCCGACATCGTGCGCCACATAACCCACTGGGTGACCTGTGCTCCACATAACTGGTAAAGAGCCTGATTGCTGCATAACGTATTGCTGCGCTTTGTGAACAGCATTACCCTTAGCACCGGGAGTCATGGCGTTAAATGCTGCGTTGCGACCATTGATTGCACTTTTCCAAGCATGCTGAAGTTGCTCCGGTGGTTGTGCCTCACCCTCTTGCAACACATACGCAAAACGTTGAATGTCAGTGACCCACTGATTAAAAACGCGTATTCCGAAATCTATTTGAATGACATCCCCTCGCTGAATCACTCGATCAGTAGGGTGTGAATGCCCTCTGTCTGGACCGGAATTAACCGCTGGATTCTGACTAGGAGCCCAACCATCTCCTACTCCCGCGTCCGATATTTTACGCTTTAAGAATTGAGCAATGTCTAGGTCAGTGCTCTTTCCTGGAATAACGGCTTGATAAGCTTCATATTCCCACCTTGAGGTAATAGCCGCGGCTTTCGCCATGATCTCTATTTCTTCTGGTAACTTTCGCGCAAGCCAATAGTAAATAGCGTCTTCAGCGCTTTTAAATGATATATCAGTATCTGTAAAAGCGTCGTTAAGTGCTATATATTGTGAATGGCTTAGTCCATCAGCAAGTGGGTTAACGGTAAAGCTATTAATCCCAATTTGGCCTTTCGTATTCTGCTGAGTGAGATACGATGATGCTGCCTCTATCGCGCTTTGTGATTTATCTACGTCGATTACAAAGTCAAACGTACCTAATTCTTTTAACGCCGTTGACTCACTCAATGGTGAAAATATCCGTGAAGTCACTGCCTCGGATTCACTATCTTTACTAAAGAGAACCACCGCTGTGCCACCTGCATTTTCACAACCTACATGGTTGGCTAGTGGATCGTTGTTATTCTCGCGGCATATAATTAACCAGTGGTCCAAGTCTGCGGCAGCCATTGCGCCGGGCAATAACGTTCTAATGCGCTTCTTTCGTATTTCAAGCCAGGGAGATGGCGAATTGAAATACTCGATATATCCTTTTACTTCCTCAGAAGAGGGGATCCTATTTACAGCATTCGGCTCCCTTGCATAGGACTTTTCAGATAGCAGATTTTCGTCGCTGCTGGTTTGGCCATAGGCATTTTTATAGAGTCCCCCGCTCACTAGTACAATCAATAACAACGGTATATATCGTTTGTGCGTAATCATTATTCTTTTCCTTTTATCACGTATTGAGAGTTGAGTTTTACATTTAAAAACTCAGACCTGACATTCATTGTTAAACGCTACCACCGACCAAGGATTTCACAGCAACTAGGGCGTGTTGAATAAATGTATTCTTTGCTTGGTTTGCTTGTTTATACCTGAGACAATAAAGGTTCACTCTATAAAGCGACGATCCTATGAAACTTCTAGTTCGCAATCTTGCGAGAACGACCACAGAACAAGAAATTCTTACTCTTTTTTCAGCGCACGGCACTGTAAATGAGTGCAGCCTTGTACTTGACAAAGAGACCGGCCAATCAAAAGGTTTTGCCTTTGTTGAGATGGCTGATGCTGACGAGGCTAACAATGCTTTGAAAAGTCTTCACCACACTACATTGGCAAGTAATAAAATACGGGTAAAACTAGTCCAAGACTAGGGCTTTTAAAACAAGCGCCCTTACGATTTCACTTTGGCACATTGAGTATCTGAACACGTTCTGCTTCCGGCATCCCTCTAGGCTATTACCTTAAGCGGAACAAAAGTAAGTGAGCTTTAGATACTCGGGGACCTCAGCTCGATAGCTTTTTTGCCAATAAGGCTGGCTAAGCCTACCACCGATACTTCCCATTGAGTGTTTTCGCTGTCTTTAATGGCAACAGTAGCCAAAATACGTGAAACACATCCCATTGCCCGCCCCTGCTCAAAGACGAAGTTAAAAGTTGGATTCACCTTAGTGAGCGCACGCTGGTGTTTGCTGCAATTTTCACTGCTGCTTCCTTTAGAATCAATCTCTTCAATACTATGCTTAGCTAAATAACAGGCCAAGGCACCACTGGCACTTCCGGTAGCCGATTCTTCCGCGATCCCTAGCAAAGGGGCGAAGTTTCGACAACTCGCGGTGAGGTTAGACGAGGATTCACAGATCTCAAAGGCGTGAATGCCAACTGCATTATGCTGTCGGCAAAACTCAGTGGTTTTATCTGCGTTTAGGTCAATTTTACTTAAATACCCTGTTGGCACAGCCACAATAATATCCGGCAGCCCAGTAGAAACAACTTCAATGGGAAGTTGAGTGGATGCCAAAACATCAGGTGAAATTCCAATAAGTTCAGATACATCTTCATAAGGAAGGCGTTGGGTAAACTCTGGCGACTTTTGCTCCATAACGACATTACCGTCGCCCGTGATACTCACCCCCAACATTCCCGCCTTGGTGCGTTGTGTATAGTCCCCTGCTTGTAATATTCCCTGTTGAAACATCAGTGAGAATGCAGCGAGAGTGGCATGGCCGCAAAAATCAACTTCACCAGTGACGGTGAAAAATGACAGCGCCAAGTCGGCGTATTCGTCTTTAGAGACAAAGGCAGTTTCAGAATAGCCCACGGCCTGAGCAACCTTCAGTTTTTCTTCAGCAGACAAGCTATCTGCATTTAGTACCACCCCCGCAGGATTTCCGCCCTCATCAAAAGCGGTAAACGCATTGACCAAATGCACTTCAATTGTCTTCATTTGGCATTTCCTCGTTTCAAAAAAAGTTTTAATAAACAATGTAATAAAAGCTACAAACAAAAAAGCCGAAGCAATATCTGCTTCGGCTTTTATTATGGGAGTTTGTTTAAAGGCTGCTCATATCCTGAACCGTTACAGGTCCAATATCAGCGGCTTCTACTTCCGCCTTAATCTTCTCAGCATCACCAATAATTAGCCACGTAAGCTTACCTGGTTGTACAACTTGTTTAGCTGCGCTATTTAAGTCGTCAAGGGTTAAGCCATTGTATTTTTCTACCAAGCTTTCTGGATAATTAAATTCGCGATTAAACCGACTGCTTGACAATAAGCTACCTAGTACAGCACCTGCTGTCTCATACTGTCCGGGTAACGAACGTACCTGATCGAGTCGGGCTCTGTTCAATTCCATTTCAGTAGGTGGGTTGTCACCAAGATAGCCGTTAAGCTCTTTCTTTAGCTCTTCTAGCGACGCGCCAGTCTTATCGGTTTGCACTGGTGCATAAACCATGTATGGCCGTTGTCCACGAGCTTCCTGCAAGAATGTGTAAGCACCGTATGCCCACCCTTTATCTTCGCGAAGATTCATGTTTACCCGCGCAGTGAATGCGCCGCCGAGCGTTTCGTTCATTGCGTTAATCGCGATGTTATTTTCAACACCCGTTGGTGGTGCAAGGTGGGCGGCAAGAATGAGTGACTGCTGTGACCCAGGGCGGTCGATAATAATGGCTCGACCTTTTTCAGGCAGCTGTGCTTCGGCAATCTGCTTAGTCCCTTTTTCACCAGATACTTTCCATTTACCAAACTCTTTTTCTAACGTGGGTTTGATATCGTCAAGGGTTGTATCGCCAACAACAAAAATGGTCGCATTGTCTGGGCGTAACCACGTGTTTTTAAAGTCGATTAAATCGCTGCGCGTAATTGAAGTCACATCAGGCGCCGTACCTAAACCTGTGAAAGGTATGCCATAGGCATGATCATCACCGTAAATTAGTGGTGGCAGCAGCGTAAGCGCAATGCTTATTGGGCGTGTCATCTGCTGTGCAATATTGCTGAGTATCAATGTGCGCTGACGCTCAATTTCTTCTTTATCAAACGTTGGGTCTTTGAGAATATCGCCAAATAAGGCAAGTGACTCTTCCATATTCTCTTTAAGCATGGACATGCGCACTGTTGTCGTATCTAAATTTGAGCCGCTATTAAGGTTTGTGCCTAATTGCTCAAGCTCTGCAGCTAATTCGAGCGCGTCGTAACGACCTGCACCTTCATCGAGCATACCCGTTGCAAAGCTTGCTAAACCAAGTTTGCCGCCCGCATCTGCCGCGTAGCCTGCGTCAAACTGAACCGCAACATTAATAAGCGGCACGGTAGAACGCTTTGCGAATACCACATTTATGCCATTTGATAGTGTGGTCTGGGTCACTTCTGGAAAGGTAAGCTGTGTTTCAGCAGCAATATCAGGAAGCCCTGAACTGCGGTCAACGCCCTCGCCACTAGCAGCATGCTCTTCAAATGGCACAAAAGTAATCTGGTGCCAGCCATCACCTAACCATTCTTTAGCTGCCGCTTTTATCTTCTTAGGCGTTGCATTAGCCAATTCTTTTAGTTCTGTTTTGAAATAAGTAGGGTCACCTGCAATGAATTCACCCGTTGCTAATCTATCGGCTTTACCACCAAAGCCGCCAACTTCTTCAAGTCCACGGATGATTGAGGCGCGTCGTTTTGTAGATACCAGCTTAACTTCATCTTTCGTTGGTCCTTTGCGCAAGAATTCCTGGATAATTTTATCCATTTCGCGTTCTACTTTTTCTACATCTTCACCCGCAGCCACATCAACACTCAAACCAAAGATGGATGCAATTTGCAGTTCGTAGTTAAATACTGACGCATTGGTAGCAATCTGTTGATCGTAAACCAACTCTTTGTACATGCGAGAGTTTTTACCATCGCCCAACACACTTGCTGCAATTAACAAGTCTGTGGCTTTTGCACTTTTGTTTTCAGGAGACACCCACAAGCGAGAAATACGAGTTTGCGGTACTTTGTCTTGAATAATTTCCCGTGTATTCGCAGAGCGGCTTGGGATCCAAGATTGCCACTTGGCAAGTGATGGACCGGGCTCAATATCACCGAAGTATTTGTTTACCATCGGTTTGGCCTCTTCGGCATTAATATCACCGCTTAGCACCAGGATAGCGTTGTTCGGGCCATAATATTTATTAAACCACGATTTCACGTCATCTAAAGACGCTGAATTCAAATCATCCATAGAGCCGATAACGTTGTGAGAATAAGGGTGTTCATTGGGAAACAATGCTTTAACAGCATGACCTAAAAACGCGCCGTATGGCTGATCTTCTCTTTGACGCTTTTCGTTTTGCACTACGCCGCGTTGTTCATCAAGCTTCTCTTGAGTAACTGCACCTAAAAGGTGACCCATGCGATCCGATTCCATCCATAAAATACGGTCTAACGCTGGAGTTGGAACGGTTTGAAAATAGTTGGTGCGGTCAAAATTTGTTGTACCATTTAGCCCGGTAGCGCCAGCTTCTTGAAGAGGTCCAAACCACTCGTCATCGTAGTTTTCAGTGCCGTTGAACATAAGGTGTTCAAAAAGGTGAGCAAAACCAGATTTACCCTCGGGCTCATCCTTCGACCCCACTTTATACCACACCGCCACTGCGACAACGGGGGCTTTGCGATCTTCATGAACAATAACGGTAAGACCGTTATCAATCGTGAACTTTTCATAGCTTATATCAATATCGTCGTTAGCTACCACGGGGGATATTCCTACCAAGGTAATAGCGACAATACTCAGGCATTTTTTAGAAAACTGCCTCGTAATATGTTTGAACACACTCATAAAATATTATCCTTATTTTTATGTTTGCAAAACGTTTATGACTTTATTCGTAGGTTAGTTCGTAGGTCAACACGCCAGTTTCTGACGTTAATTTTTGTCGTAAATTTTTGTTTTAGCTTTGGGGTGTTAAACCTTTCTCGGGCGGCAAAAATGCAGATTGTACCCACCATCTAAATTAAGGTAGCCTTTCAACAGCGGTAACGCAAAGGACTAATAAAGAATAATCGTTACAAAACGTTAAAGCACGATGCAACGTCAAGGAGTAGCCGCTGGTGTGGCTCGAGACACATTAGTACAACCCTCCCTTTATTATTCTCAACTTAGTAGGTTTGAGTCGTAATTTTCTTTGCTGTAGGAGCTCTTTTTAGGCACTTTTTTAGACGCTTTTTCTAGGAGTCTTTTTAGGAGCTAGGGCCCTTAACTCGATTAATTTCTCTAGTGGTATAGAAGAAAGCAATAATGGCGCTCAAGATAACCACAGTCACTATGGTGTAGAACATGGATACCATGGGATAGTCCCACATCACAATGAGCACATAATTAATGGAGGCAGGCACAACAAGCTGTCGGGCAATCCCAAGATACATAGGAAACATGGGCTTTTGCATTGCCTGCAAAATAGCCACACTCTGAAACAAAACAACGTACGCATAAAACGCTAACGTATCAATTCGAAGGTAAGTGACGCCTGTATTTTTAATGGCACTGTCGTCGCTGAAAAGACCCATTGCCATTGGCGATAGAAAATACATCACCGGAATAGAAACAACTGCCATTAAGAAACCGATTAACAATCCTTTTCGGTACGTCTGGGCTACTCGGTCGTAAAAACCCACGCCCATATTCTGACCTGCAATAGCCATTACCGCGCTGTTTAAACCTAATGCTGGCAGTAAAAGTACCTGCTCAAGTCAAAGACCAACGGTGTACCCTGCCACGTGTTCGCTCCCGAATTGACCAATAAGCGCGACGGTAATAAACCCACCCAAAATAATTGTGAGCATGTTAAAGCTGGCAGGTAAAATTTGCTTCAGAAGATCGAGCCAACGTTGTTTATCAAAGGTGGGCATTACCGATATATTTAAACGCTTCATAAGTACACGAAGCAGGTAAAAGGCAGTAGCAAACTTTATCACTACGGTAGCCAGTGCTATGCCGCTTACCCCTAAATCAAGGCCGAAGGTAAATAGCGGATTAAGTCCGAAATTCGCAAAAAAACCAATCATCAGGGCGTTGCGATTAGATTTAGTATCTCCCAGTGCCATTAACGCACCAGCGGCACCGAACGATAAAGTGAAGCCTACGGTGCCTGCTAGCGTTACCCATAGATACTCCATCGCCAGTGGCTCAATATTAGGCTCAGCACCAAGCAACACCACTAAGGGGCGCGCCGTAAAGTAACCTAAAATACATGAAAGTGCACTGAAGGCGATGGCAATGCCGCTTACATTATCTAGCCACCCTTTAACTTCGTGAGTCTCTCCTCGTCCAGCCCCGGGCGCAATCATTGCAGACGCACCGGTTTGAATACCAATACCGATTGATAAAAGTAAAAAGAAAACACTTGATGCGATAGATAAGCCTGCGAGCGCATTATCTGACAAATAGCCGGCAAACCAGGTATCCGTGAGGTTATACAAGGTGTTGAAAATCATGCCCGTTGAGGCGGGGATCGCCAAGCGCACCATGTGAGAGAATATGGAGCCTTCCGTCAGCGATGGTTCAGATTTTTTTAAGGCTTCTTGCATTAAGCTTCTCCAGCTATGTCGAGTAGGCGCAGTGACATACGATTTTTAAGCTAATAGAAGCATCGTCCCTTAGAAACACTGTCCCTATATCAACAATAAAAAATCTGTACAAAAATATTGGTTACACAAAAGTTACGTAATCTAAGGGTTTAAGTTTATTATGAGACAACAGACTTTTTGTACTGCTGCCTCAGCGGTATCGAGATGCTTGAGGGAAAGGAAACCCTTACTTGTTTTGTCTTGCCGCTAATTTTTCTAATTGTTCATCAGAAGCCGGCAGCTGGTGATTTTCCTTCCACTGAGAATAAGGCATCTTGTAAACTACTTCACGTGCCGCGTCATAATCTATTTCAACGCCCTTATCGTTTGCAGCAGCTGAGTACCACTTTGCTAAACAATTGCGGCAGAAGTCAGCCAGAATCATTAGGTCGATATTTTGAACATCTTTGTTGGCATCAAGGTGCTCTACTAAGCGACGAAAAACTGCTGCTTCTACTTCGGTTTGCGTTTGTTTATCCATTTTTAATCCTTAGCTGTAAAACTCATTTTCACAAAACAAAAAAGGGAGCCAGGCTCCCTTTTTATAACTTTCTTTTTAACTTCGTTGTTTAACTACGGTGTTTACCGCATTTAAACATACTTACTCTGCGTCGTCAGACTTTGGAGCAGGTTTTTCTAGAAGTTCTTTAATGCTTAAACGTACACGGTTTTGGCGATCAATTTCCATAACCTTAACGTCAACCATTTCGCCTTCTTTAAGATAATCAGTTACTTTGTTCACTCGCTCATGAGCGATTTGTGAAATGTGAACAAGACCTTCTTTACCTGGAAGTACTTCTACGAAAGCACCGAAGTCAACGATGCGGGTAATTTTACCGTTATAGGTTTTACCCACTTCAATTTCAGCAGTCACTTGCTCAATCTTAGCAATAGCGATTTCTGCTTTCGCACGCTCTGTTGCAAAGATTTTGATAGTGCCGTCATCTTCAATTTCGATGTTGGTATCAGATTCTTCAGTAATTTGGCGAATCATTGCTCCGCCTTTACCAATTACGTCACGAATCTTGTCTTGGTCAACTTTCATGGTGTAAATGCGCGGTGCAAATTCACTAAGCTCTTCACGGTGACCGCCAATCGCTTCGTCCATCACTTTAAGAATATGCAAACGGGCTTCTTTAGCTTGCTTAAGCGCAATCTGCATGATTTCTTTAGTGATACCTTCAATCTTTATGTCCATTTGAAGTGCAGTAATACCGTCGGTAGTACCCGCAACTTTAAAGTCCATGTCGCCAAGGTGATCTTCGTCACCAAGGATGTCTGAAAGTACAACAAAGTTTTCGTCGCTCTTCACTAGACCCATTGCAATACCTGCAACTGATGCCTTAATAGGAACACCAGCATCCATTAGCGCAAGTGACGTACCGCACACTGATGCCATAGATGATGAACCGTTAGACTCAGTGATTTCAGATACCACACGTACTACGTACGGGAATTCTTCTTCACTTGGCATAACCGCTTGGATACCACGTTTCGCTAGACGGCCGTGGCCAATCTCACGACGCTTTGGAGACCCAACAAAACCAGTCTCGCCTACACAGTATGGAGGGAAGTTGTAATGAAGCATGAAACGACTGTCGCGCTTGCCTTGAAGCTCGTCAATCATCTGTGCGTCACGTTCTGTACCTAGTGTTGCAGCTACGATTGCCTGCGTTTCACCACGTGTGAACAACGAAGAACCGTGAGTACGTGGAAGAATGCCAGTCGCTACGTCGATAGCACGGATCATCTTAGGATCACGACCGTCAATACGAGGTGCACCTGAAAGAATGCGAGAGCGCACTACGTCAGATTCAAGGTCGTGAAGAAGCTCAAGCACTTCTTTTTGGTCTTGTTCTTCATCTTCAGCAACAATCGCCGCTAGCGCTTTGTCTGTTGCAGCAACTACAGCGTTTTTACGCTCTAGCTTGTCGGAAATTTGGTAAGCCGCCGTCATTTCTGCTTCAGCAAGTGCTTTCACTTTATCTTTAAGCGACGTGTTTTCTTCTTCCGGCTTCCAGTCCCACTTTTCAGTGCCGACTTCTGCTGCGAATTCGTTAACCGCAGTAACGACTGCTTGCATTTGCTCGTGACCGTACATAACGGCGCCAAGCATAGTGTCTTCTGAAAGCACAGCGGCTTCAGATTCAACCATTAATACTGCCGCTTCAGTACCAGCAACAACTAAATCAAGCTCACTTGATTCTTGCTCTTCTGCGCGGGTGTTAAGAATGTATTCACCGTTACTGAAACCTACTCGTGCGGCACCAATTGGGCCGTTGAAAGGCATACCAGAAATCGCTAACGCTGCTGATGTACCAATAAGAGAGATGATATCAGTTGGAATATCTGGGTTAGCAGACATTACCGTAATGATGATTTGAACTTCGTTTTTGAAGCCTTCAGGGAAAAGTGGACGAATTGGACGGTCAATAAGACGTGCAATTAACGTTTCACCTTCAGATGGACGGCCTTCACGTTTGAAGAATCCACCAGGAATTTTACCTGCAGCATACGCTTTTTCTTGGTAATTAACTGTTAGAGGAAAGAAGTCTTGATTCGCATTTGCTTCTTTCTTGCCAACTACCGATACCAATACAGACGTGTCGTCCATACTCGCTAAAACCGCTGCTGTTGCCTGACGAGCGATTACGCCCGTTTCTAGAGTTACAGTATGCTGACCATACTGAAATGATTTAGTAATAGGAGTCACTATTTGTCCTTTAATTTCAATCTTTATTTATCGCTTTTAATTGCGGCGGTTAGTATAGCTATGAACGCTGAATTTTGCCATCGTCAAATGCGAGCTAACATTGAAATTATTATGTATTTATCTCCCCTATTCCCCACCGCAGCTTTGTGACTGTATTAAATGTGATGACATGGCTATATTTTCATCACAATGCAATAAACTGATGCCATAAAATCGAGTATGCTGGTGTTTGAGCAACGGTCAAAAATAACAACCTCACAAAATAACCGTATAAAACAAATGTGCGTTAAGGGGAATTTATGCTTGTGCTAAGACTGAATAAGGCTGGAATGCCACAAGAGTGGATAGATATAGAACACGCCGCCAAACTGTATTGTCAGGACAAGGTATTGTTTGAACTTGGTAAAGACGCCATCACGCTTAAAGGAGGCTGGAATCACGCTGGCATTCAAAGTGAGCTGCCGTTATCGAGTATCATAGCTTGCGATGGCAAGGTCACTGATATGAGCGGAAAAATTGCGTTAACTAATAAGTACCTTTTTCGCCGCGATAATTACATGTGCCTTTATTGCGGTACACAGTTTGCGCCAAAACAGCTTACTCGCGATCATATTCTACCCCGCTCTCGGGGCGGTAAAGACAACTGGACTAACGTTGCCTCTGCCTGTCAGCGATGCAACCACGCCAAAGGCGCAAAAACACCTGAAGAAGCTAGCATGCCCTTACTCGCCGTTCCTTTCAGACCAAACGTTTATGAGCGTTTTTACTTGATGAACAGGAAAATTCTCGCAGACCAGATGGCTTTTTTACAAAATCATTTCACTCGAAATCGGCAATGGACATGTAGTTAGAAACCACCGCCACCAGCTGATGGCTGTGTTGCAGCACCAAGGTGTTGCGGCACCCCGATAGCGGCTTGCTCTGGGGTATTGCCCAGTAAGTTGTCCTCTTTCATCGCTCTAAACCATAGACTTAGCCAATCTGAACACATCTTGTGTTCCAATTCATGAGCTTCGGCGGTGGGGCAAAACAAACTCACTTTAACCACGACTTTTGCTAATTCGTTGGTCTTAATTTCAACTTCAGGGTCAATACGAATAAACTCTTGTTCTAGGTGACGCTCAATTAATCCTTTATACCTTTCAGCAACATCGCGAAAGTATTCGCAGTGTGCTTGCGCTCTGGCGTGAAATGCAGGCAATAAACTGTAAGCGTTAACGGTGGGTTCATTAACGATTTCAAAGGAATGCAGTCTGTAGCGGCGCATAAAGTTGAGGTTTTTGACAGTCTGTGTCACTAGCTGGCTATTAGGCACATAAACATGCTTGCCGGTAAAGTTGAAGCTTTCTGGGTCAACCTCTAATAATGCAGTTTTCGCCCAGTCCATTTCGACAACTTCACCAATCACGTTATTCATTTGGATCCAGTCACCCACACGAAACGGTCTGGCGCTAAGGTAGTAGATAAACCCCATGAAGCACTGAATAAACTCTCTGGTAGCCAGTACTATGGCTACCATGAATGCCGCTATGGATATGGCCAAGGTTTGTATTTCTGATGACCACACTACCATCAGCAAGATTATGATGAATGCATTGCCTAGCTGCTCAAGAATGTTGATTTGGTTTCGTCGGTCCTCGCCGTGGCGAGTACTTCTATGTTTAATGAGACGTAGAAGCCCTTTTTTTACATAGTGAAGCATTACGAGCAATAAAATAGAGGCCACTAGTTTGTATTCGTTCGCATAAGCAATAAGTTGCTGCCATAGCTGTTCTGGCTCTATCATTATCTGCACGCATGTACTCCGAGACGTAATTTGAAAATTTAGTAAAAAAAAAGCGCTGACGAGTGTCAGCGCTTTGCATTATGAAGCACGCAACTAGTTGGCACAATGCCGACCAGTCTGAATCCCATAGGAATATCAAAAGAATGTCATAAGTAACACCTTATGATGTCTATGGAAATGGGGTTTACGCGCGAATTTGACCTTCGCCATTAACCAAATATTTTTCCGACGTGAGCGATTCAAGACCCATTGGTCCATAGGCATGCAGCTTGGTTGTTGCAATACCAATTTCGGCACCTAAACCTAGTTGACTACCATCTGAGAAACGCGATGATGCATTTACCATTACCACACTGGCATCAACGGCACGTTGGAAAAGCTTCGCTTTTGCTTTGTCTTTCGTGCAGATTACTTCAGTATGATTACTACCGAATTGTGCAATATGGTCGATGGCACCGTCAAAATCATCAACCACGCGAATGGCAATTTCAAGGCCAAGATACTCTTCACCGTAGCCACTTTCGTCGATAACATCTGCGCCTTCAAAGTAAGAAGCGCCTTTGCTGTCTACGTGAACTTTTACGTTGTGCTCTTTAAACGCCTGAGCGACGCGAGGCAAAAACTCACCAGCAACGGCTTGGTGAACAACTAACCCTTCTAAAGCGTTACATACGCCCGTACGCTGCGTCTTACCGTTAAGTAAAATTTCTAGCGCATTGTCTAAGTCGGCATCGCTGTCTACGTAAAGATGGCATACACCTTTAAAGTGCTGGATAACTGGCACTTTTGAGTTCTCAGTTACATAGTTAATAAGCCCTTCACCACCGCGAGGGATTATCACATCAATGTAGTCTCTCTGTTCCATGAGTTCTTGCATCAGCGCACGGTCAGGATTTGGCACCACGGTTACAAGGGCTTTTGGCAAGTTGTGCTTTTCAAGAGTCTCTTGCATTAGCTCTGCTATCGCAAGGCTGGTATCTAGCGCTTCTTTACCACCACGCAGTATTACCGCGTTACCCGATTTGAAGCATAGAGCACCAGCATCTGCTGTTACATTTGGGCGTGCTTCATAAATCATGCACACTACACCAAGAGGTATACGCATTTTCTTAATTTCGATGCCATTAGGACGCGTGCCGAACACACGTTCTTTGCCCACTGGATCGTCAAGTTCAACGATAACTTCGATGCCTTCGGCCATTGATTCAATGCGCTCATCGTCAAGGATCAAACGGTCAATCATTGCAGCGTCTAGATTATTTTCTTTAGCTCGTGCAACTTCTTTCTCATTCACAGCAATAATTTTGTCTTTATTTGCTCGAATCGCTGCAGCCATGTCAGTTAACACCGCGTTTTTCTGGCTCTCATCCAAAATTGCCAGTGTACGTGCAGCTTGTTTTGCTTGTTGTGCTAACTCAGTAATAATACTCATTCTTTCTCCAGGTTTGCTACGTGCTGATCAGAAATAATTGGCCCTGTCTTCTCTTCGAATTCATGGGCAAACTCATCACTTTCCTGATTAGCAATAAAATTCAATAAACAGCTACTGTAATTCGATTTGGCTTTAACAAGTTTCGTTCCGTCTTCTTTTCGAACCAATATGGTATCGCCCACTGAAAACTCGCCGTTTACACCGATAATTTCGCTGCTTGTCAGTTGGTCGCTGTCCGTTATCAACGTGCCGTCAAAGTTACCTTCAATAATAACTTCACCTTGGGCGTTTGATGTGTGACGCATCCAATGTTCATTTTCTTTCATTGGTTTTTTGAACGGTCTAAAGTGCGTGCCAGGGTTTTCACCGGCCAACAGCATATTAAACGACAATTCTGTAAAACCATTAATTATGTAGGTGTCTATGCCATGTGACACTGCTTTTTCTGCAGCTTCAATTTTGGTGCGCATACCGCCGGTACCAACGCCACCTTTCACTGCACCGCCGGCCATGGCGTAAATACTTTCATCAATGGTATCCACCGATTTAAGCATCTTTGCATCATCGTGTTCGTGTGGGTTTTTATTGTACAACCCATCAATGTCAGAGCATATTATTAGTGCATCAGCATCCGCTGCTGCTGCAACCATTGCTGACAAGTTGTCGTTATCGCCAACTTTCAACTTGTCAGTCGTAACCGTATCGTTTTCGTTTACGATTGGTAGAATGTTGTTATAAAGAAGACTGAAAATAGTTTCCCTGATACTGACATAACGCTCTCTGTCACGCAGATCGGCGTGTGTTAGCAGCATTTGAGCAGACGGAAAATCGAACAATCTATCCCAGGTTGCAATCATTTCTGTTTGCCCTGCAGCAGCCATAGCTTTTTTGACCGCTATGTTAGATTTTTCTTGATCTGCAAACATGTGTGAACCTGCAGCCACTGACCCCGAGGAAACTAAAACAACCTGGGTACCATTGGCTCTACAGCGCACGATGAATTGCGCAATGCTAAGTAAGTAGTGACTACTACACCCCTGTTGATTAGGTGCAATTAGTGCGCTTCCCACTTTGATAACTACGCGATTCCAATTTGGATGACTCATAATAAATATCTAACCTTTAGATTGTTGATTCGCAAATTCTTGACCGGCGCTTTATCTATCGATGTTCTTGAGCAGTGCAGTTAATTGCAATGCTCTTAAATACTCATTATCAAGTATTAAAACGCGATTGGCGTTAGCCGGCCTTGAAGCAACTGCAAATTGCATGCTCCATAGTAATTTTTAACTTAGTTTTATTAATTTTAGACCATTTTTTTTAAATCACATTCAGCCACGCAGTTCCAATAAACGAAGCGGTTCTGACGGTATTGATAAAAATAATGAATTGGTCTTTGAGAAAACCTTGCGCAGCCTAAGAGACGAACTTACTCCCCTTAGCGCAATGTTGTTACGCACCGACAATAAACCTGCTGCCGTTCGCGAATATTCAATTCGTGAACGTGTTGTTGGTGAGCAAGCCGTGCATGTTGTAGTGCTTGAAGGCAAAAAATGTGGCAGAGACGATTTTTCTGCTCCGCTTTTAAGCTGTCCGTTTACTGAAGCATTCGCTACGTTACTTTTTATCGGGCGGTGTGCAAACACGCCTTTACCTAGCAATGTTGTCGAAAACGCTGCCAGCGATATGTAACTTTCAGATGTCATATAGTGAACAAAGTCCTCTTCAGCTTCGGGAATCTAATCATTATGTTCCAGCTCAAGCAACGTGCATGCCTTTCTAGCAAAATGCTATTTACATCGAGCAATAATCATTAGAGTTCAAACAATATATAGATTTTTGAGAATATTTCAAGCGCAAATTATGCTCAACTTGCAGTCAGTACTAGTAGCATGATGTTTTACGTTTAACGTGTTTCACGAACAACATTGGTTCAAAAATTAAATTTTTTTGTTAATTTTCATATGATTAAAAAACACTTATTTACTATGAAACAATACAATCAGCTATAATCTTAAACAAAATTTAACCAGTTACATAGATAACAAAACATTTGCGTCTTAAATGAAACAAACCACCCTTCCTGAACAAATAACATTCCAAAGAAGCTATCCCTTGGCTTTTAGGAACATCCTAAAACAGTTTTATGACAACAAATGAATCGCCGAAATCTTAATGAAAAATAGCTCTAATTCTCACTGATTGCGTTTTTTTAACTTCGAGTGAAGTAAAATATTGGAGCGTGCTGGCATAATCATCTACTGTCGAATTTACCGTGTTATTTTTGCAAATGTTGTGAAAAACCGACACACAATCATCCTTATGTTGAGCCTCTATTACGATTGAATGTGAAGCGGCTTGTAGCGTTGAATTCAAATTTCTTGATCAGGAATATAACTTGACTCTTGTGCTTAGTACTTTAAATTCAATAAGATACAGCGATACAACTATTCACCTTTTTTACACATAGCCTCGTCTGAGCAACTCACTACTACTTTGATGCGATAAAATTTATGAACGGAATACATCTTGTATACGTTTATTCATAAGCGAATTAATACAAATGAATCGATATTGCACTTCAACTGCACAGCGTTCATGCCCGACATGCTACTTAATTGACAATTGTTTGATTAACATCGTTAACGATTAAAGACAAAAATAGGATGTTAAATTTTTATCAAGCAATTTTCGGGTTTGCGTGAAGGCAGCTGTAAGTTTTGAAATATGGGAGTTCCAATGAAAAGCAACAGCCAGAATACAACTACGTCACAAGAGAGTAGCAACCCCAATATACGAGCAGCGATTGTCTCAAGTGACAAGCTCCAGGTTGCTGCTATATTTGACACTACTGACGAGGCAAAAATTGCTTTGAGACGGGTTGAAGAAGAAACAAACGTTGCCTCGCACCAAAGCGAGTTGATAGAGCCTTGTGACCCCAAATTGAGCGAAAAGTTGGAGCAGAAATCTTCATCTATAGCAAACACCCTTTGGACGTCGCATCTTGCGCTTTCTGGGATAGGGTTTGTCATAGGTATGATTGCTGCGTTTCTACTAACGCAGTACGGACCAGCACTTACGCAACAAAATCCTTGGTTTACGCACATCGCCCTCATAAGCCCTGGTACATTTATTGGTATGTTTGTGGCGGGCTTAATTGCTCTGCGACCAGATCGCAACGAAATTGTTTTGAATGTGAGTGATGCCGCTCGTAACGGAAAGTCGGCATTAATTATTAATTTACATAAATCACAATCCGCAAAGACGATTTCAGGTTTGCTACAGCAACAAAGCAACAATGTAGTGCAATCGATTAAATAAGTTACATAGACCTTCCGTTCTATTAAACTATTGAGTAAAGATCCCGTATCATGGGATCTTTATCATATTGCCCTCACCTACATCGACCGGACAGTATCTATGGATTTAATTTTTTTTGATTTAGACGGAACGTTACTGAACAAGTCGTCCGAAATATCGGATTACACCAGAGAGACACTAGCACTTCTCAGTGAACGCGATATTGCATACACCGTGGCAACTGGGAGGACAATGCACTCTGCACAGCATGTGATTGGGCAGCAACCATTTGTACTACCCCATATATACAACAATGGCGTCGCCATCTGGGACCCTACTGGCAATGCTCTTACACTTGAAAACCTACTTAATGACAACGAAGCCGCCACAATTATTGAGTGTGCTACTCGTAATGGAATTACGCCTTTTATCAATACGGTGGATGTAAACACGCAACATCACGACCACATCATATTTCATCACGCACCGCAGCATGAGATTGAGAAAAACCTCATCAATAAATATTTTTCAAAAACAAAAGCAGCCCTACTACCATTTGACCACATGCCGGCCCAGGCGCATATTACCAATATCAGCATGATAGGTGATGGGGATGTTATTCGGGGAATGTGGAACGAGCTTAATGCCAACGAGGGCCTAATTGCCTATTCAGGCCCTGCAATTGAAGGCGATGGATATCGATGGATGGATGTGCATCACGAACTCGCCAGCAAGGGTAGTGCCGTTGAAATATTAAAGCAGCAATTAGGGGCGACAAATGTAATCTGCTTTGGAGACAGCGATAACGATATGAGTATGTTTTCCATAGCGGATGAGGCTTACGCACCAAGTAATGCGAAAGCGCCCATCAAGGAGGCTGCATCATCCATCATAGGCCATCATCATGAGGATGGTGTTGCACGATTTTTGAGAGAGCGATTTTCGCTATAACCAGTACGTACGCCACAGTGCTATTTCGGCAAAGCTTTACTAAGAAAGAAATTTGCCAAACCATAGCGCCACGATGCTTCTATACGTAGAGGACTGCCTCTACAAGCAGAAGGTTGCCTTAAACATTGGCAGCCTTCTAAATTGCATTTACGAATCACTTTTACCAAGCAATTTCTTTTCGATCTTTAAAGAACTTGCCATTGGGTACATCGTCTGCCAACGTTGCTAGCCATATTGCAGTATCGGCCCCCTCCTCAGGGGTTTTTGGTGCATCTGCCCCCCCCATCCTCGTGTGCACCCAACCTGGAGTCATACTGTTTACCGCAACATCAATCTCTTTATCTTCTTTTGCATTGTCTACTACCGCAGCCATCTTCACGGTTAGTGCGTTAACGGCTGCTTTTGATATTGCATAAGAAAATGGACCTGCTAGGGATTCATGAAAACTACCATAGCTAGAATTGACGTTAATAATCCGGCCAAATCCTCGCTCTATCATTTTCGGGAGGGACTGCTGAATTAATGTTAACGGTGCGAAAACGTTGACTTGCATAGACGATGCAAATGACTCGGAGGTCACGTCTGTCCACTGGGTATCGTCTAACACGCCAGCGTTATTAATCAAAATATCAATAGGCCCATATACCGCTTCTGCTCTCGTAAATGCGTCTACAATGGCAGACTCATTGTCCAAAGGCATTTCGATAACGTGGAGATCTCCACCAACAATATCTTTTTTCGCTTCTAGTCCGGCATCTTCGTCTCGACAGCCCATTAACACTTTGTAGCCTTCAGCAACCATGCCTTTGACAATCTCTAAGCCAACGCCCCTATTGCCTCCGGTGACCAAAACATTTTTTGTCATAATCAATACACTCCTTGAGTTGATGGATGTAAAGCCGCGCTTTACCGACGACTATTTCTGGGTGTCTGACGATACAAACACGGTTGATAGATAAAAGCAAAATGGAAACGCAATGCTCCATACTATCCCTATAATTACAAACGTTACAGGCACAGAGAAGCCCAGTTCAACAGCGTCAAAATTAGCCCCTGCAATGTAACTAAGCGGCGCAAAAATGGCGCCACCTAGTGCAGCTAAAAGTGGACGCCCCTTAAACACAGTGAGACTGTGGTACACGGTGCCAGCAAAGCCAGCCCATAGCAAACTGAGCCAAATAGGAATGGGTAGCAAAGAAATATTGGCTTGCGCCTCAGTAAAAATGAAAACGCCTGATACAGTCAGTGCTGTATCGATAAGAGTGCCGATAACAAACATGGATGCCATCAGTTTTAGGTCATTTTGACGTTCCGTTGAAAACCAAAGCCACAGAATGAGTAACCCGACGACTGCAAGAACAGCTTGGTTCTGAAATAAAATCACTAGCCACCAAATGGTTTGAAACCATACAAAATTGGCAACCTTAACAACAACATCGTTTTTCATTGAACTCACTCGTTATTTACGAAACATCAGTTACGACTAGATAACCTCACTTACGACGACAACACAAACAAAGTTCATTATCTACATGAGATGCAACGAATAATGAGGGCCTTAAATTATTTAGAAAAGTAAACGAAATTTAACCCTGTGCTGTATAGATAACTAATTGCAATAACAAAGGATATGTTTCGCCGTGAAGATGGTTAAATATTATATCGCCGGTGCACTACTAGCATTTGCTCTTCTGCTTATTAGTCAATCTATTGTCTTGAAAATTTTACTAGGATGGACTTCGTTTTCTTTAGCAGCGGTGAGCAGTGCTTACATTTTCAACTATCCCTCTCTTTTTAGAAAACGCGATGATGGCTCCATCCCCTTTTATATACGCTGGATTTTCGTTCCTTTCCTATTCGGTTCGTGGCTTTACAACGAATACGCGCGAAGAACTGATAAGGTGCCTCCTCTGCAGAAGGTGAAAGACAATCTTTTTTTAGCATGTCGAATGTCTGGTCAGCATGTTGACCTATTAAATGAAAATGATATTGCCGCCATACTTGATGTCACCGCCGAATTTGATGGTCTTGATTACACCGCGCTGCGCGAAGACTACCAATACCTTAATATTCCTGTACTTGATCATACAAGTCCCACTTCAGAGCAACTTATTCATGCTATCAACTGGATTGATCAACAGATAGCAGCTGAGCGAAATGTGGTTGTGCATTGTGCCTTAGGCAGAGGACGTTCTGTACTCGTGGTTGCGGCTTATTTGTTAGCAAAAGACCCATCGTTAACCGTTGACCAGGCCATGCAGAGTATTAATCAAATACGTGAAACTGCAAGGCTTAACAAGAAACAGTTATCTGCTTTAGAAAAGGTAAAAAAAGGTGGGCTACTTTCTCTACAACAGAATCTATTTCTTATCGCTAACCCCGTAGCGGGGGGCGGCAAATGGTCACAAAACAAAAGCCAGATATTGGCGCGGCTAAACGAAAAATTCAATGTGACCGTAGCTGAAACCACCCCAGATGAAGATGGAAAAGTGCTTGCCCAAAAGGCAAAAGACAAAGGCGCCGATATCGTTGTGGCGTGCGGTGGAGATGGTACCTTGGCAGAGGTTGCCTCAGTACTCGTTAATACACCGCTTACCATGGGCTTTATTCCGTTAGGCACAGCGAATGCACTTAGCCAAGTGCTTCACGGCTACATGAGCAAAGTAATGCCAATTGATATTGCCTGCGACATTATTATCGAAGGTAAAACACTGTCTATTGATACGGCAAGCTGTAATGACAACATCATGTTACTCGTTGCTGCCGTTGGTTTTGAGGAACAAATGATTTCATCCGCAGATAGAGATGAAAAAAATGAAGGCGGTCAATTTGCCTATCTCAAAGGCCTGTGGAGCGCTATCAGTAACAATCAAAATATGAAATTTCGCATTCAAACCGACGAGGGTGAAGAAGATACGTTGACAACGCCAAGTTTTGTAGTGGCCAATGCTGCCCCCATGTCAACGGCGCTAGCTCAAGGTGATGAGCCACCAGATATTACTGACGGAAAGCTTGACCTGACGTGGCTGATACCCCAAACCACACCTGATAAGCAGTTATTGTCGTTGGCAGAATTAATATTGAGACCCAGCGAAAGCAAGCGTCACTCAGAGAATATTCGTCATGCGCAAGCTAAAACAGTCACACTAACTTTCGATAGCACAGTGTCATATGCAGTAGATGGTGAAATCTATCAAGCAGACATCTTGTCAATAACTACCTCTCCTAGAAGCCTCAATGTGCTTACCAATATAGAAAACAAGGAATAAATACCCACATGTCAGACGTCAGTAACTTTGATGAAATTTACGGTTTTTTAAATACAAAATTTGAAAACGAAAAAGAATATCTTCAGGCTGTTCATGAAGTACTAGAAGACATCATTCCAATTTACAATGCCAATAGCGCTTACAAACAGGGAGACGTCGTTCGCCGCCTGTGTTTGCCAGAGCGTGTTATCTATTTCACGGTTTCCTGGGTAAGCTCAGAAGGAAACGTAGAAGTTAATCAAGGTTGGCGCGTGCAGCATAACGGCGCAATGGGCCCATACAAGGGGGGATTAAGGTTTCATCCAACGGTGAATCTTTCAGTACTGAAGTTTTTGGCTTTCGAGCAATGCTTTAAAAACGCATTAACGGGCTTACCAATGGGCGGTGGTAAAGGAGGCTCAGACTTTAATCCTAAAGGTAGAAGCGACCGTGACATTATGCTTTTTTGCCAGGCGTTTATGCGAGAACTTCAACGTCATATTGGTGCCAATACCGATATTCCAGCGGGCGACATCAACGTTGGAGCAAGAGAGATTGGCTACATGTATGGTGAGTATCGCCGATTAAACAACAAGTTTGAAGGCGTTCTCACGGGGAAAGGCCTTGAATTTGGTGGAAGCTATGTGAGAACCGAGGCAACAGGATTTGGCCTTATCTACTTTACTGAGTCGGTGTGTAAGGCCAACGACACAGATCTCAACAATAAGCGCGTTGTGGTTTCTGGTGCGGGTAATGTTGCCCTGCACGCTGCGCAAAAAGCCATTCAAAAAGGCGCGCGTGTTGTCACACTATCAAACAGTCGCGGGTTGTTGTTTTGCGACGAGGGCTTCAGCGAAGCTGACATCGCGTGGGCTATCAAACAACACACCACATCAGACAATATATTGGTCGCACTTGAAAAAAGAGGCGCTGGAGTGTGGTTTGAAAAGAAAACCCCTTGGCATATTAAATGTGATATCGCCCTACCCTGTGCAACACAAAATGAGCTTCACGAAGCCGACGCAAAAGAGCTATTGAAAAATGGATGTACTATGGTGCTAGAAGGGGCAAATATGCCTTGTAGTATAGAAGCTCAAGAAGCGTTCATTAGCAAAAATATAGCCTATGTACCTGGTAAAGCATCCAACGCAGGTGGCGTTGCCCTTTCGGGTTTAGAAATGTCGCAAAATGCGATGTTTAGTCAACGTAGTGCCCACATTCTCGATGAAGAGCTACAGTCTATTATGCAAAGTATTCATGAGCGTTGCCTTGAGGAAGCCAAATTGCTAGCTAATCGAAACGGTTACATTAACTACATGAAAGGCGCCAACATCGCCGCGTTTAGAAGATTAGCGGATGCTATTGTTGCACAAGGCGTGTAAACCAACAGTGTATAATTCCTTTTGAAAGATTAGGCGTACAAAGTGTAAAAACTGCTCACATTTGTACGCCCACATCAAGCGCCCGATTTAATTCAAATAAAATCGCATAATATTCAATGAGATACAAAATTCAGCATTATGGAATGGTTATCGCATTACACTATATAAGTAATTGAATATTTAATTAATGAGGAACTAACTGTGAAAATCTTTGAAGCATTACGTCAAGACCATGAGAAGCAACGCCTACTGCTTAAAATTCTTGCAGAGACAAGTGGCAATACCCCTGCCCGTCAAGAATATTTCGAAGAACTTAAACAACAGCTTGAGAGCCACGCTATTGCTGAGGAACGTCATTTTTATACTCATCTTCTTGAGAAAGACGCGACGATAGATTTAACGCGGCATGGAATTGCAGAGCATCATGAAATTGATGAGCTTATCGCAAAGTTAGACGATACCGATATGAGTTCACCTGCATGGCTGCATCATTTAAAAGTGCTTCAGGGAAAAGTTGAGCACCATTTAGCTGACGAAGAGCAAGAGTTCTTTCACGTAGCGGGAAGAGTGCTTAATGAACACCAAAAGACCGAACTAGCGGCAGGTTATAAGAAAGAAATGAACCAAGAGTTAGCGTCTTAACTCGCCAATACCTAATGCAAGTGTTAAGAGCTGAAAAACCCTCTATATATGACGTGAGAGCCATACATAGAGGGTTTTTGCATACTGGCTTTAATCCATAATATGAAGCAATGACTTTTTGGGTGCAAGTACGAAAATGTCTTTACCTAAATACGTATTTCGAAGCTCACACTCTTAAGTGCACATTCCTTCGAACACATAACAATTCACTTTATTGCAAAAGCGTTGGTAAAAAACACGCAACAAAAAAGCCAGTGACAGAAATCATATTTCTGTCACTGGCTTTTTAAAGTTTGACCTTTTATACCTTCACTATTTTTTCGCGATGATATAAACCGCATGAATTACGCCTGGAAAATAACCAAGAATAGTAAGCAGTATGTTTATCCAGAAGTGGGCGCCAATGCCTACTTGCAAAAACACACCTAATGGAGGAAGTAAGATTGATAGTAGTACGCGTATGATGTCCATAATAAATTCCTTGTTTGTTCTTAATTTCGTTCTTTGCTATTTTTTAGCTAAATATGCAGCTAATTAGTGAGTAATGAAACCACATAATGCTCAAATTGCTTTAACTCTTTAGTTTAAAAACACTAGACCGTAAAAGCGTTCTAAACGCTTAGCACTTAGCACCTAGTTCTTAAATAAAGCATAATACGTTCCAGTATTACCAAAAAGTAATAATAATTGTGATTAACGCCTTTTGTTCCATATAGAAGCGCGCATCTTTCTTATTCAATTTACTTTTTGAATGGTGAATTAAGCAGCCATACTTCTAAGTCTTCTCGCTTCAAAGGCCTACTTATAAAGTACCCCTGGGCCTCGTCGCACCCCCATTCTTTCAAAATGCGTAAAGACTCTTCATCCTCCACCCCTTCTGCAACCACTCTTAAGTCGAATATGCTGGCTAAGCTTAAAATAGTGTGAACGATTTGCTGATCGTTATCTTGGGTTGCGAGCGCCAAAATGAAACTTTTATCTATTTTGATTGATTCAACCGGTAAATTTTTCAAATAGGCCAGTGAAGAGTAACCTGTACCAAAATCATCGATAGCAAAGCGAAACCCTAAAGCTCTTAGCGATGATAGATTCTCTACTGCAAGGGTTGCATCAGAGACTAAATCGCTCTCTGTTATTTCAAGCTGAAGTGACGCAGGTGATAGTCCTTTCTCTGTCAAAAAAGCAACCAATTCATTGAGTAAGGCTTTGTTCTGTATGTCTTGTGTTGACAGATTCATCGCGATGGTAAAATCGTAATATTGTTCTCTGAAATAGGCCAGATCTGAAATAGTTTGGCGCATTACCCACTTAGTCACTTGCTCGATAAGACCAGCCTGCTCAGCGATGGCAATAAATTCATCCGGTGCAACATGGCCTAATTTACTGTTATTCCAGCGTATTAGTGCTTCCATGCTGCATACCTTCATCGAACGTAAATCTATCTTAGGTTGATATACCATAGATAGCTCATCTTGCTGAGTTGCAAGGGCACGCTTTAACTCAGTCGTAATTGATAGGCGTCTATTATAGTTAGCCTCTAACTCTGCACTATAGTGAACTGACCAAGCACCTGTTCGAATGGCTTTGTCAGACACAATATTGAGCTTCCTAAAGAGCTCTTCCGTGGTATGCGCATCTTCAGGACACGATAATACCGCCATAGCCACTTTGACAGGAATCGTTATCAAGTTACTTTCAACGGGCTGTTCAAGAATATGTTTTAACGTTTCAAGTTGATTATCATTCAGGGGCTCATCGGTGACGTAAATAACCTCACCGCCGGCTAAGCGCGCAGATGTGCCCGGCCAGCGCAATAAACGTCTTGCTAACGTCTTTAATGTATTGTCCCCGTTAGAGTAGCCGTACAAGTCGTTAATAGTTCGAAAGCCAATAACGGTGATAGCAATAACTTGTACCCATTTAGGCTCTCGCATTTGCTCAACAAAATAGCGTTCTAGATAATTGCGATTGAATAATCCCGTTAAATCATCGTGCTGTGCCTGATACCGAATGCTGTCCTCGCGCTGGGAGATGCTCTTCTGCATGCCATCAACCGCTTTTTCCAATGCAACAACTTCGTGGAAATTCCCTGTTTTCTCAAACGTATTTTTATAGCGCCCAGACGCTATATTATTAATAGCTCCTATCACGGAATTCATCGGTATTGTGACCCTTCGTATCCATATCAGGGCAAATAGAGTGATGGTAAAAAGGCCTAAAATATAGAGAGAAAACAAAGTCAGCTGTATTGAGCGAAAGCTCTCCACCTGAGCTGCAACATCCACAAAAAATGTTATCTTTACAGGTGCAATCGATAAGGACTCTAGTGAGACAGTGTGCTCTATGTACTCAGCCGTGTCTAAAAAAGTAATATCGTGCCACCTGATTTGAGAGGCTATAGACTGGCGCGAACCTTTAATATGTTCAGGTAGCGTAGACGCTAAAACTGCACCAGTATTACTATCAATAATGTTGATATATGCGTTTGAAAATGATTCTACGCTTTGAATCACGTCGTCTTGAATATGCCTAGCGATGAGTAAATAGTAGCGAATACCGTTAGATTGTATTGTTTTAAACCTGAGGTACGTCAGCTTCCCGTTAACCATCGCAATGGTTTGCGTTAACCCCATGGCAGCCATTGCAACGCTCTGTTTAGCTTGTTTTCCTGCTTTGAATAGCGGAGAGCTAGAGGCGTTAACAACATGATCTAGATTTACAATCGCTAAATGCACAATGTTCGATGAGCCTCTTTCACGGTTAAAAGAGTTTATGAATGAAGAGGCATCAGAGAGCGTTTTAAGGTTGTTGAGTGCTTCAGAGCCTGTCAGGGCATCAAGCGTGGTGCTAAGTAACCTTTTTTGTTCAGTTATTACTTTTTCTAAAGCGCTTTCGGCAATGAATACTTCTT
This sequence comes from Alteromonas genovensis, assembly GCF_010500895.1. Taxonomy (GTDB): domain Bacteria; phylum Pseudomonadota; class Gammaproteobacteria; order Enterobacterales; family Alteromonadaceae; genus Alteromonas; species Alteromonas genovensis. The sequence goes on from NZ_JAAAWO010000005.1 coordinate 336,140, forward strand.
TGTCCAAATGACTTTTTATCAAGGTGCTAAACGACGTCCACAGTGCGATGAACACGAATAGCGTCGCAATGGTTGCCCCGATAGCGATAAGCCTAGTCAATGATTGGCGAAGACCTGTATGCACGAATACGCCTCTAGTGAATGAGTTTTTGCCGTTTTATGGCGTGTTGCTGCTCTCGCTTTCAAAACAAAATGCAGCAACCCTCGATATATTAGGAAAATAATAGCTGACTTAGCCCCATCAAGACAGGGTAACCATGCTGTTATTACACTTTATTTTGCACTTATTTTTTATTTTGTTACCGATACACAAACGAAGCATACTTTAAAGCCAGCATAAATGAGCGCTTTTCGTAGGTTCTTGATTTGGCAAATGTATATGTAGAGAATAAAAAAAGGGCCAGCATTTCTGCTGGCCCTTTAAAGTTGGTGCGGAAAGCGGGACTTGAACCCGCACGAGCTATGCTCACCACCCCCTCAAGATGGCGTGTCTACCAATTCCACCACTTCCGCAATAAACTGTTTAATCTGGTGTGTCGCTGCTATCAACAACAGGCACATCGTTTTTTGTTTCATCAGAAACTGGGATATCAGATTGTGCTGGCACGTCTTCCACTACCGGCACGTCTGTATCGCCTGGTACTTCCACCGGTGCTTCAACCGCTGCAGGTACGTCTAAATTATTCCACTCATCATCAGCGCTTTCACGGTTTGCAGTCATCGCACCTAGTGACAAGCTTATGAAGAAAAACAAGCCTGCTAAAATTGACGTTGTGCGCGTCATAAAGTTACCAGAGCCGCCTGATCCAAACACTGTGTTTGAGCCGCCTGAGCCAAAAGAAGCACCCATATCCGCACCTTTTCCTTGCTGGATTAATACAAACCCAACCAATAAGAGCGCTACAACTAGATATGCTACTAAAAGCACTTCATATATCATAAATACCTCGTCAGTTTGCCGCTTGGCAAATTGAAATAAAATCTTCAGCTTTTAAACTGGCTCCACCAATTAAACCGCCGTCTACGTCTTTTTGTGAAAACAACGTTTGCGCGTTATCGGGTTTCACACTTCCACCATATAGTATAGGAAGCTTGAGAGCCAAATCTGCGTCCACTTTGTTAAAGTAACCTCGTATAAACTCGTGTACTTCTTGCGCCTGTTCGGGCGTTGCTGTTTTTCCTGTTCCTATGGCCCAAATCGGCTCATAAGCAATAACAGATTTTGACAACTCTTCAACCGAAAGCGTTGAAGTTAATGCATCTAGCTGCTCACCCACAAATTGCTCTACGTTACCCGCTTCGCGAATTTCAAGGGACTCACCTACACAAATAATAGGCGTAACACCGGCCTCAACGCATTTTTTTGCTTTCGATGCGACAAGGTCATTTGATTCCTGCTGGTCTTCCCTTCTTTCAGAGTGACCGACAATTGCATAACTGCAACCGGCATCTTTAATCATCTCTAGAGACAACTCACCAGTGTGGGCGCCGTTGTCTAGGTGACTTACATTTTGAGCACCTAGAGAAAATGCATCGGCAGAAAAATGATGAAACAGCGTAGACGGTGAACAAACAACTATATTTGCGTCACATTGCACTGTTTTGAGCTTCTCATTGAAGTCAGCAACTAGCGCAGCGCTTCCATTCATTTTCCAGTTTCCAGCAACTAGCGACTGTCTTATTTTTTTACTCACTATGTCGACCTTAGCCCTGTCTTTTAGCGGGCGTGATATTAACTATTTACAACGTAAGATACAAGTATAAAAAGCGAAATTTCCTGCCACACCAATCAATTGGCGAGATTACGAACAGTTTCTGCAATATGCTCAGCCCATTTCTCGGACTTTTGCTCTTCGTTAGATTCAACCATAACTCTTATTAAAGGCTCAGTACCACTTTTTCGCAGTAATACTCTGCCGGTTTTACCCAGTGCTGCCTCAGCTTCCTGTTTTGCATTTTGTACATCTTGATGTGCTAGGTAGTCAATATCTTGCTTTGTATAACGCACATTAACCAAGGTTTGAGGATACATTTCAAATCCGCTGGCTAAATCATGTAAATCCATGTGCGAACGCAGCATAGCGGCGAGCACCTGAAGGCCTGCGACAATACCATCGCCTGTTGAACACATAGACAAGTTAAGTATATGACCTGAGTTCTCTCCGCCAATAGACCAGCCTTTTTGCTGTAGAAGCTCCATGACGTAGCGATCGCCCACATTGCTTCTAGCAAATGGAACCCCCAACTTACTCAATGCGTTCTCTAAGCCAAGGTTACTCATCAATGTACCGACTACACCGCCCTGCATCTGACCATTTTTTAGCGCATCCCGTGCGATGATATAAACAATCTGATCGCCATCAAGAACGTTGCCTAGATGGTCAACCATCATGAGCCTATCACCATCACCGTCTAGGGCAAATCCGAGGTCAGCCCCAGTTTCTTTAACTTTTGCTACAATGCCGTCCATCGCCGTCGCGCCAACTTCATCGTTAATATTCAAGCCATTTGGCGCGGTGCCAATTTCAATAACAGTAGCGCCAAGCTCTCTCAGTACATTAGGCGCAATGTGATAGGTAGCGCCATGGGCGCAATCGACTACTATCTTTATACCAGTGAGAGACAATTCAGAAGGGAACGTGCCTTTGCAAAACTCGATATAACGACCTGCGGCATCATCAATACGGGTTGCCTTACCAAGTTTATCAGACGCAACGCATGTCATTGGTCGCTCAAGCATTTCTTCTATTGCCAATTCAATGTCATCGTCAAGCTTAAAGCCTTGAGCGGAAAAGAACTTTATGCCGTTATCGTAATAAGGATTGTGCGACGCACTGATAACAATACCAGCTTCAGAGCGGAATGTTTTGGTAAGGTAGGCAATAGCAGGCGTCGGCATTGGACCTAAAAGACCTATGTTGATACCCGCCGCTGAAAGCCCTGCTTCTAAAGAAGACTCAAGCATGTATCCAGAAATACGGGTATCTTTACCAATGAGCACTTTATTCGTACCCCGTCCGGCAAGTACTTTACCCGCGGCCCAGCCTAATTTAATGCAAAACTCGGGGTTTATGCTGCTTTCGCCAACCTTCCCGCGAATACCGTCGGTACCAAAATATTTACGCTGACTCATTATTATTCCTTATTACATTTTATTCAGCATTTTCACGATATTCACAGCATCCGCCGTTTCTTGCACATCGTGTACACGTATTATGTGTGCGCCCATTTGAGCGACAATTGTAGCGAGTGCTATGCTTCCAGCCAAGCGTTCGTCCACATTTCTGTCTAATAACTTTCCAATCATAGATTTTCGAGACATGCCCACTAAAACAGGAAGACCTAACGCCATGATATCAGGAAGATATTTCACCAACGCGTAATTGTGTTCAAGTGATTTCCCAAAGCCATAACCAGGGTCTAACAATATAGACGACTTGTCTATTCCAGCACTTTTGCAGGCGTCAATACGCTCAAGTAAAAATTGGCTTACATCTGCGAGTACATCATCGTATTGCGGGTTAGACTGCATGGTTCTTGGTTGACCTAACATATGCATTAAGCATACAGGTACGTTAGCATTTGCAGCCGCAGCTAGCGCGCCTGGTTCGCGAAGCGCTCTTACATCGTTTATCAAACCGGCACCAGCATTAACAGCTTCAGTCATCACCTGCGCTTTGCTTGTGTCTATTGAAATGACACAGTCGCTGTTTGCCGAAATGGCTTCAATAACTGGGATGGTTCTGTCCAATTCTTCTTGAAGCGCCACTTCTTTTGCGCCCGGTCGAGTAGACTCTCCACCGATATCAATAAAAGTAGCGCCCTGCTCAACCATTTTGAGTGCATGCTGAACTGCGTGTTGAATGGAGGTATGTTGTCCCCCATCAGAAAAAGAATCGGGGGTGACATTTAAAATACCCATAATTCGAGGTTCAGAAAGATTGATAGAGTGATTGGCAAACTGCATTAAAAAACTCGTTAATATTTGTAGATTACAGTGTCTATAATAAAAAACGCCAGATTAACTTGGGCTGATACTTTATTAGGGATCTACTTATGTAGATCCCTTTTCATTTATATGCTTAAAATCATGCCTTTAGCATTAGATAATGACCATGAATGTCATTCACGAGCAAGTTTTAATTATTTAATAT
>NZ_JAAAWO010000006.1 GCF_010500895.1 Alteromonas genovensis
AAGCACAACGTGCTCTGAATTTGAGACCAAGGAAGTGCCTTGGTTACAAACAACCTGAAGTTGTATTTAATCAATTACGCGGAGCGGCCTAATTTAGTGAGTGGTGCACTTCGAACTTGAATTCGCGATTAAATAAAATCAAATTAAAAGTTTGCCCTCCCACTTGATGAATTGGGTCCGTTGGACTCAATTCATTTTTTTACTTCCTCGCTGTTATATCTTCTTATTGTTATCGGCTGAAACAAAGCTGGCTTACCGCTGGGTTCCTTAGGTTACGTAAATGCCATAGGTTCGATTGCTGTAAGTGCTAATTAAATTAGGCTTTCGAGCATGCGTTGTGCTAGCTCAGCTATCCGTATATTTTGTTCCATTGCCGCAGATTGCAACTTTTTGTAAGCCTGGCTCTCGCTTAGCTTTCCCTGCTGCATCAATAGCAACTTTACTCTATCAATCGCTTTTTGCTCATTAAGGGCTTGTTTGGCCCCATTTAGCTCGTTAGCAATATCCTGAATATGTTGCGCTTGTTGACGAATTAAGTCGTAAAACGATTTGTGTGCAGAAAGTGATGTTGAGGTAATCCCCATCTCACTATGAGTGCCTTCCATTGAAAGTCCTTTAACGGTTTTATCGTAAATCATCGAAATAGGTGTATCGCCAGTTGGAGGGCTACTGTTTAAAGAAGCAATCAACAGTTCGTTGTTGCGCAGTTCCTCCTCGGCTTGAGCAATTCTAAGTGTCGCTTTTTCTATCAGCCTATCGGTAATGTGTTCCTCTATGTCTTGCATCGCGTCAATTCGCAAAGTGGCTATGTCATACCAAATTTCGCTGAGCTCAGCGGTGCAAGTGTCTGTCTCGCCAAGCTCGCAAATCATTTTGCGTAGTCGACTCAGGTGCTGGGCGTGGTCACTTTCTAATTGTTGCTGCCACATAGAGAGTTCTGTGTCATCGGCAAATTTACTAAACGTCTCAAACAAGTGATTTTGTGAGTCTGTCAGTGCTGTAATTCGATCGCACAAAGATTGCTGGAAGTGGCTCGAAGAGAACCCAATTGCGCCACAAGCGCGCTCTTGTCCCGCATACTCTTTACCTTGAATAAAATTAAATAGCGCTACTAAAAGTCGAGTAATAGCAGGATCGTTTGCAACGTCGGCGGCTTCAAAAATCACATCAATCAACGCGGCAATTAGGCGGCAAAATGCATTGGTCGATTCGGTTGGTGTTAGTTGTTGCAGAGCCACTTTGCTGCGCAAATCCTTAAGGTTGTCCATACCTTGCAACGCAAATGTAATGGTAGTAACCAATCGCATGGTAAGTCCATTATCAGAATTAGATAGGTATAAAGCGTTAAGCAAGCTACGAAGTGTTTTCTCACTCATCTCACTTGCGGTTTCTTGTTGTGCCCTTTGAGTGGCAAAACGTTCGCCTCGAGAACATAGAAATACATTGCTCATACCGCGCTCGCGCTGCAGTTGATGAATCATCTCCGTTACCGCTTTCACTATTTTGCAATTTGATGATAAGTGTCGCAGTGCCTGTATTTCTTGATGCTTGGCTAATAAAAAAAACCGCTTTGTGATATCGCTATGATGGCCCATCGTGAAGTATCCAGAAAAGAGATACATAGGATAAGCAAATGTTGTTCCCTTCAATCAAACTGCAAGGGATTCACATCGATATACCCGATGTAAGCAGCTGGGCGCCACTATTTACTATCTTGCTTAAAAATAATGGACTGATCACAAAAGCACGCAAACGGATTGCACTACATCATGCTCCAAATTAGTGCACTTTTTCTCGAGACAGGTGCAAACGATGGGGGGTATATCGAACACGGTTATTCTTACCATTAAGTAATTATTTGTTATAGAAGAGAATTTCATTTAAAGTTTTGCGCCTCAATATTGGCATCAATATTGTTTTACTTTTTATGAACAATGCAGATTGTTTAAGAACAATATTCGGATAAAGGCGTCCGCAACTTATTTTTTTAGGAAATAAGAGCGGGCGCTTTTTTGTGCCTGAAATTTAGGTAAAGAATGTTTCTAAGGAATTAATATCAATAGAAAAGGTGATCAAACATGGCGTATTTACTTCCTTCTGAATTTGCAACCAAGATGGTTGATGCTGGCGAATCCAAAATATATATGTCTACTCGCGACACATTAATTCGCGCTTTTATGGCGGGGGCCATTTTGGCGTTGGCCGCGGTTTTTGCAATAACCATCGCGGTTCAAACAGGGGTGTTTTTAATTGGTGCAATACTCTTTCCTGTTGGTTTTTGTATGCTGTACCTCATGGGGTTTGACCTACTTACCGGTGTTTTTGTGCTTACTCCACTAGCCTGGTTGGCAAAACGACCTGGCGTGACATGGCCGCAAATTCTCCGCAATTGGGGCTTAGTGTTTTTAGGGAATTTTGCAGGTGCGCTGAGCGTGGCATTTATGATGTCGTTTGTTTTCACCATGGGTTACAACATTGATGGCGGAGCTATAGCGGCAAAGGTGGCGGGTATCGGAGAGGCGAGAACGCTAGGATATGCAGAGCATGGCGTTGCTGGCTGGTTTTCTATTTTTATTCGCGGCATGTTGTGTAACTGGATGGTATCGCTTGGTGTTGTTGGTGCGATGATATCTACTCACGTAAGCGGTAAAGTGTTGGCTATGTGGATGCCTATCATGCTGTTCTTCTTTATGGGGTTTGAGCATTCAGTGGTCAACATGTTCTTGTTTCCGTTCGGCTTAATTATGGGCGGCGAGTTCTCTGTTATGGATTACTTTATTTGGAATGAAATTCCTACCGCGCTGGGTAATTTAGTGGGAGGCTTAGCGTTTACTGGTTTGACTATTTATTCTACCCATGTGCGTACTGCCCCTAAACGCGTTATTGCTACAGGTGCTAGCAACAAAACGGTGCTTGCAGCAAAAGTGAATGACAAAGTATAAGCCGTGATCACCTTTCGTCATGGTGCCTTTTCGAATAAAGGCACAAAACCGATTAATCAGGACCACCATTGTGTGGTGGTGCCTGATTTTTCGCCATCGGCAAATTTCGATGCTATCGCTGTTGTGTCTGATGGAATAAGTAGTAGTCAGGTTAGTCAGTATGCAAGTAACTTCGCCGTTGAAACGTTCGCTCGTGAATTTTCACGAACAAGCAGTGTGTGGTCTTTGTCGAGGGCGGCACAACATGTACTGCGTACCATAAACACCGAGCTTTACATAAAAAACCAACAAAGCCCTTATTTTGAAAATCTTGATAAAGGCTATGTCTGTACCTTTAGCGCAGTTATTTTGAAAGGACAGTCTGCGGTGTTACTGCATTGTGGTGATAGCAGCATCTATCACGTACACCGCGGTGAAGTAACGCTCTGCACCCGCCAACATCGAGAAGCCGGCGAGAGTAACAATACTTATTTAAGCAATGCCCTCGGTATTCGGCCTAACTTAAGCATTGATATGGCTATCCGAACGCTTGCGCCTAGCGATATATTTGTATTAATGACAGATGGCATAGCGGATACCTTGTCACCAAAAACATGGTACTCAATACATCAGCATAATACGCCTAGTATCGACTTGAGCGCACAGCATATAGCGCAAGCAGCACTGAATGCAGATTGTGATGATAACGTCACTGTAGTGCTGCTTGAGGTACTATCCATTGCTAAGGAAGAGAAAGTACATTATGCCTCAAATGGCTTCCTTCCTTTTTTAGATACACCCAAATCAAACGATGCCATAGACGATTGGACAATACAGCGGCAGTTATATACCAGTGAACGCAGCCTGGTTTTTCTTGCTAAGCATAACCTCCACAATCATCAGGCAGTGTTAAAAATTCCTGCAAAGTCGATGCACGATAACGAAAGCTTTTTAGATGAAATGGTGAAAGAAGAGTGGATTGGTGCGCGGGTACAACATGACAATGTCCTTAAAAATTACACGTCCCCTTTTTTACGACATTACTTTTATATTGCCATGGCGTACACACCTGGAATAAGTTTACGCCAATATCGAGACGACGTTGGTAGTGTCTCTCTTTCTGAGGTTCGAGACTGGAGTGCGCAAATCGTTAGCGCGCTAACGGCACTGCATCGGCAAGACGTGCTTCATCAAGATATTAAACCGGATAACATCATGGTTGATGAAAACGGTAAAATTACACTGGTAGACTTTGGTGCCGCGAGCATAGCGGGTTATCATGTTTCGCAAAGTGATGTGCAGCATGCCGTTCCTGGCGATCTATTGTTCACCGCTCCGGAATACTTTGTAGGGCTGTGGCCTGATGAAAGCGCAGATCAATTTTCTCTAGCAGTGGTTTTATATTTTTTATTAAGTGGCGAGTACCCCTTTAACAGTAACGTTGCCAAGAAGAGCAATTACGCAGGGTTACTTAAATTGCGCTATATCAGCTTGCTACAACGAAACGTTGCTGTCCCTATGTGGGTTGACGAAGCGCTGAAACGGGCTTGTCACCCTAAAGCGTCGAAACGCTATCCGAGCTTGTCTGAATTTCTGTACGACTTAAATCACCCTAATCCGTCTTACCGTAAAAGTTTGCCCCTGATGGAGCAACATCCAGTGCGTGCATGGCAAACCGTGTCTGGCGTATTGCTGGTATTGCTCATCGTTATGTTCGTTGTTCATTATACTTAGCGAGCGGCTCCAGCTACGTAAAGTCAGTGAGTTATTCAGTACTACGCTAATGCACCATAAATTATCTTTTTTGCTTGGTTATGGTGCGATACCACTGGTTTACGTCAAAGCTATACTGCTAAGTCTTTGTAATATAGTGATGAAAAGCATTGGCACTATACTTGTATTATTATTTTCATAGTCTCGACTAGGTACCTAGGTATCATCGAGTAACAACACAATTAATACTGTACTTAATCAGGCAATGAAGCCCGCAACCAGGAATGGTTGCGGGCTTTTTTTTGCTTTAAATAAAGGTGAACGAGATGACGCTTTCCTCACAGCAGCAACAACGCATAGTGATAATTGGCAACGGTATGGTTGGCCATCACTTTGTTGAGCAACTTATTAACAGCAAAGCTGACTATCATATTACCGTGTTAAGTGGAGAGGGCCGCTTAGCTTACGACCGCGTTTATCTATCGTCGTACTTTACGGGTAAAACTGCAGCCGATTTAGCGCTTACCGACGAAAAAACGTATCAGCAGTGGGGTGTAAATGCAGTTACCGGTGCGTGGGTAACTAATATTGATCGTACCCATCAAGTCGTGACAACTAAAGACGGTACTTCATACCCCTACGATAAACTCGTGCTGGCGACAGGTTCTTACCCTTTTGTGCCCCCTATTCCCGGCAACGAGCAGGAACATTGTTTGGTGTATCGCACCATTGAAGATCTTGAATCTATCAGTGCCTCTGCAGCACAAAGTAAAATAGGCGTTGTTGTGGGCGGTGGTTTACTTGGGCTTGAAGCAGCAAACGCGCTTAAATCAGCAGGTCTAGAAACACATGTGGTTGAATTTGCACCACAGTTAATGGCGGTGCAGCTTGATGCAATGGGAGGGGCACTGCTTAAAGATAAAATTGAAGCGCTCGGCGTACAAGTACATACACAAAAAGCCACGGAAGTTATCGAGGCTGGCGAGCAGTGCCGCTACCGAATGAAATTTTCTGATGGTTCACACCTTGAAACCGATATGGTGTTATTTTCTGCAGGTATACGACCTAGTGATCAGCTAGCCCGCGAATTTGATTTAGTAGTAGGTGAACGCGGCGGTATCGTTATCGATAATCAATGTATAACCTCCGATCCTAACGTGTACGCGATTGGTGAATGCGCATTGTGGGAAAATCGTATTTACGGCTTAGTAGCGCCAGGGTACGCCATGGCTCGCGCCGCCGTTGCAAGTCTTACCAACAGTGAGGGCGAATTTGCAGGTGCGGATATGAGCACCAAGCTCAAGCTAATGGGTGTTGAAGTGGGGTCTATTGGCGATGCTCACGGCAAAACTCCAGGGGCGTTGGTATACACCTACCACGACCAACCTGCAGGCGTGTACAAAAAGCTTGTTGTAGATGAAACCAAAACCCAAGTAATAGGTGCGGTGCTCATCGGCGATACCAGCGATTACGATACCTTGTTGCAATATGCCCTAAACAACATTGCGCTGCCCGACGCGCCAGAGGCACTGATATTACCTTCCTCAGGGGAAAAGCCCTTGTTAGGGGCCGATGCCCTTGGCGATAGCGCCACTATTTGTTCATGTCACAACGTATCTAAAGGCGATATTGTCGAGGCTATCGAAAGCGGCAGTTGCTCTTTAGGCGATATAAAGTCGTGCACAAAAGCGAGTACGGGCTGCGGAGGATGTTCGGCATTACTGAAAAACGTTGTCGATGCCGAACTAGAGAAACGGGGCGTAGAAGTATCTAAAGCCATTTGCGAACATTTCAATCACACTCGCCAAGAGCTCTATCACCTTATTCAAGTAGAAAATATTGAGACGTTTGACGAGCTGCTTGAGAAGCATGGTAAAGGGTTGGGCTGCGAAATTTGTAAACCGGCCGCAGCATCGATATTTGCGTCGGTATGGAACGATTATATTCTTCGTCAGGCGCACCAGCCACTTCAAGACACTAACGATACTTATTTGGGCAACATGCAAAAAGACGGCACTTACTCTGTTGTGCCGCGGGTAGCTGGTGGTGAAATTACTCCAGATAAGCTCATTTTATTGGGCGAAGTTGCAAAAGAATACAACCTTTACACCAAAATTACAGGCGGTCAGCGCGTTGACTTATTTGGCGCACGCGTAGAGCAACTCCCTGCAATTTGGCAAAAATTAGTGGCCGGTGGTTTTGAGACCGGACATGCCTATGCGAAGTCGTTACGTACAGTTAAATCTTGTGTGGGCAGCACGTGGTGTAGGTTTGGTGTGCAAGACTCAGTTGGCCAAGCTATCGATTTAGAAAACCGCTATAAGGGCCTACGTGCACCGCATAAAATTAAATTTGGAGTATCGGGATGCACACGTGAATGCGCAGAGGCTCAAGGGAAAGACATTGGCATTATTGCAACGGAAAACGGTTGGAACCTTTACGTCTGCGGTAATGGTGGCATGAAGCCACGCCATGCCGACCTATTCGCCACCGATTTAGATGACGCAACACTGGTGAAATACATCGACCGCGTGCTGATGTTTTACACAAAAACTGCCGATCGGCTTCAGCGCACCTCGGTGTGGATGGAGAACCTTGAAGGTGGGTTGGACTACCTCAAGTCGGTGGTTATCGACGATTCGCTTGGTATTTGTGACGACCTTGAGGCTCAAATGCAACATATTACCGACAGCTATCAGTGCGAATGGAAAACCACCATTGAATCGCCTGAGGCGCTTAAACGGTTCCGCCAGTTTGTAAACAGCGACGAAACCGACTCAAACATTCAGTTTGTTACCGAAAGAGATCAAATTCGTCCTGCCACCAGCGCCGAAAAATACGCAGGTCAACAAGCCATTCCAGTAGATATCATTTAGGAGAAATTTATGCAGGCTCAGGCTGAGGTAGTAACAACGTGGAACGATGTGTGTCATACCGACGATCTTGTCACAAATAGTGGTGTGTGTGTGTTGCTTGAGGGCAAGCAAATCGCTCTTTTTAAAATTCACATAGAAGGCAATACTCAGTATTTCGGTGTTAGTAATTGGGATCCGGTTGGGCAAGCTAATGTTTTGTATCGCGGTATTGTGGGCACTTTACAAGGCAACATTGTAGTGGCATCACCGCTTTACAAAGAGCATTACGTACTTGCCACGGGGAAATGCCTAGAACGGGACGATGTCGGCATACAATCATATGAAATACGGGTAGAGCAAAACCGTGTTTTAGTCGCATCGTTATAGCACATTAGCCAATCAGATTGATTATGACTACAACACCTACACCAACGCCACCCAACCACGCTTGTCAAGACGACAGGTTGCTGCAAACTACCTGTCCGTACTGTGGCGTTGGTTGTGGCGTCGATGTTATTCAGCGTGGTGGCATGCAAGGGCAATTAAGCCAACTTACGGGAAGTCCTGAACACCCTGCAAATTACGGTCGACTGTGTATTAAAGGCACCCACTTATTAGAAACCCTTGATAAGCATAAGCGCTTAACTCAACCTCTTGTTTTTGGTCAAGTAGCGACTTGGGACACGGCAACCAAGGAGATTGCTGGGCGTTTAACACAAATTATTGAGCAGCATGGGCCTGATGCTATTGGATTATATGGTTCGGGTCAGTTACTGACAGAAGATTACTACGTGGCCAATAAGTTGATGAAAGGCTTTATTGGCACGGCTAATATCGATACGAATTCGAGATTGTGTATGTCATCGGCGGTAGTGGCCTATAAGCGCGCCTTTGGCGAAGATATTGTGCCCTGTAACTACGACGATTTAGAGCACACTGACTTACTGATTTTGATAGGCAGTAATGCGGCGTGGACTCACCCCGTGCTTTATCAGCGTATTGAGCGCGCTAAACTTAGAAACCCTGCAATGAAGGTGGTAATTATCGACCCTCGTCGCACCGACAGCAACACGCTAGCAGACTTACATATAGCCCTTCGACCAGGCTCAGACAGTGCCTTATTTTGCGGTTTGCTTAATTTCTTAGCAGACAATAACGCCTTAGATAACCCATTTATTGAGGCATCTACAAATGGGTTTGATGATGCACTAAAAGCAGCGTCATCCTGGTCTCTGGAAGCCGTATCTGAAGCTTGCGATGTGCCACAAGATTATTTAAATACTCTGTACAATTGGTTTGTTGAATTACCGCGCGTCATTAGCTTCTTTTCGATGGGAATTAATCAGTCTACCACTGGTGTTGATAAAGGAAACGCTATTATAAACTGCCACTTAGCCAGTGGGAAAATAGGCCGAGAGGGGTGTGGTCCGTTTTCAATTACCGGCCAACCCAACGCTATGGGCGGGCGAGAAGTAGGTGGTTTATCGACTATGCTAGCGGCGCATATGGATATTGAAGACCCTGAGCATCACCAAACAGTAAGTACGTTTTGGCAGGCGCCAAATTTAATTACCAAACCGGGTTTAAAAGCCGTCGATATGTTTCAGGCTGCTGCCGATGGCAAGCTTAAATGCTTGTGGATAATGGCAACTAACCCCGTTGCAAGCATGCCAAACAGAGCTTTAGTAGAAAAGGCGCTGACCCATTGCGAATTAGTGATTGTGTCTGAGACTGCGGCTAAAAATGATACGCTGCGCTTTGCTGATATTGTATTGCCCGCCACGGGGTGGTCAGAGAAAAACGGCACCGTAACTAATTCTGAGCGACGCATCTCCAGGCAGCGCGGTTTGCTAGCCCCTATTGGCGAGGCAAAACACGACTGGCAAATCATCAGCATGGTGGCGCGCGCTATGGGGTTTGAAGATGCCTTTAATTATCATCATCCTCAGCAAATATTTAATGAGCACTGCGCGCTAACCTCTGCAAATAACAATGGCGCTCGTGCGCTTGATTTAGGTCCACTAGCTACGCTAACGATAGCTGAGTATGACGCATTACGGCCCCAACAATGGCCTCTTGAATCTGCACATCGCATAGGCCGTGAACGATTATTTGCAAATGGTGAGTATTACACCAAAGACGGTAAAGCCCGTTTTATAGCTATAACGCCTCAAAAGCCTGAACAAAAAACCTGCACGCAGTACCCTTATATTCTTAATACAGGGCGAGTGCGCGATCAGTGGCATACCATGACGCGCACTGGCAACGCGTCGCGTTTGCTTAAACATATCGATCGACCCTGGCTTAGCATTCATCCAGATGACGCAAAACGAAAAGGTATTAGCGATGGTTCGCTAGTAGCGCTCCATGCGGCTTGCAGTGGTGATATCAAGGTTATATTGCCTGCTAAACTTGACGATAGGCAGCGAAAGGGCGAGCTGTTTGCCCCTTTTCATTGGTCGGCTACATGGGGATCGCATTGCAAAGTGGGTGCGCTTCTTAACGGGGCAAACGATGCGCTATCGGGCCAGCCTGAGTTGAAACACGGCGCGGTCAGCGCTACCCCTTTTGATGCCGCCACATTGGGAGTTTTGTTTGGCGAAAGCGCGCTCATCGATGTTATAAAAACGTCATGCTATTACTGGCTTGATACTACCTCGGGCAGTATATCGTGCACCCAAATCGCCGACATAGTTCCCCCAATGCAGCTGTTAAATAATGTTGTACCGCTGTTACCACACAATACCCAGTGGTATACCTTTCAATGTGCAAATCAATGTTCATTAGTCGCCACACAGAAAGGAAAAGTGGTGTTGAGTATCATGCTCAATGCATCTTCATTGTCTATACCTACCGATTGGCTAGAAAGTATGTTCAATAGTGACGATGCGCTAACGCAGGCACAAATAAACAGCCTATTGCATCAGCAACCCGACGAAGCTTTTATGCTAGGTAAGATTGTGTGCAGTTGCTTCAGCGTGCGCGAAAAAACCATTACTACAGCGATTGAACAGGGCACTAACAGTGTAAGCGGGTTAGGTACTGCACTTAAATGTGGAACTAACTGCGGTTCATGTAAAACGGAGTTGGCTTCATTACTTTCTGCTAATCACAAAGCCAGTACATTACCTAAACCGAACAATGATGACACATCGGCCAATACGCCGGTGACAGAGGAAACCCTATTATGAACGCTCGATTACATGCCTTCTCTGGTGCTTTGCATAGCGCCTTATTTCGTATTCAAAGCGCGTTTATCAATCGCGATACGGGCATTGATACTACTACGCCTTCTGCTATACACAGCAATAGAAAACACAGGGGCGAGGTGTTTATCGTTGGTGCCGGACCCGGTGACGCCGAGCTTTTAACCCTTAAAGCACACCGCCTTTTACAAACCGCTGATGTGGTACTGTTTGATTGGTTGGTTAGCCAGTCAGTATTAGACTGTATACCACGTCATATAAGTAAAGAGTTTGTGGGTAAGCGGTGCGGTAAACACAGCATGCCACAAACTATGATTTGTCAGCGCTTGGTTGAACTAGGCCTTGAAGGCAAGCGAGTGGTACGACTAAAAGGAGGCGACCCTGCCATTTTTGCGCGTACTAGTGAAGAAACAATGGCGCTTCACAGTGCAGGCATAAAGTTTGCCATTGTGCCGGGCATTACGGCGGCCTCTGGCGCTTCTGCCTATACGGGTATTCCCCTTACCGATAGACGATTTGCCCAGTCGGTAAAATTTATGACCGCGCAATTTCAAAACCCAGAAAAGCAGGCCGATTGGACTGCTATTGCTAACAGTGCAAAACATGAAACAACTGTTATTTACATGGGGCTTAAACGGTTACAGCAACTTTCTGAAAAGCTTATCGACGAAGGTATTGATAGTGGATTACCTGTTGCGGTAATAGAAAATGCATGTTGCCCTGAACAGCAGGTGGTAACGGGGACAATAACAACGATTTACCAACGAGTTCTTGATGCGGTAGTAGCCGGTCCTGCACTGGTGATTATTGGTGAGGTGGTAACCGCGCGACAACCGGTGTCGGCAGAATTAATGAACGAGAGCACAATAAGTCAGTAGAGATATTTATAGCTGGAAGTTGAATGAACTGACTTAGAGAAAAGAAAAGCAACGGATGATTATTGTGCAGCAAATGCACTAAATTCAGTCAAACCAATGAGTGTAAAAAGAGGTGCACAATCTAAGTGTTTGAAAAATATATCTTTATATTTTTGGCACTAAACGTGAATAGTACAAAGTAGGTGGTAGTATTAAAAGTGTTTAATTCACTTTTCGCACACACAGAAAGCTCCGCCATAATGCTTGTTTTTTATTAGGGCGAGCTTTTAAACAAAATTTAGTGTTTTGTTACTTCATCTTAGTAACGAAACATTCGGCAACGAAGCCTACCCGCTATTGATAACACGGTTATCCATAGCGGGTGGGTTTTTTTTTGGCTAAAGGAAAGTAAATGTTATCAATTATTGTAAATAGAAAACGCAGAAAACCAGCCGGTGCACTCTCTTTAGTAGCTGCATTATTTTCAGTATCGCTGTTGGCATCGGTTACTACTGTGAACGCGCAAGAACTTGGATGGCCAGAAAAAGAAGAGCTTAAATTCGGATTTATTAAGTTGACTGATATGGCACCACTGGCAGTAGCTTACGAGAAAGGATACTTCGAAGACGAAGGGCTGTATGTCACATTGGAAGCGCAAGCAAACTGGAAGGTCCTGTTAGACAGAGTAATAGATGGTCAGCTTGATGGCGCGCATATGTTAGCCGGGCAACCACTAGGCGCCACTATTGGTTATGGTACGCAGTCTCATATTGTTACTGCTTTTAGCATGGACTTAAACGGCAACGGCATTACTGTGTCGAACGATGTGTGGGCTGATATGAAAAAGGCGATTCCTCATGAAGATGGAAAGCCGGTTCACCCTATTAAAGCTGATTACCTAAAACCCGTTGTAGACAGTTATAAAGAAGCGGGCAAACCTTTTAAAATGGGTATGGTGTTTCCGGTTTCTACGCACAATTACGAACTTCGTTATTGGTTAGCGGCAGGAGGAATTCATCCCGGTTATTACGCACCGCATAAAGGAGATACCTCAGGTCAAATCGATGCCCAAGCACTTCTATCTGTAACACCACCACCTCAGATGCCTGCCACAATGGAAGCTGGCACAATTAATGGGTACTGCGTGGGCGAACCATGGAATCAGCAGGCGGTATTTAAAGACATCGGTGTGCCGGTGATCACCGACTATGAAATCTGGAAAAACAACCCAGAAAAAGTATTCGGTGTAAGCAGTCAGTGGGCAGAAGAAAACCCAAACACTCACATTCGCGTGGTAAAGGCGATGATCCGTGCTGCTATGTGGCTTGATGCCAATAATAACGCCAACAGGCCGGAAGCCGTAAAAATGCTTGCGAAAAGTAGCTATGTAGGTGCCGACGAAGAAGTTATCGCCAACAGTATGACCGGCACTTTCGAATATGAAAAAGGCGATAAGCGAGACATACCCGACTTCAACGTATTTTTCCGTCATAACGCTACGTATCCCTACTATAGCGATGCTATCTGGTATCTCACACAAATGCGTCGCTGGGGCCAAATTTCTGAGCCTAAATCTGATAACTGGTATTTAGAGACGGCCAAAAATGTCTACCGACCTGATATCTACACCAGGGCTGCAAAAGCGCTTATCAAGGATGGCTTAGCAAAAGCGTCAGACTTTCCCGACTTTGCCTCTGAGACTGGTTTTAAACCGCCGCAAACTGAATTTATCGATAATGTGACGTTTGATGGAACGAAGCCAAATGGATATCTCGAGCAATTTTCAATTGGACTTAAAGGTGACACGGTACTTTAACCGTGTTGACCTATACACAAAGAGGCATAACCATGAGTAAATCGGTACAGGCAATAAGCCAAATTGGCCAGCTAGACGGCAAAAGCAAGATAACTCAACTTGTTTCAATGCTACCTAAATTGCTCATGCCATTGGTCGGTATACTGTTATTTTTAGCCGTTTGGAATGGTGTTTCAAAATCTATTGATACGTCGTTAGGGCAATTTCCAGGGCCTGCACAGGTATGGGAACAGAGTATTGTGCTTGTTAGCGAGCACAACACGCAGCGAGAGAAAGCCGAAGCCTTCTATGAACGTCAAGAGGTACGAAATGCCAAGCGTTTGGCGCAAGACGAAAGCTACGTGCCTAAAATTCGCGAGTTTACCGGTGCTCCAACCTTTTTTGACCAAATTTGGACTAGCTTGTACACGGTCATGGTGGGCTTTTTTATTGCTAGCGTAATAGCAGTGCCGGCAGGTATTTTGTGCGGACTCAGTAAGTCTGCTTATGCTGCGATGAATCCGCTCATTCAAATATTTAAACCTGTTTCTCCCTTGGCCTGGCTGCCGTTGGTAACGATGGTAGTTAGTGCCCTTTATGTTAGCAACGACCCCATGTTTTCAAAATCGTTTATCACCTCGGCAGTCACCGTGTCTTTGTGTTGCTTATGGCCAACGTTGGTCAATACGGCGGTAGGTGTATCCAATATCGATTCAGACCTAGTTAACGTGAGTAAAGTATTGCGATTAACACCTTTAAAACATGTACAAAAAATTGTGTTGCCGGCTTCTATTCCCATGATATTCACAGGTCTACGTTTGTCCCTAGGCATCGGTTGGATGGTGCTTATCGCTGCTGAAATGCTGGCTCAAAACCCTGGATTGGGTAAGTTTGTATGGGATGAATTTCAAAATGGTAGCTCTGAGTCGTTAGCCAGAATTATGGTGGCAGTTATTACCATCGGTATTATTGGCTTCATGCTCGATCGTTTGATGTTAGCCGTTCAGCGCTTCGCAAGCTGGGATAAAAACTCGGTGTTGCGATAATTAAGCAACGCTTATAAGAGGAATAAACTATGCAAAACAGACATTTAGAGCTATCACAAGTAGGTATTGATTTTCCCACGCCCAAAGGGCCTTTTACCGCCCTTACCGACGTAAATCTGAAAATAAAGAAGGGGGAATTTATTTCGCTAATTGGTCATTCAGGCTGCGGTAAGTCGACAGTATTAAATATTGTTGCAGGCCTACATCAAGCTACGAATGGTGGTGTTATTTTAGATGGCTGCGAGGTAAAAGAGCCCGGTCCAGAACGCGCTGTCGTGTTTCAAAATCATTCGCTACTGCCGTGGCTATCTGTGTATAAAAACGTGGAACTCGCGGTTAAACAAACGCAGAAGGGTAAATCGAAAAAGGATACTCGCGATTGGATTTTGCATAACCTTGAACTCGTTCATATGACCCATGCACTTGATAAGCTACCGTCAGAGATTTCGGGCGGTATGAAGCAACGGGTAGGCATTGCTCGAGCCCTAGCCATGGAACCAAAAGTATTGCTGATGGACGAGCCTTTTGGCGCGTTAGATGCACTCACCCGCGCGCACTTACAAGACTCATTAATGGATATTCATGCCGAACTTGGTAACACGGTTATTATGATCACACATGATGTGGATGAGGCGGTGTTACTGTCAGACCGCATCGTAATGATGACAAATGGGCCATCGGCTACTATTGGTGAAGTTCTTGAGGTCAATCTACCTCGCCCTCGAGACCGTTTAGTACTGGCGGATAACCCAGAATACAATCATTACCGGCATGAGGTGCTTACCTTTTTGTACGAAAAGCAAAAAAAAGTTGAGCCAGTTTCAAACTATAAAAAAACAAAGCAAAAGAACGCGTCAAAAGATAGCGACGCTGCATAGCACTTAAATACAACAAACAATAAAAACAATAGGTTAGCTCGACTCTCTGAGACCGAGTCAGGTTTTCTCACACAAAATTTAGGAACTCACTATGAAAATGGCAGCAAAAATAAGTACACGGGCGATACTCTCAATTGGCATCGCAATGGCGTTAGCGCCGATTGCTCAAGCGGCCGATTGGTACGAGGCGCTATCAGACATCAAAGCAAGCGCAGACTTTTACTTACGTTATGAGGGCGCCTCTCAAGATAATGCGCTAAGCGATGCTAATGCACTAACGCTGCGTACTTTTGCCGGTATTGAATCGGGTGAGTACAATGGCTTTTCATTTAAAGTAGAAATGGAAGACAGCAGAATAGTGCTGGGCCAAGGTGACTATACCGTGGGGCCAACAGGTTATAATGTTGGTGAATATTCTGTGATTGCAGACCCCGAAACTACTGAGCTTGATCAAGCCTATATTCAATACAGAAGCGACAATATAAAGATAAAGGCAGGGCGGCAAGTTATCGCACTAGACACTCACCGCTTTATTGGTAGCGTTGCATGGCGTCAAGACCGTCAAACCTTTGATGGCATATCGGTAAATTATAAAGTGAGCGATAACATCAACGCCTTTTATGCTTATGTTAATCAGCGCAATCGTATTTTTGCAGAAGCCGCAGATTTTGATTCAAAGGATCATTTTCTAAATGTAAGTTATAGCAACAATATAGGTAAATTAACGGCCTATGCGTATTTACTCGAAATAGACAATGATACCGACAACGCGTTAGATACCTACGGGATCCGCTATGCCGGCTCTTATTCAACTGACTCTGCTAAATGGTTGTATACCGCAGAAGTTGCTAAGCAAAGCTCTGAAAATGCGACTAACGACTTCGATGCCAACTATCTATTATTAGAAGCCGGCGCGGTAGTGTCAGGTGTAACCGCAAAGCTGGGCTACGAAGTACTAGGCTCTGATAATGGTAACTATGGGTTTGCGACTCCCTTAGCGACTTTACATAAATTCAACGGTTGGTCAGATCAATTTTTAGGCACACCTGCACAAGGGTTAAAAGACTTGTCGGCAACTATTTCAGCTAAATTCGCAGGCGGTAAATGGACGGCAATTTATCATCAGTTCGATGCCGATGAGGCATCGTTAGCTATTGATGATTTAGGCAGCGAAATCAACCTTTTATACACTACTAAAGTTGCCGAAAGATTTAACTTAGGCGTGAAGTACGCAAACTATTCAGCAGATGACTTTAGCGTAGATACCGACCGAGTATGGGTGTGGGTTTCAACTAAGTTTTGAGGATTACGTATTCGCTATGCCGGTAGTAACGGATGACAAAAATTTAGCTATATCGCAGGCGCAGCAATGCACTGGCTTTATACTGGCTGGTGGGCGTTCTTCGAGAATGGGTAAAGACAAGGCAACGGTCACCGTTGCCGGACGTAGCATGCTGCAAACGGCCCACGATCTAATGAGCCATACGCAAGTACACCACCATGTTGTAGTGGGTGGTCGTTTTGCTGATGTTCATGAAAATACTCAAGGTTTAGGGCCTGGTCGCGCTATTTGTGAGTTAGTAACGCACTCATATTCGCATTGTCTTGAAAGCGAGGACTATTTAGCGCAAACCCAAGCTATAAAGGGGTATGCTTTATTCATTCCCGTCGATATGCCTTTTTTACAGCCCAACACCGTAACTACGCTCATCAAACTATCACAACAACATCAACGTGCTTATTTTTATGAGCAATATTACTTACCGTTGGTGGTACCAATAACGTTCAGCAACGCAATAATACTGAGTGAACTAGTCATGCAAAAGCCTTCACCGTCGGTGCGCAATGTTATAGATGCTGTTAATGCTAGCGCCGCAAAATACAGAGGCGATGAAAAAGAATTTGCCAATATAAATAGTCCAGCGGAATTAGCTGAAGTGCTAATACCTGTAAGTTAAACATGTTCTTGTAGGTATGTTGACTTAAGCGTTATCGCCTTTTTAAGAGTTGGGTCTAAAAAAAGACGTTGCATTTCTTACCTCCTAAGCATCGTTCACCAGCCATTTAATAACGTTACCAATAGCGAAGGTAGAGTGATAGTTAGAGCAAATGGTATAGCCACGGCCTGGCGACGTTAAGCTTGGGCCAAGTGGAATGAGCTTTCCTTCTTCAATAAACGAGGTGATTAAGCCTTTCCAGCCAAGGCATAAACCTTGCCCAGCCACAGCGGCCTCAACAATTAATGGAAAATTGTTATAACGAAACACAATAGGGTTGGTGGAAGGCTTTAGTTTTACGCCCTTCGACCAGCTTTTCCAATTAGGCCAGCGAGGGTCATCAACATCCTTGTGAAGCAAGGGTATATTGCTCAAATCAGTCAGGTTTTGCCCAGCTTTTAGGCCCAGCTTGTCGGCAAGCTCAGGCGAGCACACTGGAAACACCTCTTCCTCAATCATCATATGTTCGTATTCATACTTACCCGCCAAGCTTGAATAGTGAAAAACAATGTCTGCTTGGGAAGCGAGAAGATCAGATAAGCTATTTGTTGGCTGAATTTCAAATAGGTAATCGGGAAAGGCTTGCTGCAAACGCTGCAGCCGTGGCATTAACCAATGAAACGCAAACCCAAAATAGGCGCTAATAGAAATTTTGGTTCTGAAATCATTAAAGTCAGTTTTTGCGCTATCGGTGGCCCGCTGAATTGTGGCAAGGGCCTTTTCTATTTCATTATAGTATTTCATGCCGGCCATGGTGGGAGAGGTAGGCTTGTGTTCCCTATTAACTAACACACCGCCAAGTACCTCTTCCAATGCCCGTATTCGCTGCGACACTAGGGGCTGGCTTATGCCTAATTCTTCAGCAGCAAGGGTCATCGAGCCGTGCTTTACTGTAGCATCAAACGCAATAAGGCTATTTAATGTTGGTGGTTCGTTGCGCTGTTTCATAATGAATTTGCATGTTTCCTATAAGTCGTAGCTACTGTGTTGCTAGGTAGTTTTGCTTGATACTCGCAGCCTGACATTTCACAGAGGAAAAATCAAAAGTGCAACAGGTGCAAACACTCAATTACCGCATAGATGAACAACAAGCTCGCGTACTGGCCTTTATTGATGGCAAAGAAATTTCATTACCCGCGCTGTGGCTAAGAGAGCGTTGTCAGGATACGGAAAACGTGGATAAGACAACCAAACATCGCCTGTTCGATCCGCATCAGCTAGATACAAATTTAGCACTCACACGGGTGGAAAAGAGAAGTGAGCTGTGCGCCAGCTTAACTTTCAGCGATGGGTACAGTGGCGAGTACGACCTCAGCGAGTTTAACGCCGATTTCGATCATCTTGATGGCGCTCCAGCCCCTCGCCCTTGGAAAAGCGATATCGATAAGTCGGTTTTCCATGTGGACTATCATTCGCTGCATTCAGATAAAGGGCTTATTGCAGGTATTGAACAGTTTCTCACCTATGGCGTGATCATTGTTGATAACGTGCCGCAGAATCTTGAGGCCACCATTGAGGTTGCCGAAATTTTTGGCCACGTTAGAGAAACCAATTTTGGTAAATCTTTTGAAGTTTATTCGCGCCCTAATTCAAGTGACTTAGCGTATCGCTCGGTGCCACTTGGGCCGCACACCGACAACCCATATCGCGACCCAATGCCAGGAATTCAACTACTGCATTGCTTACAAAACCAGGCGGGTGAGGGCTTATCAACGCTGGTGGACAGTTTATCTGTATTAGAGCAGCTAAAGAAAGAGCAGCCAGAGGGCTACAAAATGCTTAGCGAAGTGCCGGTGCGTTTTCGTCATTTCGATAGTGAAGTCGATTTGGTTGAACGGCGCACCATTATTGAATCTGATGCGACCGGAAAAGTAACCGGCATTGCCTACAGCCCGCGTTTAGACAACTTACCGTTGTTGAGCGATGACGACCTTATTACGTTTCACAATGCCCGTAAGCGCTTAGGTCAGCTGCTGAGTTCGCCAGAGTTTGAATGGAAATTCTGTTTGCAGCCAGGTCAGCTGCAGATGTTTCACAATACCCGCGTGTTACACGGCAGAACAGGTTTCGATCCAAACAAAGGTTTGCGTCACCTGCACGGCGCTTATATCGACTACGATGCACCGAAAGGGCGTTATAAGTTGTTAAAGCAAAAAATGAGTGGTCAATAAGGGGAGCAGTATGGAAACCGTAGCATTCAAACAAATGAAAGACGGCACAAAAGAAGAGTTCCAATTTCTTGATAAGCACGAAGATGACTTTGCCAAAGGGCTGCCAGATAGAATTTTAAAGGCGCTAGCGCAATTAGAGCATACGCTCTCTGGCTATCAGGTGTCGCGATTAGAGCACTCGCTGCAATCGGCTACACGAGCAGAAGAAGACGGGGCAGATGATGAGATGATCCTTGCTGCCCTTATTCACGATTTAGGCGATGATTTAGCGCCGCACAATCACTCTCAGTTTGCGGCATCTATTTTACGTCCTTACGTGCGCCCTGAAGTGACGTGGGTCATTAATCAGCACGGCTTGTTTCAAAATTTCTATTACGCCCATCATTTAGGTGGCGACAGAAATGAACGTGACTATTTAAAAGACCACCCGTGGTATCAGTCGTGCGTCGATTTTTGTGAGAAATGGGATCAGGCGTCTTTTGACCCAGATTATCCCACCAAGCCACTGTCGCATTTCGAGCCTTTAGTTCGTCGTATTTTTACTCGCACTGCATTCGACCCACAATATGTTGGCAATCAAACCATGGGAAAAAGCGCGGTAGATATAGCAATGTCTGGGGTAGAGCAATCATAGCGTTTGTGTGGCTACTCTGTAATTTAGGTTTTTGTAGACACGATGCGTAAATACTAAAGCGTCGGCGTTGGCCCCGTATCTCTATGAGCACTTCTTAGGGGCTAGCGCTAACATTTGCTACAACGTACTTATCAACGAGGCGCTATAAACGAGCGGCGGGCTCGTTAAAGTAGTTGCAAACACCTAACAGCAGCCCCTCTACAAACGGCTCTAATCCGTCCCGTGTAGAGTAATAATGAATAGTAATACTGTCGTCATCATTTTTAGTGCAGAGAAACGATGGTGGCACTAGCTCTTTGAGCTGTGCAGAAATCACTTGATGCATGTTGTTCAAATTAGATAGAAATTCAAATGCACCGCCAGACACAAGGGCATACATAGAGCGGTAACTACCTTGAGAGGTCTCTTTCACCCAATCCTCATCCATCTGACGTAAAAACGTTGCTGCATCAACATTTAAATGAGTTACACAGGCACCCACCACGTTAAAGGTTACGTCATCGCTGTAAGGCTGCATTTCAATGAACGACTATTCATAGTCTTCAAGAGACTGATTAATGTCTTTCCAGTCCTACTCGCTGTAGCGGTTTATTACCGTGGTAGATATGAATTTGTTTACCATGCCGTACATAAAAAACTCCCACACATTCCTCTTACAAAACATAGCACAACACTCAAAAAAAGAGCGTAATTCAACAGTAGCGTTTTTATATCTATAGATAATGCTGCTTGTGCTAGTTCCTGTGTGTTAGCTAAGTTAGCGAGGTAAGCAAGAAACTATTGTTAGTCTTACCAAACAATGGTGTTATACATTTTATTGCTGATTATTGTTGAAAATGAGGTTTCTGCTGTGAGTGATTTTTTAACACCTATTATATTGCTTGCACAGCTATCTTCTTTGAGACGGGAGCACTAGTATAAATTCCATTGTTTCACTGCGAATGAGTGAAGCTTTAAGGCGCTGAAAAACAGAGAGAAAGGAATGTCTACACTATCTATTTTATTGTTTACAGCGGGGTTGGCCGTGGCGCAATCAAGCGTTGCTGAAACTCCTTCTTACGCAACGGTTACTTCACCCGCTACAGCTACTCTCACTTCAACATCTGCATGCGAAAAAGCCGATTTAGTGCTGCATAATACTACTATCTATACAGCAAATGATTCACAGTGGAAGGCGCAAGCGGTAGCGAGCTTAGCTAATAAAATAGTGTTCGTAGGCTCAAACGAAGCGGCCAAAAAGTATATGTGCGGCAACGCTAATGTTATCGATATGGCAGGTAAAACGGTATTTGCAGGCTTTACCGACAGTCACCAACATTTAGAAGGCGTGGGTAAACGTACCAAAACCTTAAGCTTATTCGGGTTGCCCACGCTAAAACAAACCGTAAAAGAAATAGAAAATTGGGCAAGCAGCGTACCTGACAATAATTGGGTATTAGGTCGCGGGTGGATAGAGCGCGAATGGACCGATGAACAGCGTTTTTTAAGTCGTCATGATGTAGATGGTTTTACCGCAAATAAGCCATTATTTATGCCTCGGGCCGACGGTGTGTCTGCGCTGGTAAACAGCAAAGCGTTGGAATTAGCTGGCGTAACTCGCCACACGCCAGACCCTGAAGGCGGCAAATTTGAGCGCGACGAGTCAGGCGAGCTAACGGGCTACGTGCTTGCCAACGCCATGAATGTATTTCGCGATATTATTCCTAAAGACACCGATGCCTATTTAAAAGACAACTTATTAAGAGGGTTACAGGCCAATGTGGCTATGGGCTGGACACAAACCCAAGACGCCGGCATGCCGTATCGCTTAGTCGATTTAATGCAGCAAATTCATCAACAAGGCGACATGTTGCATAGAGTGTACGCGTCAATTCCCGTGTTACAGGCCGAGCAGCTATTCACAAGGGGGCGTGAAAAAACCGCCGATGATATGTTTGATGTAAGAGGCATCAAGGTATTTATCGACGGCACACTGGGCTCGCGAGGTGCTGCACTATTAGAAAACTATTCTGATGCACCGCACAACGGGTTTATGAACCGCATTACTCAAGAGGCCCTAGTGCCCATATTGCACAAAGCACTGCAACATGGCGCGCAAGTACAAACCCACGTTATTGGCGATAGAGCGGTACGCTCGCTGCTAAATTGGTACGAAGAGGCGTATAACACAGTGCCTAAAGAAGAGTGGGCACAGCAAGATTTGCGCTGGCGTATGGAGCACGCTCAAGTAATAACGCCACGCGATCAGCAGCGGTTTGTAGATTTAAACGTTATTCCCTCAATGCAGCCTAGTCACGGCAGTGGCGATTTAAACTTTGCTGGGGCTAGATTAGGCCAAGCACGGCTTGCCTATGCTTATCCATGGAAGTCGTTAGTTGATAAAGGCTTAAAAGTGGTAGCAGGCTCAGACGCACCGGTAGAAGTAGGCGACCCGCGTATAGAGTTTTACGCAGCCGTTGCCCGAAAGCGACTGGATGGTACCTCGGGCGAAGGTTGGCACCCAGAACAGGCGGTATCAAGAGAGACCGCCCTTAAAATGCTGACTATTTGGCCTGCCTACGGCGCATTTCAAGAGCATCTGCGCGGCTCAATAGAGGTGGGTAAATACGCCGATTTTACAATATTTAATCGCGACATTATGACTGTACCCGAGCAAGATATATTAACCGCTGAAAATGTGATGACGGTCGTTAATGGGCAGGTGGTATACAGGCGAGAGAACTAACTCTCACTGCTGCTAAAGCGCAGTAAAACCACCTTCTATCATCAACTGATGACCCAACAAAAACGACGATTGATTAGAGCTTAAGTACATTACGCCGTTGGCGATATCCTGCGCTTCGCCTAGACGGCCAATGGGGTGCGCACGTGTTGCTAGCTGAGCAGTTTTAGGATCTTTTTCAAAAGCTCGTGTTGTCATGTCAGTATTAATAACACCGGGGCATACAGAGTTCACGCGAATGCCTTTTCTGCCATACTCTACGGCGGCGGTTTTCGTTAAACCAACTACAGCGTGCTTTGTAGCGCCATATATTCCCATTTTAGGCGCCGATACCACTCCGCCTATAGAGGCGGTATTCACAATTACGCCGCCACCTTGCTTCATCATTTGTGCAATTTCGTATTTCAAACAAAGCCATACGCCTTTGACGTTGACCGCCATTAGCTTATCGAACATATCTTCTTCGGCGTCTGCTAGGTAGGTGTGATCTAAGTCGATACCTGCATTGTTAAAGGCAATGTCTAAACAGCCATAATGCGCTACTACCACATCAACCATGGCTTTGACATCTGCAGACTTAGAAACGTCTGTTTTAATAACTATTGCCTCGCCACCAAGAGAATGCACCTCTTCAGCTACCGCTTGCGCTCCTGCTTCGTCTATATCAGCAATAGCCACTTTGGCCTTATTTTTGGCGTATTCTAAAATAGTGGTGCGGCCAATACCAAAGCTACCGCCGGTGACTAATGCTACTTTGCCCTCTAAATCTTGATACATATTTTGTCCTTATAAAACATTACTTAATACGAATTAACCCTTCTTGTGCGACCGACGCCACCAGCTCTCCAGATTGTGTGAAAATGCTTCCTCGGTTAAGACCACGACCATTGCCCGACCAAGGCGTATCCATTAAATAGAGTAACCACTGGTCGGTTTTAATGTCATTGGCGTGGAACCATACGGTATGGTCTATGCTGGCAGTGGCTACATTCTCATCCATCCACAACATGCCGTGTGGACGGCCACTTGTACTTAGTAATGTTAAGTCGGTAGCGTAAGCCAAAATCGCCCGATGCAGCGAGGCCGTATTTGGCAGCGTTTCTTTTGCTTTAAACCAGGTAGCCTGACTCAGTTTTTTATCGCTTCTTAGAAAGTGGGCTTCTTCGTTGATGGGCCTCACCTCAATAGAGCGATACCGGTTAAGCATGGAATACACATGCTCTGGTAATGAGACTTTATGTTTTTCAGCCAATGCATTTTCGTTAAGCAGATTATCGGGTGGAGGAATATCAGCTGGCATGTCAATTTGATGTTGATATCCATCGCTTTCACCTTGAAACGAGGCGATTAAATTAAAAATTGGCTTGTTGTTTTGCAGGGCAACTACTCTGCGGTTGCTAAAATTGCGGCCGTCTAGGTCGCGATGTACTTTGTACGTTATATCGTGATCGCAGTCACCCGGACGGATAAAGTAGTTATGGCAAGAGTGCACAAGCTTGTCGGCGGACACGGTTTTCGATGCAGCCATTAATGCCTGAGCTAATACTTGGCCGCCAAATACTCGGCCCGTAGACGACGCTAATCTATGCCCTAAAAACTCATCATTTTCTGATGCATCAACATCTAACACCTTTACATCTAGCAGTTCGGTTAACCAATACGTTGCCGGCAGTTCCTTCATATTGTTCCTTTATCGCGAGCTAGTCACAGCGATTTAGATATAGCGATTGGTGGCATGACCAACGGCTTGTATTCACCTAATAGACATCATGCGTCAGCGCCAATCTGCACCTAAATACCTTATTAACTATAAAGTGAAACGCCTTTTATTTGTGGCTATTTTTGAGGAATTTCCATCATAAATTTGATTACTCAACTATAAGTTAATCAGAAGCTATTGAGCTTAGGTGTTCAGCAAAAATCGATAGCCCCTTACATTCCCAGCGTCTGGCAATTGCGGTATCAGTTTTTAAGCAGCGCCCCATGACTCTTTTGAATCTAAAACGGATTTACCGTATAGCCCTCTTGCTGCAGCAAAGCATGAGCAGTCATGGCTGATAATTGAATCTCTACACCCTCAATCAGATGACCGCTTTCTAAAGCTTTTGAAGCGGCGCTCTGACCACATAAAATGACGCGCACATTGTTCTCTAAAAGTGCTTTTAGTAGCGGTTTATTAGGGTTTGGTGTGTCGTACTTTTCTTGATAAGACACATCATTTAATAAATCAAAAACTGCATTTCCGTGCACAACAAGCGCAAGGTGTATGTTTTCTTTTTTCACACCCGCAGCAACATGCATGTTAATAAAGCGCGCTAGGCTATCAAACTTTCGGTTTACCACGCCTTCACCGCCGGTGCTAGCAACGTCAAATGCAACAGTAAACCTACTGTTTTCAGGCAAAGAGTGAGAGGGAACCGGCGCGCTTTTTCCAAACCCTGATATGGCTGTTCCCTCTTTAAATGTGGACATCTGAGCATTAACAGCAGAGTGAAAGCTAAAGAGAGCGACTAAACAACAAGCCATCAGGTTTACGTTTTTTATTTTTAACATGGTGAGTACCTTTTTAAAGAGTTATCTATTCATCTTTTGCTTTGCTTATGCCGTTGTTGGTTTCAACCAATGTTGCGCTAGCATGCCTACAACCATTGCGACGATAAATAGTAGCACGTCTGATTGAAGTGAGGCGGCAGCGACAACAACGGGGCCTGGACAAAAACCGCTTATACCCCAACCAATACCAAAACATGCAGACCCTAAAACCAACTTAGTATCGATAGTGGTACTTGTGGGAATGTCGAACTTATCAGCAAACAATGGTTTGCTTCTTTTGCGTACCCAATAAATACAAGGCGCTGCCACTGCTATGGCGCCGCCCATTACAAAGGCCAAGGTGGCGTCCCAATTCGAGCTAAAATCAAGAAAGTTAAGTACGCGAGCAGGGTTGCTCATGCCCGAAATAATAAGTCCGAAACCGAACAAAAGGCCGCTAAATAATGAGGCTATAATGACTTTCATGAATGAATTCCTCCGTTTATAAGACGTGTCTTATAATGTTTGTGGTAACAACAGCCGCAGCCATAAAGGTGAGTGTGGCCACTATTGAGCGTGGCGATAACCGAGAAAGACCCGTTACACCGTGACCAGAGGTGCATCCGCTGCCAAGGCGGGTTCCAAACCCTACTAGCAGCCCCGCTATTATCATCCAGCCAGAACCCAACTGAGTCTGTACTTCAAAGCCGCCTAAAAACACCTTATAAATTATCGCAGCTAACAACATTCCAATTAAAAATGCTAACCGCCAATATTGTTCAGATCCCCTTTGAGTTAGCGCGCCAGCAGCAATTCCTGATATGCCGGCAATGCGACCAAGAGTGAGCAATAGCAATACCACTGATAGCCCAATAAGAATGCCTCCTGTTAAGCCGCTCAGAGGCTCAAAAGGGGTAGTGATCCAGTTTTCCAATTATCTCTCCTTTCCTGCTGTACCAAAAATAAGTTGATGCATCTCGAATTTATATAATTACGTTATGTATATGCGTTGTTTCGCATATAAGAATGCGCACCTATGCCTGAACTAGTGCTTTACAAGAACACTCTCTGTTCAATAATACAGGAGTAGGCAAACTATAATATAGTTTATTCTATTGCTAGCCAGGTTGCAGATAAAAATGCAGAGAGTACGCTTTACAACAAGCAGCTGGCTTTAAATGACAACTAACTCAAACACACCAAAACGAGGGCGCAATGGATTACAAAAAGTATTACGAGCCCCTAGTGGCGGTGCATTCTGTCGACTTCAACAAGTGCTTCTACTGTGGTTGCGAGGCCTCAACGCCCGATTACATTCCTCCTATCTCGTTTATTCACGATTGGCGCGATGGCAGCAGAGATGCTGAGTTTATTGCCGTGCCTGCGTGCAACGAATGCGTCGATTTATTGAAAAAGCACAATACTGGTACGCTAGGCGAACGCTTCGATGTGCTTAAAAAGCTATTGGCAAAAAAGTACGAAAAAGCGGTAAGGGTGTACAACATGTGGAGCCCAGAAGAGTTGGAGGAAATGGACACCGCATTTCAAATTAGCTTAAGTGCAGGCATAAATTTAGGCAAAGAAACCGTATCACGACTTCGCTTTAATGGCTTCGACTATGAAGTAGACGGCAGCATTACCAGAGTGGGCAAAGCGCGAGATAAGCGCTACAAGGTATTCGACGAAACCTTTGAAAACTTCAAACAGGCATTGGAATACGCAAGCCATACCTATCAAATCAAAAAAAGCCGTTTAAGCGAGTTGTACTTTGAGAACGGCGAGAATTTCGATAGCGCGATAGAGGCGTTTCATCGCTCACTAGAAGCACGCAGATTATTAGACGCCATTGAAAAGCCCTGCGAAGCGTTTGCAGCACAGCACAATCAAAACAGAAACTTGGTTATTCGCGAGGTAAAAAAATACCTACGAGCCGATGAAAACCTTACCGTAAAAGAGGCGCTGGATAAGTTCTATTTGTTGAGGGTGAAAGAGAAGCGCAAAAACTAACAAGTCAAATATCAGCAAACTAGCAAATACCCTCATACTTCTATATTCGGTATAACTGGCGCTTGCGACTTTAGGTGCTGTGTTCGTGCCAAGATATGCGCTTGCACCTCAGCCATGTAATGTCGGTCTTCTTCGGTAAAATGAGGTTCTTGAGTTATTTTTTCGATAAATGACTGCTGCGTAAGAATGGTTATGACTTTATCAGCTAAATTACTTAACTGGCGAGACAAGAGCTTTTTATTCAACCCGCAGGTTTCAGCGAAATCAGCCATTTGATAGGCATTTATGCTGTCGGGGGCAAATTCATCGCCCATCGCCATAGCCAGTACATGCTTAAACTGCGGGAGCATGGCCACATTCACTAAATCATAAGCTGGCGTGAATCGATTATTGCGCTTATCAAAAAACAGGGAGACGTTTTTTCCATGACTGTCGTAATTGCTGATCATCAAATTAAATAGCTGCCAGTTGATAAGCCATTGAAGACTCTCAACAGGCGACGCCATATTTCTTGCCAAGTCAAAGAGTCGAGATAAGCTTGCGCCATCCCGAATATGTTGTACACCTTTGCCATCCCCTAAGTTTCGTTCGTATTTGTAGTCCCGTGGAAGATTAAGTGCTTGGCAGCCATCAATCACATGTCTGCGAAAAACTTTGAACTGTTCAGGCGCATACTTACGATCAAAGCGCTCCACAATCAGTGCTGGATATTGCTCAAAACGCGTGAACGCTACTTTAGCGGTAGGCAGTTCCACTGCCTGTGACAGCTTCATACAGAAGTATTCATTGAGCACGAGGTTGGGACAATTGTGCTTCTCAAACTTGAGAATATGCGTTGAATACAAGGTTCCATCCCCAAACCCGATTTGCCCTTCCTCATTGATGAGTACATTGAGCTTGTCTTGCACTCCGGCCACACTCAGTCTTGGTTTGTCGTCCCACGTCAACAGACCTATGTCTTCCTTACTGGCAAGCCACTTATTTAGCTCACCAGGTTCGATCACCCTAAATTGTGGTTCATTTGCCTCTGGTGAAACCTCTGACTTATCTTCACTCGCCTTAAATGTAACGGCCCCCGCCAGATCATTGCCAACGGCTCTGACTTGAGAATAGACATTTCTTTCAGAGACACCTAGATGATCGGCTAAAAGCTTTCGCGCTTCCCCTTCTGGCAGGGCGTTGTCGATATAGTTGTAGGCAACTTCACGAGAGTGAGCGTTGTCCAATGATAGAGCCGGAGAGAGTGGGAAGCCCATTTGCTGCCAATCCGACTCATATTCTAGTGTGAGCAGGTTGGTGTTTTTATCCAAAGCTAACGTGCCAATTCGTTGTTCTGCTAAATAAATGAGCAAGGCGTATGCCGAGGGCTTGTTGACATTATCCGCTGGCATTGCTGTTATACCCACTCGTCACTACTTACATTAGAGTTGCTTCGCTTTTCAATTGAATTCGGTGAAAGTGACGGCGAGGTAAGCTTGATACCTAATTCTTGTAGCACCGCAAATGTGGCAGCTAGAGTGCAATTTTCATTGCCATTTTCAATTCGAGATAAGGTATTAATACCCACATTACATAGTGCAGCGCAATCAGCGAGTTTCATACCCATCGCCGTGCGCTTCGCTTTAATGAGTTGCCCCAGCACATGCGCATCATTTATAAACTGTGCCTGAGGCATTTTTGAGGAAGTCACTTTCTTCGCCATCTACATGCACCAATGTTGATATTAATATTCTTTAGTAACAGTGATTATAGATATTAATGAATAACAAGTTTATTAACCGTTAATGGTGAATTAATGAAGCGATTCTTTAATTAGAAAATATAAATCAAGCCTATGCCCACTTCAGTTTCGTAATCGCTTCGCGCGATAGGGCTATCTTGCACGTCACTACTGTAATATTCGAAAAGCGCCTCGCCATAAAGCTGCCAATTGTCATTGATATAGTGTCGAAAACTATAGTCAACGCCAATGGAACGCAGGCCGCCGCTAAGTGTTGTCGCCGCTAACCCGGAGGCTTGCGCTTGCTCGGCGTTTATGCCGAAACCTCTATTGGCATATTCACTATCGTGGAACACTGCGACTAAGTTAATTTCATGGCCGGTACCGTCAGTTTGGTCGCCAAAGCGGCGGCCTATGCCAAATAACCCTAAATTTCCATCTCCGCCTGTTACTACCCGGCTAACCAACCAGTAACGCCAGTCGTCAGTAAATGACCGTCGTGCTTGAAGTACCAATTCAAACCCTTCATCTTGTTCACCTAAGCCATCGAGATTTCCATCGTCAGAATCACCTTCTTCGCGGCCCTCCTCAAAACCTAATAAGGCTTCTAACAGCCATTTTTCACCTTGAAGTCCTCGCCAGCCAAATGCCTCTCCGGCAAAATAAAAAATATTATCACCGCTGCGCCACTGCACGGCTCCTGCAGGTTGAAGTTCTAACCCAAACTCATCCGAGCCTTCGTATGCAGTTTCGTATTCAATACCGAAGCCTAGGCCGAAGCTCCAACCGTCTTCCCCCTTAGTAAAGTCGTCTAGCGATGGCAAAGGAACCAGTGCAGCATTATTCTCTTGTGCCGAAGCCAATTGAAAAGTGAGGCAGTAAATACACAATACAAATGAGATAGCCTTTTTCATGTAACAGTAACTCCACATTGTTATTTTTAATTGTAAGTTCTCAGTTGCGTAACACATCAAACAGCCGAGTTTGCTATTGAGTTTCGCGCCACAGTTAATCAGTGTTTTTGAATAAGTCGATACGCTAAATAACAGACTACGTTAGTAACACCGATATTTGGTTTAACATGGGCATGAGTATAGACGACCGTTCAGGGGTGCATATCGAAAATGTAGAAGCTGTTGATTTTATGTATGAATGGCCAATGATTATTAGACTACACCCACTAGCAACTTGTGAAAAAAACTAACCGTTAATACAAAAAAAGGGTAATTCGTTGTGTGTTCACTGTATAAATACATGTGATACGAACCTAGGAGTGCAGTAAGTGTTAGTTAGCGATACAGTTTTAGGCAGGGCACCGATAAAGAGTGGTTTTGCTCTTACAGCATTTGGCCTCACCCTGTTGTTTACGTTAATGGAGCCGGAGTCTTCTTACGGCCTAAACTTTTTCCAACGACTGCTTTTCTGGTTTCTGCAAATTTCGGCTGCTTTACTGGGGTTAATGTTTGCTAGCTACGTAACCACTAAGATGCCACCCAAGCAATTTCCACTGTACTTATTACTACTCATATCTGGGCTTTTAGGGGCCGTGCTGGTTTCTCCTATTTTTGCATCAATCGATTATTGGTTTCCGGGCTTAGAAGATGAGCCGGACAGTTGGGTTGATATGCTCGATCAGAAAGGCCCTTTCTTTCGGGTAGTATCAGAATTTCTTGAAGTGACACCGGGCATCATTACGCTATGGTTTTTAATAAACATTCCGTTACTTCTAAAGGTTACTTACAAGCTCCCTAACGAGAAAGATAATACGCCTGAACGACATAGCCGGCCTAAAACCGAAAAAGAACTAGAACTAGAAAAGCGGAAAAAGCTAAAGGCTGAATTTTACGAAAGGCTTCCGAAAGTGCTTGGCCGAGATATAATTTCCATAAGCTCCGAACTTCATTATGTAAACGTGAAAACTACAAAAGGGAATACACTCATACTCGGCGCGCTAAACCAAATAGCACAGGTGTTAGACGATGAAGGTATATTAATTCATCGTTCTCACTGGGTGCATAAAGATCACGTTATTAGGGTGCATATTTCAGGCAGCGAAGCGTGGTGTGAAATGCCTTATGGCGCAAAACTGCCCATTAGTAGAAGTAAGCGTAAGCTCGCAAAGCTGTATTTTGGTAATGAAACGAAGGTGGGTAATGAAACGAAGGTAGATAATGCAAAAAGTTGAATTTGTTTTTTTGTTTAACTCCCCGTTAATGCGATACGTTGTTCATTAATTTGCGCGGCACTGTGTTGATAAATGCCGTTTAGAAACGGTGCTTCACTATTGTTAACGTCAAAGCGCACAATATAACCTTGACGCCGCATACAACTCCTTTCAGGATAAGCAAAACGTTTATTAAGTTAAGTGAATATAAGGGCACAGCAATGAAAATAGATATCGCACTTTTGGAAGGGCAGAAACTACAGGCCAGTTTTGGCAAGCATCAAATAATTAGTGACCAAAGCGTATCAGCCGGAGGTGATGAGTCTTATCCCGAGCCGTTCGATTACTTCTTAGCGAGCATGCCGTTATGTGCAGCGTTTTTTATTCGCAAATTTTGTGACGCAAGAGACATCAGCGCAGACGGAATTAGTATTAGCCAAGACCACAGCAGCAGTGATGAAGATAAATTTAAAAAGGCATTTGCCATTAAAGTAACGTTGCCTGACGATTTCCCAGAGAAATATAAAAAGCCACTTTTAGCGTCTGCCAACAGCTGCACAGTGAAAAAAGTGATTCAGGCAATGCCAGAGTTTAGTATTGAAATTGCGGAGTAGTATTTAGGTTTAAGCGGAGGCGGGTAAAACAATCCTCTTCATTTACTCGCTATGGTTAGCTGTATAAGGCGTTTCAAAAACGCCTTTGCTTTTAATCAAGCGCAGCGCTTTACTGAATGATTCTTCCAACCCTGAGTGTTCAGAGCGCTTAGACAGTGCGAGGTACACCTTTCTGTCGTCTCTTACTGTGTAGTTTTGCTGTAAAATTGTGTCTGTTAAGCCTTGTTCTTGCAGCAAATAGTTAAGCCGTTGTTCAGAGCCAATGAAAGCATCTATACGTTCATTGAGTAACAAATTGATAAGCTGCAGGTGAGAGTTGGCAGGCACTTTTGTAAAACTGGTGGCGTCATCAAATTCTGGAAAGTACAAACTAAAGCGAGTAAGACCAATAATTTGCCCGTTCAGGTCGGCAAATGAATTAATGGACGTTTCTGACCCTTTTCTAGCGTAAAAGGTTTGAACGCTGCCATCTGCCACAGAGGGTTCGATAAAGTGCAAAAACTCTGCTCTAGCGTCGCTATAGGTTAACCCAATAAAGACATCCACTGCACCCATTTCAAGCAACACAATACAGCGTGCAAATGGGCATTCAACAAATTTCAAACGCATATTCAGCCGCTCGGCAATAAGCTTCATGGCAATAACGTTTATACCCGCTGGTGGCTTACCTTCTGACAATATGGAATAGGGAGGGAAATGATTTATTGCAAAGCGTAAAACGGGTTGGGTTTCAAGCCACTGCGCGTTATTTGTTTTAGTTGAATGCGCAGGCTCAGCATTTATGTGTGTTTCACTAGCAAGCCCAAAGCTCACTAAAGCTAAAAAGAAAAACATTGTCGCTTTACACCACATACCTGCTCCAACGAATTAGTAACACTTAAACAATTACACTTCGTGTTTAACAGTATATCAGACTATATAAGGTAGATGCTTAAACTCAGTCGACTATAACAACAACAGCAGAGTGATAGGTAATACTTAACGGGCCGCTAGTAACAAAGCGCTCGAATGTTGGGTTGTCGGTTCTATACAGCGTAACTTTGGTTGACGCCATAAAGCCAAGGGGTAACGGCAATGGGTGGGTATCAAAAGAGAAGTTGTACATTACGTATGCGCGAGCGTCTTCAAAGCGCAGTTCGTAGGCGAAAAGCTGGTTAGCTAAATCTAACTCATAAATGTGCATATCGGCACTATCAAGTTGGCCGTATTGCTCAATAAAAGAGGTAAGCGTTAGTACCTCGGTACTCATTGTGTTTAATGGCGGGCTAGGTAATACCGTTACCGCCTGTAGCATTTCGAATAAGCGAGTTTCCCGCTCAGATAACTTATCAGGTAAGTTAGTAGGCAAGTTATCAGACAATGGTGAGAGTGCAGGGCAGGGCTCAACTACAGTGCTTACCTCTTCATTACCTAAGGCCTTCGATAGCCCCTCGTTCAGTAATGCCACGCTCCGCTTATCGCTGCTTACTGCAAAAAAGCTGCACAAGGCATTGTTCCACACGCTACTACGCCATGGCTCGGTATAACTTGGCTTAGGTTCACTGTGCTGGGCTTGAAAAAACCAAATAGCGCCAGCCAGTGCAATTGCGGCAAACAGTAAGAAAAATATCAGACCTTTTTTGATAACAGCCTCGATTGTTTGAATGTGTTGGGTTTAGGGATAGTTAAGGTGTTGCTATAACATCGGCTATTTGTCGAGACTTCGCCCTAACACATTACATCGTTCACTAATACGAGTTACTATTTGTTGATATACGTCATTGGGCATGGGTGTTTTATCATCGCTTTCCAGCGCTTTTAACACTTTGCCGGTGAGTTGTTTAAGCTGTTTTTCAACAAGTGCTTTAGGTAGCCCTATATTTACACCTAACTGCACAAAATCGTGCTTGGTATAGTAACCAAACGAGTTGTATGCATCACTAAAATATCCATCATCTCCTTCTTCTATTGCGAGAACGCCAATAGACATAAAGCAAGCGCGATCAAATTGAGGGTAGGGCGCCAGACTAAGTACGTCATACACTGGCGTTAACATGTCCATAGTCGTGCTTTGCCCGCGAGGTTTGCGCATCAAAGAGAAGTTTTTTAGATGTAAGTCGTTGTTACCCACAATGTAAGAAAACACAACGTGTAAGAACAATGTTAGTGTTACCGCTTTGCTATTCCCTGCTACTTGGCTTAACCGTTTTAACACGGTTTCATAACTTAATGCTTCGCTGTCTTTATGTTTGGGATGCACTAAGCATAAGGATGCACCGTCTTCAATTAAGTAGCGCTCATCTTCATTAAGAATGTCGAAACGCTTTGTTACGTAAGCAAGCTCTCCGTCTTCAAAAGGCACAAGGCCACATTCCGCGGTATTAAACCCCACCTTGTTGGCCAAGCTCATAATAAAAAACTCATT
The DNA here is from genome assembly GCF_010500895.1 of Alteromonas genovensis. Classification (GTDB taxonomy): domain Bacteria; phylum Pseudomonadota; class Gammaproteobacteria; order Enterobacterales; family Alteromonadaceae; genus Alteromonas; species Alteromonas genovensis. Next base: position 34,237 of record NZ_JAAAWO010000006.1, read on the forward strand.
TTCAGGGCAATACGGTACCCCTTCTGGCGCGGGCTTAACAATGTACTGACCCCCACGAGAAGTAGGCACAAGTTGATTGCCTTGCAACTTCATCATAAGCTTTCGCTGCACACCTGAAATGGATTGGCCGTTCGCATGATCTACTGCGTAGTCATTAAACGTTCTCGACGTGCCAACAATAACAACACCTTTGTCTTTCAAAGTGCGTGATTTAGGTATGGGAAGCTGAATAAAACGGTCTGTTGGCAATGTATCAACCTCTCCAGCCACTACCGAAACCGCGCCTATAAGCTCTTCTCCATTGGCGCACAATAAACCAAACTCATCACTTTTATCGAGTCTTGCCTTTGCAGCCTGATGCGCTCTTAACCAACCCTCAGAAAGCACATTAGAAAAGAAAGGGGGGAGTGCATCAAACTCGTATCGTGTTTTTGTTAGTGGAAAGTGATGGCCAATGGGAGCACCATAGGTTAGATACTCTTCTGCATAGGTAAAAACATAAGACTCGCGAGCAGCTAAGTTATTCACGTCGCGATACTCTGCAAGCGTTCCCGCCTTATTTGCATTAACAAAAACGGTAGCTACACGGTTAATTTGCATCTACACGGCCTACGTATAACCGGTAGTTTCCAAAAACAGAGATAATAGCTTCTATAGTGGCGCGCTTAGTTGAACCTGGCGAGTTAAATGCAGCATATAGCGTGGTTTTGCTTATCATCGCAAGTTCGCAAAATGTGTCGATAGTAATATCGTTGTCTTTTACATAACGGGTTACGCGCTGTTTTAACTCAGAAAGCGGAAACATCTCTCTGTTTTCAAGCTCGCTAGCTTCTAGACGTTCAAGCTCTTTTAAGAGTGCGTTAACACGCAGCTTAATTTCTGTGATATTACTTTTCATGCATTCCACCAGTGCTAAGTTATGTATGGCGAACTTTAGCTTGAAAAATATCATTTTTGTTTGGTTAAGTGAACTTTAACGCGGAAAAAGAGAAGAAAGTAAACTAAAAGTGTAATTATGAGTAAAATAGTTCACTATAGTGAACTATTGTTTGAGCCACTTGTTTAGCAGCCTTAAAACTGCACAACGCTTTGCTGCACACTGAACACTCCACTTTGCCATAGTTGGCAGTAACTTGGTTTATGTTTACTATTTTGAGTTTGAAAACCAATAACGCCAGTCAATTGCATATTGCTAGATTTTAATTACACGCTAGCGGTGAAAATCCGTACCATCCAATATTATCTGGTTACAGTGAACAACAGAATAATTGGAGAGCCAACGTGGTATACCACGCAATTATTAACGCCTTCATCGACAACATATCCAATCCACGCTTTTATCAGTCTATTAAAGATATTGCTACTCGACTCAATGCAGTCGACCCTGCGGTGCTATTTATGATGGCATGCAGCGAAAATAATGTGGCTCAAAAATCAACAGGCAGTGAGCGCAATACAGAGAGCATCGACTCAATGGCTAAGCAGATTTTAGGCCACGCGCTTTCATCTGCCGGGTATACAGAAGCCATGCTTGCAGAAGATTTTGAAATAATGAAAAGTAAGCGAACCAATGGATTATCGCCTAGTGAGCAAATATTACTGGAGCAACTAGCTCTGCTAAATTCCCTAATAAATAACGATATCGATTTCAACTTTTTGGCGGTTTGCCTCTTCCTGTATAAAGAGCAGCCCGATGCATACAGTAAACAAAGCGTTAGCCTAGATGTAAAAAGCAATACGGCCACGAAAAGGCTGATGTGTTATGTGAGGCAAAGGATAGGGTGAGATATCACTGAAAAGTTCTTGTGTGCTTTCTCGGAACGAAGTGAAAAAAGTATTCAGCCCTAGCTCAGCTGGATAGAATGCGGCCCTCCGGAGGCAAAGGTCATAGGTTCGAATCCTATCGGGTGCGCCATTTTTAAAGGGCTGTAGCCTAGCCTCTCTTCTGTAAAAATTCTCTTTTCAAAATAAGTAGCAAATGTGTAGCAGATATTTAGCTTAATATGCGATGCTCATTGCATTATACTGAGCTTACTTTTTGAGAAATGGAAGCTCGATGACTAAACTGCAGTTAAATTTTTACAATATTAAGACGTGTGGAATATACACAAGGAAAGGTCATGAGCTTAAGATGCTCGGGCCGTCAAAATTGTTTGCTGAGCTTAAAAAGTGGGCTATTGACTCTAAGAAACCACTCATAGAAACATCCACATACTCTGGAAATAAAAACTTTCTAGAAGCTTTTTGCCTCGACGTTGCCGAGTCAAACGGACAGTTTTTAATATCACTGTGGAACAAGCTTCCCTCTTCCAAGTATGGCGTGGGTGTTGTTAATGGCTCTAAAAACTCAGGTGCTGTAGAGGTTTCCAACAGAAGAATAAGTCAAAAAGACATCCCAGGTTACCCCTCATACTTCTGGGTTTGTCCTAAACATCATGTAATTATTGCGTTGCGGTTTGATATACCTACCCTCGGCATTTCTCAGTTTACCGAATATATGAAAGGTTTTCTTACTCACTACACACCTCACACGGTTCAAAGAACAGAGGGTAAAGATGTAATTCAGGGGTTGAGCGAGTTTCCGAAACCAGTGAAAGGAGCTGACTCTAGAGTCCCAAATACCAGCCTATATCCTCGGTTCATGATTTCGCCCAGACATGCTCCGACTAAACATGAAGAAATAACTGAAAGAGCTGATTCAATTAGGAAGCTGGTGAAAGACGTAAGCGTCTATAATAGTCTCGTAGACGATGATGCTTCTGTTGTTGAGAAAATTCGAACCTTTTTTAATGATCTGCCGCCTTCCAAAGAACGAACAATGCGTGTACAGATGCCTGTAACAATTAACTCTAATGAAGTGAAAGGATTGATAAGGAAGTACGAAGAAAGCGATTTCTCAGAGGCTTATAATGTAGGGTTTGTTTTTAAAGGCGATTCAAATCATATTGTCTGGCTTGATGGAGCTAATAAAAAGGAAGATTTCCAATACGAGCCTTTATGGAAAGTTAAGAACCAACAGCCCGACTTATTCCATCTTTTAAATAACCTTCAATCTAAAATAGATTTAGATGCTCATATCAAAGTAGATGAAGAGAAGCCTAAGTCAGATGCCAAGAGGCCTGCTTAAAAATGCTTAAACTTATATCCTTAATCGGCCTATTATTTTCTGGCGGTTTCGCCTTTAAATACGGAGATAGTGTATCGGCATCTAATCAGCTTGAAATCTATAAAATGCTGGTCACAGTAGCAGCTCTAGTTTTCGCTGTAATGGGAGCTTGGTTGTCACTTTTGAAGGTTGAGCTAGAATCTCAAGCCAAAAATGCAAAAAGTGTCGAAGATGCGGCCGCAGCCGTTAAAAAATCAAGAGAATTTATTGAGCCTATGACTTATTCAGCAATGATAATAGTAGCTAGTTTGTTTTTCACATTTTGCTATTACGTTATGAAAGATTTTCAGCTTGAGAGCGCTACTGCTAAGTATTTACGCCAGTTCTCGTTCATGTTCGTCACTATATTGACTTACAGTCAATTATGGACGCTTATGAAGGTAATGTTTTCAGGAGTTGATTATACTCTTAGCCTCTCAAGAATAAGTAAAGAAAGGATATCTGAATTAAAAAGACACTAGTAGTACACTTATTTACAGAACTCCAAGTAAAAGCATCTGAGCCGCTATGCGGCTCTAGTGCCACGATTTTCTAAGCGCCATTCGTGAACTCTAGTAATCACTTCTTTTTCACCTAGCTTTATTCCTCGAAGCGAGATCGAAACTACTTCGTCAAAGTAACTTTGTTTAAGTTCCCCTGTTTCGGTATCAAGCTTTTCTTTGTAAAGAGGGCGAATAGCTTGGTCTCTGCGCTTACAAAATACGCACCCCATAAGTTTTACAAACTCTGCCCATTTACCATTATCTACTGCTTCGAAAATATCAGAGAAGTTTTCGTTATTCTTCGAATAAATTCTTATAACTCATTGTAATTAAATTTGTTTTTTTTGTGGATACAGAGTACCGTCATCAGGAATTTGATCTTTTCTCATCATTTAACCAATAGTGGTGCACTTATTATCTGAATTTAGGAAGAGTGTTAGGCAACTAGCTCAACCTCCGTTCAGTGATATTTATTATGAGGGTATTATTGGTGTTTTTCTTTAGTAGAAGCAATAAGTATCAGCGATAAGTTGAAAGGAATCGAGATTAGAGCGGTAGGGAATGATTGCGTTAAGTTAGCAATCAGTGTTAGGGAAATAATTAAAAAGGGACGTAGTATGGCTGTATTATATCCAGAATGGCAGGTAATTAACTGTCTTCGGGTAAAGCCAGAAGAAGGTGAAATGCATCTTCTTAAAGCGCTGGAAGAAAAATTAGATGATAATTACGAGATATTCTTTAACTCCTTTTTAGATGGTGACAGACCAGACATAGTCATCTTAAAAAAGGGCGCTGGCGCATTCATTGTAGAGGTTAAAGATTGGAATTTATCTAATTTTAGTGTAGACGCAAACAATACATGGAGAATAGAAAGCACAGTAAAAAGTTCCCCGCATCAGCAAGTATTCACCTATAAAAAAAATATGTATGACTTACATATTCCACTTTTAGGTTTACGCGAAGTAATCAATAGTAACTTTTACAACCTTATCGGGGTCTACGTTTATTTTCACAAAGCGAATCGTGAAAGCCTTAGCGGCTTTTATCACGAAGCTATCAGCGTAGCGTCAGGCCAAATAAATCAAACTAACCATGCTCGTTCCGAACTTACGACCTTTGAATATGAAAAGCGGGTTGACCATTGGTCAAAGCAACAAAAGCGATTGAATCGAGATCTCAACATGTCGATTGGCTTCGACATGATAGACAAGCTTGTAAATAAACTTAAAAAGATATCTAGCCATATCCTATTTACCGATGACATTTATGATGATTTAAAACGGCGGCTTATGCCACCAGAGTTTATTAAAAGCCAAGCTGAGAAAATTAACTTTGATAAGAAACAGCTGCCGCTGACATATAGCAAAGCTGCGCTGAGCAAAGTTAAGGGGGTTGCTGGGTGCGGAAAAACTACCATACTAGCGCAACGAGCCATCAATGCATTATCAAGACATGGCGAGCAGGTGCTAATACTAACCTACAATATCACTATCAGACATTATATAAGGGATGCAATAAGCAGGTTATACGGTAAAAAAGTTGCTCAAGAAATAGAAATTATTCATTACCATGCCTTTATAAAATCACAAATGAATGAACACAATATTAGTTTTTCTGAAGAGATGAAACGTTTTAAAGGAACTGAAGAGGAGAAAATAAGCAAGGTCTTCAAAAGTTCAACATTATTTGAAGACGTTGATGTAACAAAGTACGAGACTATTTTGCTCGATGAAGTGCAAGACTACGAACCTGATTGGATAAAAGTTATTCGTAATAACTTTCTTGAAGTAGAGGGTGAAATGGTCTTGTTTGGCGATCAGTCGCAGAATATCTATGAAAGAGACGATAGTAAGCGAGAGTCATCTTTAGTAAATGGCTTTGGAACATGGGAAAAACTAAAAAAGTCTTATCGTTCAGATATTAATACGCCTTTAGTAAGACTCTTTTCAAAGTTTCAAACGACGTTTCTAGTTGATAAATACAAAGATTCAGAAATTTTTGAATGCTCTATGGAGCAAAGTGGTTTGGATTTTAATTCTGAAGTTTTAATCACTAAAACTATTCCTGATCAGTTTGATTCGAAAGAAATAGCAAAGGTTATTAACTCGTTAATACGACAAGAAAAATTTCATCCAAATGATGTTGCTATCGTAGCTTCTCAAGTTGATCCCCTTTTCAAAATAAACAATGAGATATTGACTCGTGAAAAAACAAAAATCATGTTTGAGACCGAAGAGGAAATAGAATCGCTAAAACAACAGAATAGATACAACAATAAATCCATTGAGAAACTGAGAAGAAGAAAGAAAACCTTCTTCTTTCAAAATTCGGGCCTTATAAAAATCTCTACCATTCACAGCTTTAAAGGCTTGGAGGCCGAAACTGTTTTTTTAATAATTCAACCGCAAGATACCCCAGAAGTTGTTTATACGGGAATTACGCGGGCTAAAACGAACCTGATCATTTTAAATTGCAAGTCTTCGCAATTTACCGATTTCTTCGAAAAGACGATTACCTAAAGGAGTAGGTCGATGTTAAAAATCATTTGGATTCTGTTTAAAGTGACAGGGAGACTGCTGTTGGAGTGCCTCACGTTTTTTAATTACGCCCATTACGACTTGGAGCGTTCAAAACTGAAGGAAGTCGAGAAGCGGTATCAAAGCCTCATAGGAGAAACGAACACGTTTATTAAGAAGCGTAACCTAATTATAAAAAGGTTCAAAGCTCAACTGGAGGCCGTATCATCTAGGCTTAACTTTTGTTTTCAGGGCATAGTGAAAGGTGAGAACGTAGCGCTTTTAAAACTCGAAGTGGATAAGAAACAAAAACTAGAAGGTTTAAGGGGACTAACCGAATACAAATTGTTTGCTTTAAAAACGGTTTCATTAGGTAGCGTTGGCGCAGTAGGCGGTGGCACTTTGGCTGGTGCTGGCTGGGTTGTTGTGGCTGCGTTAGGTACTGCTTCTACAGGCACTGCAATTGGCGGTTTATCAGGGGTGGCTGCTTTCAATGCAACATTAGCCTGGTTTGGCGGTGGAGCAATTGTTGCTGGTGGTTCAGGAATGGTGGGCGGAACTGTAATTTTGGCCTTGATTGTAATGGCTCCAATGGCCTTATTGGCTGGCTATTTCACGTATCGCAGTGCACTTAAACTGGAGCGCAAAAGAAAAGCGATTGAACAACAAATTCCATCTATTAAAAAAAAATATGACATGGCTCATCGAGACTACCACACGATATTGTTGCAAGAGGCGAAAATAAAACAAGTGTTCAGTACGTTTATAACGTCTGTCGATAGAACTAAAAAAAAGTATCTTCCATTAGGGATATTTTCAAGCGTCTTGAACTATTGTCGTAAAGACACTCAGAAAGTTGATGCTATGAACGCGGAGCTACGAATTATAGTTAGTGATTTCTTTAAAAAAATGGAAGCTCCTCAATCGAACAACAAAATTTCTCTTCCATAGAAGCTAAGTAGTGCTAAAGTCAGTAACTCATAGATAAGCTATTAGAACTTCGTAATCGGCAACGTAACAATGGTGCAATGCGCTTAAGGACTTCATTAGCATTTCCCCGTATATACCTTCAACGTTTTGTTACTCGGTACTCGCACCTAGCTTTTTAAAAGTTTTATCGCCGTCTGAATTGTAACAATTACATCGTGAAAAGGAATGCTGAAAGCTTCGGTTTGCTCATCGTTTAACGCGAGCAAGTTAGATAAAAGGACTTCAACACTTTCCTCCTTTAAGTTTTCTTGATGGATTAACGATTTTAGCTCAGCTAGCGAAGTATTAAGATTAGGTGTTATCATCAGTTTTGCCTTCGTTTTTTATAAGATTACATCTACGGTTCATGAAAAAGCAGCTGCCGTTAAGAAGGTCCAGTTACATTTCCTCAGTCAATGTTACCAACGTCGCGGCACTCACCATTTTAATCTAGCATTTTAAAAGACTGATGGCAGTCTGAATTGTGACAGTTACATCGTCAAAAGGAATGTTGAAAGCTGCGTTGTTTTCGTCGGTCAAGGCGAGCAGGTTAGATAAAATTACTTCGACTCTTTCTGCTTTTAAGTTTTCTTGATGAATCAACGATTTTAGCTCAGTTAGTGAAGCATTAGGTGTTAGTGTTATCATTCATTATCTCCCCTGATTTTCATAAGACTAATATTATTATTTATAAAAAACAGCTGGCTCAATGGTCAGTTAAATAAATGCTTTGGTTGGTTATTTAAAAAAGTAGTAAGCGGCGCAAAGCATATAATATTGTAAAGTCACAAAGTTAGTTTTTTTAGTATAAAAGGAATTTTTGTGCTCGAGAGAAGTGATGTTGAATGGCCGCTATGGCGGAAAAAAGTAGATGGTACTTTTTTAAAAGAGTTTGCCACACCAATCCCACAGTGGGTGCAAAAAATATGGCAAATAAAAGAAAACTACAGCGCTGTCAGGTCTAAAAGTGATGAAATGAGTAAAGTACACATTCAGTTTAAAAAGCACATTTTTGAAGGGAATGTAGTAAAGCGAAAAAGCCAAGACGGCTACCGTTACCGTCTCAGTTTTGAGCGTGGCCTAGGCCGCAAGTTACAAGATATATATTTAATGACTTTTATGAGAGCTATCGAAGCAGAGCTTACTGAAGGTGTCAGTCATAGGCAAGTTGAAAAAGATATAAGTTTTTGGGAGTTTTTAGACATTGAATTCGACATTGCAAATAGGCTTTTTATTTTTACACCCAGCTTTACCGTGGAACCTCAATTTCCTCAGCTATTTAATCGTTTAATAGACTCAGCACCGTTAAAGGCTGTTGCTACGAGCCTTTTATCAGGCGAATACGCTCGGATTCACAAACAAGATTGGAAGCCGCGTTCTGAGTATAAACTGGAAATTGGTGCTAGTAATGTGATTTATATGTTATTAGATACTAAGAACCAGCTTATTTACGTCGGTGAAGCAAATCAATTAATCCCTAGGTTCAATAGCGGCCACCCTGATATAAAGGAATGGAACTATTATAAGTACAATGTAATACCTCCTGAACTAAGCAAATACAGGTTAGCTATTGAACGAATGTTGATTAGAGATTTTGCTTCAATACTAGCCAATAAACAAAACATTAAGTCTATTTTAATTTCAGATTATCAGTTAGTGAATCGTAAAATAGACGTTTAAAGCAAACTCAAAAAAATTTTAGATGAATTTTGAAAGCATGAGTTGATACTCAGATAAATGAGTTGGAAAGCCGTAATGCTGACTTTCCAAATGAGTATTTTAAAACTAAAAAGGATTGTCAGCCAAATCTATTCCGGCTTGGTCATTTGGTAAATGATCACTTATTTTTTCTATCAGCACGTCGATATCCCAAGTAGATTGAATTAGCCATTCATTTATAACACTCAAACCACCGTTTGAATAATTTTCGAAGAGATGGATGCATTCAGCAACATTCTCATCTCTTAAGTAATTCATGTCTTTGTTTGTTAACAAGCCAAACATGAATATTATATTGTGTTGGTCAATCCGTGAGTTTTTTGTACTGCCCGATCCTGAAAACGTGCCTAGCACTATTGAAGTACTATTTTTTGTGTCTACAGCCTCTGTTTTCTCGAGCTTTTTGCCAACCATTGCGGCAAAAACTATCAGGTCCTTAATATTATCAAAAACCTTATGCTCTGTAGATTTCTTACCATCCAGGCTACCGTAACATAATAAATCTACAACGTTTTTATATTTATTGTTTCTTCTGACCTGTTTATTATATAGATCACTAGTTAATCCCTTCACGTTACATCCTCCACGACGGTCCTATCGACATCACAGTTATATCTAGAGACAGCTCTTTTTTCTCCTTTTACGCTCAAGTAGTCTATTTCTTTATCTCTTTTGTCACTTGTTTCTTCAAGTATCAGTAGATACTCTTTTCCAACCTTTGATCTAATTTCCTTGTCCATAGCCTTTGACCACTGGCTTGACGATACAAGAAAAATTACTTGTCTCGCTTGCTTCGGTAACTCGCTTACCACGACATTCCGATATTTATTGTCAAGAACGCCGAATGGCGCATCAATAAGCAATGGTGCTACTGTAGCAGACGACAAAATAGGGTCCTTAACATCTCTTCTGCTTGCAGCAAAATTTATTAGAGAAGATGTTATTGTCAAATTGAGCAATAAATTTAAGCCATCACCTTGGCTTACCTTGTTGTCATATTTATCAAGTAATTGGAACGAAAAATTAGATGGCTCGACTTTAATCTTGAAGTCGTGACGGGAAAATCTATCTAGCGACTTATTCACTTCGGTTAAAACATGTAACCGTATATTCTTTTCCGTTTTTCCGAGATGGCTTTCAATAACCTCAGCAAGTTCCTCTACAAATAACTTTTTAAGTTGCACGGCAGAGAGGGCATCATTGTTAGGCGTTGCATCTTTTAGCTTTCTTTCAAGCCCAGCTTTCAACGCGCTATTAGTCTCAATACTACCTTCTAATTTGCCGATCGACTTATCAGTAATGCTAACGTCGTTTAGAAGTTTTTTCTTACTATTTTGAAGTTTTTGAATTCTGTCCTCTGGTATGAGTCCGATTTTTTCAACAATCTCCGCTAATTCTTTTTTCTTAACCGCTAATCGTTCATGCGTTTGTTGAAGTGTTTCGATGTTTTCTTTAATATTGTCGGCCGCTAATTCATGGAGCGTTTTAATATCCTGAATTTGAGCTCTTATACCAGAAAGGCGTTGCAGCAAAACCGGGTTTGCAGCTTGTGACAACATACCTGCGATTTTTTCATAAGCGTCTTTTTGACTAGCTAGGTCGTTGCCACAAATACACTCTTTTGCTTCTAGGATATCTTTAATAAATGTTTCGTTATATGGCTCAGGGAGCCGCCCTTTCAGTTCCGACTCGTCAATAAAGTCCTGAGAGGTAGAGGCGAAGTCATAGCCAAAAACTGCCCACCCATACCTAGCTATATTTGAAACCTTTTTGATATTCGCCGAACGAATATTTTTCTTCAATTCTATAATTTCTCGTTCTAATGAACGTTCTTTTTGTTTTAAATTTTGTAAGTCATGGTTATTAATTTGATCGAGCTGAGTTTCAACGTCTTGGAGTTGTTTTTTTAACTTAGGAAGTAGTTCATTTTTCCCACTTAGAGCTTCTATATCAATACTAAGGCTATCTTCAATGTCATCTAATTTCTGGCGAAGTTTTTTTGCTTCCCCGCTTGTATCTAACTCCGCGATTTTACTTCTTAGATTCTTGCTGAGGCTCTTTAGGTCAGTAATAAGACGATTCGCTACCTCAAAGCCCAATATATCTCGGATAGATTTGGCCAGGTCACTACCATTGTTCCCTACATTAACTGCGTTACTGCCCTCACCTTGAAAAAAGAAATATTCGGCCATCTCTTTGGGAAGGAGAGTATTAATAACAATAGTAGGGTCAGGCAGTGAAGAACCAAGAGTATCACCAGAATATGGGTATATAACTAGTTTTGATTTACGGGTCTTTTGATCGTAGTCCCTTAGGAGAAGATAATGCTTTTCATTTTCTTCAAATTCTATTTCTACGCTACAGCGCGATTTACCTTGCTTTAATGCAGTATTATTTACTAAATCTTTTTTATTTAAAAAGTTATTTGTAAATGTTTCAAAGAATGCCCATTTCACAGCATTAAGTATAGCAGTTTTTCCGACTCCATTTTCACCGCGTATGACTGTTACATTTTTTTCTTTCTCTGTGGCGAAATTTAATTCCACCTCACCGTAATATTGCCTAAAGTTTTTTATTTTTACTCTTTTAATTAACATTTTTTAGCTCACGATAGTTTTTCATTTCCTTATCTATCTCTAATTCAATTTTTTTATTTTTTTGAGATAATGTTCCATATATCGCCTGTCGTTCAATAACTAACAGTTTTTCAATAGTTCTGAAATATATGTCATCTTTTTTCTCCTGCATATGCTCTTCCTTTAACCTTTTTAACTCGCTAATTATATCATCCATAATCAAACCTCTTTTATATCAATATCAAATTGGCCCGCAATTCTTTCCGCTTCTTTTTGGCATTCAGGCCTATTAAGTGATGGCCTTACAAAGTCCATCACTCTTTTTAATTCTTTTTTAACTAGATCTTTAGTGCTACCTATTTCTGAATTTCTATCCGGCAAAACCACGAAGTCGTAAATAGTTGCTTCTTTTTTTCCAGAATACTTTCTGAGTATCCGTCCCCTTCTTTGAATAAACTGCCTACTATTAGTGCTACTAGCCATGATATAAGCCGTATTACATTGAGGTATATCTATTCCTTCATCTAGCACTCTCATGGACACAAGTGCGTCAATGTTTTTTTCAACAAAGCTATTCATTATCTCTAATCTAGCTTTACTACTCTCTTTGGAAGTAAATTTAGAAACTTTCCATCCATTTCTCCGCAGCACTGCAGCTATTCTTTCTAGTTCTGATTGGATAACTTGCTCATCATCTTCTGAGTTCGCTTTTCCTTCACCAGTGTAAAAAAGGGTATGAGATTTATCATCATTTTTATTGGCAATTAATTGCTTCTCTAGTGCATTCTCTTTATTACTTGCGTTTTGAACAACCTTGTTTCTTTCTCTGATTGCATTTGCCAGTTGCGTATTCCTGGATGAGCTATCAATACTCATTTGCCGACCAATTTCCTTTGTTAACTTTAAGTATTCTGCGTGCTCGTACGAAGTGAGGTAAACTTCTACGATATGATATCTATACGGAGTCAAAACTTTATCATCTAGAGCGTCTTCTAGTGTATATTCGGCAATTACTGGGCCGTAATAAGAGAGCAAGTAAGACTTCTCTGTATCGCGCTCTAAATAGTCTTCATCTTCTATGTATGGTGTTGCTGAAAGGCCCATTTTATATTCTGCTTGAGGGAGGGCTCGTGCCATGCTTTCTGTTCCATGCCTGTGGCATTCGTCGCCTATGAAAAAAATCGCGTTTGGACTAATTCTATCGATATGCTGTTTAAAAACTTTACTTTCTCTGAGTGTTTTATTTACAACAACTATCGATAAAAATTCAATGTTGCCTAGTAGAAGATTAGAAATTTTGTTTGATAATTCATTTTGCCATTTGTTTGTGGAGCCAAAGCAGCGAGTAGGCTGCATTCCAAAGATTTTGAGTTCTTTACACCATTGCTCAGCGAGTGCGACGTAAGGTACGGCTACAATCACGCACATTTTTCTTGGTTTCTTTGCTGCTTCAAAAATTTTGGCAATTCCATACATCGCGGTGATAGTTTTGCCCGCGCCAGTAGCTAACTTGAATAGGCCGTGTAAACCATTATTGTACCAATTAGCAAGCGCGTCTTTTTGATGCTGATAAACCCGGAAGGGGTTTCCTTGTATTTCGGTTGGTACGAAAGGATAGTTATGTTTTGCAAGTTCTGATAGCTCTTCTTCCCATGCGCACTCATCAATGTCGTACAAGTCTATGCTGCTGTTTGCAATGTAGTCTCTTGATATTTTTTCATATAGTTCGGAGGGCATATCTAAACAAAAGATATCTTTTTCTTCGTTACACCATAGCTTTTCAAAACCTTGCTGAAAATTTTGAGCAAATTCTTCATAGATTTCTTTTTTCCAATTTTTATAGACTGCAAAGGACTCAAAATTGAAACCGGGGTGGATGGCATTAGTCGTTTCATTTGCAGAACCATGGAACAATACCTTATTCCCTTTAGTATCTGTAATAATACCTACTTTTTCGTGGTACATTCCCTGTCTTTTAAACGCGAATTTTAGTTTTAGTTTCCCTGTAGCCACTAATAATGAGAAGAGTGCTAGCCTTTCTTTTTCAAGTTTTAAATCCGCAGCGCCATATAGTTCTATGAGGGAATTAGTTACTTTTTTGTCGATATGCTCTTTTGATTTCCCATGCTTTAGTGCTTCAAATTCATCTTCTGAAAGTGGAAAACCCACTATTAATCGCATCTGGCCATCATTCTTAATAATCGATGAAATCCCCTTTAAAGCATATGCGATCAATGCCGTTGAGAAATAGCCAACGGCACGGTCATAATATTTGGCAGTAGATAATGCTGGGATGTAGAAATCATTTAAGAGATCATCAGTTCCTGAACGGTAAGTTGATTTTAGCTCTAATTCTTTTAAGTCTTTAGTTGGCAATCAAAATCCCTTTATATAGCGTTAGTTATATACTAAAGTAGTAAATCTAAACCCTGTCGGGCTCACTAGTCAAGTGAGCTTTTATTTCTGTAGCTTCAAATTTTCAGAAATAGTGTTCTGATATTTTTATAAATTGTATTTGCTTACAAGACTCTTATCGTTACAATCTTTTTTTGGATAAACTCTCCAGTAGGTAATGAACTATGGAACCTAAATTCTCAGGGCACGAGACATTCCCTCTTAGATACGGGTGGCTTTATAAATCCGCTAACCTTTTGAATGAAAAAACAAAATTAAGTACCTCTAATAGTGAAGATGTTCAAGACGCTATCGTTGAGCTAGGCGTTGGCAAGAACATGGTCAGTGCTATCCGCTACTGGAGTGAAGCTTGCTCTGTAATAAGAACTCAGAAGAACGATGCTACTCAGAGTCTCACAGATATCGGAAAATATCTTTTTCTCTCAGCGAAGGCAGCTGGAAGTGATATTGGTATAAAAGATAAGAAAGGCGCTAGCGATCCTTTCTTAGAAAAAATAGGAAGTGTTTGGTTAATTCATTTTCTCTTGAATTTTGACGAAAATATTCTTACATCTTATCGCTACTTTTTTAATCTTTGCTCGATGCAAGTATTTGAAAAAGATAAGTTAATTTTCGATATTGCTAATGATGTTAATACCTTGTGTAGTAAGAGCGTTAACGCGAGCACTATAAAAAAAGACTTAGATTGCTTTTTACATTCTTACGCTAGTAAATCTTCATCAGTTGGTAAAAAAAGTACCGGCGGAGGGGAAGAGCATTTTGCATCACCCCTTATAGAGCTTGGCCTTATAAGAGACCTTGGAAAGGGGAGTTATTCATCCTTATTAGATGAAAGGCCTAATTTGCCTATCGAAATTTTTGCTTATGCAATGCTGCGTTTCATCTTTGAAATAAAAGGCGCGGTAACTGCTGGCTTTGATTCGATACTTTCCGACCAATGCTCACCTGGAAAAATATTTCGTTTATCTGAGCGTGGGTTAGGTGTATTGCTAGATGGTGCAGTTAAGAAATATCCAAATTTATTTAGTGAGACAGATACCCAAGGGATGCGTCAAATAAGATTGATGGCGTCGTTTGAAGAAAACGAAAACTTTCATTTCATTCTTGACGAGTACTACCGAGGCACCAAGTGATATCAATAAAACAAAACTATAAAAGCTCAACAAGGATAGATGGGGCGGTTGATAGTAAACAGTTCATCAATAACATTGTTTTACACGGTACCGCGCTCAGTACGTTAGACACGTTAGGGAAGGAAGTAAAAAATACTAGTCAAAGGTGTTTCACTCTTACTGGTACTTATGGCACGGGGAAGTCGACATTTGCCCTTTACATGTCACTTTTGCTTTCAGAAAATAAAAAAGATAGAGCGTTAGCAAAGCAAAAGCTAGCTGAGGTGTCGCCGTCCAGTACTTTTTCAGAAGACCTTAATGTTAGAAAAGGGTGGAAGGTTGTAAAGTATGTTTGTGGGCTAGGCTCTCCTGCAGAGGGTTTAGCTAATAGTGTCTTAAGTGCACTCGGAGAAGCACCAGCGGTTGTTGGTTGTTCAGACCATCAGTATGTTGAGCTAATCAAAACCGCTTTAGCTTCAGCTGCAAAGCGAACAGACGGAGTATTAATTCTACTAGATGAAATGGGCAAAGCACTCGACTATCAATCTCGGGAGCAAAAAGACTTACACTTTTTTCAAGAGTTAGCTGACGCTATAGAGAAAAGTAAAACACCTGTTGTGCTAGTTGGCTTTTTACATCAGTCGTTTGCAGAGTATGCACGTTCCATGACCTCCCACATTCAGCGCGAATGGGGTAAGGTACAAGGGCGTTACAGAGACATTGCCTATTCACCTTCAATTGATGAATCTCTGATTTTAATTGGCGAAACAGTGACTGCTGCGCCAGAGGTGAGTAAGAAAATAACAAACAAATATTCGGATTTGGTTAAGGTAGTAGCTACCCATCTCGGTAAAGAGCGAAATATATTACATTCGCTTGAAAGGGCATTGCCGATAGACCCCGTAGTTAGCTTACTTTTAGGTCCAATATCAAAGCGTTCTTTTTCGCAAAACGAGAGAAGCCTTTTTGGGTTTCTTGCATCAAATGAAAAGCTGAGTTTCAATCAATTCGTAAACAATTTCTACAACAACGCAAAAAGCGTTAGCAAACTTCATTTATATAGCGCTAATCTATTCTGGCAATACTTAACAGTAAACCTAGATCATATTATCTCTGCGAGTAGAGATGGCAAGATTTGGTTAGAAGCAAAAGATGCTTTATATAGGGCATCTTTAGATGGTAGCGAACTTCACGAAGCAATAACGAAGACCGTTGCGTTAATAACAATGTTTGGATATCAACATCAACTTTTTGCTTCTCGCGATTTTCTTTTAAGCTATTTTGAACAATTAGGTTATTCGAAAACCAAGGTCTCAAATGCAATTGAAGAACTTGAGAAGTGGAAGGTTCTAATTTACCGCGATACGCATCAGGCTCTTACCATTTTTCAGGGAAGCGATATAGATGTAAATGAGTTGGTTGCAACTACCGTTGAGGCAATTAAGGATGGTGTTGATTGGGTCTCAGAGGTTCAGTCTACCAAGCATATTTTAGCTTCTGCGCACTATCATAGAAAAGGCACAATGCGTTGGGCTGACATAAAACTGATAAACGAAAGTAGTGTAGGTGCTATCAAAGGACTTCCTGAAATTCCCCAAGATAACGAGCCCTTTTTATACTTTTACATTCCATCATCGCCAGCTGCATTAAATGCGCTTAGCGATTTAGTGGGTTCTCATAAGCGCATTGTATATGGTGAAACTTGCACTTCGGAAAGTTTAAAGTCACTTGCAATAGAGCAGCTGGCGCTCAAAAGTATCTTAAAAACAAATAAAGCATTAGTGCATGATAAAATTGCAAAAGAGGAAGTTAACGGCCGACTTCAGGCTAATGAGCGTGCTTTAGAAAGTGAGTTAGAAGGCATATTTAGTAAATCTAAATGGGTATATTGCGGCCGCTCATACAACGCAGAAAACTTAAGTTCATTAATTTCAACTTTTGCTGATGATATCTATTGTAAAGCGCCAACGATAGTCAATGAGCTAGTAAATAGAAATAAACCCTCGGGTAGCGCAAATGCCGCGATTAAAAAGCTAGTGTTTGCTATGGCTGAAAACTATGCTGAGGAGTTGCTGGGTCTTCCTGAAGACACCTTCCCTGCTGAAAAAGGGTTGTATTTTTCTTGCCTCAGAAACTTTGGACTTCATAGCGAGGCTGACTCTGAGTGGATATTTCCTGCTGAAGTAAGAAATGAGCTAGTCAACACGTTGTTTAGTGATACTCACGAAAATGTTGTATTAAAGGCTCAATCGCCGGTTTGGCTTTCTGATATTGATGATTTTTGGGCTGCGCCTCCTTATGGAATGACTAAAGGAATCCGGTCGATCTGGTTGATGGCTTTCGTACTTTCGCATTTAAAAGACTATGCTTTCTACGATAAAAACGAAGCGACGGGGGAGGTAATTTTCATTACGCAACCTGATGAAGAATTTGCTCTAAAACTAATTCAAAAGCCACAGAACGTTGCTGTTCAGGCTATTCAAATTGACCAAGAAAAAACCGCCTATCTTAACAAGTTAGCAGAAGCACTCGACTCAGTAACTGGCAAAGAGTTTAACTATTCGAATGAAGTAACGCCCCTTAGAATTGCCGAAGGGCTAGTTACATTCTATTCAAAGTTGTCGAATTACACGGTGATGACGAAGAATATGACTAAAAAAGGGCGTAAGTTCCTAGAGGTCACCAAGAAAGCCTCAGATCCCCATGAGTATCTGTTCAAGGCCATTCCAAAACTATTAAATACCGAGTTAGATAGTGTTGATGCTACTCAAATGACCGACTTGTTGAGCAATCTAAAAAATGCTCACACTGAGATGCTCGCTAACTTTGAATCCTCAATTAAAAAGGCCCTTGGGGAGGAAAGAATTTCAGTAGAGACATGTACGGCCGTTATAAATTTCACAGCAGACCACAAGTTAAAATCATTTGCTCAACGTTTGAGTGAGCAAACGGAAAATAGTACTAAGTGGGTTTCGAACGTTATCTCTTTACTGTCATCGAAGTCTGAGAAGAACTGGGACGATCTTGCCATTACTAAAGCACAGGCTGAATTGCCCGAATTAGTCGAAAAATTTAAGATATCGGCGCATAGGGCAGAGTTTAAAGACTTGAGCGCTGAAACAATTAAAAAGGACTTTAAAGTTCAGGTAAACGCCATTACTAAATCACTGGACGGCCTGGACAGTAATAAGAAAAAGGCGCTATTGGTTGCCTTGCTTGAAGAGTTTAAATAAGGAGATATTAAAAATTGAATTCTAAGAAAACGCTTCACGTTCTGGGACTTTCCGGTGGCAAAGATAGTGCAGCGTTAGCGATGTATATGCGTGATAATTATCCTGAACTCGATATTCAGTATTACTTCACGGATACGGGTAAAGAGTTACCTGAGGTAAACATTTTTATCGATAAGCTGAGAGGGTATCTAGGCAAAGAGATAATAGATCCCTATGAAGAAGTGTTTACGTCTAACCGTAAAAAGAAAGATTTCGACTACCACTTAGAGCAGCATAAAAATTACTTACCATCCCCGCAAGCGCGCTGGTGCACAATTCAAATGAAGCTAGTGCCATTTGAGCAGTGGGTAAAAAAGAAAATAGAAGAAGAGGGGTACGAAGAGATTGTATCCTATGTGGGGATAAGGGCTGATGAGCCAGCGCGTGACGGCTTTCTTACTAACAACGTTACAGAAGAATACATCACGATTAAAATGCCCTTTAGGGAAGATGGCCTTAATCGGCAGGATATTTTGTCTATTCTCCAGCAAGCCGACTTGTACAGTGACGATGAGGAAGTCCAAGCTTTTAGAGAACTAAAGCTGGGCTGCAATGGTGTTGAGCAAACGCTTCCGGAAGAGCTTTTAGAGCAGCATTTCGAGCAGCGTTTGGAACATATTAAAACCGATCCGAATCATCCATATTTTCGCTCTAATATAAGTATTACAACCCTTGCTAAGGTTGTAAGTGCAATGGACCAAGGTAAGCCGGGCTATTATGGCTGGCGCTCAAGAAGCGGCTGCACTTTTTGCTTTTATCAGCAAAAAATCGAATGGCTTCGCCTCATGGAAATTTACCCTGATGCCTATGAAGAAGCCAAACAATATGAGAAAGCAGCTGAAGACGAGAGGCCAGACGGGACGTTTTATTGGTTAGGTAAAGGAACACCTCTTTCTGTTCTTGAAGACGAAGAGCGAAAGCAGTTGATAGTGGATAACCATAAAAAACGTTACGATCGCTTTGTCAAAAAGCAAGAACGCCAGCGAGCTAGAAACCCGCTACAAAAAATTATTTACTTCTCAGATGTAGATGTAATGGATGAAATCTATGATCAAGCGGAAGGCGGCGGTGCTTGTGTTACTTGCTACAAGTAGCTTAGTCTTGATTTACAAAACAATGGAGCGCTTTCACTAACTCCACAATTGAGTTTTCCGATGTACTAAAGTCAAAGCTGAGCCTAATTGTTCGCTCAGCTTTGTCTCTATCAAAGCCTAATGACTTTAATACATGCGAAGCTTCAATGTCTTTCGATGAGCAAGCAGAACCCTGTGCTAGTGCAAATTTCTCTCTGTGGCTTAACAAAAAAGTCATAACATCTATTTCAGGTAATGTTAGTGACACTATTTGTGGAAGCCCACTCACACCGTTAACTTCGTACTTTATAGCCTTATCAACTAGTTCGCTTGTTAACTTATTTCTCAATTTGGAAAATTGCGCTGATTTAAACCGTTCTGGAAATATTTCACATGCTTTACCTAAGCTAGCAACAAGCGGGGTCGCAACCGTTCCGCCCCTTAATCCAATTTCTTGTCCAGCACCGTGAATGACAGGTGTAATATCGAGTTCTCGAGCTTCTCTGATGTAGAGAGCCCCTATACCTTTGATGCCACCAATCTTATGTGCAGATAACGAGAGTAAATCAACATTTAAGCCGTCTACATCAATGGCTAGTTTTGCAAAGCTTTGTGCTGCATCAGTGTGAAAATAAATATTATGTTCGAAACATGCTTCGCCAATTTCAGCGATAGGGTTGATTGTGCCTAATTCATTATTTACATGCATTATGCTGACTATTGCTGTATCGGCTCGAAACGCTTTAATTACCTCGTCTGCAGTAATTATTCCATCAGCGTTAGGTTTAAGATAAGTAACTGAGTAGCCAATGGTCTCTAGGTAACCGCATATACTGAGAATACACTTATGCTCAGCTTGGCTCGTTATTATGTGTTTTTTATTTTCGAGCAATTTTGAATTAAGAAGCCCTTTAAGCGCTAAATTGTTGGACTCAGTTGCTCCACTAGTAAAAACAATTTCACTAGGACTTGCGCCAATCATATCCGCGATAAGTTCACGCACTTTTTCTATCTCTTCAAATGCTTCAACTCCAGCTGCATGATCAGAAGACGGATTAGCTGAATACTTACTTACAGAATTGATAAACGCATCTCTAGCTTCATCTAGAACTGGAAAAGAGCCTGCAGAGTCAAAGTAAATCATTGCATACTGCTCCATATATTCTTGTGTCAGATAAAATCATTTTTGTTTTCCAATCTAGGTCCACTCTCTTCGTTGAGGTGATAATCAAAGAAATCCACATCTTGATCTGCCATTTTGATTTTTACACGTTCTTTCAACAACGGAGTATCTTGTTTGTCGAAGGCTTCATAACCTAATAGCGTTAGTTTACCTGATGTTATATGAATTTTAATAAGCTGAATATCTTCTAGCTCTCCATATAACTGCAGCGCAGAGCTAACGTAAACCCGAAGTAAGGGGGACAATAGATCAAGATATTTTTTGTGGAATGTCAGCGAATGCGGGTGGCCGAACTCCTCTGCTAAAACACTCTTGGGTAAGTCTTTGTTAGCCTCAATACACTCTTCCTCAATCAATTCTACGTCTGCTATTTTGAATAGTAAGTCTTTTGCTTGTTCTTGAGCGTTTTTATTTGTGTCGAAGAATGTTTTTATATCTCGCTTCGTTTGCTCAGGCTGATACCTATATGGCTTGCGCTTACCAAAATATCCTACCGCAAAATACACTAATAAATCTTCTACTCTCATTTGCCGGGCAATGTTTAACTCGTCGCTACCGTAAAAGCCTTGGCAAAGCCTAAACGCTTTTTTAAGAGTGCCTACTATTTCGATCAGTTCATCTGCGCGCTGATACTCTTCTTTGACGGGTGCCCTGCCTAATAGAAGGCATACTTTCCAATAATCTTCGAACAGCTCATCGTGCTTAGTAAATAACAGCTGAGTATTGGCTTCTTTAATATCAATGGGTTTGGATTTACGTTCCCAGGTTCGCTGTCGTTTGTGTCTGTTTTGAAGAAAGTCTTGTTCCAGGTATTTATCTTTAAAAACAAAATAAATGCCGGGGGCTACAGCTATGGCTGATTCATCGAGCGTAAGCTCAATAAACATTTTCAGCTCGCTTTGCGTGTAATATTTTTGAAAGGTTTTGCGGCTTGTGATTATGCCGTCTTTATAAGGCGTGAAGCGTGCAAGGTAACTTTCATTGGCCAGCATGGCTGAGACTACTAATAACTTGTCGGTAAGCTCCCATGCACCCTGAATTGCTTCCATGCGCTCATTGCGTTCTTCAATAACGTTTATAACAAAACCAATATTAACGAGGTCTGCGTTAACTTTTTCCGCATCGGGCAAAAAGTTAGGGTCCCACCCAAGCACGTCTAAACCGTGAGCTTCAAGTTCTCGCAGGTCGTCACCTCTCCCGCAGCCATAGTCAAAAATAGAGTACTGACCCTCTAAGAGACCGTGCTTTGCCAGTACTTTCATAGGGGCTGACAATTCGTATCTAACAATTGCGGTTTTGTCTCGTTGAATCTGCTTTTTATCTTCATTCAGCACAAGTGCTGAATTACGAAATAGCCTGCCATCAACTAACTCATAGCCGTGGGAATTAATGAGTGCTTCCCATGATGCTTTAAATCCAATATGACGAGAGTTTTCGTAGAGGCCTGCCTGTTCACCCTCTTCGGTTATTTGTTTGAATTCTTCATAATTAGGGTGGTTTGGTAAAACCATAGTCTCTTTACGATGCAAAATAGGCGGGTTGTCGTAATTGCTATAGTCAGTAACTTTATGTGCTAACTTTTCTAGGTCAACGGTTACGCTTTGCTTTAGCGCAGGGTAAGAGTCTTCAGTAAAAGTAGGGTAGTGAAGCAAGCTTAATGAAAACTGCTTTCGGGATAATTTCACTAAGTTCCATTGCTCACGCGGTATCTTAAGTGCTTTGCCTATGGCTAAAATAACGTTTTGGAGTTTAGCTGGAAGAGCTGTTAATCCACTTTCGTGGATATATATCGCATCAGGAAGTTTTTTACCAACAGCCAAATCTGAAACAAGTGATTTAAATAGTGTTGCGTCCATTACAATTTCTCTGCTAAATGCTTTGCATCTTCGCCAAAGGCTTTTGATGCAGGGTAGCGCCTACCGCTGTCACTTATTCCCATTACTTGTAAATGGTGCTGCAAGCTTTCAAGGTGGAAACTCACGTGAATTGGCCTGTCGTTACCGTAAAAGTAGATACGGTCGTAACTAAGGTTATTTACAATATAACGTACAATATCTGATGCAGCGACCCCTTCAATATAGAAGTCGCAAGCAGCGCCGCCTCTGCTGCAAATTTGGTTGCCTTTACTGTTCACTTCATAAGCCGAATGCTGATCCAGAGACGGAGCTGTGCCGCTAGGTGAGTTTTTTTGAATAAAGCTTTTAAGTGCAAATGAGGTAAATCCATAAGTTATTATCGGTGTGCCTAATGCCCTAGTCACAGGAATTAATATTTCGATAATTAAGTGTTCTATTGCTGTTACTGAGTCTTGCGCTGCTGGAATGTTTGGTTTAGAGAAGGAGTGCCTTGAAATATGCCAACTTAGCATTTCGTAGCTGATTGAGTTGAATAGTGAAGAACGTTCTTTGGTTAAAGTGTAAGAGGCTAGGCCAGGTACCTCTTCGCGGTGCTGTTCGGAATTTTTTTCTAAAATTTTAAATATTTCTCTAGATTTCCTATTGGGTAGCTTCATATTAATTAAGCCTCGCCTTTTCAATTTACCAACTCAACCGTCACCCACTCAACATCACTTCGCTTCAACCCATCTTCACTGGGCACGGGGTTCAAATTGCGCGCCGTTAAACCACTTTCTGCTGCCAATGCTTGCAGTTCCTCATAGCTTACTGGGTACATAGGCCGCTTTGGGTCGCTTGGGCCAAAGCGCAGGCTTATGTACATTCGCCCTTTTGCAGAAAGTAATTCGGCGAGGCGCTTTATAGCCGTTGGCCTGTCATCTAGTGGTAGGTGCATCCATACGGCGGAAAGCAAAATAAGGTCGAAGTGTTGGTGTTGGTGTTTGTACTTGTGAACGGTAGCTAAATTTGCCAGCGCGGGTAGGGCGGCGTTGCACCAACTCACTTTTTCGTTGGAGTGTTGCTTGGCTAACTTAAGTAATGCTTCGGCAGGCTCTGCTGCTGTTACCTGCCAACCTTTTGCGGCCAGCCAATTTGCATCGCGCCCACTGCCTGCGCCAACGTCTAATGCAGTAGTGGGCTGTGTGTTAGCAAGTGCTTGTTCGAGGTAGCCATGCACACTATCTGCACTTATCGATTGATAAAGCGAGTAGTAGTGTTCTGCATTCGCACTGTAATGGTTAATGGTTGTTTTCAATACTAAAAATCCCTCTTTATATGCAGTGCAGGTGTATTTGCGCGCCGTGTGCGTTTGTTAATTTGGCCGCTGCCTAACTAAAAATTAGCATACCATGAAATTTTATCGCTTCCTCTTTCTACTTGGGCATAACCTTACCGAATCACTCGTAAAAGTTATGCAAATGATAATTATTTCTATTTACATTGCTGCGGCGATGTGTAAAATCTTGCGACCATAAATAACCGAACAACAAAAAGTGTGTACTTATGAAATGGTCAATCCTTACCTTGGCAATTGCTTCTGCAATGAGTTATTCCGCAACCGCAAATACGAGTGCTGAAGCAGACAACTCTAAAGTGAGCGGCTCTGAAATGAACAGCACTGAAATGAATGGCTCTGATATCGACAGCACTCAAATAGAAAATATTGAAGTAAGGGGCTCTTACATTGAAGGGTACGGCGCGCACAAGGCCAGTGGTGCGTCGCGTATTAACTTGCCCATTAAAGACATTCCTCAGTCGGTGTCGGTTATTACCAGTGCACAGTTCGACGATTATCAGCTAAATGGCATTAACGATGTGCTCGATACCGCAACCGGTGTTAACGTGCAACGAGTAGAGACCAGCCGAACCTATTACAGTGCACGTGGTTTCGACATAAACAACTTCCAAATTGATGGCATTGGCCTGCCGCTTATTCGAGGCAACAACCACGGCGATGAAGACTCTGCCATTTACGATCGTATTGAAATTATTCGTGGTGCAAACGGGTTAATGACTGGCGTGGGCAACCCCTCTGCTACGGTTAACTTTATTCGTAAGCGCCCAGGCATGCAAAATGGCCTAACCGTACAAGGCTTAGTTGGCAGCTGGGATAACCGCCGTGTTGAAGTTGACGGCACGTATCGCGTGAATGAAGATTTTGGTATTCGCGGCGTGGCGGTGTCTCAGTCGCAAGAGTCTTATCTCGACCGTTACGAGCAAGAGCGCCAAGTGGCATACTTGTTCGCAGAGTACAATATTTCAGATAGCACCACGTTCTCGGTAAGCCATTCGTATCACACCAACAATGCCGACGGTAATAACTGGGGCGCTAACCCGCTGTTTTATTCCGACGGCACAGCCACTAATTTTGATGTGTCTACCAACACCTCAGCCGATTGGGCCTATTGGGATGTTGAAAAACACAACACCTTAATAGAGCTAGACCACGTGTTTGCCAACAACTGGTACATGCGTGCTACTTACTCCCGTAAAGTAACCGATGAAGACTCAGAGCTATTTTATGTGTTTGGCACGCCTAATCGCGAGACGGGCCTTGGCCTAACCGGTTACGCCAGCGAATATGATCACGATGAAGAAACCGATTTGATTGACGTATACCTTACCGGCGATTTCAATCTTTTTGGGCGCTCGCATGAGTTTGTAGTAGGGGTAAACCATGCCTCTATGACCTTTGAAGATGTGTCGTTATACGATTTCACAACGGGCAATGGCTTTCCTGCAATGCCGCCGCTTGAAACCTGGGATGGCAATGCACCTATTCCTACCCTTGTAGATGGGCTAACGGGCGCCGATGTTGATACAGAGCAGTCGGCAGTGTATTTCACTACGCGCTTTAGCTTAACGGATGACTTGCACGTTACCGCTGGCGGCCGCCAGAACAGATGGGATACCAGCGGCATGTCGTACGATGTAGCGCAAGACGCTGAAGACAGCGAATTTATCCCTTATGTTGGCGTAGTGTATGCGCTAAACGATTCCATTTCAGCCTATGCCAGCTACACAGAAACGTTCTTGTCTCAAACCGAGCTAGACATTAATAACAACACCCTAGCGCCCATTGTGGGAGAGAGTAAAGAAGTGGGCTTTAAAAGCGAGTTTTTTGAAGACCGCCTAATTGCTACAGTGGCTTACTTCGACATTGTGCAAGAGAACCTTGCCATACCCGACCCAGCAACAGCCGATTTACCGCCAGGCGAACAGCGTTTTATTGGCGCTACAGGTATAGAGTCTAGCGGTTATGAATTTGAAGTGGCCGGCGAGCTATTACCAGGCCTTCAAACCAGCATTGGTTATACCGATTTCACCATTGATGGTAACGAGCTGGTGGCAAACTACACGCCAGAGCGACTGCTTAAGTTTGCTGCAACCTATACGCCTGCAAGTTTCGACAAACTGTCTGTGGGTGTAAATGCACGTTGGCAAGACGACACCTCACGTGTGCAGGGTGTTGTGGGTGAAGGATTCGCAAACGCAGGCGATACCATCACCACACGCCAAGATGCCTACACCATTATCGATTTGATGGCCAGATACCGCGTGTCTGACAACTTCTCGGTTGCCTTAAACGCCAACAACGTAACAGATGAAAAATACATCAATAGCTTGTATTGGGCACAGGGTTTTTACGGTGCGCCAGCAAGTTATATGTTAAGCGCAACCTGGTCGCTATAACGGCATAACGGTTTACCGTGCGCTTCAGCTGAGGTGCACGGGCTAAAAATGGAAGGTAAACATGCGTAAAACTCTGTTTAAGTGGCATTCCATAACGGCACTCATTGCAATGGTGCCGCTTTTTGTTATTTCAATTACCGGCAGCATACTGGTATTTAAGCCTGAAATTGATACGTGGTTAATGCCTTCGCACATGAGCGTGCAGGCAGCAGAAGGCCAGCCTCGTGAAAACTTAAATCAGTTAATTAGCAAAGTAGAAGCCACCCATCCCGATTATGTATTGGGAAGTTGGGAGCTATTTGATAACAAGCAGCGCAGCGATGCGGCGTACCTCATCAGTAAGTCTGAGGGCGAATGGTATAAGCTGTATGTCGACCAGTATTCTGCCACGCTGTTATCTACCCCTGTATCGGTAACCCATGATATTACCGACTGGTTACTGTCGCTACATTACACCTTTTTGATGGGCGTGATAGGCACATCCTTCGGGTTTGTGTTTTCTCTTATGCTGTTAGTGCTTGGCATTACAGGCATAGTGTTGCATCGCAAGTTTTGGACTAAGCTATTCACCCTGCGCGTGCAGGCGGCTAGGCGCATCTTTTTTAGCGATGTGCATAAGCTAATAGGCATATTATCTTCACCGGTGCTGCTTATTTTGGCGTTTACCGGGGGCTATTGGAATGCCTCTGAAGTGATACACGAAACCTTAGAACACGGCGACGAACACGCTTATGTTACCGAGGCCATTTACAGCCCAAATCTCGATTTTCAGCAGCTGGTTTATGGGTCGTCTAACGCTATTGAGGGCCACCGGCCCACTTATCTTACCTTTCCTTTTGAACCTGAAGCGCACATTAATGTATTTGGCGAAGTGCCCGGTAAACCCTATCTTTCAAGCGAGTATTCCTCGGTGGTTACCTATAGCCGCGATTCTGGCGAAGTATTAGCTACGTTTGATGTAAGAGAAGAATCGGGCTGGGCAGTATTTGTTGATATGTTTAGAAAACTGCACTTTGGTTATTTTGCAGGCTTACCCAGTAAAATACTGTGGTGTGTGCTGGGTTTAAGCCCCGTGTTACTTGCCATAACTGGCCTGTATTTTTACCTGTTTAGAAAGTCGCCTAAAAAGCCACGGCGCAGGGGGGGAGCCCCTTCGCCTGTGAAAAGCTAGCGCCGCTAGATGAGATCATGCTTACCGCGTATTATTTGCAGTGCTTGTTCTGTACTGCCGTGACAGGCGGCTTATTGCAATGCCGCCTATTAGCCCCGGCAAAACCCAGAACGCATACTGCCATGCGCCAATATCGCTAAATAAGGTACGCCCACCAAATGCTGCAAACGCAGTATATGCCGCAATACCAGAGCCAATATAGCCACCAAGGTGTTCTATCAGCCATGCTTTTGGCGCTACTTGTTTGGCAAATATAAAACGCAGCTGGCTTACGCTTAACGTTAGCCCTAGTGGTGCAAAAACTAGCATTAGAATATGCTGGTGCATAATGCCGATAACCCCAATACAGAGACTTGTTAAGGTTAACAGTACAGCTGGCGCAGTACGACTAACACGGCGAAGCGACAGGCGGCTTTGCTTAGCATCAAGCGCCCATTGCCCCATCATGACCGATGCATACATTTGTACCGCCAAATGCAGTAAAAAGATGGCGAAGCGCTGTAAGTTGGCCACAGCTGCAGGGTTGTCTGCCAAGTTAGGGTTAACTGCAACGGGGGCAAATAGCCACAAGCCAGCTAGCATTACACCGCTATAAATAGTCCACTGCATAGCGTGGCGATAATGAGCGCCAAATTTACGATGATTCAATGCCCCTTTCTTAGCGGTAACAGGAACCCAAAACAATATCAAAGCAATGGCGCCGGCAAGAATGTGGCTGTACAAAACAATTTGGTATGAAATAGTCACTGTTATCTCTTCTTTGTAAACTTGAGGTGATAAGTTTACCGAGATGAGCAAGGGCGCATCAGTGCACAAAGTCACTATCGTAATAGTGACTTTTGGCCTATTCCAATAGCAGTGAAATTACCCAATACTAAGCGCTATGACATTATCTCAATTACGTATTGCTCCAGAACAAAGTGGAGCGCTAGTCACCATATTGGTTGTGGCTAGCACCAATGCCTGGTTACTCGCGGGCTCAGCGAGTGTAAGCACCACTCAGTTTGTGGCTATTATGTTGTGCTTTGCGGTTTTTAGCTTGGTGTTTTTATTGATAAGCCAGGATGAACCCTTCGGTCACGACAAACAGCTTCGTACTTTATTCGTCGGCGTTGAATATGGGCTTGTGCTGGTACTCTTTTCCTTAAGCCCCATGACATTCAACGCTATTTTATTGGTGATTTGGTCTGCGCTATTACCTTATTTTATGCCGTTTAAACGGGCACTTTTACTGTCGCCTATTTGGTCGGCTGTACCATGGCTATTGTTTAGTTGGGTATGGCAGTCGAGTAGCGGTTTGTGGGTTAATGCTCTGCTATTTTGGACATTCAACTTGTTTGCCTTAGTAATGATGGAAAGCCGTAAAAACGCAGAGCGCCAAACCCAGCGCGCTGAAGAAGCGAATAGGGAGTTAAGGGCTTTACAAGATTTAATGCAGCAGGCTAGTCGCAAAGAAGAGCGTACCCGCATTGCCCGCGATATTCATGACTTGGTGGGGCACCACTTAACGGGGTTGTCGCTGCATTTGCAGGTGGCCTCACGCACAGCGTCGCCCGACCAGCGCCCCGCTATAGACCAGTGTTTAGGCATTGCGCGGCTGCTGCTTGCAGACGTTCGCGAAGCGGTATCAGACATGCGTGAATTTAATCAGCTAGATTTACTGCAGGCGCTTAATGCGCTTACCGCGCCTTTAAAAAATAAGATTCGGGTAAAAGTTGATTGCCAAGCTGACATCAGCAATTTAACCCTGCTTCAGGCAACTAATTTACTGCGCTGTATTCAAGAAAGTCTCACTAACACTATGCGCCATAGCAGGGCCGATGAACTTGTGATCAGCATTTACAGCAACGCTAACCAATTGCACATAGACATAAAAGACAATGGCGGCAGCGCTAGCTCTAATATCAATAATGTTATTCAGGGAAATGGCCTCAAAGGTATTCAAGAACGCGTTAGCGAGCTAAATGGCAGTGCAACGTTTATCAACAGCGGTGGAGGTTTTCATACCTCGCTAATACTGCCGGAGGCGAAATGACTAGTAGTGCCGGGGGCGAAATTATGAGTAGTGCCGGAGGCGCAATGATTAGCGTATTGGTAGTAGACGACCAGCAACTATTACGACAGGGGTTATGCAGCCTGCTGGGCCTTTCTGACAAAGTAGAAGTGGTGGGCCAAGCTAACGATGGCGTGGAGGCTATGAACTGGCTACGCGATAACCCGAATGGCGCTGATGTAATGCTGCTAGATATTCGCATGCCGCGCATGACAGGTATTGAGCTGCTCGAAGCCCTTAACAAGGCCAATGCTTCTATTCCAGCTATTCCAACTATTATGCTGACTACCTTCGATGATCATGAAAACCTGATGGGCGCGCTGCGTGCTGGCGCAAAAGGGTATTTATTAAAAGACGTGTCGCTAGAAACCCTAGTAGAAGGCATAGAGGCCGTTAATGCTGGTGAATCACTTATCCAGCCTGCCATTACCACTACGCTTATTAACAGTTTGCAGGGGCTCAACACGTCATGTGACGAACCCGAGCCTATTGAGCCGTTATCGAGTAAAGAGAAAGAAATTTTGCGCCTAATGGCTTCTGGCTGCAGTAACCGAGAAATTGCCGGAGCGCTTTATAAATCTGAAGGCACAGTAAAAAATCAGGTGTCGACTATTTTGGCTAAGCTGGGCGCGCGCGATCGCACTCGTGCCGTGCTTCGGGCGGTAGAACTTGGGGTAATTAGCTAGTACCTGTTTTAAAGGCAGCTACAATTATCGTTTTGGCATAAGATGCGGGGCAAGCGGCGGTCGTCTTGCCGATTCTTTTGGCCCATACCACTTCGCCAAATAATCTAAAATAACCGGCTCTGCGTCACCTAGTGGCCACAGTTTTTGTGTGTCTTGCATCCACCTGATAGTTTCTAACCAACGTTTTTTACTCATGGCGTTTTGCGTAATAAGCGAAGTTGAATGGCACGCGCTACAATGGGCTAAAACCAGATTCGAGCCCTCAGCTATTACTAATCCTGATTGCTTATCTACTGCCGGTTCCGCTGCTTCTGAACTGCTCGCAAACATAGCACTAAAGCCAGTTAAGCAAAGCGCAATAACGAATGAGCGTAACGCTAACATCATAGTGAAGCTCCTGTTATTGGCAGCGGCGTGATCTGTTTATCTTTCATATTTTACGCTATCACTTTTACTGCAACGCGATGACACGCATTGTTTAAATAACCCTTTGGGTTCCAGCCAGGCAGCACCATGGGCTGGGCTTTACCTGTTTCATCCACCGCTTTTGCCCATATTTCATAGTAGCCTGTTTGAGGGAACGAAATACGGGTAGAGAAGTGTTGCCACGCATGTCGGTTTGCGGGGCGAGATAGCTCGGCTTTTTGCCAAGTTTGGCCAAAGTCGATAGAGGTGAACATGTCTTTTACGCTAGTTGAGCCGCACCATGCATGCCCCCTCACCGCTAACGCTTTTGAGAGCTTATGCTGTACACCAGATTGAGGATAGGTGATAAGCGATTTTATCGGCATGGCCTCAATAATACACATTTCATCATCGGGCACGGTTGTGCCTGGTGCCACAGGCTCGCAAGGAACTCGGTAGGCTTTACCCAGCATTTTTGCGCCATCGTGTACCTGGTTTCGAATAACAATTTTGCTTAGCCATTTGCCCGATGTGGAAGCAGGCCAACCTCCAAATACTAAGCGTAATGGAAAGCCATTCATGATGGGTAAGGGGTCGCCATTCATTTCCCAGGCGATAAGCGACTCATCTTCCATGGCTTTACTAATAGGCACGCCTCGGGATATAGCTGCTTTACCCGGCGTTCTGCTTAAATGCTGATCGTTGCCATAGTAACCAATATAAACAGCGTCATCGTTTACGCCCACTGCCTGTAATACGTCTTTTAGCCGAACGCCTGTCCATTTTGGGCAGCCTACCGCGCCGGTGGTCCACTGGTTGCCTGTGGCTGCAGGAGAAAACTCAGCCCTGCCGTTACCGCCGCACTCTAATGTGAGTTGGTAGGTGTAATGTTTAAAGCGTTGTTTTAGCTCATTGAGGGTGAATATTTTAGACTGCTTAGCAGATTCACCCTCTATGGTGAGTGTCCATGTATCTGGATTAGGGGCGCTTGGCACAATACCGTTATTGCGTACAAAAAGGCGATTGGCTGGCGTTACCTTGTCATCAAGCAGGTGTGCGGGTGTTTCTGCATTAACGGGGCGGTCGTTTAATACCACTAGCCCATCTTTACCTGCTATTTCAAAAGGCGTGTCCGATTGTGCAAAGGCGGCGGGAATAAGCCCTGAAGGCATGAACTGTCCGTAAACCACTTCGGCGCCAAGCAGTACCGACAGCGTTTTTAATCCAGATAAGAAGCCTCGACGGCTCATTGGGTTACTGGTTCTGCCAAATACGGTGTGGTCTGCTTTTTCAGCATCGTTGGCGTAAAGTTCATGAAGGCCGCGTTTTTTCACTGCTTTTACCTTTTAAAATTACAGACGTTTGTTTGGTTTGTATGGCTACGCTACTGCTTAGCTAAACAGGCGGTTATAGAAAGTACAAGTAGCCTAAAATAAGTAACGCTATCCATATGGTTTCAGTCAAAATCATCATTATGGGAAGGGCGCCCACTTCGGCAAGTTTGCCTAAGTTCGACTTCATGCCAATAGCGGTAATAGACACCACAAGGAAAAACCGCGATACCTGCGAGCCTGTTCCAACAATGTATTCGGGCAACGTCACAAAGCTATTGAGCAACATCATGGCAATAAAGCCCACCAAAAATAACGGCACTTTAGGTACGTCGCCTTCTTTCATATTTTGTTTGGTGGTGTAAAAGCGTTTAATTATTAGCATCATGATAAGCACTACGGGCATTAACATGGCTACGCGCACAAGTTTTGTTAGCGTTGCCATATCACCGGCTTCTTCCGACACTGAATACCCAGCGCCTACCACCTGTGCTACGTCGTGAATAGTGCCGCCTAAGAATATGCCTGCTTTTATATCATCCATACCCATCTGCGCCGCAATAATGGGGTACACAATCATGGCAATGGTAGACATAGCAGTAACGCCAATTACGGTAAGAAGGGTGTCTCGCTCGTGGTTTTCGCCTTTAGGTAGGATAGTGGAAATAGCAAGAGCGGCAGACGCGCCGCAAATGGCTACCGAGCCTCCGGTTAGAGCACCAAAGCGTTTTTGTAAACCAAAGGTTTTAGCAAGAAAAACACCTAGCACTATGGTGGTGAATATAGCACCTGCCAGCATAAGGGCAGTTTGCCACCCTAGAACAATAAGATCGCCTAGTGCAACTCTTAGCCCCAGTAATACAACGCCAGCGCGCAGCAACGTGCTGGCAGTAAAATCGATACCGCATGAACAGGGCGTGTCTTTTTGATAAAGAAACGACACCGCCATGCCAAGTAACAAAGCGAATAACATAACAGGGGCGTTGTAGTGTTCACTAAGAAATAGCGCCGCCATGCCGGTGATAATAGCAATGCCCAGTCCTGGCCATATATTCTTACACCTTACTGCTATGTCATTCATTGCAATTACCGGTCTGCGGCCACTAAAGCCACTAACACAACTCGTTTTCTATCTCCAGAATAAGGGCGGCGTCCGTGCATAGTGCGATAATTATCAACAACTGCGACATCGCCATCTTGCCATTCAAGGTCGAAGGTAAAGTCTTCAGCAAGTTCAGAGGCCCGTTCTAAACCTTCTTTTGGAATATCACTTCCATCACCAAATGTAATGGCCGATGACGGGTTTTCTCTTACGCCTTTCCAGCCCATGTAAGCGGCAATAAGCTGGTTGTAAAACACTTCAGAGCCATCAGTCATTTCCACTACTGCTGGTAATACGGGGGTAACGGCTTTTAAACTACCGTCTGCCATCCATTCCCAGCTGTATCCCAGTTCGCTTAATTTGGCTTCGGCCTCTTCAACCGTTTCAACGCTTAATGTGCTTTTCCAACTTCTACCTTGGCCTGAGTTTGCATCGTCTGCGGCGGGCATGGTGGTAGTGTACTTCAAACCTTTTTGTTTGAAGTCATCGGCTAGCTGTGGGTTTTCTGCCTTCAGTGCTTCAAACAGTTTGTCTGAGCGACATAGGGGCGTAGCGCCGCCTTCATCAGCGGCCGACTGACAAAAGAAAAATACCTTACTGGGAGAGATGGGCGTTTGCGCCATTTCATGATGTAAGAATATTTCTACATCTTTCGGGGCTTCGTTGGCCGTAAACACGCGCTCTGTAAAGTTTATTCTTACCGCATTAGACAGCGACTCTTGGTACGTGAAGTTTGGATAGCCAAAGCCGGCTGAAAAAACGTCAAATACTTCTGCGCTATCGAGTGGGAACCCACGAAACAATAGGGCACCTGAGCTGGCTAACTTAGCCTCTAATTCCGCTTGGTTTGCTTTAACAAAGGCCACCGTGTCTGCTACGGTTTCACAGTTCGTATTATTTACGACAATAGACGGAAACACATCGTCGTTGTAATGATGCTGAGTAGCCACATTTGCATACGTAACTTCAGAGGTTTCATTGACGTTTTTCATTAATAAGCTCCTAGTCGTAAATAGGGTGGAAACGATTAAATGCAGCTTCGCAGAAATGCCCAGGATCGTTAAAACGACGGTTCATATTGAGCGACGAGATGGCCTGCATTTCTTCATCGCTTAAGCTGAAGTCGAACACAGCAATATTTTCTTTCATACGCTCAACTTTTGAGGTTTTAGGTATGATGGCGTTACCGCGCTGAATGCCCCATCGTAAAACGATTTGAGCAGGCGTTTTGCCGTGAGCTTCTGCTGCTGCTTTCACAACGCTTTGCTCTAAAACAGACTCGGTTTTGTCAGCCATTTCTAGCTCTAAATAAGACAGCGCGCCAAGAGGCGAGAATGCCGTTACTGCTATGCCGTAATTTTTGGCCAGCCGTATTAGTCGCTCTTGAGTCAGGTAAGGGTGAGACTCTATTTGAAGCATAGAAGGCTTGATGCGAGCGTAGCTCATTAAGTCGTTAATAAGCCCAGTGTTGTAGTTACACACACCAATTTGTTTTACCGAACCGGCATCAACAAGCTTCTCCATGGCTTCCCATGTTTTATAAAGTGGTACCGGCGCAAGTTCCATTGTCGGCTCTGCGGCTTCTGGATCGTAGAACCACTCTGGCGGATAGCGAGTTTCAATGGGCACAAACTTTTGCGCTATAGGAAAGTGGATGAGGTACAGGTCGAGATAATCTAGTTTTAAGTCGCTTAATGTTTTGTTAAGCGCTAGGTCAACATGCTCTGGCGCGTGAAAGGTGTTCCAAAGCTTTGACGTGATCCACAACTCTTCTCGCGAACAAATACCTTCAGCAATGGCGCGAGCAATTCCCTCACCCACTTCTTTTTCGTTACCGTAATCGGTAGCGCAATCTAAATGGCGATATCCCGCCTTAATTGCTTCATAGGTTGTATCTGCACAAATGGCTTTGTCTACTTTCCAAAAGCCAAATCCTACCTCTGGTATTTTGTCCATTACGTTATTCACCTTATATTTCACATATCTTAGCTAAGTGTATTTTAATAATACATTAGTCTTGTATAAGACATAAGTTATTACACAGGCCGAGTTAAGTCAACAAACTGTTAACAAAGTTATTGATTAGCGGGTGGTGTGCTTAACTCGAAAGCGTGTAAAAAAGTGTCAGGAGAAAAGAAATAGTATGTGTTGGGCAGATATACTTAAGCAGGGAAAGGGCGAGAAAGAGTAGATGAAGCAGATACTTAACGTAAAAAGGCAGAGCTGATTGTACTAATCTAACTCTACCTGATAGTGGTAATGATCGGTGCGGCATTTACTTTCGCGGTACTCAATAAGTTTTCCATCTATCGACTCGGTAACGCGAGTAACGAGTAAAAGAGGTGTGCCCTTTTCTATATGTAATGCGTCCGCATCGCTTTCAGATGCCAGCACCGCCTTTATACTGTCTCGGGTTTTAAACACGGTTTGGTTATAGTCGGTTTGATAGAAGTGATAAAGCGTATGAGGAATATCTTCACGGGTATTAATGCCGGTAAACAGTTTTGCCGGAAGATAAACGGTTTCTAGCATGCAAAACTCATTGTCTAGAATTCGCCTGCGTACAAGTTTAATAACCTTGTCTTTAGCTGAAAGCGAAAGGGCTTTTTGCACTACGGTAGATGGCGTAACACGCTCTTTGCTGAGCAATTCCGCTTTAGGAAGGTCTGCACCTTTACCATCGGCTTGAAGAGGGAAAAAGCGGAATAAGGCGTCTTGCGCAGTGTGTTCTGACACAAAGGTGCCTACACCTTGTCGGCGAGTAACTATTTTGGTGTCGGTGAGTAAGGTAAGCGCTTTACGCACAGTACCCTGGCTAACGTTAAATTCGTCTGCCAGTTTAAACTCGCTGGGAAGCATTTCACCTGGCTGCCATCTGCGTTCAACAATGAGCTGCTTAATGTATTCGCCAACCTGCTGGTATAGAGGCTGAAAGGCGAGACTCGGCCCGCCGAGCTTATGGTCAAATTGAGATGAAGACATAAAACCAAAACCTAAAGATTGTTTTTCTTTTGTTATATCATACACAAGATGTATAGCGTACTTTTTACTAATTTTGTATCTGCATGAAAAGTTGGTATGGTCGCTAGCGACGGCACCTTTTCGTTGTTCACCGTCGTTTTTAAAAGCGGCATTTGCTGGTAAAGTTTTAATTGCTGATTGACACCGTGGTTACATTTCATTAACTTGTGTCTTATATAAGACATTCAGAGCGATGAGCAAATGAGTAAGGCATTTAGTGTCAGTGAGCCAGATTGGAACCAAATAGAACCGGCAGATATTACCCAAACACCTTACCTAGAGAATAACGATATTCTTATTGTACCTACTCAGTGTGGTGAGCTTAGGTTATCGATAAGCAATTTCGGGCTTCGGATTCAAAGCGCCGATGATAGCCAAGCTACATACGGAATGCTCACAAGTACGCCGGAAAAAGAGTCGCTCACGTTATCTGTTGACAATGACCAATTTACGCTAAAAGGTGGAAGCTACCGCCTAGAGCTATTCACGTCGCCGCTTCATTTTAAACTGTTTAAAAACGACAAGCTTGTACAGCAAAGCGCCACCGACGGCCACTTTGTTCGTCAGCATCGTCTTCCCCCTTTTGCAAAAACCGATGCGGGTTGGTTAGTCAGTTTAGAGCTTGCCTATGATGAAGCTGTTTATGGCTTGGGAGAGAAATGGGCTAAGCTTGATAAACGCGGTCAGCTTATTCGCTCATACAACCACGATGCCCTTGGTGTTAACGCAGAAAAGTCTTACAAAAACACACCTTATGCTTGGAGCCCTGAAGGGTGGAACTTATTTGTCCATACACCTTCACCGGTAACCCACGGCGTGGGCTACGCGCTATGGTCTCAACGGGCTTATGTGTGCTTAGTTGAAGACGCTTTACTCGATCTATTTCTGTATCACGAAGACACACCAGCAAAAAGCATTAACACCTATAGCCAGCTAACCGGTTTTGCACCAACGCCGCCAACGTGGAGCTTGGGCGTCATTCTTTCAAAAGCGTATTACAAAGACGCGGAAGAGCTTCTAGCGGTAGCAAAAGAAGTGCGAGAAAAAGAAATGCCGTGCGACGTCATTACCCTTGATGGTAGGGCATGGCAAGACACCGATACCCGCTTTGCTTTTGAATGGGACCCATCTCGCTATGCCGATCCGCAACCCGTAATAGATGAGTTAAAGGCACTAGGGTTTAAAATTTGTGTGTGGGAATACCCCATGATTTCCGTGAAGAACCCGTTGTTTAAAAAGGCCGCCGATAAAGGCTGGCTAATAAAAGACAAACGTACGGGCGAGGCCTATCGCTACGAGTGGGATTTAAGCCCATTTGGTGAAGTACTTACGCCATTGCCAGATTCCGGTATTCTCGATTTTACCCACCCCGAAGCCTACGAATTTTGGAGAGAGTCTCACAAGCCTCTCTTCGATTTAGGCATAGATATGATAAAAGCCGACTTTGGTGAGCAGCTAGAAGACGACAATATGCTTTCGTACAGCGGCGATTCGGGCAATCGTCTGCACAATGTGTATAGCATGCTGTATAACCGCTGCGTGTACGAGGCCGCTGAAAAGTATTGTAAAACCGGGCCGTTTTTATTCAGCCGTTCTGCCTGGACTGGCAGTCAGCGTTATCCTTCACAATGGGGCGGCGATCCGCAAGCCGATTGGCAAGGGCTTGCAGCAAGCATTCGCGGTAGTCTGTCGTGGGGGTTATCGGGCGGGCCGTTCTTTGCTACTGATATTGGCGGTTTTTATAAAGATACCCGCGATGCCGAGCTTTACGTTCGCTGGACTCAAGCGTCGGTATGTAGTGCTCACATGCGTCTTCACGGTATAGGGCCTCGCGAACCTTGGTCTTACGGTGAAGCCGCGTCGAGCGCGGTGTTTGAAGCACTAAGATTGAGATACAGACTCATTCCTTATTTACAGAAAGTGGCGCAGCAGGCCTCGAAAACCGCCTTGCCCGTTCAACGCGCAATGGTACTGGCGTTTCCTGATGAACCCCTTTCTCACGGCTTCGAGCAGCAGTTTATGTGTGGTGACGACCTACTCGTTGTGCCATGTGTGGTGCCGGGTGGAAAAATAAAATACTACCTGCCTAAGGGCGAATGGGTGCGCTTGGGTAGCGATGAAGTTATTAACGGTAATAGCTATAAAGAAGAAACGCTGTCCCTTAATGATATGGCCGTTTTTGTGAAAAAGGGCAGTCAAATTGAGTTTGGACCAGACGTTCAACACACCGATATGGACATGTCGAACACCACCCTATGGCCGGCGCAATAGCGAGGAAGGAGTAGTACATGGACATCACCCTTACGCTGTTGTCATGCACGGCATTTATGATTTTAGTTGCCGTTATTTCTTACATGAAGACGAAAGGCGAGGTAAATACGCAAGACGGGTACTTCCTTGCCGGGCGTGGGCTTACCGGTACCTTTATTGCCGGTTCCATGATCCTAACTAACCTTTCCGCCGAGCAGTTGATAGGACTTAATGGTTCTGCCTTTGGGTATAACTTAAGTGCCATGGCGTGGGAAGTTACCGCAGGTATCTCTACCATTATTATGGCGCTAGTGTTTCTGCCACGTTATTTGGCCGGCGCTTTTTCTACCTTACCTGAATTTCTTCGAGACCGATTTGACGACAGCGTGCGCCGCATGACCGTTGTGCTGTTTATGGTGGGCTACTCCCTCGTTACCATACCTTCTGTACTGTACTCGGGCTCCATTGCCGTGCTTCGACTTTTTGATGTACCTGGTTTATTAAACCTAAATTATGAGGCAAGCCTCGTATTAACCATTGTGGTCGTGGGCACAGTGGGGGCTTTGTATGCCATTTTTGGTGGCTTAAAAGCGGTAGCCGTGTCAGATACTATCAACGGCGTTGGCCTGTTAATCGTGGGTTTGTTAGTACCAATACTTGGTCTTATTGCATTGGGGGACGGCAGTTTCAGCCAGGGTTTAACCACCATTGCCACAACAGAAACCGAAAAGCTCAATGCAATAGGCGGGCCCGACGATCCGGTTCCGTTCGGCACCATTTTTACCGGCATGATTTTGGCCAACCTCTTTTATTGGGGAACGAATCAATACGTTATTCAGCGCACCCTTGGCGCGAAAAACCTGGTGGAGGGGCAAAAAGGCGTGCTCTTTTCAGGGTTCTTCAAAGTGCTGGTGCCATTTATGATGATGCTGCCTGGCGTTATTGCTTACCATCTGTATCAAGATGAAAGTTTGCAAACTATTGACTTAGCGTATCCGCACTTGGTGAAAAACGTATTGCCCCAATATCTGTCTGGCTTTTTCTTAGCAGTATTATTAGGTGCTGTTTTCAGCTCATTCAATTCGCTGTTAAACAGTGCGGCTACTTTGTTCTGTCTCGATGTGTATAAGCCCTTCAAAAAGGGCAACGTCAGCGATGAAAAAATTATACGGGTAGCAAAGATAACCAGCTTGGTTATTGCGGTTCTGTCTTTCATTACCGCACCGCTGCTCATGTTTGCGCCTGATGGTTTGTGGCAAATTATTCGTATATTTACCGGCTTCTATAATATTCCGGTAATTACCATTGTGCTGGTAGGTTTATTCACCAAACGCGTGCCCGCACTAGCTGCCAAAGTTGCCATAATTTTCCACGTTATTGCGTACGGACTGTTGAAATTTGTGTGGGAAGTGGACATCAACTTCATTCATATTTACGGCATTTTGTTCTTCATAGAACTGACCATTATGTTGGTTATTGGGCGTCTGTATCCTATGGCCACACCATGGCAATTTACATTAAAGGCAGAAGTTAATATGACGCCTTGGCGCTATGCTATTCCAAGCGCCATCATTCTTATTAGCCTTATTGCAACGCTTTACCTCATGTTCTCACCCATCGGTTTTGTGGGAGGGTTGAGTCAATCATTTATACCTCTTTTGATAACCCTGTGGGCGAGCTGCTTCATTGCCATTGGCTTAAGTCTTAAATGGTGGCGTGTTAGATACGCAAAAAGTCTGAAGCGTTTAACGGCCAACGCCTAACCAATGCCTAATGAGTAGGTAGAAATGATCCCCTTATTTCTACCTACTCCGCATTTACCAAAAATATGGCCATCAAAAACATGCCGAAATATTAACATTCTATTTGCAAATGAATTTACAATTGTTTAACTTAAATACTCTTATATAAGATACTAGATAAAAGATATCTTCTATACAAAACGGTGTTAAAAACAAAAGTTACATTGTGGTGTGTTTCACTTATAAAAATAAAACCTACATGCTTTGCGTCATCAATATGCCTACACAAGCTTGATTATTGATTGCGAAAAAGGCTTGAGAACAGTCCCTTGGAGAACAACATGAATACAAGAAGGTCTATTGTTAGTCGGGCGGTAACGCTCGCCATGACATCTGGATTACTCGTTAGTGCACATGGCTATGCGCAAGAAAATCAACAGGCCGAAGAGCCTATTGATGAACGATCACTCGAGAAAATTGTAGTAACGTCGCAAAAGCGTGTGGAGAGTATCAGTGATATTCCTGTTGCAGTGTCTGTTTTGCGTGAAGATCAAATTAACGCAGCCTTCGCTAACAACATTGAAGGCCTCCAAGCGTTGGTGCCTTCTGTAAGCTTTCGAAAAGGTAACACAACCCGAAACTCGGCAATTACGGTTCGTGGTGTAGGTACTATCTCCTTTAGTATTGCGGCTGAGCCAAGCGTATCTACCGTTGTAGATGGTGTTGTTCTTGGGCGTTCTGGTCAAGCATTTATGGACTTGTACGACCTACAAAGAATTGAGGTTCTACGCGGTCCACAAGGTACATTGTTTGGTAAAAACGCATCGGCCGGTGTCGTAAATATTACCACTAAGCGTCCGCAGGATGAGTTTGGTGGAATGCTAGAAGCCACGTTGTTTCAAGGTAATGAATATCGGCTAAGAGGCAGTATGCACGGCGCCTTAAACGAAGACGCTAGTGGCAGCATTACGGTAATGAAATCGGGTTTCGACGGTTATATTGAAAACGTTTTCAATAACGAGACGGTTAACGGTTACGACAGAGAAGGCGTTCGCGCCATGCTCGATTATAGTATTTCAGACGATACCGAAATGCTTTTCATATTTGAAAATATGAAGTCAAACGATGACTGTTGCGCAGATTTAGAGCTAACGCCAAGCGGTCGTCACCAGTCAGAGGCCTCACCCGATAGCACTGGTGTGGGCGACTTGGACTTAAGCCAACGCCAAGTCGATCACGACTTTGAAACGCGTACCATCGATGAACATACTGCGTTCTCGATGCAGTTCGACACTATGATTGGCGATCACCAATTTACCTCTATTACCGCGTATCGCGATTGGTCGAACACGGAATTCCGTGAAGGCGATTTCACCTCTACTGCCGGAGACGCACCGCTGCCTGTATTTGGCGTGCCGTTTCAGCTACATGACATCGGTCCTCAAGACTGGAACCAAGTATCGCAAGAATTCCGTATTGCTTCACCTTTAGGCAACGCACTTGAATATCAAGGCGGTGTGTTCTGGTGGCAACAAAAGTCTAACCGTAGCTTTACGCGAGAGGCGAGCTGTCAAAACAACAACGGACAATTCCCTGCGGCAATTAGTGCGTATTTAAGCGGCACATTAGGTGTTGAAAACCCTAGCGAAGAACAAGTTAACCAGTTTATTGAAGACGAGTCGCTAAGCTGTTTATCAAACGATATTGTTAGCGCAACTGCCTTTATGGAAACTGAGTTTCTAAACTACGCCGTATTTGCTGACGGTAAGTACCACATAAACGACGACTTACGCTTACTATTCGGTTTGCGTTATACAAAAGATGAAGTGAGCTTTTCTCATAACCGTCGCAGTAACGATGAGTATGCAAGAACGGGTGTAGGTGTTCGTGGCTTTGATACAGACTTCGACGGAGAGACAGACGAAACTGATTTGTCGGGTAAGCTAGGCGTGCAGTACGACATTAACGACAACAGCATGGCTTATTTTACCTTCTCGCAAGGTTATAAAGGCCCTGCGTTTAACGTGTTTTACAATATGGCGCCAAACGATACGCTTCCTATTGGCCCAGAAACCTCTGACGCTTACGAGCTAGGCTACAAATACGCCAGCCGCGACTTCGTATTTAATGCGGCAGTGTTCCGCACAGAAATTGACGGTTTCCAAGCTAATAACCCAGAATTGTTAGACGGTGTTTTCATTACTCGTTTAACTAACGCCGGGTCTATTATTACCGAAGGTGCAGAAGTTGACTTTATTTGGCAAGTAAGCGACCAATTTAGCTTATTCGGTGGAATGGCTACCGTTGATGCGACTGTTGATGAGTTTAGATGTCCAGTAGGCTTAGACACCTGCGACGGCAGATCGGGTGCCGACTTACCATTCTCACCAGATTTGAAATACTCTCTAAGCGGTGAATACGTTTGGGAACTTGACAATATGAACGTTTACTTAAACGGCTCTTACGTTTACACCGACGAAATATTCGCAGGTGGCCCAGGTACAACGGCTGAGACAAACCCTGAAGCCTTATTGCCTGACTATGGCATTGTTAACGCAAGCCTGGCGTTCTCGTTTAACGATGATGACGTTCGTATATCGCTAATTGGTAAAAACCTGACCGACGAAAGTTTTGTTACTACCTACAGCGGTGACAACTTCCGATATCAAATTCCTCGCGATGCAGACAGGTACTTTGGTATTCAAGCTCGCCTAAGATACTAAGATTAGCAAAAAAGCATAAGCCAGCGGTGATGTAATTGCCGCTGGCTTTTTTGTTTGTAGCTTAAGTGTATTACTTTTCACGTATTATTTAGTACGCGCAATCAATTAGGCATGCAATACGACAGTTCGCCTGTAACAAATAGCCTATTAAAGACAACCTATTCCACACTCATGCTTTATAGCAAAGGGCATAAAATGAAAAACTTGTACCCATCTAGCTTTGCCACAGTAATGACTTCCCTGTTTGTGTTGTTGGGATTAACCACAAGTGCCAACGGCGAAAATAGAATTGATACTCAACGACCCGATGCGCCCGAATTAGCAAAATATGGTCAATACAACGTGGGCGTGCGCACACTTAAACTTATTAATCCTAATCAGA
Organism: Alteromonas genovensis; assembly: GCF_010500895.1. Lineage (GTDB taxonomy): Bacteria > Pseudomonadota > Gammaproteobacteria > Enterobacterales > Alteromonadaceae > Alteromonas > Alteromonas genovensis. The sequence goes on from NZ_JAAAWO010000006.1 coordinate 77,174, forward strand.
TTGATGTTGTAAGTATTGATACAGCCCAGCTTGATTCATCGGGTGTTAACTCTAGTGGCTCCGATGCGCCCTCACTTCCAAAATACGACAGGCCGCTTACGGTAGAGCTTTGGTATCCAGCGGCTGAAGATGCAACTGGCAGTAGGGTGCAAACTACTTATTTACGCGATGGTAAAACCAAAATTAGTCTTCATGGCAAGGCAATGCGCGACGCGAGCCCTACGCAAAGCGACCAAGCCTATCCCTTCGTTATTATCTCTCATGGTTATCCTGGTAACCGCTATTTAATGTCTCATTTGGGCGAGAACTTGGCATCAAAAGGCTATGTGGTTGCCTCCATTGATCATACCGACTCAACCTATCGCACGTTAAATGCTTTCAAATCGACGCTCGTTAATCGCCCCCTCGACCAAGGCTTCGTGCTCGATGAAATTGAAAGGCTCAGCGAAACTTCAGACTCTTTCTTGCACAACATGGTTGATACGCAAAACACAGCCATTATCGGATACTCGATGGGTGGTTACGGCGCAGTAATTATGAGTGGCGCAGGAATGACCAAGCAAGCAGCCGAATCTAACAATATGGTGCCTTCTGGTTTATTAAGCATGTATCAACAGGCTTCAACTTCTCAAGCCAAGCGGCCCGACTCAAGAATTAAAACTGTTATCGCGTTTGCCCCGTGGGGAATGAATTATAACGTTTGGAATGAGCAAGGTTTAGCCGACATAGACGTACCCATGCTGTTTGTTGCAGGGTCTGTTGACGATGTTTCTGGATACGAAAATGGCGTAAGAGCGCTTTGGCAAAATGCGAAGAATACCGAGCGAGCCTTACTTACCTATGAAAATGCTAATCATAGTGCGGGTGCGCCAATGCCCGCGCCTGAAGAAAGCTTTTATTTCAACGAAGACCTCGGAATTAACGTGAGTGTGCACTATACCGACTCGGTGTGGGAAAGCGCCAGAATGAACAATATTGCGCAGCACTTTACAACGGCTTGGCTAGGTAAGTACCTAAAAAAGAATACTGAAATGCAAGATTACTTAGACCTGGTGCCGTCTTCGAATGAGGGCAAATGGGCCACAGATCAAAGTGGTGAGGAAAAGCCAGAACATACACACTGGACTGGTTTTAAAAATCGAACGGCTAAAGGTTTGAAATTTGAATGGTTAAAGCCGCAAGACTAACCGTAAGTCCACTCACCAGCCTGTAACCGAATGCCATTTGTCCACGGCAACGCCATTTTCTACCACGTAATAATGGCTGTATTGCGCGGCAGTGGCGCATGCATGATTTGGGAGAATTTCTACGGCTTTGGCTGCTGGGAAGTGAGTGAAAATACCGTCAGTGCTTTTTGATTGGCTTTCCGACGGCGTTTCGGGGCTTGCGTTTGAAGCTGCAGTAATAATGCCGTGCTCTTGATTCGCGTCGCTCATGATGTAGCGCGTATTGTGGCTACTTGAAGGGGCAACTAGCCCATAGCCATAATCCTGAACGTGATCGGCGGTGCCGCGGTCTCTCGACATGGCCATCCAGCCAGCATCGGTTATTACCCAGCCTTTGTCTTTCTGATGACCTATTACCGTGCCCAGTACCGACATAGCAATATCGTCTACGTCGCATACGCCTAATCCTGCCATAACAAGGTCGAAAAATACGTACACGCCGGCGCGCACTTCGGTGATGCCGTCGAGTTGGTCAACGGCAAATGCGGTAGGGGTAGAGCCAATAGACACCGTATTACAATGTATTCCCTCTTCAAACAAACGTTTAACAGCATGTAGAGTCAGGTCGCGCTCTTGTGCCGCCATGTCTTGCTTTGCTTTTTCAGTAAAGCAAGCATAAGACTCGCCAGCATGGGTCATCACCCCTTCAAACTTTGCATGAGCACTATTGCTGATGTGTTTAGCAATGGAAATAAGTGTGTCAGTGTGAGGGTTTACGCCAGAGCGATGCCCATCGGTATCTAGCTCAATAATGACCTTAAATACGCAGTTGTGCTGTGCCATTTTCTCAAAGATAAGTGACAGCATATCCTCATTATCGATGACAACCGTTAGGTCACAACCTTGCTGAATAAGTTGTGCCACGTGGGCTATTTTGTTTGGTGTAATACCTACCGCATACAAAATATCGTCCATGCCGTGTTTAAAGAAATAGTCGGCTTCTTTTAGCGTTGAAACCGTAATGCCCTTAACGTTGCCAGCATCAATAATGGTCTGAGTTACTTCAATCGACTTATGGGTTTTAACGTGAGGACGTAGAGTGCATTGCAAATTACCAATATGTGCAGATAACCGAGCAATGTTGCGCTGCATTTTGGCTTTGTCTATCAAGCAGCAGGGTGTAGGTAAGTCTTCAATGTTGGTTGGAGTAAAATGCATAAGCGCCACACAATAATTTAGATACTGCATACAGTAATGCACTAGTACTCAGGTTTCGAGTGTATTTACCGAAGCAAGCAATTATTTTCAACCAATAACTAGAATCATTAAAATGTGCATCACTCTATATTTGATAGTCACCTCATTGAAGGAGTGATTACTGATAAGGTTTACAATGTTCAGAGACTTAATCGAGAAAGTTCGATGATGTGATAGTGGCAAGTGGCTTGTAAACTGAACAAAAAAGCCGCAGCATGAATGACTCAAACCGCGGCTTTTGTAAATTTTTCTTGAAACGGTTTGGCTTAGGCCTTACGGCGCACGCTTACTAGTCCGGCGATAGCCATTGCCATTAAACCTAATGATGCTGGCGCAGGAACGTCAACTGCATTATTAACATTCACTGATGCCGGAACAGTGCCAGCGTCAGTAGCAATGTTGACTTCTCTGACCTCAGACGTAAAGAAGTCAAGAAAAGATGCAGCGACAGTACCAAAACCGATAGTTGAACCTATGGCATTCTTACGTCCAAGTAATTCAATTTCTAATACGGTGTATTCGCCTGCCAAAACTTCAGAAAAGTTGGCAAAGTCAATGCTAAAACCATAGCTTTCATCACCAGATAAAAAGGCTAAATCAGACAATGCTGTTAAGTCGCTGCTAAACGTTCCATCAACGAAACCAAATATCGTTTTGTCAAATTCAAGTTGAAGCTGAAAACCAGTAAAGGCTTCGGTCATATCAGCAATGACCGAGACAGTAACGGTTTCGCCAACATCAATATCGTTGTCGCTTACAGATAATGAAATTAACGATGCATTTGCCTGCATTGTCACGAATAAAAATAAGCTAGCTAAAATCTTTTTCATGTTATCTTCCTACTGCTTTTAAGTTTTTGCCCTTATGCCGCGCAACGGGTGCGCGAGCATAAAGTCATCATTGTTTGAACATCGATAATATTGAATTTACCGTCTTTATTGAGGTCAAAATCGTCGCTAATCGACTGACGTGTGCGAATAGCCATCATGAAGCCACGCACATCGTTAATATCAACATCACCGTCTTTATCCCAGTCTCCACGTAACGCTTGAGCTTCAAGCTTCAGTGACACGATAACGGGGTCATGGTCTGACATGCGATATGCATCAGGTGCATACCAGCTATCAATCTGCGAGGCTGATTTAAAGTTAAGGTTGTAATCCAATACAATAGGCTCATCAGCGTTAATGTGCCATTCGGTAGTGTCTACAACGCTATCAATTAGAATGTCATTGGCAAGCGCATGGTCCAAGTACCCCAGCTCGCCGCCAAAGGTGTACGAATATGCATTCGCGCCGCCAAATTCATTTGCTAAATCGGTGTACCCTTCGGCTAAAATTGCACGGATAGGATCTTCTTTTGCATACGCATTTAAATCGCCAATAATCAAAGCCGGTGTATCAACAAACTCATTTGCAATAAACGCTGTTAACGCTTGAGCAGCACGCGTACGAGTTAAGTTGCAGCTTCCCTGACCAGTTTCATTATCGTCGTCACCCGCACCACAGCTTGAACCTTTAGACTTAAGGTGATTAACACTTACCACCACTTCTTCGCCGTTTGCGTTTAATGCGAATTTTTGAATGAGCGACGGACGATTGCGACGGTCGTTAAATAAAGGACCATCTTCATCGATGATCGAGTTACTGCTATCAAGAATACGTAACGCGCCGCTCAATGAAACGACATCAGGCTTATAAATAAGCGCGACGGTAATCGCATCAGTACCGACCGTTGTGCCAGGGTCAACAATTGCGTAGGCGTCTTCACCTAATTCTGCATTTACCGCATCGACAAGCTCAGCAATTGCACTACCTTCACCAAATCCGTTGTTTTCAATTTCCATTAAGCCCACGATATCGGCGTTCATTGACGCAATGGCGGCAACAGTTTTGAGAGTCTGGCGTTCAAACTCTGTTCTTCCAGCGCTATCTGTACCGTTATCGTCTGCTCCGCGACAATCATCGTTTCCTGCTGGACCACAAATATCTGGACCACTGTCGATGTTGTTGAAGAAGTTCAGAACATTCAGACTGGCTACTGAAAGGTTTCCAGGCGCTAAATCAGGTGCTTCTGAACGAGGGTTTGAGGCAACGAACGTTGGCTCAGCAGTCGCATAAATCATGTATTCACCACGTGTAAAATCAAGCACACCCGTTAGTGATGATACCGTATCGCCTAAACGTAAGGTGTTTGAGGCTGACAAATTACCAGTAGGGAATGGCACAACAGCAGGGTTTTGGTTGTCGCTACCGTCATCAAGAATGATGCGGTTCAATCGATTTTGCGCAGCCAATTCAAGATTGTCAGTTGTACCAGGCTCAAAGATATTATTCGGGTTGAATATACGACCGTTTGACAATGTTACTCGACCAAAGCGACCCAAACCAAAGTTATCACTTACCGTTAGCGGTGCAGAAAAGTTAACTAGCATTCCTTCAAGTGATTCAAGCACACTTAAAGACTCTACAGGCAAGCTCAACGACGTAGGTTTTATTGCAGCTACTTCTTCTTCGCAAGGCGTTGTTTCCGCAAGTAAGCTCAGTTGCGTACGACCAAATCTCTCTGACACGTTACCATTTACTAATACTAGTTCACCGACGCTAGGTAACGTGAAGTTAGTATTTTGAACATACACCCCTTCTGATGTTTCAGGGTTACCGTCTTCGTCTGCTACTAGCTGTTGCACAACAAAACCATTCAGCTCAGGTAAAACAGAGGTTACCACTGCTTTTACCAATACATCCTGGCCTGATATCGGGCTTTCGCTAGCGTTACCCTGAATGGTGGCAATTGGTGTAAAGGAGCTGTTCGCATCACAAGATAATGCTTCTACTGTAGTGAAAGAACTTGAGAAATCAGCAGCCAATGCATCTACTCGCCCGTCAACATCACTGACTTGATCAGCCGATACCAGCAACGTGCACGTTTCACCGTCTGCCAATTCTGTTTCTGGTGTCAGCGTGAGGGCGGTACCATCTAACTGACCGTTAAGTAATACTTCACCTGAAATTGTGCAGTTAAGTGATGGCAAATCACCAAGACTAACATTTTCGCTGAACGTGACGGTGACTGCAGTATCAACACTGATTAACGTAGCTTGATCAGCTGGCGTAACATCAACGATAGTTGGCGCCACATCTGGCACACTACAGCCTGCAAAGTTACTTCCATTTATTCTAGTTCCCGGCGAATAAAGTGCGCCTTCAGAACCAGTCGCAACGCTATGCTTAACGAAGACTTCGCCAGTAATGTCTGGGTCACGTGTGAGTGACTGATTGTCACCGCCAGCAGAGCCATAAGTCTGCTCGACAACAATGGCACCGTTACTTAACGTAATAGTGTCACCACTGTTGTTCAAGCCAAGGGCTCCGGTTGATGCCGCCTGAACAAGCGCGCCTGCTAAACCATCGTTTGGTGCGTTAGCGCCGAATACCACCAGCGCACAGCCCGCTTCAACACTTGAACCGCTTGGGAAAACATGACGAACTTGTGCACCATCGCTAAGTTCCCACCCAGTTAGGTCAAAGGCTTGTTCGCCGTTATTAACAATCTCTACAAATTCATCGTCTGAGAAATTTCGTGTGCCATCGCCATTTGCATCGCCTGCATCACCAGATGCAGGGTCGGCGTGTATTTCATTAACCAACAAAGGAGCGGTGACAGACTCATCAATTACGCTAAAAGAAATCATGATGTCTTCTGCTAGCGTGTCTGGCTCGCCGTCCAAATCAAACACATCCTCTGCGCTTATTGTGAATGAGCATTCATCTGCAGATGCGAAGTTAGAATCAGGAATAACCGTATACGTTGCTCCCTCACCCGACAGCGTACCTTGAATAGCAACGTCGCTAGAACATTCAATTGAATTGATAGCGCTTATTGCAACGTTTTCACTAAAGCGGAAAGAAATTGCTGCGTCAATCGCTACGTTTGTGTCGCCATCAGCGGGGGTGGTCGATACAACCGTTGGCGCATTGTCTACAACTACGCCACCAAAAGCTTGGTCATTATTAGAAGTGCCAGGAGTTGCTGTCGCTGGTGATTGCCAAACAAAGTCACTATAGGTCGTGCCAGAGCCCGAAAGCTGCAATGAATCACCGATAGCGGTTGAGCCAGGCTCTGAAACACCAATATCAGCGCTTGTCATTCCGATGGCTACACCGTTAGTCGCTGTTAACTGGCCCTCATAGCTTAAAAATTGAACCACGTTACCTGTCGCATCAACCAGTGCCAGCCCATCGGGTGAGCCATTTTGGATACCAGAACGATTGACTGTAGCAAAGCCATAGCCAGCAGCTTGATCGCCTATCACTCCAGACAGTGCTTGCGTACCGTAAGTTGTGCCATTACTTCCGTTATAAAAAACGACAGACCAACCGGTAAGATCAGTTCCGGCAGGCGCTGCGATTTCCACAAACTCGCCTGTATCACCACCAGTGTTATCATAGTGAATTTCATTTATAAACACAGTTGTAGCTTGTGCTGCTGATGCTAATGCAACAGACATAGCTGCTGCTATCATTGCTTTCATTTTGTCTCCCCAGACATTGATACGCCAGTTTTTTGGTTCTTATGGTGTCAAGATTTTGTCGCATCATATTTAACTACTTCTGTGACAGACTGATGACAGCATTTTTAGGAGCAAGTAAGCAAAAAAATAAAATAAAAAAAGCCGGGTATGGAATTTACCTACCCGGCTTTATCATTAGCGCCAACAACTATAATAATGTAAAAATTTACGCCATATAGGGGCTACATCACATTAAAAGTTATAACGTGCATTCAATCCAAACGTACTTAGGTCGTCTGAAGTTTCATAGCTAACGCCTACAGCAAAGGCAGGAGAGAAGAAGTAGTCGCCACCAATGAGTAGCGATGTGTCGCTGCCACTGTCAGTATCAATATATTTCACGGCACCGCGAAGTTCTATGTTGTCCATTACCATAGAGCGAGCACCGGCTGTTAAGCCATACCCGTCTTCGCTTTCAGACTCACCACTTCCTGATATTTCAACATCTTCATAGCTAACAATACCGTAAAGGTCTGTTTTGTTTGATAGGGCATAGCGATAGCCTAAACCGAGTGACAATCTATCGAAGTCTACTTCAGTGCCAAAGATATCGTCGTTTTGCATTGAATAGCTACCGGTAACAAACACGTCGTCTGTCACTAGTTTTGATGCTGAAATGCTAAAGCCATCAGGCTCATAGTTTAAATCAGCATCATCAAAATCGGTCATTACATAGCTGGCTTGGACAAAATCCCAAGCAGGAGCAGCTGCGAAAGAGGCTGCAGATACTGCACTAAGTGCGGCAGCAAGAATTAGTTTTTTCATTTAATCATTCCTTAATGTTGAGTGCCTGTGGTTGGGAACCCCGAATTCGAGTTCAGGACCAGGCAGCGTGGAAATATACGCTTTATAAGGAATTAATCTACTTTTTTCAGGCGCTTATATGTTACGAGATGTAATTTCTGACACAATTTTTTGCTAAGAAGCAAACCCAACCTACCATGTTAAACGAACTACTTTTTCTACTAATAACGAAAATACTTAATCGTTTTTCTTGTTAACTAAGTGTAAAAGTGTAGCTCATTATTTAATCAGCTTGTTGCCCTTTTGTTATCATTTGGTGAGAAAGCATTATCCTAAAGTAGTAATTTTATATAGGGTTAATAGTGATGAGTAGTGCTAAAAGGTCGAAATAACGAAATGTTTGTACTAATAAGGCGCATTATTGTAGCATCAAAAGTGCACAGGGTGAGATTTCACCTCACCGCGTCATTTTGAATATCACAAAACATAATAAAAATAATATCTATACAAACAACATGTCTTGAAGGAGACACACAGTGAACCAAAGTAACTTCACAAAAGGTCGTAAACTTAATCGTATAACCTCAGCGCTGCTAGCTGGCTCTATACCATTATTTGCCGCACTTTCTGCTCCTGCATTGGCACAGGAAGCGGAAGAAGAAGCAGAAAGTTTTGAGAATATTATTGTTACCGGTACGCGCATGACTAACCGTTCTGCGGCAGATTCTCCGGTACCTGTTGATGTGATCAGTGGTGACGAGTTTCGTCAAAACTCATCTTCTGACGTACAAGACATGCTTCGCACCAACGTACCGTCGTTTGATGTAAACACTCAGCCAATAAGCGACGCGGCAACCATCGTGCGTCCTGCCAACATGCGAGGCTTATCTCCTGATAACGTACTGGTGTTGGTTAACGGCAAGCGTAGACACCGTGGCTCAATTATCTCATTTTTAGGTGGTGGTATTTCTGATGGGGCACAAGGTGTCGACATTTCAGCTATACCGTCACTTGCGTTAAAGCAGGTTGAAGTTCTGCGCGACGGTGCATCATCACAGTATGGTTCTGATGCCATTGCCGGTGTGCTTAACTTCCTGCTTCGCGATGACGACGAAGGTTTCGAGCTTCGCGCTAACTATGGTTCTACCTATGAAGGCGACGGAGACAACTACACTATTTCTGCTAACGCGGGTTTCTCTTTAGGCGATAGCGGTTTTGTCAACGTAACTGGTGAAATTCGCGACGTAGAAGGGACTATCCGCTCGGTAGTACGCAACGATGTTGCGGCTATGGTTGATGCGGGATACTTAGCACAGTCAGACTTCTCTACCATTAACGCGTATACAGACGAAGTGCCTCAGTACTGGGGTCAGCCCGATGTTGAAGACGATGTAAAAGTGTTCATTAACTCTGGGTATGAGTTTAGTGATGCCGCCGAGGTTTACCTTTTTGGTAACTACGGTCAGCGTACGGTTACTGGCGGTTTCTTCTATCGTAACCCGGTAACCGAAGGCAGCCAGCGTGGTGGTGTTTACGCTGGCCCATTAGTTGACCCACTCACAGGCATGGAAGATGAGAACGGTGTACACTCAGTGCTTGTTGGCGACTTAGACGGAGTAGGGGTAGGCGGAAGCTGTATTGCAGGTATCCCAATTGGCGGAAACGGTAACGTTTTTCCAGACCCAACGTTCCTTCAGCAAGTTCAAGCCGATGACAACTGTTTCTCGTTTATCGAAACAATTCCATTGGGCTTTGTGCCACGCTTTGGTGGTGAAAACGAAGACATGGCGTTCACGGTTGGTTTACGTGGCGACCTAGAAGTGGGTACGGGTCTTTATTACGACGTTAGCGCACAGCGCGGTTCTAACCGAACTGACTTCTTCATTAACAACACAATTAATGCATCGTTAGGTCCTGATACGCCGCGCGACTTTAACCCGGGTGGTCAAGAGCAAACTGAAACCTTGTTTAACCTTAACTTTGTGTATGGCATAGACGTTGGTTTTGAATCAGATTTAAACGTAGCCTTTGGTGCTGAATACCGCGAAGAAGAGTTTGACCTGTTTGCTGGTGATGCCGCTTCATTTGCGTTAGGCCCATTGGCAAGCCAAGGGTTTTCATCAAGCTCGAACGGCTTTGGTGGTTTCCCAAGTGACACCAGTGCTTCACAAGACAGTACAGCGTTTTACTTAGACTTAGAAGCTGACGTTACAGAGTCACTGACTCTACAAGCTGCAGTCCGCCGCGAAGATTTCAGCGAGTTTGGTGATACTACCGACTTTAAACTGGCGGGTATTTTCCACGTAACCGACGACTTCCGAATTCGCAGTGCTTATTCAACGGGCTTCCACGCACCAACAGCGGGTCAGGCGAATATTACAAACGTAACTACACAGAACGTGAATGGCGTGCTTATCGACCAAGGTACATTGCCTCTGTCATCGGCCGCGGGTCAGCTAGCCGCTGATTTCATTGAGAGCCAGGGTAACGGTCGTCCAGACTTAGGCCCAGAGGAAGCGAAAAACTTCTCTGTCGGTTTCTCTGTAGACGTTGCAGACATGAGCTGGACAGTCGATTTTTACAATATCGAGCTTGAAAACCGCGTAGCACTTGGTGCTAACGTAGACTTCCTTGACGCGCTTAACTTTGCAGGTGGCGGTACAAGCTACGCGTCTGTATCTGAGGCGCTAACAGAGCTTGATTCTTCTGGCATCATCGATCGACAAAACTTCATTGGCTTAGACGACTTATCTCAGTTCAGATTCTTCTCTAACAGCTTTGACACCACTACGCGCGGTATCGACGTGGTTGGTAACTACAGCTTTGATGCATGGGGCGGTAGTTCACGCCTAACATTAGCGGCTAACTACAACGAAACCGAAGTGGACGATGTTGGTACGCTTAACCCAATTGGTGAAGGCCGTGTTGCTGCCATTGAAGACTTACTACCTAACTTACGTGGTAACGTTTCGTGGACACACACCCAAGGCGACTTCAGAACGCTAGTGCGCGCTAATTACTACGGTGGTTGGGATGATACTGGTAACGGTGTTAACGGTATTGGTGCAACGGTACTAGTTGATGTTGAGGCCGTGTACTCGTACAGCGAAAACCTTGATTTGGTAGTGGGCGCTAACAACTTATTCGACACTTACCCAGATGAAAACCCAAGCGCGGGAAGCTTAGGTCAGCTTTACTCTGAAGCTAGCCCGTTTGGTTTCAACGGTGGTTCGTACTACGTACAAGCACGCTACACGTACTAAACGCTTTACTTAAAAAGCATTTCAGTACTGATAATGTGGCTGCTAGCAGCCACATACAACAATGCCGCTTTCTTGTGCTCTCATAGTGAGGCACCGGAAAGCGGCATTTTTTATTTATGGGTTACTAGAGCGTGTGGCCAAAATCTACATGAATTAGCACAATACAAATCAGATCAGCACGCGCTTAATTACTTACTGATATTTCTTAAGCTCTAATCGAGACACCATGCCTTTATGCACTTCATCTGGTCCGTCGGCTAAACGCAGTGCACGAGCCCCAGCGGCAAAACGCGCTAGCGGGAAGTCGCTACACATACCTGCGCCACCGTGTAACTGCAGCGCCATATCTACAACGTCTTGAAGCATGTTTGGCACGACGACTTTAATGGCTGAAATTTCAGTCATGGCATGCTTAACGCCTAAATTATCAATTTTCCATGCAGCATGCAGTGTGAGTAAGCGGGCCTGCTCAATAGCCATTCGCGCATCGGCAACTCTCTCTAAGTTACCGCCTAACTTAATAATAGGCTTACCAAATGCCACACGCTCGTGGCCTCGTTTAAGGGCAAGTTCAAGGGACTTTTCTGCCATACCAATGGCGCGCATGCAGTGGTGAATTCGGCCTGGACCTAAGCGTCCCTGCGCTATGGCAAACCCTTTACCTAGCCCGGTGATCACGTTGGCTTTGCTTACGCGTACGTTATCAAAGTGCATTTCGCCATGACCATATGGCGCATCAAAATCACCATAGGCATCTAGCATGCGTTTAATCGTAATTCCCTTGGTATCAAGAGGCACTATCACCATGCTATGGCGGCTGTGTCTGTCGTTGTCAGGGTTAGATAAGCCCATGAATATAGTAAAGGCTGCATTAGGATGCCCAAGTCCTGTCGACCACCATTTCTTGCCATTAATAACTACGTCATCGCCATCTTCAATAATGGTAGCGGCCATATTGGTTGCATCAGAAGAGGCCACATCTGGTTCGGTCATGCCAAACACAGAGCGAATTTCACCTGCAAGTAGCGGCGTTAACCACTGGGCTTTTTGTTCGTCATTACCAAAATGGTAAAGCACTTCCATATTGCCCGTGTCGGGGGCATTACAGTTAAAAATTTCTGGCGCGAATAAAAACTTACCCATGCGCTCTGCCATTGGGGCGTATTCAAGGGTGGTTAACCCTTTCCCTAATTTGTCATCAGGCAAAAAGAGGTTGGCTAGCCCAGCATCGCGAGCTTTCTTTTTAAGCTCTTCGGTTTTAGGGTGCAGCTTCCAGCTTTTCCAATCGCTGTGATTATTTTCTTTGTGGTGAAAGTCGTACACCTCATTTTCGATAGGCTCGATATGCTCGGCAATAAACGCATCGAGCTTTTCTAGCAAAGCGTTGGTTTTGTCGTTATGTGAAAAGTCCATGGGTACCCTTATTAAGCTAAATATTACACTGCAATGTTGCCGCGCTTGTGCTGCTAAAAACCCAACTGTGCGGCTCAACGTGCTCAAACTCTGGCGTAATTAACCATTACGATTAATTGTTGATAACACCTAGCTTAGTAGAAGAATGATTTTGAATGAAATGAAATATAATACCAGTGATGTGTGAATTTCGTTCATAGTGTGGTTTACTGAAATGCATTATTGGTGTGGTCGTTTACAGCTCATCAGAGTGTGTAAAAAAAGCATTAACAAGAAGGGTATGCATAAAATGATTGATACCAGGCAGTTTGAGAAACTCGATTTAAATTTATTGAAAGTGTTCGAAGCCCTGTGGCAGCAGCGTAATATGTCTCGTGTTGCTGAAACTCTGCATATTACGCCTTCTGCTGTCAGTCACGCCATGCGCAGGTTTAGGGAGTTGCTAGGCGACCCACTGTTTGTGCGAGAAAAGCAGCATATGTTACCTACGGCCGCATGCGAGCGACTTGCCCCCGATATATTGCATGCCCTTACCCAAATACGCAGTGCGCTAGAGCAGTTTAACCATTTCGACCCCGCTTTAAGTCATCAGCGTTTTGTTATTGCTATGCAAGAGTCTTTAGAGTTAGGTGTGTTGCCCACTTTGCTTAGCCAGCTTGAGAGAGCAGCACCAAACATAGAAATAGTAAGTACACGCTTACAGCGCGATACTATGGAAGCTGATTTAAGCAATCGCAGTTTACATTTGGCCATTGATATTGGCCGTGCTGTGCCAAAGCCCATATCTCATAGCATGCTGCGCCGAGATAACTATCGTGTATTAATAAATCGCAACAATCCGCTGATTAATCAACTAGACAAAAAACACTATCTTGAGGCTAGGCATATTACTGTGTCTAATCGCGCGAAAGGGGCCTCGGTAGAAGAAATTGCGTTACAGCAGCTTGGAGTCAATAGGCCCTCGCTGTGGCGCTGCCAAAATTACCGTGCTGCTGCCGATGTGGTAGCGTGTACTAACGCTATACTTACGCTGCCGGGCTCTGTGGCAGTGGCAATATCAGACGACAAACTTATATCTGCGCCGCTACCTTATGGGTTGCCTGCGCTAGAAACTCATTTATATTGGCATAGTCAGCACGAGAGTGAGCCGGGGCTTATGTGGTTAAAAGGGTTGATGCTACAGTTGTTCGCCGAATCTGGTCTTACCAGATAAATTTTGCTAGCATGCGACACGTGCTTATTTAGGTTGTTCTATGAAAATTCATACGTTGTCAGGTTATATACAACATATTTATCTTGCCGAAGATAGCGAGGGGCTGCTGTTATTAGATGGCTGCAGTCGCGCGGATGTAGACAAAGTGTGCTCGTATATTACGAGTACGTTAGGGCGGCCATTAAGCGATTTAAAGCTGATAGTCGTTACTCATATGCACCCCGATCATGCCGGTGGTGCAATGCGCTTGCGCGAAAGAACGGGCGCGCAGGTAGCATCTCACCCTAAAGCTGCAGCTTGGTATAAAGGGCTTGGGGGGCGCACTGCGCATATTATCGATTTATTACTCACTTGGTGGGTGGCAGATAGAATAGGCAAAGCGAAAGAGTCTATTTGGTATAACCCGATTCTTGCCCCCGATATTCTTTTAAAAGACAAACAAACGCTACCTATTTTTGCTAACTGGCAGGTGCTTTATACGCCGGGGCATACCGATCACGACCTTTCAGTTATGCACGTGCCTAGCAAGCAAGCCTACATTGCCGATGTGCTGGTAAAGGTAAAAGGAAAACTGGTTCCACCATACCCGCTTTGTCATCCTAATCAGTACAGAGAAAGTTTAAAAACCTTGGCTCAATCATCTATAGATACCTTCTTCTGTGCCCACGTGCCGCCTACGGCTAAAAGTGATATAGACTTTGAGCATGTCATCGATAATGCCCCTATAAAGCCAAAGAACCACTGGCACTCAAGTAAAAACCGCATCAAGAAAAAGCTGTTTGGTGTCACCAAAAATCATTAGATTGAATGACGCTCTATAACGCTGAACGGTAATGGAATGTTAAATAATGCCCAGCGTTAATATGTGGCACCGCCCTTGCTTTTAACAGCTAAAGAACCACTATTAATAGAATGTACTATCGATAGTTTACGCTGCGTGTTACACAATGCAGACTTTTGCTTGCGCGCCACGCTGCTTTAAAAGCGCTGTGAATAGCAGTGCGCAGCGGTTTACTAGCCATTTTATAGCGATGTTAATAGCCGCACAAAACGGGACATAACCTCTACTATGCAAAAAAATATTGCCGCATTGTTCGATAAAACAATGGCAGCAGCGTCGCTGACAAGCAACACGTTAGCGGATGTTTTTAGTAAAGAAACACATCGATTCACTATTACTGGGCTAAGTCGCAGCGGAAAGTCTATGCTGTTTACTAGCCTTGTCACTATGCTGAAAAGTAGAAGTGAGGAAGGTTATGCCTGCTTACCGCTGTTGCGTTATTTACCGCCATCTCAGGTGCTCGATATTCGAATTGAGCCATTAGAGGGCTATAAGTCTTTTCCCCAAGCAGAAAACTTGGCCGCTTTAGAGCAAGGTCAGTGGCCCGCGGCGACAGAAGAAGCGTTCGGTTTTAAGCTTATTGTTAGGTTAAAGCAAACAGCGTCGATTAAGCGCCACGTACTTCCCCATACCGACATTGTGTTTGAATTTATTGACTATCCCGGCGAGTGGATAACCGACATTCCCATGCTAAGTAAAACCTATGCACAGTGGTCAGACTCTGCATGGGCCCAACTAAGCGGCGGGCCGCAACAGCACTTTGCGCACGATTGGAAGCAAGTTGTTAACAGCTTTGACTTTGAGCAGCCTCCAACGCCAGAGCGCATTCAACACCTTGTGCATGCATACAGGCAGTATCTAATTGAAGCCAAGCGCCAAGGAATATCTTTGCTGCAGCCAGGCAGTTTTTTACTCGACTCCAGCGATTTCGATTGGCAAAGCTTTGGCTTTACGCCATTGCCCTCAAGCATTACCAGCGATGTATCGCATCCGTGGTACAAAGCGTTTGAACAGCATTTTGGTGCGTTTCAAGACAAATGGTTAGCCCCATTGAAGCAGTCAATTTTTAAAGAGACCGACAAGCAAATTATCTTGGTCGATTTGTTTGAAGGGCTTAATCACAGTCGTCAGCATTTATATCAGCTAAAAGAAACCCTCAGTCATTTGGCTGATACCTTTGTGTACGGGCAAAGCAGCTGGTTTTCGCGCAATGTGCTGAAAAAAGAGCAGATAGGAAAAGTAGCGTTTGTGGCAACAAAAGCCGATTTAATTCCTGTTAGTCAGCGCGAGAATTTACTGAGTTTACTGACTCAGATTACCGAAGGTGCTAGAGCTCGCTTTACCGACAAGCCCATTGAGTTTGAGCATTTTTTAGTGTCGGCTATAGAGGTAACAGACAAAGGCAGCACGCCGCAGGCAATTCGTTATAAAAATAGCGATGGTGCTTACGTTGAATCTACGTTTGAACCTGTGCCTAGTGCGTTAAAAGAAATGGAAGAGGGGGCGCATTTCCCCGTGCCTCATGCAAAGGTGCCCGCAGACTTTAAGGCCAGAATATTAGCCGGCAAAGGGCTAGACAGGCTTCTACAATTTTTACTGGGTAAAGGAGAGCAATAATGAAAGAGCGTAATGAAGGCCCGTTTTATACCAGTGATGACTTTGATGATGATGCACCTTCCAAAGGCCCTGCGCACTTAAAAAATAAGCCCGAAACAAATAGGGCTGCAGAAGCCGGGTTTGATGCACATAACGGCAAAAATTACGATAATAGCGACGCTTGGGGCAATGCTAAAGCTGATCAAACAGCCGACCGCAGCTCTGAAAATAAAGCCGAATACAAAGCGCCTTATCGTTCAAAAGTGACGACGCAAACCCTTGATATAGAGCCCCCGGAAACTAAGCTGCCCGCGCAAGTAGAAAACGATAGCTGGACCTTAGAGGTAGAAAAAGAAGGGGTGTCGTTAGGCAGTGCAACCCTGATATTTGGTATGCTGTCGGTTTTAGGTTTTTTTACGTTTGATGCTTACACCACCTTAGTGGCCAATGTGAGCGAGCATCCCATTGGTACAGGCGTATTAGGCGCACTGCTAGCAGGTTTTGTCAGCACATTTAGTTATTTAAGCTTTCGTGAATGGCGAGGCTATAAGCAGGTTAATACAGCAATGAATGACGCTGCTGCTATTCGTATATTGCTGCAAGAAAAAAGGGATGCAGCAAAGCAAAGTGATATCAGTATTAATGACGTTAATCGCGTACTTACCGCTCATGGACAGCGTTTTACAAAAGGCTCTTATGCGGCTCACTGTTTTGCGCGCTACAAGCAAACAGTGCAAAGCGATATGACGGCTATCGAGCTGCTTGGGCTTTATGAAGATACGGTATTAACCCCAGTGCAAGCGAAGGCCCACAAGGTGCTCAATAAAGAGTCGGTAACAGCCGGTAGTTTAGCGTTTATTAGCCCAAACAACCTTATTCAAACCTTTGCGGTAATCTGGATAAGCTTTCGCACAATACGTCGCATGGCCCGGGTATATGGCTTACGCCCAAGTACAGCAGGTAACTGGAAGTTATTAAAAGTGTTGGCGCAAAACATTGCCGCGCAGGGTATCTTTGATTTAGCCACCGACGAAGTCGCCAATCAAATTGGTGGCAGCCTATCGGCTAAATTTATGGAAAACTCCGCCGAAGCCATTGCCGCAGGTGCGCTAAATGCAAGACTTGGCAGAGCGCTTATCGCGTTGCTTAAATAAGGTTTCAAATAGGCTTTAAAGAGATGTTAGTCGAGTCTCAATATGATGAAAAAGGCGCTGTTACAGCGCCTTTTTCGTGGGCATAACGACGTTGGCAAATATGAGTCCTGCCACTAAGGACATGAAAATGAGAAACACTTCTTGGCCTAAATGATCAGCCTGCACAAAGTCTTTTCCTGTCATAAACGAGTTCAGCCCAATGTAGGTTTTTGAGCCTGGTACCAATACTATTAATCCGTGCATAGCCACAATGGTCGCCGGTTGGTTAGCAATGCGGGTAAATCCGTTGGCAAATATGCCTAATGCAAATGCGCCTACGAATGCGCCTAAGCCTGGGCTCATGTAATCGGCACTCCACGCTGTAGCACTGTAGGCAATAAAAGCTGCAGCCAATGCCCACGGTATGTGCTTTACTCGGGTTCTAAAAATGGCCACTAGGGCAATGCACAGCAATAATACCGATAGCCAGGTTGCCCAGTAAGGAAGTGACTGCGCCGGAGTATAGATGTTTTCGCCAAACAAATTAAAGCCTGCAGTAACGCCAAGAAATGCCCCAAAATACAGTTTAAATAACTGCATAATGGCATCCATGGTACGCGCTGTTCCCGACACCATATTCCTCGAAGACAATTCCGCTAGCCCCATAGTTAGGGCAAGACCAGGAACAAATACAATTACCGATGACAGCACAACGAGGGGAATGTTAATGCCAGGGTCTACATAGCTGCCAATGGCGCAAGTTAATAGGCCTGCGATAAACGCGGTCATTGGCTCTAGCATTAAGTTAACTCGTTTAGAGCGGGTCGCCCAAAGCGTCCATACAAAGGCAAGTAAGCCAAGAGCGCTAGACCATCCAATTTCAGACCAGCTGGCTCCCATCAGCATAGCGAATGCGCCGGTGGCCATGCCATAAGCAATACCGGTTGGTAGTTTGCCGTATAGGCTACCCATTGCGTCTATTTCGTCTAGGCGAGTATTGGCTTCACTTAAGGAGAGTTCGCCTTTTAATAAGGAGCTGGCTAGCTCATCGGTTAGCGAGAGCGCATTCATGTCTAACTCTCCAGGCATTAGGCGCGCGGAGTGGTTGTATTCGTCTTCGTGGCGATCGCTCCAAATAACGATGGTTAACGACGTAGGCGTAGAAATGAATGAGGCGTGGACACCCAGGTACGTGGCAATTTCAGTTAGGTAGGCCTCTAGTCTGAATGCAGGTGTACCGTACTTGTGCAGCATTTTGCCAAGCTTAACAATAAACTTTCGAATTTGAATAAATTCAATTGTGTCCAACAGCGTTCCTTAGTGAGTTAGGGCCAAAAACAAATACTTGCACCATTCTTTAAACAGGATTCAGGTTAAATAGCGAGTGAAAAAGCGTTTAAAGATGCAGCCATACATGCTGCTTAAAAAAGTATAGGGCAACACATAACGTCTGGCTAAAATTTGTGCGGAGTGTACGGGCGCTTGTTTGCGAAAGCAAAACAAATTTTCTCGCTTTTGATATTAGAAAAAATAATACTGCGCTATAGCAGGTTCTACTGTGGCAGGTACAAAAAAACGCGTCTTTATTTTCATAAAAGCGCGTTTTAAATTGTGTAGCTTATTTGTTTAGCTTACGTGTAAAAAAACACGGTGTGCCACGCCACATTAGCCCGCTATTTGTTGCCCTTCTTTGTAAAGCTGAAGTGCTGTTGCGGTATCGTGCTGACGTTCGCTAATGGCTGACAGTAGTAGTAAGTCTTCTCTGCGCGATGCCATTTTGGTGGCTTTTAGTAGCGCTTTTTCTGCCAATACATCGTCGCCGGAATTAAAGGCCACTTGTCCTAAGGTAGAGTATAGCTCGATGTTCTTTTCGTCTTTTTTAATCCAGCCCTCTAATAGGCGCAGAGACGGCGACGAATCGGGAATGTTAAGCTGAGTAAACAGAGGGAATAAGCTGCTGTTTGGCCCTCGTTTCTGCCATTCTACTAATAAGGTTTGCGCATCAGAGTGCATGCCTTGGTCGAGCAGCTGCTGAACATACGCTGCCTGATAAATATCGTCGTTGCGCATTTTACGGGGTAAGTCTTCCCAGTAACTCTTAAGCTCAACAGCGCCTTGCTTACTGGCAATTTCTGCAAACTTACCTTTGGCAATGCGCTGCGACCAGGCTTTGTAGTCCTCTTTCGCCAGGGCTTTTCGCCATCCTGATAGTTTGTTCTGCAGCTCTTGCCATTTACCCAGTTCCGCTAGTATTTGTGCTTTAAGGCGAATAACCTGCTTATTCTCTTGGTCTTTCTCATCTAGCGCATTTAGCTTTTCTAATGCTTCGGTATGTTTACCTTCACTAATATCAATGCGAGCTTGCATAACCGTAGCGGCTACTTTTGCATTGGCGTAATCACTTGCTTGCTCTAAAAAGTAACGGGCTTTGTTTAGCTCGCCACTTGTAAACGCAATTTGCGCAGAGGCAAGATAATTTACCCCTTCAAAATCGCCGTTAGTGGTTTTGCCTAACGATTTTTGAGCCAATTCAATATCGCCTGCGGCCATGGCGTGTAAGCCATCATAAAAGGCGCGCTTGCGCTTGCGTTCGCCTAAGGTGCCAAACCAGCGATGAGAGCCAGTAATTAAACTAAGCGCCCAAAGTGTTAATCGAGACAGCACGTACCAGGCGATTACGGCGCCTATTACCAGAATGCAAAAGCTGATCACCGTCATTTCTACCGCGGTTTCACCGAGGGATATTAATACGTAACCTTTGTCGCCTAAAATCATAGGCCCAACAATAAGCGCGACAACGAATGCGGCTAATACCGCAAGGGCAATAGCTAACCATTTCATAGTGCGCTTGCTCCTTGACCAAAGACCTGTTTAACACGGCGGTCTAGAAGTTGCTCTAGCGGCTTTTGCGATACAAGCTCGGTAGGAATAGGGCGCGCCACATCAGTTTCTAGCAAGTTTTGTAAAGCGTTAACAAACCCGCTTACCTGGCTTTTCTCTGTATCAAACTTTTCAATAAGCAAGGTTTGTGCATATTGCAGAGACTGTTTATAAAGACCGGCGTCGGCAGTTAATGCACCAGATTGTGCGTGCATAAGCTGCAGTCGCAGTTGCTCTTTAATAAGGAACTGCGCTTCTAGCGACAATACCGGCTCAATAGGGCCTTCAATAGATTTTACCGTTAAGAAGTCATCAACTAATGAGTGCCATACTTTTGCTAAGTTGTCTTTCCAGTCGTCGGTAGACTCAGAAAGGGCATTATCTGCAGCGTCTTTATCTTCAGGCTTTTCAAAAGTGTCTAAGGGCAGTTTATCAATTTGCGCTACCATGCCAGTTAGCGCTAACGCTACCGAACTCTGCGACACAGGGTTTAGCTGCTGAAGGGTTTGAATATCTTGTGCTAATGCGGCGCGTACGGGCAATACCGACGGATCGGCTAACGATTTTAAGCGTTTGTCAGCGTTTACTAGCAATAAGATAGCGGTGCGAACGTCGTTCTCTAGCCACAGCTTTCGCCCAGCCATACGCACTAAATAGTCAGCTTCGGCAATAAGCCAGTCTGCTGGGCGACGCCCTTCCATTTGATTTAGTTGCTCAAGGGTAGACTCTGCTTGTAAAGACAGAGTTTCGTTTTGCTTTTGAAGATCGCTAATGGTGTCTTTTAAAGCGTCGTTATCACGAGCAATTCGGCTAAGCGTGCTGTTTACGTCGTCTTTTGCAGAAGCTAATGCATTAATCTTTGCCGTAGTTTGCTGCTGTGCACTTGTCATAGAACTGCTGCTTGATTGCTGCTGCGTGTAATACCAGTAGCCAGCGCCGGCGAGGCCTATTAATAATAAGAAGAGAATAAAAACGACAAACCACAGTAGGCCATTTCCAGATGACTTCTTTTTTGCCTTTTTGTTGGCGTCTGGCTTGGCAGTAGTTGTTGAATCTTCTGCATTGCGTTTTACATCGACACCAATCACTGCGTCATCAGTCTCTTTGCTATCTTGCACGCCATTATCTTTATTATCGGCCATTCAATACTCCCAGTTGTCCTTTACCCAAGCAATCAACGCTTGGTCAGTGGCACGGTGGCATACAAACACCTCTGTCACTCCACGTTTTCTCAGCGATACGGCTATGCGTTCGCTAACCGTAAGCCAGGGCAGAGATAAAATTGCATGCCCTTGGCTGTGTATAAGTTGCATTGCCATTGCTTCGCTTGTAGCGATGATGCCGCGAACATCTTCAACTTTCCAGCACTTTGTGTAAATTGGGTCAGTAAGTTGCTCGGTTCGGTATACGCAGAAGCTCTGACACGAGGCTCCTTTTGCAGTCAGTCCGTCAGCTATGAGCTGTCTACCGCCTTCTCCTTTTATAATAACCACTTGTTTGCCCTTTGCCTCATTGAGTAGAGGCATAGCCAATATACCTTCTGATGTATGTATCTCAGGAGTCAGTATAACGAGCGGTGATATTTGCTGTGGTATAGCACAAAGGGCGTGATGAAGTTTTTTAGCAGTGGCATCACCAACGGCAATAATTAACGGTAGGCTACTGTTAGGCACCGCTTTTTCAATCAGTGACTGCACCGCATCTTCAGCCGCATCAACAGCGTAAACACTGGTGACAA
This sequence comes from Alteromonas genovensis, assembly GCF_010500895.1. Classification (GTDB taxonomy): domain Bacteria; phylum Pseudomonadota; class Gammaproteobacteria; order Enterobacterales; family Alteromonadaceae; genus Alteromonas; species Alteromonas genovensis. The sequence goes on from NZ_JAAAWO010000006.1 coordinate 98,991, forward strand.
TGATCACATCTACCCTCGTTTCTGCTAAAAATGTACTAATAGCATTGCGTTCCGATTTCACGTAAACAATGTCGCAGGTGGCCGCGCCCACTGCATCAAGCCCGGCAGCATCAAACGCTTTTGCGCTAGAGGCAAGCTTTGGCAGAGGGCGGGTAAAAAGCAGCACTTGGGGTTACTTACTCGTAAAGGGCTTTTAAAATTTCGCCAGCGCCTTGCTCTAGAAGCGCATCGGCAACTTCAACACCAATGTCTTTTGCTTTTTCTGCAGACGCGGTAGCCGAGGCAAACAGTAATGTTGTGCCATCGGGTTTTCCAACCATTCCGGTTAGTGTCAGTGTATTACCGTCGAGGGTAGCAAAACTACCAATAGGTACCTGACAGCCGCCTTCAAGACGCTCGTTCATTGCGCGCTCTGCAGTTACTCGCACATGAGTTTCGTCGTGGTTTAACGCGCTCAATAATTCAATAAGCTGGGAATCGTCGTTGCGACATTCAATGCCTACAGCGCCTTGGCCTACTGCTGGCAAAGACACTTCAGCTGGTAATGCCATTTTTATGCGGTCTTGCATGTTCAATCGAATAAGGCCCGCCGACGCTAAAATGATAGCGTCGTAGTCGCCGGCATCAAGTTTGGCTAATCGGGTATTAACGTTACCGCGCAAGTCTTTAATAATGAGGTCGGGGCGGTGTTTGCGAATTTGGCACTGACGGCGCAGGCTGCTGGTTCCAACTACGGCACCATTTGGCAAGGCATCTACGCTGTCATAGTGATTAGACACAAAAGCATCAAACGGATTTTCACGTTCGCAAATGGCGTGTAACCCAAACTCCTCAGGGAACGCCACCGGTACATCTTTCATTGAGTGCACAGCAATGTCGGCTCGGCCTTCAAGCATGGCAATTTCAAGCTCTTTAATGAAAAGGCCTTTACCGCCAATTTTGGCAAGGGGTGTATCTAAAATCTTGTCGCCCTGCGTACTCATCGGCACCAACTCAACGGTTAGCGATGGATAGTGCTTTAATAACTCTGCTTTCACATACTCGGCTTGCCATAGCGCTAGTGCACTTTTTCTGGTTGCAATTCGAATGGTGCGAGACGTACCTTGGTGACTCATGATAATTCCACGCTATAAATAGTTAAAATGATGTCGATGCTAACACTAGGCTATAATGCTGCTCAAATTGGATGCGATACCTGACATTTAGAATTATACTCAGGAAAACGTAAGCTATATTATACGCATATCAGACAAAAATGTGTTGAATTCACGTGGTTTTCCTCTGGTTTATATGGAACAAATGCATTGAGTCCCGCGTATTAAAATTTTAAAGAGGCACCGTCTGAAGTGCCACCACTACGTTTAATGAGTAAGAGCTAGGTATATGGAACATTCATTTCTACGCCACCTATTAAAAGGCGCGCACAAGGACGAAGCTGAAGCAAGGCGTCGCCGCTTAACGTTGTATTTTATTTCCTATGTAGGTGGCACCCTCATGGCTATTATGGCGGGAATAAATGTAGGTGGTGATAACCCATTTTTAATTGCCGCGCTGGCAGTATCAGCCACGGTTATTTACCTTAACGTAATAGCCTCGCATATTTTTCCCCACTCAGACGTTTCTTATTATGTAGCAGGTCTTATTGTTCTGTTTACTTTTAATGCGCTTATTTACACGGGGGGATACAACAATACCGGCCTGTATTTTTTATACCCGCTTATCTTTGTTCAGATTATTGTAGTGAGCTTTAGGCCAGCGCTACTTTATGTAGCAGCCACCATGATGTTGGCTGTTGTTATGCTATTTAATCAGCATCTTATTTACGCACAATACGCTGAAGAAGACGTGTCCCGTTTTCTTATCTCTATGGGGTGCTTTATTTGCGTTGCCTTTATTGCGGAAAACTTTTGGCATCAGAGCAGAAAGGAAATGCTAGAAGAAAACCTAGAGCGCACGCGTCAGGCCAACACCGACCCCCTTACTAAACTGCCAAACCGACGATTCTTAGAAGCGGTATATTTTGAAAAAGTGTCGAAAGACCCCGTCAGCTACTTTCCACTCAGCACGGTTGTCGTTGATATAGACCACTTTAAAGTGATTAACGATTCCTACGGACATGATGTGGGCGATGAAGTACTTATACAGTTTACCGAGATAATGAAAAGCGCAGTGCGCACAACGGACATTGTAGCGCGCACTGGTGGCGAAGAGTTTTTGGTGATATTTCCAAAAGCGACGTTGACTCAGGCGGTAAAATTAGCCGAGATTATTCGCGCTAAAGTGGAGGCCAAGCCTTTTGATAAAGGTGATATTCATCACAAGATAACGGCAAGTTTTGGCGTAGCAACCGCGTTAACCGATGGCAACATCAATGCGACATTAAAGCAGGCCGATGACAACTTGTATCAAGCTAAAAACAGCGGCAGAAACAAGGTTGTGTGAGGTTCAGGGCTTAAGGCTTAAGTTAAAACAGCCAGACACGTTCTCTTAAGCCCGGCTTTTCAAAACGCAAGCCCATAAAACCTGAGCTCACAAAACCTCATTCCATACAAAGCACTCTTACGAAAGCACCGACTGCAGCCATGCGCTGATATCATTCAACTCCTGCATGCATACGTTATGCTGCATCGTGTAGGTTTGCCATGTGGCGTTAAATACGTTTTCTGTCATGGTTTTAAACGCGGCATTACCCATAAATACAGGTACCACTTCGTCTTGCTCTCCGTGAGCCATCATTACCGGTGTTTGTTTATTAATGTCGTTGGCTTGATTTGCTAGCAATGAGGGTTCACACATATAAGTGGATAACGCCAACACACCTGCCAGTTTTGCGTTAAATCGAGGAGCAAGATGCAACGCAATTACGCCGCCTTGTGAAAAGCCTGCAAGCACAATGCGATTTGCGGGAATGCCGCTGTCTATTTGCGCGTTAATCAGCTGCTCTACCAGACGTGCAGATTCTTCTACGCCATCTAAATCGGCGCGACTTTCAAAATCGAGAGACTTTATATCGTACCAAGCTCGCATTCTCATACCGCCGTTAATAGTAACAGGGCGTTCAGGAGCGTGAGGAAAAAGAAACTTAATTGCCATAGAGCCTGGAAGCTTGAGTTCTGGAACAATTGGCGCGAAACCATGCCCTGAATCGCCGAGGCCGTGTAACCAAATAACGCAGGCATCTGGTGTGGAAGAAGGCGTGTTTTCTACACAGGGTAAAAGTGGTTGGGTCATTGTCTCTGTTCCTAGTGAGTTATTATTCACAACCTTCATCGGCGGGTTGTTTCGTTGTGATTCATTCTGCTATCTAAAAACACGTAATAAACCTGACTCACTTTCTCGAAACACAGCGACAGGGTATTTGCTTACGTGATAGTTACGGCATGAACATCCAATATGCTATCATTGACATATAAAATCACCATACTTTAACAAAACTTTATTATTACATGGCCTCACTACTCGGTAATTTGTTTATTCTTGCAGCTCCCTCTGGGGCTGGAAAATCTAGCCTTATCAAGGCATTAATGGAAAAGTATGAGGGCAATGCTAACACCCCCATGCAGGTGTCTGTATCGCACACCACACGACAACCTCGGCCTGGCGAAGTAGACGGGGTGCACTATCATTTTGTTACACGCGAACAGTTTGAAGCGTTAATCGAGCAAGGCGTTTTCTTTGAATACGCGGAAGTGTTTGGTAATTATTACGGTACGTCGCGAGTGACTATCGAGCAAACGCTGTATCGTGGAATAGACGTATTCCTAGACATCGATTGGCAAGGTGCGCGGCAAGTGACAAAGCTAATGCCCGATACCTGCGGCATCTTCATTTTACCGCCATCATTAGATGTTTTAGAGCAACGCTTGAATCACCGCGGCCAAGACAGCGATGAAGTTATTGCTAGTCGTATGGCGAAGGCTGTGGATGAAATGTCCCACTTTAACGAGTTCGGCCACATCATTATTAACGATGACTTTGCTACGGCATTAAATGAATTAGAGGCAATTGTGACTGCCCAGCGCCTGCGCTCTGCAAAGCAACAAATTCGCCATCAGCCACTATTCGACTCGCTGCTAGGTACTGCTTAGTAGGCACTGCAAAACTCAATTAACACTCAGTGCTCGCGCTTCTCCTAACACAGTAGGATCGGCGCGATCCTACTGTGTTATATTTCAACAAAGTGCTAGGATCGCAATTGGTATGCGTGTATACTGCGTGGCTGTTTTTTGTATTCCTCGCTCAACCTGATTTTCGGAGAAATAGATGGCTCGCGTAACTGTAGAAGATGCCGTAGATAAAATTGGTAACCGCTTTGACCTAGTGCTAGTTGCTGCTCGTCGTGCACGTCAAATCGCCACTGGCGGGAGAGACCCTATGGTTGACGTTCAAAACGACAAGCCAACCGTAACGGCTTTGCGTGAAATTGAAGAAGGTTTGGTTACAGCAGCCACCCTTGAACAAGATGCTCTTCAAACACAAGAGCGTGAAGACAACGTAGAGTTTTCTTCTGTTGCGAATATCCTATCTGAACAGTAAATTCTATTCAGATAGACGATGTAACCAACCCTTTTTAGGGCGGTTACATGCAAATTTGCGCCAGTGCTTTGAAAAAAGCACTGGCGCTTTGCTTTTAGCGTATTGGATTAATGCGAAAATAAACGTATTCTAAGGGTAATACTGGAATTAGGGGCCATTTTACACTGTGTATTTGTTTGAAGGTTTAAAGCAGAAAGTTGTTAAGTATTTGCCCGCTGATTTAGTGCAGCTGGTTCAAGATGCCTTCATTCTGGCTCAAGAGGCCCACGATGGTCAAATGCGTTCTAGTGGCGACCCGTACATCACACACCCTGTCGCAGTAGCCAGCATACTTGCCGATATGCATCTGGACCATGAAACCCTCATGGCTGCTTTACTACACGATGTTATTGAAGATACTCACTACAGTCAGGACGACCTTGCCAAAGCCTTTGGCGATACGGTTGCTGAACTGGTAGAGGGTGTAAGTAAACTAGATAAAATTGCATTTAGCAGCAAACAAGAAGCGCAGGCAGAAAACTTCCGTAAAATGATGATGGCCATGGTACAAGACATCAGGGTTATTCTTATTAAGCTTGCCGATCGAACCCACAATATGAGAACGCTGGGGTCTTTGCGACCAGACAAGCGCCGTCGCATTGCTCTTGAAACGTTAGAGATTTATTCGCCTATTGCCCACCGCTTGGGTATCCACGATATTAAAAATGAGCTTGAAGACTTGGGTTTCCAAGCGATGTATCCCATGCGTCATCGTGCGCTAAAATCTGCAGTGCGCCAGGCTAGAGGCAATCGAAAAGAAATTATCGAGAATATTCGCGAAGAGCTGAGTCTTCGGTTAGATGCGTATGGCATTGAATCTAACGTGTTAGGCCGTGAAAAACATTTGTACTCTATTTATCGAAAGATGAAAAACAAAGAGCTTATGTTCGGCGAGGTCATGGACGTATATGCATTTCGCATCGTGGTGGATTCTGTAGACAACTGCTATCGAGCATTTGGTGCCATGCACGGCTTGTATAAGCCTATTGAAAACCGCTTCAAGGACTATATTGCGATTCCTCGTACCAACGGCTATCAGTCGCTGCATACTTCACTTATCGGCCCCCATGGTATTCCGGTGGAAGTTCAAATTAGAACCCACGAAATGGACCAAATGGCAGACAAAGGCGTTGCCGCGCACTGGCTTTATAAAGAGCCTGGTGACAGTGGCACCACAGCGCAAATGCGGGCCAGAAAATGGGCACAAAGCCTATTAGAACTTCAGCAATCAGCAAGTTCGTCGTTTGAATTTATCGAATCGGTAAAAACAGACTTGTTCCCGGATGAAATTTACGTATTTACTCCCGATGGCCGCATTATAGAACTTCCTATGGGCGCAACTGCTGTGGACTTTGCTTATGCAGTTCACTCCGATGTAGGTAACACCTGTGTTGGCGTGCGTGTAGAGCGTCGTAATTTCAGTTTAAGTAAGCCACTAGAAAATGGGCAGACGGTAGAAATTATTACCTCGCCACGGGCAAAGCCTAATGCAAACTGGCTTAACTTTGTGGTGAGCGCCCGAGCACGCACTCGCATTCGCCAGTATTTGCGTAAGCAGCATTCTCAAGAAGCTGTGAATATGGGTAACCGTTTATTACGACATGCCCTTGGCAGTGTGAAATTAGATGAAATTCCCCATGCAGACATTGACCGCGTGGTGGCTGAAACGAAGCATTCCGATTTTGATGCTTTGTTAGTGGATATCGGCCTTGGCAACGAGTTAAGTGCCATTGTGGCGCGGCGTTTATTGGGCGAGAGCACAACCGATCTATCCAATAAGAAAGGCAACGTCGCTATTCGCGGTACAGAAGGCTTGTTAGTGAATTATTCTCGTTGCTGCCACCCCATACCCGATGACGAAATTGTTGCTGTGCTAAGTCCTGGTCGAGGCATGACCATACACCAAACGGGCTGTAATAATATTCGCAAGCTAAGCAAAGAAGAGCCGCAGCGCGTGCTGCCTATGCAATGGGACGATGAACCTCAGGGTGAGTTTAAAGCGTCACTTCGCATTGAGCTGATTAACCATCAAGGTACGCTGGCAACGTTAACAAACACTATCTCTGGGTGTGAGTCCAATATTATTGGTCTGCAAACCGAAGAGAAAGAGAGTAACATCTACTTTATTGACCTAGAGCTAACCACGCACAATCGCGTGCACCTGGCCCGCGTTATGAAGAAAATACGCACCATGCCAGAGGTTCAAAGAGTGTCTCGTCACAGTCAATCTCGACACTAATTTTATCAAAATTTAGGAATATTTATGTCTAAGTCTATTATTCAGACCGATAAGGCACCTGCTGCTATTGGTACTTACAGCCAAGCGGCTAAAGCCGGCACTACGGTATATGTTTCAGGTCAAATTCCACTTGTACCAGAAACAATGGAAATGGTGTCTGAAGAGTTCGAAGCACAAGCCGTTCAGGTATTTGAAAACCTAAAAGCAGTGTGTGAAGCAGCTGGCGGCACCACTAACGATTTAGTAAAGGTAAACATCTTTCTCATCGATTTAGGTCACTTTGCGTTAGTGAACGAAATAATGAGCCGTTATTTCAACCAGCCTTACCCAGCTCGTGCTGCGGTACAGGTGTCTGCACTACCTAAAGGCGCTCAAATAGAGATAGACGGAGTTATGGAGCTGCCGGAGTAAGCCATGTCGCCAGAGCGTTATCAGCGCATACGATCTGTGCTGGACAAAAGGCAAACCGACCTTACGGTTTGCTTAGAAAATGTGCATAAACCACATAATGTGTCAGCTGTCGTGCGCACCTGCGATGCCGTAGGCATTCATCGTGTGCACACGGTGTGGGAAAAGAAATACCAATTTCGTGGCGGTACCGCCATGGGCAGTCAAGATTGGGTGCGTCAAACCAATCACGACAATATTGGTAGTGCCATGGACACATTGAAAGCGCAGAATATGCAGGTGCTGGTTACTCACTTGTCTGACTCGGCTATCGATTTTCGCGATGTGGATTACACCAAACCCACCGCCATTTTGTTTGGTCAGGAAAAATACGGTGCCACTGACGAAGCTATTGGCCTTGCCGATCAGGACATTGTTATTCCTATGATGGGCATGGTGCAGTCGCTAAACGTGTCTGTAGCGGCAGCGCTTGTGCTTTATGAAGCCCAGCGCCAGCGCACTATTGCCGGTATGTACAACAACCAGCAATTACCAGAGGAAGAGTGCCAAGCATTGGCATTTCAAAATGGTTATCCGCGTTTGTTTAAGTTATGCACACGCAAAGGCCTGCCTTATCCCGCAATCAATAACATGGGTGAAGTGATTGCCGATGAAAGTTGGTGGCGTGAAATGCAAATAACCAAAGCTGAGGCTGAAGCACTAGAAGCCAACTAGCAAGTGGTGTAAGCCTAAGGCCAGTCAGTAAAAACTGGCCTAAAGCGTACTCGCCAACCCCGCAACAATCCTTTACACTTCATTTATCGTTTTAGTATCACAATCAACCGTTTGAATTGAGGATTAGGCTGCATGCAAGCACTCGCCACCACACCTATCACTGCCCTTAAAGGGGTAGGCGCAAAGGTGGCAGAAAAACTCAACAAAATCGGCTTGTTTACGCTGCAAGATATTCTATTTCATCTTCCCCTTCGCTATGAAGACAGAACTCGCGTTTACAGTGTTGCTGAATGCCGTCCTTTTACCCATGTAAGTGTGCAGGGCGAAGTGATGAATGCCGATATTCAGTATGGCAAAAAGCGAATGCTGGTCGTCAAAATTAGTGATGGCACGGGCACAATAACGCTGCGCTTTTTTCACTTTGGTGCAGTGCAGCGAACAATGATGACCCCTGGCAACGTAGTTCGTTGTTTTGGGGAAATTCGCACGGGCAAATGGGGCATCGAAATGATGCATCCCGAATTTAAAGTGGTAGATGAAGACGCGCCGCCAATTGAAGAGTCGTTAACCCCTGTTTATCCAACGACAGAGGGCATTAAACAGCTTACCCTTCGCAACTTAACCGAGCAGGCATTAGCGCTTTTAGATAAAGGCGCTTTAACAGATTTATTGCCAGAGGGTATCTACGATAATCAAGTTTCCCTTAATGAAGCCCTGCACACAGTGCATCGCCCGCCTCCAGATGCCGATGTGCATGAAATAGAAGAGGGGCTTCACCCTGCTCAATACCGTCTTATTCTTGAAGAGCTATTATCCCACAACTTAAGCGTACTTAAAGTACGTAAGCAGTCAGACGCCCAGCCGGGCATAGCCATAAAAGTAGATGACAACCTGATTGGAAAAATGCTGGCACAGCTGCCATTCTCGCCTACCGGCGCACAGCAGCGGGTAGTGAAAGATATTCAGCTAGACATGCAGCGCGCCAGACCTATGATGAGACTGGTGCAGGGCGATGTAGGCTCGGGTAAAACCCTAGTGGCAGCCCTTGCTGCTTTATCAGCAATTGGCGCAGGTCATCAAGTGGCGTTAATGGCGCCCACCGAGCTATTAGCAGAGCAGCACGCTAATAATTTTAGAGGTTGGCTAGAGCCACTAGGTATTGAGGTAGGCTGGTTAGCAGGCAAGCTTAAAGGCAAAGCTCGAAGCGATGTGCTGGCAAGGCTTGAAGCCGGCGATGTGCAAATGCTGGTGGGTACCCATGCTGTTTTTCAGGAAAGCGTAAATTACCAGCAGCTGGCATTAGTTATTGTTGATGAGCAGCATCGATTTGGCGTACATCAACGACTTGCACTGCGAGATAAGGGCGAGCAGCAAGGGCGCTTTCCCCATCAACTTATTATGACGGCAACGCCCATACCGCGTACCCTTGCCATGACGGCCTACGCCGACTTAGACACATCAATTATTGATGAGCTACCGCCGGGGCGAACCCCAGTTACTACGGTGGTATTGCCCGATACCCGTCGCGCGGATGTTATAGAGCGGGTGCGTCAGGCATGCAAAGACAACGGCAGGCAAGCGTATTGGGTGTGCACGCTAATAGATGAATCTGAAGTATTAGAATGCCAAGCAGCCGAAGAGGCTGCTATTACCCTGCGTACCGCACTGCCAGATTTACAGGTTGGTTTAGTGCATGGGCGATTAAAGTCTGCTGAAAAAGCCCAAGTCATGGCCGATTTCAAAGAAGGGAAGCTTGATTTGCTGGTTGCCACCACGGTCATTGAAGTGGGCGTAGATGTACCCAACGCAAGCATAATGATAATCGAAAATCCCGAACGCCTTGGTTTAGCGCAGCTGCATCAGCTGCGCGGTCGAGTTGGGCGCGGCGCGGTGGAAAGCCAGTGTGTGCTTATGTATCAAAGCCCGCTATCTAAAACCGCCACTCAGCGACTAGGTGTATTAAGAGAAAGTAGCGATGGCTTTTATATCGCTCAGCGAGACTTAGAAATACGCGGGCCGGGTGAGTTTATGGGCACGCGGCAAACCGGCATGGCAGAGCTTAAAATAGCCGATTTAGTGCGCGATGCAGCGCTCATCCCTAAAGTACAAGAGATTGCTTATACCATGTGGGACAAATACCCCTCCCATGCGCAGGCCATTATTAATCGCTGGATTGGTCATAAGGAGCAGTATGGCAATGCCTAATAATACAAACATTAGTGCGTCAGACCGCTCGGTTCCCACACCCTCAGTGCTAATGCCGGTAACGGTTGCTACCGACACAAGCAGTAACTTGTATGAAGGTGACAGACTGCTACTTAACGACGTGGCCGTAAAGTGGGCCGAGGCGATACTTATAGAAGAAAACAAGCCTAATGAGGGGTTGTATTTACAGATAAAAGACAATGTACTGGGTTTAGCCGATGCCAGTGAGAAAAAGGTACTGCCCGTTGAGGTTGATTTTGCCTCTCCTGCCAGCATGTATCGCAAGCAGCATGGCGGCGGAAGGAAAGAGCCCATAGTGAAAGCCGTTGGCTTAAAAGGGAATGACAGCTGGCATGTTGTAGATGCCACACCCGGGCTTGGCCGCGATGCCTTTGTTATGGCAGGTGTGGGGTGCAAGGTTACCATGATAGAGCGTTCGCCCATCGTTGCCGCGTTATTAGAAGACGGTATTAGGCGACTAGCGATACATTTTCCAGAACTTGCTGAGAGAATTTCACTTCAACATGGAAATAGTGCAGAGGTGATGCAATACTTCGAAGGTGAGAGTGTGAATGCTATTTACTTAGACCCAATGTTCCCACATAAAAAGAAATCAGCCTTTGTGAAAAAAGAAATGCGGTTGTTTCAACAATTGCTTGGTCACGATCCAGATGCAGATGCGTTATTACCGCCGGCGCTTAAGCTTGCTACACACCGCGTGGTGGTTAAACGTCCAAACAGTGCAGATGTATTAGCAGGTGAAAAACCATCAATGGCTATTGAAAGTAAGAAACACAGATTTGATGTGTATTTGTGTCAAAATAAATAGGAGAGCAGCATGTTACGAGTTGGAAGCACTTTACCAGAAGTCGATTTTAGCCTTTTAGTTGACGGAGAAATTACCAATCCTGGTACTAACGAGCTTTTTTCTGAAAAACGCGTGGTAGTGTTTGCCGTGCCGGGAGCGTTTACGCCAACCTGTTCACATTCTCACTTGCCAGGCTACATCGCATTAGCTGATAAAATAAAAGCTAAGGGCGTAGACAGTATTATATGCCTTTCGGTAAACGACGCATTCGTTATGGACGCGTGGGGTAAAGCAAATAATGCGGAGCATATTACTATGCTTGCCGATGGAAATGCGTTTTTCACCAGCCAAGTAGGCCTAGATATGAATACAAGTAACTTTGGTGGCGTACGTTCGTTGCGCTACTCGATGCTTGTTGAAGACGGTGAAGTGAAACAGCTTAACGTTGAAGATCCAGGCCGCTTTGAAGTGAGTGATGCAGAGTCTATGTTAAAAAGTTTATAACCACTTTCGACACTACTTATCCATTGAAAAACCCGCTTTTTAGCGGGTTTTTGTTTTCTAGCGTATTTGTAAGAAAGAGTTAATGTACCTGAGACTCATTTTTATTAATATAACGCCGCTTTCGTAATCTATCGCATAAAAAAGTGCGCTCAATTGAGAAAAACTCGATGACTATCAGTGCTTTTGACCGCTTGAGAAAGGAGTCTGCTGCGGGCATGTAGTGAGTACACAAGGCGATTAAGTCACTTTAAACCTGTGTTAAAACGGACCAGTATTGAGTGAGTTCATGCTCTTGAGCATAGGTATACAACCGGTAGCCAAGGTGAGTTGCCTTTACTTAGTTAATGATAATAAGTATCATTTGCGCAGATGCCAACGTTACAGAACAATGTTTTAGGAACAAGTATGACAGCAACATTGAAAAAAATGAGTGCTCTTTTGGCTGTATCAGTGATGTCACTATCTATGGTGACAGGACACGCGATGGCGAATGGAGCTATAGGCGACCATGTCAATAATCTGCATGCTCATATCGGTGAATACACTGAAGAAGTCGAGTGGTTGGAAAGCAAGTTTGGCGGTGTGGTAGATGCCTACGCCAACAAAGATAAAAGCCTTAAAAGTGACGCCCTAATGGAATATTGGGAAGAAGTAGATTTTCATTCGGCAATTGAAACTCAGTATGTACCTATTTATGCCTCAATTTGGCAGGGTATATACGGCGTAAAAGTGGCCATTGATGACGGCAAACCTATTGATGTAGTACGCCACGAGCAAGAGAAATTGAACCACGCCTTGTGGCAAGCGCTGGGCGCAGTTAAACTTGCGTCGCAATATCAAAAGCGTGGACTGGTTGGTGAAGTGCAAACCACCGAAGTTGAACCAACTACAGGCCCAGCTGTTATCGACGATATTAAAACTCGACTAGATCGCGTTGTGGCCAAATACGCAGAGCAGCTTAATGAAGTGGCTACCACATTAGTTCACGATACTTACCTTCAGCGCTTTGAAGGGGTAGAAGGCGACCTAATTGCAAAAGACGCTGCGTTAGTTGAGTCGTTGGAAAAAGATTTTAACGTTACATTGCCGCAAGCTATCTCCCAAGATAAAGGCGTAGACGGTGTGCGTAGCGTGGTAGAAACCATGCAAAGCAAACTCGATAAAGCGCGTGTACTGCTTGTAGAAGCAGAAAAAGGCCGTAAAGACGTATTTTAAGGAACCTAGATGCAACGAAGAACATTCTTACAAGGTTTAGCTGCCGCAGGTGTATTGGGCTGTGTACCTTTCAGTTTAGCCCAAGCCGCATCTGTAGTCGGTAGCGTTTCTGTAGAATCGCTACCCAAGTTAGAGGGCGATCTAACGCTGTATTTAGGGCGTGGAGAAGGTGGGCTTTACGAGAATGTTCTCGATGCGATTAAAAAGCGCAATCCTAAGTTAAATCTTAAAATTCGCCGCGGTGGTTCTGCCGCGTTGGCCAATACCATTGTGGCTGAAACTAAAGCAGGCGTGAAGCGGGCTGACTTATTCTGGGCGGTAGATACGGGCTCTATTGGTATGGTTACCGATTCGGGAGCAGCAAAACCCCTTCCTGCAAGCATTACCAATCAGTTAAAGCCCGGTTTTCAATATCCTAGCTGGTCTCCGGTAACGGGCAGAGTACGTACGCTACCGTACAATACCGAGCGAGTTACTCCCGAACAAATTCCTGATAGCGTAATGGCATTAGCCGACAGCGATTTAAAAATTGGCTGGGCGCCTGCATACTCTTCATTTCAGTCGTTTGTTACGGCAATGCGCGTACTAGAAGGCGAAAAAGCCACTCGCATGTGGTTAAAAGGCATTAACCGCAATGCTAAGAAATACGCTGGTGAGCTTGGTGTAGTCATGGGCGTAGAGCGCGGTGAAGTGGATATCGGTTTTGCCAATCATTATTACACCTTACGCTTAAAATCGGGCAAACCTGACGCTAATGTGGCGTTAGCCTACACCAATAACGATGCGGGCTGTTTGGTAAACGCTTCGGGTATTGTAGCCCTAAGCGATGGCGATTTACCCGTTAACTTCATTCGTTATTTACTGACCCATGAAGTACAAAGCTACCTTGCTCGAGAAGCGTATGAAATTCCAATGGTGCAAGATGTGGCTGCACCAGAAGGGTTGGCGAGTTTGACCTCGCTGTCTCCTCCTGAACTCGATCTTCGCAAACTTGCAGACTTGCGCCCAACCCTAAATATGATGAGGGATGTTGGCGTACTGTGACAAATTGGCCAAAGTCGTATCCACTGGCACTACTCATTGCGCTGATGGCTTTATTGCCCGTCGGCGTTTTGTTTTCTCTAGCTCAAGACAGTGCGCAATTATTCGATACCCATAATTTACGAGTACTAGGCAACACGGTTGCATTAATGGTGCTGACCATTATTGGCGCAGTGATTATTGGTGTGCCGCTGGCAATGTTTACCGCCTATGTGCAACTGCCGTTTAAACGATTTTGGCTAATTGTATTAGCCGCTCCGCTGGCGTTACCAAGCTATATTGGCGCGTTTGCCATGTACTTCTCGTTTGGCCGCGGTGGCGAAATAGAAAACGTGCTGGGTATTACCACGCCACCTATCAGCGGTTTGTGGGGATCGGCACTTGTCATGAGCCTGTATACCTACCCGTTTGTTATGATGACCACGCGTTCTAGCTTACTTAGTTTAGACGCCAGTTTAGTGAATGCGGCTCGTACGCTAGGGCTTTCATTAGGTGCAAGCCTTTGGCGTGTAGTACTGCCTAGAGTGGTAAACAGCATTGCGGCTGGGGCATTGCTTGCCGCGCTTTACGCGCTTTCCGATTTTGGCACCCCAGCCATAATGGGCCTCGATACATTTACCCGCGTTATTTTCGTTGAATACAATGCGTTTGGTTTAAGCCAAGCTGCCATGTTGAGCTTGCAGCTTATGGTAATTGTGGGGCTCATCCTATTTATTGAGAGCCGCATTAGTGGCGCAACAGAGCGCCCTGGTCGACACCTGTCACTTTTTCCTGCGCGTTGGAAGTGCAACTTAATGCTACTTTCTGCCATGCCTATTGTGTTTATGGCAATTGTTTTGCCTCTCGCTATATTTACCCTTTGGCTAGTGCGAGAGGGAACCGGTGGCTTTGAATTAAGCTACGCATGGAACTCTGCTCACGCTTCTTTCCTCGCGGCTCTTGTGGCGGTGCTATTGGCTATTCCTGTTGCTCATGCTGCTATTGCAGGGAAAGCAGGCCGTTTGATGGAGCGTATTACGTACTTTGGCTTTGGCGTACCTGGCATCGTTATGGGGACTGCACTGGTTTATGTTGGCCTGCAGCTTCCTGCGCTATATCAAACCCTAGGTTTATTAGTTATGGCTTACGTGCTGCGCTTTTTGCCATTGGCAGTAGGCAGTGTAAGAACCACCGCTGAAAATATCGACTCAGGCTTAGTAAAAGCGGCAAGAGTACTTGGCGCAAGCCCCAGAGAAGCCTTTACACGAATTACGCTACCGCTAACCCTTCGTGGTATGATTGCGGGTGCTGCATTAGTCTTTCTAGAAGCTATGCGAGAGCTCCCGGCTACCCTTATGCTTGGGCCGACGGGGTTTGAAACACTAGCTACTTATATGTGGCGTGTTTACGAAGCAGGCTATTTTGGCCGCGCCGCTGTGCCGGGCTTGCTGCTAGTTTTATTATCAGGCGTTGGGTTAGTGCTAATGCTATCGGGCGAACGCAAAGCCCAATTTACCGTTACCGAGGATGAACGTTCGTAATGCTAAGTGTCAGTAATTTGTCAGTGAATTATGGGTCTACCCGCGTTGTCGACAAGTTAAATTTAGAACTTGGGCAAGACGAAATACTCATGTTGGTAGGGCCTACAGGCTGCGGTAAAACCACTATTTTGCAGGCGTTAGCGGGCCTAATACCGTTATCCGAAGGTGAAATTCGCCTAGGTAAGTGGACAAGTACGCCGGCTAAGCACGTTCCGCCTGAAAAGCGCAATGTAGGCATGGTGTTTCAAGACTTTGCGCTGTTTCCTCACCTTACTGTGCAGCAAAACGTATGTTTCCGTTTAAAAGACACCTCCCTTGCCGATCATTGGCTAACGCTGTTGGGACTAGATAATTTTCGCGACGTTAAGCCAGCCAGTTTATCTGGCGGTCAAAAGCAGCGTGTGGCGTTAGCCCGTACACTTGCTCATGAGCCTGCGTTTGTATTACTTGATGAGCCCCTATCAAACCTTGATGCTGCGCTAAAAGACAGCTTGCGTTGGGAAATACGCGACGCTCTTAAAAAAGCGGGCGTACCTGCTATTTGGGTGACTCACGATCAAGAAGAAGCGCTCAGTGTGGGTGACAGAATTGGCATTTTGAACAAGGGCGTTTTAGAGCAGTTAGACACGCCCGAGTCGTGCTACTCAACTCCAAACAGCCGCTTTGTAGCGCGCTTTATGGGTGAGGCGAGCTTTCTGAAGGCTCAATTCGACAATAGCGAAAACAATGTAGATAACACCGTTATTACGGATATCGGCAATGTTCCTGGTACACCGCTTCAAAATGCTCATGGCGACGTAGATTTATTGGTAAGACCCGATGACTTAAGTTTAGATGCAAGTCATGCCTCGCCAAACGGTACAGTAGACTGGGTACGCTATGAGGGTGAAAGTCGACTTTATGCTGTAACTCATGATAACGGCAGTCAGCTTAAAGTGCGCGTAAGCCACGAGAATGCGATTAAGCCAGGTGAGCGTGCGCATATGCAGCTTATTACTACCCACCCGTTAGCCGTATTTCCAAGAGAGGCTTAATACGTGATTAAACGCGATGTGATAGTGCTTGGAGCAGGTGCTGCTGGGCTTTTTTGTGCCGCGCAGGCTGGTGCACGAGGACGTAGCGTAGAGGTGCTTGATCACGCCAAGAAAGTGGGGCGTAAAATATTGATGTCTGGCGGTGGGCGATGCAACTTCACCAATATGTACGCAGGCCCAGAAAACTTTTTGTCTCAAAACCCCCACTTTTGTAAGTCTGCCCTGAGTCGATATACCCAGTGGGATTTCATTAGCTTAGTTGCCGAGCACGGCATTGCTTATCATGAAAAAACACTGGGGCAGCTCTTCTGTGACGACAGTGCAAAAGACATCGTTAATTTACTGCTAAAAGAGTGCGAAAAAGCCAAGGTGGCGGTCACTACGCGCTGCGAAATATTGTCGGTAGAGAAGCGCGAAAGTAAGTACATACTATCTACCTCAAATGGTGACTACGAATGCGAGTCTCTAGTGGTTGCTACTGGCGGCTTGAGTATGCCGAAGCTTGGGGCTACGCCCTTTGGCTATAAAATTGCTGAGCAATTTGGTTTAAATGTACTGCCAACTAGAGCGGCCCTGGTACCATTTACCTTACACGATAAAGACAAAGAAACCCTTGCCGATTTAAGTGGTGTAGCCGTAGATGTTTACGCAAGCTGCAACGACACCACCTTTAAAGAAGCCATGTTGTTTACTCATCGAGGGCTAAGTGGCCCTTCTATGCTGCAAATATCCAGCTACTGGGAAGCAGGAGATACGTTAAGTATTAACACCACTCCTGATAATGACCCTCACGAGGTATTAAATAGCGCGAGGGCACAAACTCCCGATGCGTTGCTTGCTACCTGCTTAAATAAGATTTTTCCTAAACGTGTTTCGCAAAGTTTTATCGAGTTAAACGAATGGCGCAACGTGCCAGTTAAGCAACTCTCTCACGGGGAATGCGAGAGTATCGCAAACACGTTAGAAAACTGGCATATCAAGCCAAACGGCACAGAGGGCTACCGCACAGCTGAAGTGACGATTGGAGGTGTGAATACCAATGAGTTATCGTCAAAAACCATGATGGCCAACAACGTTGAAGGGCTGTATTTTATTGGCGAAGTGGTTGATGTAACAGGCTGGTTAGGAGGCTATAACTTCCAATGGGCGTGGAGCAGCGGCTGGGCAGCCGGGCAGGTGGTGTAGTTTTTTGCGGCAGTAAAGTGCGCAACTAGCGTCTGCCCGCACAAACTCGTTTTACTCAGACACAAACTCATCTTTTTCCTTCGAAGAGGGCAGCAAGATAATAATAAAAATGAGCACTGCTGTAATGATTAGAAAATACTTTTCCAGAGAACGATAGGTTTCCATGGCTTCAGCGGCATTTTTACTGATTGCTAGCTTGTTCTTTCCTTCAGCAAGCTGAATATCTGAAAGTTTATCCAAGTCACTATTTAGCGCCTTGAGTTCGAGCAGTAGTGTTGCAATGGCGGCGGTATCGACTGGCTGCTCTTCAGCAAATGAGATTTCTTTTTCTAAAGTCACAAGCTCATTAAAACTAGTTTCAAAGTGATTCAGCGTGAACGCTTCAAAATCAGTTAAATAAGTTTTCTTAAACGCATTAATAATGGCAAAGGCTTGCTTGTTAACCTTTTCGTTCTCGCTCGTGAAAAAAGTATAGTTTTGAGCCGCAAGTGCGACTTCCTTCTCATGCAAGAAACCAGCGAGTTCGTAAATCATTCCGTTAACTACAAGACGATCTTCGTAAATCTCCTCGATAGAGTCCTTCACATTGTTAAAGCTATTTAAGTTGGTCTCGCCCATTGCATACACCAATGCAAGTGACGTAAGAAAAACAACGATACATAGCCCTTTACTTGCCCAGCTCATGATACCTCCTTTCACGCTACTTTACAGACACGCTGAACACCAACGCTAGTTCGTTAGTCGTTTATAGGGCTGTAAGTTTTATGTTTACCATTTGTGAAATGATAGGTGCAGCGGCGCGCAGATACAAGGTTGCTAATCGCAATGTTGTCGCTGGTATATGAGGGCGCCTAACATGTAGGCGCAAAAAAGGATGTGTACAAAGTGTTAACTAGGAATAGACGTAATGGGTTGATAACCCTCTATATCTAGCTCTTCATTGATACAAATAAGTAAATATTCGTCAAGTGATAAGCCGTCTGTGCCTTCATCTTCGGCAAGTTCTGCACAGTAAGCTTTGTACTCAAGAACAAGTTCTTTGCTTGCAACGGGTCTATCGTCAGCAAACGCGGTTGCAGAAAAAACTAACCCTGCCACTAACCAAATATATTTCATGTTATCTCCCAATAAGTTCATTCAGTGAACGGATTAAGCTTAAAATTAATTGGCCAAAATACGAGCAAAATAATATGACCGTTAAGGACAAATTATTTCGTTCAAATACTGCTGTTCATCCATTGATATAGCATCAAAAAAGTCTATATTCCGCGCAATTAACTCAATGTCGCACGTAGTGTGCGACATGTACTTATTTGGAATTAAAAATGATAACAACATTAATTGTTGTCGATTCGCTATCTGATGCTCATCAACTGCACTTTCAAAATTGCGAAGTGGTTGATTTTGAGCAATACCTTTCACAATTCCCCAAGCGTGGGGAAGGCAAAATGCGCGTTATCAATTTGTGCGCCACCGATCGCTATTTAAGTAAGGGCTATTACTGTTCATTGTTAGCTGAAGCGCGCACGCACAAAGTACTGCCAAGCGTGAATACCATTAATAATTTGATCATTGAAAGTGAAGAGCAGTCGCTTCAAATGAAAACCGTTACGCTACCTAAATTGTTGAGCGATGAAGCTATTGATGGCAGTAGCTGTGATGTGTTTTTTGGTACCACTAAAGCTGTATCGATGAGCGCAATCGCCAAGTTTGCCTTCGAACGTTTTCCAGCGCCCTTTTTGCGTGTTTCGGTAAGTAAACAATCGAGCGCTACGGTAATGACGGTAGGTTTTGGCGATTGGTGCACGGCTAACGGCGAAGATAAATCAGAGTTAGCCAATGCGCTTCAACACTACGTAGCAAAAACCTGGCTACGTGGAAGTAAGCAAAAACAAGCCCGCTGGGATATGGCGATTTTATGTAATGAGAATGAAGCGACACCGCCTAGCGACGCTAAAGCAATTAAGCATTTTATTAAAGCGGCAAAGCTTGTGGGTATTAACGCTGAAGTAGTCAATGCGGCCCAAGCAGCAGCTAACATTACTCATTATGATGCGCTTTTCATTCGTGAAACCACGGCTATTAACCACCCGACTTATCATATTGCTCGCAAGGCAGAGCAGGAAGGGTTAGTGGTGATAGACGACGCGACCAGTATTTTGAAGTGCTGTAATAAGGTGTATTTGCACGATGCGTTTAGCTATCACAAGGTGCCTTCGCCACGCAGTCACTTTGTGTCTGACAATACGGCATCAACGTGCCAAATGCTAGCGGATGAATTTGGTTTTCCAATGGTACTGAAACTGCCAGAAAGCTCATTTTCAATGGGCGTATTTAAAGTAAAGGATAATGACGAGCTGAAAGATAAGCTTGAAACCATGCTAAACGAATCTGCACTGGTGTTAGTTCAAGAATATATCTTTACCGAATTTGATTGGCGCATTGGCGTATTAAATGGCCGGCCTATTTATGCATGTCGATATCACATGGCCCGAGGGCACTGGCAAATATACAACCATGACGCGAAAACCAATACGTCAGGTGGGTTTGAAACTCTGCCAACCTTTGAAGTGCCTAAGCCGGTGTTAGATGCAGCGATAAAAGCATGCTCAATGATTGGTAAAAGCCTGTACGGCGTTGATATTAAGCAGGCCAACGGCAAAGTGTATGTCATTGAGGTGAACGACAACCCCAGCATTGAGGCTAAGGTTGAAGACCTTTACCTTGGAAAAGAGCTTTATATGAGCATTATGCAGGAGTTTGTAAACAGGTTGGAAGCCCGTGGACGCTAGCTTTAAGAGCCAGGCACAACATTGTCCATCTGAGGTTAGTTTTCGACTGGCAAAGGCAAGCGATTTAGATGCCCTAGAACACATTGAGCAACGCAGCTTTGATAGCGACAGGCTTTCGCGCAGGCGTATGCGCTATTGGATAAAGGCGGAGCACGGCATTTTACTGCTAGCTGAAAGTGGCAGCGGCATTGTAGGTTACGGCCTGGTTATTTTGCGCAAAGGCAGTCGTTCTGCTCGCCTGTATTCTCTAGCGGTACTCGGTGAAGCTAGGGGGCAGCGTATAGCGCCCTCGCTTTTGCAAAAGCTTGAAGCGTTAGCGGCCGAGAAACAAAAGCTGTTTATTCGCTTAGAAGTGGCCGAAGATAACAAAGCAGCAATCAAAATGTATAAGCAGTTAGGTTATCGCAAGTTTGGTATTTATCGGCAGTACTATGCAACAGGTGCCGATGCGCTGCGCTTTCAAAAGCCCATACAGTATGCAAGCGCTATTGGCCCTCAACAGCACTACCCGTGGTACAAGCAAACTACGGCGTTTACGTGTGGACCAAGTGCCTTAATGATGGCAATGAAGTATGTGCAAGAGGATACGCGGTTTGACCAAACCACTGAAATAGCCATTTGGCGCCAGGCCACCACTATTTTCATGACCTCAGGACACGGCGGTTGCCATCCCTTAGGTTTGGCGTTAGCTGGGCACCAGCGGGGTTTCGACGTTGAAGTATATTCCACACAAATAAATGACTTATTTGTAGATGGCGTGCGCAGCGAACACAAAAAATCGATTATGCGCATTGTAGAGCAGGATTTTATTGAACGGGCTTTAAAGGCCAATATAGTAGTACATAAAACAGACATTCAGCTGGCTGAAATTGAAGCGGCACTAAGCAAAGGTTACGGCGTTATTTGCCTTATTAGTACATATCAATTTCACGGGATAAAAGCACCCCACTGGGTGGTAATAACTCATGCTGATGAACGTTGCTTGTATTTACACGATCCTGACGGAAGCGAAGGGTTTTATGATGAGGCCGGCGTGAGGCTAGATAGTACGAATCACAATGGTGGCCTTGGCTTAAACGGCATAGCTGTGAGTGACGCAGATACAGCCGATAGCGAAGATATTGATTTAGATTATCAGCACCTGCCTATTCTAAAGCAAGACTTTGCATCATTGTCTGTGTTTGGCAAAACAAAGCTACGAACGTGCTTGGTGATTAAGCCTCGGGGTTCGTAACTTGGTCTTCTATCTCTACTAATGAATAACAGATGATGTACTCTGCTCACTTGATTTAGCGTTTTTGTCATGGCCTAAATCAACCGTGGCGGCGTCCTCAACTAACGCAGTCATTGCATCGATAATATCGAGAAAACGCCCAAGTTGAGCAGGAGATAGGTCTTTAGAAAGGTGTTCAATTTTATTGATGAGTTGCTTAGTGGGTAAACGCATAGTCAAATTCTCGTCGTTTTAGCTCAGGTTTAAGTTAACTGAACATAGACTTACAATTTGCTTGCCAAGTTTTGAGGGGATTATCAAAAATACTTATACGGGTGGTGACCTAGCGGCCTTGGTAAATTAAGAAATAGAGTTGCGAATTTGGGTTAATGTCATACCGGTAAGGCGTTTAATAAAGCGCCGAAGGTTCGTAGTATCAGTTACAGAGAATGCCTCTGCGAGCTGTTGGGTGTTTGCCCTACATGTTTTTACCATCATAATAGCGTGTTGCTTTTGAATGCTGTCGCTAAGTTGCTTGAAGCTCATGTTGTGCTCAGCTAAACGACGCTTCAAGGTGGCAAGACTCATGGAAAGTGTTGAAGCAATTTGCGCTGCTGTTAAGTCAGGCTTTTGTACTAGTAAATCTTGGATCCGTTCGGTCAATGCATATATAGGTTGCCTGGACCACGATGCCACACCGGTTGTAACCCACTCCTCATCGGCAAGTGAAAAGCGCTTCTCCCACGCCTCACGAGGAATTTTGATCATTGTCACAGGTTGTTCAAAAGAAAGCCGCGTACCTAAAAACTCCTCGTAATCGTAGATATTGCGTGGACGAGCCCATTCAAAATCAAAACTTAAAGGGAACCGTTTGTCTGTTCCTTGACGAACAATAGATACCATCCAAGCAAAGGCTATTTCTACCTGAAAAGACCAGTTCTCTTTTGCACCAAAACTATCTTGAGGTACAAGGTAAACCGTATCGTCGTGATAATACGTTCGCCAGTGAATAAGTGGCATACAGCTCCAGCGCATTTGAGAAAGAAGCTCAACACAATGCGCTACGTTACGGCATCTCAATAGGATAGATAGCACGCCTAGCATGTGACTAGAGGTTAGCATTCGCCCTATTTGTAATCCTGCGTCTCGGCTCTTCACACTCTTTTGAACTCGCTGGCTCAATAGTAGAAGCTGTTTAGCACTTAAACTTCTGCCGTTAGCAATATCTTCTATGAAAAGCCCTGTACCCCTTAGCAATGCATCGCTTTCGATATGTTGTGAAATACTCACATCAACCATAGCCTGCGCTAGAGGCCAGGCGGTTAAGTGTTTGTCAGTAACACCTAGAAGCGATGATTTGGGTATGGTGTTAGGGTGATTAGGCTGCGTGTGCATGCTGCTTATCTAAGCTTTGATTGAGTTTTAGGATGGTTGCGTTTATGTCAGCCATACTTACTATTTCCATTGCAGCGTGACGAGCACTCAAACAAATAGCGGTATTACACTGGTGGGGATAAAAAGCAAAATGATGAATACTTTCGCTGAGTTGGTGTATGCAGTTTGCTGAATCAACCTTTTCATCTTGCAGCAATAAAATAGCGAAGCGGTCTCCAGCAAACCGGCAAACTAGCGCGCCACTTGGAAGTGATAGCGATAGCATTGAGGACAATCCTCGTAAGTAGCGGTTACCTTCATTATGCCCGTACTGGCTATTAAACTGACTAAAGTCATTAATGTCTAACATCACTAACGTTTTATATGAGCGAGGTTTATGGGCGAATGCTTGTTCTAAACGCATCATCCAGTGCTCTCCGCTGTATAACTGAGTTACCGGATCGAGGTCTTCCGTATTGCGAACAAAGCCCTCTCTTGTTTGCCACTGCGCGTTAAGCGTCAACTGTTCTTTATGCCATTGCCAAACAGCAAAAGTGGTCATTACCATGCCGATAGAGGCAGGGATAGATTCCATCATAGAAACCCAATTAGACGAGGCTGAGTAGTCCATAAACTCATCCATCAAATCCAAAAGTGAAGAAAACAGGATAAGGTTAAGGCCTATCACTAGCAATTGAGTTAACTTCCCCGAAGGACGACTAATCAGAAGTGCCAATATCCACAGCAATAAGACTAGGGTCACACTCCCTTCACCCAATACATCAAGCCATTCAATACCTGAGGATTCTGGCGTGCCCGCTAAAACGCACATCGCAAAGGCGAGTATAGGAAGTGTTAGTGACAACAAGAACAAACCTTGATGCCGTCTTAAATGTGAAACCATGATGAATAACCTAAATACCGTGATATGTGCTGTTTAACGTAATCTACCTTGGCGTAGTAGTGTTATTTTGGCTCACGATTATGACAGTTTAACGATGTGCAGCACCCTGATAGTCGATATTTTGGCTATTAATTCAATGTAAACAGTGGTTTGGGTGCAGGTCATTTTGGCTCAGGGAAATGGCGAGTAGGGCTTTGTTTATGTTTATCTGTGTACTTTTGGCGGTTAGGTCAAAAAACTGTCACGGAAACGTCATTTATTCATCCTACTTTGTGCTGGCTCTCACACAATCAGAAGAACTCAGGTATGCACACTAGAAAATTATCTCTTATCGCCATTGCTTGCTCGGCAGCGTTGCAATTTACGGCACCTCAGGCAATAGCGGCCGATGCGTCGCAGGTAGTAGGCGTAGTCACCAACGTAAACAGCAGCAAATTATTTGCTGGCGCCAAAATCGATATTCAGGAGTTGGGCATAAGTGTTTATGCCGATAAAGAAGGTCGTTTTAGAATTCCACGCATTGCACCAGGCACTTATACGGTTGAAATTGATTATTTAGGTACAGAGCCTTCCACGCAAACAATTGTCGTTGGCGATGATATTACCAATGTTACCTTATTGGTTGGTGCTGCCAACGATACTATTGAAGAGCTACTGGTACGTGGGCAACGAAGTGGGCAAGCGACAGCAATTAACAAACAGCGCATGGCTGATGGCATAACATCAGTCGTGTCTTCGGATGCGATTGGTCAGTTCCCAGACCAGAACGCTGCGGAGTCTTTACAGCGCTTACCGGGCCTTTCAATTGAGCGTGATCAGGGTGAAGGGCGCTTTGTAGGTATTCGCGGAATCGACCCGA
Source organism: Alteromonas genovensis (assembly GCF_010500895.1). Classification (GTDB taxonomy): domain Bacteria; phylum Pseudomonadota; class Gammaproteobacteria; order Enterobacterales; family Alteromonadaceae; genus Alteromonas; species Alteromonas genovensis. The sequence goes on from NZ_JAAAWO010000006.1 coordinate 123,581, forward strand.
ATTTGAACAATGTCACCATTAACGGTTTGAATATTCCTTCTCCTGAAGGCGGCGTTAGGTCGGTAGCCCTCGATGTTATTCCTTCTGAACTCATTAGCAGTTTAACAGTTTCAAAGTCTGTCACCTCTGATATGGATGCCGATACCATTGGCGGTAATATTGAAGTAAAAAGTGTGAGCGCGTTTGACCGAGCCACTGACAGCGCCTCATTTACGGCACAATTAAGTCAAAACGAACTTCGCGACGCCTTGAGCCCGAAGCTTGCAGGCAGCGTCACCCATAAAATAAACGATAAATGGGGCATTGCTGCTGCACTAAGCTACTTTGATCGTGAATTCGGCTCGGACAACATTGAAAGTAATGGCGATGATGAAATTGAGCAGCGTCATTATTCCATAACGCGAGAGCGTCTTGGTGGAGCGGTAAACATTGATTTTCGTCCAGATTTTAATAATCAGTATTATTTACGCACCTTATATAGTCGCTTTTCAGACTCAGAGTTCAGACAAGCCAACGTTTTCGTATTCGATGGCGATGACTCAGAAGTAGAGCGCGAAAGTAAAGACCGATTTGAAGAACAAAGTATTTTAAGCATATCTGCCGGTGCAGAGCATGAACGCGACGCATGGACGATAAGTTACCAAGCTGGCTATTCGCGCTCTGACGAAGACGAACCTGATGCGCTTTACTATGTTTTCACCGGTGCAGATGCAGGTATTGATGGCGATTTAGAACAACGTATTCCCCAACTTACGGTACCTGAAGCACTTAACGACCTTGGCAACTACGAACTCGATCAAATGAGTTTCGAGCGCAATAACGCAAAAGATACGGAGTTGAGTTTCCGTCTCGATATCGCTAGAAGGGTAGACTGGTTAAGCAGTGAAGGTGAAATGAAGTTTGGCTCTAAATATCGAGCACGAGAAAAAAACGCTGCGGCCAATATTTCGATTTTTGACGGTGGGTTTGATGGTTTTGATAACGCCACATTTGCCACCGCTTCTCCAGAGTACACCCTCGGAAATTTTGGACCAGGGCTTAATCGCGGTGCGCTAAGAGACAACTTCAATCAGCAACGCAGTCGGCTTGAATTGGCTGAGTTAGATTCTCGCATAGAGTCTCAGGGCAATTCCTTTAGCAATGATGAAGATATCTTTGCTGCCTATGCCATGACCCGCTTTGACTGGGAAAAACTTCGCTTAGTGGCTGGTTTGCGTTATGAGAGCACGTCGTACAGTACCGCTGGCTCTCAAGTATCGTTAACCGAGAATGAAGACACAGATAGCGTTGATTTAACTATTGAGCCAGTCAACGCCTCCCGCGACTACGACAACCTTTTCCCTAGTATTAACGTGCGTTATGCGTTTTCTGAAAAACTCATAGGTCGCGCGGCTTTTACTCAAACCCTTTCCCGTCCAAGTTTTGAAGATGCAGCAGCGTTTCAAATTATTGAGGCGAATGTGAGAACGGAGGATGGCGAGCAGGTAATTGAGCGTGAGGCAAGCGTAGGCAATCCTGAGCTATTGCCCTATGAGGCTGATAACTTCGACCTAATGCTTGAGTACTATCCAGGGAGTATTGGCGTTTTGTCTGCCGGATTATTCCACAAGCGTATCGACAACTTTATTGTTGAGGCAAATGTGGCGGGCACTGGGCCATGGGAAGGGTTCGAAGAAGCTTTTCAACCCGTTAATGGTGAAGAAGCCACCCTTACAGGGTTAGAACTAAGCTGGGTTAAGAGTTTCAACAATGGACTTTTATTCTCGGTAAACAGCACATTTTCTGATTCTGACGCGCTCACTATTCTTGATGGCGAACGCTTTGAAACTAAGTTACCCAATCAATCTGACACGGTTGGTAATGTGGTTGTAGGTTATGAGAATGACTCGCTAAGTCTGCGTTTAAGTATGACTTACAAAAGTGACAACCTTGAAGAAATTGATGATGGCATGTTGCGCATTGAAGATGATCACCAGCAAATTGACTTCGTTGCCAAATATTACATAAACAACGATATGCAGGTGTATTTCAATGGCATCAACTTAGGTGACGAACCTATGTACCACTATTTTGATGAGCGTAATCGCAATGCCCAATTCGAACAGTATGGCCGTACCTTTGAAATTGGCTTTATTTGGCGTACTCAGTAATGGGATGTAATGCAAACATGAAAAAGACTTTCTTGTTTACGCTTTCCATCGTTCTTATAGGCCTTGCTAGCTTTTCGCTAGCAAGCCACGAGAACCACGAGATCTACGATAACGAGTACTATAGCGAAAATGCGATTAAAGGCCTTGAGACAGTAGAAGACGGCTTTAGCTTTCTGGTACTAGGTGATTGGGGCCGAAATGGCCACTTTCATCAACGAACGGTAGCGAAATGGATGGATATTGCAGCGGCACAAGCAGATGCTGAATTTGTTGCTACAACGGGAGATAACTTTTACAGCAACGGTATAGCCTCTATTCACGACCCTTACTGGCGCAGTTCATTTGAAGACGTGTATACCGGCCCAAATTTGTTTATCGACTGGTATGCCACATTGGGCAATCACGATTACAGAGGAAATTGGCAAGCGCAAATTGATTACAGCGACATCAGTCGTCGGTGGCAAATGCCGGCGCCTTACTACGCTAAAACAGTTGATGTTTCCGATAATGCGTCTGCGCTTCTATTGTTTGTAGATACTAGCCCCCTTAACCCTGCATATGAGTCAGAGGAAAAATATGCGGCGGCGATGGCGCAAGATGGCGATGCGCAACTCGCTTGGATCCATAAGCAGCTTAGCGAATCAAAGGCAGAATGGAAAATTGTAATAGGTCACCATCCGTTGTATTCCAGCGGCAAGCGCTATGGCAAAACGAGCGGTATTCGCAATGTGATTGAACCAGTGCTAGAGCAGTACGGCGTTCAGGCGTATTTTGCGGGTCATGAGCACGATTTGCAGCACAATCGCGCTGCCAATAAACAGGTGGAGCACTTTGTTTCTGGTGCCGGTTCTGAGCTGCGGCCCGTTAAGCAGCGGGAATTCACCTTGTTTGCTGAGTCTCAAGCGGGTTTTGCAATAGTGTCGATGGACAGTACTCAGTGCCTAGTACAATTTGTTAATAATAGTGGAGAAGTGATTTATCGCTATACCATTTCTCTTAGTAAGGATAAGTAATGTTTCATCGCTTTTTGACTTATAGTGTTGTTGGGCCTTGTTTGGCAGTGTGTGCCCTCGTGTGTCAGGCCGCCCCCAAGCCTCTTCTTACCCATATTTCAGAGAATGTGGAAATTTATGCAAGTCATAGCATTGATGAAAACAATCAATTGTTGGTGCATATCGACCCACTTACACAAGCGCTGGTGGTAAGTGCCGTTACTTCATTAAATAGCCGCTTTGATATTAGAGAGCAATACCGCTCACCACCACCTGATGCCGACGTTGAAACACTGTGTGTATTCCAAGATACACAGGGTATTGGCGCGTTTGTTTTCGACGCACGAGGGATGGCCTCACAACAATACCTCTACCTTCAATCTAACGCACAATGGCGACAGGTAGCCATTCGTGATTTTTCGATGGGTGGCGAGCCAGAATACTGCATGGTGGATAACGCTTCTGGTCAAATCTACATTGCTGAAGAAGGGATAGGAGTGTGGCAAATGTCGGTAGCACCCGAATCTGAGCTGACGCGATATTTATCACCGTTAGAGCTAGATGAAGATACTGTTTCTATTGCGCTGATATCGGCGGAAAAAGGCGAGTTATCTGACGAAATGGGCAGGGTGCATTCGTTTAATGTTAAGCCACCGGACTATCAACGCGGTGATTTACCTATGTTGATTGCCGATGGACAAACTGACCCGGTACAGCGATTCGGTGACGCTGCTGACGACCCTGCTATTTGGGTAAACAATGAAACACCTGGGCGTAGTCTTATTATTGGAACTGACAAAAAAGCGGGGCTTGATGTTTTCGATTTGAACGGTAAACGGTTACAGCACCTTCCCATTGGAAAAGTAAATAACGTTGATGTTCGACAGTCGGTGCAATTTGGTGAAAATAGGATGGATTTAGCGGTAGCGAGCAATCGTAGCGGCAATCTGCTAAGTGTATTTGCTATAAACGGAAAAAACCGCAGTGTAATGCATATTGGCGATGTGTCGACACCATTAAATGATATTTATGGTCTTTGCCTTTACCAACCAGAACAAGGCCTAGAGGTACTAGTTAACGACACTGACGGAACCTATTTGCGCTACGCGTTAACCGTAGCCGGTGACACGGTAAGTGCATCGCTAATGGAGCAATTTAATGTACCGAGCCAACCTGAGGGTTGTGTAGCTGACGATAAACACCAACAGCTATTCTACGGGGAAGAAGCAAGCGGTATTTGGCTGCGCAGTTTGGCAGGCGTTCAGCAAACAAGCACGCGAATAGCCGGTTTGAGCGATTCAGTACATGCAGATATTGAAGGAATGGATATCTATCATGTTGATGGCAAACGTTATTTAGTTGCTTCTAGTCAGGGAAACGATAGCTATGCGGTTTATGCAATCGATAATGATTTTGACTGGCTGGGAAGCTTTCGTATTACTGCAGATATCGAGAACGGCATTGATGGCGCATCCGAGACCGATGGTCTTGCCATAAGCAGTGTAAATCTTGGTAGCCGCTATCCCCAGGGACTGCTAGTTGTGCAAGATGGCCGAAACGTTATGCCTAGCGATAAGCAAAACTTTAAGCTGGTATCAGGCTCAAAGCTGGCTGAATTTATTCGAAAGCACCGTTAAACAAAAGCCGTAAAAAAGAGCCGTGTAAAAAACGCGATTGGCGTCACGAATCAGTGGCACCAATCAAGTATTTGTCCACATTGGCGATAAGTGCTTAGCTTTGCCATGACTGCGTTTGTTGCCATGTTTGAACCCATGGGTGAATATCTCCAGCTGGCATGGGACGGGCGATACCGTATCCTTGGGCTTGCTCGCAGCCAAGCGCAAGCAGCGCTTTTCCGTGGGCGCGAGTTTCAACTCCTTCTGCAATAACGTCCCGTTTAAAAGCGTTGGCTAAACCCACTACGCCTTTGATAATTGCTAAGTCGTCAGGATCTTCTAGCATGTCACGAACAAAGCTTTGGTCTATTTTTACCTGTTGTGCGGGAAGCCTTCTCAGGTACGTTAAGGAGGAGTACCCCGTGCCAAAGTCATCTAGCGCAAAACGCACGCCTAGCTTATGACAAGCGTCCATAACGTCTGACACTTGCGTGATGTCGCTAAGCGCAGCGGTTTCTAAAATTTCTAATTCCAGTAGGTTTGAATCTACATCTGCGTGCTGGTGTAACAATAATGCCAGCCGTTCTGGAAAATCGCTTTGAGTAAGCTGGTAGGCGCTAATATTCACACTTATTGTAAAACTGAGGCCGTCATCATGCCATTGCTTAATTTGGGCTAGGGCACTGCTTATCACCCATTCACCTAGCTTTATACTCAGATTATGACTTTCTATAGCGGGCAGAAACTCTAACGGTGGAATAAGTCCACGTTCTGGGTGTTGCCAACGAATTAGGGCCTCAACGCCAATAACGTCTCCTGTGCACATATTTACCTGTGGCTGGTAGTGCAATACAAAGTGCTCTTGTTCAAGAGCGCTTCGAATGTGGCCGATTCTTTCCCCCAATGCCTTGTACGCACTGTCTTTTTTGGTATCGAAGATATAGAACTGATTCTTACCTGCTTGCTTGGCTAAATACATGGCTTGATCAGCATGTCGCATAAGCTGCTCTGCGTCCGAGCTATCTTCGGGATAAAAGTTAACCCCTATGCTAGTTGTTACATTCAGCACATCGTCACCAATGAGCACGGGCTTTGCTGCCGCGTCAAGTAGCCGCTGTAGCGCTGGTTCGCTGTCATGCGGCCCACTTAAGTCAACCATAACAGCAATAAACTCGTCGCCGCCAATACGAGCCAGCATGTCTCCCTCTCTTAAGCTGTTTTTCATCCGTTGTGACACCGCGACTAAAAGTTCATCTCCCACCTTATGGCCATGATTGTCGTTAATGGCTTTGAATCCATCGAGATCCATAAAGGCAACGGCTAACGATTGTTTACGGCGACGACATTGAGCCATCGACTGACTTAATTGATTGGCAAGTAATACACGATTTGGCAGGTTTGTAAGGGTGTCGTAATGGGCTAGGTGTTCCAGTTTTGAACGATAATTTACAAGTTTGAAAGCCTGTGTTCGCATAAAGCCCAGCATCAAGACCATGAACAAAACCAATATGCCAAGTACGATAGCTATCTTTATAAATAGGTCAGTTGAAGCCTCTTCTACTTTACGTGTGTTTAATGTTAACTCTTCGTCAATGATGATTTCTTTCAAGAGGTCGCGAACATTGCCAATGTATTGTTGGGTTAGCCCCCCAGCAAGCATTGTTGTCAAATCCTCATTGGACACTGATTTATTATTAAGCTCTCTTCTCGCTTGAATTTCTGGTATAGCAGCTTTGCGCAGCCAATCGTCAATGCGGCGTTCCAATGCATCAATATCTGATGCATTTACGTTACCACTGGCTGCGTGGCTGCGAAAGCGCTCTAGCTGTATAGCTAATCGCATTTTACCTTCTTCAAATGGCTCTAGTGACTCCTCTGTGCCAGAAAGTAAAAAACCGCGCTGACCGGTTTCCATATTGACTAAGCTCAGGGTTATTAGGTCGATTAGCGCTTTACCTTTTTCATTGCTTCGCTCCTCAAACTTATCATGTAAAGCAGACAGTAAACCTCGAATGTCGTCAAAAATAGCCTTACCTACTAGTCTGGACGATAAGGTTTCAAAATGGGCTAGGGCTACATCATTTTGCTCGATCTGTTGCCTTACCGCTATTTCAGGTTGAACAACTTGCTGCTCCCATCGAGTCATGAGCTCTGCCACTTTCGACCAGCGGGCGGCTTGCTGACCCTCACCAGTAACGAGTTGTTTACCTTTGCCTATCAACTTATCAAGCTGCTTTTTGTGGCGATTAAATTTTTCTAGTTTGATGTCTTCGCCGGTGAGCATAAAGTCGCTGTAATCAGCGTTAACTTCCATCAAGGTGTCATCGACAGATTCGGATAATCTTAACAGCTCATAATTATTTCTAACCTGACGCGACTCGCTTAAAATCGCCGAAATGCCGGTATAAATAACGCCTACTATCAATACTATAAGCATCAAAATAATGAGGTAGCTATAGGAAACTTTTCGTTTGTTCTTTTTATTGTTAAATGGCGTCAATGGAGATCTCAGTGTGAAGATTGAAAAAACGACTGCTAAAACGCGATGCCGAAGGCTAAACCTGCCACTATGGCATCGTCGTGATCGTGATGGTAGTCATAATGAAGTTGTGGTGAAAGCGTAAGACCCGACAACTCAAACTCGTAAAGCAAACCCACACGCGCCACGGGAATTTCCTCGCCGTCAAAAAACTCTACACCTGGTCCCACTTGGGCAATAAAGTTATTGGTGATATGTAAATCTGCTACTGCTAAGTAGGTAAATGCCTCTATATCACCAAAGGCATATTCTGCGACTAACCCTATTCCTAAAAAGTCGTTAACACGATATTCATAATCAACGCCTAGCGTGAATGCGTCACCGTGTTCATCGGTATTCGTTGTTGCTACTAAAAGTGAGAGGTGGTGTGGAGACTGTTGCCAATGGTGATGTTCTTCATTTGCTGTGCTTGCACGCACAGCGTTCGGCAGAATCAACAAAACAAAAAGAATAACTCTAAATGGTAGGCGCATGTGGGAACACTCTTCTACGGCTCAAAAAACAGAACGGCTAACTAAATTACCTATAAAGGGGGCATCGATGTTTGCTAAGCATCGACAGTAGACACGCCCTTGAAAATAACAATAGTTTATAACTATCGATTTTGCTTTGAGAGTAGCGCTTTATAACTATAGACTTTCGTAGAGAAAGGCGTCTAAAGGAAAACGAAAGTTCCTAATTCAACCTTTTGACAGCCTATCTTCATACTGTATGCCGTAGTGCGTTTATAAATGACGGAACTATCTACGATGTTGATGAAGCAGAGAGGGGCCATGCGGCCCCTCTCTGTTTTTATTGCCTTTACTTTTTTTTACAAGCTTACGTTTTCTTGGCTACCTAGGCCTGGACCATAAACAATGGCATTAAGCAGTAACCTGTTGGTACCTAGCGCGGCACCGCGGAAGTTAGGTTGGCCAGAAAACAAAATAATTTGCCCCTTGCCACTGCGTTCGCGAGTTAAGTAAGCCGTATTCGCAATACGCTGCTGTGCTTCTGGCCACAACAAGCCACTCATGCGAACCTTAAGTGCTTTATCTTGTGGCAGTGTGAACCAGCGATCGGCGTTTTTCTTACTCTCACTGTCCCCTTTTTTCTTGTTAGGACTTGGGCTAAATACACCCGCTCTAACCACGGCTTCGCTATTATCTGCCGACATTAATAGCGGTTGATTGCTGTAAAGTAATGGCAGTACTTCGGGCGTACCCGCTGTTAGCCAGTGCTGTTGGTCGGTTCTGCCGGCTACCATAGCGCCACTTGGCATAAAGTGGCTTAACCATTTATCGCGGCGGGTTAGCTCTTCCTCTTTAAGCGGTTTAGGTAAATCGTCCCATGGAAACGCGAAGTCTGCATTTAAGGTGTGAGACATTGCTGCCTTAGTATCTACCTTGTTTAAATTCGCCATATATTCACGGTTTAAAGAAATATCGTAATCGAGCGCCTTCTCAAAGCTATTCTCAATGGTTTTCACATTGGCAATGCCATCTTTACCCGCTAACGCTGCCGCACTTCTGCCGTGAGCGATAAGCGTTCCGCCGTTGTTAACCCATTCATCTAAAAGCGCCTGCTTAGACTTATCTAGTGCTCCATAGCTGGTGGGGAGAACAATGACATTGTAACGACGCAAGTCAGTTCGGTTTAAAGAGTTAACGTCTATTTGGCTGTGGCGAATGCCCAAATTAGCATCGATGCTGTACCAGGTTGCGCCCACATCGTAGCTAGACATATTGCCGTGGCTTAAAATAGCCACCTGGGGCCGAGTAAGAAGATCAAAATGCTTGCCTCCCCATTCAGGTAACTCACCCTCGCCAAAGCCGCTTGTTGTGGCGATTACCGACACCATAAGCTCATCGGCGGTTTGCTTTATTAGGCTTGCAAGGTTTTCTGTATTGGGGTTATCGGTGACCGTTACCGCAATAGAGCCTCGATTGAAAACCGTGTTTTCAAACTCTGATTCGCGGTCAATATAGCGAACGTGGATACCGCGCTCCATCAGCCTTGCTGCAAAGGCGACAGATCTATCATCTGCACCGTCTACCATCCATGCAATAGCATTATCAAGCAATGTATGGGTGTGGGTACTTGGCTTATACGGGCTCATATTACTAGTGAGGTGCTCACTCACAGTGACACTTTCTAGACCGTACATCATGGTTAAATTCCATGCAGTGGTGTCATACATTAGCGATGAACCGTCACGCAAGGTTTTCTGGCGTTCTTCTAGTAGTACAGCGTTGTTGACACCTGCGTCAAACTCCATGATGGCAGCAATTAACGGCGCCTCGGCTTGGCGGTTAGGCACAACAATACTGCCTTTGGGAATAACAATATCTTCTTTCACGTCGCCTAAATGCGTGGTGGCCTCGTCCACTTCCATATCTTTATCGGTAATATACACCTTGATATCTTGAGCCAACAAACGGCTCACCAATGCGTCGGTTCTGCCAATGTTGTCATTCGCCATAATCACGTAGGTGCGGTTAGCAAATTTTCCTTTAGAGGCAACGTTGTTCTTACGACCCTGCCAGTAATCTTGGTACATGGCTTTACTGTTTTTATCCAACGTCTTGAGGTTGGCAAGGGTGGATATAAACTGATGATGCACCGATTCGATATAGGTTTGCACCGTGCCTTCAGGTCGGCGCACGCCGTCTTCCGCCATACGAGATTGCTCGTAAAGAATGTGCATGGTGCCGCGATATTCAGAGTAGTTTGAATACCCTGGGTACCAGTTTTCAAACCATTCGCCGGTGTAGTAGCGCCAGCCTTTCTCATCAAAAGCCGCAGACTGATCACGGGCAAAGGTTTTTGCCCATTTTTGCAAATTAGGATCAATGTTTTGATTTAATGGTTGGCGCGGTGGGCCCATCAGATAGGTGTCTTGGCTTCCCATTTCATGGCCATCAATCATGAGCTGGGGCCGCCAGTCATTGATCATTTCAACGCGACCGACGGTTTCAGGCTGCGTGAGATAAAAGAAATCTCGGTTTAAATCGAAAAAGTAGTGATTTGTTCTGCCGTAAGGCCAGTCACCACGGTGTAACAACGACTGGTCGTCAACATTGGGTGCCGTGCCGCGATACTGCTCCAGTGATTTGGCAAATCGAGCGCGGCCATCAGGGTTCATCATGGGGTCGATAACAACCACCATATCATCAAGCAGCGCTTCCACGTCTTTGTCTTCACTGGCAATCAGATGGTAGATAGCGGTTAACGCTGCATCTGCGCCTGATGTTTCATTGCCATGAATAGAGTATGCCATCCAGGCAACGGCGGGCAGCGAATCGATGATGTTGCTGGCTTGGCTGTCGCTGGTATTTAACGGGTTAGCAAGCTTATCGATATTACTTTTAATAGTATCAAGCTCACTGAGTAACGCCGGTGTTGATATAAACGCGGCAATCAGTGGGCGACCTTCATGGGTGCGTGCATACTCGACTACATGCAACCTATCGCTTTGCTCAGCCCAATGCATGACTGCACTGTGTATTTGCGCTGGGTCGGCAACGCGAGAGCCAATGGGAAAGCCGAGCAAGGTATCGGGATGGGTTATTTGCTGATTATAAGTGCCAGAAAGTAACTCGCCAGAATACGCTAAATCTGGGTCGTTAATTGGTTTCATTAATATTGCTGAGTAAGTGGGCACAACGGCCAGCCCTAACAATAGCGTGAACCACTTTGTGATGGATTGCATGAGTGTTCCCTTATCGTTTTTGATCTTATCGTTTTTGATCTTATTGTTTATGGCGACTTCTCGCTAAGATGTCTCACTATGAACATTCGAGATAGCTTCTCACCATTTTGATGCTCTTATACTGTAGCGTATAAATTGAACAGTCAATGAGACTGCGATGAACGCAGGGGTTATCACGATTTACTTTTTCTGTGAATCAAGAGTTTGTTAAGAGTTCAGTGTCGAGAGATGAGTGTAGCGGTGGCAACAAATAGCAGGTAAAAAGGCGTAAGCTCTGAAGTTAAGTGACCCCGAGGCTTCGCCTTTAATTATTCTAGATTTTACGCACTTTCTGTAGAGTGAAGAAAGTTACTGTAAGTGTCTAGAATTGATGGTTTTTCCCAATGTAAGAAGTGGCCAGTATCCGGTACGAGTTTATACACGCAATTGGGAATTTTAGTCACTGCCGCACGAATACCATCGTGGTCTAAAATGGTGTCATGCTCACCGCAGATAACGAGGGTCTTTGCTTCAATTTCGCGTAAGTTAATTAGCTTGCTAATGTCTCGACTGGTTTTTACAAACTCGCAGTGCTCGTAGAAATTAAGCAATTCTTTCTCATCCATATTTGAAAATTGGCTGATCATTTGTTGCTTCTGCGATTCAGGAATATATTGTCCAAAACACTCAATCATCAAAGGTGCAATGTTTTCAACATCGCCGGTTTTAAATGCTGATTGTCCGCGGTGAATAAGCTCTAAAATTGTGTCGTTGGTAGAGACACCAAAGCTTCCCAATATCATTTTTTCAATTTTAGTTGGATATTTTGCTGCAATGTATGCCGCTAATATAGTGCCCCATGACGCTGCGGCAAGTACAACTTTGTCAGTTTTCGCGGTGTCTCCTATAACATCAAGCAGTACTTGTTGCTGCTCTTCAAAAGTCACTTGTGGAGCGCCTGAAAGTATCTCTGCGCGACCGGTACCGGGCAAGTCAAATACAACGACAGAGAAAGAGGGTACAAAGCGTTTAACAAAACTTCGCCATACTGCCATGGTTTGTTTTGCACCGCTTATGCATACAATAGTGTCTGGTTTGTCTCCATAAATACGGTAGGGAACAAGGAATCTATCACAACGTATACTGCCTTTTACAACCTTCACTCAATCGCCCCATTACTCTTATTGCATTTGATTTGCTATCAATGCTTTATTATCTACTATTGGCTTTTGACCAAACCATATTGACCACAGGGCTCTGGTAAGCTCGCTGTTGTCTGTTTCAACGATTTTTCGCTCATTGAAATATACTATAAGTTTACCCACATTCACACGCGATAATACTAACCGCGAATTTTCAGTAATATCGTTATCAAAACCATCTGATAATCGCATTATTTCGGTCTTTATATTGCTCAAGTCGACATCAGGGTTATTGCGCTCTATGCCGTCCATTAATGCCTCTTCAACTTGTTCGCGAGAGACATCTCGCAGAAACTCTATCTCTACCCGCTGTGAAAGCTGCCCAGAAGAAATAAGTTTGATGAGTTCATCAGGGTTATCGGAAGTTTCTTGAGGCCAAGCCATAAAGTGGCTAATTTTATACACACTGAAGAAAAAGCGTTTTCTCACCGTTGCACCACTAAACGCTAATGGCTTAGTAGGCTCTGCATACTGAGTCGACGAGACGGTTTCAGCATGAGCCTCAGCACTTTCGTTGACATTTGCGTTAGCACTTACGTTAGCACTTGCGGCTATCGTAGCCCATGAGGCAGTGCTCAAAGCAGCCCAAATTAAGGCTAAAACGCCGTTATGACATATCCATTTCATAGCTAGCCTATTCTAATAATTAACTTCTGAAGCCAGTGCGAGAGTACGTGGTTCAGTTGCGTTTAAAAAGCATATTAACAAATAATTAATGTGAGTGAGAGGGCGGGGTGGTGTTTTCCGTTTTAAGGGGCTTTTAATAAGAGAATAAGAAGAATAGAAAAGCAGAGGAAGCGCACAAATACGCTTCCTCTGGTTTTAAGTTCTAGCTTTTAGCAATAAGTTTTAGTACCGCAAAGAGAACGTAACGCGCACGTTGCGAGGCTCTACAGGGTGATAATGCAAATCTTCAATGCCTCCTTCAGGTTCGCCAGGCAGCCGTGATGCATAGAAATAGTCAATATCGTGATCGTCGCTATCCAAGGCATTTAACACTTCAAGGGTGACATCCCAGGTTGGCTGGCGGTAGGCGACTTGGGTATTAAGTAAGAACGTTGCTGGAGGCGAAACCTCATCAAAGCTTTCTACCGTTCGCGAGCTTAAGTAGCGAGCTCGAAGTGTATAGCTCATGCCCAATTGGTCGTTATTTTGATAGTAGGTCGCCCCTGCGCTGACAACGCCGGGAACAGTGCCATCAATATGTCGTCCTTCGCCCTCAACCCTATCGCTGAAGCGGGCATTGGTGTAGGCCGCTTCAATATCGGTGGTAAGGTGGTGGCTTATCCAGTAGTACGCGCTTAGCTCAATACCGTGACGCTCGGATGGACGGCTTGCCTCGGTAAAGCCTGCATCGCCTACATACAGCAACTCGCTGTCTAACTCTAGTCGCCATAATGCGGCAGATACGTTGAAGGTTCTTCCGTCTGTATAGTTAACACCTGCCTCATAACCTAACGATTTGACCAACAATGGTGATGCCGGTGTTGACTCTGAGCTTACAGGGTCGATGCTTATGGTTGCACCGCGGGCGTCATTAGAATGAAAGCCTTGGCCAATGTTAGCAAACGCTGTGATGTCGTCGGTAACGGCGTATTTTAGTGCTGCTTTTAGCGTGAATAGGCCATCACTTTCTTCACCGCTATTTGCCGCAAGGTCGCTTGTAACATCCACATCTAAGTAATCGTAACGACCACCGAGAGATAGGCTAAGGGCATCTGTAAGCAGTATGTTTGACTGTGCAAATAAGGAATAGCTACTACTTTTTATGGCGTCTTCTCTAATCGTGCCTACACGTTGCAAGTTCCGTGTGCGATAAAGGCCTACATTCTCAATATCGTCGAAGCGCCATTGAGCCCCCATGGTAATGGTACTGCCATCGGTTACCGCCAGCGGTACTGTGGTAAATAGTTCACCACCATAAATTTGCCGGTCGTCTGCTTGTTCGAACTGGTCTCCCGTTTCTGGATTATCTAAGAAATAGGTAAAGTTAGAAAAAAGCGTTAAATCGGTATCAATGGCATAAAACGAAGCATTAATGCCATCGCTGGTATAGTTTGCCGATAGTGAATAGCGTGAAGACTCTCCACCAACGTCGGTGTCAATAGAGCCAAGGCGATCGATGAGGCCGCTTTCAATAGCGCGGGCAGGTACTTGGTCGGCACCGTTCCAGCTGTTATCGTATGCCATTCCCGTTACCGTTAACTCACCGTCGAATAAGGGCGTAATATAGCGAATGTTGGCATTCTTTTTTCGCACATCTTCGTTGATATCAGTCCATGGTCCGTCGTATGTCTGGTACTCAAACGCGGCAATGGCCTTACCTTCGCCAATGTCAGCGTGGTTGAGTGTTGCAAGTCGCTGATAGCCGTATTCACCAAGGGTGAAAAATAGACGATTGTCGTCGATAGAATCTTTTAAATTGAAAAATGCACCACCGGCACTAGAGAAGTCGCCAATATTGGCATAGTAGGTGCCTTTAAAGTAACTCAAGTTATCCACCATTTCGGGGATCACAAAGTTAAGGTCGCTATAGCCTTGTCCATGACCATGGCTACGCATATTGATAGGCATGCCGTCAACGCTAACGGTAAAGTCTGTGCCGTGGTCTAAGTTAAAACCACGGAGAAAATACTGGTTAGCCTTACCTGAACCACTATGTTGAGTCACCATCATGCCTGGTATGAATTCAAGCATTTCGCCCGTGCGCAACATGGGGCGCTCAAGTAACGTATCGCCTGAAACCCAGCCTTGGGATGCAGACACAAATTCGCCACTTTTCTGAGACATATCACCGTTCACGCGTATGTGTTCGATATCGCCTTCTGCGGGATCGTCAAGTGCAAAGGCGAGTGCAAAAGAGGGGGACGCGCAAAGTATTGATGCAACGCTTAGAGATAGCGCTGAAATTGCATAACCTGAAGCCATAATTATCCTTAAAGCAAAAACAAGTTCAGTAGTAAAACGTTTGATGCGATGCTTTGGATGCAAATAAAATGTGTGTGTTTTACCCAGCCTAAAACGCACAGCCCTGTATAACAGACATTAAAAAGCCCGCCTTGCTGAGCAAGCCGAGCTTTTTTATATTAGCCTTTAGAACGCTAATCTTACTTTAATACTTATATTTCAATTATTTATTCTAGGTCAGTGGGTTGTGGCACTGGCTTAGCCAAGCTGTTTCCGAAGCTCTGCCATAAAGGCATTAATGCGTTCTGCATTTTTACCTAAATCGCTTTGACCTACCCGAGACTTACTACGAACATCAACCAGCGTGTTGTCGCCCTTTTCTGTTAGCCTGATCACCACATCGTCTTTAAAGCCAAACCACGTAGTGGTATCTGTGGCTTCTAATGTGTTAGGTAGAGCGCCAGCGGTAACGTTGTCCCAACCAAGGGTGGCAATGGCTTTTTCTGCAGCAACGTACACTTCACTTACAGGCTGCGGAAGTAGCTGCGTTTTAATTTCTGGGTACGCTTCTAACTGCTGCTTAGTAATATCGCCGCCTTCATAATTAACATCGTTTGGCGCGCCTTCGCGAAGCGGTGCAATAGCAACAAATTCAGGTGGGTTTGTAACATCAGTGGTAATGTCGTGAATAGGCGGAACAGTACTTGCCTTGCTCATCATGCTGACTGGCATTGCAACCGCAATTAACGCTAAAACAGCACATACGATAGTGCTACCCCAGCTAATATTTTTACGATTAATGATCACCTGAAGCACGATAAGGATAAGAGCGGCACCGCCAACGTAAACTCCGTAACGTAAAGACGTAAATGCTGTACCTAAGCCCACACCTGCGTACTGATACAAAGGGCCGGGCAATACAACCATCAAAAAACCAAGGATACTGGTTAACGCGACTAATATTTTCAAGGGAACTCCATTATTTTTGTTTTATATTTTGGAATACTTTAACAGGCATTTTGGTGTTTTGGATTACTTTATAAAAGATAAATGTGCAATGGTTATCACCAAGCTTGTAAAGTGGCGGCTCCTTAATTGCTCGTGATACCGTGCGCCTATTGAGATGAGATTTTGAGCAACAACACTCTCAAAGAGAGTATTGTGAAGAGTAGTTTTTTAAAGAGTAGTAGTTTGAACGCCAATACCGTAAGCAGAGCGCAAGGTGACTCGCCATTACACGAACTTCTTGCTGACATGTTAGTCGATATTCTATCGACCATGGTGAGCATGTTTGAGGAGGGCGTCAGTGAGTACACCCTTATTTCGATGTTAAAAAAGCCGCCTTATACGGTTTTTGATGAGGAGGCTCTGCGTGACCCGCTTATGCTGTTTAAAACCCACTTCATTCTGTTTAACGCGCTCTATCAACTGCGTTCGATATGGCTTAAGGACGGGGTAGGCAAGCTTGATATTTATACGCTTAATATTCGTATAGATTTATTTGCAGGTGCAGATGTGGATGCAGGTGCCACTGTGCCTAAACAAGTGCTTGCACCCGGGGCTGCACTTGCACCTGAAAATGAATTAGCAATAACAGAGCATGCGCACAAGGTAGGCTCTCACGACGCGTTGGCTTCTTATTACTTAGATTGGAACAATTTCGAACAAACTGACCAAGAGAGTGTTGAGGCTTTACTAACCAGCTTTTGGTCAACAATGGGAAACGCCCAATACGCTTCTTTCAACGATGGTGATATTGAAGCAGCCCATCGCATACTCGGGCTCACCTGGCCCTGCGCTGCATTACCACGTGAAGAACATAACGCCTATTCTTTGAAAGAGATTAAAAAACACTACAGAAAAAAGCTACAGCAGCTGCACCCCGATAAAGGAGGAAGTCGCGAACAAGCTCAACAGGTCATTTCGGCATACCAATTATTAGTACGCTTCTATTCGTTTAAATAGGATGTTGGGGCGTCAAAGCTAACTAAATCTCAGGATAAAGGGAAAGTCGTTAGTTATTTAACGACGACATTTGTAAACTCGGCTACTCAGCCTTTTAATCTTTAGTGTAAGAGCGCAAAATAGAGTTAATAAGAACATAGCTTCGTATATATTCGAATTCCAAACTATGTCACATCAATACCGGTACTCAACAGCCACTTTCGCCTCGCCAAAAGTGAGTATCTCGGCACAGTAAAATAGACAAGCTTTGCAAACATTCATTGCGTTATTGCAGATGGCATATCGCAGATGACGTATTTCAGATGGCGTTCGACCGTCTGCATTAAACTAGTTATTGGGAAATAGAAGATTTATGAGTCGCATTTTTTACCTTACTGCAGCGCTACTGACACTTTTCGGCGTTGCAGCATGTTCAAACGAATCAGCACAATCGCCAGACTCGCAGCAGTCAATGCCCGCGCCTTCTGTTTCTGTAGTAACCCTCAAAAGGCAGCCAGTGCAGCACGAAATGGTGTTGCCGGGCCGAGTGAGTCCATCTCGTCAATCACAGGTTCGTCCGCAGGTAGATGGTGTTATTACAGACCGCCTTTTCGAAGAGGGGGCGCAGGTAAAAAAAGGCCAGCAGCTTTATCAAATTGATCAGGCTCGGTATCTAGCGCAGCTCAACAGTGCAAAAGCAGATTTAAAAAGTGCGCAGGCTAACTTAAAAACCTTAGAGGCAAAGGCACGTCGCTACGACGACCTGGTCGAGAAAAACGCCGTTAGCAAACAAGAATACGACGATGTTATTGCGCAAAAAGAACAGGCCGAAGCCGCTATTAGCGTTGCTGACGCTGCGGTGGATGTTGCCAAAGTCAATATGGGTTACACCAAAGTATACGCACCTATAAGCGGGCAAATCAGCCGTTCTTTTGTAACCGAAGGTACTCTTGTTACCACTAACCAAGCCCAGCAACTTGCCATCATCACACAGCTCGACCCTGTATTTATCGATATGCAGGAGTCGGGCGCTTCTATTCTCACGTTACGCCAATCTATGCGAAACCAAGGCGCACTTGATGTAGAGCTAACGGTGGATGAAGTGAGTGGAGAAAAGTACTCACACACAGGTAGCGTTAAGTTTTCTGAAGTCACCGTTGATGAAAGCACGGGCTCAGTGACGTTGCGCGCCGAAATGCCTAATCCCGACAGTATCTTGTTACCAGGTTTATTTGTTAAAGGTCATGTGATCACAGGTCGCGAAAATGCGCTGCTTGTGCCACAGCGAGCTACAACCCGCCAAACCGACGGTTCGCTTTCAGTGTATGTGGTGAATAGCCGCGGTGAAGTTGAGGGCCGAACCCTCAGCGTTGGGCAAATTTATCGCGATCAATATGTGGTAAACGATGGGGTAAGCGAAGGCGAGCAAATCATTGTTACCGGATATCAAAAAGTAAAACCAGGTGCAAAAGTGAATGCATCTGAATGGCAACCTTCATCACGCGGCTCACGATAAGCAAGCAAGGAATTTTTAGTTATGGCTCGCTTTTTTATAGACAGGCCCGTGTTTGCATGGGTATTAGCAATTATTACGATGATGGCAGGTGTACTTGCCATCTATACGCTTCCTATTGAGCAATATCCTAAAGTAGCTCCCCCTACGGTAACCATAAGTGCTGCGTACCCTGGTGCATCAGCCGAGACGGTAGAAAACTCGGTTACCCAAGTGATTGAACAGAGCCTCTCGGGCATTGATAACATGCGCTACTTTTCCGCTAGTAGCTCAAACAGCAGTGTCTCTATTAGCCTGACCTTTGAGCCGGGTACCGACCCTGATATTGCGCAGGTTCAAACCCAAAACAAAGTACAGGGAGCGTTACCTTTATTGCCTGGCGAAGTGCAGCAGCAGGGGGTGACGGTGTCGAAGTCGAACAGCTCTTTTGCCTTAGCCGTTGGCTTTTATTCTGAAGACGACTCGATGGACCAGTTCGATTTAAGCGACCTTCTCGTGTCTCAGTTTCAAGACCCCATATCGCGGGTTAACGGCGTGGGCAGCGTACGCGTGTTTGGTGCCCAGCGCTCTATGCGTATTTGGTTAGATCCTAACAAGCTTTACAGCTACAACCTTACCCCTGTCGATGTGCAAGCTGCGGTTCAGGTGCAAAACACCGATGTATCTGCAGGTCAGTTAGGCGGATTGCCAGCCATTAGTAATCAACAGATAAACGCAACCATTCAGGCGCAAAGCCGCTTACAAACTGAAAAAGATTTTGAAAACATTGTATTGCGGGTAAATACCGATGGCTCTCAAGTGCGCGTGCGCGACGTTGCTCGCGTTGAGTTGGGCGCACAAAGTTACGATGTCATTGTACGCTACGACAGAAGGCCAGCATCGGGTATGGCGATTAGCCTTACTTCTGGCGCCAACGCTTTAGATACTATTGAAGCGGTAAAAGCTCGGGTAGAAGAGCTGCGCGCTAACTTGCCAGACAGCGTAAAAGTGGTGTATCCGGTAGACAGTTCACCTTTCATCGAACTGTCGATTCAGTCGGTGGTGGAAACCCTAATAGAAGCCGTGGTGTTGGTGTTTTTAGTCATGCTGCTTTTCCTGCAAAACTGGCGAGCAACGCTCATTCCTACCATCGCCGTTCCGGTGGTTCTGCTAGGGACCTTTGCGGTTCTGTCGCTGTTTGGTTTTAGTATTAATGTTCTCACCATGTTTGCCATGGTACTGGCCATTGGTCTTCTGGTTGATGATGCCATTGTCGTGGTAGAAAACGTTGAACGAATTATGGAAGAGGAAGGGCTACCGCCTGCCGAAGCCACCAAAAAGTCGATGACACAAATTACCGGCGCGCTGGTGGGCATTGCCGCCGTGCTTTCTACCGTATTTATTCCCATGGCCTTTTTTAGCGGCTCGGCGGGGGCTATTTATCGTCAGTTCTCGGTAACCATTGTGTCTGCAATGGCGTTCTCTGTGTTGGTTGCTATCGTTCTGTCGCCGTCTCTTTGTGCCACATTATTGAAAAAGCACCCAGAAGATCAGGATAAAAACAAAGGCTTCTTTGGCTGGTTTAATCGTAATTTTAACAAAGGGCGCGACTCTTACCAGCGCACCACGACGCACATGGCGAAACGGGTTAAACGTTACTTTGTGGTCTACGGATTATTAGTGGGGGGCATGGCGCTTATTTTCAGTCAGCTACCAGGGGCCTTTCTACCCGATGAAGACCAAGGGCGAATGATGGTACTAGTGAGCACTCCCCCAGGTGCTACCGCTGGCAGAACTCTGGAATCGATCAAGCAAGCAGAAGACTATTTCCTTAACGAAGAGCAAGAAGCAGTAAACGGTCTGTTTTCAGTGGTTGGTTTTAGTTTCGCAGGCCAGGCGCAAAATGCAGGTATGGCATTTATTAACTTAAATGACTGGAGCGAGCGAGATGATGACAGTTCGGCGTTTGCCGTGCTAGGAAGAGCCTTTGGTGCCTTTAGTCAAATTGAGGATGCCTCTGCGTTTCCCATTGTACCGCCGCCTATTATGGAATTAGGTAATGCCACAGGCTTTGACATGCAGCTAGTTGACAGAGCGGGCAACGGCCATGAAGCCCTGATGAATGCGCGTAATCAGCTGTTGGGAATGGCGGCGCAAAATCCGAAGCTGGCAGGTGTGCGTCCTAACGGGCTTAGCGACGTGCCTCAGTTCAAAATTAAAATTGATAGCGAAAAAGCCTCTGCACTTGGACTGAACTTGAGTGATATTAACCGTACGCTTCAAATTGCATGGGGCTCGAGCTACGTGAATGACTTTATTGACAAAGGCCGTATAAAGCGAGTGTATATGCAGGGTGACGTGCCCCATCGTATGACGCCAGATGACTTAGAAAAGTGGTATGTGCGCAACAGCGACGGTGAGATGGTGGCGTTTAGCACTTTCGCCACCACAGAGTGGGTATACGGTTCACCTAAGCTGGAACGCTTTAACGGCATATCATCGGTAAATATTCAGGGTAGCCCTGCTGAAGGTATATCCTCAGGTGAAGCGATCACCGAAATGGAAAAGCTTGTTGCACAACTTCCGCCAGGCTATGGCATTGAGTGGTCGGGATTATCTTTTGAAGAGCAACAAGCGGGGTCGCAAGCGCCAATGCTGTACGCTATTTCAATACTGGTGGTATTTTTATGTCTTGCTGCATTGTACGAAAGCTGGTCGGTGCCTTTTGCGGTAATGTTAGTTGTGCCGTTAGGTATTTTAGGCTCGGTGACAGCGGCGTTTATCTTTAATTTAGCCAACGATGTCTATTTGCAGGTGGCATTTTTAACCACCGTAGGTTTGGCTGCGAAGAACGCTATTTTGATTGTGGAATTTGCCAAAGAAGAGTACGAGAATGGTGTAGACCTAATGACCGCTGTTTCAAATGCAGCGTCTCAGCGCTTTCGCCCTATTCTTATGACCTCAATGGCCTTCATTTTAGGCGTAACACCACTGGCCTTAGCCAGCGGTGCAGGTGCGGCGAGTCAAAATGCAATTGGTATCGCTGTAATGGGCGGCATGTTTGCAGCTACCTTCTTAGCTATCTTCTTTGTGCCTATGTTTTATGTAATGGTTGAAAAACTGTTTCATAAAGAAGACAAGCAGTGAGGATTTACGATACAGTAAATTTTTATCTTTTATACTTTTAATGAAATTGTAGTTTCAGTTAAAAAATACAATAAGTACATGCAATAAGGACATGAGCAATGACAACCGTTGTTTTTTCGCACGGGAAAGAAAGTGGCCCTTGGGGCAGTAAAATTACTACGCTTTCGAATGTAGCAAGTGATATGGGCTTTGGTGTGGAGAGTATTGATTATCAAGATCTCGAGTGCCCAGAAGCGCGTTTATCGCGCCTTAAAGAAACCATTGCTGAAAAGTGCAACGATGTCATTTTAGTGGGCTCTAGTATGGGCGGCTATGTGTCGCTGGCGGCAGCAAGTCAAATTTCTGCTCGCGGTGTGTTTTTAATGGCGCCGGCTTTGTATATGCCAGACTACGAAATTCAGCGCTTTCCCTATGACGGGTACGTAAGCTTAGTGCATGGTTGGAATGACGATATCATTCCTATTGAAAATAGCCTTAAGTATGCTCGTCATCAAAAAGCGCAGTTGCTGCTATTAAACGACGGCCATCGTTTAGCCAATAGTAAGTCGGTGATTTCGCCCTTTTTCAGAAACTGGTTAGAAAAGTTCCGATATCAATAAGCCTTAGAAGTAGCCGAAGAGACAATAGGCAAATAAGGCCTAGGCAAAATCATCATGTAATACGCCCACGCTAGTGGGCGTTTTTGTAAATAGAGTAACGTGTCCTCTAAGACTAATCGCTTAGGCAGGAATTCGTTGATTGAGGCGGGAAAGTCTCTGAATTTATGGCATTATTGATGTATTGGCTTCGCTAGCTCATAGAGGCAGAAAAGTATGGCATTACGCTTACCCCCAGCGCCAGATTGGCCCGCGTTGATAAAATCAGGTTGTCGTGTTTTTGTCGGCGGTAACGCATCAGTGCCCCACGCACTTGTGCAGCACCTCATTCATAATAGTGAGGGATTTAGCGACATTGAATTAGTGCACATGCTGGCGTTAGGCGATACCCGCTGGGTAAAACAAGAATACAAAAACCTATTTAAGGCAAATACCTTCTTTATTGGCGGAAGTGCCATGCGCAAAGCGGTTGATGAGGGGCGTGCCGACTATACACCGGTGTTTCTGTCGGAAATATCCAGCTTATTTAGCGACGGGATATTAGCCCTGGACGCGGCGATGGTAAACGTAAGCCCTCCAGACGAGTTTGGCTATTGTTCGCTAGGTGCATCGGTTGATATTGCCATGTCTGCCATACGTCACAGCAAAAAAGTGATTGCCCAAATTAACCCGCAAGTGCCGCGAACAGCGGGTCATTCCTATATTCATATTAGCGAGATTCACGCCTGTATTGAAGCGGATGAACCGCTGGTGGAAGTGTCAACACCACCCATAGATAGCGTAGCGGAGCGAATTGGGCAGTATGTAGCTATGCTGGTGAATGACGGCGCCACACTGCAATTTGGCATTGGAAAAATACCCAGCGCTACCCTTAAGTACCTTTGTACCCATAAAGATTTGGGTATTCACAGCGAAATGCTCACCGACAGTATTATAGAGTTGCTGGCCTCAGGTGCCGTTACCAATAAGAAAAAGACGTTCCACCCCGGTAAGGTAGTAACCAGTTTTGCCATTGGCACGAGCAAGCTGTACGAGCTGATTGATAACAACCCACACATAGAATTCTATCCGAGTAGTTACGTTAATAAGCCCACCAATATTGCGAAAAATGACAATATGGTGGCCATTAACAGTGCACTTGAGGTGGACCTTACTGGGCAAGTTGTTGCTGATTCTTTAGGTTATGACTTTTATAGTGGCATAGGGGGGCAGGTAGACTTTGTCACTGGCGCCTCTATTAGCAAAGGGGGCAAGGCTATCATTGCACTGCCTTCTACTGCCCAAAATGAGACCATTTCCCGAATTACGCCGCAAATTAGTGAGGGCGC
Source organism: Alteromonas genovensis (assembly GCF_010500895.1). Classification (GTDB taxonomy): domain Bacteria; phylum Pseudomonadota; class Gammaproteobacteria; order Enterobacterales; family Alteromonadaceae; genus Alteromonas; species Alteromonas genovensis. The sequence goes on from NZ_JAAAWO010000006.1 coordinate 147,164, forward strand.
TGGCGTTGTCACGTCGCGGGGTAACGTGCAATATGTGGTAACGGAATACGGTATCGCTTCGCTAAAAGGAAAAAGTATTCGAGAGCGAGCGCTAGAGCTTATTCGAGTTGCCCACCCTAAGTTTCGTTCGGCGCTACTAGAGGAAGTCAGGCAGCATTACTGGGTACCGCACTATCAGGAAAAGTACCCTACCGACATTCCTGAGTTAGGCGCTATTCAGCTTAAAAAACTAGATATACGGGGCGAGCGCTTCTACATGCGACCGCTCAACCCTGCCGACGAACGTCGGCTGCAAGAGTTCTTTTACTCTCATACTAAAGAAACTTTGCGACTGCGCTATAACTACGACCCAAAGCAAATGTCCCGCGAGAAATCCTGCAATTTAGTCAGTGTGGATCAAAGCTCTGATGCTGGGCTGTGTATTGTGCGCCAAGAGGGCTCTCGTATCACCATTCACGCAGTTGGGCGATTCTACTTTAATCCGTCAGATAATACCTGTGAAGCTGCATTTGTTACTCGTGAGACTCAGCAAGGAAAAGGCATGGCAAAACTACTGTTAAAAGAGCTCATCAATATTGCGAAAAAGCGCGAGATTAGCAAGATGATGGCGTACGTTCGCGGAGATAACATGCCCATGATTGCTATTTTTGAACAAGCAAAGTTTAAGCGCAAATTTACCGGTGACCCGAGTGATGTTGAACTGGTGCTTGATGTGGCGTCGCTGACATGACAATAAAAATTTTCCGTGGTAAGCACGGCACTAAACACGACCTCGGCAATGAACATCCAGAATCACCAGACCGCCTATTTGCTATAGACGATCAGCTGTTATCATCTGGACTAGAGATGATTTGTGAGCATGGTGATGCTACGCCAATCCCTGAGGCATATCTATCATTGGCTCACGACCCTTACTACATTAAAAGTGTATTCCACCGTGCTGCGCAGGTGTCCTTTAGTGATGATGAAAAGACCGTGTACGCAGGTAAAGAAACCCCTACAGCTTGGCTCGACGAAGATACTGGCTTAATGAAGCACAGTTTAACGGCAGCGTTGGAGTCTGCTGGTGCTGGCTGTAATGCCGTAGACTACGTTATGGCGGGCACAGAAAGGCAGGCCTTTTGCGCCACTAGGCCCCCAGGGCATCACGCTACCTACGATAGCGCGATGGGCTTTTGTGTATTCAATAACATAGTATTGGCAGCGCGCTATGCATTGCAAAACTATAATCTACAGCGGGTCGCCATTGTGGATTTTGATGTTCACCATGGCAACGGCACAGAGCAGATAGTAGCGGGCGACCAGCGCATTATGCTGTGTTCAAGCTTCCAACATCCTTTTTACCCCCATAGCGGAGCGCCGGTTTTGGCGAGTAATATTTTAGCGGTGCCCCTTGAAGCGGGTATCACTGGCGATGTATTTAGAGAAAAAGTACAGCACTGGTTTAATGCGCTTTCTAATTTTCAGCCTCAGCTCATTCTCATTTCGGCAGGCTTTGATGCCCACGCTGAAGATCCTATGGCCCATTTACGTTTGGTGGAAGACGATTATTTTTGGATAAGCCAAGCACTAAGGCGTGTGGCTGATAGCTGTTGTGAAGGACGTATCGTAAGCATGCTTGAAGGCGGCTATGACCTAAGCGCACTAGGGCGAAGCGTAGTGGCGCACCTCAAAGGCCTAAGTCGGCCTTAGCCCAGCCAACGTCCTAGCATATAAATCCCGGCACCTGCCATAGCGAGGTTTTCAGTCAATGAGATGAAACCTAGAGGTAAGTCAGAATTACCGCCCACACAGGCGCATTTTAGTTCTCGTTTATCAATATAAACAGCTTTAACCACCGAGATTGCCCCCACTATACCAATACACAATGAAATAGGAGCGACTAAATATGCTGGAAAGTTTGCTAGCATTCCTAAGCCAGCATAAGCCTCGGCAAAAGGGTAAACATAAGCATAACGAACATGTCGCATGGCAAAAAGGTCGTAGGTAATAAACTGATTTGAAAATGCCACGAGATCTTGCAGTTTTTGCATGGCCAACAACACCATGGTAATGCCAATAAACGACATAACGACATGCTCTGGACTCAATGAGAGTCCAACACCGCTACCATTTAGCAGCAGTGCAATTACCATTAGAGCCGCAAGTGAAAAAGTGACGATAATGGGAGTATATCGAGAGCCTTTTTTATCCTCTTGCTTTAGGTTAAAAAAGTCGCGAAGGTCATCGTATCCGCCAACACGTTCGTCATTAATAAAGGTTTGAGGCGTGGTCGTGACATTATGCTTTTCTTTAAAAGCGTCGGTTTGTTCACGGGTGCTGAGATGATGGTCATTCACCGTGTAACCTTTGCGCTTAAGTAGATCTTTAGACTTTAAGCCGAATGGACAGATATGCTCATCTGTCACCATCCTATAAAGCGTTGCGACTTGATTACTGTTATGTGCGACTTGCTTTGTATTTTGCTCGGTTTGCATAACGGCCATCACTCCCTAAATATTTTTCAGACTCGATACGCGCATACGTAAATTTTTCGCAGTTACGCAGTGCGTAGGCCTCTTTAAAGGTTAACTAATGGTTATATACATATTGCGTGCCAATCAACAAAAGCAACCGGTGGCGTCGCTGTTGATAATAGCGCCATTATAGGGGAATTGATGCGTGTAGCTTACTACTTGGTCCACCAAGTTTTTGCCAGTAAAGCACCCATAGCCTGTGGCGTATGGGCCTACGTAGCGCAACTGGTAGCTCTCATCAATAACAATTAATGCAGGAACGGTAGTGATTATATTGCTTAGCCCTTTTACAGAGTCTAGCGCAATGTCTACAACGCTGTACTGTGACTCGCCAAGGCGATTAAGCAACTGTGTTTGATGAGGGGCGGTGAGTGTTTCGCAGTAGCAACTTTCAGATGAGCCAATGTGGATAATGCTAGCACTGGGTACATTACTTTTTTTAAGCAGTTGTGTAAGTTCACTGTCAAATGTGGGTGAAGTTGATTGATGAAGCAGTATGCCATCAGGATCGAATTCTGATAGCTGACGCTGACCATATACTAACATGGCGGCCAGCAGGCTGCTTGCCCATAAAGCAAGCAGCGCCCAAGAAAGGCCTTTTGTCATTGCAGTTTAAAGCGCTCGATGGCATTGCGCATTTTTTGTGATATTTGTGTAAGCACCTGCACTTCGCCAGCAAGAGATTCTGCGGTCGCGAGCTCTTCAGAAGTAAATTCGCTTAGACGAGCTGTACTTTCAGCAATGGATGCAGACGCTGTTTCTTGCTCTACCGCAGATGTCGCGATTTCTGTCATGCTTTCACTTGCATCGTTGATTTGCAGCATAATTTCAGCCATTGCGTTAGTTGCACTTTCACTCGACATGACTGCCTCATCAACAAGACTGATACAAGACTGCATCTGATCTACCGAGCTTGCTGTTTGAGAAACAAGCTGCTCAGTGATACTCGTGATTTGTTCCGCACTTTCTTTCGAACGAATAGCAAGCGTACGCACTTCGTCTGCAACCACAGCAAACCCTCTACCGTGCTCTCCCGCTCGGGCTGACTCAATGGCTGCGTTAAGGGCTAGCAAATTAGTTTGTTCCGCTACGGCTGTAATAGAGCGCATGGCGTCGGAGATATGCGAGCATTGCTCGTTTAATGCGGAATTAGTTTTTTCTGCATCATTGAGGGTGCTTCGCAATGAATTAATCGTATTACTGGTAGTGGCAATTGAATCCTTGGTGTTTTGTGATGACGCTTGAGCCGCCGAGGCCTTATCACTGGCTTTAGTCGTCTGTTCTGTCGACATCTGCATGGTTTGCGCAATTTCTTCTGACGAAGCGGACACCATGGCTAACTCTTGGTCAGTTTTGTGGCTTATATCGAACATGCTGTTAGCAGCTTGTTCCATATTACCGCAGCCCTTAACCACGTCGTCAGTTAATGATGAAGCCAGTTGAACCAACTCTTTGACTTGGTCAATCAATTCGCCAAAGGGGCGGAGGAGCTTGTTGTCTCTGTCTATAGCAACCGTTAAGTCCAGCCTGTTATTTTCCCTTTGCATCTCGTTAATGGCTAAGGACAGTTCAGCGGCTCCTGCACCCTCTTCATGGGCAGTTTTTGCGATATACATCAGTACACCACCTTCCGCTACAGCGAACGCAGCATGTAAAAGCAAAATAGTGAACGTAACGTGGCCCTCTTCGAAAATCACAAGCGGGGCACCACTCGATTGTAATAGAAAGAAGCTAATGTGATGTACCGCGACGACTGCCGTACCGGTGGCAATCACCTTCCAATCTCTAAAAACCGATAAGAAAGCAAGAAGTACAAAAATCTCAAAATGAATCTCAATAAGCCCAAATGACTGATGGATATGCAGTGCGGTAAGCAGCTGCACACCAATGGCCATAGCATGGCGGCTTAATGCTGAATAAGGGGATTGCAAACTCAATACCAAAGGCACTGCGGCGATGGGTATACCAAAAATAAACGCGGGCAGGAGTTCTCCGGTAATAAGGCCAATGACAACTGAAATAACCAGTTGAGCAATGATAACGACGCGAAATATTTTCTGACCTTCTAAAAGCCAAGGATACTGCATACAGGTTTCCACCATATGTTTAGTTTGAGTGTAGATGAAATGTAAGCATCCTGCTAAGTTGACCGAATAATAAACTATTGCTGAGGTTGGTTATATGTAACTTTGGTCTACATTTTTTCGCTTTTTCAGTTGGTTAAGGTTATTAAAAACCGCTAAAATAGTGTTAATTTTCAAGTCATAAATGAGACATTCATGTCACAAATAGTTTTTCTTTCTACCGATAATTTGGAAGATTTCTTCGTTTATGACGAATTGCTTATTCCTCATTTTAAGGACATAGGATGGTCGGTAGAGACAATCTCATGGCACGAACAGAACGTGAATTGGGACCAGTACGATTACGTCATTGTGCGCAGTACGTGGGATTACCAACAGCATCCTGATACCTTTCTTAATACATTAGAGATCATTAATAAATCTTCGGCTATCTTATTAAATCCTTTAGCGCTGATTAGATGGAATATAGAAAAGCAGTATTTGAAGGACCTCGCAGGGGCAGGGATCCCCATAGTAGATACCCTTTGGGGAGAGTGTTTTGTGGCGCAAGATATACACAATGCTTTTGCACGGTTTAACACTGAAGAAGTTGTTATTAAGCCGACACTGAGTGCAAACGCCGATGACACCTTTAGAGTCTCCTCATCAAATATGGCCGAGATAATGCCTTCACTGCTGACTACCTTTGCCGCTCGTCGATATATGATTCAACCCTTTTTATCTAGCGTGGTTGAGGAGGGGGAATACTCTCTGTTTTACTTTGGAGGGTGTTATAGCCATGCCATATTGAAAGTGCCTCAACAAGGAGACTTTCGAGTTCAGGAGGAGCATGGCGGGCAGTTACTGGCCGTTGAAGCAAATATTGCTCAGCAAGAAATAGCACAGCGAGCACTAGAGGCAATGCCGGCTCAAGCTCTGTACGCGCGTGTCGACCTGGTTCGTCAAGAAAATGAGTGGGCAATTATGGAACTAGAACTTATAGAGCCCTCACTGTACTTCAACCTAGATACGTCATCACCCTCTCGTTTTGTAAAGGCACTGTCCACTTTTTCTGAGACTGAGTAAATGAAAGGTGGCTACTACTTTTATCAACGTCTGTTAATTAGGGCGTGTTGATCTTTGCTGTACATTTTAGCCCAAAACTCGTACAACAAAGATTAACACGCCCTAGTAGTCGCCACTGTTCGTTTACGTTATTTATCTCTAGAAAGTCTATTTTGAGACTGAGTTCTTTGAGACAATGCTTTTCGAGATTGCGTATTTCGAGACTGGGTATTTCGAGACTGGGCGCTACCAGTTCTAATATTGCTGCGCCCCTCGTTACGGCTCACACTTCTTTTTGGCGATACGTTACGAGAGACGGTTTGCTTGCTTGTCCGAGTGACTGTTTGTTTGTTCGAGACTCGTTTGTCCATGGCTCTTTTGTTCAAGCCCCCTTTATTCGAGCCCCCTTTATTAAAGATAGTGTCTTTCCTTACTATTTGAGAAGTCCGGTTTTGTGACGCTTTACCACGGTAAGCCTCTGTCCTGTACGTTCGCGCTTTATCTTTAACTGCCTTTTTAGTCTCTATTTTGCGTATCGCAGATCCTGGTTTTATAGGCTGGGGTTTTGAAAGCTGAGATTTTGTAGATGTTTCCGCCGATGTTTTCGCAAAGTGGCGCTTATTAGCATCGAGCTTGTTTAAGATTGCCTGCTTGTTGTACTGCTTTTTTTCATCAAGCCTCTTATTTGTTTTGTTAGTGCGTACGCTTCGATTACTTGACAACGCGCGACCTTGGTTCGGCGCTTTTAATTGTGCGTTTGAAACAGAGCGCGCTTTTGTTATCGACCTTGAACCTGGCGAGGCAGCAAGGCGACTTGTCGATACATGTCTATTACTGCTGTGCACAAAACGTGTGGGTTTAGTTTGCACTACGCGCTGTGAGTAGCGAGCACGTCTGTGGTCAACGCGATGCTCCCAGCGCTGATAATCATTGCTAATGACTCGTTTGCGCTGGCTACCTCTATAAAACCTGCGTACTGGCTGGCGATGCACAACCACATGGCGGTTATTCCAGTGCACGGCACCGAATGAGAAAAAGGCCGATATTCTCACTCGCGGCGACCAATATACGTTTCTATGACGATGGTAATTAACGTGGTGAGACCAGAATATGGGTGCAATAGGGTGCCACCAGTTGCCGTACACAATTTGCGGGTCGTAGTAAGGCACATACACCACCTCTCGCTGACGGGGAGCGATATAGATGATCTCTCTAGAATTGCTTTGCTCTGTTTCTACTTCAACATAGTCGTTAGTATCTAAGTTCCCAGTGTTTCTCGCATGCTGACGCAGTACTTGTACTCGGTCGAGTACTCTATCTTGGCTTACTAATACACTGTCGCCAAGCTGCTGCAGCCAGTCTAGGTCACTGGCCATGGTGTTGAGCAAATCAGTAAATGCGGCGAGCGCCTTCACGCTTGGATCCCAATCTACATCTTCTAATACATCTTCAACCTGCTCCGGCGTAAGGTGTTTGTTACTTTGTCGCCACCTATCTGCTGAAATCACATCAAGGGGGTAGGTAGAGGCGATGAGTATGTGGGTAAGTAAGGTATCTGGATATAACGCAATAGGGGCGAGAAGACTGTCCAATTGCGCATCGGAAACTTCAGTTTGGCTAGTGGCCAACGTTTGATTGGCAGAAGTATCAACGGTTGATTGTTGAGCAATTACCGGTAAACCAACGGCAGTACCGCCAAGGGCAATCACGATAGATAGGGCTATGTTTTTCATACATTCTCCTTACATTGTCATTGCGCGCTTACTGTAGCGAACAAACAATGTGGGTAAGTCTGTATACGTTATAACCCGCGGTTAATTAACCTAAGCTGAATAAAAAACGCCCGCTGGCTGCAGTGAAGTTGAAGCATCGGGCGTTTAGGGCGTGTTGAACTTTGTTGTGCGATTTTTGGGCTAATTGTACAGCAAAAATCAGCACGCCCTTGCAATCCTATTTAAAAATGTGAGGGTCGAATGCGTGCCCCAGCTTTTCTGTTTTAGTTTTTAAATAGTTTTTATTGTCTTTCGTTACGCCATGGTCGATAGGTTTGCGCGATACAACGTCTATTCCAAGGGCTTCAAGTGCCGCTAGCTTCTTAGGGTTGTTCGTCATTAACTCTACGCGGGTAACGTCTAGCGTATCTAGCATGAGTTTACAGATGTCGTAACTACGAAGGTCGGCATCAAAGCCTAAATGTTCGTTAGCTTCTACCGTGTCCATGCCGCTGTCTTGAAGATTGTAGGCACGTATTTTATTAAGCAGTCCAATGCCACGCCCCTCTTGGCGAAGGTATAGTAGTAAGCCAAAGCCGTTATCGACGATGTTTTGCATGGCTTTTTCTAATTGAAAACCGCAGTCGCAGCGGGTACTGAAAAGAGAATCTCCGGTCAGGCACTCTGAGTGGATACGAATTGGCACAATATCGCCTTTCTTCCAGTTGCCGTAAGACAGGGCAACGTGCTCTTGACCACTGGCTTCAACGAAACCGTGTATTTTGAAATCACCAAGCCGCGTTGGCAATTTTGCTGAACTGACAAATTCGTATTTAGGCTGTTTGCTACTCATGTTACTTCTACGCTTAGGACAGTAGGCCATATGTGGGGATAATCACAGCTTTTGCAAGCCTGATATCTGCACTGATCGCTACCGAATTTGGCAGCATCTTTTTTAGGTCGTCTTTACAATATCATTCTAACTATAAAGTGTTACATTGTATCATTTATAGAGTGTAATGTTGTACGTTAATAACAATGCATTGCTACCAACGGCCTATGATTATACGCATTTCATCCGGTTTTGGGGTATTTGCTCTATCACTCTTTTTTATTTGTTATAAATCGAAAGCGAGATCAACGATATGAGCCCAAGGGAATAAGGGCCTTACAGCGGGATGAAGTCGACGAGAGGGGCTGGTACTGCAACACCGTAGCCCTGAGCGAAATCGATTCCCATGTTGCCTAATTGGGTCATTGTGGCTTCATTTTCCACGAACTCTGCCACTGTCTGCATGCCCATGGCCTTCGCCACATCCTTTATCGATGCAACCATCGCAGTGTCTACGCTGTCGTTAAGCATATCCTTTATGAACATACCGTCTATTTTTACCTGATCCACAGGAAGGCTTTTAAGATAGTTATAGGATGAAAAGCCGCTGCCAAAGTCATCAAGAGAAAATGTGCAGCCTAAGTTTTTGAATGTCTGCATAAAGGCCAACGTGTCGTCCATTTTAATAATGGCCACAGACTCAATAACCTCAAAGCAAATCTTGTTATACGCAATACCGAAGGTTTCAAACGCATTTAGAATGAACAGCGTAAAATCTCTATCGGCCAGGGAGTGGCAGTTTAAGTTGATACTACAGCGTTTAAGATTGCTCAAATGCTCAGGGTTTTCTGATAGCCACTTAAATGTATTCGTTACTACCCACTTGTCTACGTTCACGTTCATTTCAAAACGCTCTGCAGTAGGCAGAAAGTTTGCAGGCTCTACAATGTTACCGTCGCTTTCTCGCAAACGAAGCAGCACCTCATAATAATACCCTTCATTTGCCTGGCTAAGTGGTCGCAGCGGTTGGTAATATAGTTCAAATCGGTTTTCTTCTAACGCGTTGTTAATGGTCGATACCCAATCTAACTCGCGCTGATAACGCTGAGTACTCTCTTCATTGCTGTTGTATCGATGAATTTGATTACGGCCTTGGTCTTTGGCGAAATAACACGCCGCATCTGCCATGCTTAAGTATTGCCCAGCACTTGTAGTATTTTCATCGCATACCACCATGCCAATGCTCACGCCTAAATTGAAAATGCGGTTGTTCCACATAAAGCGATAGTCTTGCACTGCATTAAGTATTTTTTCTGCGTTCTCAAAAACACGTTTCTCATCATAATCTGAGTAGATGATACCAAACTCATCGCCGCCTAAACGGGCAAGAAGAGCGTTTTTTAAAAGCGTGTTTTCTATCAGTCTGGCTATATCTTTTATGAGTACGTCACCCGCCTTATGACCGCAGGTATCGTTAACCACCTTGAATCTATCCAAATCTAAATACAGTAGACACACAGGTGGTCTAGATACTGATGCCACCTTACTCTTAAACTCGGATTCAAACTGGCGACGATTATACGTCCCTGTAAGAGAGTCATGAGTAGCTAAATAGCGTAAATTAAGATCCGATTGTTTTTTCTCGGTGATGTCGATAATTGAGCCGAAAATATAGGGACCATCACCATTTTCTTGCAAACGGCAAGACAACGAAATCCAAAACTCTTCACCATTTTTTCTTTTTGCTCTTATTTCTTTGCCAGTTAAGTGACCGGTTTGAGACAGCTCGCCTAAGAGAAGCTGCCTGTCATCAGCGTTAGCATAGAAAACCGATGTTTTTGCGCCGGTTTCCAGCATGTCGTCTTCATCGGTATACCCAAAAAGCTTATACATAGCCGGGTTTACAGACACTAAATTACCGTCCCAAGTTGAGGTGTAATGTCCTTCTGCTGAGTTTCTAAATAAATGATAGAAATGGTTTAAGTTGGTAATGATCTCTTCTTTTTTTACCAACTGCTTTTTGTTGTAAAACCGTTCTTTTGTTGCCGCGGCCATGCCTAAACACAACAGCCCAAAGGCGGTAAAAAACAGCATAACCAAATAGACACTGAAGGTATAAACCATTAAGTGATAGAGGCCTTGAATCGATATTGCAAACAAGACAAAAAACGAGAGCCATCCAATTGAGAACAAGCGACTTGTTTGTCGATTTTCTTTAAACGTTAGCGCCAAAGCAACTTGGCTTACACCCATTATCGCAATAGTGCTAAGCAGAACTACAATTGCCACAGTGGGCTCGATGAAAAAGCAATATAAACACACAAAAGGAATCGCAAAATTAAGTCCTTTGAGGAAAGCGGGCACTCGAGGAAATAGGTGATGGGTTACCTTGGCAAAGCACAGCAACAGCAAGGTTGATGCAATTATGAATGCCGCTTCAGTAGTGTTGGTCAAGCTTGGCCACACACCCAGTCCGCTTTGAAAAATGAAAAAAAGCGTCAGCATGGCCAATGATGACATCGTAAGCCAAAACCGAATGGCAATACGTTGGTTGAAGTAGGAAAGAAGGAAGTAGGTGATAATAAGTGCGAACACGCCAAGCACTGCACCTAAGGCAACCAGCATATTAGTATCGTATTGCTCCAGTGCATCCCTTTCCCACAGCGTAACAGGTATGTTGCTTAACCCTGCGTCTTTAATGCCAATGAGCAAGCGCACATTTTGATAGGGCTGTAGTGTAAAAGACAATCGAATGCTGGGCACGGGTTGTGGCAGAGAAAGGTCGCCTTTTCCTGCTTGATAGCGATACGTTTTGATAATGCGTTCATTGTTGTTGAGCAGATAAAGCTGCAGGTCGTCAATGTTCAATCGGTCTACATTAACCACAAGGGAGACAGGGCTAAAGCCGCTGTGTTGTATATCGGTAGACAGCCACTGCCTAGAGTTTGTGGATGTGATCTGTTGGCCTGAAAACGCACTCGCGCCTTCTAATACATCAAAGTACGTCGCCGAGTCAGGAGCGTAAGTTATGCTGCTATGATGATTAACAAGAATATGTTTAAAAGACTCATCAATACGTATGTTATTTGTCGTGCTATTTGTCGCATTATTAGCCTCGTCATTTTTAGCGATAGCAGAAAATGAAACAAGCAACAGTCCGGTCAATGCGAGAACATACAAAAGCGCAGAGTGGTTCTGGCTCTGTTTTAACGTGGACATTCTTATTCGGTCTGACTTTGCAATCCCATTGATTCTGCGAAAGCCAGCAGACGCAAGCGATAGCAGTAATGCCATAGCAAGCCACACTAGCGCAAAAGAGCGAGTAAGCATTGACGGTGAAAACAACAGTGACATGGCGTTCATTGCTTAATAGTAATTCATAGGTGGCAACAAAGAAATGTAAGTTTAGAGTGATGCTTACGAAAAAGCGCCTCCCTGTTCCTTTAGATAATCGCTAATGATTTGAGGGCGTTGCTCGCTACCAATAGGCTCAAGCCATATCGCTTCGCATAGCCATTCTATGCATAATAAGCACTGAAAAGGCGGGTGGCCTTTTAAAGAAGTTAATACCACCTGAAACCTATCAGCACCCCAATCAGCTTGTGACGCTTGAAAATGAAATAGTGACACAAACTGAGTCAACCACTGCTCGGTTTTTAGCGGCGTTGTAGGAAGGGGAAGGGTTATCTGAACGCTTGACTCGGTGTTGTGAAGTTCGGCGATGACACTTGATGCAAGTAACTGCTGCATAATTTGAAACCCTTGTTATTTTAACCTGTTATCTATGTAAGGTGTACGTATACGGTGCTGTTGAATAAACGGCTGGTGCAATGCAAAAGCTCATTTACGGTGAGCTAATTCGCAGCTGTTTAATTCCCAGCTTCTTGATTCCCAGCTGCTTAATTCATAGCGATAATATATCCACATAGTAAATGAAAAGCAGACTTTATCCGCAATTACATGCAGCATGAATCTCTGGCGCTTCTAAACACGCTTTATGTAAAATCGCCTCAAGAGTCCCATCTGTAGGTTTAGGCATTGCATGGTTAAGCACCGTAAGCGCATGAACGACACTTGCAAGCTCAAGCACTTGCAAGGATAAGTATTTGCAACGGCTTAAATCGATAAGTAAAGGTCTAATTAGAAGTAAACCTGCCGCCGATTATCCATGTATACATTACAGCACAACAACAATAGTTTTTATATGCGTTATGACAACGCAAATTAAGGAAGGGGTATGTTAACACTACATCATTTAAATAACTCTCGCTCTCAGCGTATTCTGTGGTTGCTAGAGGAGCTCGGTGTTGAATACAAAATCGCGTTTTATGAACGAGACAGTCAAACGAATTTGGCGCCCGATTCACTGCGAGCAGTCCACCCCCTAGGACGTTCACCGGTGCTTACTACGCCACATGGTGCCATCGCTGAATCTGGCGCTATCGTCGAATATTTAGTGCGTAATCATGCTGAATCTGGCTTTACTGTGCCTGAAGAGGGCAAAGCGTTGCAAGACTATCTATTTTGGCTTCACTTTGCCGAAGGGTCTTTGATGCCGCCGCTTGTGGCTAATCTTGTTTTAGAAAAAGCGCGTCAGAAAGGCTCTAAACCGTTTTTCATAAAGCCCATCACAGACAAGTTAGTCGATGGAATCATTAATGCGTATTACGGCCCTAACTTGGCGCAGAGCCTTCGCTATGTAGAATCGTACCTTGCTAGTAACACATGGTTTGCAGGTGAAGAACCAACGGGAGCTGATATACAAATGATATTCCCGTTAGAGTCTCTCGTTGCGAGTGGTCGAGCTGATGATTTCACAGCAATTCGCGGGTACGTTAAGCGTGTACATGAAAGACCAGCCTATCAGCGCGCTCTAGAAAAAGGCGGCGAATACGCCTACGCTTAGTTTAATCGTTGCGAGAAATGTAGTCGTCGATAAGTTTGATAAAGGCATCGCCGTAGCGCTCTAATTTGGTTTGCCCAACACCGCTTACTTCAAGCAAGGTATTGCGAGTGACGGGCAGCTTACACGCCATATCCACCAAGGTCGCGTCACTGAATACCACATACGGCGGCACTTCGTTTTCTTCGGCCAGCACTTTGCGTAAATGCTTAAGTCGCGTAAATAAGGTGCGGTCGTAATTGGCAGGCGCTTGTTTGGCTTTTTTGTCAGGCTTAAATTCAAGTCGCGGTACTGCAAGCTGTACCGGTACTTCGCCTTTTAGTACAGGGCGCGAGGCCTCTGTAAGTCGCAGTGACGCATGTGCAGTAATATCAACGCGTATCAGCCCTTTATGAACCAGCTGATTCAAAATGTTATGCCAATAGCTGTCTGATTTGTCCTTTCCTATTCCATAAGTGGAAAGTTGATGATGCCCCGCCTCTTGCAGCCTGCGAAGCTGTTTGCCTCGTAAAACATCAATAACGTATTGACTTGATGCCTGCTGAGATAAGCGCAAAATGCATGATAAGGCTTTTTGTGCGATAACAAGGCCATCCACCATTTTGGGGGGATCTAAACAAATATCACAATTCCCGCAGGCACTATCGCTAAACTGAGAAAAGTAGTTAAGCAAAACTTGTCGTCGGCATGTTTGCGCTTCTGAAAAGGCTTCCATAGCAGCAAACTTTTGAAGCTCTATGTGATTTCTATCACCGCTTTCGCCTTGTTCAATCCACTGCCTCACTCTGGCGGCATCTTTTTCGTCGAACAATAAAAGCGCTTCCGATTCCAGCCCGTCTCGTCCAGCGCGCCCGGTTTCCTGATAATAGCTCTCAACACTGCGAGGCACATCGTGATGCACCACGTAACGAACGTTAGACTTGTTAATGCCCATGCCAAAGGCCACTGTTGCTACCACAATATCAATCTTGTCATTGAGGAACTGACGCTGCACCAATTCTCGTTCATCGCTATCCATGCCTGCATGATAGGCAGCGCAGCGAAAGCCAAGCCTGAAGAGTTTGTCGCGTAAATCGTCAACTTTGGCTCGGCTATTACAATAAATAATACCGCTGCCTTCTTGCTGCTTTACGTAGCTAACGACTTGATCGAAGGCTTTGTATTTCGACATAACGCGGTAGCGAATATTGGGTCTGTCGAAACTGCCTTTATACACTAGCGGCTCATGTAAAGTGAGCTGATTTAAAATGTCGGCTTGAGTGGCGGTGTCTGCAGTAGCGGTTAAGCCAATAACGGGAATATGTGAAAAACGAGATTTTATTTTACCTAAAGCGCGATAATCTTGACGAAAGTCATGGCCCCAATGGGATACGCAGTGGGCTTCATCAATCGCAAATAAGGCAATTTCCGCTCTGTTGAGTAATTGCTGAAATGCATACTGCATTAGGCGCTCAGGAGACACGTAGAGTAAATCTAGCTTTCCTGCAATGAGCGCATCGTTGATGTTGGCCTGAGCTTCAGCGTCGAGTGTGGAGTTGAGATAATCAGCCTTCACACCAAGGGCTTTAAGCTGCTCTACCTGATCTTGCATTAGGGATATCAGTGGCGACACCACAATGGCGGTACCGTCGCGAACTAATGCGGGTATTTGATAACACAACGACTTTCCACCGCCGGTAGGTAGCAGCACAAGTGCGTCACCACCGTTACACACATGGTGAATGACTTCCCCTTGGCCATCGCGAAATTCACCGTAACCGAAAACGTTTTTGAGTACGTTTTCTGGCGATTCGATGTTGTCAGAGTGGGGCGATAATTCTGTGGTGGCTAATGCAGTTGTCATAGCTGAGGATTTTACGCTTTTTTTGCTCTGTCTTCACGGGGCATTTGCAAAAACTAGACTAAAATTCAGCGCAAGGCCCTCACATTAAATAGAGCGACAAAGCATAACCGCCTAAGAAAGGGTGAATAAACAAAAACGTAAAAGCGCGTGTATAAATTAGTCCGTCATATTTTCATACGCAGCAACATGATAATCTAAGGGCTGTAGAATTGATAAAAGCATGTGTCAACAGGAGGTATAGTGTGGCTGACCAATTACCAGATTTAATCGAAGAGATTGTTACCGAAGGTATGGCGGATGACCCTGCGTCGCTATTAGCTGCGCTAAGTGGTCAAGACAATGTATATATTGCTACGCTGCTAGAATCGTTGCCTGTAGAGCCACGGCTAGTAGTGTGGGAGGGAATTCCGCGAGATCAAAAGCTGAACGTGTTGGTTGAGATGCGTAGCGACCCCCGTGAAATTCTTATCGATAATACGCCGCACAATGAATGGGCGTCCATTTTTGCCGACATTTATGCCGATGACTTACTTGAACTTCTCGACTCTTTACCTAAGCGACTTGTTGATTTGGCCTACGAGTCACTCGACTCCAAAGAACGAAAATACTTCAGAGAAGCCTCACTTTTCCCCGATAATCAGATAGGTCACTGGATAAACCATGAGCAACTGGTGCTGCCTTCAAACGCCAAAGTTAGAGAGGCATTGCGCTTATTGAAAAAAGACATCCCTCAGCACTGCGACAGTATTTATCTCGTTAATCGAACGGGGCAGTTTGCGGCGCTCGTTAAAATTAACAACTTGTTTTCTGCCACTGAGGACAAAGCGTTACTGTCTCTTGCAGAAGAAAATATTACGACATTTAAAGGCGACGACGATGCCATGAATGCATCACTAATAGTGCAGCGTTCGGGGCTGGCATCACTGCCCGTGGTGGATGAAAACAATACCCTGCTTGGCAGATTAGACATTACCGCAGCAAGCGAACTGGTGAATGAGTTTTATGAGCGTCAAGTCATGGCCTCAGCAGGTATGGATGAAGACGAAGATTTGTTCTCGCCTGTGGCGAAAAGTGCCAGAAATAGGGCACTTTGGCTGGGTATAAACTTACTGACCGCATTTATGGCGTCGTGGTTTATTGGCCTGTTTGAAGGCACGCTTCAGCAGGTAGTTGCACTGGCAGTACTGATGCCAGTAGTAGCAAGCATGGGTGGTATTGCGGGTAGTCAAACGTTAACGCTTATTGTGCGAGGTTTGGCATTAGGGCAAGTTACGCCCGCCAATATTAAAGCATTAATGATCAAAGAGCTAAAAGTAGGCGGCGTTAATGGCGTTATATGGGCCTTAGTTATTGGTATTGTTGCCTATTTTTGGTTTACCGATGTGATGCTGGGCGTGGTTATTTGCTTAGCCATTTTATTCAATATCGTGGCGGCGGCTATTGCCGGTGTATTTGTGCCGATTATTTTGGATAAATTAAAAATAGATCCTGCGCTGTCGGGGTCGGTTATTTTAACCACGGTAACCGACATTGTAGGCTTTGTTGCCTTCTTAGGGCTGGGTACATTATTTTTGCTCTAAAGCACTAATGCTCTAAAGCACTAATGCTCTAATGCACTGAGCCATATTCACCGACGGGGTTAACGATGTTTAACCCAAATATGTGGCACTTTGGGCCGCAAGCACAACAGAGCGCTTGTTTAAAATAGCGTTGTATTAAACAATAGCGCGCTCATAGCCTATTTCGTTTTGGAGTTATCATTGTCTAAGCCAGCTTCTGCCGCCCAAGTGGGCGTTATCTGTGCGATAGCCGCTTACAGTATGTGGGGCGTAGCACCTGTTTATTTTAAACAGTTAATGGTACTTCCCGCTGCCGAAATATTAATGCATCGCGTCATTTGGTCGGTGGTGCTGCTTGTAGGGTTTATCGCTGCGCTAAAGCAATGGCCTAAAGTGATCTCCGCATTAAAAGATAAGCGGGTAATGGTCATTCTCTTTTTCGCTGGCCTATTGCTAGGGGCCAATTGGTTACTGTTTATTTGGGCCATAAACAATGACCACCTGCTCGACGCTAGCTTAGGCTATTACATTAATCCGCTTATTAATGTGTTTTTAGGACGGGTATTCTTGGGCGAACGGCTTCGCAATCTGCAGAGAACGGCGGTTATTTTAGCGGTAGTAGGCGTCGGTATTTTAGTGCTTTCCTATGGTGAAATACCATGGATTGCGCTGGTATTGGCATCAAGCTTCAGTGTGTATGGCTTGCTGCGTAAGCAGGTGGCCGTAGACTCCCTGCCAGGCTTATTTATCGAAACACTCATGTTATCGCCGCTGGCTATAGGGTATTGGGTGCTTTATGGCTCTCAATACAGCAACTTATTTAACAATAGCATCGACTTAAATCTGCTTATCTTCGCCGCCGGTATAGTAACTACAGCGCCGCTATTGTGCTTCACCGCTGCAGCGAGGCGCATCATGTATTCCACCTTAGGGTTTTTCCAATACATTGGTCCAACACTGATGTTTATTTTAGCGGTTTATCTCTACGGCGAACCGTTAGAAGAGGCTAGGCTAACCACTTTTGCATTTGTATGGTTGGCACTCGCTGTATTCAGTGCAGACTCGATATTCAACTTTCGCAGACAGCGAATACAAGCGCGGGCTGCTGCGCTTCAGGCAGCAGAAATTCGGGCAGCTGAACTTGAGTCAACACCTGACAAGTAGGGTATACACGTAGTATGAGAAAGGTAGAGCTCAGGGGCGTAGATACGTAGGTGTAAACTGTGCTGAAAAAACGGCGGCTACTGATGGGTGGCGTGTAGCGCCTCGCTAGACATCACTTTGTTGCGGCCACTGTTTTTGGCTGCATAAAGCTGCTTATCGGCATCGCTGATTAGCCTGTCGATACGCTGGGTAACTGCGCCGCTCATGCCAATGCTGCATGTGACGTGGGTAGTCCCTTTGGGAAGCTCGATAGATTCATTTTCCACTACCTTTCTAAAGTCATCTAAGCGTTCGCAGGCTTGCTCAAAAGGTGTGTTAGGCAGGTAAATACAAAACTCTTCGCCGCCAAACCGCGAAATGATTTCGTCGGGAAAATAAAACTCAATGAGTGCGGCCACGACTTTTAATACCGCATCTCCAGCGTCATGCCCATGAGTATCGTTAATTGACTTGAAAAAATCTAAATCAATGAGCGCCAGTGCATGGTTGTCGGACAACTGCTGATACTGCATGGTAACGGTATAAAAGAAATGTCTTCTATTTGGCAGGCCGGTTAAATAATCGGTATTTGCAGCGCGCCTTATTGCTTCAACGCTTTCAATGTATTCCACGTTTTGCATTACACGGCACAAAAACTCTTCATGACAATAGGGGATGCGCAAAAAGTCGTTGGCTCCGCTTTTAATAAAGTGGGCAGACATCAGCATGCCATGACCTCCGGCAATACCCATAACCGCCAATTGCTCTTTTGAGAACGCTTTACGAAGACTGGCAACAAATACGGTACCGGACATATCAGGAAGCGTATTATCGGTAATAACGAGTCGAATGTGCTTGTGTGTCGATAGTGTCGTCATGGCCTCACTGGCGGTCAGGCATTCATATACCACAAAGTTATGACGCTCAAGTAACGATAAGGTTCGCGTTCGCTGCACTCTGTTGGTACTTACTACTACTACGCCGGTAGATTTATTCTTTTCAAGTCGGGATATTAAGCGAATGAGGTAATCGTAATTTTGTGCGTTTTCTTTGGGGATATAGTCGACCACATTTCTTTCGAGTACTTTGTCGCGAGTAAAGGTGTCTAAACTCTCTGTTGTGGCAATAGTGGGGATATAGGCATCAATGGCAAAGTCGATAGCTTCGCCTTTCGGTGCGTCTGGTAATGTGTAAGCCACAATGGCACATAAAAAGGTTTCTGGCGTGTTTTGCGCAAAGCGGGCTCTTCCCTCGGTCAGCGAGGTGGCGCCCACAGGTGTGAGCCCTGCGCGCCTCACGAGCCTGGAAATAATCTCAAGGTTGTTGTCGCCATTTTCAATGACCAGCACATGTTGCTGCATATAGTCCAACTTGGATATAGGCTACCTTGCCGAATAATTACTACGCTTTGTCCAATTTTGCGTAGGCGAGAACTAACCATTTACTGCCAAACTCATCGAAGTTTACCTGCACGCGAGCGTGCTCGCCACTACCTTCATAATTTAGCACAATACCTTCACCAAACTTGCGGTGCACTACTCGTTCGCCAAGCTTAAAACCGGTTTCTTCAAACGACGCATGAGACGTCATCTGATTAAATCGATTGTGTACAGGACGCGAAATAGTGGACTTTAAGCGCACTTCTTCAATACAGTCCTCTGGCATTTCGCGAATAAAGCGCGACGCGGTGTGGTATTTGTCTTGACCATATAATCTACGATTCTCTGCATAAGTGATATACAACTTTTGCATAGCCCGCGTCATTCCAACATAGCAGAGACGACGTTCTTCTTCCATTCGTCCAGGCTCATCATTGGTCATTTGGCTGGGGAACATGCCTTCTTCAACACCTGCCAAAAATACCAAAGGAAACTCTAAGCCTTTCGCTGTGTGGATAGTCATCATTTGCACTGCATCTTGATCTTTATCGGCTTGGGTGTCGCCTGCCTCAAGCGACGCGTGAGCTAAAAAGGCCGCCAGTGGCGTCATTTCTTCTGCTTCATCGGGCACAATAAAGGTTTTGCACGCAGTAACCAGTTCTTCCAAGTTTTCTAAACGGGCTTGCGCTTTCTCACCGCGCTCAGACTGGTACATGGCGTACAGCCCAGACTGGCGAATAGCTTTGTCTGCCTGTTGTTCTAAAGGATCGTCAACGGTAGATTGCTCGAGCTCGGTAATAAGTAACACGAAGCTTTGAATAGCATTTAGAGCCCGTCCCTTTAATGAGGCTTCGTTAATCAGCAGTTGGCTTGCTTGCCACATAGAACAGTTGTGGGTTCTGGCAGCGTCGCGAACTTGAGACAAGGTCTTCTCACCAATGCCACGACTTGGTGTATTCACCACACGCTCAAAGGCAGCGTCGTCGTGAGGGTGACTTACCATGCGCATATAGCCTAGCGCATCTCTTATTTCTTGGCGTTCGAAGAAGCGCAGGCCGCCATATATACGGTAGGCCAGCCCTTCGTGAAGCAATGCTTCTTCCAGCACACGAGATTGGGCGTTGTTTCGATATAAAATGGCGGTATCGCTAAGTGCATTACCTTGGTTAAGCCAGTCTTTGATTTTCGACACAATAAAACGAGCTTCATCCAGCTCGTTGAAGCCCGCATACACCGAAATGGGCTCACCTTGACTATCTTCAGTCCAAAGCTCTTTACCTAAACGACCTGTGTTGTTATCGATAACGGTATTGGCCGCTTTCAGTATGTTGCCCGTAGAGCGATAGTTTTGCTCTAGGCGAATGGTTGCTGGTGATTCAAAGTCTTTTAGAAAGTGCTGAATGTTGTCTACATTCGCGCCACGCCAACCGTATATAGATTGGTCGTCGTCGCCCACAATCATAATATTGTTATTATCGCCGCTGCTCAGCATGCGTAACCAAGCGTATTGAATGTTGTTGGTATCTTGAAATTCGTCAACTAACACCGCGCGAAAACGACGCTGGTAGTGGGCTAATACTTCAGGGTTTTTGGCCCACAGTTCATGAGCGCGCAGCAGTAATTCAGCAAAGTCTACAAGGCCTGAGCGATCGCAGGCATCTTGATAAGCGGTATACACTTCGCGCATGGTTTTTTGAATAGGGTCGTCGAAGGTTTCAATGTGCTGAGGGCGAAGTCCTTCGTCTTTGTTACCGTTGATATACCATTGAATTTGGCGAGGTGGATAGTGCTTTTCGTCTAAATTCATG
Organism: Alteromonas genovensis; assembly: GCF_010500895.1. Lineage (GTDB taxonomy): Bacteria > Pseudomonadota > Gammaproteobacteria > Enterobacterales > Alteromonadaceae > Alteromonas > Alteromonas genovensis. The sequence goes on from NZ_JAAAWO010000006.1 coordinate 167,987, forward strand.
GCCTTTAAAATTCGACGAATTAGGCGATACTGATCGTCAGAGTCAATGATTTGAAAATTCTCTGGCAGTCGTGCTTCACCGTGGTGAGCGCGCAACAGGCGGTGGGCTAACCCGTGGAACGTGCCAATCCACATGTTGTGCAGGCTCTTTCCCATGAGCGACTCTATACGACCGCGCATCTCTTTAGCGGCTTTATTTGTGAACGTAACGGCTAAAATCGAGAAAGGCGCGATGTTTTCGACTTCCATCAACCACGCTATGCGGTGAACGAGTACGCGGGTTTTGCCACTACCAGCGCCTGCTAATACCAGCGCGTTTGAGAGCGGTGCTGCTACAGCCTCACGTTGTTTGTCGTTAAGCTCGTCTAGCAGTCTGGATACATCCATAGTGTGGCACCTGTTATCTTATTTTATTCACAAATGAAAAGCGTGGCTATTATGCCAGCTGCCTGTTAATTTATACAGTCAAGTTTTGGCTTCTTATGTCTTCAATAGGCGTGCAAGTACTGTTGGGACTTTTGTGAAGCGGAAGGTGAAAATTGACAGAAAAAAACCTAATGGAATAACTAATAATAAATTGTTTAGCTAAGTTGATCGAAATCGACTGCCGGCAGGTATCACTGTCATATTGCAATTCGTCAATCTCAGGTAAACTCTACCGTTTACGCTTCGCTATTCGATATCACTGCGCCTAAGATAAACACCAACGGGAAATGCTATGTCTGTTACCTCTACGCCCATCGATTTTTGGTCTACTTTGAAACAAGAAGCAAAAGTTGTTGCAGATAATGAACCGTTATTATCAAGCTATGTTCATGCAAGTGTATTGGCGCATCATAACTTTGAATCGTGCTTGAGCTTTATTCTTTCCAATAAAATGGCAGACGACGTGATGCCTGCTCTCGCTATTCGTGAGGTATTTGATGAGGCTTACTTGTTAGAGCCTGGAATAAGTGAAGCGGCAACGGCAGACATTTTAGCTATTAAAGCGCGTGATGCGGCGGTAGGCGACTTCTTAACGCCGCTGCTTCATTTTAAAGGTTTTCACGCTGTTCAAGTTCATCGTATGGCGCATTATTTATGGATGCACGGTCGTCATCAGCTTGCTCTTTTTCTTCAAAGCCGCAATTCAGCTAGCTTTAGTGTTGATATTCATCCGGCTGCGAAAATTGGTAAAGGCGTGATGTTTGACCATGCGACAGGTATCGTTATTGGTGAGACCGCTGTAGTTGAGGATAACGTGTCCTTGCTACAAAGCGTTACGTTAGGCGGAACCGGCAACGAGTCTGGCGATCGTCACCCTAAAATTCGCCAAGGCGTTTTAGTGGGAGCAGGGGCTAAAATTCTAGGCAATATTGAAGTGGGCGAAGGGTCGAAAGTTGGCGCAGGAAGCGTGGTGCTAAACGACGTACCTCCCCATGTCACCGTAGTTGGCGTGCCGGCAAAAGTGGTGGGCCGCCCAGTGTGTCAACACCCTTGCGAGTCTATGCAGCAAAACGTGCTTGAGGATAATGTCTAAACAATATGTTTAGGCATTCAAGTCGAGTTTTTAGTTTTTAAACTCAGCCCCCAGCCTTTAATTTCAGTCCCAAGTTTAAGCAATTCGCTAAGCTTACGGGACTGTGCTCTTTTTTTTAAAGCTCCCTAATTAAAGCTCTCTAATTAAAGTGCCCTACTTAAAACTCCCTGCGTATAGCACCTTGCTTATAGCGCATGGTTTTAGAAAAAACGTTAGGCTGCTTTACCTATTAACGACAAAAGTGAGCGAGTTCTGACAATGTGCATAGCGATACATGTGGCAGCACCGAAACAGGCTCGTTTCGCAGCGCCATTGGCCTGTTGCAGGCAAACCAAGCTGCCTGAAATTGAGCATTTATTGCCCCCAGTACATCCTTAATAATGTTATCGCCCACATGCAATATGTTGCCGGCAGGAATATCTAATATTGCGGCTGCTTCGTTAAACATATCCGGTGCAGGTTTCATCGGCCTAGTTGTACTGGCATGCAAAATAGTCTCAAAATAGGGCGTGATGCCTATTTTATCGGCGTTGACATTACCGTTGGTTATGCCAACAAGGGGCATATTATCACTCAGCAGTTTGAGTACGTTGTGCACCTCATCATCTAAGGTTAAATCACTTCTCGCATCGTAAAAACAATTAAAGCATGCATCCACAGCGCTATTTAACTCTTCATCCTTCGGTATTTCTACAGAAAGCGTTTTTGCAGTTTTGCCAGAAAGCGCTGCCGTTAATATCACCTTGCGCAGTTGCCCCATGTCAGAGGCTAAGCGACCGTCTAGATTAACGGCAGCTTGCTTAAGTAGGTACCAGTCGCGAGGGCTAAGCGCCGCGGCGTCACTGTGATGGGCTTTTAAATGGGCGGCTAGGGCAGCTTCGGCTTGCCGAATAACGGGTTCGTTATTGTATAGGGTGTCATCGAGGTCAAAGGTCATGGCCTTTACTTCGTTAAGGGGTCTGTAAAACTGCATAAACTAGCGGGCCTTAATGTGTCGCGTTTAAATGTCGTGTTTACTTTTTATGTGCCCGCGGATGGGCTGCATCATAAACATTAGCGAGATGTTGAAAGTCGAGGTGGGTATATACCTGCGTTGTCGACAAGTTGGCGTGCCCAAGTAACTCTTGAACCGCTCGTAAATCACCACTCGACTCTAGTACGTGGGTTGCAAAGGAATGGCGCAATTTATGGGGGCTTACTTTTTGGGATATAGATTGCTCTTGGGCCATTCTATCAAGACGATTGGCAACTTGGCGGTTAGATATCCGCGTTTTTCGCTTGCTAACAAACACCGCTCTCTCATAAGGCGAGGCAAGGGCCGGCCTTACTTTTAACCAGGCGTTTAGGGCTTTTTGAGCGTGGCGACCTAAGGGCAAAATGCGTTGTTTGCTACCTTTACCGGTTACTCTCACTGTGCCGTCTTTCAAACAGTCGGCGAGATCAAGGCCGGTAAGCTCGTTTAATCGCAATCCGCAGCCGTACATCAATTCAAACATGGCGTTATCGCGAAGCTGCATTCCCTCGTCGTCATCACTTGATGGCCGAGCAGTAAGCAATTGCTGCATTTCATCAACGCTTAACTGTTTAGGTAAGGGTTTTCCTTGCTTAGGCGCATGGATACCCTCTAAGGGGTTGCTGAAAAGCTGTTTCTGCTCAATTAAATAGCGGCAGAAGGTGCGAAGCGCAGAAAGTCTAAGCGCGATGCTGCGAGCGCTGTGCCCCGACATTTTTGAGTCGGCCATAACGCGTTTAATATCGCTTGGGGTTAGCCCTGACCATTCAAATAAGCCAAGCAGCTTTGCCACTTCAGTGAGTTGTCGTTGATAATTTTTTACGGTGTGAGTAGACAAGCCGCGCTCTACTTGAAGGTGTAGCAAAAACTTATCAAGCCAGTGCTGACAGGCATCGCTTAAAATGGCCTCGTTAGAACCAGGCTGGATGTCACCTGAGCTAGCGTGATAATCGTCCGGCACGGGGGCTAATACCCCATCATCTCTGGCAATATAATGTTGAGTACTTGCTGAAGCTGTTGAAGTAACAAGGTATCCATCTCAGGCGTGAAATGGCTGGCATCGTTACTGCTTATTCCCAATATGCCTAGTTCGCGGTTGTCGCCAAGCAGCATTAGTGCAACTGATTCGGCGCTGCTTTCACCAAACAACAGCTGTCTTTCGTGTTGAGAAAGTCGTCCGAAGAAGAAATTAGATTCTTTAAAGCGCTTTTCTGTGAACAAACGCTGCTGTAGCTCTGGAATGGCGTGAGGGCCTTTGAAGCTTTTGATAACCGCAGAAGATAACTGAAGACGTTCTTGCAACACGTCTTCAAGCGTAAACTGCACTTCTGCAACACTTTCACAGCGAAGCAACTGAACATTTAAATCGGTGTAAACGCGGTATATTTTTTCATTTTGCTTAGCAATAGAAACCAACTGGTTAAGCTTGAAGTTAAGCTGACGTACTTTTTTTCTAAGCTGTTCACTTTGAATTTCTACCAGAGAAACACTTCCTTTTTGTTCATGGGGAAGGTTTATTTTCTCGAGAAGCTCGGGGTATTGCACAAAGAGCTCAGGGTTTTCTAACAAATAGTCACGCACCTGCGCTGGGGTTAGTGCAGAGGTGTCTGTAAAGGGCTCAATAATTTGAGTTGCGTTAGATTGCCCTAGTAATTCGCTCATATCATTATCTGTCCGTCATATACGTGTTCAGCAGGTCCAGTCATTTTCATCACGCTATCTGGGCCTGGCCAGCGAATACGTAAACTGCCTCCGGGCAAATCTACCCGCACATCGGTTCCTAATTTACCTTGTATTTGACCAATTGCAACTGTCGCGCATGCGCCGCTACCACAGGCCAAGGTTTCACCTGAGCCACGTTCAAATACACGAAGTTTAATATGCGACTCGTTGATAACCTGCATAAAACCAACATTCACACCTTCAGGAAAACGCTCGTGTCGCTCTACCAGTGGGCCAATTTCATGTACGGCGGCGGTATCAACATCATCGACTTCCATTACACAATGGGGGTTGCCCATTGAAGCGGCGCCAATAAATAAGGTTTTCTCACCTACTCGTAAAATGTAGGTATTTTCTTGCTTATTCGCTTTTAAAGGAACAGATGCTGGCTCAAACATGGGCTTACCCATATTAACGGTAACCTGACCATCTTTTTCGAGATACAGCACCATTTTTCCGGCTTTGGTGCTTACCACAATTTTGTTGCGGTTAATAAGGCCATGTTGTTTTACAAAACGCGCAAAACACCGCGCGCCGTTACCACACTGCTCCACTTCCGAACCGTCTGCATTAAAGATGCGATAGTGGAAGTCTTGCTCTGGGTCATAAGGAGGCTCAACCATCAATAGTTGGTCGAAGCCAATACCGAAGTTCCGGTCGGCCAGCTGTTTTATTTTATCTTTTGAGAAAAACACATTCTGGGTAACGTTATCAATCACCATGAAATCGTTACCCAAACCGTGCATTTTAGAAAATTGAACCTGCATTAACGGTGCATCTTTATCTTATAATTGTCTCTAGTTTACGGAAGTTTGTGCTCACCTTTCCAGAGATCTTTTTGAATTTCTCGCTCACGCACCACAATGGCGGTATCGCCATCAGCCATAATTTCGGCTGGGCGACAGCGACTGTTGTAGTTTGAGGCCATTACAAAGCCGTAAGCTCCAGCACTGCGAACCGCCAATAAATCGGTGGGTTTTATGGATAAAATTCTGTCTTTTCCAATAAAATCGCCGGTTTCACATACCGGACCCACCACATCATAGGTACTTGGTACAGCGTCGCTATTTTCGTCGACCGGAATAATATTTTGCCATGCTGAATAAAGTGCCGGGCGAAGCAAGTCGTTCATTGCAGCATCAACAATGGCAAAGTTTTTCTCTTCGCCTTGTTTAATAAACTCAACTTCTGTCACCAAAATACCTGCGTTTGCGGCAATAGCACGGCCAGGCTCAAGAATAAGTTTTAACGACTCTCGACCTACCATTTTTTCAGCCATCGCTTCAGCATATTCTTTAGGGTGCGGAGGTAGCTCATCGTTGTAAGTAACGCCTAAGCCGCCGCCTACATCTAAATGCTCAATAATGATATTGCGTTCGGCTAGCTCATCAATTAAGACCAGCAAGCGCTCTAATGCATCTACAAAGGGACCAATCTCTGTTAGCTGTGAGCCAATATGGCAGTCCATTCCTACTACATTTAAGTGTGGCAGTGATGCTGCTAACTCATAGGTAGCGAGGGCGTTTTCGCGGGCAATACCAAATTTATTGGCCTTTAGCCCTGTAGAAATATACGGATGAGTTTTCGCATCTACATCAGGGTTTATGCGCAAAGAAATAGGCGCTTTTACACCTAGCTCGCCGGCTACTTCATTGATACGGTGTAGTTCGGGCTCTGATTCTACGTTAAAACACATGATGCCTTGTTGAAGCGCGTAGCGAATTTCATCGTGTTTTTTACCCACGCCTGAAAATACCACTTTACTGGCACTGCCGCCGGCTTCAATCACTCTGGCTAGTTCACCTGCAGACACAATGTCAAAACCTGACCCTAGCTTTGCTAATACGCTAAGTACGCCAATGTTTGAATTTGCCTTTACCGCATAGCAGATAAGGTGAGGATGCTCGCCTATGGCGTCATTGAATGCATGCCAATGGCGCTCTAGCGTAGCCCGTGAGTAGATATAAACGGGGGTTCCGTGTTGAGCGGCAATATCGGCAACGGCAACGTCTTCAGCGAAAAGCTGACCTTGCTTGTAGGCAAAGTAATCCACTAGTTAGAGTCTCCAAATTTGGTAATAGGTGCAATCATGGGCGTATTCATGACGGGAGTTTTAGGCGCTGAGCCAGACACAAAATGAGATACTGTGTTTTGGCTGTTGTACGCTTGCTTTTCCTTACTATCAGAAGCATCAAAAGAAGCGTCAGATGAAACGTCTGAAGGTGGAGGCGAGTTTTGCGGCGGTGCGTCGGGTAGATACAACGCACCTTTATAGCCACAACCGTTTAATGCGGTGAGGGTAAGCAGAAAAACAGCCAACTTATTAAGCACAAAAAAATCCCGCTAAGAATACGATAAATGCCGCTATCATCGCATTGCGGTATTAAATTGCAAGAGACAATAAACGTTCTCTCGTTTTATCTCCATAGTGGACGTTTTTCCAAAGGGTTTCACAAAGCGTTTTTGTATCTGTGTAGTTGCCTTGTTTGATCCAATCAATAAGCAAATTCGCATTATCTGGGAAGGTGATTGGCTCGATATCTTCAGACGTCAGCCATTCTTCTAGAATATCGGTGTCTAGCTGAAACAAAGGCTGGCACAAGTTAAGGCTATCAAGCATAAACACATTCGATAACTGCTCAAACTGCCCGTGCAATGGCTTAATAAGTAACTTTTTGCCTAGCTGCAGCGCTTCACTTGAAAGCTCAAACCCGCCGTTGGCTACTACCCCATTACAGTTTTGTAAGGCTTTGTGGAAATGCACTTTAGAGGTGGGATTCCACTGAATGTGCCCCTGAGTGTGGGCCTGTTCTATATCTGGGTGAAAGCAAAGAAAGGTTTGGTCGGCCAGCGGCTCAAGCATATCCCTTATGTCATTAATATTTTCAAAGGGGAGATAAACCAATATATGGCTGTTTTTTGCATGGGCGATAGGCTTATCAACCACAAAGGGAGGAATGATAGGTTGGTTAAAATGATACCAGTGAACTCCAATTTTCTGCTGGGTTGGCGCAAAGATTTTCATTAAAGCGGTATCAAATAGCGAGTTACCCCGCTTGGGCACATCATACGCAAAGGCCGCTTGGTGGCTGATAGATATGGAGGGTAATCCTTGGCGCTTTGCAGCCCAGGCGGTTACAGGCTCAAAGTCGTTAATAAGTAAGTCGTATTGACTAGCATCAAACTGCTTTACGTCATGAATAAACTGCCTAACATTCGCTTGGCGTACCGTGTCCCATTTTTTGACTTTACCGTCTTTGTAGATAAAGCTTAATCCGCACAGTGTTCTGTAGTGACCGAACACATCCATATCAAAATATTTTTCCGGTGCTCGCCCTGTAAATACAAAGTCCACATCAATGTCACTTCGCTCTGCAAATGCAGCAGCCATAATTCTCGCTCGAGCAATGTGCCCATTGCCTGTGCCCTGCACACCGTAAAGTATTTTCATATCACACCAATATAGGAGTACTGAGGAACGCGATGGCAATTCCTAGTAAAGCCCCTGCAACAACATCAGAAGGATAATGTACGCCAAGCAGCACTCGGGATAACCCGATGAGTGAAGCCCATCCGTAAACCACAACCGAAAAAGACGGGTAAAAATGAGCCACTATGCACGCCATTAGCCATGCCGCAGCCGTATGGCCAGAAGGCAGCGAAAACTTATCTGAAGGCGTAATATGGGCTTTAAAATTAGTCAGGAAATCGCAAGGTCGAGGACGTTTTAAGGTTTTCTTCAACAATAAATAAATGGGCAGCTCTAATGCATATGCCATAAGGGCTGTGTAGAGGAAAATTTCACCGTGTTCAGGCTCAAATGCCCAAAGCAACATTCCCACAACCAGATAGAGGTAACCATCGCCGGTTTTTGATAACCAAATGATGGAACGACAGTCTCTTTTTTGCGTCAATTTGTATAGGCGGTAAAATAAGTCAGTATCGTACTTGGTCAAGGATTTCATAATTATAACCTTGTCCTCTGTTGGTTACTTATCGCACACGTTAGTTAGGTTCTGTGACCAATAGGTGACAGTATGAAGAAACATTTTTTACAAATGCCAACACGTCAAGTGAGTCTAGCGTCTCGTTTCACCACAGCCTTGCAAAGAGGCACGGGTGGCTTTTCGCTTAAGCCGTATTAGTTAAGGCTAAAAATTGTATCTACGTTTTGACTAAAAACTGCAAGATCTGTGCTCAATCTTGTTGTTTTTTCCGATAATCGCAACACACAATGAATTTCAATCAAGTGATGAAAACAAGCGTTTTCAACGTGTAATTTAGTGCTATGCTAGTGAAATACAGTGCGTTGTGACTTTTCACACAAATTAACTAATGTAAGGCAGGGCCATGGAATACAACACTTCAGAATTATGCGACTTGTTTGCTGATAGCGTGGATGTCGTAGACCCAATTTTTGCGAGCTTTGGTGGGCGTTATTCATTTGGTGGTGAAATCACAACAATTAAGTGCTTTGAAGACCGTGGCCTTATCGACCGCGTTTTAGCCCAGCCTGGAGCAGGTAAAGTGCTGCTAATTGATGGTGGTGGTTCCGCTCGTCGTGCACTGTTTGACGCTACATCGGCACAAACCGCTATAGATAATGATTGGGAAGGCGTGGTGTGCTATGGCAGTGTAAGAGAAATAGACAGCCTTGCTGAATTAGATATTGGCGTGTTGGCGGTGGCTGCTATCCCAGTGAATGCCGACGCTGAAAGCGTGGGTGATGTCGATATTCCAGTTAATTTTGGTGGTGTGACTTTCCTACCAGAAGATCACCTTTACGCTGATAGCACTGGGGTTATCTTGTCACCAGAGCCGCTAGACGTAGATTAAAGCGTAAGCTCAAAGTGAATTCAAAAGCGAACTAAAAAAGTGAATTGAGTACAAAATAAAAAGACGGAGGCCTAGGCCTCCGTTTTTTATTTTGTACTAGTTCGGCTTATTCGATAAGGACATCACGCCCTTGCGTTACTGATTATGTGTTTGCGTCTTCAAATACAGCGTTTAAGTACATGGCAATGCGTATTCCCGCCATTTGCAGACGACGTTTAGCCGTTGGCAGGTGATTGTATAAGTAGTCGTAACTCATTTTATTGGCATCAATAGGATAAATAGTGTCGCGAATGTCGGCGCTCTCTTCAATCCATACGTAAGGATCGGTTGTTGCCCAGTTACGAATATCTTCTGCGGTAATTTGCTCAGTTAACCATGATGTCCACTCGGTGTAAGACAGCGCGCGCTGGTCTAACATTTGTGAGTCCCACACGCGGTGCAGGTTAGAGTCTTGCCAGAAAAAGCGAACCTTTACATCGTTGCCACCGCGATCGGTGCCATTGCCAGCATGAAGCGGCTGATGCAGGTCTCCAATGATGTGTACGATAAAACGAAGAGCCAGTCGTTTTTCATCATCACTCGCTGTTTCGCTTTTCAAGGTTTTAGTAAAATCGCTCAGTGCACTAAACGCGTCGCCTTGCTTTGGTGCACCTACTTCAACATAGCGTTTACCTTCAGGTACAGTCACATAGTGCCAAGGGTTAGCGGTTTTTTGCCAAAACTCACTGGGGTTTGAGCGCATTTCATCGGCATGGGTTGAGGCTTCGGCAAGGGAGCCATGGGGTAGTAAATCCATGAGTGCCGCTTGCGACAGCGGGCTTAAATACTGTTCGGCAATAGCGCCCGTTACTCGGTGACCCGTTTGACCCCAACCAAAAGCGGGTGAAGCAATGCACATTGTTATCAGTGTGCTTAATGCCACTGCGCAAGTCCTATTTGCAAATGCAAACATAGTTATTCCTCTGAATGTTTTGACGATTGGTAGCCCCACCGAGCAACCAATGATTGTTCTATACCTAAGTGGTCTAGAATTCGAGCCACGACAAAGTCTACCAGATCATCAATCGTTTTAGGATTGTGATAGAAGCCGGGAGCTGCTGGCATTATTGTGGCACCCATTTGTGACAGTTTTAACATATTTTCTAGGTGAATAGAGGAAAGCGGCATTTCACGGGGGACTAAAATAAGTTGGCCTCGCTCTTTGAGTACGACGTCGGCTGCCCGCTCAAGAAGATTATCACTCGCCCCAATGGAGATAGCCGATAAGGTGCCGGTAGAGCAAGGGCACACAACCATTTTAGCCGGCGCCGCCGAGCCCGACGCAACCGGAGAAAACCACTCTTCTTTCCCGAATACCTTAATTTGGCCAGGTTTGCCGCCACAGTGCTCTGTAAAAAATGCCGCTGCATCTTCAGGGCGCGAAGGAATTTTTACATTTTCTTCGGTAGCGAATACCACTTTAGCCGCAGATGAGATAAGCACGTAAACTTGGTAGTCGGCGCTAACGAGTGATTGCAGCAATGTAAGTGCATACGGTGCGCCAGACGCGCCGGTAATAGCAAGAGTGACTTGCTTGTCATGTTTCATGTGTTGGCCTTGTTATATTTTTTTACTAAGCGCATCTAATAAACGCCCGTGAATACCGTCGAAACCACCATTGCTCATAATGAGAATATGATCGCCTGGCAGTGCTACGTTAGCTAGGAGTTGAACGATCGGTTCTACCTCATTAAAACACTGTGAGGAAACGGGGCTTTGGGCCGCAGCTTCTTTTAACGACCATCCCATTTCTTTGGGCTCGTATAAGTATACCTCGTCGGCTTGCTGCCACGAATTTGCTAGCGTGTCTTTGTGAATGCCCATTTTCATCGTGTTAGAGCGGGGTTCTAATACGGCATGAATTCGCGCATTGCCTACTTTATTGCGAAGCCCTTCAAGGGTGGTTGCTATGGCGGTAGGGTGGTGAGCAAAGTCATCGTATACCGTGATGTTATTCACCACGCCCTTAATCTCCATTCTACGCTTTACATTTTTAAAATGGGCGAGGGCTTCAATTGCATCAGGTAGCGTTACGCCAGCATGGTGAGCAGCGGCAATGGCCATAAGGCCATTGTCCACATTGTGCTGACCGAGAAGCGACCATGTTACGGTACCTTTGGTGTCACCATTATGGATAACATCAAATTGACTGCCGTCTTTGTTCAGTAATTGACTAGACCATTCTTTACCTAAACACTGACGAGACGACCAACAACCTTGTGCTAAGGTTTCTTCAATAGCGGGGACGTCACTCGGTGAAAGAATTAAGCCATTTTCTGGCACCATTCTAATTAAGTGATGAAATTGGGTTTGTATGGCGGCCAAGTTAGGAAAGATATCTGCGTGATCAAACTCTAAATTATTAATGACCAGTGTTTTTGGGCGGTAGTGTACAAATTTAGAACGTTTGTCGAAAAACGCGCTGTCGTATTCATCGGCTTCAATGACAAAGAATGGCCCATCGCCAATGCGTGCTGAAACGCCAAAATTTTCAGGAACGCCACCAATAAGGTAGCCAGGGTTTAGCCCCGTATAGTCTAATATCCATGCCACCATGCTGCTGGTGGTTGTTTTACCATGGGTGCCCGATAAGCCAATAACCCATCTATCTTTTAACAGGTTATCTAGCAGCCACTGAGGCCCGCTGGTATAGGCTAGGTTACGGCTTAGCACATACTCTACGGCCGGATTGCCGCGAGACAAGGCGTTGCCAATAATAACGATATCAGGCGTTGGCGAAAACTGGCTTTCGTCAAACCCTTCGGTGAGTTCTATTCCCAAAGCCTCTAACTGGGTGCTCATGGGGGGATAAACATTGCTATCAGACCCTGTCACTTTGTGTCCAAGTGACTTAGCGATGGCTGCAATGCCGCCCATAAAACTTCCGCAGATACCCAAAATATGTACGTGCATAGCGCATTCTCATTCTTGTCATTTATGGGGTGTACTGTATCAGAACCTTAAAAGATTTGGATAATCCAACGTGAGAAAAAACTCAGCTTAAGCGCTTTGATTAGCCTCCGCTATGTCACGTTTACAGTCAACATTGGCTTTATTTATTGAACGCTCAGGTTGATAACGCTAAAACTGGTATGGTGTGTGAATGTTACTCTGATGGTATATAACCCTGTATGTCTGTTCTATTTCTAGGCGAACATGGTTACAATTGATGTGCGGCACATTGCTAACGCGCCGTCTGTCGACACACTTGCAAAGGACTAACTGGCAAAGCAACGAGCGATAAGCCAGTGCGAAAATTGTGCGTCTTGTGACACCACACCCTACACTCGAAAAAAAGGCTTTTAATAAATGAAACGTTTAAATTCTCAATTGCAACAAGACGGTGCACCGCTTGAGTTAATATTGCTCATTCGTACGCTGTTAGCTGGTTGCAAAGAAATTTCTTTCCGTGTTAGTCAGGGCGCCCTTGCTGGCGTACTGGGTTCAACGCTCTCTGAGAACGTGCAGGGCGAGACGCAAAAGAAGCTCGATGTTATCTCTAATCATATTTTAAAAGATACGCTGAGAGAGTCGGGATACGTTAAAGCGATTTCATCAGAAGAAGAAGACGATGTTGTTCCCTGTAATCCTGAGGGCAAATATTTAGTGAGTTTCGATCCGCTAGACGGCTCTTCAAATACTGAAATTAACAGCTTGATTGGTACCATTTTCTCTATAACTCATGCGCCTCAGTGGATGGAGCCTGATGATCCTTCGGCTTTTCTACAGCCAGGTACACAGATGGTTGCAGCAGGTTACGTACTTTATGGTCCGTCAACTATGCTTGCACTCACTACAGGCCGTGGAACGCACATATACACGCTAGATAAGACACACGGTGGCTTTCTGTTAACGCACCCCAATATTGAAGTGCCGGCGCAAACCTCTGAGTTTTCCATAAACGCGTCTAACCAGCGTCATTGGGAACCTTCAATGCAGGCTTACATTGCCGACTTACTTGCTGGGAAAGAGGGGCCTCGTGAGAAAGATTACAACATGCGCTGGGTGGCTGCCATGGTTGGCGATATTCATCGTTTATTATGTCGTGGCGGTATTTTTATGTACCCGTTTGATAATCGCGACCCGTCAAAGCCAGGAAAACTGCGTTTGTTATATGAAGCAAACCCAATGGCGTTTTTGATGGAACAAGCGGGTGGTAAAGCAGAAACAGGTGAAGGCCGCATACTTGAAGTGATGCCGGAAGAGATTCACCAACGTGTACCTTGTATTATCGGCTCGAGTGAAGAGGTCGATGTGTGCGTGAGTTACGCCAAAAAAGCCTAACTAACCATAAAATAGTCATTATTAGACGGCAAAATTCAATAGTTTGATGCGACATCAGTCTTAAACCATTTTTATTTTGCCGCTGTCACCGTATACTTACGGGCAAAATTTCTAACCTATTATTGTAAGGACAATCGAATGAGCTTGAATGCTGTTCCTGCGGGCAAGAACTTGCCTGATGAAGTGAATGTAATTATCGAAATCCCAGCACACGCTGACCCAGTTAAGTATGAAGTAGATAAAGATACTGGAGCGTTGTATGTAGACCGCTTTATGGCGACATGCATGCATTACCCAACTAACTACGGTTACGTTAACAACACCTTGTCTGAAGACGGTGACCCGGTTGATGTATTGGTAATGACGCCTTTCCCACTACTTGCGGGCTCAGTGATTAAGTGTCGTCCTGTCGGCGTATTGAACATGACTGATGAGTCGGGCAAAGACGCTAAAGTACTTGCTGTACCGGTAGACAAGCTATCTACTATTTACCGCGATGTTAAAGAATTAGCCGACGTACCTGCGTTGCTTCTTAAGCAAATTGAGCATTTCTTTGAGCACTACAAAGATTTAGAGCCTGGTAAGTGGGTAAAAATTGACGGTTGGGACGACGCTGCAGCTGCTAAAGCTGAGATTGTCTCAAGTGTTGAGCGTTTCAAAGCAGAATAATTCACCTTAGGTGAATGTAATGCTACAACGGGCTGGTTACGACCAGCCCGTTTTTGTTTATAAGAGAGGATTATGGCTACTGCAAAAGTAACATCATTATTTGCGTTAGTATCCTGCTTGATGCTTTTTGCTGTTTCAGCGCAAGCTCAAGAGGCGCCGGTAGAAGTGTATTGGGAAGACTTAGTTCCTCCTGGCTTCAACGAACTAGCTCCACCAGCGGTGCAGCACAACGGTGAGATGAGCCAAATACAGCCCGACGCGCCTGTGGTAGATACCTATGACGGTAAACGGGTTAAAATTCCGGGCTTTGTGGTTCCTCTTGAAGGCACGGCCGAACTCACCACTGAGTTTTTATTAGTGCCGTTTTTTGGCGCTTGTATCCACGTTCCGCCACCACCCTCTAATCAAATTGTGTATGTTAAGTTTGAAGAAGGCATTGCTATCGACAATATTTACGATGCAATTTGGGTGACGGGTGAGCTGTCTACAGATGGTTGGAAGGGCGATATTGCTTCGGTAGGCTATCGTTTGAAAGGTGAGGCCGTCGAAGGGTTTTAACCCTTCGATATTGCCCAGCTTTTGCTTCTACCCTTGGGTATAAATCTGCTCTGCACGGTTAAACAAAAGCCACGAGGTGAGAATATATTTGTCACTACTCTTAGGTATTTGCCCGCGGTGAGTGTGGGTAAAATACGCTGGAGCAATAACCATTCTTCCGGCTTTTGGTTTTACTGAACGGTCTTGATAGTAGAACTCAGTTTCGCCGCCCTCATCCACGTCATTAAGATAATACATAAACAGCAATACTCGGTGTAATGCATCGTTATGTTGAAGCTGTGGATACACTTCTGAGTGCCAGTAGGGGTATCCGCCGTTGCCCGCGGTATAACGCTGAGCATTCACATCGCCCACCCGAAATAAGTAGTTCACTAAGTTCGCCAGGTTCGGCTTACCGACTTCTTCAAAATTTTCCCCAGTAAGCTTTACGGGTTCGCCGGTTTTCGGGTGCTTTACGGTAAGCCCAATGGGCCCTACGAGTGCGTAATAGTATTTCTCAATATACGCGACTAACTGTTGACCCGTGTGCTGCATTACCTGCTTGAATAAATCTTGGAACTCATCGTTGCGGCTAATCGACACGTCAGTGCTGCGCTTCTTATCTAAATCAACGCCGCCACCAGTGCGACCTTGACTCAAGTTAGGACTGTCTTCAAATCGGTCCATAAGCTGCGTACACAACTCTGGTGGCAATACATTATCAATGACTTCTATTAAATCGCTCATGGTGATTACTTACCCCGTGCCTTACTTATCAGAAATGTCTTTGAAGTGAGAGTGAAGGGCGGACTTTACCTCATCAGGGATAGGTGCTGAGCGCTGAGTTTTGTAATCAAAATGCACCATTGTAGTCACACCCGTTGAGCATAACTTGTTGTCTTGCCACAGCTCCTGAAACACATCGAATGCACTGTTGCCCAATCGGCTTATAAAGGTTTTTACGGTTACTTGTTTGCCATAGAAAATCTGCGCCAAAAAATTCACTTTGTAGCTGGCTAGGATAAGAGGCCAATTTTGTAAATCTAACTCGGGGGTAAACATACGAAAAATGGGCTCACGAGCGGCTTCAAACCATGCCACTAAAGCCGTATTACTCACATGCTGCAGCGCATCAGTTTCACAAAAACGCACATCGAAAGATGTGACTAACGGAGTTTCATTGGTCATAGAGTACAGAGCTTATATTTTGTTTTCTCACAACTCTAGCATTAAGTAATGTGGTTTTCAGTAATGCTAGTTCTCCTTATTAATAATCTAGCTGATGAAAATGGAGTAAGAAAGTGACAGTTAGTGTGACCAATGGATTGTTTTACATTACAATTCGCACCAAATTTCTTTTACGTAATAACTATGACTGCAATTGGGATTGATTACGGCACATCAAATTCTGAAGTGGTGTATTTTGATGGTGCTACCCATCAGCACATCAAACTTGACCCTTTAGATAAGAAGGGCAATAAAATTCGTTCGTCGGTATTTATTTACTTTGAAGACGAGTTGCCACCTCCGCCCGATGTCATGGTTGAAGCGAAAGTGGCGCAGTTGCAGCGTGTTATCAACGAGCAAATAGACAAAGCAAAAGACGGCTATTACTCAGCGAAAGATCCCAAAGAGCAAGCAACGTATAACCAACGGATTAATTCTCTGCGTGGCGACCTTCACAATAAGCCTGCTCTGCAACGTAAAGCTATTGCACAGCTAATGCACGCCATGTCCCTTGATGAAATACCTCTGCTAAGACTGGTAGAGCACGGCAAGTTTGCTTTCGGTGAAGCTGGGTTTCGTCGATTTTTGAAAATGCCTGAGAAAGGGCGCTTAATCTACTCGCCAAAAAACTTTTTGGGAGCGTCGTTAGATAGCGATCAAAAGAAAGCGTTTGTCGGCATAATTGCGAAGCAGCTTGGTTACTTTAAGCAATGTGCTCAAGAGCAGCTAAGTGCAAACATCGATTCGGCTGTGATTGGTCGTCCGGTTAAGTTTCACGGCACGCGCGGTGAAGAAGGGAACATTCAAGCCATAGAAATAATGACCGAAGCGGCTAAACAAGCTGGCTTTTCAACGGTAAACTTCTTGGACGAGCCTATTGCTGCGGCCTATAAAATCGAGCAAACCTTGCCGCGGGATACCACCACACTTATTGTGGATATTGGTGGCGGTACTACCGATATTTGTTGCATCAATCTCTCGCCAGAGCGCACTAATCAGTTAGATAGAAAGCAAGATGTGTTGTCGGTAACAGGGCGACGCTTAGGGGGCATGGATTGCGATAAAAGCTTAGTGCTTAAAACTATCGCTCCTGAGATGGGTATGGGGCTGAAAATGATGAATGGCCTGCCCGTACCGCCAACCTACTTCTCTGATATGTGCGCGGTAGATAACATTCCTGCCTTAATGCGCTTCTTTTCTGATGACTATGGATTGGATATTTCTCAAACCATGTCACTCATTAAAGAGCCTGCCCAATTAGAGCGGTTGTTAATCGTTCAGGAAAATAAACTGTCGGCACGCATCGTTAACTCTGCCCGAATGGCCAAAGAGCTATTGTCGAGTAAGCCTCGTATCACGCTACCACTTCACTATATTGAAGATGAGTTTGGAGTGGATATTAGCCAAGATTCACTGCAAAAAGCGTTAAAGCCGTGGCTTGATAAGGTTAAGACTTTGGTTACCGAGTGTTTAGACAGCACCGACGTAAAGCCAGAAGTGGTAATGATCACCGGGGGAATGAGTTTGTCGCCCATCGTGGTAGATGCGCTGTATGAAAACTTACTGACAGGGCTTCCACGCTTAGAAAACGATGCATTTAACTCAGTGTGTGAGGGACTCGCTATTCAGGCGTCTAAGTTTTAGTCACGCCTGAATAGGAACGCGTCGACCACATTCATCGAGCGCTAATGACTGATGAAGCGTCTTAGTGCTTGAGAATATTGTTGGCTTTTAAGTAGGTAGCGATAGCCTCAGGTGATTCGAAGGCATTAAGCAACATTTGCTGAGCATGCTGCTTTACACTGTTGTCTTCAGACGAAGAGAGTAGGTCATACCACGTTTTTACTAGGGCCAATGGCGGTGTTTGATTCATTCTGTGCTCCGGTAATATAAACTGCATATTAACAACCATCATGTTAACTCATGATGCGTTAAATAAAGCTCTGACCAGAATAAACAGGCGGGTAAAAAACGCTTAGCTTAAAAGCAATTTTTACCTACCTGTTTGTAATTTTCGGCAGGCTTAGTCGAGCAGTGGCTTTAAGAAGCGACCTGTATGCGACACTTCTTGTTCTGCAACATACTCTGGTGTTCCCTCTGCAATTATCTGGCCACCTCCGGATCCTCCTTCAGGTCCAAGGTCCACAATCCAGTCGGCAGTTTTAATCACATCGAGGTTATGCTCTATTACCACCACAGTGTTTCCGTGGTCTCTGAGCTCGTGCAGTACAGCCAGCAGCTGTTTTATATCGTGGAAATGTAACCCAGTTGTGGGTTCATCAAGAATGTAAAGGGTTTGGCCAGTGTCTCTTTTTGATAACTCTTTTGCGAGTTTTACACGCTGTGCTTCACCGCCAGACAGTGTAGTCGCCGCCTGACCGAGTTTGATGTAAGACAGACCCACATCCATCAGCGTTTGCAATTTGCGAGAAATCGAAGGCACTGCATCAAAAAATACGCGAGCGTCTTCCACCGTCATCTCTAGCACTTCGTGAATATTTTTATCTTTGTACTTTACGTCTAATGTTTCGCGGTTGTAGCGTTTGCCCATACACACGTCGCACGGCACGTACACATCAGGTAAAAAGTGCATTTCTACCTTAATCACACCGTCGCCCTGGCAGGCTTCACAACGACCGCCTTTCACATTGAAGCTGAAGCGGCCTGGTTTGTAACCACGAGAGCGTGACTCCTGCGTACCTGCAAACATCTCTCTAATGGGGGTAAATATTCCCGCATACGTTGCCGGGTTTGAACGCGGTGTTCTGCCAATAGGGCTTTGATCAATATCGACAACTTTGTCGAGCAATTCTAACCCTTCCATAGATTTATGAGCTGCAGGTTCCGCAGTTGTCGCCTTATTTAACTCACGCTGTGCAATCTTGTAGAAGGTGTCGTTAATTAGCGTCGATTTACCCGAGCCTGATACACCCGTTACACAGGTCATCACACCTGTGGGAATGCGAAGGTCAACAGATTGTAAGTTGTTACCGGTAGCGCCTTTGAGCGTTAGCCATTCATTGTTCTTCGCTGGATTCCGTTTTTCCGGAATATCAATCTTTTCTCTTCCCGACAGATATTTTCCAGTAAGTGAGTGCTCGCTTGCCAATATATCGTCGATGGTACCTTGGGCGATAATTTCGCCCCCGTGTACACCTGCACCTGGGCCAATGTCGATAACGTGGTCCGCTTGGCGAATGGCATCTTCATCATGTTCTACTACAAGCACGGTATTTCCGAGGTCGCGCAAGTGGGTGAGGGTTTTTAATAAGCGTTCGTTGTCTCGTTGATGCAAGCCAATAGAGGGTTCATCAAGTACATACATAACACCCACTAAGCCTGCACCTATTTGACTGGCAAGGCGAATACGCTGTGCTTCACCGCCGGATAACGTGTCTGCGCTTCGAGAAAGGGACAGGTAGTTAAGCCCTACATTTACCAAGAAACGTAGGCGGTCCAATATCTCTTTTAATATTTTCTCAGCAATTTGCGCTTTTTGACCGGTTAGATCGAGGGTCTCAAAAAACGTGTAAGCCTCTGCTATCGACATATCGGCGATAGTGGGCAGGGTTGTTTGCTGAATAAAAACGTTGCGCGCCTCAACCCGAAGTCGAGAGCCATTACAGCTACTGCAGTGTTGCTGGCTTAAGTACTTGCCAAGCTCTTCTCTTACCGAGTTAGACTCTGTCTCGCGGTAGCGGCGTTCCATGTTAGGAATTATGCCTTCGAAGGGGTGCTTGCGCTCCATGATATCGCCGCGCTCGTTGATATACTTAAACGATAGTGACTTACCTTTTGAGCCATACAGCACAATGTCTTTATGTTCTTTTTCTAATTCTTCAAACGGCGCCGTTAAACTAAATTTGTAATGGTCGGCGACGGCTTGCAGCATTTGAAAATAGTAATAACTGCGTTTGTCCCAGCCGCGAATGGCACCGCCTGACAAACTAATCTCGGCGTTGGTAATTACCCGAGACGGGTCGAAAAAGTTGCGAGTGCCAAGTCCGTCACACGTAGGGCACGCACCTGCTGGATTGTTAAACGAGAACAAGCGAGGTTCTAGTTCGCTTAGGCTGTATCCGCAGTGGGGGCACGCAAAGTTGGCGGAAAATATAATTTCTTCCGCGTCTTTGTCGTCCATGTCGGCGACAATCGCGTTACCGTTAGCTAGCGATAAGGCGGTTTCAAAAGACTCAGACAAACGCAGCGCCATATCATCACGCACTTTAAAGCGGTCTACTACCACTTCAATAGTATGTTTCTTATGAAGATCCAAAGGCGGTGGATCGGATAAATCGCATACTTCGCCGTCAATTCGAGCGCGAATAAAACCTTGTGCTGATAAGGTTTGTAGCGCTTTTACGTGTTCGCCTTTTCGTTCCTTCACAATAGGAGCAAGCAGCATAAGTTTACTGCCCTCAGGCATGGCCAACACTTTATCCACCATTTGACTCACGGTTTGTGCGTCAAGAGGCACATCGTGGTCCGGACAGCGCGGTGTGCCAACACGGGCAAACATCAGGCGCAGATAATCGTATATTTCGGTGATCGTACCCACGGTAGAACGGGGGTTATGCGATGTTGATTTTTGTTCAATCGAAATGGCTGGTGATAAGCCTTCGATATGATCCACATCGGGCTTTTCCATCATTGATAAAAATTGACGAGCGTAGGCTGAGAGCGACTCAACGTAACGACGCTGTCCCTCGGCGTACAGAGTGTCAAATGCAAGAGATGATTTACCTGATCCAGAAAGACCAGTAATCACTACCAGTTTGTCTCGTGGCAGTGTTAAATCAATATTCTTCAAATTGTGAGTGCGTGCACCGCGTATTTCGATTTTATCCATTGAAGCCTAATGAGAAAAAGAATCTGAATGAAAGGGTCAGTATGCCATATGTGTCAACTAAAGTGATATGGCATTGAAGTTATACTGCTTGAAAGCGGGTGAGATCACCTTCACTTGTATCTTGGAGTGCTGAATTGCGCTAAAGATTAGACTTAATAACTCCCGTTTTTCGCTTTGACGATTACATTAATCAGTTTTAACCTACATGGGCACACCAACAATTTATGCAAACTGGTATTATGCTACACTTCGCGACCTTGTTTTGGCTCAGTAAACTTTGAGGAACTCAGACGCTTTGAACGCTTTGGAATTACGCGCGGCGCTTGCGCTAGCATCTGTTTATGTTTTACGTATGTTGGGCCTTTTCATGGTCATGCCTGTTTTGGCTGTGGCTGCGATGGATTATCCAGATTATTCTCCTTTGCTGGTAGGTTTAGCAGTAGGTGGCTACGGGCTGACACAGGCGGCATTGCAAATTCCCATGGGCATGATGTCTGATAAATGGGGTCGTAAACCCGTTATTCTGTTGGGTCTTAGTGTGTTTGCGGTGGGGAGTTTTGTCGCTGCCAATGCCGACACCATGGCATGGATGATTGTCGGACGTATTTTACAAGGCGCGGGAGCTATTGCCGGCGCTATTATGGCACTTGCCACCGACGTAAGCAGAGAAAGCCAGCGAGCAAAAGTGCTCGCAATTATCGGTATAGCTATTGGTTTTTCGTTTTATCTCGCTGTTATCATCGGCCCCTTAATTGCAAATCACTATGGCTTAGCGGGCGTTTTTGCTGTAACAGGCCTTTTAGCCGTACTGTGTATGCCATTAATAAAATGGGTAGTACCGAACTCTGAGCCACTCAGCAGTGGCGATACACTGCCTCAAAAAGGACAGCTTCGTCATTTAATGTTTTCCCCGCAACTGTGGCGTTTGAACGTAAGCGTTCTCGTGCTGCATATGTTGATTACGCTGTTGTTTGTGCAGCTACCCGTTACATTAACTAACTTTGATATGACGCTGAGTGAGCATTGGCGCATGTACCTGCCCGTCTTAGGCGTGTCCATTTTAGGGCTCATTGTAATGATGGGAATAGCAAGAGGGCGCACGCCTAAATGGTTATTACTGCTGGGTGTGGTATTGATGGGAAGTGCGTTTTTAGCCCTTGGCGTCAATGGCAATAGCTGGTGGCTAACGGCGGCAGCGGTCATTCTTTTCTTTACCGGCTTTAATTACCTAGAGGCAAATTTTCCTGCTTTAGTATCGAGCATTGCCCCTGCCGGTCAAAAAGGAACCGCCATGGGGATTTACGCTAGCTTTCAGTTTTTTGGCGCCTTTTTAGGTGGGATGGTGTCGGGTGTTGTCACTGATATATGGTCTCCTAATGTGGCGTATCTGGTTGGAGCATTTAGTACACTGCTTTGGATTTTAGTTATAAGCGGCCTCAAAGAGGTGAGCCCCGTGAAGCGCGTGATGTTAAACGGGCTACGTGCTGACGTGCTGCTTGATGCCAATAAGCAACCTGATAGCACCAAGCAACAAGCCCTTGAAGAAGCACTTTTAGCCGTGCCGGGAGTCTTGGAAGTCACATTGAATGCAGATAATGGTGCAGCGTACTTAAAAGTAAATAGAGACTTTGATGCCGTGAAAGCGCGCGCTGTGCTAGCGGTTTAGGTGCTGTCTGGGTACTTTCTGGGTGCAGTCTAGCTTCAAAGAGGCGCTGAGAAAAGGTGAAGCTCTTATATAGCCACTACTTAGCAGGTGCACAGCTTAGCAGGTGCACAGCTTAGCAGGTGCACAGCGAACGTGAAATATTTCTCATGACTGTTTTTCTTGTGAAGCTGCAGGTACTTTGCTTTAATAAATTATACAAAAACACGGACAGTTCTTCCCCATGGCTTTTAAACCTGCCTTATCTTCCTTTTTATCTTGCCTAGCCTTAAGCGTATTTTTGGCTGGGTGTGCTATCAACGTTTCGCCGAGCGCGTTCTTTTACCAAGATACCAAAGAAAAACCGTTAGATACGACACGACTTCACAGCGCCATTCAAAAAGACAAAGTGGCTGCTGGCATTAGTATTGTAGAGATTGAAAATGCGGGTGGAGAAACCTTGCGAGGCGTTGCGGTTTCTTATGCTAAGCCCGTTATTAATATTCTGTTCTTTGCTGATAACCGAATGACGGTGTCTGAAAATAACAATGTGATACACCAGCTAGGTAAGCTGCCCGCCAATATCCTATGGCTCGACTATCAAGGGGTTGGTGCGAGTGAAAAGGCCGACAAGCTCAGTATTAATGCGATTAAAAAAGACGCATTAATGCAATTCGATTATGTGAAAAATACCTTCGATACTTCTGTGCCAACTATTGTCCACGGACGGGGCATTGGAAGTTACTTTGCTAGCTATGTGGCTGCTAACAGGCAAATAGATGGGTTGGTATTAGACGGGGCATTCAATAACATATCTGATTTAATCGCCAATATGGTGCCAGGCTTTTCTAATTCATTTACTGCAATGAAGCTGCACGATGAAGTTCACAGTATGCAAATTGCGCCCATTCTCAGACATTTTGATGGTCCGCTTTGGTTACTCGTTGGTGCCAAGGACAAAATTACCCCTCAAGTAATCAGCGAACAACTTCTTGCCGACAGTGCAAGTGAGAAAAAGCACATCTCTGTTATTCCTGATGCAACCCATAACGCCACATTAAATTCAGAATTTGCGATTACTGAATACAGGCGTTTCATATCTATACTATCTCGTAAAAAAGCATCTCGTTAAGCTGCATCACGTTATTTCACTTTTTGCCTGTGGATAAATAGTGGAAAACCTTGTTGGTAACTATGTTAACAGTCAATGAAAGTAAGCGATCGGGATCAATTAAGCTCAACTGATCCGATCACGTTACGTCAGTAAAATCAATAGCTGTAGCAAAATTATTGTAGATCGCTGGTCAATTTGATCGTAATTGTGTGAAGGATCAACAGCTTTGTCACATTGGGGATAACCATAATGCATGGTCTCCCCAATTTTATTTTAGACTTAAGTCTAAAGTCGGTG
This sequence comes from Alteromonas genovensis, assembly GCF_010500895.1. GTDB lineage: Bacteria > Pseudomonadota > Gammaproteobacteria > Enterobacterales > Alteromonadaceae > Alteromonas > Alteromonas genovensis. The sequence goes on from NZ_JAAAWO010000006.1 coordinate 191,733, forward strand.
TTTCAGCCGTTTATAGCTATTCACAGCTAGCGGTGGAAGCTTAAACTCTCACTACGGAGTCACGCTTGATAATAGTGGGGGTATATTTGAAGGTTAAACCTTCTTCTGGCTTTTTCCCCGATGCATACTTAAGGGCAAGCTCGGCAGCTTTTGAGGCCATCATTTCAACAGGGTAGCGCAAAGTGGTGAGTTTGGGGCGGCAATATTTGGCTAACAAAACATCGTCATAACCCATTACAGATACCTGTTCTGGTACCGCAATACCATGGTCTTGTAGCATTGTCATGGCGCCTGACGCCATAGCATCGTTATAGGCCAATACGGCGGTAAATTTAGCGCCCGTGGCCAATAAGTTCTGCATTGCAAGTTCACCACCTTCTTGATCTGGCGTTGCGTACTCAATCATGCTTTCAGGCAATACTAAGTTGGCGTGCTTTATAGCGGTGCGAACACCTTCAAGCCGTTGATTAGGATCGTCTATTCGGTACTGACTGCTGATAACCGCCACGTGTTCGTGACCTTGGTTAATCGCATATTCAGCCATTAAACGTCCACCGGTGACATTGTCTAGCCATACGCATCTATTAGCGATTTCAGGAATATATCGGTTAATTAGTACAAAGCCCGGCACTTGTTTTGAGAATTCTACGAGGGTTTTATCATCAAGGGCCTTGCTGTGAACCACCATGGCTTCGACACGATGCTCTAACAACGTTTCTATAGCCCGTAACTCTGTCTCTTTTTCTATAGAGCCTGCACTTAGTAGTATTTGGACATTGTTCTTGCGAGTAACTGATTCTACGCCATGAGCCAGCATGGCGAAGAACGGGTCGTGTAATTCGGCAATCACAACCCCCAGCGATGCGCTTTTCTTTGTGACCAAAGCTCGTGCATTGGCGTTAGGGCGATAACCCATCTCTTCCATTATCTTTTTCACGCGTTTTCGCGTATCGCTACCTACTTTTGGCCCGTCGTTGATTACGCGAGACACTGTGGCAAGTGAAACCCCTGCCGCCTGAGCTATATCTTTAATTGTTGCCATTTCGTTTTCGCAATTCTATTTTTATTTTTAACGATAGGCTCGCTGACGGTGACGCTTAAGAGTAAAAAGGCTGTAAAAGCACAGTCAGTAGGGCCAAATAATGCTTATAGCGTACATTATATTTACAAAAATTGATAAATTTCCAACCCGTTAGTTAGGGCTTTCATCAAGGCGGCAAGCTGTGTTTCAAAAGTAAGTGAATAACTCTGACTCAATAGCGGCACTTAAATACAAAATGTTATCTCGTGCGCTACAAATAATTGTTGAAAACCTATACCCTTTGAAAACAGGTTGCGCTGTTACAATGTGTTCAGTGGTGTTGACGTAAGTATAAAAGGCGAAAATAGGGTTATGAATATTCAGGTGTCGACTTTCGGTAAAATGAGCGGAAAAGCGAGCGTTCAACTAAGTGAAGAACAACTAAGTGATGAACAAGTAAGTGATGAACAAGTAAGTGATGAACAAGTAAGTGATGAACAAGTAAGTGATGAACAAGTAAGTGATGAACAAGTAAGTATGTTTACCTTATCGAACGCCAACAACATGGAAGTTAAAATATTAACCTTAGGCGGTATTATAAAAGAAATTACTATGCCTGATGTTAATAACGCACTTAAACACTGTATTCAAACTTTCGACACCATAGATGAATACATGGCCGATGAGAGTTATCGCGGTGCTATTGTAGGGCGATACGCTAACCGTATTGGCAATGGGTGTTTTAGTCTTAATGGCACAACTTATCACCTTGATAAAAACAACGGCGAGCATAACCTTCATGGCGGCAATGCCGGTTTTCACAAACGTAATTGGGCCTCGTCAACTCATTGTGATGACCAAAGCGCAAGTGTCACGCTAACGCTACTCAGCGGCGATGGGGAAGGAGGTTTTCCTGGCAATGTAGCGGTAACCGCCTGCTATACCCTAAATAATGACAATGAGCTTAGCTTACATATAAAAGCAACGACCGATAAAGCAACCCCGCTCAGTTTTACTCAACACGCCTACTTCACATTAAGTAATGAGAGCTCAGTAGAGAGCACGGTGTTGACTATTGCTGCAGATGAAGTGACCGATGCGGATAGTACATTGCTACCAAACGGTGAGTTTGTTGCCGTGAACGACACCCCCTTTGATTTTAGGGTGCCCACTCAAATAGGAAAGAATGTGCATGATATGCCGTCGTCTGAACTCTTTGAGAAAGTAGGGGGGTACGACCACAACTACGTGCTGCGCCAAAGTGCTAACACCCAGCCTCAAGCTGAAGTGAGCGCCAGCGACACAGGGCTTACCATGAAGCTGTATACCAATTTGCCAGGACTGCAGTTCTACACAGGTAATCTAAAAACGCAGCAGCAAATGGGCGCATTGTGTTTAGAGCCTCAGTTTTTCCCTGACTCACCGAACAAGCCTCACTTTCCAAATTGTATCGTTACGCCAGATTCTCCTTTAGATATGGAGATTAGTTACGCTTTCTCGGTAACAAAATAAACGTGGTCGTATAAAAGTGGCTGTACACACGTGACTATCGAATAGGGACTAAATGTTATTTTAATTAACATTTATTTTTCCTTCTTCGAACATTGATAAATTGAGAGCATTGATATATTATTTTGGGTAAACGTTTAACCTTTTGTGTATAGCGCACGCATTATTTGCCGCTTAGGCTTAGTGACCTGCCCACAAAACGCATTTTTATAGAGAGCGACTATGGCAAGCCCATTCGACCCGTCAGATGATCCACACCGCAGATTCAACCCCCTATTGGGTGAGTGGGTTTTGGTATCGCCGCATCGCGCGAAACGACCATGGCAAGGGCAGTCGGACGAGCCTAATAATGAGCAGAAACCGTCCTACGATCCAACCTGCTATTTATGCCCGGGCAATACCCGTGTTAACGGCGAGGTAAACCCTGATTACGCTGGCACTTTTGTTTTTGAAAACGACTTTGCTGCGCTCAAGAAAGACACAGTGGTGTTGAGCGAGAAAAAAGGGCTTTTTCAGTTCGAAACCGAACAGGGCTGTAGCCGAGTTATTTGTTTCTCTCCCGATCACAGTAAAACCCTTCCAGAATTGACAGACCAAGAGCGTGCAGATGTTGTGGCGTGCTGGAAATCACAGACAGAAGAGTTAGGTGAGCAATATCAATGGGTTCAGGTATTTGAGAACAAGGGCGCGATGATGGGTTGCTCTAACCCTCATCCTCACGGACAAGTTTGGGCGCAACAGCATGTGCCGACAGATCCGGCTAAAAAGCTTGTACAATTACGTGCTTATTACAACGAACACAAACGTCCTTTGTTGTTAGACTACGCTGAGCAAGAAGTTGCAAAGCAAGAGCGCGTTGTATGTCAAAACGATGACTGGATAGTAGTAGTACCGTATTGGGCGGCATGGCCGTTTGAAACATTGTTACTGCCTCGCTTTGATGTAACAGCACTGCACAAATTAACCGACGAACAATCGTTTTCTCTAGCGCAAATTATTGGCGATATAACCGCGCGCTATGACAATTTGTTTGAAACGTCATTTCCATATTCTATGGGCTGGCATAGCGCACCATTTGATAAACAAGCACATCCTGAATGGACGTTACACGCGCATTTCTTCCCGCCACTGCTTCGCTCTGCGAGTGTACGTAAGTTCATGGTTGGGTATGAAATGATGGCCGAGGCCCAGCGCGACTTAACCCCAGAACAAGCCGCAGATAGATTGAAGGCACTTTCCAGCGTGCACTATAAAAAACATGGGAATACGAATGGATAACCAAATACTCTCTTCAGCGTTTGAAGAAAGCTTTGCAGAAGAACCGACACTGATAGCTCACGCACCAGGTCGCGTAAATTTAATTGGCGAGCATACCGACTACAACGGCGGCTTCGTATTTCCTGCGGCAATTAATTTTGGCACCTGGGTAGCTGCATCAAAGCGAAGCGATAACAACATTGTTGTCACCGCAATGGACTATGAGAATCAGCAAAATACGTTCAGCCTTGATGATATTGACTATGATGATGAGCAAGGTTGGGCAAACTATGTGCGCGGTGTGGTTAAAGTACTTAAGCAAGACTTTCCCGCATTTGGTGGCGCCAATCTATTAGTTACGGGTAATGTACCTCAAGGTGCCGGCTTAAGTTCTTCCGCGTCATTTGAAGTGGCAGTACTAAAAGCAATGAGTGCCCTATATCAGTTGCCTCTTGATGGCGTTAAAGCCGCACTTCTTGGTCAGAAAGCGGAAAATACCTTCGTGGGCTGTTCATGCGGCATTATGGACCAGCTTATCTCGGCAATGGGGAATGAAGGTAAAGCGATGTTGCTTGATTGTCAGTCGCTGTCAATTGAACACTCACCGCTGCCTGACAGCCATCAAATTATCATCATAAACTCAAACGTGAAGCGCGGCTTGGTAGACAGTGAATACAACCTTCGCCGTCAGCAGTGCGAGCAGGGAGCCTCATTACTCGGCGTGCCCTCATTGCGCGAAGCTGATATTGATATGCTTGAAGCTGCAAAGCCACATATGCCCGAGGTGGTATACCGCAGAGCTAAACATATTATTACCGAAAACAAGCGAACCTTGTCAGCAAGCAATGCGTTAAAAGTCGGTGACATTGAAACGGTGAGTAAGGCCATGGCCGAATCTCATGTGTCTATGCGAGACGATTTTGAAATAACGGTGCCCCCAATTGATTATCTTGTCACCATCATTGATGAGTTACTTGGGGTTACGGGCGGTGTGCGTATGACAGGTGGCGGTTTTGGAGGATGTGTTGTTGCACTCGTTCCAACAGATACTGTTGATGCTGTGAAACAATTAGTGGCTGATAAGTACTTTGATGAGACGAATTATCACGCTGATATTTACGTATGCACTGCCACACAGGGGGCCTTTGCATAAATTATTTCCCCCATCTTTGGCCGCTTATTTGTGTCCCTTAGCCGCATCATTGGATAGCGGCTTTTTTTTGCCTGCGGTAACACGCCACGATTACGCACATTTTACGTCTCGCTGAGTGGGTAATTATCTATGCGCACTGGTATAAAATGTGATAAACATGATATTACTGACTTCAAATAAGCGTAACAAAAACAACAATGAAGAGCTTTTCACCTGCGTTTTAAAGGCCACCGAGCTTTAGTTCTAAAGGTCTTATGAAACATGTCACGTTGCGCTTTACTTATCATTGTATTGAAATATCGTGGGTAAACTATGAAATTAGCATCACTAGATATCACCGTGTTTGTGATATACGTCATCGCGCTTATTGGTATAGCCTGGTGGGTGTCGCGGGAAAAAAAGGGGCATGAGAAAGATACCAACGATTACTTCCTAGCGGGCTCCAGTTTACCTTGGTGGGCAATTGGCGCGTCTCTTATTGCTGCCAACATATCCGCAGAACAAATAATAGGAATGTCGGGCTCGGGCTACCAAATAGGGCTAGCTATTGCTTCTTACGAATGGATGGCGGCCATCACGTTAATTATAGTGGGTAAGTATTTTCTACCTATATTTTTAAAACACAAAATATATACCATGCCTCAATTTTTGGAGCAGCGATACGATCACCGCGTTCGTAAAGTAATGGCGGTATTTTGGCTGGGCGTCTATGTGTTTGTTAACCTCACTGCCGTGTTGTGGCTAGGCGCATTAGCCATCAACACTATTGCCGGTGTCGACATGATGTACGGCATGATATTTTTAGGGTTATTTTCGCTGGCCTATTCGCTATATGGCGGACTAAAAGCAGTGGCGCTTACCGATATTATTCAGGTAGTGTTGTTAGTGCTTGGCGGGTTATTCCTTTCTTATACCGCGCTTAATCTTATCAGCGGTGGAAATGGGCCAATTCAAGGCTTTGTTGATTTAACTCAGCAGCTGCCGGGTAAGTTCGACATGATATTATCAAAAGATAACCCGCACTATATGGACCTTCCTGGTATTTCCGTACTCGTAGGCGGTATGTGGATCATGAACCTGTCTTACTGGGGCTTTAATCAGTACATTATCCAAAGAACCTTGGCTGCTAAGAGCCTTCAAGAAGCGCAAAAAGGCATTGCTTTCGCGGCATTTTTAAAGCTTTTGATGCCGTTAATTGTTGTGTTGCCAGGTATTGCCGCTGTGCTGCTGGTGCCCGATTTAGCAAAACCCGATCAGGCTTATCCTAGTCTTATGACGCTTATGCCTGTTGGTTTGAAGGGGATTATCTTTGCGGCCCTTGTTGCGGCTATTGTGTCGTCCCTTGCGTCTATGACAAACAGCGTATCGACTATTTTTACGATGGACATTTACAAAGACAAACGCCCTAATGAGTCCCAGCAACATTATGTCAAAGTAGGACGCACGGTAAGTTTGGTCGCGTTAATTATTGCTATGGTTGCTGCTAAGCCACTATTAGGTAATTTCGACCAAGCCTTTCAATATATTCAAGAGTTCACCGGGTTCTTCACGCCAGGTATTTGTGCTCTCTTCATTTTAGGTATGTTTTGGAAACACACTACGGCTAATGGCGGGCTGCTTGCGGCACTGGGCTCATTTATTTTAAGCATTGTGTTTAGGCAGTTTTGGCCCGAGCTTCCGTTTATTGACCGAGTAGGTATTGTATTTTTACTGTGCGTAGCGGTGGCTGTCATCGTTTCTCTTATGGAGAAAAAAGGCGTACACGAAAATGCCGTAGAGCTCTCTGATGTGCAGTTTAATACCACTAAAGGGTTTAATATCGCGGCTATTGCAGTGGTATTCATACTTATCGCTTTTTACAGCGCGTGGTGGTAACGGGTTAAGTTTTCGCAGACTCTTTTTTTAACGAACCTTTTTGAAGAGCCTTGTTGAAAAGCGCACTGCTACAAAGAGGCTAGTTAAACTGAGCGAAAGTTCAGAAGACGGAAATGAGAAACTTTGATAGCGTTTATTTGTTAATAAATGCATCGGCAAAAACTTCATTTTTCCCTGTAAAAATACGATATACTACAGGGCTCAAAACTATGAACTTTCGTGCTTGTTGCTGTCGAACTTTGATGAAATCGAAATAGCGGCGCTTTAAAATAAGCGTTGCTACGCAGCAAGCCAATAAACACGTTACAGGAGACATCAATGGCAACGAAAGGCGTGAACAAGGTAATTCTTGTAGGAAACCTTGGTAATGATCCTGAAGTAAGATACATGCCGAACGGAAACGCCGTTGCGAACCTGAGTCTTGCAACCAGCGAAAGCTGGAAAGACCAACAAGGGCAACCGCAAGAGCGTACAGAATGGCATAGACTCACTATGTATCGTCGCTTGGCTGAAATTGCTGGAGAATACCTGAAAAAAGGTTCGCAGATTTACGTAGAAGGTAAATTGCAAACCCGCAAATGGCAGGATCAGCAAGGCAATGACAAATACACCACAGAGATCATCGTAGACCAAATGCAAATGCTTGGCGGTCGTGGCGGTGAAGCTGGTGGTGGTAACGGCGGTTACCAACGTCAACAAAATAACCAAGGTGGCGGATACCAGAACCAGGGCGGTGGCTATAATCAAGCACCAGCTCAGGGCGGTCAGCAGCAAGGCGGCCAACAAGGTGGTTACAACCAAAACCAAGGCGGCGGTTTCAATCAAGCTGCTCCTCAAGGTGGTAATCAGCCTCAGCCTAAAACCCCGCCAATGGCAGAGCCAGACTTTGACTTTGACGACGATATTCCGTTCTAGCGTTTACCTGAGAACAATTTGTAAATAGATTCATTTAAGCCCTCTTTTTGAGGGCTTTTTTGTTTTCGTGAGATATTAATATAATAAAAAAGGAATTAATTTTGAAAATCGTAAAATTTATCTTGTTGTTCTCTCTGAGCTTTCCTACATGGGCTACTGATGAGTCAATGGTAGATATTTCTGTCGTAAAATCCAAAGATGGGAAATGGACATTAACGTATCAAACGCAGAAGCCTGTATTCCGGTTGAGTTTTGTTAGAAACCCTGACGATTCTCGGATTGAACGCTGGAAGCCTACAATTTCAGACTTTGAGATTGTCTCTACTGAAAATCAAGAATATTTGATTAGAAAGGATGGCTCTAGTTTTGCACAAGTCAGTTTACATTTAACGCCGACATATAAGCATCTCTCGAAAGACTATGCTCCATTCTCACCATATTCAGACGGTGGTGTACTAATTTACACCGGACGTTTATTTGCCTGTATTAATCAATGCCTTGATGAGGTCAACTCATGGCGCCTTTTTATGCAAGTACCTGAAGGCGAGCATATAATTGTAGCTGGTAATGTCTATAAAGGAGAGGCTAGTTGGATAGACAGTGATGACGGTATGAACATTTATGTAGGCTCTCAACAACCTATTGTTACGCAGAATGTTATAGCAGTAATTGATAGTGGTTTGCCTGAAAAAATAAAGCTGTCATTAGATTCTGATATTCCTAACTTGATGAATTACTTTGAGCAGAGGCTGGGAGAACTTGAAGGAGTAAAGCCGACATTATTTGCTTCTTATGCAAATATTGATGGGCACTCATCTCAAGGCGGTACGTTATCTAATCAAATATTTATGCACTGGAATCTAAATAATCTTAACGAAAAAGTGACAGATAATAAGTTTCTAAATAATACGATTTGGTTTTTTGCTCATGAAGTTGCTCACTTATATCAAAGAAGTAGTCAAGGTGAAACCTACGGGGAAAGACATGAATCTTGGCTTCATGAAGGACATGCAGATTGGTCGGCTACTCTAGCCTTATTGGAATTATATCCTGAAACAAGTGAATATGTAGCCAATAAAATCAATAGATTTAGAACTCACTGCGCAACAGGCTTAGACAACTTCCCTCTTGTTGAGGCGGCTGATAAAGGCCGCTTTGACTTATATTATACTTGTGGCTTACTCATTCATCAGGCTATCGACTTAAAATTGCGAGAAAAAGGTAAAAAAGATATTTACTCTTTATGGGTAGATTTTCGTAGGCAGGCCGAAAAAAGCGATGTAAAAAGAAGTGAAATATTTTTATCTCATGCTGAAAAGTGGACATCGAAAGATCTGGTGAATAGGATCAAAGAGGTAATTGGAACTAAACTTTCAAACCCTGATAAAACGCTAAACCATCTTGTAACTGATGAGTGACTGACTGTCTTTAGCTTCGCTCCAATAAGACTGGAAAAGGTTATACGTTTACCTTCTTGAGTCGTTCATTGTAGTTAATAAAAATAACTTAGTTGTAACAATTAATGTAAAAAATAGCGCCCTGCTTGCTTGTTGGTACCAATTAAGTAATATGACTATGCCTACTAATTAACAAGCTATTAGCAAACCATGAAAACGTTATCCCTACTTTGCAGCACAAGCGTTATGCTTGTTACTACTACATTCTCTGCGACTGCACTTTCTGCGCAAACTGTTTATAAAGATTTCCCTGCTGAAGTGATGCCCGAACTTAGCGAAAGTGGTGAGCTGTCGGTAGGGGTAAAAACAATTGAAGTTGCTTATCCCGAAGCGGCAATGACAATGTCAGGAGAGATGGTAAAACGTGAGTTAACCCTAGAGGTTTGGTATCCCGCATCTCAATCAACTGACTTAGCAGAGTCAAAATTAGCCGTATATAGCGATGAAACACGCAGCGGTAAGTCTTTTGAAATTCAAGCTGATGCCTATCGCGATGCGCCCATTATGGCGACGGACGAAAACTATCCTATCGTAGTTATCTCTCACGGTTATACCGGCTACCGTACACTGATGCATTATCTTGGCGAACACTTAGCTTCTCATGGATATGTGGTTGCTGCCATTGACCATACAGACTCAACAAACAAAGACGTTAATTTTGCAGAAAGTCCTTACAGTGGGTTTCCAAGCACGCTGTTAAATCGCTCACGAGATCAGGTGTTCACGCTTAATGCGGTGGCTCAACACAGCTTTTTTGCCGACGACGTTGACGAGACTCGCGCAGGAGTAATCGGTTACTCTATGGGTGGGTATGGCGCAATGAGTACTGTTGGGGGGTGTTACGCATTTAACGACACCACAGCTGCCACTTTTACCGGTACACAAGACCCTGCAACAGTTCAGTTGGTAAAAGCGGCCTTAAATACGTGCGCAGGTGGCAAGCCTTCAAATGATGACACATTACCCGCATGGAGAGCTGCCTTAGCGCTAGCGCCTTGGGGCGGGCAACAGCAGTTGTTTGATACAAAGTCCCTATCAAATATCGACGTACCTGTGCTGTTTGTTGCTGGTGATAACGACGATATTTCAGGCTACGATGGTATTCGTTGGTTGTTTGACAACACAGCGCATAAAGATACAAAGTTACTGACCATTAAAAACGCACGTCATAATGTCGCACCTCACCCGGCGCCTAAAGAAGCCTATGGCAGTGAGTTTGACTTGGGTAGCTATATAGAGCCCGCATGGGAAGAGCAAAAGCTTAATGCCATTAACGAACACTTTGCTTTAGCGCTCATGAACTGCCATGTAAAAGCCATGCCAGATTACTGTGCCTTTTTAGAGGTAACGGGCAGTAGTGACCAGGTACCAAGCGGCGGTGAAACGCCTGCGCCTTGGAAAGGTTTCGATAATCGCTGGGCGTTAGGGTTGCTTATGGAAGGAAAAGACGGAAAGTAATTCTGTTTTAAAATTTCTTTGTTAGAGAGTTTATTTGTTACCCGCGAAGGGGCTCGACTATGAGCCCCTTTTTTATGCGTTTCTTGTTCGTTTATTTCTCTTGCGAAACGGTAATACCAGTGCGCATAGATAATTCCCAAATCAGCGAGGCTTAAAATGTTCGTAATCGCGGACTGGTATAACTATTGTTACAACTCATTGCTGGAATATTGTTCAGCATAGGTTAATGTAAACAGAGCCAATATAAGCGTAAGCATCAACCTCATATCTAGCACACAATGCATTAAGTTTAGTGTGCAGTAACCATGGTGTGGCAGTGTCTCGACACCATTATTTCCCCAAAAGGAATTGCTATGAAATTGAATTATCCTGCATCGCAACTAGCACGCGCTGCCCTTTTAACAACCATGCTATCAATCACCCCATTGAGCACATCATTCGCAGCTGATAGCTCAGTATCAACGTCGTCTGAGAAAAGGGCAGAGCTTACCAAGCTAGAAATGTATGCCCGCCAAGGAGAGTGGGAGCGTGTTATTGATAAGCTGGAGGACGTGAAAGGAAAAAGTCCAGAGCAATATAATTTGCTGATTTCAGCACTCATGAATACAGATTTAGACGATGCCGAAGAAGTAGCTGAAGAGTTTATGGCAAGCTACAGCAAAGATTATCGTGCTTTTCATACCCATGCCAACGTAATGGGGGCACAAGCCTCAAACAGTATCTTTTCAGCTTTGGGTTATGCAAAAAAAGCCAAAAGCAGCTTAGAGCAAGCAATTGTTATCGCGCCTGACGAGATTGCGGTTTATCGCGCCCTAATGCAATTTCATTTAGTGGCTCCTTCCATTGCCGGTGGTGATATGGATGAAGCGAAAAGGTTGGCAGAAAAAATCGCCACAATTGATAGCGTAGAAGGCCAATTTGCTTTGGCTAGCTTCTATCTTAAAGACGATAATGAAGACCAAGCACGCGCTATTTACGACGCGCTTACACAGAATGAGGCCTCGGCCTTACGAGCTAACTTTGAATTAGGCAGTCATTATTTATCTGCTGAAAAATACAGCCACGCTTTTGAAGCGCTGTCGCCACTAATGGACATGTCGGTAGCCAGAGTAGAAAGCAAAGATTCGGCGCAATGGGACGAGTACGAACAGCGCGAAAGCAATTTGCTGTACGGAAAATACCGCCTTGGCCAAGTAGCGTTAAACAGCGACAAATTTACCAATACGGGCATTGCTGCATTAGAGCAGTATATTGATGGCTTCAATACAACGAATATCGATACAGCAGGCCTGCCAAGTGTAAATTGGGCTCAACTACGACTCGCAGAGCTGCGCTTAAATGCCAATGACATTGAGAAAGCGAAAACTACGCTGGCGCTTATCAATGGAAGCGAGGGCGAACGTTTTTCAAAAATTCTGAAAGCGTTAAAAAAGAAGATTAAAAAGCGGGCTTAAAGCCGTTTTATTCAAAACAGCCTGAACGCAGTAACTAGCACGTTCAGGCTGTTTGTTTTTTCGATTTACACCGCTTTCACTGAATAGATAAGCGCTGTTTCTGGGAAGAGCACGGGTAACTGCATGCCGTACTTCATCAGCACCTCACCGGTAAAAACCTTTCCTTCTAGCTGTTGTAAAATAGAGGGGGTGTACTCTTTAAGTACCCTAGGCCACACTCGTTCCACCGTATATTGCTTATTGGCATCTAGCCCAGCAAAGAAGAAGCGAGTAGGGGTAGTACGTCGGGTTTCTTGCACACTGTTATAAGCAAAAACACCCTCCTCTTTATTCTTAGACACATAACCAAACTTAACGTTTAGGCCATCATCATCCATGCGGAACAAGTCGCCGCTATGTGTGAGGGGACGTATGCGCTTATAGAGTGAAATGGCGTCGGTAAGTACGCTTTCTTCGTGCTCAGTTAGTTCACGAGGGTCCATTTCAATACCCATATGACCAAACATCGCCACAGCAGAACGAATTTCAATGGGTAAGTTTCTACCTGTAATATGGCAGTCACGTGGGCCTACATGGGCACCCATTACCTCTGAGGGGAAAAAGAATGAGCAGCCACGCTGAATGTAAAGTCGGTCTAAGGCGTCGTTTGAATCAGAGGTCCAAAAGCGGTCAGTATGAGGAAGTATGCCTAAGTCGATACGTCCACCGCCCGAGCAGCAGCTCTCAATTTCAAGCCCTGGGTGTGCGCCCTTTACGCGGTCGATAAGCGAATATAACGCTGTCATTTGGCCATGCATGGCAGGCTTGCCGTGCAGGTTGCCAGGATGATTAACGTCGCGGTTCATATCCCATTTAATGTAGCTAATTTTAGGGTAGGCGGCGAGTATGTCGGTTATCACCTTATACAGATATTCAACAACGTCCTTGTTGGTCAGGTCGAGTACATACTGATTTCTAAACGGTACGTGAGGATTGTTTTCACTTTGCAGTGCCCATTCAGGATGATTGCGATACAGGTCACTATCTGGGTTCACCATTTCAGGTTCAAACCAAATACCAAACTCCATTCCCAACCCCGTTACGTGGTCTATTAACCCGTCGAGCCCTTCTGGATAAATCTCTTCATCCACAAACCAGTCGCCAAGGCCTGCTTTATCATGACGTCGCCCCTTGAACCAGCCGTCATCAAGCACAAAACGCTCAATCCCTAACGGCGCCACCTTGTCAGCAAGGGCCTTTAGGGTTGCTTCGTCGTGGTCGAAATAAATGCCTTCCCACGTGTTGTAATGCACAGGGCGAGGCTTAGACTCAGCGCTGTGCTGCAAAATGTTGCTACGTATATATTGATGAAATTGCTGCGAAAGAGAGGAGAAACCATCACTGCCAAAGCCGGTGTACAAAACAGGGGTGGTATAGCTTTCACCTTCACCAAGTACGACTTCACCTGGGAACAATAATTCGCCAAACTGCACATAGCTTCTACCATCAGCCATAAGTTCTGCACGCAATTTGTGATTGGCTGATGCACCTAAGTGGTAGCCGTAGCATTCACCCTGCAATTCCCCCGTGCCTTGAGGGTAGGCAATTAAACCTGGGAAGGTGTCGTGGGAGGTTTTACCGCGGCGGTTTTCTCTCACGTAACTGCCAAAAAAGAGGTCGTGATCGCTAGTTTGAAATTCTGCTGACCATCTACCTTCAAAGGTTTTCATTTTATCCACCGTTGTGGGAAGCGGCAGGCTTGCAGCATTTAAATAGCTAAGATGAAGCGCTGTTTGCCCCGTATTCTCAACACGCGAGCAAAAGGACGCTACGGTAGTATTGGCGTCTAAACTCACCGTGGTAATTAGTCGCATGCCTCTGTGTTGGTCTTCGCCAACAAACTCTACTGACGTGCCGCTTTGTTTTGTTTCTACAAGGCTAAAGCCGGCAGACCATTGGTCTTTATCGCCAGACACTTCAAGGCCTGGTTGTCCGGTCCATCCTTCACCATGAGTAGGCACCAAGCTGATAGGAGGCTCGATAACCGGTGCACACTTGGCTTCTTGACGGGTGTTTAAAATACTGAGCATTTCAGGCGTTGTGGAATCGCTGAGAGGGGCGCCGTAATAGATGACTTTTGGCATACGGCCTTGGCAGTCAAAGATGAGCGTTGTGAACTCATTACATAATCTTACGAATGAAGGTGAAGACGACATATAAACCTCGGCGTTAAAAATAGGTTGAACACAGATGCTGGCGGATTAGCTATCCATTGTGCGAAAAAGAGAGCGAAATAGTACGTGGCAGTAACGTCAAGCCAGCGCAAAAAGTCTCTAGCAACAACAAAGCATAGTTAATGCATCGCTTGATAAACAAAAGAGGGTACGCAGCGTACCCTCTTAAAAGATACTTACAGAAAAGCTAGGCGTTTTTGTTTTCAACAGTGCCTTCTTCTTCAAAAGGGCTATCGCTATTTAGCGCCAGTGAAAATTCTGCTTTCTGTTTAAAGATGACCCTGTTCACAATGAGTGCGAATGACACGCAGCCTACAAGCGTTGCAAACATAAGGTGAATGTAATGCAAGCCAAATGGTGCATAAAAGGGCGATGCTTCAAAACTGACAAAGGCATAAAAAGAAACGCCAAAGGTCACAGCGCCAATAGCAGCAAACGCATGAACGTTTCTAAACAAGAGACCAACAATGAACACAGAAAGAATAGGCATACTTAATAGACCATAAAGTTTCTGTACTAGATTGATAATACTGTCGGCCTGCTGATAAACCGGTATCAGCGCTAATGAAATTAAACACAGTAATACAGTAACGTAACCGCTTAATTTAGGTACGTTAGGCGTTTTGTTAACGTAACTCTCATGAATATCGCACACATAAAGCGCAGTGGCTGAGTTCAGGTTACTGTTAAAGGTAGTCAGTACTGCCGCCGCCATTGCCGCAGCAAATACACCTGATAACCAGTCTGGCAACACGGTTGCTACAATTTTGCCGTAGGCACTATCGCCAATGTCGCCGAACAACTTGTAAGACACTATGCCAGGAATCACGATGATTGCAGGAACAATTAATAAACGAATGCCTGCTGCGGCAAATACACCTTTTTGCGCCTCTTTTAACGATGGCGCGGCCATCGCTCGTTGCGTAATTACCTGATTCGTACCCCAGTAAAACATCTGAATAAAAATCATGCCTGTTAGCAGGGTGTGCCACGGAATAGGGGAGTCATTGTCGCCGATAAGCGTAAGGCGCTCTTGTGGAATACCGTCGAAGTTGTAATCAATGGCTTGTAACGCGAGGATTAAAACAATTACCGCCATGGTAAGCAGCAGAACACCGGAATAAGTATCTGAAACGGCAACAGCTCTAAGGCCGCCAAAGATAGCATACAGTGCGCCAACAACCACAAAGATAACCGCGATATACATCAATGGTAGCTCTACATTAAACATTGATTGCATAAATAGGGAGCCAGAATAAATGACCGCTGGACAAAAGATAAGTGCGCTGCCGGCAAAAAATAATACGCTGATCACTGCTCGAATGTGCTTATCGTTATACCGAAGCTCTAGCAATTCGGTAGTCGTAGTACATTTAAACTTGTAGTAAACAGGAAGAAACACTTTTGCCAGTACAAATAAACCCACCACCGCAGAAAACTCCCAGAGTGAGAGAAGCGCCATTTGATTTCCGTTCATACCAACAAGTTGATCGGTACTTAAGTTTGTTAACGTAATACTGCCCGCTATGAAATACCAAGCTAAGCCGCCACCGGCAAGAAAGAACTCACGGTTTTGGTTTTGCGCATTTCTATTTTGTCCGCGACAACTCAAATACGTTAAAAAACCAATTAGCGCGGTAACGAACACAAAAACAGACACTTGAATCGTGCTGGAAAACATTCACGTACTCCTAGAAAAATTACGGTTTGCTAATCTCGAACTTCACATTGCTTATGAGGCGAGTAGGGAATTTTGTGTTGTGGAGCCTAATAACACGGTTTATTTGAAACACTGAGCCCAGAATATTAAATAGGACTGAGAGCACCCCTTTCTTATTGAGAGCAGAGAGCGTTTCTGGTGAGAGCTGTTGAAGCCGTTCTTCGTTAAGCATGGCTAGGCCGCCAACGCGCTGCTGAGTTTTATCTGCATATTCAATCAGTAAGTCGGTAGGTTGAATAAGCGCTAGCTCAGCAAGTTCGCCTAACAAGGATGCAGTTTGCTGCATTGCATCAACGCGCTCTTTAAGCAATTTTTGTTTATTATCTAAATAAGCAGTTGGACGACCACTTGATAAGAACAAGGCGTCTCCACTGTCTTTTCCAGTATTGCTTTTTGCCACTGCCGGTGAATCCATATCCAACAAGGTTTCGGGGGTAGTGGGGTCGCTTTCAAAACTCAAGGTAAAGGGCAAGGTACGCAAACTTAGCGGTGTAACATGCGCAAGCCATGTGCCTTGAGTTTCAAAAACGTTTTCTTTCGGCGCAAAGCCGCAAAGTGCCGAAATAGTCCAGCGCTGCTGATTACTCACTTTACTGAAAAAAAGTGGGTATTCACTGGAAGCTTGGACGGCTTCTTTAATTTCTACATTGACTAAGTGAAAGTTAGCAAATGTCTTGGCTAGCTTGCCTTCGTCGACACGAACATCGCTGTGTTTATCAGCAGTTAAAACTTCAAAATTTGGCATTCTTATTCTCTTTTAGCTAGCTAACCACTGCTCTATATAATCTCTATGATTCGGTAAGCTACTCAGTTTTTGCTGTGTTATTAGTTGATTCTGCTTCATGACTTTGTCAGCTAAGTCCCGTTCGGTATAGAAATGCGACTGCAGTGAGAAATCAGGTGAGAAGCCCATTCCATAAAGCACGTACTGGTAGCTTGCAGCGGGAAATAGTTCTATTGCTGCTGAAAAATCAGCAATTTGGGGCCCACGATACTTCCAAATTTCGAGATCTTCTTTCAACGAATCAGGAATTGACGCAATGTCTCGATTGGCTTGCCAGTAAGGCTCACTGCGTTGGTTGAAAATGTAGTGCAGCTTTAAAAAGTCGATGATACGCTGCCATCTGTACTGCATTTGCTTGTTAAAGCGCTGGCTAATTATCGGCATCGCTGAAGCTGGAGTCGGCATTTGCTCGGCAATATACCTCGCTGAGATCTCTATTAGCATAAGTGCTGTGGCTTCTAGAGGCTCAACAAAGCCAGCGGACAAACCTACACCGATACAGTTACCTTTCCAAATTCTCTTTTTATAACCTGAGTCAAACCGAATGACACGTGCATTCAGCTTGCCCTTTTCATCACCCACATAACGACGGAGTAACTCTTCAGCCCTCCCATCATCGGTAAAGTCAGTGGAGTAAACGTGACCCACGCCTCTTCGAGATGAGAGGCCAATATCCCATATCCATCCGGCTTCCTGAGCGGTAGCTTGCGTGTATGGCTTAATCTCAAAGTCATCTTCGTAAGGCACATGTAGCGCGATTGCAGAGTTGTTAAACAGTACATCGTTTACAGACACTACGGGCTCTTGAAGTGCTTCGCCTAGCAACATAGAGCGAAAACCAGAGCAATCTACGAAGAGGTCTGCATGAAGCGTACTGTTGTCATCCAGCGTAATATTTTCTATATGCTCTGACGAGGTCGCAGACACTTGCTCAACGGTGGCTACTTTGTGCTGTACGCCCAACTCTTCTTTGCAAAAAGACTTTAGCATGTCGGCAAATGCACCGGCGTCTAGGTGGTAGGCGTAGTTTGATTGGGCGCTACTGTATTCTTCTTCATTCAGCGTGCGCGGCGCCATATTCTGCTCGCATACGTGCTGCTGGAAGTTAGTAGTATTAGCAAAGTCGGCAATGTTATTAATATAAGGGGCCATTTCAACACGGCCATACCCTAGCGGTACGGTGAAGGGATGATAATAAAAGTCGCCATTACCCTTTACCCAGTTAACAAATTTGCCGCCTTGCTTAAATGCTGCAGAGCATCGCTTGAATACTTCTTTTTCTGACAACCCAATGTCTTTCAACGTATTTCGCATGGTAGGCCAAGTGCCTTCGCCAACGCCCACGGTAGGAATATCGCTAGACTCAACTAAGGTGATGTCTAAACCACACTGACCTTTCGCCACTTTGTGTTTTGCCGCAACAATGGCTGCAGTTAGCCAACCTGCAGTGCCACCGCCAACAATGACAATACGTTGTTTGGATGATGTGTTGGTCGAAGAATTCATGAGAAATTACTGCCAATTAGTTTTGCTACATTTATTCATAAACTTATTCATTTTCCAATAAGCTTGTGAATAAAAGGCAGGGTTTTCACCCTGCCAAAACACACACTTTTAGAATGAGCCTCGAACACCTACTGCGTAACGAGAGCCATTATCTTCAATTGAATAAACTTGATCTGGGAAGCGACCCACTTGGGTAAGCTCTTCCTCAGTCACGTTGATACCTTCAAAGAATACTGAGAAGTTTTCATTGATGTCGTAGCTAGCGCTCACATCCCACTGACCGTAAGTTTCAGTAGTCACCGGCTCGCCAGTAGCACCGCCAACAGACGTGTTATCAAGTGCAAACAAGAATGACTCTCTGTTATTGAATGCAACACGGGCTTGGAACGCGTCACGCTCATAGAAAACAATGAGGTTTTGCGAATCACCAAGGCCTGGTAAGGCAAACGTTTGTGCAGTGTCGCCGCTAACACCTATATCACTGTTTACTACAGTCGCGTTCGCAGTAACACCGAAACCGTTATCCCAAATGTGAGTTAGCGCAATTTCGTAACCGTTAACTGTTGCTGTTTCACCGTTTTGAGGACGAGTAACGGTATAAACCTCACTCTCGCCGTTCAATTCTTCAGTCTCTGCAACCACATCGCGGTCAGGGTTTTGCGCGTCTAACGATAAACCTTCAGCACAGTTTGCTTCAGCACAACGATAGCCGTTAAGCGGGCTTCTATCGGTCATTGAATAAATTTCATTACCCGATAGCGTTACGATAAAGTTTTGAACGTCTTTGCTAAAGAATGCAAAAGAGAAAACTGAATCGTCACTGTAATACCATTCAAACGATAAATCCCAGTTCTCTGCTTCAAAAGGTTGAAGGCCTGGGTTACCGCCACTCGCCTGCAAGTTCTGTCTACGCGGCTCGTTAAATGTTGTCGCTGGCGACATTTGTGCCATTGTTGGACGAGTTAGCGAGTCGTAGCGAGAGAAGCGAACCAACATATCTTCCTGCACTTCCAACTTCACGTTCAAGCTAGGTAGCAAGTTTGAGTACGACGAGGTACCGGTAATGTCATTGGCCGGAGCAAATCGATTCGCAAACAATGTTAAATCGGTAGTAGGGACAACATCCGAGATGAACGCTTGTACTGCTGATACTGCAACGTCGGTTTCTTCGTAGCGAGCACCGAAGTTCATAGTAAGCGGCATATCGCCAATGTCATAGCCGAACTCAAATTGTGCGTAAAGCGCCGTGACGTCTTCTTCAATATTGTAGTAGTTTGGCTGTAATGTTGGGATTACTGGCGCACCTTGTGATGCTAAGAAGTCAAGGTATGCATCACCGTCGTAGGTGTACCATGTATCAATTAATCCGCTGAAGAAATTCTGTGCAGTAAACGGACGGATATTTAATGCATCAACTGGCGCAGGTGTTGCGTAACCACAGAATGCGCATTGTGAACCAAATTCTTGGTAAACATACTTCTCACGCTCAGATAATAAAATACCGAAGTCAGCTTTGCGGAACACATCTGAGTCAGACATATAGGTGAAGTCTGCTTTGTACTCAGTCACTTCATCTTCAGTCGCTTGGGTATTCCCTAAGTCATTGTAGTGAAGACGGTTAAGAGAAATGTCAGGTAGTTGGCCATTACCAAAACCATCGTGTGCAACCGTTGGTGTACTGCCAGTTCCGTCAAACGAGTAGTTGTTAATAATACCGACAACGTTAAAGCGACCTTCGCCTGCAATGTCGTTTTCAGCTGTTGAATTAGAAATATCGAAGGTTGCTGATAATGCATCACTTACTTGCCATTCAACGTTGATACCGAAGCCTTCAGTAGTCACATCACGAACGCCACGGCTTGATGATACAAAGTCAGACGCTGGGTTACCGCTTCCTTGGTGTAGGTCAATTTCTTGAGTGAACTGTATTGCAGTTCCATTATCAGAAATTTGTGCAGAACCTACGCGATCAGGCTCAAACCATGATGCTAGATCTGTCACTTGCGAATCTACTTCGAACTTAGACACAAAGCCGTCTAAAGTAATTGTTACGTCATCTGAAGGCGCGTATTGCGCAACAAGTGAAACGTTAGTACGTGTTCTGTCTTGCTGATCAACAAGTTGATCCCAGTTTCGAGGAAGGTATACGTTATCCGCAATAATGCCATCATTTCTGTTAGACAGAGTAAGACCTGGACGCCAGCCTGCAGTTTGAATACGATTTATTTGTACTTGGCGTTCTTGATGTGAAGCGGCTAATAACAACCCGACTTTATCGTCGGCAAAAGTATTACTCACTAAGAATGACGCTTGTGGAGCAGTTTCTTCAGAAAGGCTTTCGTACATGCCTTTCACCATACCAACCGCTTGGAAACCATCGTAGTTAAATGGACGAGCGGTAGAGATATTAATTGTAGAGCCGATACCACCAGATTGCAGGTTGGCAACAGCACTTTTATAAATACTTGCGCCTGTAATTTGATCAGCAGCAAGGATATCAAAGTTAAAGGCACGACCAGCTGCATCAGTTGCTAGCTGACGACCATTCACTAAAACGGTGTTGAACTGTGGGCCAAAACCACGAACTGTTACTTGCTGGCCTTCACCACCGTTTCTGTCTATCGACACACCAGTGATACGTTGCAACGACTCTGCAACGTTAAGGTCTGGAAATTTGCCTAAGTCTTCAGCAGCAATGCCATCGGAAACGGCTAGGTTTTCTTTCTTGTCGGCCATTGCGCGTTTTAAACTGCTAACAATGCCGCGCACTTCAATAATTTCAACGGGTGCATCTTTTACATTTTGTGACGCAGAATCTTGCGCCAACACGATGGGCGAATGCAGGGCAGCAGCGATAGCAACACCCAATAGGGAGCGTTTTGCCATTGGGCTGAATTGTGATGTGTTTGTTTTATGTGTCACTGTGTTTTCTCCGTGAGTAGGCTACGTATTAACGTATTTTTCACTCAAATTACGTTTTAGTGCGCGCCTTTCGAGCTTGTTAACATTACTTTTACACATTAAGTGCTATATTTTTCTAATTTTAATTTTGTAACATTATGAAAAATATACGCTAATTTTTACAAGGCAACAGGTGAAACGTTTACCTTGTTTTCAATACTAGCACAAAAAGACAATGTAATTACAATGTTATAAAAACTTTTTTTGTATAAAAAAAGGACATCTTATTACAACGCTTTATTAACATTTGGAAAAATAAGGAGTTTTAGTTACAGCGAATTCGATCTACAGCTTCTTTCCAGCCACCATAGGCTTGATCCCGTTCTGCTTTTGATAAACGGGGAGTAAAAACTCTGTCGCTTTTCCAGCACTGGGTTAAGTCATCGATGGAGTCAAAAATACCGTGTTGCAAACCAGCAAGGAACGCTGCGCCTAATGCCGTAGTTTCAGTGACCTCGGGTCTTTCAACTTCTGCACCTAGCACGTCAGAAAGAAAGCCCATTACCCAATCGTTTTGAGACATACCGCCATCTACGCGAATATTGGTAGGCCGCGCGCCATCACTTTCCATGGCTTTTTGAAGATCTTTGGTTTGATAGCAAACCGATTGCAAGCCTGCTGCGACAATTTCACTGATACCCGTATCTCGAGTAAGACCCAAAATTGCGCCTCTGGCATCCGGATCCCAATAGGGAGCGCCTAATCCAGTAAAGGCGGGTACTAAGAACACGCCGTTGTCTTGTCTTGCACGCTGCGCTAATGCCTCAGATTCTGCGGCATCGCCAATCAGCTTGAGACCATCTCGTAGCCACTGAACTGTGGCTCCGGCCATAAAAATACTGCCCTCTAGTGCATAAGTGGTTTCACCATTAATGCGATATCCAACTGTAGTAAGCAGTCTGTTTTTAGACTGAAGGGGAGTGTTTCCTGTATTGAGGATCATGAAGCAACCTGTACCGTAGGTGCTTTTAGCCATCCCCTTTTGAAAGCATGCCTGCCCTACAAGCGCCGCTTGCTGATCGCCGGCTACACCCTGTATAGGAATGGCTTTTCCTAAAATATCCTCGTTTATTACGCCGTAGTCAGCGGCGCAATCCATTACCTCTGGTAACATGCTGCTAGGAATATTGAAGCGCTCTAGTAAACGTTTATCCCATTGCTGCTTATTAATATCAAATAGCATTGTGCGCGAGGCATTAGTGGCATCAGTCTTATGCGACTGACCATCGGTTAATCGCCATATCAAGTAGCTGTCTACCGTGCCAAACAACAAGTCTCCGTTTTCAGCCTGTTCTCTTGCACCTTCTACGTTGTCTAAAATCCACGCCACTTTTGTGGCTGAAAAATAGGGGTCTAATAGAAGCCCTGTGGTGGAGTTGATATAAGAGACAAACTCCTCATCACTGCTCAAGTCTCGGCATTGCAAAGCGGTGCGTCGGTCTTGCCATACAATGGCGGGGTATACGGTTTTACCTGTCGACTTGTTCCACACTAATGTGGTTTCACGTTGGTTGGTAATGCCAATTGAGGCAATATCCGATGGCGCAAGTGAGCACTTTTTAAAAACATCTTTAAGAGTAAATAGCACGCTTTCCCAAATTTCCTCTGGCTCGTGCTCTACCCAGCCGTCTTTAGGATACTTTTGCGAAAATTCTTGTTGTGCGACAGCTTCAATCTTGCCACTAGAAGAAAAAATAATACTGCGAGAACTGGTTGTGCCTTGATCAATGGCAAGAAGATACTTACTCATGCTGTCACCTTTGAAAATAATTTTCATAGAGTTTGCATCATTTACTTCTATTTAACAATGCTGCGTTTTCGAAAACGAACATTATGATGTTCGAACGAACGTATGAACTTACATTGGAACCACGTATACTATTAAAGTGGCATGTACAGGCAGCAGTAGGGTGACCTACTTTAGGGAGCATAATGAACCAAACACAACGACACGAAAAAATAATCGCGCTAATAAAGCAACACGGTTTTATGTCTATTGATGATTTAGTGTCTAACTGTGCCGTTACGCCTCAAACTATTAGACGAGATTTGAATCAGCTTGCTCACACGGGTGTGATCAGTCGTTATCACGGTGGCGCTGGATTAAATCGCAGCTGGGAAAATACGCCCTATCAAGAGCGCAAGACTCAAAATAGCGATGTAAAAGAAAAAATTGCCGACGCAGTCGCTGCTATGATCCCAGATGGGGCGTCTTTATTTATCAATATAGGAACGACCACAGAGTTAATTGCCACTAAGTTACTCAACCACAGCAATTTACACGTTGTCACCAATAACATTCACGTTGCCACAATTTTATCTGCAAAAGAGGACTTTTCAGTCATTATTGCTGCTGGTGAAGTACGCTATCGAGATGGTGGTATCATTGGTGAGGCTACCTGCGATTTTATCAGCCAGTTTAGAATGGATTATGGCATTATCGGTATCAGCGGAATTAGCGCTGATGGCGCCTTGCTCGACTTCGACTTTCGTGAAGTAAAAGTATCTCAGGCCATTTTAGAGCATACTCAGCACGTTATTTTAGCCGCTGATTACAGTAAGTTTGAGCGCCGTGCAATGGTTGAGCAGGGTCATATCTCTCAAGTTGACTGCTTGGTTTGCGACCAAGCACCACCGCCAGCGATTAAAAAAATCATAGAAGAAAATAACATCAAATTTGTGAAAGCATAGCTATCGAGCTATTGCCTTTCCATCGTGTGCCACTCTAATTATTAGCAGTAAATAGACTCACACTGGTTCATCTACTTTTTCTTTTAATGTTCGTTTGTGTTCGTTTTGTGTTGACATGGTTTCTTTTTGGTTGTCAAATGAGCACATAGGCGATTCGTTCTTAAAGGGTAAGTGATGAGCAAGAGTAAAGAAGACAGTAACATTGTTGATGTATTAGTCGTTGGCGGGGGCGTAAACGGCGTTGGTGTTGCACTAGATGCAGCGGGTCGTGGGCTGTCAGTCACCTTATGCGAAAAAGGGGACCTTGCAGGCGCAACGTCTTCGTCGAGCAGTAAACTGGTACACGGTGGTCTTCGCTATCTTGAGCATTATGAATTTCGCCTTGTCAAAGAGGCGCTTGCAGAGCGCGAAGTGCTACTTCAAAAAGCGCCGCATATAATGTGGCCATTGCGCTTTCGCTTGCCCCATCAAAAGCATTTACGCCCAGCGTGGATGATAAGAATCGGCCTTTTCCTTTACGACTCTCTTGCCAAACGTAACTTACTTGCCCGCTCTAAAAAGCTTATAACGTCAAGCAAAGGGCCGTTAGTCAAAGATATTTCTACGTGCTTTGAATACTCAGACGGTTGGGTGGACGATGCGCGCTTAGTGGTGTTAAACGCTATAGCAGCGCAAGATCAAGGCGCTACCATACAAACGCGCACTGAGTGTGTAAGTGCTCAGAAAGAAGGGGCACTGTGGAACGTTGTTTTACGCAACGATCAAGGTAAAACGTTTACTGTGAAAGCGAAGTCGATTGTTAATGCAGCAGGGCCTTGGGCGGTATCGTTCCTCGACAGATTGGTGGATATTAAAAACCCTAACGCAATGCGCATGGTCAAAGGCAGTCATTTTGTTGTGCCTAAACTATACGACACCGATGAGGCCTATATTCTCCAAAACAAAGACGGTCGCATTGTTTTTGTTATTCCTTACGAAGAAGACTTCTCATTAGTAGGCACTACGGATGAAGATTTTCAAGGAAACCCATTAGATGCGGCGATTTCACAGGAAGAGACCGACTACCTAGTGGATGTAGTGAACACCTACTTTAAAACAAAAATTACTACCGACAATATTGTTCACAGCTACAGTGGCGTTCGTCCGTTGTTAGAGGAAAAAAATGCATCGGCGCAAGAGCTTACCCGAGATTATAAAGTTGAGCTTAAAGGTGAAGCAGGTGAACCTGTTTTACTCAACATATTCGGTGGCAAAATAACCACCTATAGAAAATTAGCTGAACATGCGGTAGATAAGCTGGTGTCTTGTTTTCCCCGCGCGAAAAAAGCGTGGACAAAAGAAGTCCCTCTTCCTGGCGGCGCATTTTCTGATAAAGCCTCGCTAAAGAGCGAGCTGCAATCTAGCTATCCTTGGTTATCAGCTTCAGTAATCGAACGTTATGTTCGTCAATACGGACTGCTTTGTCACAAGTTCCTGACAGGCGTTTCGAATGTCGACGGCTTGGGTCAAGATTTTGGTGCGAAGCTATATCAAGCTGAAGTAGATTATTTGATAAGTTTCGAATGGGCGCAAACGGTGGAAGACGTGCTATGGCGTCGTACAAAGCACGGTTTGCGTCTTAGTGATGCACAAAAGCAGGTATTGTCTCACTACATCGAGGGTAAAGTAACATCACTGCAGCAGCGCAGTGAAATGCGAGAAATCGCGTGATCTAGTTTTAAATAAGTTTAAATCAGGTTCAGATTTGATGCAGTCTAGGCCGAGCTTAGGTCCAAAGCAGACTAAGCTCAGGCCCCGTATCGAAAAAGTTACTACCACACTCAGACAGAACCTCGCTCTCAATCACTTTATCTTTTGGCTTAAGCGGCCGATAATCATCTAAATAAGCAAATTGTAATTTGCGGGCATAAGATGGTTATTAGGCTAGAAAAATGAAAAAGCGACAAGATAATTTGCGTTCAACCGCATTCAAACTATTAACGGTAGTGGTATTTGTTGGTGTATTGGTTTTTTTTATAAATAACTTATATACCGGTGAGCCCGATACCACGCTAACGGCATTTTCAAAGCAAGCGCAAAAGTTTGAGCGCCACACCATCTCTTCTCATTATCAATGGCGAGTTCGCCAACCTACCTCCATGATAATGCTTATACACTTTGATGACACTGGCAGTGAAATAGACAGAAAGCCTGTCAGAATGAATCATAAAGGGTGGCCATCAGCACAGGACAGCGACGAGGGATGCGCAACTGTGTGGACATCGTTGGTGGGAAGTCCACTCAGGGTAGATGGCTTTAATGTAAAGGCGCGCTTTTACTCTACGGCTTCAAATGATGAAGCAGTTAGAAGAAATGATAACGAGTATTGGTGCCGTTACAGTATAAGTAAAGGTAGTGAATTCGATTACTTTCCAGGGTTGGGTAAAGTAACACAACCTCAACTTTAGGATAATAATAAATAGCGCATCTATTTGTTATTCATACACAATTAGTCTACTTTCTTTAAGTGACGGTATATCTTGTCATTGTCGTGCGGTATGGTTACAAAATGCCAGCGGCACCATTTACGTATAAGAAGGTATATGCTTACTCGACTCTTCTCTTCAGCAACAAAGAGCCATACTCATTTAGTGGGTATGTCTATTAGTGCGTCTGCGCTTCACGTTGTCGCTATTGATATATCGGGAGATACGCCTTCACTGCATTCCTCTACATCGCACGCGCTTGAAGAGGGAATGGCGATAGGCGAGCAGCTCAGTAAGCACCTTGCCTCCTTTGACAAGCTTCATTGCCACGTGGCCATCGCGATAGAGCAGGACGCCTACCAGTTAGTACAGACTGATAAACCCGATGTGCCAGATGAAGATATACGCACCGCATTACCATGGACTATCAGTGAGATGGTTCCCTTTGATGCATCGAATATGGTGCTTGATTACATAGACTATCCTGCTGCCTCAAGAGGCGGGAAGAAGAAGGTAAATGTCTTTGTAGCAGAAAGAGCGCCTATGGCTGATATTGTCGCCGCGTTAACTAAGCTAAAGGCGAAAGTGCTTACTCATATTCATGTGAAAGAAGTACTCGCTACATCTATGATGCCCGATGATGAATATGCCCGTTTGTTAATAATACAAGAGCCCGACAGTGAACCCTTTTTGCTGATTGTTCGCTCCCAAGTCATTTGGCTTGCAAGACGACTAAGAGGCTTTGTGGATAAAATGCAGGGGCAGACAGACATGACGCGGTTTAGCGATGCGTTAGGGTTGGAAATTCAGCGCTCAATGGATTTTTATGAATCACAGCTTAAGCAGCCTCCGCTAAAAGAGGTACTGTTTAAAACCCAATTCGATTGTGCGCCAGTTATTGAGCAATTAAAACCTTTCCAGCCAGCCGCAATGGCGCCATTTAAAACCGATTTGTTATTTTCCGATGTGGTGCATTCAGATAATCATTTCGCTTTGGCCAGTGCATTAGACTTGTTGGGTGAATGTCAATGAAACAGAGCGTTAACCTTTATCACTCCTCGCTGTTGCCAAGCAAAGAGCGCTTACCGCTTAGCACCGTGCTGTGGGTGAATGGCATTGCGTTATTGTTACTCTCAGTACTCACTGTTGGTATGGGCCAGTTTATAGCGCTAAAGCAACGAAAATCAGACGACGTTGCTGCGTCAGTCAAAGCCATTGATAACGATATCAATACGCTAACTGATAAGTTAGCGGCGAAGCGAGATACTCAATCTCTGCAAAAAGACCTAGATACACTGCGCGTGAAAGTTAAAAACCGTGAGCAGCTTCTGGACTATATGCAAACCGGTGAGTTGTCTTTGCGCACAACACAATATCAAAATGTAATGGATGACTTGGCAAATTTTCATAATCCGAATCTCTGGCTAACGTCGATTACCATCACACGTGATGAGCTTCGTTTAACGGGTAATACGATAAAGCCGTCAGCTATTCCACAGTGGTTACAGAAACTGCAGGGTTCAACCTTCTTTAAGGGCAAAACCTTTTCCACGGTAAAATTTGAGAATGAGAGTGACGATAGCGATGTGAAAACATTTACCCTTTCAACTGACTTTGATGGAGAGGCTGATGACACAGTGGCAAAAGCTCTCTAGCGCTTACGCTCAACTTCAGTTAAGAGAGAAGCAGCTCATTTTTTGGGTTGGCTTAGCCCTTATTGTGTATTTATTTTTTTGGTTTGGTATTTCCCCTCAATTAGACAAACTTTCCCGTTTAGACAAAGACATTGTGCGCAAAGAGAGTCAGCTCAGTGCGCGGGTTATTCAAAAGGATGCTCTCAATCAAGCGCTTTCTATGGATTACGCGGCGAGAACAAAGCGCGAAATAGATATTGAAAACAAGAAGCTTCTCGAGTTGGATACCCAATTAGCCGCGTTAAACGATGGCTTTGTTGCTGCGGATAAAATGCCTGAGTTGCTCATTACCTTACTCAATGAGCAAGGCAACGTGAGAATGGTGGAATTTAATGTAGCGCCGAGACAAACCGTGCAGTTTGGCGACGGGGAATTGCAAAGCGTGGCGTTGTTTAGACATAACATGACGCTGAAAATAGAGGGTAGCTTTTTTAACTTGCGAGACTACTTGGCAAGAATTCAGGCCTCTGATGAAAAAGTGGTTGTCACTAAATTCCGCTATACTGTAGAGGTATACCCTAACGCTATCCTCACATTACATTTGGCAACGGTAAGTAATAATGAAACCTTTATCTCTTTGTAAAAGCTGGCTGCTGATAGTGTTAGCTGCCTTATTTTCAATGCCAGCTGCTAGCCAAGTTGACCCTACTAAACCGGCCATTTCTGGGGTGTCACAAAGGGCAACAAATGATGAGCAAGATGGAGCGCTTAGGCTTCAGTCAATTTTAAAGCGACAAGACAGTTTTACCGCCGTGATTTCCGGTCGGTCTTATCGTGAAGGTGATTCAGTGGGCGACCATCGCATCGTTAAAATTAATCCTAAAGATGTGGTTCTTGATGACGGACGACAGACAATGACGTTGAAAATGTATTCCTATGAAATTAAAAAATAACTTAGCTTCAACAGCAACATTACTTTTACTTGCTCTTGTTATTGCAGGCTGTCAAACCTACGGAGTGGGCGATGAAGTTAAGCCGCACATTCGCGACGAGCTAAGCGCTTCAAATAAGAGCGCTCAACCTGATGCCACAAAAAGTGCTTCAACGAGGCGAATGTCTCCCTCGCAGCTTAACAATGAGTTACTCGCTGGCGTAGAGCAATTTCAATTATTACCTGCTGTATCGCAGCAAAATACATTCGATGTTTCGGCAAACGCTATTGAAGTTCGTCCGTTTTTTGATGCCTTAGTGACTAACACACCCTACAGCGTGGCGGTTCACCCTGACGTGTCGGGTCAAATAAGTCTCACACTAAAAGAGGTCGCGCTGAGCGAAGTCTTAAAAATTGTTTCAAGAATGTACCCACTAGATGTGTTTTTAGAAGGAAAAGTTGTTCAGGTTATGCCTGCGCAACTTAAAACCGAATCAATTCCTGTTAATTTCCTAATGATTAAACGCTTTGGCGTATCAAACGTGAGCGTTATCGCCGGTGGAGTGAGCGAGCAAGATCAAAATAATGGTAATCAGAATAATGGCGGTTTAAACGGCATCAACGGCAACAACAATATCGGCGGTAATGGTCAAGCAGGAATGATGGGGCAAAACGGGATGGCTGGAAATAATATTCAGCAGCTCAATGGCTCGAATATTCAGACCACCAGTGAAAATGACTTCTGGAAAGACCTAAAAGAGGCGCTAAAAGTGCTGGTAACACCTACAGGCGGACGTCACGTTGTGGTGTCTCCTCAAGCTGGGTTAGTCACTATCAAAGCGCTGCCTAGCGAGATTGCGGTGGTGAAAGATTTTCTTACTCAAAGTCAGGAAAGTCTGCAGCGACAGGTTGTGCTGGAGGCGAGAATTATTGAAGTTACTCTTAACGATGGTTATCAACAGGGTGTACGATGGGATCGCATCGCGAGCGGCCTGACAGGGAGTCTTAATTTTGGTCTTAGTGGCGGCAGTGTTGCCACAAATTTTGCTGCAAATACCGCGGCGGGTATTAACCCAGCCATCAATGCAGTAAATGGTATTGGCAATAGTATTTCAACTGACATCGGTGGTGTATCCACCTTGCGTATTTCTCGAGGCGACTTCGACGGCGTAATCAACATGCTGCAAACCCAAGGTGATGTGCAAATGCTCAGTAACCCCAGAGTGACAGTAACAAACAACCAAAAGGCCGTAATAAAGGTGGGGCAAGATGAGTACTTTGTCACCGATGTGTCTACTAGTGAAGACTTAAACGCTACCGGGACGCAAAATGAAAATGACATCGAGCTTACCCCGTTCTTTTCAGGTATTGCTTTAGACGTTACACCGCAAATAGATAAAAGCGGTTCAGTTATTTTACATGTTCACCCCTCGGTAACGCAGACTGCAGAACAAACAAAAGTTATCCAGGTAGGCGACCAGCAAATTCAACTGCCCTTGGCGCAAAGTAATATAAGAGAATCAGACACAGTGATCCGAGCTCGCGACGGCGAAATTGTGGTTATTGGCGGCCTTATGGAAACAGTGACCAACGAGGAAGAATCTAAAACGCCATTTTTAGGGGATATTCCTGTGTTGGGCAATATGTTTAAAAATATTGCTAAAACTCAGACTAAGCGAGAGCTCGTTATTCTTCTTCGCCCTTCCGTTGTGCAGCCTGATTCGTGGGAAAAGCAGCGAATGCGCACTCAGTCTTTATTAGACAAGTGGTATCAAAACTAGCTATGTATAAGGACTTTTTTCACTTCAACGAAATGCCGTTTTCGCTTACGCCGAATACCGATTTTTTCTGTGCGTTAGCACCGCATAATGAAGCGCTAAAAGTTATCCTCACCGCGCTAAGTATGTCCGAAGGTTTTATAAAAGTGACTGGCGAGGTAGGGACGGGAAAAACGTTACTGTGCCGCAAACTTATCAATCATTTATCAGACCGATTTGTGGCGTGTTATTTGCCAAATCCGTACTTGTCTCCCGACGAATTGCGCATCGCTTTTGCCAAAGAGTTGGGAATTAAAACGGGCAAGACGAAAGAGCGGGTTAACCTGCACAACAATATTGAAGAAAAGCTATTGAGCCTAAAAGCCGAAGGGCGTCAGGCAATTCTTATTATTGATGAAGCACAGGCGTTAAGCTGGGATTCGCTGGAAATACTGCGACTGTTTAGCAATTTAGAAACTGAGAAAAGCAAGCTGCTTCAAATCGTACTCTTCGGACAGCCAGAATTAAATGACAATCTTGACAACCAAAGAGTGAGGCAGATTCGCCAAAGGATAACCTTTTCTTATTCGCTGCGAAAAATGACCCGCGCTGAGATAGACTATTACATTGGACACCGATTAGTGACAGCAGGCGGTGATGAAGGGCTGATCCCTCGGTATTTGCGCCCTTTCGTTGCGTTTACAAGCTCAGGTACCCCGAGATTAGTGAATATCGTATGTCATAAACTCCTTCTCTCTGTGTATGGAGAAGGAAAGAAGGCGGCAACATCTAAGCATTTGGTCAGCGCTATTTTGGACACAGAAGACTGCAGACGACGGGTACTGCCTCAAAAGCGTTTATTTTTTCTCTCTCTTGCGCTCGTTGCAGCGCTGGGCACTTGGCAAATGACGCTAGGTGGCTTATGAGTATTTTAAACAACACGTTGAAGTCCCTTGATGATAGAAACCAAGAAAGTGATTTTGGTTTACCGCCCACTGTGCAGCTTCGTAAGTCTTTTTCTATACGCAAAGTATTCGCGCTAATTGCAGTGCTAGTTTTGGTGGTGTGGTCGGCACTTTACTCTATAGGTGATAAGCCAGAGAGTTCGCAAAATTCAACGGCTTCCAAAGAGCCTTCTGTAAACGCATTTGAAACGCCTTCCAAAACCGCTTCTGAAGCTATTCCCAAAACGGCTTATGACACGTCCGATTCGTCGCCGAGTGAAGGCATGCAGAGCGTGCCTTTATCTGATAAGGACAGAGCACTGCTAGCTCAATCTACGCCGGTCGTTGAACAAGTGTTTGAACAAGTGCCTGATCAGTTAGAACAAAGCGCTTTAGAAGAAAGCCAAGCAGGGCAGTCAGCCTTTGATGATGAGGCCGAATATAGAAAGGCCAGAGATACAGCGATTCAAGAAGAAAGGCTAAAAGAGGCCGCTACCCAAGCTAAGGGAAGTGTAAAAGACATTAAAACGGCCACTGCTGATAACAATGCGGATGATAAAGACGCTGTTAATAATAATGTTGCTGATAGAAAGAGAACGACAACAAACAGCACGGTAGTAAGCAGCAAACCCGCAATAACACCTAAAACCCAGAAGCAGCAGAGTGCGGTTCATTTAGACGCCGGTTTAAACGCTTATCAATTTGGTATGTTTGAAGATGCCGAACAGAATTTTCTACTGGCTCTTCAGGTAGAGCCTAAAAACCTTGAGGCCCGCAAGCAACTTGCCGCCTTATACTTCGGACAAAATAATATTCCAATGGCGCTGTCTGTTTTATCAAAGGGGGTGAGCATTGAGCCTCAAAACCTCATGTGGCGAGAGCTAATGGGTAAAATTCTTATCGCAAAAAGTCGCTTCGAAGAAGCGTTAAGCGTTATGCCTGAAGCATTTAACCAACAGGCGGTGAAAGAGCAGCGCAGCGACTATCTCATTATTATGGGTACTGCCGCTCAAGCAATCAATAAGCCAGAGGTTGCGATATCCGCATTCTCTGCCATGACGGCTTTACAGCCACAAAATGGGAAGTGGTGGCTGGCCTTAGGGGCTAATTACGACCAGCTAGGGCAAAACGGAGAGGCTATTAATGCATTTGAAGCCGCACTTGCCCAAGGGGGCGTTTCTCCTGCCTCTAAGCAGTATGTCATCGAAAGGTTGAATGCATTAAAGGAGGTACGTTAATGCAACCACGGTTAAAAATGCGATTAGGTGACTTACTTGTCCATGAAAATATCATCACAAGCGAGCAGCTTAACCAAGCCCTGTCAGCACAGCGAAGCACAGGGCGTAAACTGGGCGACACATTAATCGAGCTCAATTTTATTAGCGAGCCACAGTTATTACGCTTCTTAGCACAGCAGCTAAATGTACCGTTTTTAGATATTTCCCACCGCAATATTACGCCGGAACATGCTCAGCTTTTACCGGAAACCTACGCTCGGCGGTATCGCGCGCTGGTAATTGAAGTAGACGATAAAACCGTACTGCTCGGTATGAGCGACCCTACTGATCTAGGCGGGCTTGATCAGTTAATGCCCCTATTTGAGCCACGCACTGTTGAGCTGGCTATTGTGCAAGACAATCAGATTGTTGAGGCATTCGACTCGGTTTACCGTCGTACACGGGATATCGCTTCATTTGCAGAAAAGCTTCATGAGGAATACGAGGACGATGTTGAATTCGAGCTATCTGCGTTAGATGACAATACGTCTGACGCTACGGTAGTTAAATTACTGCATTCTATTTTTGAAGATGCAGTACAGGTGCGAGCGTCAGATATCCACATAGAGCCTGATGAAAATATATTGCGCATTCGTCAGCGCGTAGATGGTGTGCTGCAAGAAAACACCTTAGATCAGGTGAAGATTGCGTCGGCGCTCGTTCTGCGTTTAAAGCTGATGTCAGGTTTAGATATCTCAGAGAAGCGTATACCTCAGGACGGCCGTTTTAATATTAAGGTAAAAGGTCACACCATAGATGTGAGACTCTCAACCATGCCGGTGAGCAACGGCGAATCGGTAGTAATGCGGTTATTAGATCAATCCGCAGGGTTGCTTACCCTTGATCAAACCGGAATGCCCGACGCAATGGTACGCAAATTTCGCGCTGCCATTCATCGCCCACATGGGATGATTTTGGTCACAGGTCCAACGGGGTCCGGTAAAACGACCACATTGTACGGCGCCTTAAGCGAACTGAACAAACCTGATTTAAAGATTATTACTGTTGAAGACCCCATTGAATACAGGCTGCCTCGAATAAACCAAGTACAAACTAACGCCAAAATAGGGTTGGATTTTGCCTCTATTTTACGGACTACGTTACGTCAAGACCCAGACGTTATCATGGTAGGTGAAATGCGTGACCAAGAAACCGTGGAGATAGGCTTGCGGGGCGCACTAACAGGCCACTTGGTATTAAGTACGCTACACACCAATGATGCAGTAACCAGCGCCATACGTCTTATCGATATGGGAGCGGCACCGTATTTAGTTGCTACTTCACTACGAGGTATTGTGGCTCAGCGGTTAGTAAGGCGCATATGCGAAAACTGCAAAACTACCAGCGCCCCGAGTGTTCAAGAGCAAACATGGGTTCGGTTCTTAATGCCCGAACTTGAAAACGCAACCTTTTACAAAGGTAGCGGGTGTAACACCTGTAATCATACCGGCTACAAAGGGCGAATTGGTGTATTTGAAATGCTGGAAATGAACGAAGATATGATGGAGTCCCTGCGAGAAAGTAACACCCAGGGCTTTGTTGATGCCACAAAAGCGAACAAAGATTTTACACCGCTTTCTCATATGGCGCTTGATTATGCCGCAGAGGGTAAAACGTCTCTTGATGAAGTGTTTAAAGTGGCGGAGTTCGTGCCAGAGGTCATTAATCACTGATGCCACAGTTTGAATATGCTGGTAAATCTGCACAAGGTGAACCTATAAAAGGTTTTATTGAAGCTGCCTCTCAACAAGGTGCAGCGCAGGCATTGCTGTCGAAAAAAATTGTGCCATTAACGATACAAGAATCGAAAAAACAGTCATCCAGCTCAGGGCTTAATGTTGATGTAAGTGCGTGGTTTGAGTCTAAGGTTGGCATTGATGAGATGATCATATTCTCTCGTCAAATGTACTCTTTATTAAAAGCGGGTATCCCTATTATTCGAGCCATTAGAGGGTTATCTGAAAACGCATCGCACAAGCGTTTTCAAGCAGTATTAAAAGATATTGCGGAGCAGCTTGAGCAAGGAAGAAGTCTGTCATCGGCTATGTCTAAATATGAAAATATCTTTTCCAGACTGTCTATTTCTGTTGTGGTAGTCGGGGAAAATACGGGTAAGTTAGACGATGTGTTTCTGCAGTTGGCCCTTTACTTTGAAAGAGAGCAGGAAACACGCAAGCGTATAAAATCAGCTCTGCGGTATCCCACCTTTGTGATTATCGCGTTGGTTATCGCCATGTTTATACTTAACCTTTTTGTAGTACCTGTTTTTACCCAAATGTTCGCAAGGTTCAATACTGAGCTGCCGTTGATGACGCGAATACTAATTGGTACTTCAGATTTATTTGTTAACTACTGGTGGGTGATGCTGGTGGCCCTTGTTGGTGGAATAATTGTGGTGAAACAGTACCTTGATTCGACTAATGGACGGTTGAAATGGGACAAATTTAAACTAAAGTTGCCTATTGTTGGTGGCATTATTGAGCGATCATTGTTGTCACGTTATAGCAGAAGTTTTTCAATGATTCTGCGTGCAGGTGTACCGCTAACCTCCGGTTTGTCGTTAACTGCGGATGCTGTTGATAATGCTTATATGCGTACCCGTATTATTGAAATGCGAAAAGGCATCGAGAAAGGCGAGAGTTTACTGCGGGTTTCTAAATCGAGTGAGCTGTTTTCAAATTTAGTACTGCAGATGGTTGCAGTAGGTGAAGAAACCGGTCGTCTAGAGCCGCTCCTTGATGAAAGCGCAGACTATTACGAGCGTGAGGTAGATTTTGATTTAAAAAGCCTCACTGCAAAAATTGAACCTATACTTATAGGGTTCGTAGCGGTGATGGTGTTAGTGCTAGCGCTAGGTATCTTTACCCCAATGTGGGACATGATGTCAGCGGTAAAAGGCGGCTAACATGATTAATGCTCATGCGGTCAAACGGTAAGTGAAAGTGGCGCGAAGCGGGCTTTTTAACTTCATTACCATTGGTATTTTATTAGTGCTGGTGACGATGACGTATGTCAACCACATGATGCCTGTTTTAGAAGAAGCTGAAACGGTAAAAAAAGAAGCGTTATTAGGTAATTTTCAGCGCATTGCTATGCAAGCTAGAGCGCAGTGGATAAGAACAAAAAGCTCACCTGTTTCTATTTATGAAACCCAGGTGGGCCCCAGCGGCACGCTGTCACAAAATAAA
This sequence comes from Alteromonas genovensis, assembly GCF_010500895.1. Classification (GTDB taxonomy): domain Bacteria; phylum Pseudomonadota; class Gammaproteobacteria; order Enterobacterales; family Alteromonadaceae; genus Alteromonas; species Alteromonas genovensis. The sequence goes on from NZ_JAAAWO010000006.1 coordinate 227,903, forward strand.
CACGCTGCAACGAGTATGGCCATGAATATAAATGGTTGGCCAGTGGGTTCAGCGAAAGGCAGCAGTAACCCGTGTGACTATTTACTTTCGCTAGCCGGGGATGAAGTTGGCAGTGAGATGCACAGTAAAACGCGTAAGCAAAATGGCTTCTTACTGTGTGAGTATTTTATCGATGAGCAACCGTGGTTTACCTATAGCGCTGAGAGTGGCGCAATGAGAAATCACTATTCATATTAATGTTGGCGGGTTACCGCGAAAAAAAGAGGGCGTGGCAGTGAAACAACAAGGTTTTACACTTATTGAGTTGATCATTGTGGTCATTATTTTGGGGCTACTGGCGGCTACGGCATTACCTCGTTTTATTGATGTTACCGATGAAGCGCGAGAAGCCAGTGTTGAAGGCGTTGCCGGTGGCTTTGCTGCCGCTGTAGGGCTAGTACGCGCGCAGTGGGAAGTGGAAGGTAGACCAAATGGCAATAACGGCAGTGCCAACGGAACAGCTATCACTTATGACCAAACCCCAGTGGGCGTTGATGGCACAGTGGGCTACCCAACGGGCAGTGCCGCGGGCAATACGCTGATAACGTCGGTAGACGTTAACCAGTGTAAAAACGTGTTCGACTTAATACTTCAGTCTGCACCTACCAATACCACATCAACTAATGATGCTGTTATTGCAGATTTTAGGTATGCAGTGCGTATCGATGGCTCAGGCGCAAATACGATATGTAACTATTATTTGGTGCAGTCTATGGGGCTACCCAATAACTCTGCGCCAGCTGACGGTGTACCAGATGGTACAACAAACGATGGATTTACTTACAACCCGGCCACTGGTCAGGTAACTGTTTTTTAAATAACGCATAGGACGTTAAATTATGCAAAAAATATCAAAGCAACAGGGTTTTACCCTAATCGAACTTATCATAGTGATTGTTTTACTTGGCATCCTTGCGGTTACCGCGGCGCCAAAGTTTTTAAACCTACAAGATGATGCCAGAGATGCAACATTAGAGGGCATAAGAGGTTCACTTGAAACTGCTGCGTCTGTCGTCAATGGCAAAGCATTGATACAAAATGTATCAGGCACAGCAGCTACCCCCGCAACTGTAAACCTAGGTAACAGTGTCACTGTTACTGCTGTAAATGGTTATCCACAGGCGATAGTAGCGAACGTCAATGCGCTTATCGATTTTGATGCAGGTGAGTTTGGTGTCGTTGCGTTAGCTTCTGGCACTGACGTACTGGTTTATTCAACGGGCTTCGGGGAATATAGTACTACGGCTCCAGATGCTGCAACATCGGCATGTTCGGTTGTGTACTCAGATTCAACTGGCTCGGGGGTACGTCCAGTGATCACCGTTAACACGTGCGTTCAGTAATGTGAAAAAGTTAGGTTTTACACTTGTAGAACTTATCATAACCATACTGGTTATTGGGGTGCTGGCAGCTACTGTCGCGCCCCGATTTTTAGGCAACGACAGCGAAGAGGCTACCGCCCTTCGAGATAGAACGTTGCACGTAGTGCGCAACATTCAGCTACGCGCCATGCAAAATGTCAACGATACTAGCTGTGTTAAAATCACCCCATCTACGATAGCGCCGCCCGCAGGGCATGACTGTAGTAATGCTGTTTCTACTGCATTTGATCGCGACCAAGTTGTTAATGCCCCTTCCGGTTTTTCATTTCAAACTGCTGATGAAAGTAACGCGGCTTTTACGCAAATTCAATTCGATAATATGGGAAAACCAAGCAATATTGCCTGTAATACCCCGTGTGAAATTCGCGTAAAGAATGTGGCGGTATGCCTACAGCAAGAGGGCGCGATATATGCGTGTTAACTCTTTAGTGGCAAGTCGCGGATTTACCCTTCTTGAGCTGATAATCGGTATTGTTGTTTTTTCAATTAGTCTTACCGTTGTACTCTCCCTTATTGCGCCGCAAGCAGCACAAACGGCTGAGCCTTTACGGCAAGTCAAAGCAGCAAAGCTAGGTCAGTCATTGTTAAATGATATTTTAAGTCGCTCCTTTGACGAAAACAGTGACAGAAGCCCGCCTTTTGAAACCTGTAACCAAAAAGGAAACTGTTCTACTACTCTAGGCCCTGAAGAAGCCAATGAGAGCGACTATGACGATGTAGATGATTACAACGGGTTTACACTTGCTGACGTTGGAGGCATTTATGCAAGCTACAGTGTGAGTGTAGTGGTTGAATATGACAGCGATTTGAGCGACAGCACGGCAAATGACGGTGAAACGTTTAAGCGCGTGGATGTTGCGGTAACCGCGCCCGATGGTCAAACCTATGGATTTAGTGCGTATAGGGGCAGCTACTAATGAGCGGGCCTTCTTCTCAAAAAGGTTTCACCCTCATCGAGCTAATCCTAGTGATAACTATTTTGGGCGTGATTAGCGCATCTATCGCTCAAGTTATTTCACTAAGTGCGCAAATATATGTTACCGGTGCCGAGCGCACAAGATTAGTCTCTGAGGCTAGGTTTATCATCCTTCGCCTCGAAAAGGAGCTGCGAAATATAGTGCCTAACTCGGTTTCCTACGACCCAACGCTTGGCTGTTTAACCTATTACCCAATAAAGCAAAGTGGCACTTATGTGGATGATGCGTTCGACAACCCCATGCACGTGGTGGTGTTTAACAGCACGCTTGCTGTAAACGACACGCTGGTGGTATATCCAACTAACCCACAAAGTGTTACCGATAATGGCCGTACGATAGATGCTATCAACAGTTCCGCCGATGCCCCTACAAGCGTAAATCAACACGATATAACCCTTAATACACCAGTAAATCAAACGTCACCGGGTAAGCGCTTTTTTGTACCTGAAGCTCAAGTTTCTGTGTGCAAAGCGACCACCACCGCCGGTGAAGCGTTAGTAAGAACCCAAAGCGGAACCAGTGGCCTTATTGCCACCAATGTGTCCCAATGGAGCGCGAATATTAGTACTGCAGGGTTACAGCAAAATGGCTTAATAGAGTTACAGTTAACCCTTCAGGCACGCGGCGACGAGCCCCTTTCAATATTGCACGAGATTCACTTTCCCAATGTTCCCTAGCCGAAGCGTATTGGCGCAGCGTCAACCATTACCCCAAAAGCAGCGTGGCTCTACGATTGTAGTGGCGCTTGTTATAAGCATCGTGCTTTTAGGGTTGGGTATTGCACTTTCCAATCAGATTTCATCTACCGTTCGCCAGCAGTCCATCGAATATTACGGTGCAAGAGCTTACCTAACGGCGCAAAGTGCGTTGGAGGTAGCTATATTCCGGGTTGTCAGCGGCGGCAATCCACAGTGCAGTGTGGTCACTACACCAGTGATATTTAGTACCACGAATATGCAAAACTGTTCGGTAAGCCTCTCTTGCGAGGTTGAGATTAATGTTGATGAGCCAGAGGTGGGCGGCGGTGCAATAAGAGTTTACTCTCTTGGCGCTCTTGCTGCTTGTAGTAGTGGTCAACTCAATACGTCCCGTGAGCTTTTAGTAGAAATAAGGCAAGAAGAATGATGTACACCAAATTTCAATTGGCTTTGCGTTTGGCAGCCACGCTGACAGTTTTATTTTGCTTTAACGCTTTTTCGGTGCCTCAAATTGAGGGGCGTTTTATTGAACTGCAAAATACCTACAATAAAGCAGAGTGGACAACGATCAGTTTTTCTCAAGTGTACGACGAGCCGCCAGCAGTATTTATGCTCTCTACAAGCCAAGGGTCAAATCCTGCTATTGTGAAAATTCGCAATGTAACACGAACCGGGTTTGAGGCTTTGCCCCTTGAGCCGTCAGGTGAAGATGGCCCTCATATCACAATGGGGGCGCACTATCTCGCCATTGCCTATGGCGTTCATGAATTTCCAGACGGCGATATTGTGGAAGTGGGTAAGATGCAGCTTGGGCCCGACACCATACAAGCCTCACCCAAATCGCCCTGGTACGGGGTAGGGGGGCTGACAGGGTCAGATGAGTCCCGTTATGCTGAGGTGCAATTAGAGACTGATTTTGGCGAACAACCAGTGTTTTTTCACTCCATCCAAACGCTTAATAACCAAATAGACGTCAATGGAAAAAAACCGCCCAATGAGCACTTGTTGCCCTACTTAACCATTGCCGCCAAATACGATGCGGTGGGGAGTAATTTAACACCTGCGATACCGCAGCTCGATATGGCGTACTTTATCGCGCTGGAGGCGTCTGAAACTGAATTCGGGCCTGTATCTAGGGATGAAACCGTTGCCTACCTGGCAACCACAGAAGGTTTTGGACGCAGCTTTTTTGATGATAGTGGCAAAGAAGTGGAGTGGGAAGCTGACTTTGCTGAAACGCGAATAAAAGGTTGGAGCGATGGCTGCTTTCGCAACAACTTTAAAAATAACTATTCGCAAACGCCATTAGTAGCAGCAAGTAAAATAAGTAGAAATGGCAACGAAGGCGGCTGGTTGAGAAGTTGCGCAGTGAATAACAACCTTTTAGGCCTAAGAGTCGATGAAGACAGAAGCGAAGATAATGAGCGTAGGCACCCTGAAGAGGATGCCAGCATTCTGGCGATGACCTCAGAATTTGTGTTTAGTGGAAATCTTCCAAGCTGTGATGTTGCATTCCCCGGTGCGCTAGCTACCTTTGGCGGTAGCGATATCTTTCTGTCTTCTCGTTCTCGAATTATCGATGAAAACGATGGGGCGCTAACCACATTTGATTTACGAACTGATGCTAACGGGCAGGGTAATAATTTACCGGATTGCGGCGTGAATGGTCGAAATTGCTTTGCTACCAACACCGATGCGTTAACCGATTCACAAGCCAGAGCTATTCCAACCCTTGATATTCAGGACACTGGACCCGAGATAGGCACTACGCTAGCCGGCGATTACTTTTTCAAACGCCAAACGGTGGTCATTGGGCCAGGAGATTATAATGTTGTTGCACCTACGAGAATTTATATTGCCGATGCTGGTGGCGAGCTTCCCACGCTTCTCACCATCGCCTCGGCTTCGATTAATGTAGAAGATGGCGCATATTTGGCGATTTATGTTGACGGTGACGTCGTCATTGATGGCGCAAACCCCAATGCGCTAATTCTGGCTAAAGGGCAAATTAGGTTTACCAATGTGCTAAGCGGTAACCTTGTAGGCCGATTTACCGCAGGTGCTGGGATTACTACTGATGACACATTGCTTCTCACTGCGAATAATGTGCCTACTGCTATCCCCGGTATATGCGGACGAGAAGTGATAGAGGTGCTTAACCATTACCGTTTTGAAATGGCCGATAACAAGGGAAGCAGTTGTGCAGCAAAAAGCGTGACGCTTAAAGCATGTGCTGACGTCGACTGCAATCTTCTTTATTCCCAACCCTCTACAGTCGGCTTATTGCCAGCGTCGGGTAACAACTATACTTGGTCTCCCACCGATAACGTTTCATTTACTGGGCAAACAAGCCTTAATATCGAAAGCTTAAAAGGTAACGATCCGGTTTTAGCGACCTCTGGCGAAACACCATCCTCACAGCTGCGCTGTTTTATTGGCGGTAAAGAGGTGACACTGGGGAGCTGTAAAATAGATTTTAAAAAAGATGGTATGGTCTTTAAAAATATCACCGATGGTAACGATGTTATTGTTTCTCAAATTTCCGGTAAGCCATCAGATGTTGGGTTTAATAAAAAGACGTATGCTGTTGAAGCCTGTGAAGCTTCCGATTTACTGCGAGACAATGAAATTGAAGTAGACATGAACTATAACTGCTCAAGCAGCGGCAACTGTTCAAATCAAATGCTTGTTAGTAACAATAACAAAGACTATACACTCGGTCTCTCACCAACTGCCGTGCCGCTTTTATTTAATAGCGACTCACAAGCCATCATCACCGTGCAATACCCCGATGCTGGTGAGGTATCCCTGTCAGCAAGTATAGCCGGGCGCTCAGGTGTGGCGGGCTCGTCAAATCTATTTACGGTAAGGCCATTCGGCTTCGCTACTCGTATTTTAAATAATGCTAAAACAGGCCCAAATGCGAATGCATATGCGTTTTCTGCTAACGACTCTTTGCTCGCGTTAACCGGTGAAGAATTTGTGTTGGAGCTTCGAGCCACCCAATGGGTAGAGGGTGAAGATACCAATGAAGATGGCATACCTGACGATTTTAGTGTTCTCGATAACAATATATCGGCTGAGCATTTTTCTGGCACTGTATCTTTAACACCAACCGCAATTCTGCCCGCAGCCGGCGTTACTGGCAATTTAGCGTTATCAGCATCAAGTACAGGGGGGACTGCTCAAGTAGTATTTAACGATGAGCCTGTTACAACCGTAGGGCTTAACTACGATGAAGTTGGCACTATTGGGATTAATGCAAGGGCGCCGTACTTAACCAGTACTCTAGTTCAGGGGCAAATAGAGAATGTTGGTCGTTTCGCTCCAGCAAACTTCGCACTGACGGGGAATGTGGATGCTGCCTGTGAAGTTGGCCAGAGTTTCACCTATTTTGATCAACCCATTTCAAACGTGTCTTACACGCTTTCAGCACTTAATCACAATGGACAGCGCACAAGTAATTATCGAGGGGGCTTTGATAAGCTATTCGGGCTAGAGATGGTCATTGAGTCTGATGGCGTGTTACTTAACCGTTTAGCTAATGTAGATGCGATAAGTTGGCCGCAATCAGGTGCTACTGGGGAAATTAACTTTACCGACACCGACATTATTTTTACGCGCCTTGGCAGCGCTCAGTTGGACGGGGCGTATACGAATACTTCGCTGGTATTGAATATTGAACGTGGGCAATTAGAAAATGCCTTGGTTAACGGCAGCACATGCTCAGGAGTCTGTTTGGCAACTGTTGATGCAGGCCTCGACTTTGCCTACGGAAGAGCCACGCTGGTGAATAATTACGGCAGTGCTAACGAACCATTACTACTGCCTTTTTCTACCCAATATTTTGATGGTCAAGACTGGCGTGTAAATGCGAATGATAGCTGCACAGCGTATGATCACACTAGGGTTAACGATGCATCAAGCGACTTAGTCACTGAAAATTCAGGCACATTATCGCAGGGAAGCTATGTGTCTGGTGAAGGTATTCGAATTACTTCGCCTAATGGCGAAGGTGAATTCTTTGTTACCTTTGATACCCCGCCGTGGTTACTGTGGGATTGGAGTAACAACGACGTGGCAGATGAACCACCCTCGGCCACGTTAACCTTTGGTGTGTACCGAGGTAATGACAACATTATTTATAAGCGCGAGAAAATAGGCAACTAGTGCACATGTTTATTCATGTCCTTATACACGCTTAGACAATTTCACCCTTTGATAAGGCAGTAGGTTGCTTATCTTTATACAGTAGTGAGTTTCCTACTACGGTTATGTGTTATTGTCGTGACAGTGCTGCGCTGTAACAATGCTGCGTGACATATGGCAAACATATTGGTTTCGCATTGATTTGATAAAAAATGAAGATATTTTAACGGTAACCATCGGCATTGCTTGCCGAAAATTGCCCCCATTGTTAAAGTGTGCGAAATTACATTCGACTTCACGTTAAAGCGTCGCCATCTCATCCTTGCAAATACGCGTTAACATAAAAACAGGAATACACTCTTCATGTTTAAAAAGCTTCGAGGCATGTTCTCTAACGATCTGTCCATCGACCTCGGAACAGCTAATACGCTGATTTACGTTAAAGACCAAGGTATTGTTCTCAACGAACCCTCAGTAGTTGCTATTCGACAAGAACGTGCAGCAGGCCCTAAAAGTGTGGCTGCAGTAGGTGCAGAAGCAAAGCGTATGCTAGGTCGTACGCCGGGTAACATCCGTGCAATCCGCCCTATGAAAGACGGTGTTATCGCCGATTTCTACGTGACTGAAAAAATGCTTCAGCATTTCATTAAGCAGGTTCACGACAATAACTTCATGCGTCCAAGCCCGCGGGTGCTCGTTTGTGTACCTTGTGGTTCAACTCAAGTTGAACGTCGCGCAATTAAAGAATCGGCCCTAGGTGCCGGAGCGCGCGAAGTGTATCTCATTGATGAGCCGATGGCAGCGGCTATCGGTGCGGGCTTACCAGTGTCAGAAGCCCAAGGTTCAATGGTGGTTGATATCGGTGGTGGTACTACCGAGGTTGCGATTATCTCGCTTAACGGCGTGGTGTACTCATCGTCTGTGCGCATTGGCGGTGACAAATTTGATGAAGCAATCATCAACTACGTTCGTCGTAATTTTGGCTCGCTTATCGGTGAGGCAACAGCAGAGCGTATTAAGCACGAAATTGGCGCGGCTTACCCTGGCGAAGAAGTACGTGAAATTGAAGTACGTGGACGCAACTTGGCCGAAGGTGTGCCTCGTGGTTTCACACTTAATTCAAATGAAATATTAGAAGCACTTCAAGAGCCGCTTACGGGTATCGTTTCTGCGGTCATGGTTGCATTAGAGCAATCTCCACCAGAGCTTGCATCAGATATTTCCGAGCGCGGCATGGTGTTAACCGGCGGTGGTGCACTGTTAAAAGATTTAGATCGATTGTTGATGGAAGAAACCGGTATTCCGGTGGTTATTGCTGACGATCCACTTACTTGTGTAGCGCGTGGCGGTGGTAAGGCATTCGATATGATTGACCTCCATGGTGGCGACTTGTTTAGTTACGAGTAAACAGGTAAGGCAACCTTAAGGTTGCCTTCTTTGTATCATGGATACTATATTTACTCGCGGTCCCTCATTAAACAACAGACTGACACTGGCACTTGTGCTGTCGGTGCTGTTGATATTCGTCGACCATAAATTAGAAGGGTTTAAGTCTACCCGCGTATACTTAAACTCTCTTATGAGTCCCATCCAGTATTTAGCCAATCTTCCCGGCCTCATTTTAAGTGAAAGTGCTCAAAGACTGACGTCAAAAGAGCAGCTTCTTGCAGAAAACCAAACGATGTCTAACCAATTGCTGTTGATGAGCGAGAAGCTTCAGCAGTTTGATGTGGTGGTTAAAGAAAACGAACAGCTTAGATCCCTGTTACAAGCTCCCAGGCGACAAGAGTCCCGCAAAATGGTGGCAGAGCTTATGGCGGTAGATAAGAACCCTTACAGTCAGCAGGTGGTCATTAACAAAGGCGCCATTGACGGGGTGTATTTGTCTCAACCAGTCATAGACGACTCGGGTATTGTGGGGCAGGTGATGGAGGTTGGGTCGACCAACAGCCGTGTTTTACTTGTCGCGGACGTTACTCATGCCATTCCGGTGCGTTCATTGCGCAACGATATTCGTTTTATCGCTACAGGCAGCGGCTCACTCAATGAGCTATACGTTGAACACGTTCCTCATAGTGTTGATATTCAAGAGGGCGACCTTTTAATATCGTCTGGTTTAGGAAGCATTTTTCCTGAAGGCTACCCAGTTGCCCGGGTGACACAAGTGGTGAGAGATGAAAGCCGTCCTTTTGCTCGGGTTATTGTTACGCCTACGGCAAGTCTTGACCGACTGCGTCATCTACTGTTGCTGTGGCATGAAGACGATGACGACGGTGGAACAAGTGATGAAATTGACAGTGACATAGAGCCCGAAGACAACGTGGTAGAAGAGTTAGAAGATGCGTAAACGCAACGTTATTATTTGGGGCAGCATTATTATAGCCTTGGTGTTGCAAATTGTGCCACTGCCCATCCAAGCCGATGTTTATCGCCCTGATTGGGTGTTAGTGGTTTTGGCGTACTGGAGTATGGCGTTGCCTAATCGGGTGAATGTGGGTGTTGCGTTTATCACTGGTGTTGCAATGGATATTCTGGTGGGCACGACGTTAGGCATTCATAGTCTTGGCCTCAGTGTGTCGATATACATTTTGGCGGCTAACTATCAACGCTTGAGAAACTATTCAGTGTGGCAACAAGCGATTATTATCGGGCTACTGTCTTCCCTTTATCATTTGCTGACATTTTGGGTTCAACACCTTCTTACCGATATCTATTTCCAAGTTGATTATCTGTGGCCCGTTGCGGCATCTATGGTGCTGTGGCCCTGGGTGTTTTGGTTACTGCGCAAAACGCGAAGACAGTTTTCCATCATGTAACAATGCCGGCTGTGCGCGGCAGACGTCATGTTATGCCGTGTATATCTACATAATAAGGTTTTGCCAATGCACTCTCACCTCATACTTGCCTCTGCATCGCCTCGGCGCACTGCACTGTTACACCAGATGAATGTGGCTCACACCATTTGTCCTGCCGATATCGATGAAACACCCAAGCCAGGTGAAAAGCCAGATAATTTAGTTGCGCGCCTTGCTGGTGAAAAAGCCCAAGCCGTAATGAAAAAGCTCGAAAAGCAACAGGCTTTGCAAGACAACACTGTGGTGTTGGCAAGCGATACACTGATTGCCTTTAATGGTGAAAGCCTAGGTAAGCCAGTGGATAAAGCTGACGCTATTCGCATACTCAGCACGCTGTCGGGGCAAACGCACCACGTACTAACCTCAATTAGTGCCCTTAGCCAGATAAAACACGTTACTCGCACAGTGGTGACAGCGGTTACTTTCGCTTCACTAACTAAACAGCAAATCATCGATTACTGGGAAACTGGCGAGCCAGCCGATAAAGCAGGCAGTTATGCTATACAGGGCATAGGTGGTGAATTCGTCGTTTCTATTAACGGCAGTTCAAGTTCTGTAGTAGGATTACCCTTGTATGAAACGCGTCAATTGCTCAACGAATTTGGAGTTGTGAAGTGAGTGCTGAGCTATTAATTAACGTTACACCGTCAGAGTCTCGAGTTGCCCTTATTGAAAACGGTATTTTGCAAGAAATACACGTAGAGCGGCACACTAAAAAAGGCTTGGTGGGGAATATCTACCGCGGAAAGGTCAGCCGTGTGTTACCCGGTATGCAGGCTGCATTCGTGGATATAGGGTTAGAAAAAGCGGCATTCCTTCATGCTTCCGATATCGTTATTCATAACGAGATTGCTGAGGAAGTATCGGCAAGCCACATTCAAAAACAAGATATTCGAGAGTTGGTACGCGATGGACAAGACATCGTTGTGCAGGTGGTTAAAGACCCTATTGGTACTAAAGGCGCTCGTTTAACCACAGATATCACTATACCCAGTCGTTACCTTGTGTTTATGCCCTCTGTGACTCATGTGGGCGTGTCGCAGCGCATTGAAGAAGAAGTAGAGCGCGAGCGCTTAAAAACCTTGGTACAAGAATTCTGCGATGAAAACGGCGGTTTCATTCTTCGTACGGCTGCTGAAGGCGTAGGAAAAAGTGAATTGCAGCAAGATGCCGCCTTTTTGCGTCGATTGTGGGACAAAATTCAATCTCGCATGAAAAAACGCAAGTCTAACGTGCTGTATGAAGATTTGCCGCTAGCGCGTAGAGTACTTCGAGACTTTGTCGGCACCGAGCTAGATAGAATTCGTATTGATTCCAAATTGTCGTTCCAAGAGCTGTTTCAGTTTACTAAAGAATACGTACCTGAAATGAATGGGAAGCTGGAGTATTACACCGGCGATAGACCAATTTTTGATTTGTATGATGTTGAAAATGAGGCTCAGCGTGCGCTAGAGCGCCGTGTGGATCTAAAATCCGGTGGCTACTTAATCATTGATCAAACCGAAGCAATGACCACTATCGACATCAATACGGGGGCCTTTGTTGGTCACCGCAATCTAGAAGAAACCATCTTTAATACCAATACTGAAGCTACTCAGGCTATCGCTCGTCAACTGCGTTTACGCAACCTAGGTGGCATGATCCTTATCGACTTCATCGATATGATTGAACCTGATCACAAACGACGGGTCTTACATTCATTAGAGGTAGCGACAAACAAGGATAGAGCCAAAATCAATATTCACGGTTTTACCGCGCTGGGGTTGATAGAAATGACCCGCAAGCGAACCCGTGAAAGTATTGAGCATATTTTGTGTGGTGAGTGCCCGGTGTGTAAAGGGCGCGGCACCGTGAAAACAATTGAGACAATTTGCTTTGAGATTATGCGTGAAATTGTGCGCGTAAACAGAGCATATGATGCTGACAAATTCGTTGTTTATGCGTCCCCCAAAGTTGCTGAAGCACTGATGGGAGAAGAGTCTCATATGTTGGCCGAGTTAGAAGTGTTTGTAACGAAACAAATTAAAGTGCAAACCGAAACACTGTACAACCAGGACAAGTACGACGTCGTTATGATGTAACGCTTTAACGTTAAGAAAGGCATAGTGTGACAAAATTTTCGTCGGCAGCTTCGTACTTATTGAAGAAGTTTTGGTTGCTGCTCGCCGTATTACTTGTTTTTTTTGCTCTGGTATTAAGTGCTGCAAGGTATGCCTTGCCTCACATCGAGCACAACAAGCATTTGCTAGAAGATTATATCAACGAGCAGTACGGCGTAAATTTATCTATTGATACAATCCATGCGGTCTGGGAGCGCAGCGGGCCGAGTATTGTGCTTAATTCAGTGTCGCTAGCAAAAGACGATGCATCTCCTGTAGAACTCAATATCCGACAAATTTACGTAGAGCTAGATTTCTGGCAGTCCCTACGTCAACGGCTTATCTCTTCCCCTCGATTTGAATTGCGCGGGTTACATCTGGATATCGATGCTGACCGTGTTTCTGGTGGTAGCAAAAATAAGTTTCCGGTCATTAACGCGTTAGAGCGTCTCTTTTTAGAGCAATTGCAAAGCTTCTCTTTAGAAGAAGGCAAAATATCATTAACCCGAAATGGCGATACCAATAGCTTTAATATCGACAGCCTGTCTTGGAATAACCGTGAAGAACGTCACCAAGGGTTAGGGCGCATGAAAGTTGACGGGGTATCTGCAAACTCTGCGTCTTTTGTTATTGACATTAATGGCTACAAAGATGAGTTTGATGGCGTGTTTTACGCTAAAGCAGAAGACCTGGATATCTCTCCATGGGTAAGTGATTTAATTAAAACTAAACGTCCTTTGGCGCAAAGCAGAGCGAACTTAGAGGTATGGGCAAACTTTTCTGAAACCGCGATTGGCTCGGTGCAAGCTGAACTGAATAACAGTTTGTTCCAGTGGGGAAATGAAACGGTTAAAACCGTAACAGGTATCACGGGAGGGAGCTTACAAGCGATGCCTTCAAGGGATGGCTGGAATGTTCGCGTAGACCAATTAAAACTTAACTCAAGTAGCGCTACGTTAACAACGGACGTTATTGGTCATGTATCCAATAATGGAAACGCGGTTTTTAACACCGTTAAGCCTGTTGAAATAAACCCTTTTTTATTGCTGCTACCGCTGTTTCTTGATGACACCAATGAAGAAGAAATACGGGCACTCGATCCCAAAGGTGAATTAGCCACGCTACAAGTGCAATGGCAAAATGGTGCTCCCGCGTTAGCGGCTAAAGTGTTAGATTTAACATGGACAAAGACAGCCTCTATCCCAGGGCTCTCGTCACTGGATGCTGACTTTTTTTGGTACAAACACAATGGGGCAGTATTTTTAGAAACAAGTGACAGTAAGCTCTCTAGCCAGGGCATTATCAAAAAAGATATAAACGTCAATAAAATCGCCGCAAACATTTACGTGTATCCCCTGTATGAAGAGTTTTCTGATGATGCTGTTATTGAGGGGGGGGCTATTGAAAGTGCTGATTACGAGCGTGCAACCATTGCTACAACGAAGAAACGCGTGGCGTCGGCCCGTCAGTGGGTGCTCAAAGGCGAGAATATTATCGTAGATACCGACAGCGTAGCGCTTACGTCGGCATTTAGCCTCAATACATCTACCAGCGACATGTCGTTGTTCACTGATATCGACCCCCTGTCTTTAGGTACCGTGAGCGAGCTATTCCCATCGCCGGTAATGAGCGACAATTTAGATAACTATTTAACACGAGCGTTTACTGGCAAAGGCAGTATCGATAAAGCGCGCATTTTGTGGTTTGGGAAAACGAAAGACTTTCCTTTCACCGAAGGACAAGGCGTATTCCAAGCATACGTGGATATTAAAGACAGTGACTTCTTGTTCTCATCGAAATGGCCCGCGTTAAACGAACTCGACCTTTCCCTGCGCTTTGTGAATGACGGTCTCTTTATGTCCACCTCTTCTGCTAAGCTTGCCGATGTGCAAATTGGCGATATGACGGCCAGTATTCCAAAGTTCAAACCCGGCTCAATTCTAACAATCGATGCCACGGGCGAGGGCACAGGTGAGGGGCTCACCCAACTTATGATGGCGTCGTCTATTCAAGATTCGCTGGGCAAAGTATTGAACCAAGATGTTCAGGTTTCAGGGCCTCTATCTGCCGATATTCATTTGCATATTCCGCTTAATGGTGACCAAGTAAGAGCAACAGGTACCGCGGCTTTACTTGAGAACACCGTATATATCCCTACAACCAAAATGCGCTTTAAAAAGGCCAGCGGGGATATTGCATTTGATAATGGCAACATTAGCGCGACAGGTTTGTCGGCCCAGTTTTTGAGTCAAGCAGTGACCATCGACCTTAGTGGCGTTCAAGAGAAAGACTATTCATTAAATGTACAATTAGCGGGCCGGTGGCATGTTCACCCTCTTGCCAATTATGTGAACACTGAACTTACTGACTACATTGACGGTGAAACTCAGTGGCAAACATCGGTAGATTTAACCTTGGCCAAAGATAGCTTTTCTTACGCCGCTGAATTAACCGCTGACTTAACCGCGACACAAAGTATATTGCCTGCGCCTTTTGAAACTCCGGCGGGTACAAGTTTGCCTTTGTATATTAAAAGCTCAGGAGATCGCCAAGCTTCAAATGTAACAGCAACGCTTGGTGACGATATTCGATTCACTGGCACATTACCTCATCAAGAGATGCAGTTTTCCCGTGCTCACCTAGCGCTAGGAGAAAGTGATATTGCGAATATAGGGACTGGGTTTAGTATTGCGGCGAACTTGGAAAGTGCTAACGTTGCAGAGTGGTTTACCACGGTGTCTATGCTGACATCAGGGGGACAGAAAAATAGAAATGGTGACAATAATGAAACCGCTAATGACAAGCATAGCGAAAACGGCACCAAAAAAGGCGGTGTTTTCGGCACCCCCTCAAGAATATTTGCAAAGACTGCAGAGCTAACCTTCGCCGGTCATTCCATTAAAAACGTGCAGATGAACGCACAAGTGCGAAATGAAGATTGGTTGCTCGACATTGGTTCTGCTGCTGCACGAGGCACCGTTCGCGTGAATGGAGATTTAGCGAAGCAAGGTATTGAGATAAACGCTGATTACCTCAATTTGCCGAAGCCTGGTGATAGTGTGCAGGAAACAAAGAGCGACCCTTTTGAACTCGATCCACGCTCGCTTCCGCCAATGTACTTCTACTGTGAAAGCTGTGTATTTCACGGTATTGATTTAGGTAAAGTTACGGTTGATATAGCAAAAACAAATAACGGACTGCAGGCACGACAGCTGATGATTCGTTCGCCAGAGACTGATGTTACCGCTACGGGCTTTTGGCATTACGTGAACGGTGCTGTTGAAACGAGTATTAAAGGAAGCCTTACATCCCCTGATGTGGGGCAAATGTTGAAAGAGCTCGACATAGAGTCGGGCATTAAAGACTCTGAAGCCGACGTAGCATTTAATTTCAGCTGGCAAAATTCGCCCATGGACTTTCAACTTGGAAAACTGCAGGGTGATGTAGAATGGTCACTCTCAGACGGTTATTTAACTGAATTAAGCGACCAAGGCTCCCGTATATTCACGCTTTTTAGTTTAAATTCATTGGTTAGAAAATTGAGTTTAGATTTCAGAGATGTGTTTGCGAAAGGGTTCTTTTACGATGATATGGGCGGTACGCTGAACATTGTTGATGGTAGAGCTTATACCGATGACACGTTAATTGACGGCGGCGCAGGGGAAATTGAAATTACCGGCCTAACTGACCTAGGCACCGGCGGGCTCAACTACAATGTGTCATTTGCGCCAAACGTCACCGGAAACCTGCCGTTCCTGGTCTATTTCTTGGCAACGCCGCCTACCGCCTTGGCTGCGATTGCTATCGACCAAGTTCTTACGTCAGCAAAAGTCATTTCAAATGTGAATTACCGCGTAACGGGCACCATTAGCGAGCCTAAGTTTGATGAGGTAGACCGCAACAGCAAAGATATAAGTTTGCCTGCGCAAAACGTGCCTATGGAAAAAGACCCGTTAGACAGGCCGCTAACACAAGATGATGTGCGCCGAATCAAAATGGAGGTGATTGATGGTTAATCTAGTTGCACTGCAAATGACATCTACGCCAGATGTCGATGAAAACCTGGCTGCGGTGTCTAAAGCCATGTCAGAGTCGGACATTGCGCCAAACAGCCTTGTAGTGCTGCCAGAATGCTTTGCGTGTTTTGGCGGTAAAGACAAAGGACAGTTGTCCATCGCTGAAGCAAAAGGGCAGGGGCCAATACAAGCGCATCTGTCAGCGCTAGCCATACGCTATCAATGCTACATAGTGTCTGGCACATTTCCGGTCAAAACAGCCAATCCAGACCAGTTCTCTGCCGCATGTATGTTGTTTGGGCCTGACGGAGCACTGCTCGCTGATTATCGCAAAATACATATGTTTGACGTATCGGTAAACGATGCCACAGGCAGCTACAAAGAATCGCGCTTTACAAAAGCGGGGAGCGAGGTAGTGACGGTAAACACACCAATTGGCAACATCGGCCTTGCGGTATGTTATGATATTCGCTTTCCAGGTTTATTTACTGCAATGGCGGATATCGACGTATTGGTATTGCCAGCGGCATTTACACAAAAAACCGGTGAAGCCCACTGGCACGCCTTATTAAAAGCGCGAGCAATTGAAAAACAGTGTTTTGTCATCGCCGCAGGCCAGGTGGGAGTCCACGCCAATGGGCGTGAAACCTATGGCCACAGCGTAGTGTTATCTCCGTGGGGAGAAACAGTAGCAGAGCGTGCTGCAGGCAAGGGCGTGTTAAAAGCCAGTGTAGATATTGCAGAACGAGAAACCATTAAACAAAATATGCCGGTTGCCGAACATAACCGATTCAGGAGTCACTTTGTCTAAATCTGTAGAGCGTCATTTATTATCAGACTCAGGGCTTGATATTACCAAGCTTGAGAGTGCATTAGCGACAATCCATCGCCATGACACTGACTACGCCGATTTGTATTTCCAGTCTAGCCAGCATGAAAGCTGGGTGTTAGAAGACGGTATTATCAAGGAAGGTAGTTACAATATTGAGCGCGGAGTAGGTGTGCGTGCAATCAGTGGTGAAAAAACTGGCTTCGCGTACTCTGACGAAATCAGTGAAGACGCGTTAATGAAAGCGTGCAAAGCGGCACGTGGTATCGCACCTAGCGGCGGTACTCAGCAAGTATCTGCATTAGATGAAAAGCCCCTTACCGCCCGATACAGCGAGAATAACCCCATTCTTGCTATGCAAGATGCCGAGAAAATATCGTTACTTAGGTCGGTAGATGCCTACATCCGCCAACAAGAGCCTTCGGTTAATCAGGTGGTGGTCAGTATCAGTGGTGTATATGAAGAAATACTAGTGGCCGGAAGTGACGGCACACTGGCTACCGATATCCGCCCGTTAGTCCGTCTTAACTGCTCTGTATTGCTTGAAAATGGCGATCGTCGTGAGCGTGGCTCTTCTGGTGCGGGTGGTCGTTACGCCTATGCTTTTTTCCAATCAGATGAAAACGGCAAGCCGCTTTACGAAAACTTAGCTGATGAAGCACTTCATATGGCCCGCGTTAATATGCAGGCTGTGGCAGCGCCAGCAGGTGCTATGCCGGTAGTACTCGGAAATGGCTGGCCAGGTGTACTGCTTCACGAAGCTGTGGGGCACGGTTTAGAAGGTGACTTTAACCGCAAAGGTGCGTCAACATTTAGCGGTCGCATTGGTGAGCGTGTGGCAGCGAAAGGCGTAACGGTTGTTGATGATGGCACGTTAAGCGATCGCCGAGGTTCACTGTCGGTAGACGATGAAGGCACGGCAACACAGCATAACGTACTTATTGAAGACGGCATTTTAAAAGGCTACATGCAAGACAAGCACAATGCTAAGTTAATGGGTGTAGCGCCTACTGGCAATGGTCGCAGAGAGTCTTATGCACACTTGCCCATGCCGCGAATGACAAACACTTACATGCTTGAAGGACAGCACGATCCACAGGAGATTATTGCATCTATCGAAAGAGGCATTTACGCTCCTAATTTTGCCGGTGGCCAGGTAGACATTACGTCGGGTAAATTTGTATTCTCAAGTGCCGAAGCTTACCTCATTGAGAATGGCAAGATTACCGCGCCTGTGAAAGGGGCAACCCTTATCGGCAACGGGCCAGAGGTTATGCAAAAAATCTCAATGATAGGTAACGATGTCGCCTTAGACAAAGGCATTGGTGTATGTGGTAAAGACGGACAAAGCGTGCCGGTGGGCGTTGGGCAACCTACGCTTAAAATTGATGAACTTACGGTAGGTGGTACGGCGTAGTTTTTGCTGATAAGCATTATGCGACATACTTCAAAGCAAGAGCCATCAAAGCAAGACACGTTAATGCAAGACATACCAAAACAAGACACATACCTAGGCTAGAAACAGCATAAGCAATGACCTGCACAAAACACAGATACAAAAAAGGCTGGTAACGAAAGTTATCAGCCTTTTTTATCACTGCTACCGTCTAACTGCGTTAGACATATCAGCTGTCTTGGACAGTGTCCTTAATATATTGAAAAAGCTCTCTAAATGCTTTTGGTGGCGCATTCTTCTCTCTTTCTTTTTTCACTTGGCGGCTGAATTGACGCAGCTTTTGTCTATCGAACGCGGGGTAGTCTTCAATTAAGCGTTGAATAGCTGGATCGCCTTCTTCAATAACCGACTCTCTCGCTTTTTCAAGCTGATGAAAAGCCGCATTACTTGCCTGATGCTGATGGGCTATTTTTGACAGTGCCTCTTCAATATCGTGTGTGTCGCGCTGACGAAGCAATTTACCAATAAACTGCAATTGTCTGCGATAGCCATCTTTTTTCTTATTCACAATACGCGCTATCGCGACGGCATCGGCTAACTCTTCATCCATTGGGATAGTTGCCACGTGGGCATCGGTTAACCCTACAATGGTTTCGCCAAGCCTCTGATGCTCCTTTGCCTGACGCTTTAATTCCGTTTTACTAACGAAATCTTCGTCTTCAGACGTGGTTGCTTTGGCGCCTTCAAAGTAAGGATCTTGTGGAGAATTCTGTTTCTGATCACTCATTTCAAACTCATTAGTGTTACACTTTAGCCAAATTGTAACTATCACAGTCGAATATAGACAGCGAAACTTACTATGCAAATTGAGCAACAGCTATCAGAAATTCAGAATGTCGTTGATGATGTACTGAAAATGGCCTTATCAAAAGGCGCAACACAAGCCGAAGCAAGCATGTCTAAGGTACAGGGTATTGCGGTATCTTCACGCATGCAAGAAGTTGAAAACGTTGAGTTTACCAACGACGGCGGACTAGGTATTAGCGTTTACGTAGGTAAGCGCAAAGGCAGTGCATCCACTGCCGATTTGAGTAAAGCAGCGCTTACATTAGCCGTTGAAAAAGCGGTGGATATTGCGCGCTATACCAGTGAAGATCCTTGCACCGGCCTTGCCGATGCAGAGCTTATAGCTACTGAATTCCCAGATTTAGACTTATATCACCCGCAAGAGCTTGATACAGAGAAAGCCATCAAGACCACCATCGAAACTGAAGCGGCGGCAATGAATTACGACCCTCGCATTACAAATTCAGATGGTGCGTCGTATAACGCTAACTTAGGTATGCGTGTTTACGGTAATACTCATGGCATCAATGCGGGCTATCCCAGCAGTCGTTACAGTTTAAGCTGTATGGTAATTGGCTCTCAAGATAACGATATGCAGCGCGATTATGCCTATACCGTTGACCGTCAAGCGCCGTTGCTTAAATCTGCAGCGTTTGTAGGCCAAGAGGCTGCCAAGGCTACGGTAGACCGTTTAGGTGCTCGCAAAATCAATACCGCTAACGTGCCTGTACTGTTTCATAAAGACCTCGCCTCAAGCTTGTTTGGTCATTACGTTGGCGCCATCAGTGGCGGGAGTTTGTACAGACGCTCGTCATTTTTGCTCGACAGTTTAGACAAGCAGGTATTTCCTGAGTGGATGAATATTGAAGAGAAGCCGCTTATTAAGTCAGGACTTGCCAGCTCAAGCTTTGATAACGAAGGGGTATCGTGCAGCGATATGACCATTGTTGATGGCGGTCGCTTAGCTACGTATCTTTATACAACCTACTCGGCGCGCAAACTCAATACCGTGTCTAATGGTCATGCTGGCGGCATACATAACTGGATTGTTGGTGATACGGGACACAGCGATGCCGACTTGCTAAAAGAAATGGGCACAGGACTATTTGTCACTGAACTTATGGGGCAAGGCGTAAACATTGTTACCGGCGATTATTCACGCGGTGCAGCAGGTTTTTGGGTAGAAAATGGCATAATTCAATACCCAGTTCACGAAATTACCATTGCAGGCGATTTACGTGACATGTTCAAAAATATCGTGGCCATTGGTAAAGACAAAGATGTGCGCGGCAGTGTTCAAACCGGCTCAGTGCTGGTTAATCAAATGAAGATTGCTGGCAACTAGGGCGTGTTGATATTTGCTGTACGAGTTTTGGGCTAAATGGAAGCATTTTAATCGCGAAACAGTCCTGTAGGCCTAGTGGGCTAAGCCAAAGGACTGTGACAAAGAGTAAAGTGCTTCCATAACGCCCCCTTCGGGCAGCGCCTGTGAGCTATTTATCCTGCGTTGAATGGTTTCGATTTAGCCCGCTAGACCTTCAACCACTCGCCTTGTTTAAATAGCTCACAGACCGCTGCAAAAATGTACAGCAAAGATCAATACACCCTAGTATTTGTCTGAAGTGCTAGCCTCGCGAAATTCGCGAGGCGGTTTCCCCACAGACTTTTTAAACCGCTTAGAAAATGTAAACACATTTGCATAGCCCACGTAATGGGCAATATATGAAATAGGCCACTGTGTTTTTAACAGCAGGTTTCGCGCCCGCTGCATGCGCAAATAAATGACCTGCTGCATAGGGCTTCTCTTAAAGTACTTAAGACACAAACGATGCAAATGAGGCGCAGAATAATGGGCTTTTTTACTTAAGCTCTCTACGCTCCACTGAAACTGTAGTTGATTCTCAACCGCCGCAAATAAAGACTGAAGCCTAACGGCATGTCTATCATTACTCTCATCTTCACTATTTTCATGGTCATTTTGGCTTATCACTTGCCGCAGATGACGCCCTATAATTTGCATGGCAGCTTCACGGTTCCTGTTATCGTGCTCTAAATACAATAACTCCATAGCGTGATGTAAGGCCGCTAAATTAATATTGCCGATAACCCTTGGATGTTGTTTCGAAAGCCCGTTCCATTGCTCTGTATCTGATAGGTTTAGCCAAATAATATCCCACTTATCACTAGCAATGCTCACCTCGAAGCTTTGATAGGCGGGTAGCGTGATAAGCTGACCACTTGATAAGCTGAACGAGCCATGTGGTGTACGAAAGCATCCTTCCCCTGATAGTGAGTAAAACAGCGTATGGTTTGGCGGCATCACTCTGCCAACAACGTATTCTCCTGATAAGTTTGAACATCCTGCTAGCTCAATATCTAACGCCATTATTTCTGGCGACGTACTACTATCAATAAAGCGCTCGAAGCACTGCTGGCCTATATTAATAATATCCGTAAAAGGTGACTGCATTTATGTTGTTCTGCTTTTGGTAAGGATGTGTTGATAGTTTTGGATAAAAGTACGAGAGGTTTAAGCATAAAGTAATCAATGCATTTTAGCTATATTGTGATGTATCAAATGCGTTTTCACACAGGAGCCATGCATGGCTGACATCGAACAAGTTGTATCACAGAAAGATTGGCAAAATCCCCTCGTATATCAACGTAATCGAATCAATGCCCATGCGCCACACAATGGTTTTGTCAGTGAAGACGATGCAGTTCAAAATCGCAATGCCAGTAAGGTTAGCCTAAACGGTAAATGGATGTTTAGGTTATACCCGTCACCGGAGGCTGTCAGCGATGAGTTGACGGCGCAAGCGCTAACGGAGAATGAGGCCAAACAGTGGCAGCCCATCACTGTGCCTTCGAATTGGCAAATGGAAGGCTTCGACAAACCCATTTACTGCAATGTGAAATACCCTTTTGATGTGAATCCCCCTGCAGTGCCAGCCGATAACCCCACAGGATGTTATCGCACAACATTCACCGTAACTGAAAGCAGTCTTTTAAAACGCAATCACATTGTTTTTGAAGGCGTAAATAGTGCTTTTCATTTATGGTGTAACGGCAGTTATGTGGGCTACTCACAAGACAGTCGTTTACCTGCTGAGTTTGATTTATCTGCGTTGCTCGTAGTAGGCGAAAACCGTTTATCCGTGATGGTGATCAGATGGTCAGACGGTAGCTATTTAGAAGATCAGGATATGTGGTGGCTAAGCGGTATCTTTCGAGATGTAAACTTAGTGACAAAGCCTCTGCATCACATTCAAGATGTATTTGTTACGCCGACGCTAGATGCATGTTACCGCGATGGTGCACTGTCTGTTCGCACGGCAATTAATGCCCCAGCAAACTATCAAGTCGGCATTCAGTTATTTGACAAAGCACATGCCGTTACCGAACGAGCTGTTGCAACAACTAATAATAAGCGCGTCGATGAAAAAGGGGGGTGGGATGATGTGGTGTTCCAGAGCTTAGAGGTAAAAGAGCCCAAGCACTGGACCGCAGAAACGCCTTACTTATATCGAATTGTGGTGTCGCTAATTGATGAAGCTGAGCAGGTGGTAGACACAGAGGCTTATCACGTTGGTTTTCGCACTGTACAAATGAAGGCCGGACAGCTGTGCGTAAATGGTAAGCCTTTGCTTATCCGAGGGGTAAACAGACATGAGCATCATGAGACAAAAGGTCATACCATAAGCGAAAGCGATATGATTGAAGATATTTTGCTACTTAAGCAAAATAACTTTAATGCCGTTCGTACGGCGCATTATCCTAATCATCCGCGATGGTATGAACTGTGTGACGAATATGGTCTGTACGTTGTTGACGAGGCTAACATTGAAACTCACGGCATGTTTCCCATGGGCCGCCTATCAAGAGATCCATTGTGGACAGGGGCGTACATGGCCCGCTTCACTCAAATGGTAGAGCGCGATAAAAACCATCCTTCTATCATTATTTGGTCGCTGGGGAACGAGTGTGGTCACGGTCCAACGCATGATGCCATGTACGGTTGGGCAAAATCCTTTGACCCATCAAGGCCTGTGCAATACGAAGGCGGAGGGGCCGATACCACGGCTACCGATATTGTAGCGCCAATGTATTCTCGAGTAGATACCGATGTTCTTGACGATGCAGTGCCAAAGTGGGCGATTAAAAAATGGCTATCTATGCCAAACGAGACAAGGCCGGTGATATTGTGTGAGTACGCGCATGCAATGGGAAATAGCTTGGGAAGCTTTGATGAGTATTGGAAAGCATTTAAAGTCTATCCTCGTTTACAAGGGGGCTTCATTTGGGACTGGGTTGACCAAGGCTTAACAAAATATACCGAGAGCGGAGTGCCTTATTGGGCTTATGGCGGCGATTTTGGCGATACTTACAACGACAGGCAGTTTTGCATCAATGGCCTCTTATTTCCTGATAGGACGCCTCACCCGGCGTTGTTTGAAGCAAAATACTGTCAGCAACACCTTAGTTTTGAATTATCAGACAAAGCCGATAGCGAAGGGAAGGTGTATGCCCTTTCTATTTCTAGCGATTATGTATTTAGAGCAACGGACAATGAATTATTACAATGGAGGGTATTAGAAGACGGTGAATGTATTGCTCAAGGAGAACAGCGTCTATCTATTAAGCCTCAGCAAACCGATACCATTGAGATTACGACTAACGTCACGCACAAGCCCGGTGCTAAATACCACTTAAATGTTGACGTTGTGACCGCAGAGGACTGTCAATGGGCAAAGGCCGGTCACGTGCTCGATACCGAACAGCTATCCATCAAAAACACGGCGGGTATCACGCCGTTTACATTGACGCCCCTACAAGAAAGTTGCAGCGCAGCCTCAAAAGTGGAGCTAACAACAAACGATAGTTTGTTAACCATTACCATTGGAAGTCATGATGTTTGCTTTAATAGTGAAAGCGGTCTGCTGACTTCTTGGTTAGTTAACGGTAGCGAAACAATGAGCGCACCACTAGAAGATAACTTTTTCCGAGCGCCTCTTGATAATGATATTGGTGTGAGTGAAGTGGATAACCCTGATCCTAATGCTTGGGAATCGCGATGGCGACGGGCTGGTATTGGGAAGTGGATACGCAAGTGTACTGGGGTAGAAATGCAGCAGGGCACCTTTGATGTGCGGGTTATATCGCTCTTTGAATACAGTGTTGATGGCGTAATTACGGCTGCAACAAAATGGACCTACACTTTGAATTCTGACGCCGCACTATCTATTGATATTGAAGTTGTCTTATCCGATAACCTGCCACCTCTTCCTCGTATTGGTGTGCAGTTTGCCGTACCAAGACAGTCTTTTGTTGAGGATAATAACGATAGCCACGGTGAAGGCAGTGCTTGCGAAAACGAATTCGAACAGTCCGAAGCGGTGACATGGAAAGGTCTGGGGCCATTTGAAAACTATCCAGACAGGCAAGCCGCTGCGAGGTTTGCTCTACATCAACTCACTATCAAAGACATGCACACCGATTATATTTTTCCAACTGACAATGGCTTGCGAAGCCAGTGCTCTATGTTAAACATTAGCAATACAACGGTTTCTGGAGACTTCTATTTCTCAGTAAGTGAATACGGCCAGCCGCAGTTAGATGCTGCAAAGCATACTTGCGACCTTAGCCCACGTGACTGTATTTTTGTGTATATCGACCATGCACATATGGGGGTCGGCGGGGATGATTCTTGGAGCCCGAGTACGCATAAAGAGTTTTTGCTTGAGAAGAAGCGGTATTCATATTCACTCACGCTTACTGCCAATTAATAAAGGCAATAAGTGACTAAGGTAGGCAAGAGTCTAAGGAAGATAAAAGGCCAAGGAGGATTAAAGTTACTGAGCCCTCAGAACGCTAAGAAGAGTCTACATAGTAAAAAAGCCGCTACATAGTAGCGGCTTTCTCGTTAATCAGATTGGTAACAACGTACCTTCCTAATTGTTCTCTCAGTGCAGTGGCGATTAGCTATCTACCTGTCCACAAAAGCGGTAGCCTTCGCCATGGATAGTCACAATCAGTTCTTCTTCAGAAGGGTGTGATTCGAAGTGCTTGCGAATACGTCTAATGGTGACATCTACGGTACGGTCATTAGGACGCAATTCGCGACCGGTCATTTCCATAATAAGCTGCTCGCGGGTAAGGATTTTTCCAGGGTTGCTTAAAAATAAATGCAACGCACGGAACTCACTGCGAGGTAAACGGAACTCTTTGCCGGTAGGCGAGATAAGCGAGCGGCTGTCGCCGTCTAATATCCAACCGTTGAAGTTAACGCGGCTTGGTAAATCATCATCTTCAGAAGAGTTTGTTGTTCTAGACAACAAATTACGGGCTCTTATGGTTAGCTCTCTTGGGTTAAATGGCTTAGTAAGATAATCATCTGCGCCAATTTCTAAACCTAGAATACGATCTACGTCGTTGTCGCGACCTGTTAGGAAGATTAATCCAACATTTTTACGGTCGCGCACTTCGCGCGCTAATATAAGGCCATTCTTACCCGGTAGGTTGATATCCATAATGACCAAATTGATTGCGTGATTCTCGAAGAAATCGTGCATTTGGTTGCCGTTTTCAGCTTCAAATACATTGTACCCTTCCGCTTCAAATAAACTTTTTAGCGTGGTACGGGTTACCACTTCATCTTCAACAATTAACACATTTGGCGTTTGCATGGTGTTCTACACTCTTTCAAAAATACGGTTTAAGCAACTAACTGGTTAAAGTTTAATATTCATACACTTATTTGCAAGTAACTTATGAATATCGCTACTGTTAGGATTTTGGGGTTAGCCAACAAATTTCAACAAAAGTTCATACTTTATACAGTGACTACACATATTTGGCATCAGAAACGGGGAATATAATTACAAATTCCACTCCGTCGCCTTCTTCGCTCGTTAAGGTAATAGAGCCAAGAAGTGCTTGTGTCACTAAGTTGTATACGAGATGCATACCTAGACCGGAGCCACCTTGTCCACGCTTCGTTGTTACGAAGGGATCGAAGATACGCTTGCGGATCTCAGGCGGTATGCCTTTACCATCATCGGAATAAACTAATTTTAATTTGTCGTCACTAACTAATTCAGCACGAATATTTATCGTACCTGCATCCATGAATTCAAATCCATGGATAACGGAATTCATTATTAGATTAATCAATATTTGATTAATTGGGCCAGCCTTGGTTTCAACGCTTAAGGTAGGGTCGCATTTCACGTTGATGTTGTGTTTTAATTTTTTGAGCCGAGGCTGTAACGACAGTAGTATCTCATTAACTAGCTGTTCAACGCAAAAACTTCGACTATTTTCTGTAGATTGGTCTACTGCGACCTGTTTAAAGCTCGATATAAGCTCAGCAGCGCGGTTTAAATTGCGATATATGATGTTTAAGTTCTCGTTGCTTTCATCAATAAAGCGTTTCATTGCGCTTGCTTTCAACGTTTTGTCATCGAAACCTTTCTGAATAACCGCTAATCGGTCTAACATCATGGTTGATGCAGTAACCCCTAAACCAATAGGCGTATTCACTTCGTGTGCCACCCCAGCTACCATATCGCCAAGGGAAGCCATCTTTTCATTCTGTACAATTTGTCTTTGGAATTGATGCAGCTTTTCTAAGGCTTGTATAAGTTCTCGATTCGCGTCTTTAAGCGCAGTGGTTCGCTCATTAACCATCTCTTCTAAACTTGAATTAAGCTTGCGATGACGCTCTTCAGCCTGCTGCTGCATTTCCATATACTCTTGCATTCGATACAGCATAACGTTAATCGCATTAGCTAACGTGTCTAACTCTTGTATTTTTGATCCACTCGCACGGGATGAATAATCCCGGTGCCGTGAAGTTTGCTGAAGAAAGTGAGTTAATGACTTTATTGGATTAGAAATGCCTAATTGCATTTTAAATGCGGTGTAAAAGGCAATAATAAGCAGTATGACAACCGCAGCAAGATGGGTAAATATGGCCCGCTGTGTAAGGCTGTTAAACTCTCTTGTAGAGAGTCTCAGATATACCCAACCCAAGTGTATGCCGGTTTCTGCATCAAACGACTTCGTACTTACTTCTAAATAATCTCCGGTGTCGGAAATGGTAGGGTTTAGCAGCAGTGACTCTAATTGGGCTTCTTTGCCGCCGGTCATGAGCTGACCTACTTTGTTATATGACGCAAATATTTGCGGCACTTCCACATTGGCCTGCTGCCGATTCTTTTTGCGGTATACATGGGCATTGAGTACATAAGGCATCGCAACGAGATGGCCTAACTCTTTTGCTATGCCTTCGTCTTTATTATTGAAGATATACTGGGAAGAGGTTCGGGCGACGAAGTCAGACAGCACGAAGGCTTTGTTATTGAGTTCGCTGCGATAATTATCTATTTGCATGTACAAAGACAAACAAGACAGTATCGCAAGCGACACAGTGACCACAGACATCACAGTCCACAAAAATACGTTGCGTATAGAAAGCTTGCTTGCTTTGTCTGTCATGTCCGTTTTATTTTCAATCCACTTTGCTCAGCCGTTTTAATATTGGCGCATATCTTGGCAAAAAGAAAGGTAAGTAAACACAATAATCTATGCGTTACTCATCACATTAATTCCACATGCTGCGGTACAGTTTTTGGTAATTCTGCGCGGCAGAGTGCCAGGTAAAGCGAGTTTTCATTCCTCGAATTTGCATTGCCCTAAAAGCGTCCCTATCTTCATAAAAGGCAAGCAATGCTCTGCGAATGCAGCTAAGCAACGCGGCTGGCGATGGTTCATCAAACACAAAGCCAGTGCGCAGGCTGTTGTCGCCGGTATCTTCAACGGTGTCTTTTAATCCACCTACTGAGCGCACAATGGGTATAGTGCCGTATGCAAGGCTGTACATCTGATTTAAGCCGCAGGGCTCAAATTGAGATGGCATTAAAAAGAAGTCAGCACCGGCTTCAACCAAATGAGCATGCTCTGAACTAAAACCATTGATGAACGCAAACTGACTAGGGTGCTGCTGAGCAAATTCGCCCAAGTCCATACACACCTTTGGATCGCCCGTGCCCACAATAACCATTTGAATATTGTGCGCAATCAGCTCGTCGAGAATAGGGAGTATATAACTGAATCCCTTTTGCTCTGTGAGTCGACACACCATGCCGATGAGAGGCACGCTAAGGTTCTCTGGTAAATCAGATTTTTGTTGCAGCACTTTTTTACAGGTTTGCTTGGCGTGTAAATTATCTACCGTATAGTTTTCAGGCAGAAATGAATCTGTCTCGGGGTTCCACTGGGTGTAGTCACATCCGTTTAATATCCCGCTTAAATCATTTTTGCGATTCACCAATCGCTCGTGGAGTCCGTGACTGCCTAAATCAGTGAGAAGCTCAGTAGCATAGTTAGGGCTTACGGTAGTGATCTTGGTGGCAAATTCAATGCCGCTTTGTAGCATATTGATATAGCCGCCATGAACTTGGCTGCCAATATCAGGGTGATGACGCAAAAACGGAATAGCATCTAGCTTATGTACGCCTTGAAATGCAGCGTTGTGAATAGTAAAAACGGTTTTGGTATTGACGAAATAGTCAGTTTTTTCATTCGACAATAAAAACGGAAGCATCGCCGTGTGCCAATCATGGCAATGAATGACTTGGGGCTTAAGAGAAAGTGCTTTTAGTGCATGCAGCACTGCGCCACTGAAAAAACTAAACCGCTCTCCATTGTCACTGAAGGCATCGTATGCGTCGGAATAAAGGCCGTCGCGCATGAAAAAGTCTGGGGCGTCGATAAAGTAAATCGGTATGCCATGCCACTGAAGGCGCTTTAGCTTGAAATGATATACTTTACCTTCGGTGAAAAGGGTGTGTACTTCCTCGTCTTCAGGTAAATCTAACTGTTCTTTCAGCGCCTTGTAGTACGGCATAACAATGCAGATGTTTTCATCTAGCGCCTGTAGTGCCATGGGGAGTGCTTTACCTACGTCAGCGAGACCCCCCGTTTTTACGAGTTCCTCTACTTCCGAGATAGCAAATACAATGTCCACGGGTTATCCCTTCTATAATCACTGATAAAGTGTCAACGGTTACGTATGAGCAAATATACATTGCTTCGTTTAACTAACAAGCTACCAGTACGATATAAATTGTTTAACTAGGATGCAAAGCTTATCCGTTTTTTATTTTACTCCCCCAACTTAAGGCTTATAGCGATGCATCATAAATCGAGAACTGCGATGTTTGCGCTTTGGTATAAACCGTTGAAAACTCTTCTGCTAACAAGCCTGGATAGGGCAGAAAACGGTTGGCAACCATTTGCAATGTCCCTTTAGAGGTAAGCTGTTTTTTTGCATCAGAAATAAAACGCTTTGTAATGGTGTAATCGGTTTTGATCCCGGTGTGGAACGGCGGATTTGTTATAATATGCTGCACCTTTTGCGATACACCATGTAAGCCGTCGGCCGCAAAAATCGTAGCGCTTAGTTCATTTTCCGCAAGAGTCAGTGCGCTGCAGTAGAGCGCTAGTGCGCTAACATCTGATAAGAAAAATGTTAAGTGAGGGTATCTGAGCATAAGGTAGCTAGCTATAACACCTGCACCGCAGGCAAAGTCTAGTACGTTGCCTCGCATAGACGTAGAGTGCTTTTGAAGCAGCAACAACGTGCCAGCATCGAGCTCTTTATGGCTAAATACGCCAGGCATTGACGCTACATTCCACGAGGTGTCGTCTACTTCATAAAGATTAACATCTACCCAAGCATCCGGCTCAAAAGCGCCATGGGTTTGTTCAAGTACCACCGTAACTAAACTGCAGTGACGAGCTGAGTCGATTTTTTGAGGAGAACCGTATTGCTGCATGAGCTTCGCGGCACTCTTTATTCCACCTTTATTTTCACCAACAACATGAATTCGCCCGTGCTCTCCCACCATGCCTGCAGCCATGCGCAGTAACAATTGGAAGTGGGTTTTCGCCTTTGGCAAAAACAACATGACATCGGTAAATGCATTTTCGGTGGTAACAAACGGTGCAAAAGTATGCGTGTGGTTACCCACCTTTTGCGTTACTTCAAAACCCGACTTGTCGATATCTCGGCTGTCTAGCGTTACAGAAGGTATTACTCTTACACTTTCTGCAAAAATATCAAAATACTGATGAATTACCGTAATTTCGGATGACTTCAAACCATCAAGAAAGTAGGCATCTGAAGGATTAACAAACGCCCATTTTCCTTCTTCAAATAATGAGATGTTTCGCTCAAGAAGCTGGCTTTGAGGAGATAAAATCATTAAGACGTTCGCTTATAAATAAGATCCCAAACGCCGTGACCTAACTTTTGGCCGCGGGTTTCAAATTTAGTGATGGGGCGGTAGTCAGGGCGAGGCACGTAATCGCCTTCAGGTGCCGTATTGGTATAGCCTTCGTTGCCATTGGCAACTTCAGCCATATGCTGCGCATAAGGTTCCCAATCTGTTGCCATATGTAGGTGTCCGCCTATCGCTAGTTTGGTTCGTATCAATTCTACAAACTCAGCTTGAACAATTCGACGTTTGTGGTGGCGTTTTTTATGCCACGGGTCGGGGAAAAATAGTTGCAGGCGGGACAAGCTCTCCTGGGGTAGCATGTTTTTGAGAACTTCAACCGCATCGTGTTCCATTACGCGAAGGTTGGTTAGTCCTAGTTCACCCGCATCTCCTAAACATGCGCCTACGCCAGGTCGGTGAACTTCTATACCGATAAAGTCTTTCTCTGGTGAAGCTGCAGCCATCTCAACCAGCGACTTACCCATACCGAAACCTATCTCAACGACAACAGGTGCCTCGCGGCCAAACAGCTCAGATAAGGAAATAGGCGTATCACGATAGTCTATTCCCATGGTTGGCCAGTGTTCTTCTAGCGCTTTTTCTTGCCCTTTTGTAAGCCGACCTTCGCGCTTAACGTAGCTTTTTACTTTACTGATATATACACCGGCAGCTTCTGCTTCTGCCTGACTTTTGAATTGCCTCATTTGCAATGCCTTTCATACCCAATTTTATGCTGGCGCATTATCCACTTACCCACCTTATATGCAACGCTAGAATACAAATTCTGTGTTATTTTTGTACGCCAATGCACTTGCCAACAATAGTCGCTAACTGGCTGGTTTGTTCAAGTGGGATCATGTGCCCCGTGTTTTCAAATTCATACAGTGATGCATTAGGTAGCGACTTCGCTGCGTACCTAAGCGAATCTATGTGTGCAATATTGTCATCAATAGCGCCTACAAGTGTTACTGGCGCATTAATCTTTTCAAGCAATTTAAGTGTATTCTCTCTTGGTGTCGAGGCAAGTGTATGCGCTAACAACGTGCTTTTCCCTAAATCTTTAGCCATGGACGTAACGACATCAGTCACGTTTGTGTCTGCTAAACGGGAAGGGTGGATAAAGCGAGCAAGATAGTTGTGGTTGTCAGGTTTAAACTGCCCTTTTTTAAGGCTTTTGACCATGGTTTCACGCTGGCTTATTTCATTTGTCGATAAGCCAGCAGGATCGTATGCAATTAGTGTGATAGAAGCGATATTCGCCTTATTTCGAGCGGCGATAAGTGAAGCGATGTAGCCACCCATGGAATAGCCAACAAGGTGCACTTTTTCATCAGCAAGTATTCGGTCTTGGCTAAGTGCAATCATGTCGTCTTTCGAGGTTGCCCACTGCAGAGGAACAAAGCGACGTTGGGCTATGGAAAGCTGCCGCCAGAGGGGCATAAAGATGCGTTCGTCACAAAGAGTTCCGGGGAAAAATAATACGGGGGCTTGTGCAGACACGCGATACCTCAAATAAAAACGAAGAAGAGCGTACATGCTACCATAGCGCACAGTGAATAGAATGTTTATTCAAACGGGTAAATGAAGGTGTTTTAGCAAGTGAATAGTACACAAAGTATAGGCGTAAGTTTCAGAATAATATGATAAAAACAAAGAACAGTAACAGTTTTGCACAACGGGTTTTAGCGTGGTTCGATGAGCATGGTAGGAAGCATTTACCGTGGCAGCAAGATGTGACGCCCTATAAGGTGTGGGTATCTGAAATCATGCTTCAGCAAACGCAGGTTGCCACCGTCATCCCCTACTTCAATCGATTTATGGCGTCATACCCAAGCGTATTCGAGCTTGCCAATGCATCGCAAGATGACGTGTTGCATCATTGGACGGGGCTTGGCTATTACGCTCGTGCCCGAAACCTGCATAAAGCGGCAAAAACACTGGTTGAAGATTACGAAGGCGTTTTTCCTCCCACACTTGACGACGTGGTGTCGCTTCCCGGTATAGGCCGTTCTACCGCGGGGGCCATACTTTCGCTATCAAGAGACGAGCGTTACCCCATCTTAGATGGCAACGTAAAGCGTGTGTTAGCGCGTTATTATGCTATTGAAGGATGGCCCGGACAAAAAGCCGTAGAGAATGCCCTGTGGGACGTGGCTGAGAAAAACACGCCCCAAAATCGCTGTGCGAACTACACTCAGGTGATGATGGATTTAGGTGCCATGGTCTGCACCCGCAGCAAGCCAAAGTGTGACGAGTGTCCTTTGCAGCGTGATTGCGTGGCCTTTGCACAAGGTAAGCAAACTGACTATCCGGGTAAGAAACCTAAAAAAGTAACGCCGGTTAGACAAACCTACATGCTCATCCCTATGTTTGGGCAGCAAGTGTTTCTAGAGCAACGTCCTCAAAGTGGTATCTGGGGAGGCTTATACGGGTTTTTAGAAGCGCAATCTGCTGAAGAGGGTATATCGCTACTTGCTCAAAGGGGAATTGAAGTAGAGGAAATACAGCAGCTAGATGAATTCAGACATACATTTAGCCATTTTCATTTAGATATAACCCCGCTTATCGCCGTGGTAAACTCAACGCCACAAAAGCGGGTGGCAGAAAATGAGTCGAGATGGTTCTTGCTTGATGAGCCTATTGAAGTGGGTTTAGCTGCCCCAACAACAAAGATAATCAAAACACTGGCAAAATAAGTCGCGTACACTGTCGCGATTGGTGTTTATAAGACAAGACAATAGAGGTGCATGATGGGTAGAACGGTTTTTTGTCATAATTTGCAAAAAGACGCTGATGGCTTAGATTTTCAACTTTACCCAGGAGAACTAGGTAAGCGGATATTCGATAACATATCAAAAGAAGCCTGGGGCAACTGGCAGAAAAAGCAGACTATGTTAATTAACGAACATAAGCTGAATATGATGGAGCCAGAAGCCAGAGCGTTTTTAGAAGAAAGAATGTCGGCATACTTGTTTGACGGCGTTGAGCCAACAATTGAAGGCTATGTTCCGCCGGAAAAATAACCAAAATGCCACATTTTGTGTAAACAATGTGCAAACGGTCACAAAAGTGAAAAAAAAGCGGGTAAAACGGTTGACTTGTTAGGCCGAAATCCGTTTAATACGCACCCATAGCAGCACAGGCCGAAAACGCTTGTAACGCAAACGAGTTTCGCCTCGATAGCTCAGTTGGTAGAGCAGCGGATTGAAAATCCGCGTGTCCCTGGTTCGATCCCGGGTCGAGGCACCATTATTGAAGCCCTGTACGAAAGTACGGGGCTTTTTTGGTTCTGGTGATTGTAAAAGCTCAGGAACACGCTGGCGTATCCCTGCGGATGCTCCGCGCGTTGCGATCCCAGGTCGAGGCACCATCATTGAAGCCCTGTACGAAAGTACGGGGCTTTTTTGGTTCTGGTGATTGTAAAAGCTCAGGAACACGCTGGCGTATCCCTGCGGATGCTCCGCGCGTTGCGATCCCGGGCCGAGGCACCATTATTCAGGAAGCCCTTGCAGAAATGCGAGGGCTTTTTTGATTCTGGTGTTTGTAAAAGCTCAGGAACACGCTGGCGTATCCCTGCGGTTGCACCGCGCGTTACAATCCCGGGTCGAGGCACCATTATTGAAGCCCTGTACGAAAGTACGGGGCTTTTTTGGTTCTGGTGATTGTAAAAGCTCAGGAACACGCTGGCGTATCCCTGCGGATGCTCCGCGCGTTGCGATCCCGGGTCGAGGCACCATTATTCAGGAAGCCCTTGCAGAAATGCGAGGGCTTTTTTGATTCTGGTGTTTGTAAAAGCTCAGGAACACGCTGGCGTATCCTTGCAGACTCTCATTGCGTCAATTAAATTTTATTGGATATGGGCAAAGAAATTTTACAAGCGGTCGATAAGATGGATGCAGGAAGCAGGTTGTAGGCACATAGGGCCGTGTACGAGATACCGTGCTTTTTATATACCTAAGTTAACTAGCTGTATAACCACAGTAAAAAACACTTTTAGACTAAAGAGGTCGTTGAGACTTAGCTGATAAGATGTTTAACTACGCGCGATGATTAATGTTGTTGCCATAACTTGCTGTTTTGTGGCCACTACTAGGGATGGGTTAATTGTCAAAACTTGCAAAAAGCTTAAATCTATACCATAACTGATGGCGTGTTGATAAGAGTAGGTAGTCTTATTCAAATGAAATGGTCGGTATAAGGGTGTGTTAAAAATAAGCAGATTAATTACTGCGTATATTTTTCAACACCTAACAAGAATAAATGACCTGCTATAGTTTTTATCAGATTTAGGGCAAATCAAACCCAGTGTAACTGGTACATAACTTATAAAAAATTATACGAGTAATCGGGGACTCTTATGAAACAGCAAACACTTATCGCACTATCGGCCATCGTATTCTCTTCCTCTGCATTAGCAAATGGTGGTTTCGAGCCTACTAAAAAAGAATGTGTAAATGTTGGCAAAGAAATTATTCGAGTGAGTAGCGAGATGAACACCGCGTCATCGGGCATTCAAAAATCTTGGCTCAAGCGTCAATTAAACGCTTTAAATACCAAGCGTAGTTCTTGCAATACTGAAGGTTTCCAAGGGAACCGTCCAGAATTAGCAAAGCTCTAATACGCTCACTTCATACCGAATTAAAAAAAGACCTTGCCGTAAGCAAGGTCTTTTTGTTTGCGCTACTTAATTAAGTAGATAATCAAGCGTTAAAAACAGAAGGGATTAACTGGTCTAGCGATTCAATAGAGTAGTCAGGAGCCAGCCCTAGTGGGTACATCATTTTACCCGGGCGTTCGACAAACGCAGTATTAAGACCTGCCGCTTTAGCACCACTTACATCCCAGCCATGTGCCGCAACCATTAATGTATCGTTAGGTGCAACCTCAGCCTGTTGGCAGGCCCAGTGGTAAACACTTGGATAGGGTTTGTACGTGCGGATAGATTCTACGCTCAGCACAATATCAAAATACGATTTAATATTGGCATAAGACAGCTGTGCATCTAACCCTGCACTAGAAGAGTTTGATAATGCTATTAGCGTGACGCCTTTTTGCTTTAAGGCTTTTAGCGCAGCCGCAACATCGTCGTGGGGTGGCAGAGAAGTAATGTGCTGTTTAATTGTTTGCTTGGCGTGTTCTTGGGTTAACTGAATACCCTTGCTGTATGCAACCATCACCAGTGCTGCTGCACCAATGTCTATAAAGTCATGAAACTGCGAAGAAGCAACATCTACCAAACTGTGATGAAGTAAATTGGCGAACCACAGATCAACCAGGGTTTCATCGCCATTTAAAACTTCAGCAAGTCCAGTTTTCATTGCATTAATATCAAGAAGTGTTTCATTAACATCAAAAATTAGCGCTTTGATCATTGTTATCGTTCCCTTATACAAATGTCATTGCGCAAGACTAACGATTACTGATATTAAATGACATAAGCATCTCATCAAGGATGTCATTTAAATTAGACAGTTTCTCCGATGTAATGAAAATACTCATGTTCGATTGCACCTTAACATCACCGGTAGACAACTCTTCCCCAAAGGTATTATCCAGTGCAGTTTGCACCCGCTCTAAAAACGTTCGCGCGCTGATTTCATCAATATTATGTAGGCACAATATAAATTGCTCTGGTCCAAAACGGCCAAGAATATCGCTGCCTCTCACCACGTGTTGAAGTGTTTTAGCTATCTCTCTTAATACGTAATCACTTTTCGTTGAGCCAATCTTTCGATTTAGCTCTCTAAAGTTGCTCAAATCAAAAATCGCTATAGCGATAGCTCGTCCATCTTCTGGCGTATCTAGTTTGTTGATGCGGCTGATAGAAGTTTGCGCATTGAGTAATTGTGTAGCAGGGTCGATTGACTTAGCGGCGAGGTGCCGTTTACGAAGATAAAAGCCTAAGCCTGCTATTAATAATAGAACAATGGCTATTGCAACGAACAAGGTGTTTTTACGTAAACGCTCAGTCCTTTCTATCTCAAACTCTAAATCGTGTATTTTATTGTATAAATTTGCTGCACCGAGAATTTTAGCAGAGCTTTGGTTGTTCTTTTGCTTCTCGTTAACCAATTTTGTATAAGCTGCAAGGGCAACTTTGGCACCTTCTAAATCGTTCAAAGCAATATAAAGTGATAAGTTAAAGCTTAGGTAATTTAGGTTCTCACGAAATTTGGGAGGAATAATGGATTCATTCTCTTTCATGCTATTTAGGTAATTCTCAACACAAGGAATGTCGTTTTTAAATAAGCAAAGCTCGGTTGCATGCCATTCATATAGCGATTGATAGAATGAATTCGACACCTCAGACAGAGCGTTTTTAAATTGAGGAAGGTAGTAAGATAATTTGTTGAAGTCTCTTTGTTTTCGGTAATAAAGTTGCAACGAATATTGATACAAAAAGTTAGTGTAAGAGTTGCCAATTTCTTGATTCAGTTGTCCAAGCTCTAATATCCGCTTATAAGCCTCATCTGTTTGACCGCTTGCGGCAAGTGAAACAATAGCGCTGATTAAAATCGACACCTTGTTACTGCCTTTATACACCTGTAAACCAAGTTCGTGCGCTATAATATATTGTTCGGCAGCAAGTGCATGCTGTCCTAAGCTTCCATAAACAAGGCCTATGCTGTTGCGAATATGTGCGAGTTCACCTGGGCTACCCTTATCTGAATATCGGTCTAAGACGTTGAACATTTTGCCTAATCGCTCGGCAGTAGAATCGGTTTCCGAGCAGTAGGTAATAATAGCTAGCGAGGCACTGGTAAATATGTCGCTGTGCTTAACTGGAGATGAAAGGCTTTTGGCGCGTTCATAAAACTGGCAGCGAGCAGGGTTTTCTTTCGTATCGTAAATAAACCCTATTTGATAAATGGCTGAAGCAAACGCATAAGACGTTGTATCAATATTGGGTTGTTCAATACTTTCAAGAAGTGTTTTTAGCGCTTCTTCATGTTTACCGCTGCAAATTAAGAAGTGAGTTCGTGCAGTTGAAAGTGCAAAGCGCTGATTGCCTGTAAGAGACTCTTTTGCCAAAGTGGCGTCTAACTCAGAAAGCAAGCTAGCGTCAGGGCAGTCGTAAGATACAGTTCGCACTTTAGCTATAAAGGCTTCAATATCGCCGTCAGCCGCCAATGAAAAGCGACTAAAAAATAACGCGGTTACAGAAAAGAGTGTTACCGATAAAATAGATGCAAAATATGTCGTGCGCATATTGTTTCTTTTCTAATTTTTTCAGCAATCATAGCTAGTTATCGCCATAACTACCACCCAACGTGCCCATAAGTCTACTTTTTACGGGTACAAAAAAGAAGACTTATGGGAAATGAAAGTTAATGAATGGTGTTATCGCCAAAGCTTACTAATATGCCAACGCCGACCAAAGCGATGACCGACCACAATAAAGTGGCTTTAGTGGCTTTCTCTCCTAATACAAAGGCGACACCAAGAGACATTAATGCGCTGGTAGCGATTAGAGTTTGTACCACAGCAGCTTTCGCGTAGGCAAACGCAAACATCTGCAGATAAATTGCTGCTGTTGTGCCCAGTAATGTTGCTACAACAAAGGCGGGCCATACCCGTTTGCCTTCAGTAATAACGGGTAGCCACCGCGTTTTTGTTACGGCAATAAAGGGCACAACAAACACCATACCGCCCACAAGCCGTAAAAAGGCTGCACTTGCGGCATCAACGTCGCCGCTTCCTAAAATATCGCGACTAACCACTGCGCCAACAGCCTGACATAACGCGGCTCCAACACCATATAAATAGCCGCTGGTGGCTAATACATGAGT
This sequence comes from Alteromonas genovensis, assembly GCF_010500895.1. Taxonomy (GTDB): domain Bacteria; phylum Pseudomonadota; class Gammaproteobacteria; order Enterobacterales; family Alteromonadaceae; genus Alteromonas; species Alteromonas genovensis. The sequence continues at coordinate 266,264 of NZ_JAAAWO010000006.1, forward strand.
AGCGCTACGCTTACGAGCTTTAATAACCATATCGACAGAAAAAAGCACTACAGCCACGCCTATCCACTGCTGCCATGTAATCCACTCGCCAATAAAGGCCATGGCGAATAGAGCAGTGAATAATGGCGCGAGGGTTTCAGCAACAAGCACGGCTTGGCTGTCGCCAATGCTTTGCAGCGCTTTGAAAAAACACGTATCGCCAATGCCAATACCAATAAAGCCACTCACCAACAGCCAAATAACGGCGTTAGTTGAAAATAAAGCAGGCTGCACCGCAATTAAGACAACGCTAAGCAACGCAATGGAGATTAAGCCCTTCCAAAAGTTCATGGTAAGTGGCGAAAATGCGTTTCCTATACCGCTGAACAAACGTGCCGCAATAGCCCAGCAAAGCGCAGTTCCTAATGCTGCAAATACACCCATGAATAACCCTTCTGTGTGAGGTATAACGAAAAAGAGCGGCTATGCTAATGCAAAGAGACAGTTTAGGTAAGCCTGTTCTTTGATATCCATGTAAACACAAAGGTTTTTAATCTAAACGTAACGGAATGCGTATGTTGTTAGTGGCATATTCATACCTGAATTTTTTAATCTATTATTTGAGAGCGCACATGAATTTAGATGGTGTTAAAGGCGTTATATTCGACCTAGACGGTACATTAGTAGAGTCGAGTTTAGATTTTACAATAATGCGGAAAACCATTGGGTGCCCTTTAGATGAAGACATACTTACGTTTGTTGATGCCATAGACTGCGAACGTAAAAAGGCGGATGCCCACAATACTATTTTGCAGCATGAACTTGACGACGCTCGTAATGCGAAGTGGCTGAGTATAGGTCAAAAGATGGTAGAAAAAGCGCAAGAGCATAACTTGCCCATGGCCATAGTGACTCGAAACTGCAGAGAGGCCACAGCAATTAAGCTAGCGAACAACAACATTCCTATAGATTATGTGCTCACGAGAGAAGATGCCCCGGCAAAGCCTGATCCAACTGCACTACTCATGGTAGCGAAAGAATGGCAGCTACAACCTGCAGACTGCCTATATGTGGGGGACTTTATTTATGATCAGCAGGCTGCTGAAAATGCAGGTATGCAGTGGTTGATGGTTTAAATTGAAATAGATTTTCCACCCGGCGGTGTCGGGTGCTTCGGAAAGATTGTTTCAATCGGTTTAGGTACAGTCACATTATTCTCATGGCCTCCATATACTTTAGTATATTCTTCAACAGCTAGCTCTTGCATGTTTGTTTTTTGTTCGATATTCATGTTGTTACCTTCTTTCGGAAATTAGTCGCTTTAATGAAGCGAAGAAAGATTAATAACAATTTGGTCATATGGACATGCGAAAAAAGACAACTGCCTTCTCACGTCACTCATTGTGTCTATTTGGCTCAATTCTAATATTTTCTCTACTACTAAATTCAGCAAAAGTCTTTGCTTTCGGCGAAACCCTAGAGGGAAAAACTAGATTAGCAGGAATACCCACAGGAATTATTCGAGATATAGAGGTTATTGGAGATACTGCGTTTGTCTCTGCTGAAAATGGTGTCTTTAGATTATTAGGCGGTATTGCTGAAAAAGTGAGTTATAAGGGGGACAATACATTATCTGGGACAATATCTGATGCCGCTTTTGATGGAGCTGGCGGGGTGTGGCTGGTTGAGTACGGTGCAGGAGTTTTTTATTTAGATTTAAAGACAAACAAATCTGTAGAAATGTTTCCTGATGCTCGCTGGACGAAATATGCTTGGAAGATCTCAGACACAGGACGATTTCTTGTTGTATCGCTAATTCAAGGAATCATTGTCGTTGATAAACTGACGAAAGAGATCCAGACATGGGCAGGTTCAATCGGGGTTGACAGAGTAAATGATGTCCTCAGTGTTTCGTCTTCTCAAGGCGGAGTTGTTTACCTTGTATCAAGCGATGCTCTTATTAAAGTCGACACGATAGCCCAAGAAGTTTTCCGCTTTAGTAAAACAGATTATTTCAACTCTCTTTCATCGATAGATGCTGTAGCTATTAAGGATGATAGGGTTTTTATTGGGGGAGCTGGGGGTGTATATGAATGGAGCGAGAAAAATAAAACCAAAATATTTTATCCATTTCATTCCGATATTCCTTTACGTGAAAAAGTATCAGTCATATTTGTAACAAAGACAGGAAGAGTTCTAATTGGGGCTGGGGGACTGTTTGAATTAGGTGAAAAGTTTGTAAAAGCTCCTAGCTTTCTTGCGCCTCTTCTTAACTCTGAGAGCGTATTCAGTATCGTAGCAATAAACGAATTGTCAACTGGTACCCTTTTATTGTCGTCCTCTCAGTTAGGCCTGATTACATTAACTGAAACCCAAGAGGCGGTAAATTTACTCCACTTTGAAAATAATGTGCTCAGACGAAATGTGACGCGGCAAGGTTTCACAGAGAATGGCGACGTATCACTACAAATCGGTGACGACGAATATCAACTTAAAATCACATCTGGAGAGCTCAATTTACTAAACGGAGACTATGATAGTAAAAATAGTTGTATTGACTTCAGAGTAAAGGGCTATGCACAGGGCCTGCAAAAGCCTCAATATTTTTGTGAGTCTTGGGACGGACAGCTAATCACCACAGACAGTCCGTTTTTTTATCTTTATCAAGATGACGGTGAATCTCCATCTTACATGCTGATTGATGAGTCAAATATCGGCAATGTGATAGATACAATCTCTGCACCCCACAGCATGAAGGAGGCTTTCGTGGCCTCATCTGGTGAGATTGTTGGTTACGATAACCACAACACTATCTATATCCAGCTGTCGAAATTTAATTGGAAATCAATCTCTCCAGATGAGGGAGGATGGAATGGAATAACCTGTTTGCTTGAATATATGGATCGCTATGTTGTTTGTACGGCAGGCCAAGGAATTCAGGAACTGAATAAAAAAACAGGCGAACTCTCATCATCTGATATTTTAAGAGATTTCCAAATCAAATTTGTGCGAGGCGCAGGCCTTACCCAAACGGGAAATCTCTGGGTTGCAACAAATATGGGGTTATATGTTCGTACTAGCTCTGGACTCGAGTGGTTATTGAATTCTAGAGATGGGATTTATGATTCTGATTTTGAATACCAAAGTGTCTTAGTGCTGGGCGATAAGCTTCTAGTTCTGGGTGATAAATATTCATATCTTATTGATGAAAAGAAAATTCTGGAATCACTCGAAGAAGTCAGAAGTAAAAAGAGCAAAGTCATTTTTACAAAGTCGATTTGGAGCTCTACAGATTCGAATGAGTACAGTAATTACGAGTTTGGGCATGATGAGACCCTATTTCTTGATAATGACTTTGTTGAACTATCGATTGAATTTAGTACCAATAATTATGTTGAGCATCAAACACAGGAGTTGGCGTTTAGAATAATAGGGATTAATGAGCAGTGGAAAATTCATCCAGAGTCTAAAGCTTTCCTATCAATTTCCGACATTGAACCTGGTAATTACACTATCGAGGCTAAAGTAAGTGGTGAGAGTAACCCCGTTAGTAGCATCAATTTTGAGGTGAAAAAACCAATATATCTTCTTTATCCCGCAATGATAATTTATGCAATTAGCCCCGAATTCAGATAATAAGTGCACCACTCTTGGTTAAATGGTGAGAAGAGATCAACTGCCTGTTGGTGGTACTCTGTAATCGCCAAAAAACAAGAGTAGTTACCATGAGTTACAAGCAGTTGATCGA
>NZ_JAAAWO010000007.1 GCF_010500895.1 Alteromonas genovensis
CAACGACCTCAAGGTATTCGAGTATGTGATGACCTGCCTTGATGAACTCAGTCGGCCCGACGCCGATATCGAGCAACTACTACCATGGCAATTTGCTAAGCGCTAGGTGAGATTGCCGGACGGATACAGCGGACGTGTACATAAGCAGTTTATAAAGACAGTGACGAGCAATGAACGGAATTATACGACTTGTTGTGATAGGGTTTATTTACTAACAAAAACTAAGGGCTTCTACTAATAAATACTAATGAGAAAGAGCTGAAGCTTGAATTGCGCGAGATAAGCCAAAGTGGGCGAATGAAGCTATTAAAGATAGTGCTACTTAACATATCCTTGTGGACGGCAACGTTTGTCGGTTATGGCTATTTACCTGAGCTTTTTTCTCTTGATTCGAGAGCTTCCTCAAAAATTATCGCTCTTATTTGTATGATGCCTGTTTTTGCTTTGGTGTATTCAATATTTATAGGCGTAAAAGAGCAACGAATTCTTTACGCTGATAGTGATGGAATAAGGTATGGAAGTCATATATCAGGCTTTGTTTACAAGCCATGGAAAGATGTTATCCAGCTCCAATTAGGTAAAAGTCCGAAGTTGATCGCGAGAGGTGACGTAGGTAGTAAAAATGAGGTTGAAATACCTCTCCATGGGTTTGGAATGACAAAGGCTGACCGCGATTTATTGATGTTGATAGCTGAAACTCATTTATCTGTAAATTTGCCCGAAGCTTTTCAATCCCGATAAGCAGTTTTCTTTATTCTTCAGCTATTCAATTGCTTAGAATTAAAATTAGTTACTGAGTCGCTAGTAGCGATTATCAGATAGCCTGCCTTGGATGTTCCGTGTCTGACTAAGGTTAGCAGTAGGAAATCACATCAACGAGCGTCCGCTCCTTGTCTAAGTGCGCCAATCAACCTGACTGCCATACTTATGTTTCCTATTAAACAGGAGACAACTCATGGCAATTCAAATCCATACACCTTGGAACAAAGATCGCATTATCGGGCAGAAAAAGCCTCTCCAGATATCACATATATGGGGTATCCGAATTCGTTTAGAGCTTGAAGGGCGGACGCGTGATCTCGCACTATTCAATCTTGGTCTTGATAGCAAGCTGCGAGGTTGTGACCTCGTTAAACTCAAAGTCTCAGATGTCGTTTGCGGACGTTCAGTGCTAAGGCGCACGCATGTCGTTCAGCAAAAAACAGGTAGTCCTGTCCAATTTGAGATAACACCGAACACCGGAGAGACGATTTTGCTTGGGTAAAGAAAGCAGGATTAAAAGCATCTGACTATCTTTTTAAGTCTCGTATACATGGTGCTGAGCACATATCAACCAGACAATATAATCGCATTTTTCACGGATGGATCGAAAAACTTGGACTAGATACATCGCTCTACAGTACCCACTCAATGCGCAGAACTAAACCCTATCTGATTTATAAGAAGACTAAAAACCTTCGGGTAGTGCAACTCTTGCTTGGCCACAAGAAGTTAGAAAGCACTGTCCGTTACTTGGGCATCGAGGTAGACGACGCTCTAGAAATATCGGAATCTATTGAGGTTTAGGCTTTACGGGGCTGCATGTGCAGCCCCTCTGTACGTAAAGAGGGCACCAAACAAAAATCGTAATCTAAACATACGTACTCATTTTAAATAAAGAGTGTGATATCTTAATCTCATCCCTGTGACATTTAGGGAAGAATTCAAAATGTTTTTTTAGGAGTTATTATGGAAGATAACGCTGATTTACAAGTGTTGTTCAAAGGCTACTTTCGAGCCAACGCAGACGCAGTTGAAGCTATATGGCGAGACGGCAAGATTATTCCAGACGCAAATGTTTTGCTCAACCTTTATCGATATTCCGACGAGGCTCGTGATGCACTTCTTAATCTACTAGAAAATCATCGTTCACGAGTCTGGTTACCCCACCAAGCTGCTCAGGAATATTTTCAGAACCGACCCGCTGTAATTAACGAACAATCTAAAAACTATGATCTGACATTAAACGATATTAGCGATCTATATAACTCATTTAACCAGAAAAACCGTCACCCTTTCTTACCCTCAGGGTTATTGGCTGAGGTTGAAGAGTTGTTTCAAAAGCTGAACACGCACCTAGAAAATACCAAAGAATCACACTTAAAACGACTGAACGATGACGAGATACAAAGGAAAATAACTGAGATTATTGAACAAAGAGTCGGTCAACCCTTTCCTAGTGATGAATTGAATAAGCTTTTTGACGAGGGTAAGAATCGGTATCAAAGCAAAATTCCCCCCGGCTATGAAGATGCTCAAAAGAATGACAATGAGAAGGACTTGGTTGGTCAGCAACGTCGTTATGGCGATCTAATCATGTGGAAACAAATCATTGATTATGCGAAAGAAAATGAAACCCCTGTTATTCTTGTAACTGAAGATACTAAAGAGGATTGGTGGTTGAAATCAGCAGGAAGAATTTTATCTGCACGACCCGAATTGTTCAAAGAATTTTTTGAGGAAACGGGACAAGAAATACAGATTTATCGTATGGAAAGCTTTCTTCATAACGCGTCTAATTATTTATCTGAAAGTGTGAGTGAGGAAGTCATTGAAGAAATCAAGCTCATACAAAGCGAGCCAGCCTTTTATGAAGCGATTCAGCGCTCGCCTTCTTTTTATGATTTAGCAGAATATATTTCCACAAACTTTAAGAAAGGTGATCATCTACCGGGTGAAAGAATAATAGCTGATGCTATTAATTGGAACCGCTCTGGTGTCAGAGAAAACCTCGTGAGGCTAGACACGATGCGCTATGTGGAAATAGTGCACGGTAAGAAAACGAAATTAATTGAAAATTTGCCACCCGTATCACTAGATATGCGTGCCAAGCACAAAAAAAATGAGTAGGTTATACCCTACTTCACAAACTTTAAGACCCTATGGCGAAGGTCCGCTCTTTGTCTTCAGCAGACCTCCGCCTGCGCGGTGGTGACAATTTGGTAATCGCTCAAAAATGTCTGACGGCTTACATTTGCTAATGTCAGCTTGAGGTCGGCTGTCAACATTTAAAAAAAAGACAAAAAGTCCGACGAAGCAGATATTCGAACAAAAATAGATACAAATATTTGTCCTACATTTTACGTAGCATTGTGTAATCAATTAGGTTGTTGAACTTTTACATTACCTGAGCCAATTGAAAGCGTTCGTGGTCATAGCGATTCAGGGGCAAGAAGCCTAAAAGTTTTAGCAAATTAGGATAATGTCCCTGCAACTGATGTAAGGCACTTTTTAGTTGGTAGGGCACTTTAAAGCAAGTCGTTATTGCCGTCCCCATTCCTTTCCACCCATTTCTACCAACCGAGACGCGGCTCGTCGAAAGGAAAAGGCGAGATCATTGGCGGCCGATAATTGTGCCAGTGACACACCAATTAGACCCGTTGCCGACCACTCCACATGCTCCCCCTCTTTGTTGCGGATCATGGTCGTCGCAAAGGAACTCGAGTTTCCCCCCTTCTCACTGACAAACAGTTCTTCATCTCCATCTCTGCTTTCGACTTGCGCTTCAAAATCGACAAACAACTCATCGAGCGGGACTTGTGCCTCCAGCACCAAGCGAGTGCGAGATTCATAACACGCGTCAATGAGGGTCACGAACCGTCGCGCTTCGTTGAGGTGACTGGCGGTAAGTTGCGGTACGCAGTCCATGATGATGACCACAAATCGGTTACAGAGGGAAATATAATCGGCCGCGCCGAGCGGTTGGTAGCACAACTCGGAAAAGTTAAACCAGGCGCACCGATCATTTAATCGGGCGACCTGAACGGTGCGACCGAAGAGGACCTGAATGTCCTCGCCCTCCGTTGAGGATGCAGTGCCACCAAATATTTCTTCCAACTGCGCCTGCATGTTGTTTTTACTACTATTATCGCCATGAATATCCTTGTTTGACCAAAAATAAGATTGACCATCCGCTCGATTTTCGAGTCGATAATCCTTCTGGGAATCCTCCATGGAAATAATGTCGAATGTGTGTTTTAACATGTCTATAAATGGCAAAAAGAGGGATCGGTTAATGCCTCCCTCATACAGGGCATCGGGAGAGCGATTCGAGGTGGCCACCACCACGACATTGTAATCCAATAAGAATAAAAACAGTCGTTTCAAAATCATGGCATCAGCAACGTCTGTCACTTGAAATTCATCGAAACAGAGGAGTTGGGCTTCTTGTGCCAATTGTTGCGCGATGATGGGGATCGCATCACTCCTTGGATGCTTCTCTTTGTAGACAAAGATTCGATGATGGACGTCTAACATGAATTCATGGAAGTGGACGCGGCGTTTGGTAATTATTGCCTGTTTGTGGGTGTAGCTGTGGCTGTGGCTGTCATTATTACAGCAAGCATCATCAGAAACATTAACCGACGCGTAAAAGAGATCCATTAAAAAGCTTTTGCCAACCCCGACCGGTCCATGAATGTAAATGCCTCGCGGTGGTGGACCAAAAGACCACAAATGGAACTTCTTTTGAAGAAAGGACTGGGCGGATGCCAAGGGTCGCGCCAGTAACAATGGACCACTGCCTGCATAACTGCTCTCTGTCGAATAGTTGGTGCGCACGGGTACTGGTGGCAGCGAGGCAAGAGACTCATGCAGGGCATCCAATTTTGCCGCCAGAGCAACTTGCGCGTCATCTCGTTGCACCTCCCCCGCATCCACCTTGAGTTCATACGCCGCTGTCACGGGTCCTGTCGAGAAGCACCGCCGAGCGACGCGTTGTTGCGCTATAATGGTCTTCATCATCGTCTTCGTTTTCATCATGGAGCTGATGAGTTTATTAACATGATGAATGGTACGTTAGATCTCTGCAAAGGTATCAAGTAATTTGCTCACACACGCCGACCATCAAGTCGACAACCTGTTCAATACAAGGTTGTAAAAAAAGTGCGTTACCAACTGCTTTACTTTCACAAAATTCAAGTCACAAAATTCAAACCATAAAATGCAAAAAGCCAACTTATCAAAGCTGGCTTTAGGGGCGTACATTACAGTGTATGCTACGGTTTGCGCTAAGTTTGTGCTAAGACATCTGCAGAAGATAATTAACAGACTTAATAATCCTACTGCAGAGCCTTCACATAACTCTCTTTAAATTGGTGAGCCAGGTGGTAATGGCATCACGTCAAACGCCGCAGGCCATGTTCCACTGGCAAAGTAAGCATCAAAATATCCGTTTAATATTTCGTACTTATCGTCATCAGCTTCATCCTCTAACCACTCGTTAAACTCTAACAACGCTTCATCGGCCGCAAGTTTTACTTCAGGTGCCAATTTGTCGTTAGTCACAGCCTCCATGATGGCGTTAAGCGCGACTAACTGAAGGCGTTTTGCGATGGCACTGGTATCTTTATTCTTATACCAATGAACATTTAGAATTTGTTTTATTAGAAGATTAACGTCAACTTTTTTACGTCTGTCTTTAGAGCTTGTTACTTGCCACTGAAGGCGATTTAGGCGCTCGGGGTGTAACAATAGCGACAGTGAGAAGTTTGCCGCAGAGGCCGCAGCCGAGGCTGGGTCGAGCATTAATCCCATTTTACCCTTGAATTGTTCCCGAGTAATATCATCGCCGTAAGCTGTGGGAGGAATTAACGACAGCACACTTTCAGGCATGCTTAGGTAATCTGCCGTCGACGCTTTAATCAACTGCTGCATTGCACGCTGCTGCACCGCAGGTGCCACAAACTGTTGGCCTTGTGGGGTAACATAATCGCCCTTACGCTCGTATTCATAGTGCAAACCACCTACCTGTTTTACTACAGCTTCAAGCTGATAGCGATGAAGCAAGAAAATGGGTACTAAGCTGTCTTCTAGTGACGAAAGGCTGGCATTGGGCGCCAGCGTATTCATACCAAGATTGTTAAGCGCCACATCGCGTACTTTCGAAATTTCATCAAAGGCGTCGAGTGGATCTGAACCATTCTCCCACATATGTCCGTTTGCAGAGCCGTGTCTGGAACTTCTCGTATCTGAATCCGATTTAAAGGCAAGGCCGGCATTTCTTGCTTTAGTGATGACTTTCGCAAGAGCTTCCTTCTCTTCGTCTTCACTGGCAAATGTAGCGTAGCCATAGGTTACAGCGTGTTTGTCCCAGTCTCCTATTCCTTTGTCATACGCATTTTCTAAGCTTATCACCCCGTCTTTTAATGTAATTTGAGGGTGCGGATAATCCATCACCGAAGCACGATTGTTTTCACTGGCCGCAAAGTTGTGCGCAATGCCCAGCGTATGACCAACTTCATGGGCAGAAAGTTGCTTTATTCTGTCTAGCGCCATTTCTTGCTGCGCGCTAGTATCGGCTGTATTGCTGACACTGCCATCCGAAAATGGGCTGGTGAGGCCAAGGGCGATTAAATAGTCTTGGCGCACGCGTAATGAACCCAGCGTTACGTGACCTTTTATTATCTCTCCCGTTCTTGGGTCTACAACAGAAGAGCCGTAAGACCACCCTCTCGTTGCTCTGTGAACCCAGTTGATAACGTTGTAACGCACGTCCATAGGATCTGCGCCCTCGGGCAACACTTTCACTTGGAATGCGTCTTTAAACCCTGCCGCTTCAAACGCTTGGTTCCACCAGCTAGCGCCTTCTTTAAGCGACGACATTACTGGCTCAGGTATACCTGGGTCTAAATAATAAATAATAGGCTCTACCGCTTCGCTCATTGCAGCGTGAGGCGTCTTTTTCTCTAGCCGATGACGAGTAATAAAGCGCTGCTCTGTCGACTCAGTAATCGCCGTAGAATAGTCGTAATAATTGAATTTCCAGTAGCCTGAGTACGGATGATATACACGGGGTGTATAGCCCGCCTCTGGCAGCGCAACAAAGGAATGATGCAAGTGCACGCTTAAGCTTTCAGCGTCAGGCGTGACTTGCTGTACATAGCCACCTGGTTTGCTACCGCTAAACGTTACCAAGGCTTCAAGCTCAGTGTTTTTCTCAAATCCTTTGGTACGCGGAAGGTAAACACCACTTCGCATTTTGTCTACTTTATAGCTGCCTTGCTTACTGCGAGACATACGATTGCCAATGCCATGAACATCGCTTAATAGGTAATCGGTGTAGTCAACTAGGTTCGCACTGTCACTTTTTGCCACAATAGCAAAGCCTGCAATAACCGAGTCGGCAAAGGCTTCATCAATACTTTGCTTTTCTGCAACAGAGCCATGGCCGGCTCTAAACTTAGTATTGTGCTGTGTTAGCAATAGCTTATTGCCGAAACGCTCGAAAGAAATTAATCGAGTTCTACCAAGCTGCCCTCTATCCAGGCCAATATCGTTTGAGCCCACGCCGTATGGAAGGCTACTTTGAAACAGATACTGCTCATCAGATGCGGGTACTGCCAAAAACACCTTGTCGGCAGAGTCATCATAATACATGGGGATCAGGCCGTTTTTCTTCTTCATGCCATCAGTAAACTCACTGATGCTTGGCACTGCGGCTAAGGCAAGAGAAGATGACGTGATAAATAGCGCAAACAAAACGGTTATGAAAAGGCTGGTAGCACGTAGGTACTGTGTGTACCTACCAATCAAGGTAGAACGCTGCATTCGTTAATTCCTTCTGCGTACATGCGAAACAGTAAAGTATGAATTGTTTCAGTTAGCCTACCCCAAGTGACTGTATTTGCCTATGATTGCGTCGGTAAAAAATACATCAACAGAAAAAACTTGAATAGTTATCGTGAGTATTTCCTAATGTGTACTCGCTTACATTGTTTTCTATCTATCAATATTGAGGTTGGCTATTTTGAAGTTTTCGTCTCGCGCTACTGGTATCTCTGAGTTCTTGGCCATGGCCTATGGTGAAAAAGCATCGGCGCTTGTTAAAAGCGGCTTTGATGTTATTCGCCTGAATCTAGGAGAGCCTGACTTTGGTGCCCCAGACGCCGTAATAACAGCGATGAAAGACTCGTTAGACTCACCTGATTACCCTTACACATCAGCGCTGGGCACACCTGAACTTCGCGAGGCCATAGCAGGCTTTTACAAGCAAAAACACGATGTAAAAATTCCCTCATCACGCATTGTGGTTACCGCCGGAGCAAGTGCGGCGCTTTTGTTAGCCAGTGCTGCACTGGTAGAGCCTGGCGACAATGTGATTTTAGGCGACCCTTCATACCCGTGTAATCGCCGCTTTTTAAATGCCTTTGGTGCGGATGTCACTCTGGTTCCCACCTCTAGTGAGCATAACTTTCAGCTTACTGCTGACGAGGTTGAAAAGCACTGGAAGCCCAATACAAGAGGCGTACTCATTGCAACCCCAGCGAACCCAACGGGCACATGTATTGATACCGCTGAACTGTTGGCTATTGGTAAAATCTGTAAACAGCATGATGGCTTTTTAATTGTCGATGAAATTTATTTAGATTTGCTGTTAGACGCTTCTGTACAAAAAGATGCTGCGGCAAAAGATGAAACTGGGTCTGCGGCAACAACCGTTCTCGCGAATACGCTTTTACACGATAATATTATTGTGATTAATAGCTTTTCCAAATACTTCGGTATGACCGGCTGGCGTTTAGGCTGGTGCGTGGTGCCCGAGGAAATGGCAAGTGTTGTTGAGCGTTTAGCACAAAACCTCTTTATATGCCCTTCTACCCTTTCTCAAAAAGCAGCGCTTGCTTGCTTTACCCAGCAAGCTTTTAGCCAATGTGAAGAAAATAGGCAATTACTTATTAAACGGGCCACACTAGTATTTTCTGCATTGGAAAAAATGGGGCTACCTGTTGATGCAAAGCCCAACGGCGCTTTTTATGCGTATATCAATATTCAAAAAACCGGGCTTTCAGCCATTGAGTTTTGCGACACGTTATTGGATAAATACTATGTTGCCCTTACTCCAGGCAACGACTTTGGTGAACATAATGCTGACAATTACGTTCGTTTGTCATTTGCCACTAGTGAGAATGATTTACTAAAAGGACTGGAAAGACTATCTCAATTTGTGAATGAATTAGTAGGCTAACTGTTTCATGAATACACCAATATTATGCAAAAAAATAATAGCGAGCCCGCGAGATAGGTATATTTAGCTAATACAAGATTAGCTATCACTTGATTCGCTAACACAAAAAAAGCATATAAACGTAAATCAAAAACAGGATGCAAGTATGAGTATTGAACGAGATTTGGATGTGGTGATTTTCGGTGCCACTGGCTTCACAGGAAAATTAGTTGCAGAATACTTTCAATCGCAGTACGGCAACGACAGCAGCGTTAAATGGGCAATAGCAGGCCGTAACGAGCAAAAGCTTAACGATGTAAAACAAGAGCTAGGTATCAGTGACGCTGTTGAAATGATTGTTGCTGATGGCGATGACGACAGCGCGCTAGATACACTGACAAAACGAACTCATGTTGTACTGACTACCGTAGGGCCTTATCAAATTTACGGTGAAAAACTGCTTTCAGCTTGTGTTGACAACGGCACGGGGTATACCGATTTATGTGGTGAACCTGCGTGGATGCACCAGATGATCAATAAGTACAATGATAAAGCCAAAGAGACTGGTGCCAATATCGTCTTTTCGTGCGGCTTCGATTCTGTGCCTTTCGACTTAGGGGTGCACTATCTGCAACAACACGCAAAGAAACAAACCGGCGATGCCATTGAATATGTTAAAGGTCGCGTGCGTAAAATGCAGGGGACGTTTTCTGGCGGTACCGCAGCAAGCCTAAAAGCCACAATGGTAGCGGCGAAGAAAGACAAGTCGATAATGGCGGCATTAATTAATCCGTTTTCACTGGCGGATACAAACGTAGCGACAGAACAGCCAGATGGCAACAAACCCTATTTTGATGAGCAATTAGGAACATGGGTTGCCCCTTTCATTATGGCTGCCATTAATACTAAAAACGTGCATCGTGCTAATTACCTAAGTAACTATGCCTACGGTAAAGCATTCAAATATGATGAAATGCTGATGACCGGCCCTGGTGAAAAAGGTGAAGCCATGGCAAAACATGTGGCTAATGATAAGTCGTTAGCCAGTGATGATGGCCCTAAGCCCGGCGAAGGACCAAGTAAAGAAGAGCGCGAAAATGGGTTTTATGATGTCATGTTTGTTGGCAATGCGACAAATGGCGATATGCTGGCAGTATCAGTAAAAGGTGACAAAGACCCGGGCTACGGCTCTACCAGTAAAATGATTGCAGAATCTGCGCTGTGTCTTTGCAAAGACGTCAGTTTATCTGGCGGTTTTTACACGCCTGCATCTGCGCTAGGCGATAGATTAATTAGCAGATTAGAGGCCAATGCTGGCCTGACGTTTACCATAGAAAAATAAGCTTGAGAAAATAGGCTTGAGAAATTAAGCGTAAGAAAGTAAACCTGCAAATTTGGCGAACTGATTTTGTTATCCCAGAGCACACGCTGCTTTGAGAACCAGTTTTGACATTTAGGTGAATAATAACGAACCCGTGAAAAGGCACTTTCCTTTTCACGGGTTTATTTTTTGTCAATGCTGGGGGCAGTTATAACGTGGAGCTGTAACGTCGAGCTATAACGGTGCTTTTATAGCGAAGAATTCATACCGGAGAATTCCTACTAACTTCACCGAGCACCTGTCGCCTTAGCGTTGCCTTTGGTAATGACAATGCGCGGGGCATCCCATAAAGACGGTAATAAAATTAAGGACACGGGCACAGCACTCACCACAATAAATGCTTGCAGTTTATCTATACCGCCAGAGCCAATCATAATGAGAATGGCGGCCATAAGCCCCATTGCAATACCCCAAAACACTCTCACAAACGTTGCCGGTTGGTCGGAGTCTGACATAGACACTGATAACACGTACGTCATGGAGTCGCCTGTTGTGGCTACAAACGTCATGGTAAGCAATAGAAACAAGAATGAAACAATGGCGCCCATGGGCAGAGCCTGAGTGACCGCAAGCAGGGCCGCTGGTAAATTAAAGCCTTCAAACGCAGCTGAAATAGTCCCTGGGGCGCCAAGCTCTAGTGACAGCCCAGTTCCACCTACAATAGTAAACCAAAACATGGTGATTAGCGGCGCAATAATAGACAGCATAATGACAATTGCGCGAATAGAGCGGCCTTTGCTGATACGAGCTATAAAAATTGCCATCATAGGCCCGTAGCCAATAAACCATCCCCAAAAGAATACTGTCCACCAGCCTAACCAACCCGCCTCGCCAAACATACCCGCATTTCCCCGGTATAACGCCATTTGGAAAAAGTGCGTAATGTGTGTGCCCAACGCCTCAAAGAAATGGCTAATGACAAACATTGCACTGGTGGTCACCATTAAAAACGCCAGCAAGCAAACTGCGAGGATCATATTCAATCGGCTAAGCAGCTGAATACCTTTGGTCACCCCGGTGATGGCCGAGGCAACATATACAATGGTGAGTACGCTAATAACTGCCGTTTGAGTTGTGGCATTGTCGGCGATACCCAACAACGTATTGAGCCCGTAACTTACCTGTAAACCCAGAAATCCTATAGGCCCCACCGTGCCTGCAACAACTGCAATAATACATACCGCGTCGGTAATAGTACCAATAGGGCCTTGTATAGCGCGGCGCTTAAAAATAGGGTAAAGCAACGTTCGAGGCGCTAATGGCAAGCCCTTCTCGTAGTGATAATACATAAGCATTATCACCGTCAGGCTACCTAAAATAGCCCAGGCCAAAAAACCCCAGTGAAGATAAGATTGTGCGAGGGCGTACACCGTCGCCTCGCCAGTACCTGCTTCAACGTCACCAAATACCGGCGGCACACTTAAAAAATGTGCCATGGGCTCGCCAGCTGCCCAAAATACGCCACCGCCAGCGAGAAGCGTACACATGATCATTGAGCCCCATTGGAAGTTAGAGAACTCTGGTTTGTCTATATTCCCCATCACTGCCCTAGCGCCTGGCAAACATGCCATACCCAGGCTAATTAAAAATGTCGCCAATAACAGTACTTGCCAATACAAACCAAAATACCTTACCGACCAGGCGAAGCTGGTGTCTACCCAAGCAGCAAGCGCGTTCACATCAATTAACGCCATCAAGCAAAATACACTGATAAACCCAGCGGTAATGGCAAATAGCGGGGTGTTTATCTTACGTTCTGGGTTTGTGTCTTTTGTTGATATCATTTTGAAAGCAAAGGTTCCTTAAGGCATGTAGAGTCATCGACGTGATTAAATGTAAGCAAATGACTAATGTTGATGACTAATATAGATTGGTAAGTCGAAATAACCGTAACGTTATATTTAGATTATCATATGGAGTACATTATCTGATTAGCGGGTTGATTGCTATTTCCAGCCTTGGCGCCACATTGTCGTGTCTTTTAAATCTCGCCAGTTTATCGGGTATTCTGTTTTTGACATCACCGACTCAAGAACACAAGAGACAACAACACCCTCTTCGTCGAATGTCACGTCAGTCACTAAAAAATGCTTTTCTTTGTTTTTAGGCGACGTGGATGTCCACTTACTGCGCAGAAGTTTTTTTGGGTTTATCTGATGTTTAGACATAAACAAGGCTCTTTAACTATCTTTTTATAATGACTAATGAAGGCGACTACACTACTCAATCGCAACCGTAATTTTGCAATCAATATACTTGAGCATTTTATTCACTGCGTAGGGAATGGAAATTTCTGTAAGCGGCGCATTTGTAGATTTGGCTTTTACCAATAGATCGCACGCATCATAATTGATCTGCTGGCGTATGACATAATCGTTAAGCTCGTCAAAAAAGCGCTCCTCTAGAGGCACGAGCCCAATAAAAAAATCAGTACTGTCGTCTTTATAAAACCACGCCCCTGTAATCTCTTTTTTCAGTGTGTATGCCTGCATGATATCTAAACGCGAAAACCGAAAATAGGCTTCTGTACTTTCAGCACGCTCATTCATTTGGCTTTTAGTGGGTTCGCTCACAGAGTTCCTATTGATTTTTTATGATAGTTAACGTCGCGGTGAAGTTTATCTATTTTTACGTTTGGTCTATTACGTTTGGTCTACTACGTTTGGTCTACTACATACGGCCGATTAGTCTACGCTAAAGCAAGGCGTAGCGTTGATCCACATCAACGCATCTTTTCTGGTGATAAGCCACACTTCAATCATCTACACCTTTTCGTGTTAATGAGAATGCATACGTTAGAAAACACCACCGCTTTTCAAACCACCATTATCCCTATGGTGCATGGACTATACAAGCTCACATTGAAGCCAACGGTAAACCTGGCCATACAGACAAAACCTGTTTTTGGCGCAAACGTTACCTTTCATAGCGATATTATCGAGCATCCTAGCTTTGTTGCTAGCCCTCGGTGTGTTATCGGTTGGCTTGATGTTGGTGGGTTATCTTATTTGAGTATTGAAGAAGGCATACAGGTGGCTGCGGATACTAGTGCCGCACCACCCTTTTTGCCTTCTCAATTTCTGCATTGTGATAGGGGTATTTTAAGAGTGAATATGACCACCCGCTTTTACCCCATTGCTAAAAACGCACCAGACGCTCACGAACACGGCGCGTTTTTCTTTACGCCAGTGTGAGGAGAGTCTCTCAACGGGAGCTCTACTTGATCGTTTATACTAACACCACTATTTAAGTGGCTATTGAGAATCGCAATCGAGCCTACCGGGCACATCATCTAACGCGTAATCCCATGATTGTGTTATCAGCACCGGCTGTAAAGTTTTGTTTGTTTCTGAAGGAACCCAACGATGCCCGCTAATCGCTTTTTTAGTTTCAGCAACGAAGGTATTATCGGGTAAAAAGTTGATGGTTTTTAGGTCTTCAGGCTCTCCTTCGCTGTTAATAATAAATTGAATTTTTGCACACCCGTTCATTTTCCTTTTAGCTGCAGCTATTGGGTATGAAGGGTAAGATTTTTCACTTAAAACCCAGTATTCTTTAACTGATTCATCGCTTTTTGTTAAGTCGATGGGGTCGAGTTTTACGATATTAGTCTCTGTAGAATTAGGCTCTGTAGATGAACAGCCCAGCAGTAGTGTTGTAATTGTAAATAACAGTGTTTTTTTCATATTCTTCCTTAAACGTTATATCAAAAGCTTTATTATTGGTTCGATGATTGCGACCAATATTTTTATATCTATCATTCATTACCGTTCATCAATGGCGGCGTCGCGAATGGCGTTTGCCAAGCCGGAATATCGCTTGTCTACTCTCGATACCATGTCACTAAAGGTAGGACTATTGGCGATTATCAAACATCCCTTTTTAGCTCGTGTAAGCCCGGTGTATACCAGGCCACGGTGAAACAACCCTGCAGCCTTTTCTGTTTCAGGCTTTGGAAGCAGCAGCACCACGTGAGAAAACTCAGAACCTTGCGACTTATGAATGGTCATTGCGTAAACGGTTTCAAACTGGGGCACGCGAGATAAGGAAATATGCCTTAGCTCATCATTCTCAGCTTCAAACCACGCCAGTAACTTTCCACTACTGTCTGGCCAAATAATACCGACCTCACCATTAGATAGGCGCTGAGGATGATTATTTTTAACTATCATGATGGGCTGGCCTTGATAGAAGTTGCCTTCTCGCCGTGTAATTTTGTGTTTAATTGCATCAAAAACCAATGAATTTAAACGCTCAACTCCCATGTTGCCTTTGCGAACCGGCGTTAACCACCTGACTTGGTTTAGTCGACGCAGCGCATCGCATGCATTGGTGGCATCAAAAATAGACATAAAACTTTGAACGGCCATTTTGCGCAGCTTTTTGTCGCTTACCCAATCTTCTGGCCATAAATGAACACCATCGTTCAGTACTGGTCTATCAGCCATTGATTCTGCGTTATTTGCATTATTTACCGCGTTATTTAGCGCGCTCAAGGCACCCTGCGTTTCGCCTTTTTGAATGGCGGTTGCCACTGCCGCCACTTGCCCTTTAAATCGTTGTGGTGCTCGCAGCGTATGTACCCACGTTTTCGCATCTTCATCTACGGGTAATAAAGGTAAATGAGGGCATAGGGTAGCGATATGCTGACGCAGCGCAGTGGGCACTGCCCCAAGCATTTTGTCGTCTAAATTAACTAAGTCGTCATTCGTTTCTACCAATTGCTCTAACACGTTCCCTAGCTCTACAGCGGGCAACTGCTCAGCATCGCCAATAAAATACAGGCGGGCATGCTCAGGTAGCGCTCTCATTATTCGCGTCATTAGGGCAAGGTCTACCATACTGGCCTCATCCACAATTAATACATCAAGTGAAAGCTGATTTTGCCTGTTGTATTTTGTTGATACCGTGTGTTCTCGCAGCCCTAACAACCGGTGAATAGTTACTGCTTGTGTGGGAACGCGGTCTAACACACCGTCATCTATTTTTCCCCTCAAGCCAGCAATACTGTCGCTAATTGATTCCGTCATACGCTGCTGCGCTTTTCCTGTAGGCGCCGCCAACACTATGTTGATGTTGTCCTCGCAGGCTTGAAGGGCTAGCAACAAACGCAGTACGGTGTAGGTTTTTCCTGTTCCTGGGCCACCGTTAATTACGCTAAACTTTTGTACAATACTTTTTGCAACAGCTACCTGCTGCCAGTCTTGCTCGCTGCTAAGCGCTAGCTCTTGGCTAGGCTCTTGTGAAGCCGCACTTGATGGCGCTTTGACAAACATGGCGGGCCACAAGGCTTTTACCTTTGAATATGCCTCATCAGATAAGGGAGTAAAGGCAGTTCTAGCAACCACGCCCTGCGCTACTTCTTGTTCAAACTCATAATATCTGCGGCTGTAAAACATACCGTTGTTATAAACAAACAGCTGACCAATGCGTTCGTCACTTAACGCTTTTTTCACCACACCGATAAGTGGTGTAAGTTCATCAAACGTGTACCCTCTCTTTTGCGTATCGGTTTGGCCATTGTCACGTAATGGTGAATTATGAGTGCTATTACTCACACTTGTATTTTCACTCGCATCTTCACTAAACAAGGTTTTGCCCGCTACATCGCTAAGCATCACACAGCTGTGACCATGGCGCTGCATAAACGACAACAAAACCAAAAGATGCAGCCACGTTGTATTTTCTTGCTCACTAAGCACCGACGTGGGTGTAAATTCAGAAGCAATAAATTTATCGATGGCCTCAATACCAAATAGCTGTTCAAACAATGCATTTTTATTCATTTTCATTGCTGCTATGTCGTCTGTATCAGCACTGTCTTTTTGGTCTATGTTATCTGTGCTTATTGTGGCTGAGCTTAGTATGGTTGATTGGGCCTCATCACCACTACCCGTATTTTTTTCACTCATGGTTTGCGTCGCTCTTTTTAATAGGCACCTTCATCAATCAAACCCAAAACTTTGCTGATGACCTGCTTCGCCGTTCTCTGGGTTTTCTTTCAGTGTTTTTTTCGGCTTATGCTCCGGCGAATGCTCCGGCTTGTGCTCAACAGTATGCTCCGGTGTATGTTCTGGCTTGCTTCCAGTAACGGGCTCACTGCTATTATCTGTTTGAACCATAACCGCATCGTCGCCGTCAAATATGCTGTCTAGAGAATGCAGCACCTCTTGAGTGATAGACGTAAAGAACACCCCTTCCCCTTCTTGGTTCTCTGGGTGCATACCACGCAGATACAAGTAATATACTCCCCCAAAATGGCGTTCTGGTTGGTAATCTGCAAGTGTATTGTTTAAATACCGATGTAGCGCAAGGCAATAAATAAGATACTGCAGATCATAAAGATGATGCTGATTATTTTCAAACAATGCACTGGGGCTGTAGCTTGCGATGTCATCGCCTAACCACGTAGATTTATAGTCGGCCACGTAGTATTTGCCTTCATGTTCAAACAATAAATCGATAAAGCCGTGCATCATTCCCGCAAGGTTGGCTGTCATGAGGTGAGGCACTGTCAACGCCTGAGCGTTGTATTCAATGGCCACCTTTGCCCTGTGAGCACGTAAAACCTCGCTTAGCTCCGCCCATTTACTGTCTTTCATGGGGAAATAAAATTCAGCCTCTCTTAGAGTTTGGTTTAGCGTTAAGTCGCTTAATGTAAGGCTTTTGTTGGGATAAAGCGGTGTTTGCAATACTTCCTCTAGCCAGTCGTACAGTGAACTTACCTTGTCCTCCTCTAGCCCAAAACGACTGACCAACTCAGGCCCATGTTCATCCCACGTAGGCGCACTAAAGTCATTAAGCTCTAACAAATCATGTAAAAGATTACCGGCGCTTGCGCCTTTAGTTAGCGTAAAGCGCAAGCGGTGCGCCTCTTCAATATTCGTGGTAGTAGGTTTATCCGCCGCTTCATTAGTAAATCTGTCGCCAAAGCTAGATAGCCCATCTATTGAGAACTCTTCGTCACGAACAGTTTGTAGTACAGGTACCGTGTGCTCTTTTTGATTGGCAACCGGTATGTTTCCTTGCGTTGTCAGCCTACTTAGGGCTGAAAATGAATATAATCGCCAATCTTCACTGTGGGTGCCTGTAAATTGAAGTGCATAGAGTGTTTGGCTGGTTTCATCAAGGGTGAAACTGGTGTATTTAAGGTCAAATTCATCGGCGCTGATGTGGCACGTATACGCATCAAATTCCCCGCTCACATTATCGAGCACGCCTTGCCAATCACTGACGCTATCGGCGTTATCGGCGTTATCGGCGTTATCGGCGTTATCGGCGTTATCGGTACTGACTCCTAGCGCTCGCGCAAGTGCACTTTTTTCATTACCATCAAGGGGAATAACTCCCATATAACAGCGATGAGCGGCGCGAGTAACCGCTACGTAGGCCAGTCGCATATCTTCTGCGGCTCCTTCAGCACGCACTCTTGCGATAGCTTGCTTTGTTTGCCCTAACTGCAGCTGTAACCCTTGTTTATCTTCATCATAGTAAGTCAGTATTTGCGACATCGACTTGCCGTTTTTTGCTGGATCCTTGTAGCCCGTGGCAAATGGAATAAACACAATCGGATACTCTAGCCCCTTAGAGCCATGCTGCGTCACTAAACGGATAAGCTGATTGTCACTCTCCAAACGCAGTGTCATCTCTTCATCTGACTCACTCTGGTGTATTTGTTTATGCAGCCAGTCGAGCAGTTGCTCGGGCCTTTGGTTGGTTGTGCTTGCCTTTTCAAGGACTTCAGCAAGGTGTTGATAATTGGTTAGCGCTCGCTCTACTTCCCCGCCGTATGGCGTGTAGCTTTCTTGCATTAAGTATAGCAATACACTCATACAGCCTTTTTGCAGCCACAATTCACGCAGTAACAGTACCCGCTCGAAGGCAGTGTCCCACAGCGCATCATCTTCGTGATACAGCAAATCAACCAGTACCTCAGGGCTATAGCCCCACAAGGGCGATGCTAAACTTGCCGCTACTTTGCTGCTGTCGCTGGCATGCCAAATGCCATTTAACAAGCGCAAAATGTCTTTGGCTTCTGGCGTGAGGAATAAATTACTTCGATCGCTTAAGTAAACACAGGCCAAACCTTGCTGTTGCAGCACATACTTTATTGCATTGGCTTCAGTTCTGTCTTTTACCAAAATGGCAATGTCGGCGGGTGTGACAGGGGCGGCCGGTGTGACATGGGCGACGGGGTTACTGTCGTTGGTGCCGGACGAGTTCGCATCGTCAGCACTTTTGTCATTACCGCTTTTATCATTAACGCTTTCTGGCTTTGAATTTTCAAAACCGGCTTCATTTAGAAGACGATAGATTTCTTGTGCAATCCACAGCGCCATTTTACGGCGCATTGTGTTGGTATCTTGCTTATCGTCTAAGCACATACTCACGTAATTCATTGCACTGCGCTGTTCACATGGATCGCTTAACGGATGCTTCGCTGCAGCGGCCTTTTTGGTAAACTCTACCTGCGTGTAATCAATATTAAAACCGAAAACATTACCAGAATGAGCTGCCGACAGCGGCGCACCATAAAACACGCGATTGTACGCACTGACCATGCCTTTAACAGAACGCCAGTTCGTGTTCATAACCCACCGGAAATCTGCTTGTTTACCTGCTTTTAAATAGGTGAATATATCCCCGCCTCTAAAGCGATAAATAGCCTGTTTGGGATCGCCAATCATCAAGAGCGCGCTTGTTTTGGTGCTAGCCTCTGTGGTGCTAGTCTCTGTGGTGCTAGTCTCCGTGGTGTTGGTATCTGTGGTGTTGGTATCTGTGGTGTTAGTATCTGTGGTGCTAGTGCTTAAAGCGTTAGCATCAGGTTCGCGAGGATACACTGCGTCTAAAATAGCGTATTGTTTGGCATCGGTATCTTGGAATTCATCGATTAATGCTACAGGGAATTTTTTGCGAAGCTCTGCGGCTAGCGTATTGTCAGGTTTTGCCACCTCATCAGCCAGCATATTAATGAGGTCGTCGAAATCAATGATCCCACGCTGCTTTTTCTGTTTTATCACTCGCTGTTTTATAAAGGAAATGGCGTCATTGACTAACGCAAAAACAGGCAGCTGAGCCAACGTGTTATCTCTTTCCTCAATCTCGACTTCTATCGCTTTGGTAAAGTCTTTAATGGGACTTAGCAGTTCTTTGACGCCAGAGGTATTGCGAGAGTAACGCCTTTTATCTAGAAATGCTTTGGCCTCGCTAGGCGCATCGGTGTACTGCCCCTGCCTCAACCACGATTTCAATGCCTCAAGCTCGCCAGGGCGTACCTTTTGGTGGGCAGCGCTCTTAATAAGCTGTTCGTGTAGCAGCGATTCATTGGCTTCTATGCCACTTAAGAAGGCCGCAAATTGAGTCTGTTGGGTATCAGGGTTACTCTCTAAATTATATTTAAATGACTCCTCTACCGCATGTTCATCAAGCACATTAGGGGTTAACGTACTGCGGATGCTTGCATTAAATTCACCTAGCAAACGCTCAGGCACATGCCACCCTTTTGATGCCAACAGCAAGAAATCGTCTTCGGTAAAACCGTCATGACCACCACTGACTTTTCTTATCCAGTCTTCACTGGCCTGCAAGTATAGGTCGCTGGTATCTTTACTTAAATTCAGTGACATCGCAAAGCCACTATTAAAGGCAAGTTGCCCTATTACATGCTGGCAGAACCCATGTATTGTAAAAACCGATGCCTCATCAAGCTCTAGCTGCGCGGCTCTGAGTAAGCTCAAGCTTTCTTCAAGATTGCAGTGAGTCAGTAAATGACTAAAGACCGGATCTATGTCTTCTGGAACAGCGCCTTCATTGTCTATTGCCTGTTGCCAAAAACTAGCAGCTTCACGCAGCGTAGCCGCTACACGACCTTTAATTTCCTCAGTGGCGGCCTTGGTAAATGTCATTACCAAAATCTCTTTTACCGTTAGCTTCTTTTCAAGCAGTAGGCGCAGATACAACCGCGTAATATTGTACGTTTTCCCCGTTCCTGCACTTGCCTCAATAAGATGCCTGCCGTTGAGGGGCATGCTAGGCACATCGAGCAATCGAGATGCCACAGTACTGTTTGAAAGAGTACTGTTTGAAAGAGTACTGTTTGAAAGAGTGCTACTTGAAACATCACTCATAGCTGTTCCTCCGCCGCACAATTCGCCACCATGGAAAACAAAATAAAGCCTTCGACATGAGGAAAGCTCTGCCATGAAATTCCATCGGGAAAAAGCCATTTCAGATACGGGTTATTGGCCATGTCTGCACTAAATTGCCCCGAGGACTGCAGCCAGTTTTTAAGTACACGTTCGGCCTCTATGCTATTGAACAGATCGCTACTGCGCTCGACGATTTGTTGTGCCTTTTCTGATACGACATTAGGCGCAGTTTCGCTGTCTTTTGTATCATCCGAGCTATTATAATCCGAGCTTTTATCATAAGAGCCCTGTTCTTCAAAGCGATATGCAAAAGCAGTAGAGCTTGATTGCTGTAACGTAGCCATAATATCGTCATAATGTTCAGGCTTTATCTCACCCACTATCGCCTTACTGTCAGAATTTCGCTTACCTGGGACTAGGTCTGAGTATAAGCTGCGGTAAAGAGGCGTTGGCGCGGTGAGTATTGCCATGTATAGCTGTTCAATAAATAACAATATGTTTTCAGCAGTGGCAGCGTCGAAAGACGCGAAGCGACGTTTCATCAACTTTGTTTCGCCTTTTTCCCAATCGCAATAATAAATATCCAGCGGATAGCCATGATGAGAGCTGGTTTCACTGTCGGCGCAAAAAACGAGTTGAGACATAAAGTACGACAGTGCTCTTATGTCGTTAATTTTTCCGGCGCTTCGTAGCACTAAACTATCAGCAGCTTCAAAAGCGCTGGCAGTGAAGGTGATGTGCTTACCAACGAAACTGACGTTTTTTGCCGCAGCATCATGAGGGCCCATTGCCTGGGTTAATGCTAGCGCTCCGTCTTTCCACATTTGTAGCTCTTCTTTTGCCACAGGGTTATTCGGAATATCACCTCGCAAAGAAGCAAATTCAACCACCTGCTCTGAAGATAGTTCATGATGCGAGCTTTCCTGTTGCCCTGATGGCACTGAGAAAATAGCGCCTAGAACTTGATAGCGCACAAGCGCATTGGTTTCAAACGGCTCGCTGTTATCTAGCAAGGTGAAAGACTGGGATAGGTTTACCCCTAAGCGCTGCAGCGAAAAGTATTCCAAAGGATCTTTAAATGCCCTTGCCACCTGCATGGTTGAAAGCCGTGTTTCATCTGCACTTTTACTGTTTTCGTTAGCGCTATGCCTATCGCCGGTCTGGGCATTCGCTTTTGTTTCTAAAGAAGCGCTTTGAACTGAATCTAATTGTTGAGCCTCAGCCTGTGACTGTGAAGATTTAGTTGCCTGTGTCTGTGAAGCATTGGTTTTTTGCAATGCGTCTGCTAAGCGAAGCCAACCCGTCTCATAGCTTGGAAGCTGACCGGTAAATGCCGCCTCGCTAAAGGGATGCAGTGGCGCGTGCTTCACAAAGTGCGACGTATCAAGCTGATAGCCTGTTGCTAGCATATCGAGAAATTCTGCTAGCACCAAACTTGGCTGACGTTCACTGTTATTTTTTACATCGTTACCTTGGTAACTTAAATACAGGCTCTCTCGGGTAGAAATGATTGCCTCTAAAAAAAGATACCTGTCTTCTAGTCTTCGTGACCTATCGCCTGTTCGTCTTTTCGGTCCCGCCATAAGGTCAAGACCAAGCGGCGTTGCTTTTCTTGGAAACTCGCTATCGTTTAACCCTAAAATACATACCTTCTTAAACGGAATGCTGCGCATGGGTAACATAGAACATACGGTTACTTGTCCCGTCATGAAGTGGTTTCCGGCATCAGGAGAGGAGAAGCGGCTTAACAATAGCTCCCGAATTTGACATAAGCTTAGCTCATGTTCGTAGTCTGCTTCATTGCATCGCGCATATAAGTCAGCGGCAACTTTAGCGATTAAGTCCCAGCTTTGTTCCTGATCTTTGGTAGACACAAAGCACGCATCACGCAGCTGTAACAAATCGTGCGCCCAAGCTTTCGGCGAGCGCGGTGTAGTGAGTTCGTTTGCAAACCGTCCCAGTAAATCAATAACCTGTACCAGCTTGCCTAAAATAAGCGCGCTTTGCCCTTCTACGTCGGGTATGGTCAGCGACCCATCAACAATCATTTCGCTATCTGATGCTAGCATGCCCATTAATAAGCGACGAATTCCCCACCACCAGCTGTAGGTGTTTTCCTTTGTTACGCCCTCTGAGACAGACGCCTTATGCTGGGCATTTAGCCCCCAATGAATATGAGCTTGCTCAAGCCATACCATCATCTGATCGATATCAGCCTGCGTAACATTAAAGCGCTTTTGCACAGAATCGAGCTGTAGATAATCCATTATATCTGCTACGCCAAAGCGGCTATCTGGCAATTCTAGCAGCGCCATAAAAGCGGCAATCAATGGCTCGGTATCCATTGGGCTTCTGTCGGCGATTGAACATGGCAAACGGGTGGTGCCATTGGTGTACTGGTTTTTAGTGCCTACTCGGTGAAAAACGGCGTCGACGAAAGGAGCATAATTTTCAATAGCAGGGCACATCACCAGAATATCTGAAGGGGTGCGGGTGGTATCTTGTGACAACCAATGTAATAGATGATCATGCAGCACCTGCACCTCACGCAGCGCAGAGTGAGTGCACATAATAGTGACACTGTCGTCTTGCTCTGCTTCTTGAGGGTCGTTTACATGAATAGGGCTTGCAGGCAGGGCCTGTAATATATCGCTATGAATACGCTTTAGTAAATTGCGCTGTGCAAGTCCCCTACCTAAGCTTTTCGTGCTTTGGGGCTTTTCTGCTAAGCTAGTGCCTTCAAGAATCGTCTCTTCAAAGTTTGTTTCTTCACTGCTTATTTCTTCGCTGCTTGTTTCTTCACTGTTTGTGAATTGAGCAAGGGCGTCGTCAAGAGCGTCAATCACAGGAGCATCAATCTCGGGGGCATCAAAAGCACTAATTTCAAAGGTGTCTAACTCGGTCAGTAAGTTAAACAACTCTCTCCCTTGTTTTCCCAAGTTCCCTAACAACGAATTACTCTGCTCGTTCTCCATCCACTTATTGACGCCTTCCATGCGCAGCTGTTTTGCAAGTTCGCTGTCGCTTTTAGCATCTCCCCAATAATTAACACTGGGATTTAAATGAAAAATATGAATATCGATGTGTTCGGCCAGCGCATCAAAAAATGCAATGAGTTGGGGCGCCATGGTATTAATAGCAAAAACCACTATGCGAGAGGGAAGATTCGTTGGCAACTGGCCTTTACTCAGTGCTTCTATAGTCATCTTGTGAAGCCGAGCAGGATGCAAAGGCTGCTCTTTTGTCAGAATACGCCAAATTTCGCTCTGCCACGACTCCATATCATCAAACACTACCTTCTCATTATTTTCCCAGGCAAAGAGCCAGTCTGGTCGATAAAGTAAGTACTGCTCATACACATCGGCAAGGGCCGTAGCCAGCTGTAAACGCTGAACGCCCTGCTCTTGCTCACTGCCCGCACTTAACCAATAGCGGCGCACTTGTTCAAACGCACTAGTGTTCATCAGGGCATCGTCTTGCAGAATATTATCTATACGCCACGTAAGTACCTCTCGTCGATAAGGAGACTGGCGAGGTACCTTTTCACTGCCTAACACCACCCGGGCTGTATTCCACATAAACCTTACAGGCAAAGGGAAATCAAGATTCATTGCAATTCCCTGCTCTCGAGCCAGCTGCATGCTTACCCAATGCTGCATACCAGGACTTTCAACAAGGATAGTTTCAGGGGAGAATACTGAGGAGGGTTGTTGCTCAAGTAACGAGGTAAGCAGAAAACTAAGATGCTCTAATTTGTTTGATGGATATAGCGCAAGCAATCTAAAAATCCTTTATTTGACTGGCAGTTAGCCTATCTTATACATACAAGGGCATGTTGACCTTTAATAGAGAAATAGTGTATCGCAATTAACTGCAGTGTTAAGTGTTTTATTTCTTATTGTGAGGGCGGCGTTAAAGGGGAAAAACAGGAAAAAAGAGAAAAAAACCCATACAGACCTCAGGACACGAAAATTCTGTATGGGTAAGGTTTACGGGCTGCGCAATTGCCGCTCAAATGCGTGTTGCCTGGCACTCATTTAAACGATGTGCTATTGCACAACTCAGTTAACGTTATTAGCAAAGCAGGTAAGATGCCAATTTTAAAAATCAATATAATCAATAGGTTAAATTAAAACCTATTCCATCAACCTTAGACTTTAGATTAATTTTGGTGCAGCCGCACCAATGTGTGACACGCTTCAATACTCTTAAACTGCGCAAATTCCAAGCAGCAGCATCATGCTTCATTCAAATAATTATTTATCCACACGCTGGCTTCCAGTACACTTTGCGCCATCGTATACAGATTAAAATTAGGTTATCAGGAGCCACAATGTTAAATGCACAGCAGCTAGCAACAATGCTTTCGCTTCAAGACAAGATGAATGCAAAAGTGAACCCAGACTGGCTAAATGCGGGTTACGGTTACCTGCGCGCCGCCATGGTTGAGTCGGTTGAAGCCATAGAGCATCACGGCTGGAAATGGTGGAAAGCACAACACAAAGACTTACCACAGCTGCAGATGGAACTTGTAGACATTTGGCACTTCGCATTAAGTGCGTGCATTATCGATGCTAATGGTGACGTTGACGCTTCTGCAAAAAGTATTGCAGCAGAACTTGCGAGTGGTCAAACAGTAGTAGTCTTTGACAATCAAAACTACGATGCAACCCAACAGTCTTTGCTTGATAACTTAGAACTAATGACGGGTTTGTGTGCAGCGAAGCGCTTTAGTGTTCCTTTATTTATGCATATTGTTAAACAATGTGACATGTCTGTTGACGAGTTATACCGTCAGTACGTTGGCAAGAATGTACTTAACTTTTTCCGTCAGGATAATGGCTATAAAGAAGGAACATATGTTAAACAATGGAGTGGTCGTGAAGACAATGAACATCTTGTTGAAGTCATGAATGCATTAGATTTGTCGAAGCCTGAGTTCAGTGACTTGGTTTACCAAGGGCTGCAAGCGCGCTATCAGAGCAAGTAATGCGTGAATAACTCGTAACCAACAAAAAAGCGCCTTTTAAATGGCGCCATTTTTTGTTTTTTGGAAATGTTACCAACAACTCTTCGTTAACAAGTAATATCAACTAGGTAGATAACACACTCCAACAGAGGCTGCTTAGGCGTCAACCCACACAAGCTTTTTGGTATAATCACCTTGAATAATATCAACGAATCGCTCTTCTAATACGTGACGTTTTACCTTAAGCGTCGGCGTAAGCAAATCGTTTTCAATACTCCACTCATTGCTCATAATCACTACCCTATCCATCACTTGGTGACTCTCAAGCTTCGCGTTTATCGCCTCGAAGGTTTTCTTAAGACTGGCCTCTACTGCCGACTTGTCTTTTTTCTGCGCGCCTTCACTTAGCACCAGCAGTGCTACTGGTTGAGGTAAGTTTGTACCTGTTACACAAACCTGCTCAACAATGGGGTTTTCCATAAACTTGGCTTCAATTGGCGCCGGAGTAACATACTTACCCTTCGCCGTTTTGAAAATATCTTTTAGTCGACCGGTTATTTTAACGTAACCGTCGCTATCAATGACACCCTTATCTCCGGTACACAAATAGCCGTCTTCGGTGAATACCTCAGCGGTTTTGTCTGGCTCTAGGTAATACTCAATCATATTACAAGGTGACAATACCTGTATTTCGCCCTCGTCAGAGGTGCGAATATCCACACCGTCGTAAGGCTTGCCGATACAGCCAATTTTATCGTGCCTAAAGGGTACACTGCCGGTTCCATAGGCGCTATTTTCAGTCATTCCCCACCCTTCGGAAATATTGATACCTATTTTAGCGAACCACTCAATAACAGCAGGCGCTAGCGGTGCTGAGCCGCTTGCCCATAGTCTCGCATTGTTTATACCCAAACCGTTGCGTATTTTCTTTGCCACAACCTTGTTCAAGATGGGGATCTTTAACAAAGTGTCTAACTTTTTCTGTGGCATTTTAGCCAGCACGCCCATTTGGAACTTCGTCCATAAACGAGGTACAGAAATAAATAGCGTAGGCTGACAATGGGTTACATCGCGCTGAAACGTGGCTAAATCTTCAACAAAATGAATTTTTCCACCACTGTAATAACTCGATAACTCCACGAGAACACGCTCAGTAATGTGAGCTAGAGGTAGATAGCTTAAGGTGCGATCGTTCTCGTCAATACCAAGTTGGTCCAACGAACGTCTGGCCGCCCAACATGCGGTGTTGTAGCTATGTACAACCCCTTTTGGCTGCCCTGTGCTACCCGAGGTATAAATGATGGTCATCACATCGTCCATATCGTGGACGGGTGACGTTCTCAGTGGTTCACAGTCAATAAACTCATCCCACTGCTGTGAAGCCGTAATATTCGGATAAGGAAAAGCGACAGTTTTATAGGATGTTGGAATAGACGCTACTTGTTGCTCGGTATTGTCTAGCTTGCCCACAAATAAAAGCTGAACATCGGCGTGCTGTAATACGTATTGAACTGTGTCTGGGCCAGCGGTTGAGAAAATAGGCACGGACACATGTCCTGCCATCATAATACCTAAATCGGTAATGAACCACTCCGCACAATTTTTAGAAAAAATTCCAATGCGGCTTCCCGCGGGTAGCGACATTTCACAAAGGCGGGTTGCCACTTTTCTCGCGAGATTGGCAACTTGGCTCCACGTATAATCGTGGTACTCACCTTTGATGGGCTGAGTAAGAAACACCTCGTCTCCACGGGACTTTTCCCAGTGGTACAACATGCTTAATGGCGATTTAATTACTTCCGTGCTGTTTGCGTTTGCTGTCATATCTAGCGGCATAGGTCACTCATTTGTTGTTATAATGTAGCTCATTTTTACAATGATTTCACAGTAGTATAATAAGCCTTATTTTTAATTGAATGACAAGCTTTTTAAACAGGCGTTTACATTGCACCCCACGTAGAACGGGTGATACAGACCACAATTTAGTTTTTTTATAGTAGCGTCTGCGGTTTTATTATGAGGCGGCTGGCATAAAAAATACGCTTAGTCAGCGCATTACCCCCAATTTTTGGTGAGAAATGACGTTATTTCATTTGCTGCCGCGGGCTTAGCGTAGTGATAACCTTGATGAAGTACGCACCCTTTATCTAGAAGTGAAACCGCTTGTTCGTGGGTTTCTACCCCCTCTGCCACGCAGCTCATGTTCAAGCTGTTTGCCAGCGATATAGTGGTAGCAACCAGCGCCTCGTTGGCGTTACCAGGCGCCATTTCATTAACGAAACTTTTATCAATTTTAAGCACCGATAACGGGTAGCGCTTCAAGTAGCTTAGCGATGAATAGCCGGTACCAAAATCATCAAGGGCTAAGATAAACCCTGCGTCAACAAATCGTTGAATTTGGTGCAATGCATTATCCGTGTCGTCCATCAATACACCTTCCGTTATCTCAAAACGAAAGGCTTCTTTTGGCAAGCCAAATTGCTCTAGTAAACTAAAGACGCTGTGCAAATCAAACTCAGTTTTAAAGTGCAGCGCTGAAAGGTTAATAGACACAAAGCCTGTAAAGCCATCCTCATACCAGGTCGATAGGTCCTCAGCGGCGCGATACATGGCTTTGCGAGTAACTTCGATGATATATCTCAGTTCCTCTAGGATGGGAATAAACTGATCGGGGTACAAAGGCTGATCGTCTAAGGTGCCGCGAAGGAGTAATTCAACACCCACAGTTTGCTTTGTTTGAGCATTAATAATGGGCTGATAGTGATTAAAGAAACTGCCCTCTGAATACGCACGCTTAACTTTGTTCTCAACGGTTAAGCGGGTTTTCGCCTTTTCATTCATATCATTTGTAAAATAGGCAAACCCATTAAGCGTGTCTTTTTTAGCGGTGTACATGGCCACATCGGCTTGCTTAATAAGCTCGGCAGGCTCTGGCGCATCATCTGGGTAAAATGCAACGCCTATACTGCAGGATACTCTTAACACTTCGCTAGACAATGATATAGGCGTTTCTACAGCATCTATAACTTGTCCAACGAACGAACTTAAATCATCATTATCTTCAACTTCTTCGATAACGATAACAAACTCGTCCCCTCCCAAACGGGCCACAGTGCCCGTATCGGCCACTAAATTGCGCATTCTATTCGCGACAATGCGAAGCAGCTTGTCGCCGTAGTCATGACCCAGTGAATCGTTAATACCTTTAAATCTATCGAGGTCAACAAACATCACCGAAACTCGATGACCATGGTGTCTGGCAAGCGCAATGGCATGCTCTAAACGATCGAGTAGCAGTGTCCGGTTAACTAACCCAGTAAGGCTGTCGTAGGTGGCAATCTTGAGTAATTTGCGCTCAGCCTGTTTTTGCTCAGAGATATCTGAAATTACAATAAGGTAGTGCTCAGGGATGTGCCCATTACCACTGATCGCCGTAATATCGATAAGTACGTCGTAGCGTTTACCATCGGCACCATCAATTACCCCCTCGTCTTTCCAAAAGTCACCGCCCTGCATGTCGGTCAACCTGTCGGAAAGCTGTCTACTAAGACCGGGATAGCGCAAGTAAAGTCGCTCTAGCTGCTTTGGCAACGGCTCTTTTTGATTAAAGCCGAATACATGCTCAAAGGCTGGGTTTGCTGCCACTAGCTTTTTGTTTTCGTCAAAAATAATAACCCAATCGCGGGTTTGTTTGAACGCGTCGCTGAATAACGATACTTGCTGCTGTGCTTTTCTCAGCTTGGTCAACGACTTGTGTCGAGAATAAAGATAGGTAATAAGCAAGCAAAGCAATAATGCACCGTAAACGGCGTACGCTAAAGGTGAACGATATGGCGCATAGGGCACAAACAGTGATATTTGCGCAGCTCGATAGCTCGATTCGAAACTGCCAGGTGTGGGAACCACAGAAAAAGTGTATTTCCCAGGCTCTAGGTTCGCGAAGGTTATTTTCGCGTCTTCTGTGACTCCTTCTGAAACGAGTTTATTCCCATCGAGTAGCTTATAATAATACTTGGTCTCGCCAATACCTGATGTAGTGAGTGAAGAAAAATAAACAGTCAGGCCAAAGTCGTCGTGGGCGAGGTCGAAATGCTGACCATTTAGATTTTTCAGCCCTTGAGGGAGTGCCCGTTTTCCAACTGAAACTCCAGTAATGGCGGTTTGCTTAGCCACCAATGTCTGGCCTTCATCAGAGACGTCTAACTGCTCCGGTGAAAAGACAACCACACCGCTGGTAGAGCCATAAGCTAACCGGCCGTCACTGAGGGTAATAGAAGCACCTTGGTTAAACTCCGATACCGAAAGTTCACGGCCATAAATGAAATTCTGAACCGCACTTGCCCGAGGATCATAGCGATGTAACCCCTGGTGTGAACTAAACCAGATATTACCCGCACTGTCTTTTTGCAGGCCATAAACAATGTTGGTCACCAGAAGGTTTGACTCATCCAGCGTGTATAAAGGTTCAAACGTATCGGCGTCTAACCCAACTAGCCCTCTACCGTTATGCGCCAACCATAGTACGCCCGTGTCATCTATCACCCAAGAACTCACTGATTGATTGCTCAGTCGCTCGCCCTCAGCAAAACGATACACAAGGCGATGATCATACGTTGTGAGGTCTAATAACCATACGCCCCCTTCCGTACTAAGAAACATGGCGTTGTGATATTCAGATTCACCAAGAAAGGATGTATCGAATTTTACATCGAAAATACTTGGGTCGAGTGGCAGCGGCGTTAATATTTCAGACGTAAAGTCATAGGTGTAAAAGTCACGGGGCCCGCTGAAAAACATAACGCCATTTGAGGTAATTGCAGGGTTCGAATCCCACGCATTGAAGACACTGGCATCGCCTCCCCCTTTTACCGATGGCACCGAAACGCTGCCAGTTTTCGGGTCAAACACCCGAATACCCTCATACTTTTCCAGAACCAACTTGTTGTCTGGGGCTTTTATAATTCGGTCGACGGAATTGGTTCCTAACAGCGAGTCTTCAACCTCCTCTTTGAAAAAGTGCGACGAGGTTTTCGTGGCAAAGTCGTACCGACTCATCCCGTTAGCGGTTCCAATCCATAATTGGCCGGGAGATGTCTCAGCAAAGGACCACACCACGTTATCGCTCAACCTATCCACACCGGATCTTCGTTCGTTTTGAATAGTGTAAATATCTGAACTTTGTATTCCAAAGTGCAACGCACCGGCAAAAACGGTGCCTAGCCAAAGATTACCTTTTTCAGTCTTCGCAATGGCAGAAATCTTTTTGTCCGACAGTTCAGAGCGGCCGTTATTCGGCTGAAGTATGTGTTCGTAAACCCACTTATCTTGTGTTTTTTTAAGTTCAAACAGCCCTTTGTTTGTCCCCATCCAAAACGCGTCGGCTTCAGACTGAACCATTGTCCAGACATTGGGACCTGTGAGTACCTTCTCAAAGCCGCTCTGCTTGTTGTCTAGCACCTGAGCAATAAAACTGTCTTGCTCTGAGTTAAATACTCCGTTTACCGTGGCTATCCAAATTCGATCGCTTTCATCCTGCATCAAAAATTTTGCGTTTTGATTATCTTCATTTGGCTCGGTACCGTCTAAGTAATCAAGGGGCTGCAGCTGTTTTGATTCGTCCAGGGTGTTACGGGTAAAAACACCTAAGGTGGTTGCTACAATCAGTATGTCTTCAACCATCATTGCATATCGAATGGAATGAGAATCGTCTAACATCTTATCGGTTAGCGATGCTAGCTCTCCTATTTCTCCGGTTGATACATTCAGTCGCTGTACTTTTTCAGATAAGGCAAGGATGAGGTTTGAGTCATCCTGCCAAGAGAAAGACTCGGCATGCTGATTATATTCACTGTAATACTTGTAAGGTGTTGCGGGGAGTTGTGATATTGCCTGTGTTTCTAGGTCCACACGGTATATTCCGCGCCCATAAACACTCACAAATAAGGCTTTGTCTTTTTGAACAGTCAACTTCCAAATGGAGCTGTTAGAAAATAGACTGTCGCTATTATCGATAATAGTCGTTTGAACACCATCCCAGCGCACCACACCGCCGTCAGTCGCTATCCAAACAAACCCCTCTTTATCAATAACGATGTCATTGACAACATCTTGAGGTAGCCCATTTTTAGTCGACAGTGGTTGGAAGACCGGGTTTTGGATCCTAGGCTCGGCGAAAGACAAAAAGCTGACAAGCAATAAACAAAATGTAGCGAAAATGTGTCGATGCATACCCAGTGTCGTTGAAGTAATTAAATTCCCGCATGCAGTGTATCAGAATGATAGATGGATGGGCAGCCTATATAATCAACACGTTATACACCTTGTTATGAAATTAAGTACTTGTTTAATCAAACACTTGCAAAACCAGCTACCGCGATTTTGCAAAGCCGTTCCCTATTCTTGCTGCACAGGCACTCGACCAACGGGAATGACATTTCGTCGAATACTTGGCTGAGGCGCTAAACGGTATAAATCGCCGTTCTCGCCCACATAGGTTTTCATGATACCTACAGACTTCGCCACCTCAGCATGCGCCATTAAATGACTGTGTTCACCGTGCACCGGAATGGCTATTTTTGGCTGCACCCAGTTGTACATAAGCTTAAGTTCTTCTGCACAAGGGTGTCCACTTGCGTGAATGGGCAGGGTGCTATCTTCGCTGTGAATTGTCCCAATGCCCTTCCCTTTAAACGCAGTATTTAAACGAGCGACGGTTTCTTCGTTGCCTGGAATAACGATGCTCGAAAATATAACGGTATCGCCCTTCTCAAGCTGAAGGTGAGGATGTGTGTCATGGGCAAAGCGAGCGAGAGCAGCATTTTTCTCGCCTTGGCTTCCCGTTGCAACCACAAGCACTTCTTTAGGCGGCAAATAGCCTAAATGATGCGCGTCGGCAATCGGCAAATCATCAGGCCAAATCCCCTGTTGGCGGGCGATACCATACATATTCAACAATGAGCGCCCGTAAAGGCCCATATACCGACCGGTTTTTTGTGCAATCTTTGCCAAAGTAATAAGCCGAGCAATATTACTTGCAAAGCAGCCTACAACTACGCGACCTTTTAGCGGCAATATGGTGCTTAACAACCCGTCGTAGCAATTGCGCTCGGAAATGGAGAAACCAGGCTTATTCGCATTGGTGGAGTCTCCCACGAGGGCAAGAATATCTTCATTCGCTAGTTGTTTGTAGAGCTTTGGCTCGAAGGGTTTACCGGTCACCGGCGATGCGTCTATTTTCCAATCTGCAGTATGTAATATTGCGCCCGCAGGGGTATCAATTTTTAGTGCAAATGGCTCAGGTAACGAATGGGTTATTTCTAGCCACTTAACAGAGAACACGCCAATGGTTACCGTGTCGCCCGCCGACACTTCAATAATGGGTATCTTATTCGCAAGCTTGCTTCTAGACAGCTTTCTGCGAAGTACTTCGGCGGTAAACGACGTGGTGTAAATGGGCTTTTGAAAACGCTGCCAAAGGTAAGGAATTGCGCCAACATGATCTTCATGAGCATGGGTGATAACGATGCCAGCAAGCGCATCTTTTTGATTTGCAATAAAGGATGGGTCTGGTGCAACCACTCTGTGCGTTGTTTTTGACGCTCGCGCGTTTTGCTTATCACTGTGCCTATAGGGAGCGGTGAGAGGCTCGTCAAACGATACACCGCAATCTACCATTAGCCACTGTCCATTGTGACCGTACAAATTTAGATTCATTCCTATTTCGCCCGTTCCTCCTAAAGGAGCAAACCATAAATCATCAATACCTGGCTCTAACAAGTGTTGTACCTCTACAATAATGCAATCAATAGGAAGTTGTGACAGCGACATGCCATGTTTGACTTTGGCCTCACTGTGCGAGGCCATAACATGTAAACGATAAATCGAACGGGAGGATCACCCTACAAAGATTCTGCAAACTCCTGTGGAGACATCACTTCACCTTCTTCTGCCGGCACAGGGCACACAATAACCATTAAGTTGTCTTGGGTCATTCCAGGCACCCATTTTGTCAAAAATTCATCAGTAGTCAGTTCCATCGCCTCACAATGGTCCCAGTCATCCGTTGCCCAAAGAAGGGCTAATTCAGCATCAGGCCATACCGGCACGCCGTCGTCTTCATCGGTGGTTAGCATGAC
Source organism: Alteromonas genovensis (assembly GCF_010500895.1). Taxonomy (GTDB): domain Bacteria; phylum Pseudomonadota; class Gammaproteobacteria; order Enterobacterales; family Alteromonadaceae; genus Alteromonas; species Alteromonas genovensis. The sequence goes on from NZ_JAAAWO010000007.1 coordinate 33,617, forward strand.
GCAACCGTGCTCATCTTTAAGAATAAACAACTTCTGCTGTGATTTAATTTCGGCAATACTTGCCTCTAAACGTTGAAACGCGTTTTTTTCTAACATTGGGTGTAATGATGACATATTTTTCTCGCTACTTATTTCGGGGCGATAGAAGATACGCTGGTTATAATATCAGCCAGTCCTATTCGTCTTATTTGTTTCATAGTGTGAAGGTAAACCTTCAATGAAACATCGTCGATGGGCTCAATTAGCGTTAACGGTGCCCTATCTCTTAATTGTGATTCTACATTTACCGGTAATACCGCAATTCCCCCTTCAGTGCATAAATTATTAAGCGCCAATGAAAGGGAGTTTGTTCGTAATTTTGCATCTCGCAGCTGCGGATAAGCGGTGAGCAACCAATCTCTTGCCTTTGCGCCCCAGTCTATCGCCACAAATTCCTCGGCGTTTATCTGGGAAGAAGGCTCGCCAACTCGATATAGACCGAGGGGCTGCTCAAACAAAATTACACTGTTAACATCTTCCGATTTAAGCGGCTCTGTTGAAAAAGCGAGGTCGGTAACCCGCTCGTGAAGCTGACGGGATAACGCATCTAGCGTGAGTATGTCTGCTTTTACGGAGAAGTCAGGAAAATGTTTGTGAAGATGAGTGAGGGTTTGCGGTAAAAACAAGTCGCTTGCTAATTGCGTGGCGCCGCACACCGCATATTCAGAACTCTGCACCTGCAGCTCTTGCTTTGCATCATTTAACGTAGCGCAAAGCTGTCGAGCAAAAGGCAGCAACTTTTCCCCCGACTGGGTTAGCTGAATGCTGTTTCGCTGACGAATGAAAAGCGTAGTGTGAAAATATTCTTCTAAGAGTTTGATTCTGGCGCTTACTGCAGACTGAGTAAGGTAGAGGTTTTCGGCAGCTTTGCCAAAATGGCGTGTTTTAGTCACCTCAATAAAAGTGGTGAGAAAGCGAATATCCATGCTTGCAGTACAACCAGCGTAATATAAAACCAAATTTGACTAAATGATACGTTAATTGAGGCGAAAAGCACAGTATCGCGCTACCAATTGATAGCGCGATATTATCTATTTAAATGATGAAGGAGATCAGTGTTGTGTTTCGTCGTGCGAACGGCGCTGCTTGTTACGTCGCAACATGGCGCGCTTTTGCATAGCCTTCACACTTTTCTCTCGTAAAGTATTGGGCTTTTTAGAATGAAACTCACCTTCGTCTGCCGCATTCCATTCATCACTTTGAAAACGATAGTCTTTGCTCATTAGTGTCTCTAGGTTGTAATCACCCTATGATTATTGCCGCGGAGATTTTAATTGGAAACGAAATTTTATTATCGTAGCGATAATAAATATTGTTTCTTAAAATGCCGGCTTAACACCATGCCTAATTGTTCAACATTTTGCGTAGTGCCTAGCGTTAAAACCGGTAAAAAAGCCAATCAGAAAATCAATTTAACATCTAAAATTCATACATTTAAAAACAATAAAGCCAATTTTTTACACCTAGCTTTTGCAAAACGAAACTCACATTATCGGCAGTTTTTTAATTTTCACATAAGCATCACTTTTTTTTATTGATAGGAAAAAAATCTTTTGCTTTATCTCAGCAAAAACATGTTTTAAAAGTGCGCTGTGGAATTAACAACGTTGGAACTATTATCATGAGCACAGCGATTCGTCCTTCAAGCAAACCCTTTGTAGATCGTCGAAAGTTTCCTTATGGCTTTAAAAAATCAGGAGACTTTAGTATTTCCGAGGCAAATATTCTCACCACCTACGGCAGTACTCTGCTTGGCCTAGAAAGCGGTGACTTGAAACCCGAAACAACAGACGAAAAGCATTTCGTTAAGTTTGTAAACGGTAAAGCTCAAGCATCCGGCAGTATCGAAAAAACGTGGGCGAAGTATGTTCAGCTAGCAAGAGGAAGAAAGCAGTTTTTTACGTTGCATAGTAGTGCTAGTAATCAAGCGGATTATGATGAATCCTACTCTGACGACGAGTTCGATGTAGCCTAACCCTCAACATAACGTATTAAAAAAGCTCGCAAATTTGCGGGCTTTTTCGTTTGGGTAAAATGATCTCAATCAAGAAGTCAGCAGAACAAATTACAAACATGATGTTTTATAGATAGAAGTGACTACACTTATTACAGAGAAAATAATGCATGCTTAACGTAACGGCAGCCCATTTTTTCTTATCAGCCGAGCAAAGGAGGCGCAAAGATGATTATAAGTTCAAAACAACTCACCCAATATTCTATACATGCCACAGATGACAAGATTGGCGGCGTAAAAGATATCCTCTTTGACGATGAAACCTATACAACACGCTACTTAGTAGCAGATACCAACACTTGGTTACCGTTGAGCAGAAAGGTAGTGATATCTCCAGTATCAGTATCTCAGGTTGATGTTGAAGAGGAAAGCGTACACGTAGACATGACCGTCGACACCCTTAAAAATAGTCCATCGATTGACGAACACAAGCCGGTTTCACGAGAATATGAGGAGCATTTGTTCAAGTATTTTGGCTATGGCTATTACTGGATTGGTCCCGGAGCATGGGGGGAATACGCACACCCTAACGAATTAGTGACTTCGCCAACCGATGAAGAGGCAGAGAGCGCGCTTCCATCAAACTCAACTAATCATTTACGGGCATGCGGCGAAATTGATGGTTATGAAGTTGCGACTACCGACGATAAGGTAGGTCATATTAGTGATTTTCTGATCGATACGAAAACATGGCAATTGGTTATGCTAGTGGTGGATACCAACAACTGGCTGCCAGGCGGCAAACATTTGGCATTGTTACCTAGCGATATTAAAGAAATTGACTGGGCGGCACACCATGTGGCGGTAAACTTAAGTCATGACGATTTAGTACAACGTCCTGAAGTGGATAATGACAAGTTAGGTGATGGGCATTACATTGCTGCACTTATCGCACAGATTGCTGAGACTTAATACGGGGATAAAAAACTGCGTCCGCCTATTAGCGGACGCAGCGTGGGCTTACAGCAAAAATCGATACGCGCTAATTCTATTCACAGAAAAATTCATACATAAGCGCAATTAAACGCTTTACTCTTTCATCAGATAATCGATAGAAAATAGTTTGACCTTCCCTTCTCGTTGCCACCATATTGGACTCGCGCAACAACGCTAAGTGCTGCGATATAACAGGCTGTGAAACGCTAACAACCTGCAATAATTCAGACACAGACTTCTCTTGCTTGAGGAGAGAACAAAGGATCATGAGCCTAGTCTTGTTCGCAAATTGCTTTAGAAAAAATTCCGCTTCGGCAGAATGTTCCATCATCTCGCTTGGGCTTAACACAACTTCTTCAGACATAAGGGCTTCCTAATGACATTAACTTTACCCATGAATCTACCGCTTTATTATACTAAAGTATAAGCTTTTTTGATAAAACAGTTAAAATAGACGCTAAAATGACGATATTATCTTGTCTTAAAGTAATCGTAACCATACATTAGTTTATATTTATATTAATTTTTGGGAAGTAAAATGCTGATTGACGTAAAAACACGTTTAGAAAATATTGATGTGGATATTCGAATTGTCTCGGCAAAAGAGGCAGCAGACGAAATGAAAACTAACCAAGGGCTGTTAGTCGATGTTAGAGAACCAGCGGAAGTGGCAGAAAACCATGTAGACGCCTCACTTCATATTCCGCGAGGCATATTAGAAATGAAAATGCTAGAGCTTGAAAAAGATGCAGCAAAACCCATCTACCTGCATTGTGCATCAGGGGCACGAGCTAAGCTTTCAGCTGAACAACTCATTAAAATGGGCTACGAAAACGTATCTGTTATTACCTGTTCATTAGCGACCATCAAACAAGTTCACCGCACATAAATGCAAAGAACTGTATATACTCGAGTTTATTGTTTATATAAGAGCGGTTGAAGTATGCTGAAGTCGACATTAGAGCAATGGAGAATGTTTAAAGCCGTGGTGGATGCTGGCGGCTTTAATCAAGCGTCTTTGGTGGTACATAAAAGCCAATCCAGTGTCCATCATGCTGTTCAAAAGCTAGAAAATGCCATAGGCGTGGTGCTATTTGAAAACAGTGGTCGCAAGGTCAAACTCTCCCCCCAGGGAGAGGTAATGTACCGCAGGGCCACTTTTCTTCTTGATGAAGCTCAGAAACTAGAGTCTATTGCTTATAGCCTTCGCTCAGGCACCGAAACCACGTTGCGAGTAGCGGTAGATATCATTTTTCCCTCACACCTTCTTTATAATGTGCTTAATAAAGTTTCTGAGGAATTCCCTCTTTTGCGCGTGGAGTTGGAAGAGACGGTGCTTAGCGGCAGTAATACCTTACTTTCAAGCGGAAATGTAGACATCGGCATTTCTCCTTTCTTATACCCCAGTGGTTTCAGTGAGGACCTTTGCGAAATAGAATTCGCGGCGGTGGCACATAAAGACCATCCCCTACATCAACTCAACCGCACCTTAACCCTCGAAGATTTGAAATCTCACAGGCAAATTGTAGTTCGCGATTCATCAGCAGAACGCAAAGTAGACGCAGGTTGGCTTGGCGCTGAGCAGCGCTGGACCGTAAGCCATATAAGAACGTCGGTTGATATTATTGCTCAAGGGCTTGGGTTTGCATGGCTACCAATAGCTATTATAAAAAATGAGCTCGAAAGCGGGTTATTAAAGCCGTTACCACTTAATAACAATGCAGCGTTAAGAAAGGCACTGCTTTATCTATCTTTTGAAGATGGTGACGCACTTGGTCCTGCCGCAAGAGCCTTCATTGGCGAACTTCGCTATCAGACCATGCAGCTGCCCACCTCTGATTTTATGGATTGGGATTGTATAGAGACCGATACGTAGCTATGGCGTGTTGATCTTTGCTGTACATTTTTGCAGCGGTCTGTGAGCTATTCAAACAAGGCGAATGGTTGAAGATCTAGCGGGCTAAATCGAAACCATTCAACGCAGGGTAAATAGCTCACAGGCGCTGCCCGAAGGGGGGCGTTATGGAAGCATTTTACTCTTTGTCGCCGCTTTTTTTATTTGGGCCCTTTGACTTAGCCCACTAGGTCTATAGGACTGTTTCGAGATTAAAATGCTTCCATTTAGCCCAAAACTCGTAAAACAAAGATCAACACGCCCTTATACAAAGCGGGTAATATTTGCAAACCACCGAGTAATATTGTCATGCTATTGGTGAAAATCACATTTCTCAGCAGCTGTGTTGCCTGTTTTAATAGGCATGTTTTGCCAGTAACGAACTTAAAAATCGTCGATTTTCAGATAATAATTAGGCGATATGTAAATAATAGCTAACCATACAATGGGCAACAAGTAAGATGAGTTGTGCCATTTGACCTGTTTAAAGAGCGGGTGGTTGTTGCACAAACGCCCTTGCCTATATGCTCTTTGCCCTATATTGGCCCTGTATTAAAACGATATTAGTACTCCGGCAGTTACACCACTCACAACAGCTCTTATACCTTTCTTACAACCGCACCTAAAAAACAGATAAAGAGGGTCTCGAGTAAAACCACTGCAAAGGGAATGATTTTTGCAAAACTCCCTTTCAAAATAGTGCTTGTGCCATGACAAATAAAAACCGAGCCAAAACACCAACATGCCTTCGGGTAAAGGTTATAAGATGACGGAAATACCGATGCGTGTTTTATGTTCACATTTCAGGGCATTAAATAAAATTACAATGCAGAGGTCACATCTTCCATACTTAATGGTAGACTTTTGTCTTAATGCGAAATTATATAATTGATATTGTTCCAGTTTTCACATCTATGGAATAAAAAAAGAGGGAATCTCACGTGCTTACCGTATTACTTGTCGACGACGACGCCGAATTTACAGAAGTAGCTTGTACCATTATTGAGTTTTTGGGCCACGAAGTGCTCACGGCGGCTACGCTTCAAGAAGCAAGAAACTGGCTAGAAAAAGAAACGTTCGACCATATCCTACTCGACTTCATGTTGCCAGACGGCAGCGGAGCGCACTTGTTCGACGAATTAGACGAATTAGAAAAGCGCCCTCGTGTGACACTCATTACCGGTCACCCATCAGTTAAAAGCGTTATTAAAGGATTGTGCGGACCAAATATTGACTATCTTGTTAAACCGATTCAGCGAGAAGACATAGAAGCGGTATTAACAAAAAAATCTGAAAAAGCCGCACCGAAAAAAGCAAAAATTGAAAAGCACTTCGATCTTCTTATCGGTGAATCGCCGGCAATGAAAGATCTTTACAAGCTGATATCACGAGTGAGTAAAACCAGTGCAAACGTCATGCTGCTAGGTGAAAGTGGTGTGGGTAAAGAAGTGGTCGCTGCGGCAATTCACAAAGCATCTGACAGTGAGGGTGCCTACGTGGCAACTAACTGTGGTGCATTTTCAAAAGAGTTAATTGCCAGTGAGCTATTTGGCCACGAGAAAGGCGCTTTTACTGGCGCTGTGGGTCGCAAAGAAGGTGTATTTGAACAAGCAGAGAGCGGCACGCTGTTTTTAGATGAAATTACCGAAATGCCAATCGATATGCAGCCTAATTTACTGCGTGTTTTAGAAAACAAAGTGGTGATACGCGTGGGGGGTACCAAAACCATTCCCGTCAATTGCCGCGTTGTATCAGCCACTAACAGAACCATGGAAGAGATTGCGCAAAGCAAGGTGTTGCGAGAAGACATCTACTTCAGACTAGCCGTATTCCCCATTACCATTCCACCGCTTCGCGAAAGAAAAGAAGATATTGCTCTTCTTGCAAAGACTTTCATTGAAGAGTTTAACAAAGACAATGATGCCAAATTTAAATGGGACGATACCCAGCTTGATACTCTGCAGGCCTACGATTGGCCGGGCAACGTGCGAGAGCTTCGTCACTTTGTTCACCGCGCGGCAATAATGAGCGATCCAGAAAGTAATGTATTGGAGTTGCCGAAAACTATTGAATCTCCTTTTGCACAAAAGCAAAGCACAACCCCCTCTTTGCAAGCAGGCCGAACTATTGAAGATGTAGAAAAAGAGCTTATCTACGCCACGCTTGAAAAAGTGAATGGCAATAAGACAATGGCAGCTGAAATGCTAGGCATCAGCACCAAAACGCTATACAACCGACTGCATGCCTACGGCGATTTGACTAAAGACGAGCAGTAAAAGGCCAAATAGAATGACTGACGAAGAATTTTCGACCATGAGCGTTTTTGTACACGACGCTCGTAAACCGCTAAATCGCATTTCGATGCAGGCGGAGTTAGTGAAAATGGCGCTCAATGGCGATATCCCACCTCAAAAAGCTCTTGAGGCACTAGACAAGATAATTGCAAGCGCAAAAGACTGTAGCAATACGCTAGCTGAAATGACCTTAAAGATGGGTGAGTCTGCATCGGATGGGTCTGATGATTAACAAAATTCTATCGTCTCTCTATAGCTGGATATTGATGGTAGTGTTGGTGATAACGGTTATAACCGCGAATTCATTTTACGTTGTAGACACGTTGGATGAGTTATCTGCACTTGAAGCAAAATTATTCAGTACAAATCGTATTATTAGCGCCGTCAACAAACTTCATGTAGTGTTACTTCGTGCAGAATCAGGGCAAAGAGGCTATTTACTCACCGGTGATGAAGCCTATTTGATGGAGTACACCGAAACGCTTAATACGTTTTCATCTGTAGCTGAAGAGGTTGAGGTCAGCGCGTTTGCCTCAGACACCCCTGAACAGACTGACCGAATAAGTGAATTGCTTGTTTTAACCAAACAAAAAATCAATAGCATGGTCGAGATTGTAGAGCTAGCTCGTTCAGACCAGCGCGCTCAGGCCATTGACCTTTTGCTTTCTGACCGCGGTTTACTTTTGTACAATCAATTTGAGCGTATTTTTGAAGAAGTAGACAGTTCTGAGCGAGATATCCAAGGGACTCACTTGGCTAGCTTAATGAAACTGCGTCGCGACTCCGTCAACACGTTAATTATTTCATCAGCCACTACCCTGCTTCTTATTATAACTATCTTCCTGCTGCTTAAAGTTAATGCCAGAGAAAACGAAAAGCACCAGTCTGATCTTGAAGGGATTAACGAAGAATTAGAAGCTAAAATAGCAGCGCGCACTCAAGAGTTAAGTGTATATTCTGATGAACTTGCGAGAAGCAATAGGGAATTAGAAGACTTTGCTTTTGTTGCCTCGCATGACCTTCAAGAACCTTTAAGAAAGATTCGCGCTTTCGGCAATAGAATAGAATCTGGCTATGGCGATGTTATTGATGAGCGAGGCAAAGACTTTCTCGCAAGAATGCTTAACGCTGCTGAGCGTATGTCTATGCTCATTTCAGATTTGCTTTCATTCTCTCGCGTGTCCACCCGCGGTAAAGATTTTGTAGACGTAGAGCTCAACGCTATTTTTTCTGGAGTGTTGAGCGATCTTGAAATCGCAATTGAAGAAAAGTCTGCACAAGTTAACGTGGAGGATATGCCGGGTATTCGCGGTGATAAATCGCAGTTAGAGCAACTATTTCTGAACCTTATCTCTAATGCCCTAAAATTTCAGCCAGCCGACGTGGCACCAGTAATAGACATAGCCTGTAACGAGCTTACCAGTGATGAACAAAGCACATTACTGAAGTCTGATGAGTATCAGTGGATTAAAATTACCGTTACTGACAATGGTATTGGCTTTGAGCAATCTTTTGCCGAAAAAATATTTGCACCATTTCAACGATTGCACGGTAGAAGTGAGTATAAGGGCACAGGGATTGGACTTGCGGTGTGCCGACGGATTGTAGAAAGACATAACGGAACCATAGCCGCCACCAGTGAACCCGGTAAAGGTGCTAAGTTCGATATAATATTACCCCTAGACAGCGAGCCTTTCGGCTCAGATAACGAAAACGGAGAGTCTTCGCATGACGCGTAAACAAGCCCAATCAATCAACATTTTAATGGCCGATGATGACGAGGATGATCGTTTACTCACCGTTGATGCACTTAAAGAATCTCGTGTGTTAAACACACTTTTTTGTGTTGAAGATGGCGTAGAGCTTCTTGAATTCTTGCGCCATGAAGGCAAGTACGCCGATGCCGAAAAGTATCCGCGCCCAAGTCTGATTTTGCTCGATTTGAATATGCCTCGTAAAGATGGCCGTGAAGCACTTCAAGAACTAAAGAACGACCCTAAACTGCGCAGTATTCCCGTGGTTATTTTAACCACCTCGAAAGAAGAGGAAGACATGTTGCGTGGCTACGACCTAGGTTGTGCCTCGTATATTACCAAGCCAGTGAATTTTGAGGGTTTGGTTGACCTAATGCGAGCACTTGGTCGCTATTGGATTGAATTCGTAGAACTACCACACGAGTAGCGGAGTACTAGATGGCAGAGGTAATAAAAATTCTATTGATTGAGGATGATGAAGATGACTACTTCCTTACCTCTGACTATCTAGAGCGGTGCGAGTCTCCACAGTTCAGGCTTACATGGGTAACTGACAGCGACGCTGCGTTAGAAGCGCTGAAAGAGGGCTCATTCGATTTGTGCTTGCTCGACTTTTTATTGGGCGCAGAGAATGCGCTCGATGTGTTGAGTATTCTAAAAGCAAACCAGGTTAACGTACCCGTTGTTATATTGACGGGCCAATCTGACACTATGGTTGATGAAATGGTAATGCGTGCGGGGGCCGCGGATTATTTACAAAAGTCTGAAATTGAGTCCCCCCGCTTTATGCGCACTATTCGCTATGCGCTTGTTCGAAGAGACATTGAAAACGAGCGGATAGAACGCAATAAAGTAGAGCAAAAAAACAAAGCAAAAGACAAATTCCTTGCCCACTTAGGTCACGAATTAAGAACGCCACTTACCTCAATATTAGGTTACACAGAGCTATTGATTGACGACGCTAGAAATAGTCCGTTCCAGCAAGAGTTATCAATTATTCACTCGAACGGTAAACACCTCTTGAGCCTGCTTAACGACTTGCTCGATATGTCTCGCATTATGGCAAACAAACTGGAGTTAAATGTAAAGCGAGTCAACTTAGCGGCATTTCTCACCGATATACACTCCTTGATGCAGATGAATGCGAAAGACAAAGGACTCAGTCTCAATGTGGTTGCTAAAACCAAGATGCCAGAGTTTATCCAGACAGATCCAACACGCCTTCGCCAAATATTGATCAATTTAATTACCAATGCGGTGAAGTTTACAGATAACGGCACCATTACACTTACCATTGAAATTGAAAAGCCCGATGTGGACGACAAGGATGTGGAAGGGCAGTCTGTTCAGCCAGATAGCGTATTGCGATTTACCGTGGACGATACCGGTATTGGTATGGCGCCTGATAAACTTGAAAATATCTTCCACCCTTTTGAACAAATTGAAGATGTGATGCGAGCTAATCATGGTGGTGCTGGCCTTGGGCTCGCAATTTGTAAAGAGTTAGTCTGTAAACTCGACGGTGATATTTCAGTGACATCTCGCATGGGAGAAGGCAGCAGCTTTAGTTTTTATATTCACCCAGGGGATATAACTACTCAGCCATTAGAGGAACTTGCCTTAGGTCAACTTTCAATTGTTGAGCCAGCTAACTTAAATTTAAAGTTGACTGGGAAAGTGCTTATTGTGGACGACCTTAGAGAAATAAGGCGTCTTACTGGTCACTTAGTCAGTCAATCTAAGGCCGATGTTAGCTATGCGGAAAATGGTGTTAAGGCCCTTGAAGCAGTGTTACAGGCTGACGAGCAGAACGCCCCTTTCAACTTGGTACTCATGGACATCCATATGCCAGTAATGAATGGTATTGAAGCCCTTCATGCCATAAGGCGACATGGTAAAAACCTCCCTGTTGTTGCAGTTACCGCGGCGAGTCGAAAAGGACTTAAAGAGTCGCTAATACGCGAAGGCTTTAACGATGTTATCGGCAAGCCTATTGATAGATTTACACTGGCCAGCTTGCTGTCACTTTACTTACCTGCAGACAACCCTATTACGTTTTCTAATGTTGAAGCTCAAGTATCGAACATGCCGACTACAAAACCTTTTGCCCCTGAGTCGGCATCGTCACATCAGCGTAGCAGCAACTTAGATATTCCAGAACTATTGAAAGCGCGAACCTCTTTTGTTTCACAGCAAACTGCAGAGCAGACAGCGGATGAGGTGACAAAGGATGAGGTGACAGAAAAAGACACGGCAGAAAGTAGTACAAAGAAAGTATTAGTTGTCGAGGATGACGAAGACGCCGCAGAGTTGCTGCAATTGTTTCTAACGCATCTTGGGTGCGATGTTGTAAAAAGCCTGTGTGGAAATGATGCTTTGCAAGCGATGAGTGAACAGCAATTTGACCATGTTCTTATGGACTTAACATTGCCCGACTATGATGGTTACGAGCTAGCAAAAGAATTAAAAGCGCAGCAGCGTAACTGCATACTGACTATTGTTAGCGGGCATCAAGCAGATAAAGATATTATGTCAACAATTGGCATCGATAGCGCCTTGCTCAAGCCGGTGACGAAAGATGACTTAGAGAGTGTTATTGCTTGAGCCGCTAATTCAATATAACGACTGATCTATCCACAAAAGGCCTACGCACGAGGGGCCTACTCCCGAAAGCCCTACTCAAGAAAGGCCTAGCCACGGATTAGCTAAGCCGAAATGACTACTTAACCTAGAACTACTTAGCCTAGAGTTACTCAGTCTCGACATGCTTTTCTGCGTAACTTTTATCCGCGAAATTATTACAGGGTGTTCACAATACTGTGTGCATCTTTCCTGCCTCTTTACAGAAGCGCTTGCATCAACACTTACTTTATTCATATATATCAATGTATTACTATATTTTCACACAATGGTACAGCCATTGCTTTAGTAATAGGGAAAGATGCATTTAGTAAAATCAAGGAGAATACTATGGCTACACAAACAGCTAAAAATACATCGGCAAAAGCAAATACTTCTAATGAGCAAGGTCACCCAGTTACGGATCAACTGAAAGAGTCTCTTCATCAGTCTGTAGACAAGCTTGCAGATAACGCGAGTGTTGCTGAAGAAAATATTCGTCGTACCGCTACGTCGTCGGCTGAGAATATGTCAGAGCGTAAACGTCTTGCTGAGCAGAAATGGCAGGCATCGTCAGTACGTAACTATGCCGTTGAAAATCCAGTGGCAACAGCCGGGCTTGCGTTTGCAGCGGGCATGCTAGTTACTTCATTATTCCGTAAGAAGTAATAATGGCGACAATACCTGATTTTCATAGCGCTCATTTTACAATGAGCGCAGAAAATCCGTTTCGCCTGACTCCACCATCGGAACAGGTGCTCTACCTTATTGATGGAGACAATGCTGTGATAGCGGTTAACGCTGATGGCAGCGTTAGTACTGGATTTAGCGACGCTTCCCACAAAGATAAAAAAAATTTAGATGAACAACAAACTCCCTACCCTGATCCATCCTATGAAACGGTTATTGACGCACTTAAAAATGCGGCGAAACAGCGAACCAAACAGGGTACGGCCTATTTAAGCTTGCTAAATAGCGAAATGATGCTCATCAAAAAATCGCTGTTTATTTCAGTTTTTGCAGCGCTTGCCGCTTTTGTTATTGGCATTGTGTGCTGGCTGCTCGTAAACGTAGCGATTGGCGGCGCGTTATACTCATTCGGTATCAGTATTATTTTTATCGCTACTATCTTGTTGTGTTTTAACCTTGGGCTCTGCATGTTGTTTTGCCGAATTGCGAAAAAATCGTTGCACTTCGCTAGCTTTGAACGGCTTATCGCATTATTTAAGCGCTCTCTCTAAGCACGCTTTTTAATGAAAACATCTAACCCAACATCTAATCCAAAATCTTGCAAGAATTACGCTATAGTTTAAAGGACATCCAAAATGGTAGACGTATTGTTAAATAAATTTTTGTTGAAGAATAACATGACTGACATTGCACAAAAGGAACGGGACTTTTATGCGCAGCGTCATCATGCTCACCTTGCCGAAAAAACAGCAAAGCAACAATGCCGATACTTAGTGGGCAAACCAGAAATATTGTTAGGTATTGTAGGGTTAGGTGCCTATAAAGGTATGTCTGATGCAAAACCAAAAGTGAAGAGTAACCGTAAAACTGCACTCATTACGATAGGCAGAACTGCTTTGCTATCGCTGTTTAAATTATAATTGTGTGACGAAAGGAAGTAGTAAATGCGCCGTAAGTTGGAAAAAAACGCTCTAAAAAGCAGCCACGTAAAATTGAGACCTACTCACTTACTCTTAGGCGTGGGCATTGCAGTCACCGCTTTACTAACAGGCTGCTCGTCAGTACCTGTTGCCACGCCAACGCCTTATAAATCGGCAAATTCTGAACAAAGTTACGGCTATTCAAGCGAGAAGCTGGGCAATGGTGAATACCGTATTTTATTTAAGGCATCGGACAGAACACCTGCTGATAAAGTGCAGCAGTATGCGCTGCGTCGAGCGGCAGAAATAGCAAAACAAAATAACTTCGGTTATGTTGCAGTAACAAAAACCAACATCACTAAAAAGCGTGTTCTTGCTCGCGAGGTTATCATGAGCGACGATGAGCCCGTGGTTTTTCCGTCAGATAAACAGTGCACCATGTCAGGCTGTTCAGATGTTGCGCAACCATCTACTGTGCCCAATCCAAGTGATATTGAAAAAACGGCAATGAAAGATATATACTTTTCAATCGTTACCTCAATGTCAAATGACGAGCAGAGTTTAGGTGCAAACGCATTTTCGGTATCTGAACTTCTTGCAACGCCACTTGATGAAGAAAATAAAGGTTACTAATACGTAGCCTTAAAAGAATTCATTCGATGCATTGTTAGTCAGGTTTCAGCGCATCGGATGCCTCCCCTTCATTGAACGCGTTTAAGATTAACCCTGCGTTAATCAGTTTTTAATCCTCTGAAAAAGTACACGTCATACGTTGTGTATATCCTTTAGCTATCGCATTGCAATAAGTTCGATATTGCACATGCTTCTAGCAAAATTATTGTTATTAAATTTAGGATGTATGCTATGAAAAATGTAAAAGCAACTCGCTCAAAAATTACCGCTGCTATCGCCTCAATCCTGTTAGCGTCTGCATGCAGTGCTGTACCCGATACTCAATCTACCCAAAGTGGGGCGCAAGCAAAGGCTTCGCTTACTGCAGAAGCACTAGACAACTCGTTACTGTATTCAAACACCTGCATTACGGAAAGAGAGGTCATTGCTGCACAAAAAATGTGGGGGAACGGCATTGTCAGAATCGGCTCAGTGTTTACTAATGGCGGCGACTATTCTGATGAAGCTGCTGATTTTATCCAAGATATGTATGGGTACGATCTGAGTAGTGTACTGTTTAAACCAACGTTGGCAGCCGATGATCAGTTTCGTTCAAGTTTCGATGCCGCTCTTTCCTATTTTGTGGGCGGTAACGATGCCTACGATGAAGATAAGGGCTTCGCAATAAAACCGTATACCAACGTGAAATTTGATAATGTAGGCATTATCAACAATAGCTGCAAAATGGCGGTTGCCATGGGCAATTACTTTTTCACAGATACCAATGGCGGCGAAACGAAAGTGGAATATACCTTTGCCTATGTTAAAGACAGTGATGGAAACTTACGTATCGTTGCTCACCAATCGTCGTTACCTTACAACCCCACTGCCAGCTAGCCTGCCTAAGCCGTTTCTTAACATGGGCTTTTCAAATGAGCCTTGTGAGTTGAGCTTGGCGAATACGGTATGCGCATAGGGCTTGGCGAATAGCGCTTGGCAGTTTTCATTAAAGCACCCGATATAAATTTTTGCTTATTTTATCATTCATAGAATTAATCAATCTTAATAACGGGTCATCACTTCTTTCTATTGTTAAACAGAGTAGACTAGCGGCACTATAATAATAAGTTGTTGTTTTAAGGGGCGTATGCGTGCAGGCATCTGTACTTACTGAGGTATTACTACCTCTAGCGTTGGCGTTTGTGATGTTCGGTATGGGCTTAACGCTAACCATTTCTGATTTTGAACGGTTACTTAAAGCGCCTAAAGCTATTTTGACCGGATTCTTGGGTCAAATCGTTTTGTTGCCCCTACTCACTTTTGCTATTTGTTTCGCGTTTGAACTGCCGCCCTATATTGCTGTGGGCATCATGATTTTGGCAGCATGCCCTGGAGGAACAACGAGTAACTTAATAAGTCATATTGCGAAAGCTAATCTGGCGCTGTCTGTAAGTTTAACCGCTATCTCCACTATTGCCTGTGTTTTTACCACGCCTTTCATTATTCAGTTCGCTATCGACTACTTTGTAAAAGAGAATGCGCCTGCTTTCTCTGTTGTTGAAACCGTGTTGGGACTTATTGGCGTGTCTATTTTACCCGTAGTGATAGGCATGATCATTCGACGTCTTTTCACAGGCTTTGCGACAAAGACGGAAACTTTTTTTCGTCAGTTTTCAATGTATTTTATGTTGGCAATGATTGTGGGCGTACTCGTGTCGGAGCGCGATAACTTAGCGACTTCATTTGAAAGCGCATTTTTAGTATGTCTCAGCCTTAATCTTAGCTCTGTGTTGATGGGATTAATACTAGCAAAAATATCCGCAGCTTCTTTTAAAGATTCCCTAACCCTTGCCATTGAGATAGGTGTTCAGAACGCGGCTCTCGCTATGTTGATTTGTATCACATTTTTAAAAGCGCCTGACTATGCGATCGCGCCAGGCGTGTACGGTATTGCAATGTATATAGGCCCTGCTTTGCTTGCTATTTGGGCAAAACGTAAGAGAATGAAATAAACAGCATCATCGGTAATTTGCTTTTTGAATACCGCTTTTAGAATGCCGCTTTTTAAATGCTGCTATCAGCGTTGACTTCCCTGTCGCGAATGCTTGCAGTACACACATAGGCTTGTTTGCTTTACTCACCGCTTTCGTTACTATCAAGATGGAGCGTGTTCGCTCGCTCTATCCACTCTAAATCTTTTGTTTGCTCATCTAGGGTTCCCTTAGCATCTTCAAGGAAGATTTGGCAGAAATAGCCAACGGCGGGTAGCTTTTCCTTATAGCGCTTTAGCTGCACTTCCATTTCTTGCATCGCGTTGGAGAACTCAGAATTCGACTTGGATAGCTCGTAGTCACATTTCAAATAAGCACAGAGCACATCAGCAGCCTTCGCAAGCGTCACATGGACATCTTCCTTGTCTTGCTCAATTAGCGATTGATATCGCTGCTGGAGTGCTTCAGGTAAAGTCTTTATTAGCATAGCTTCAAAACGACGTTCTAACTTTTTAATTGCCGCAGTGGTTTCAGGATCGTGGTATTTAACCGGACTTGGGATATCGCTCATCCCCGCTATTTCACTTCCCTCGTGAAAAATAGCCATTGCCGCCACACGATCTGGGTCCACATCTTCGTTAAATACATCACATGCAATGGCGCCTAGCATATGCGCTACCACCGACGCCTCATAGATATGAGTCGATAGCATTTCATCTTGGAACTGCGCCATTAGCGGCCAGCGCTTGACGTTGCGCGCACGCTGCATAAGCCCAATAAATGCCGAATGTGTATTTGCCATAAACGCCGTCTCCTGTTTTAACGAATGGTGCTATCTGAATAACTTCAAATAAATAATTGTGCAGATGACCATTTATCATCTGCTCAATTCTGATAACTAAACTCTATCGCCTTGTTACCTATGTGCGCAACGCAAATTGCATAGTCCTTATTACATAGAGCTTATTACTAAGCCCCAATTGCATAGCTTCAATTACATAGCCGAGCAATTTAATAAGAATGTAAAAAATGCAATTTACCTGTAACTATTGTCTATACACTGTGAACTTCACACCAAGCAAAAGTGCAGAAAATAAAATTACTTTAATATTTTCAATGATTTGCAATGTAGGCACGAAGATAGCATTAACTTATGTAACAATAGCTTAGATATAGCAGAAGCTTAATCATAGCAACAGCTATAGCTAACGTAACGGAAGCAACAAGAGGGAATAAGTCATGTTAGGTTGGGCAATCACATTTTTTATTATCGCCATTATTGCAGCAGTTTTTGGCTTTGGAGGCATCGCTGGGGCAGCAACAGGAATTGCACAGATATTATTCTTTGTATTTGTCGCCTTTCTTGTCATATCACTTCTAGTGAATGCCTTACGCGGTAAAGCACCGAAAGCGTAAACAACATATTATATAAAGTAGTAATTGAAAAGGAGTAAGGACATGAGTTCATTCAAGAATTTATTAAAAGTAGTAGCAGCATCAGCATTTGTACTTTCACTAGCAGCATGTAGTGAAAACGACGCGGAGAGCGCAGGCGAAGAACTTGACGAAATGGTCACAGACGCTGGCAATGCGCTTGAAGATGGCGGCGACAAAATTGGCGATATGGCCAATGATGCAGGTAATGCCGTAGAAGATGCATGTGAAGACGTTAAAGAAGGCGTTGAAGCAGAAGACGACGACTGTTAATTTGCAAGTGTTATGTAAATGCGTAGTAGTGTAGCTAGATTACAAACCTGGCTACACACTAACACTACAGAATCAAAAAGGGCCGGTTTTTACCGGCCCTTCTTATGTTTGCGTGTGCTAAGCGTTGGTTGTCTTGTCTCTGATTAACCTGGTCTTTGCTTAACTTAGTATTTATTTGAACAGGCTTTGTTTGTCCTTGGTCTTTGTTTAAACTGAGCTTATTTAAACTAAGCTTGGCTGACGCAAAGAGAACGACGTTAAGAAACCTCTATACCGCCGAGCTCCCTTGCCAAGTCATCGAGTATCGACAGGGTTTCATCAAACTCACCCACAATATAGGTGTACTTCACACTAACATGATGATCGGTTTGACCAAACTTAGCCCGTAACCCGTCTGCATCAACATGTTTTACAGTATTGAGAAATCGATACGCTGACATCTCTGTATCAAATTGAAACTCTACACTATTTTCCATCTATGCCAACATACTCGGATTGTTATCGATAATGGTAACTACACGCTGTAAAAGACCGCTTTCGTCTTCTTTCACTTCACCATGTTGCAACCAATCGCTCAATATTTCTTGGGCCTCTGGGGCTTCACCTTGCTCAAGTTTTGCCGTCATCATTTGAAGCTGCACACTCGAACGTACCGATACATCAGATTGCGGACTAGGCATGCCGCTTGCCACCTCTAACGCTACCGTCAACCACGCTC
Organism: Alteromonas genovensis; assembly: GCF_010500895.1. Classification (GTDB taxonomy): domain Bacteria; phylum Pseudomonadota; class Gammaproteobacteria; order Enterobacterales; family Alteromonadaceae; genus Alteromonas; species Alteromonas genovensis. The sequence continues at coordinate 51,805 of NZ_JAAAWO010000007.1, forward strand.
TATCGTGCCTCGGCGCATTTGATGCACTAGCGTTAGTCAGCAAATTTGACCAGCGTTTACCCAAGGTTTCTAAAAGTTCCTCCCTAGCCTCAGGTTCATCATTTTGCAGCAACCGAATAATGGCATGAGCTCGCGCCTCTATCACTTTTGTGTCATGTTCACGCTGCATAGACTCTCTTTGCTTAAAGAGCGTCTCAAGCTTGCGCTCTAACTTGACTCGCTGTGGTTTTGGCAGTGCTAACATGGCTTCTTGAATAGGCTGAACTGCACTTTGAAAAGTACTGTCATCACCTTCTACAGAGATAGACGCGATAGAAGACAACAGCTTTTCAGCTTGCTCAGTATACTCACTAGTTTGCGCTTTACGCTGAGTTTTCAAACGTTCGAAAATAGCATCATTACTGGCTTTAAATTCTGCCCACAATCGGCTTTCTTCGCGCTTACCAGCATGTCCAATACGCTTCCATTCTTGCTGTAGTTGCTGCGCAGACTCTGCTGCATCGCTAATATCATCAGAATCTTGTAGCGCATTAACCTTATCCACTAGCCTTTGCTTAAGCGCCTGGTTGTCACTTTGCCAGGCATAAACGCGCTTTTGAAGGGGGGAAAACACAGCCTTCCACTCGACTTTGAGTTGCTCGTAAGCTTGCTTTTCAACTTGACCGCAAGCTCGCCACTGCTTAGCAAGCCTATCGAGGGTCTTGCTTAATTCAGTAGGCTCAATGTCTTCGGGTACGGACGCTACTTTTTCAATAATCGAACGACGCAGTTCTAACGCTGCAGCTCGTTCGGCATCTAATCTAGCGTAATGCTCTCTACAAGGCTCGAACGCCTTTTCTAGTGCATTATCAAAATCCTGCTGCAGCGCTGCATTTTCTTGCTCATTGTCACCTGCAGATGGTGTATTCAGCGATAACCATTGGCTGCGTAAATACTTTATCGACTCACTGCGCTGTTTTATGTTCTCTGCTGGCGTAGCGGCCAGTTCTTTGGCCTGTTCAACTAAAGCTGGTTTTCGCGGCGCGGCGATATAGCTCTGCCAGCCTTCTAGCCTGGCTATGTCGTCAGCCGTCTTCTGAAAACGCTTATCGATGTCTTTCTTTAAACTTTCAGGCAGCGAAGCAACATTATCAGACAGCTTCTTAAACTTAGCCATCGCCGCACGAAACTTACCCTGTGAAACTAGATTATCAACAATGCTTATTTGCTTTCTAACGTGTCTCAGTTCGTCTTGGTGCTTTGACTTAGCGGCTTTTTCATCGGCTCTCACTTGCTTAGTTGCTACCTTAAAACGCTGTAAAAGCGCCTTAGGCTGCGCAATAAGTTCGCGACTGATAGCTGAGTATTCCTCTATCGCCGTATCAAATTCGCTGCGTAAGTCGCGCTTTTGTTCATCACTCACATCAGCACTGTTTAATTTTTGCGCCACGTCTTCAACGACGTTCAGTCTAGACAATAACTTTTGACCGTACTGCTGCTGCATAGAGAAAGCTTCAAGCTTTGTATTTAGTCCATCGACAGCTAATTGAATCTCGTCGACTCGCTTGTCATTGCTGCCAAGCTGCCCCAACTGTTCCAGCGTAGCCTCAACACCTCTTACACTTTCATTTACCGTTGCAACATCGGCTAACGTGGCATCACACAAGCGCGTGTTGAATAACCAACCTACTTGTTCTTTCGCATGGGTTAGCTGCTGTTCGCAAAGGGCTTGTGTATTCGCAAGTACCGCCGACTTTTGCTTCTCTTCCCACGCAGGACGGATCCTGTCTACATAGCGCGTAACTTGCTCAGTTATTTTGCTACGCTTTTCTTCGAACTCTTGTTTATCGTCAGTTGAAAGAATGCCCGCTTGTGCAAACAAGCCTTCCAGCTCACTGTGGTAACTTGATTGCAAATCTACAACCTGTTCAACATCGGCCTTATCAAGTAGCGCACGGTATTTAGATAAGCACAGCGTAAGTTGCTTTTTAAGTTCTACAGGCTTTTGCTCTGCCGCCCTTATTTCATCGATTCGGCTATTGATTGCATCAAGCGTAGAGGAATCGCTCAGTTTCTTTGCCCATTTTTGCAGTGTATTGGTCTGAGACTGACTACTAATAAGCTGACGTTGTAATTGGCCATTATTTGCGTGTAAAAAAACGTGTTGCGTAAACGAAGGCTTATCGACTTTGGCTAATAGCGCAAAGGCCAACTCAGTATTGCCTAGCAGTTCAGGCTCACGCTGGACTACATCAATGATTACATCCGCACTTGCCGTTTCTTGCAAAAACGAAGACTTTTCCTCTGCGCTGAGGGCTGCACTTCCTTTGCCTGATATCGCTTCATTCACACAGTGCTGGGCCGCTTTTTTTACTTTTGTAGACTTGGCAATTTGTGCCATCTTTTGCCATAGCACAAAGCTATTTAGCTTTGCCAATGCCGCAAGACTAACGTCTGCGTTATCATCGTTAAAAGCCAGCTCATGTAATATGGTTTTGTCTTGAGGTTTTTCCGGTGAGAGTTTTTCAATGGCTTCCAGTCTTTTTTCTGGCTTTTGACTGGTATGAGAAGGAGCAAATATACGACTAAATATCATCCTGTTTGAACCGCGCTATCGTGTTGTTATCATTTTGGTGGTCCGATAGAGAGCGTTTGAAATCGGCTTTGCTTTTATGCACAATTTCGCCACCCTCACCTACTGTCATGTGCTCAGACGATTTTTCAATTTTCGCCTGATACAACATCACTGCCTGCATTGTGCTGGCTTTTTGCTCTTCGTTAAGTGGCGTTCCATCAACCCACTTTCCGGTCTCTACGGCTTGACGCAAGCGTTCGTAAACCTCTGGCGTCATGCTACTAACTAGTGCATCTATATTCATTTATGAGAAACGCTTTATCATTACAATTCGAGCTCGGTTTACGAGGTACCAAACGAAACCTACAATAGCGCCTAAAATAGCGAGGTTGTGCTGCAAATCACCCGGTCTAGTTCCCCCCCAATACATAAAACCAAAACTTGCCACAAATATCAGCATAGCCAGCAGTGATTGATTTTGAATGCTTTGAAGTTTTTGAAAACGGTTAAGGCTTTGCTTACGCTCAACATCTTCAGACGTTGCATCGCCAATTTTAAATCCGCAGTGTGGACACTCTTTTGCCTTGTCAGATGTTTTTTTCTTGCACGACGGGCAGTCAACTAATGCCATGTATTGCTCCTGTTTATTCGCTGCGAGTAAGAAACGAAAACAATACGCCAGCGCGTACTATTATCTCGCGGACGAGTATCATACTGAAGTTGATTACAACAATGAAGTCGGATCATACACTTCGCAAACAAAAATGCGTGTAAGGGCTATTCTAAGAATAACGCCGAAACACGCATTTTATTACTGTTTAGAAGCTGATTAAGACTACTTGTTTGTCTTAATCTTAATTCATTTATCGCGGTTATTTTTGGTTCTTGACCAATAATCGTTCACTGTCTCTTTCATCTCCTTACTAAGCAATAATATGCCAAATAAGTTAGGTAGCGTCATAACCACAATCGCTACCGCAGAGAGCGCCCATACCAATGTGGTATCTGAGAACGCAGCCCACACAAAGCCAGCGACATAAATGACTCGATAAGGCATAACAGAACGGGGACCGAGAAGGTATGTCATCGCACGATCACCATAATACGACCATGCAATTGCCGTTGAGAATGCAAATAAAAGCAAACCTACCGACACGATGTATTGCCCGAAATCACCGAAGAAGCCTCGGGTAAACGCAATGGTAGTCAGTGCAGCAGAGTGAACCAAGGACTTACCGCTTACCTCTAGGTTCTCTTTTAGCGGTTTACCATCTTCGATTTTCAACGTACCGGTAAATAAATCTTCACTGCCTACCGAGTACTTCACGTCTTCTGCTACTGAACGAGAGTTTAAAAGGGTAAAGTCGCCGCTGACTGCCGTGCCATTGACTACGGTGATCGCACCTGTAAATGGTTTAATTTCGTTACCTTCAACCCCGTTTAAAAAGCCGTATAGCGTTTCGACATCTTTTGATTCACTATCGTCATATTCGCCTGCTACAAAGAACATGTCTGAACGGTCGAATACATTTTCATGCTTCTCTTTCCACACGCCAGAAGAAAGAATAACTAAGCCGGTAATAGTACAAATTAGAATAGTATCGATAAACGGCTCTAATAAAGACACCATGCCTTCTGATGCAGGCTCTTTGGTTTTAGCAGCCGCGTGGGCGATAGGCGCAGAACCCTGACCCGCTTCGTTTGAAAACAAACCTCGGTTTACACCACGGTTGAATGCGTAGGCAAGTGAGGCACCTAAGAATCCACCTGCTGCGGCAGACCCGGTAAACGCATCGCTGATTACCGATAAGAACGAGGGAATGATATTCTCAAGGTTGGCAAAAATAACTGCCATAGCGCCAATGAGATAGATGACCGCCATTGCAGGAACAACGCGGGCGGTGAATGCCGCAATACGTTGAATGCCACCTAGAATAACCAGCGCAAGCAAAATACCCAGTACGCTACCTACAAGCCAAGGTTCAAAACCAAAGGTGGCTTCGATGCTTTGTGCAATACCGTTACTTTGTGGAAGGTTACCCGTTCCAAACGAGCTGACTACAGTGGCAATCGCAAATGCGACGGCTAACCACTTCATGTTTAAGCGACGGTCCATGTAGTACATAGGTCCACCGGCCATCGTGCCGTCTTCTGTCTTAACTCGGTACTTGTGCGACAAGGTCACTTCGACGAACTTTGTCGTCATACCTAAAAAGGCCGTAACCCACATCCAAAATAGCGCCGCCGGGCCGCCGAGAAAAATAGCGAAAGCAACACCAGAAATGTTACCTGTTCCAACGGTCCCTGAAAGTGCCGTGGTTAACGCTCTAAAGTGTGTGGTATCGCCAGGATCGCTCTCTTTATCAAACTTACCAGTAATAACCTGCCATGCATGTTTGAAGAATCGAATTTGCGGAAACTTCAAGTAAACTGTGAAGAATAAGCCCACACCAAGAAGCACAAAAGGAAACCAACTCGCGCCCCCCAAGAAGCTATCAAGCGTAATAAGTAAACCGTATAACCCTTCCAAGGTATTTCCCCTTTTTTATTATTTCGTTTTGTTGTTTTTATCAAAAGACCCCATTAGCTGAGGCCTTTATTGTTAGAAGCGGGCGCTTCTTTTTATTTATCGTTATTGAGTTTTTTTACAACAGCATTTACAGCTACAAGAATATCTTCGCCAAGCTGTCGGCATCGCTGAACAGACCAACCATAAACATCGTCAGGTACGTTTGCGTTATCTTTAAACGGCATTTCAACGGTATACGCCATGCAAGTGAATTTTTCGCCCACTGCATTCGACGCCACCGTTAAATTTGCTTTACCCGGCGCGTCTTTGTCGTAGCCGAATTCATCTTGAAACTCTGGTGTTGCATTAAGTAGAGCCGATTTAAATGTATCTTCTGACGCTTTTATCTCGTCGTTATAACTCGGGTTTCCTTCGCCGCCTGCAACAAAATTGTACGGCAGTGCTTCATCACCGTGCAAATCGAGGTACATATCCACGCCTGCATTTTCCATCGCCCTCAATACAAACAATACTTCAGGACTTTTTTCAGGTGTCGGTGTTGCCCATTCTCGGTTTAAGTTGGTGCCCACAGCGTTTGTACGCAAATGCCCTCTGGCACTGCCGTCTGGGTTCATGTTTGGTACGACATAGAACACGGCGTTATCTAGCAACTGTCGAGCCAAACCGTCTTGTTCGTCCAGCAACCGATAAATAATGCCCTCTGCGCACCATTCGGCCATGGTTTCACCAGGATGCTGGCGGGCTGTTATCCATACTTTTTTCTTATTAGGTGTTTCTTCGCCAATGACTAACATCGACATGTCACGGCCATCCAGTGTTAGCCCTAGAAAGCGGTGCTCACACAACAGTGACATTTGCGCGTCGTGAACTAGGTCTAGGTGGCGCTCATAGCTATAAGGAATGAAATACGCAAAATACACGCTTGGCTGTTCTAACGTGAGTGAGAAGGTGAGATTGTCGCCGTCAAATTCACTTGGAACACGAAACCAGGTTTGCCTATCGTAAGAAGCAAGAACGTTATACCCCTTCCAACCATCGGGATACGCAGATTTTGCCAACCCTTGGATGGTCATTTTGTGAGTAACAAACGTTTCGCCCACAAGACGAAAATGAAACCATTGGGCAAATTCTGATTGGTTGTCTTTAGGTATAGTAAGAAGAATATCTTCTGGAGACTCTGCGCTAACAACATTAATGTTGCCGCTGTCGAATTGACTGGAGATATGCATAGACTGTCGTTTCCCTTATTATTTGTGCGCTAATTTAGCATAGTCAGCAACACAAATACCATGTGCACTGGCTGGTTTTACCAGCATGAAGTACACATTTTGTTTACACTAATAAAAAACCGACCCTGTTGGTCGGTTTTTTAATCAATTAACGCTTGGTGCTTTAGCGAGCGGGGATGTAGTGACTTTAGCAGTCACTTAGCTTACTAAAGCGGTAGCGTTGGAAAGCTAAGGTTAGCCATATCGCGAACTACGCGAAGCACCTGACAGCTATAACCAAACTCGTTGTCGTACCACACGTAAAGCGTTAATCGGTCATCAGACACGATGGTTGCCTGTGAATCTACGACTGACGCAGCTCTTGAACCTACCAAATCGGTAGATACAATTTCTTTACTCGCCGTGTAGTCTATTTGGTGCTGCAATTTAGAGAATAAAGCGGTATCGCGTAAGAATTCGTTGACCGATAGCTTGTCTGTGGCTTTCTCTAAATTGAGGTTCAAAATTGCCATAGACACATTCGGGGTAGGCACTCGAATCGCGTTACCCGTAAGCTTACCGCCTAATTTAGGGTATGCTTTCGCCACTGCTTTCGCTGCGCCGGTTTCCGTGATCACCATATTAAGTGGTGCACTTCGACCTCGACGATCCCCTTTGTGATAGTTATCGATAAGGTTTTGATCGTTTGTGTAAGAGTGAACAGTTTCAACGTGACCATTCTTAATGCCATATTCTTCATCAAGGGCTTTTAACACTGGAGTGATAGCATTGGTGGTACAGCTGGCCGCCGATACAATGGTGTCATCAAGGGTCACTTCGCCATCATTCACACCGTGTACGATGTTTTTAATATCGCCTTTACCAGGCGCGGTCAGCACTGCCTTAGCTGCGCCTTTTGCTTTTAAGTGAAGACCTAACCCGTCTCGGTCGCGCCAAATACCGGTATTATCAATGATAATAGCGTTGTCGATACCGTATTGCGTGTAATCCACTTCATCAGGGCTGTTCGCGTAGATAACCTGAATAAACGAGCCGTTTGCTTTTAGTGCATTGCGCTCGTGGTCAATTGTAATACTGCCGTTGAATGGACCGTGCACTGAGTCTCTGCGAAGTAAACTCGCACGTTTTTCCAAATCGCCATCGCGACCGCCGCGCACGACAATGGCACGTAAACGAAGCTTGTTGTTTTTGCCCTGACGCTCGATGAGCAAACGGGCTAGTAAACGGCCTATTCGACCAAACCCATAAAGCACAACATCTTGAGGCTGCTGATTATCGTCTTTATCAACCACATCACTGAGTTTGTCAGTGAGATACGCAGTTAAGTCATCATTATCAACGGCTGAGCCATAGTGAAAGTCAAACGCTAATTTGCCGATATCAATTTGCGCTGGAGCAATCTTCATTGTACTTAGCGCTTCCAATATAGGATAGCTTTCTCGCAAACGTAACTTGATGCCTTCGTGCAAACGGACCTTGCGGTGCGCTTTAATGATGTCGATAGCACTGGCATTAAGAAGAGAGCGGCCGTATACAGATATCTCTACGGCTTTGTTGCGATACAGCTTGCCTATCAAAGGCAGCATAATTTCTGCGTATTCCTGACGCTCTTGCCAGCTACTTTGTAATTCCTGCTCGTACTGTTGATTCATGCTTCAGCCTTCATGGATGTAAATTTACGTTGGTTTCACGTCAGCTTTTTATTATTCTTAGGGTACACGTAGGTGAGTTTTTGCCTGACGATCGTGGGATATATCTTAATTAAACACGCAGGGAAGGCCAAATTGTCTATTAATTTCAAAAATGCAGTATATTTTATGAATGGACATACATTATTTTGTAAGTTTCCAACAAGTTATTACAAAGCTGCCTGCTTTGTGGCGTCGTTAGTCGTGATAAGTGGCTGTAGTGATTGGTTCGAGCCCACCATCAAAGAAATTTGCGCAGAACATGAGAACATGTGCGTAGACTTAAGCTTAGATGCTCGATGCACACCGCAAAGAGCAGAGATTATTAGACTGCGTTACTACAACCAAAACCCGTCTAGCGATGCCTATAAATATCCCCTACTCCTGTCTTTCGAAACCTACCTTGAGTGCGTTAAAGAAGTGCAGCACATTGAGCATATAAAGCGTAAAGGCAAAGAAGCAACCCGTCTAAAAGGAGTGATCACCGCGAGAAGAGAATTGCAGCGTTTAGCCCGAGAAACAAAAGACTCCTTAGACCCTCACCTAAGCTATTACCACTGGACGCGCTTCGGCGATGATGACGCGTTTCATCGCTTCGAACGTTATGCAGCGAGTAACCAAGTCAAAGATCCTGAACTACTGGTTAATTTGGCTTCGGTGCAAATCAAAAACGATCCTACGCGAACCATAGAAACACTTTATCGCGCATTAAGTCTGTATACCGACAGTGACGACATTGATATTGGCGTTTATCATTCTCTGGCATCAATTGGCATTGATGCAGACAATTACCGAATGGCCTATGTGTGGTATGGCGTAGCGGAAGAGTATGACGATAGATTACCTGACACTCAGCGCGTACAGTTAGGCGAACGCTTCGACTTACCCACAAACATACTCGACTCTGTCACCACTGACATCATCAGTGCCCTCGATAGCAATACGTTTGATGCTGCAAAATTAAAGCTCAACAAGCTCTAATATTGAAAGTAAATTACATTTTAAAAGTGTATAAAACACAAAAAAACCGCCTTTCGTTGGCGGTTTTTTTTCTATTATTGAAAGCGATAACGAAACAAGCTTAAATTTTAACCACCTGTTTACCTTTAACCTAGACCAAAGTGCTAGCCTTTTACTACTTCGTTATTTTCACTTTTAAACGTCATAGAGACTGAATTCACGCAGTATCGCTGGCCTGTTGGTTCTGGGCCATCTGGGAATACGTGGCCCAGGTGTGAATCACACTGCTTACATAGTATTTCTACTCGACGCATGCCGTGCGATATATCTTCGCGATAATCAACATTACCATCGTCTAGTTGTTTATAAAATGAAGGCCAACCGCACCCTGCATCAAATTTTGTGTCTGAGGGGAACAATGGCGCATCGCAGCATTTACATACATACACACCACCACGGGTTTCATCAAGCAATGCGCCAGTGAATGGTCTCTCTGTCTCGGCCTGACGGCAAATTCGATATTCTTGCTCGCTCAGCTTTTCTTTCCATTTATCGTCTGACATTACGCCCTCTCTTTGTTCAAATAATCCAATTCACGTTAGCGGGTTACCAGTGCTCACCTTTGTAGCCAGTCTGTTAAACCTCACACTTAAAAAAAAGTGGGTAAACAGACTAACAAAAAGGGTGTATTTGCTGCCAAATACACCCTTTTTATTGTGGATAACGCTAAACCGCTATGTGTTTATCCTAACGGTTAACGTTTTATAGCAGTCTCTGGTCTTGCAGGATCACTCCACTCGATGTGGTACTTTTTACCCGCTGGCTTATCAACGCGCTGGTAGGTATGCGCTCCAAAGTAATCACGCTGCCCTTGAAGCAGATTTGCCGGTAATACTGCTGAACGGTACGAGTCGTAATAGCTGAGTGCCGACATCATTGCAGGGCAAGGAATTCCTGCTAGTGCAGATTGCGCAATAGACTCACGCCAATCAGCCTGATACTCGGTAATTTGCTCTGCAAAATACGGGTCCATTAACAAATTAGCCAGGTCTTCGTTATTTTCATAAGCTTTTGAAATAGACTGTAAGAATACGGCGCGGATAATACATCCAGCTCGCCATATTTTTGCTATTTCCCCAAAGTCTAATGTCCAGCCATGCTCTTTACCTGCCATTGCCATTAGCTGGAAACCTTGAGCGTATGCACAGATTTTCGAGCAATATAGCGCCTGCTCAAGTTTGTTGATGATTGACATTTTTTGTTCATCATCGAACACAGAGGCTTCTGGGCCTGCCAGTACTTGGCTTGCCGCCACGCGTTCTTCCTTTAAGCTTGAAATACTGCGAGCAAATACCGCTGCCGTGATTGTTTGAGCCGGGCTTCCCACCTGCAACGCACTTACCGCGGTCCACAGGCCAGTGCCTTTTTGCCCTGCTCGGTCTAAGATAACATCCACTAGAGGCTGCTTGGTCTCAGGGTCTAGCTGTTCGAGTACTTCGGCACTGATTTCAATGAGATAGCTATTGAGCTTACCATCGTTCCAGCGGCGGAATACCTCTGCTATTTCAGCGGGCGCCATATGAAGCGCATCGCGCATAATTTGGTACGCTTCACAAATAAGCTGCATATCGGCATATTCGATGCCGTTGTGCACCATTTTTACGTAGTGTCCTGCACCCACAGGGCCTATATAAGTCGCGCATGGCTCACCGCCAACCACGGGCTTACCCGGCACAAAGCTCTCGATTGGCTTGCCGGTTACAGCATCAACTTTTGCTGCAATAGATTTCAAAACAGGCTCAATACGCGTCCACGCATAAGGATTACCCGATGGCATGAGCGAAGGACCAAAACGAGCCCCTACCTCACCGCCAGATACAGCCGTAGAGAAGAATATGAACTTGCCTTTGTACTGCTCTTCGCGAGCAACTGAGTCGGTCCACAAGCTGTTTCCCGTATCAACAACGATATCATCGGCTTGAATGCCTGCATCAATAAGGTGATTACATACGTGGTCAACGGGGTCGCCGGCCGGCACTGAGAGGATAATGAGGTGTGGCGCTTTAAGTTTACTGAGTAATTCAGTATAAGAACTGCAACCTTCAACCCGTGGGGGTGTATTGCTTTCTCTTTCACTTTCATCTTTGGCAAGAATTGCATCAACTTTATTTTGATCTAAGTCGAAGCATGCCACTCGATAACCATGATCTACTAGGTTCATGGTAAGGTTATTACCCATTACCCCTAAACCGATAAAACCGATATCGCACAAAGTGTCTTTGTGCGAACTGCCACCATTATTTTGCATAGGAAAACCCTCACATTTAGATGGGAGAGCATGTTACCACTTGATGATATAAAGAACAGTCAAACATCGAAAATTTAGTGCGGTATGCCGTATTTACCACCGCTGGTAAAGGTTAATTCGCTGTTAACGGAATAATTCAGAGAAACTGAATAAGGTTAACGACCTGCTTGCTTGTAAAAAGACCTGCTGAATACAAATTGAAGGCTGGTCATCAAGTGAGGCATAACGCGTATCTAGCTGTAGTGTCCAGCCGCCACGGCGTTTTGACGTAGGTAAATGGAACCGTACGTCATTTTCACTGGCGTTAACGCATAAAAACCAGTGCTCTGGCTTAACGTTACCGTCACGGTAACCTTTAATCTCAACGCCAAAAGCCTTGTTGTGATGCGCATTCCAGTCTTCGGAGGCTTTGTCAGACCCATCGGGTTTGAACCAATTAATGGCTTTCACGTTTCTCGACAACGTAAACGAATCATCGTGAAGTTTTAGCTCGCTCAATAGAGTGGATGATTGACGCAAGCGAATAACAAACTGACAAAACTGCAGGAAGTCTTGTTTACTCTTGTTCATCTCCCAATTCAGCCAGCTTATGGCATTGTCTTGACAGTACGCGTTATTGTTTCCGTTTTGCGTTCGGCTTAGTTCATCGCCACCGAGTATATGCGGGGTTCCTTGGGAAAAAATAAGTGTGGCAAACAAGTTGCGTTTTTGGCGCTCACGGACTGCCAAAATGGCACTGTCCTTGGTCTCCCCTTCAACGCCGTAATTGGCAGAAAGGTTGTTTCCATGACCATCGCGATTGTCTTCTAAATTATCGAGGTTGTGGCGATCGGCGTAGGTCACCATATCGTGCAGGGTAAACCCATCGTGATAGGTAATATTGTTGACTGACGTAGAGATGTGGCGATGGCCTTTATGGAATATATCTCTAGAGCCCATTAGGCGGGTTGCAAAGTCGGGTGTTTGACCATCATCGCCGCGCCAAAAAGCGCGAACTGTGTCTCGGTATTTATCATTCACTTCTAACCACGGTGATTCAAAGTTGCCGACTTGATAGCCTCCAGGACCAATGTCCCACGGCTCAGCAAGCAATACTTTGTCGCTAAGCACTGGGTCTGCACTAATTGCTCTTAAAAGGCCCGACTGACTGTTAAAATGCTGAGGCTCCCGACCAAGAGACACTGCCAGGTCAAACCTAAACCCATCGATACCAATAACATTTACCCAATGACGCATAGCATCAAGGATAAGCCCCATCATAAAAGGTTGTGCAGTGTTTATGGTATTGCCGCAGCCAGAGTGATTTGAATAAAATACCTCACCGGCGTCCGTTTGCTCAAGTAAGTAGGCCTCATAAGGACACAGCCCTTTGTAGGACAATATTGGACCGCCAAACCCGGCCTCTGCAGTATGGTTAAATACCACATCCACAATCACTTCAATACCGGCCTCATGGTAACTATTCACCATCTCTTTAAGTTCAGCCAGTGCGTCAGACACGCCGTAGCGCGGCTCTGGTGCAAAAAAATTAACAGGGTTATATCCCCAGTAATTGGTTAGCCCTTTGTCTGTAATAAAGGGTTCTGGCATAAACGAGCACAGCGGCATAAATTGCACGGTGGTGACGCCTAGTGCTTTAATATGATTAATGACACTTGGATGAGCGGCGCCAAGGAACTTGCCCTGATGCGCCTTAGGAACGTCAGGGTGTAACTTTGTTAGGCCTTTAACATGGGCCTCGTAAACAATGCGGTTGTGTTTTGCTATTTTCGGGCGAGACGTATCACATTGCGCATATTCCGCGTCATCAATAACTAAACATTTAGGGACCATAAACTGTGAGTCATCGTCATACTGGCGGCGATTCCATTTAATGGGTCGGCTAATTTTCTTTGCATAGGGATCGATTAACAGCTTCTCTCGCGTTACCTCATCAAGGTCACCCTTTGCTCGTTCAACGCGATAGCCATAAAGCTGCCCGGCTGCAATGCCATCTACAAAACCGTGCCACACGTCCCCGGTTTTTTCTGGTAACGCTTGCTCGTGAGTCGTTTGCTCCGTATCGCTGTTAAAAAGGCACAATATAACCGCGGATGCCCCTGGTGCATACACTGCAAAATTACATCCGTCTGCGTCTACAGTGGCCCCTAAAGGAAATGATGAACCACTTTTAATATTGTTTATTTTATTCAGCTTCACGTTTTTATTCACTGCTCATTCACTTTGCGAAATTATACCTAAGGGTGCGTTTTTCTGTGCCTAGGGTGTACCGCGCCTAATTACTTTTCATTAACCACATAAAATATTGTCGCAAGCGGCGGTATCGTCAGTTCTACCGAATAATCTCTGTCATTCCACGCCGTTTTTTGCGGTGTAGCTTTACTTAATACCGTCATACCGCTTCCCCAAAACTTCTCATCGTCGGTGTTAAGCGCAAGCGTCAGCGCATTTTTGGAGTCTACCCCTACCCTGAAGTTTTCATGAGGTATTGGTGTAAAGTTGGTAATGACATACACTTTTTGTTTTGAAGACTTTGCGTTTCGAACAAATGAAACGATGCTTTGCCCTGCATTACTGTGGTCTATCCATGCAAAACCATCGGCGTGGTGATCTTGTTCATAAAGCGCAGGGGTTGTTTTGTATAAATGATTCAGTGCTTTGTAGACAGCTTGCACCCCTTTATGACGGTCGAAGTTCAAGAGCCCCCAGTCTAGTTCGCTATCGTGATTCCATTCTGAAGACTGGCCTAACTCATTACCCATAAAGTTCAGCTTTTTGCCCGGGTGCCCGTACATAAACCCAGCGTAGCAGCGCAAGTTAGCCGTTTGTTGCCATTCGTCACCGGGCATTTTACGCAGCATACTCCCTTTACCGTGCACAACTTCATCGTGGGAAATTGGCAGCACAAAATTTTCGTCAAATGAATAAACCATGCTGAAGGTAATATCGCCGTGATGGTAATTTCTGTAAGCGGGGTCTTTGGCAATGTAATGCAATGAATCGTGCATCCACCCCATGTTCCATTTAAAACCAAAACCTAAACCACCGTCAAACACGGGGCGAGAAACTTTAGGGAAAGACGTTGACTCTTCAGCAATCGTCATCGCATCAGGGAAGTGTTTGTAGACTTCTTCGTTCATCCAGCGCAACAAGCTGATAGCTTCGTAATTCTCGTTCCCGCCATCCACATTGGGGATCCATTCGCCATCATTGCGTGAGTAATCCAAGTACAGCATTGACGCTACGGCGTCGACGCGCAAACCGTCGATGTGGAATTTATCTAACCAGAATAACGCGTTGGCGACTAAGAACTGACGAACCGTGTCTTTGCCAAAATCGTAAATGCATGAATTCCAATCCGGGTGCCAGCCCTTCTTAGGATCCTCATACTCATACATGCACGTGCCGTCAAAGCGCGCCAGTCCGTGCCCGTCTTCAGGAAAGTGAGCTGGAACCCAATCAATAATAACGCCAACACCTGCTTGGTGGCAGCGGTCGACAAAGTATTTGAAATCGTCAGGGTCGCCAAATCGGCTTGTCGGTGCAAACATACCCACGGGCTGATACCCCCAAGAGCCATCGAATGGAAATTCTGATATGGGCAGTAATTCAACATGGGTGTAGCCCATATCGCTAACGTAATCGATTAAGTTGTCAGCTAATTCTTTATAGCTTAAATAGCGTGCATCGCTCTCGCTATTCGGACGTTTCCATGACCCCAAATGAACTTCGTAAATGCTCATAGGTGTGGTGTATTTATTTGCTTTTCGTTTCTCCAACCATTCGTCATCATTCCACGTGTAGTTGTCGTGGTTGTATACTTTTGATGCATGGGAAGGGTATTGCTCAGCGCTAAATCCTAGAGGGTCGGCTTTATGAGGAAGGTCGTAGCCACGAGAGTCTTTAACTTGATACTTGTAGCGCTCGCCTTCGGCCATACCTGGAATAAACAACACCCAGTAACCCATGGATGTTTTTTCCATAGGATGAATCCGGCCATCCCACTGGTTAAAATCGCCGATTACCGATACTGCCGACGCATTCGGTGCGAACACACAATATCTTACCCCTTCTACCGATGAGTTATCTGCCGCATCTACAATGAGTAACTGAGCGCCCGCTTGTTGATACAGGTTAAACGGTGTGCTGTCGATAAAATGAACGGCGTGATATGCCTGTTCTTTAAACTGGTATGGGTCGGTGTAATCGTACTGTTGCTGCCCTTTATTAACAACAACGCGATAAACATGACTAGCACAGTCTCTTGGAATGACAGCTTCAAATAAACCTGAGGTTGAAATAGGCAGTAACGATATGTCTTTCAGTGCAGGGCTATCCCACGTTATCGTTATCGATGTTGCTTCTGGACGCCATACGCGAAGAAGTAATTCACCTTCGCCTTCGATAACACCTAATTGGGAAAACGGTTGTGAACATTTTGCTTGTTCAAACTGCTCAACTACCTTCTGCACTAACTGCATTTGTTACTCCTATTAAAAACCCGCGATGCGCGGGCCTAACTAAGTCATAGTGAGAGGCAGCAAAGAGCACCTCTCATTAAATTACCCTGCAAGGTTAACGATTACTCGCTTGTTTTCTTGCAGCAGTAAGTTTAGACGCTAACGCATTTATATCATGACTTTCAAAGATTGACTCAATATTCTGTGTCAACTTTCGGCGCCAATTCGGGTATTCGTTAAACGTACCTGGAATATTCACTGGCTTATCCATTTCCAGCCAGTCTTCTAACTGCAAGCTCAGCAGCGCACTTGAACCACCAGCCATGTGAACCTGCATGCCGTTGTTAAGCTCTCGATTCATACCGGTAACATTGACGTCGTGTCCCACATGTTCTGGGATAGAGTGATGCCCGTGCAGTGTATTAAGGATCTCCTGCTTGTTTTCATGCCTATCAGCATACAGGGTTTGCAATATATCATCCGTTGGATACAGCCCAATCTCTTTACCCAACTCTAAATCTAAACAGTGCCAGTAGCCAATAAGCGTTGGCATATCGTGGGTTGTTAACGTACTCATCGACTGTTCAGGATAATGACTTGGTGAATAAAAACCACCGTCCTCGGCCTGTTCGAAGAAAAACACACGGTATGAATAAACGCCATTTTGAGCAAGCTTACTACGAATTTCCTCTGGTACTGTTCCGAGGTCTTCGCCAATCACTAAACTTTCATTTCGGTGACTTTCTAACGCTAAAATCCCAAGTAAATCATCTACTGGGTAGTAAACGTACCCGCCCTCTTTGGCACTATCACCTTTACACACCCACCACAGGCGAAGAAGTGCCATCACGTGGTCAATACGCAATGAGCCAGAAGACGCCATGTTCGACGCAAACAAATCAATGATCGGTTGATACTGTTGCTCGTAGAGCTTTTGAGGGTCCATTGGCGGCAACCCCCAGTTTTGGCCTAACGGACCAAGAATATCTGGCGGAGCCCCCACACTTGCATCGGTACAGTATAAATCTTTATTGCCCCAAATCTCAGCGCTGCCTTCACTCACACCAACCGCTAGGTCGCGATAAAGACCAATGGTCATGTTGGCATCAAGTGCTCTGCTGCTTGCCATGTCGAGCTGCTGGGCAGCAATCCATTGCAAGAACAGATAAAACTTAACGTCGTGAGCGTTATCTTTCTTAAATTTAGCAACCGCAGAGTTGTGGTAATCTTTGTATGCTTTAGGGAATACAGGCCATCCCCAGCTTTCTTTGCCATCTGATTTTAACTTAGACTGCAATGCGTCGTACACCGCAAGCATATCAAGACTCTCACCACCGGCTTCAACAAAGGCATTAAACGCTTTATTTTGCGGTGTTTTGCCACGTAGAAACTGTTTATCGTAGATATTGAACAAGGCGTATAGGGCGGAAAGCTTTAGCTTGGCTACCGCTTCGTAATCTACGTGTTCAGCGTCTCGGGCATGTTTCAAGGTGTCGACAAAGTCATCTGCATTGACCACATCTTGAACAGATTTATCATCGAAGCCTTCAACAGCAGTGACGTCAATATATAGATAGTTCAACCAACGACGTGAGCTTGGGCCATAAGGCGAACAGGCATTTGGGTTTGCCGGATAAAGTGCATGTATCGGATTAAGACCGATAAAGTCAGCCCCCACGCCCGCAGCATTATCAATCAGTTTTGCTAGGTCAGAAAAATCACCAATACCCCAGTTATTTTCGCTGCGCACACAATAAAGCTGGACGCTTAGGCCCCAGATTTTTTTTCCATCCTTGATTTCATTGGGGCTATAGCACGCTTCTGGCGCAACGATGAGTCTTGAGGTGCCAAGTTGGTCGTCGTCGGCTTTAAGTACTATATTGTGATAGCCCAGAGGGAAGTCCAAAGGCAGTTTCACTGCGTACTCATGAAACTCTACTTCATCGATATGGGCCATTGACGTCATTTTTTGGTCAACAGGCGTAAACGGGTATTGTTTTTGACTACCATCTTCTAAGGTAATCTCAAACACATGCTCGTCATTAACAAGTTCGATAGGCAGACGCACAGGCAAATAAATTGCTTCAGTAGCTCTGACTACCTGGACGGGATTAAGCGGCGACAACCAAACGGAGGAAACATCTTGAGCTATTTGAGACTGAATTTTTTCATCACTGGATGTGTCATAGCCTAGCGCGTTTAATAGTTTCGCTTTGCTCGGTTCTGCGATGGTTGTCGGGTTGCCCCATGCGTCGACGTAGTGGGTCTCGATCCCACGCATTTCAACCAGTTGTTGCAGAAGTTGTTGTGTCATTATGAGTCATTCCTGTTATTCGGCAAAAGACGCTGGCATAGGCAAACTTGCAGAAAGCGTCTACAAACAATTTTTTAACATTATTCTAGAAACTACGCGCTGGCGAAACTGAATACGTTTGCATAAGTATTTATTCGTAATTTTGCAACACTTTATCTTTTTATTTTGCTAATTATGGCATTTTGATCCATACTTTACGTAATTTATTTTCATTTTATTTTAAATTTTCGAGGTACGTTATGACAATTCGCATCGGTATCAATGGTTTTGGCCGCATCGGTCGCCTAGTAATGCGCGCAGCAGCAGAGCGTCAAGACATCGAAGTTGTGGCAATTAACGACTTACTAGACACAGATTATATCGCCTACCTACTAAAATACGATTCTACTCACGGCGTTTTCAACGGTGAAGTTTCAGTGGACAATGGAAGCCTAGTCGTTAATGGCAAAACTATCCGCATCACCTCAGAAAAAGATCCTGCCTCTTTGAAATGGGGTGACGTTAACGTAGATGTAGTTGTTGAATCAACAGGTCTATTTTTGACGAAAGAAACAGCCGCTAAACACATCGAAGCGGGTGCTAAGAAAGTGGTTATGTCTGCGCCGTCTAAAGACGACACGCCAATGTTTGTTATGGGTGTTAACCACGACAGCTATGCGGGTGAAAACATTGTGTCTAACGCATCGTGCACCACAAACTGTCTTGCACCGCTTGCGAAAGTACTTAACGACAAGTTTGGTATTGTTGACGGCTTAATGACAACAGTTCACGCAACAACCGCTACGCAAAAAACCGTTGACGGTCCTTCAATGAAAGACTGGCGCGGCGGCCGTGGTGCTGGCCAGAACATCATTCCTTCGTCAACTGGCGCCGCTAAAGCGGTAGGTAAAGTTATTCCAGAGCTAAACGGTAAACTTACCGGTATGGCATTTCGCGTTCCAACGCCAAACGTTTCAGTGGTTGATTTAACCGTAAACTTGGCAACGCCAACAAGCTACGACAATATCTGTGCGGCAATGAAAGAAGCCTCTGAGGGTGAGCTTAAAGGTATTATGAGCTACACCGAAGACGCTGTTGTGTCTAATGACTTCATTGGCAACGCAAATACGTCAATCTTTGATGCGACAGCGGGTATCGCATTGACTGACACCTTCGTTAAAGTGGTATCTTGGTATGATAACGAATGGGGCTACTCGTCAAAAGTACTTGATTTGGTTGCTCACATCTCTAAATAACTTAGCAATAACAAATTTTGCGGCGTTAACGCTTTATTTGTTTAACAGTTAAGGTAATCTAAAGGCGTAGATGTCATATCTGCGCCTTTTTTGTTTCTGTGGCAGTGGTAATGTTTCGTCACTTTTAGCTTAAGCTCTGTCGTATGAGCTCTGACGTATAAGCTCTGTTATTTTATCTCTGTCGTTTAAGTTTTACGTCTTCATTTTCTTTATTTTTTAGCGGAGCATCTATGTCGCCGGTACCGTCAATTTCTATCAGTGAGTCTAACGGACTTTCATTTCTCAACGTTAACAATGAGTTTGCGTCGGCAAAAATCAGTTTGTTCGGTGGGCACGTTTTATCATTTGTGCCAGCTTTAGACGGCAAAGACAGGCTCTGGGTTAGCCCTCATGCTTATTTAAACGGCGAACGCCCTATCAGAGGGGGTATTCCTATTTGTTGGCCGTGGTTTGCTAACGACCACGGCAAAGAGGCTGGTGAGTTGCCGCCTCATGGTTTTTTACGAACTCAAGTATGGCAACTCACAGAGTCGTCAGAAGACGAAAGTGGAACAACGCTAGCTTTGACCCCTTCGTTTACTCGTGCAGAAGGCTTTGAACACGACTGTAACGTTGTACTTCGAGTACACGTAGGCGCACGTCTACGTGTGGCCTTAGAAACTGAGAACACCGGTGTGGCTCCTTTCTCGTTTAATACAGCATTACACACCTACTTTCACGTAGACCATATCAAACATACTGAGCTTGTTGGAATAACGGGTGAGTACAAAGATAAGCTCGATGACTGGGCGGTAAAACCCACACCTGTGCCCTACACTATTGATGCCGAAACAGACCGTATTCACTTATCTGCGGTAAAACAAGCAACTATTTCGGTTGATAGCACTGAATTTACTGATGTCATTTCAGAAGGTAACGACTCACTCGTGGTATGGAACCCGTGGCAAGGTGCAGCCTCTATTTCTGATATGGACCCGTTTGGCTACAAGCATATGCTGTGCGTGGAATCGTCGGTAACAAAAGGGCTTAAGCTTGAGCCGGGAGAAAAGTTTGAACTGGCTCAGATAATCGTGCCGAAATAAGTCTCAAGTGTGGCGTGGGTACAACGTCAGACAAATACGGGTTGAGTAAAACAAAAAACCTGCCAATTGGCAGGTTTTTTAATGCTGATACGTTTAGCTTAGGCTTATGGCAGAATAATTACTGCTTTGCACCGGCAACCGCTTCTTTCGCTAACTGCGTAATACGGCCCCAATCACCTGACTCAATCGCGTCATCAGGCGCTAACCACGAACCACCCACACATTTCACGTTATTCAGCGAAAGGTAATCGTTGTAGTTATTAGGGCCAATGCCGCCAGTCGGACAAAATGTCACGTCTGGAAACGGGCCGCTGATTGATTTAATGGCTTTCACGCCGCCAGATGCTTCAGCAGGGAAAAATTTCATGTGGGTATAACCCGCATCTTTACCCTTCATCAAATCTGACGTTGATGAAATACCTGGAATCAGCGGTATTTCTGCGTCCATACCCGCTTTCAGTAAATCGGCAGTCATACCAGGGCTAATAGCGAATTTAGCCCCCGCATCTACAACCGCTTTTAACTGCTGTGCATTGGTTACTGTACCGGCGCCAATCAGAGAGTCAGGTACTTCTTGCGCAATACGCTTAATAACGTCAATAGCAGAAGGTGTGCGAAGGGTAACTTCTAGCACTTTTATTCCACCGGCCATCAGCGCTTTCGCCAAAGGAACGGCCTTTTCTACGTCGTTGATAACCAATACAGGAACCACAGGTCCGGCCGCAAAAATTTCCTCTGGAGTGTACTTCCATTTAGTCGTCATAATTTAACTCGCTGTGTTTTGATTCAGATAAGCAGCTGCGCCTAAAAGGCCATGATCAGGCTCTGCTATCAAATAGGTAGGAATATCTTTTACATAGTGCTTCATTTGACCTTTAGCTTCGAATCTCGCTCTGAAGTCACTATTGTGTATAAAATCTGGAAAGCGGTTAGCAATACCGCCGCCAATGAAGATACCTCCAGTGGTTGCCATATTCAGTGCCAAGTTACCGGCAAAACTTCCCATTATTCGGCAAAACTGAGTAAGGGCAGCTGCAGATATCTCGCAGGTTCCTGCAAGTGCTGCGTCAGTAATTTGCGCTGGCTCTTGAAAAGCAACCGGCTTGTCAGCATGTTTGGCAAGTGCCGTGTAAATGTTCAAAATTCCGCGACCCGACATCACTTCTTCAGCGGATGCTCTTCCAAAAGAAGACTGCAAATGACGCCAAACAACAATGTCAGTTTCATCAACCGGAGCGAAGTCGATATGACCACCCTCTCCGTCTAATGTCTGCCAGCCTGAATCCGTCATGGTGATATGCTCTACACCAAGGCCAGTGCCTGGGCCGAAAACAGCAATGTTGCCGTTTTCAGTGGCAGTACCCTCACCAATTTGTATAACTTGGTCGCTACTAAGCACGGGAAGTGAGTGAGCTACTGCAGTGAAATCGTTTATCACAAACAGCGCATCTAGCTTAAGCTGTGAACGCAACGCATTTTGTGAAAACGCCCAACTGTGGTTGGTCATTTCTACCTGATCGCCAAGTACGGGGCACGCAATAGCAATGCAGCCTTCGCTAAAGGAAACATGAGGCATATCTGAAAAATACTGTGCAATCGCTAGATCGATACTGGCAAACTCTTCGCACATATATTTTTTGATGTCGGCAACGCCAGACTCGGTAACCCGAGCCAGACGAATATTGGTACCGCCAACGTCAGCCACAAATCTCTGGCTCATTACGCTTGCTCCTGAGTGTAAAAAAGAGAGCAAGCTCCTTCTTCTGCGCCAGTAAGTATTGCGCGCATTCCCGCAAACATTTCCCGTCCCATTCCAACATGATGGTTAGCCAAATTCGCAGGTGCTGGTTCACGGGCTGCTAATGTTGCATCATCAACATGAAGAGTCAGTGCACCTGTTTCTGTATTAAGCTCAATAATGTCGCCTTCTTGCACTTTAGCAAGTAAACCACCTTTATAGGCTTCAGGGGTAACATGGATGGCGGCTGGCACTTTACCTGAGGCCCCAGACATACGACCGTCGGTGACTAGTGCAACCTTAAAGCCCTTATCTTGCAACACACCCAATGGAGGCGTTAAGCGGTGAAGCTCTGGCATACCAATGGCAGATGGACCTTGGAAACGAACGACCACGATACAGTCTTGATCTAATTTACCTGCTTTAAACGCTGCGTCTAATTCGAACTGATCTTCAAATACCACTGCAGGCGCTTTCAGTGTGCAGTGTGGCGTGCGTAAAGCAGACGTTTTAATAACGCCACGGCCTAAATTACCGTCAAGTACACTTAATCCACCGTCTGGTTTAAACGGTTTTTCAACGGTTGCCAGCACTTCTTTATCAAGTGACTCAGTTGGACCGTCGCGCCACTCTAGTTCACCGTCAACAAGTTTTGGCTCTTTGGTATAGAAGTCTAAGCCTTCACCACAAATTGTCTTAACATCGTTGTGCAGTAAACCAGCGTCAAGCAACTGCTTCATTAGCAATGACATACCGCCAGCTGCTACAAAGTGATTAATATCGGCTGAACCGTTAGGGTAAATACGCGTCATTAACGGCACTGCGTTTGAGATGTCTGAGAAGTCATTCCAATTAACGATATAGCCAGCTGAGCGAGCTACCGCAATTAAGTGCATGGTGTGGTTTGTTGAACCGCCTGTGGCTAATAAGCCCACGAGGCCGTTAACAATAGCTTTAGCATCGACAATATGACCAATTGGCGTGTAGTTGTCGCCTAAATCAGTCAATCGAGTTGCTTGTACTGCAGCGGCTTTCGTTAGCGCTTCACGTAAAGGTGTACCTGGATTAACAAATGAAGAGCCCGGTAAATGCAGCCCCATCATTTCTACCACAAGCTGGTTAGAGTTTGCTGTTCCGTAGAACGTACAGGTTCCTGCCGAGTGGTAAGACTGTGATTCAGCTTCCAACAGCGCATCACGGCCCACTTTACCTTCCGCGAATTCTTGGCGCACTCGCGCTTTTTCTTTATTCGGCAATCCAGAAGGCATTGGGCCTGCAGGAACGAATACCGTTGGTAGGTGGCCGAAGGTCAATGCACCCATGAGTAATCCAGGGACAATTTTGTCACAGATACCTAGCATCATGGCGCTATCAAACATGTTGTGCGAAAGCGCTATGGCCGCCGCTTGTGCAATGTTGTCACGACTCATTAGGCTCAAGTCCATACCAGACTGACCTTGAGTAACGCCATCACACATGGCAGGTACACCACCGGCAAACTGGGCCACACTGCCTACGTCTTTTATCGCTTCTTTGATGACAGCAGGATAAGACTCGTAGGGCTGATGCGCTGAAAGCATGTCATTGTATGAAGAAATAATAGCAACGTTTGCTTTCGTCATCGAACGCAAATCGCCCTTTTCTTCTGTGCCGCATGCGGCAAAACCATGAGCAAGGTTACCGCAAGATAACACACCGCGATGTGGGCCTTGGCGACGAGCCTTTTCAATTTTCTCTAAATACGCTTTACGCGTTTCTTTGCTACGCTCAATAATGCGTTGCGTGACTTCGGCAATTTTTGGGTTCATTTCTTGTCTCCTATGGCGCCCACATCAAGGTAACCGGTGCTCTATTGACAACGGCTGTGATGGGCTTTTGCGCTTCGGTGGCGTTTTCAATAGCGTCGAGTAGCACTTGTTTTTTCATCTCACCGGTAAGGTGCAAGAAAATATTTCTGCTATTGAGTAAAGCGGGTAACGTTAGTGAAATACGTTGATGAGGTGCTGTTGTAGGTTGAACAGCGATACACGTTCTTCCGCTGCTCATATCAAGGCCGTCATTAACTTGTTCTGAACATGGGAAAAGCGATGCGGTATGACCGTCTTCCCCCATACCCAAAATAAGTGCATCGAAAGGTTGAGACATGCTGGCTAAATTACGCTCAGCAACATTCACACCTTCGTTTGCATCTTCTACATCACTTTTTAATTCAACAAAGCGTGCGGCTGCGGCCTTATTTTGAATAAGGTTATTTTTAACTAAACTCGTATTGCTGGCGTCGTGGTCTTCATTTACCCAACGTTCGTCGGCAAGAGTAACGTCTACTTTGTCCCACTCAAGGTCGGTGTCGCTCAACTGCTTGAACAACGCTAGCGGCGTGCGACCACCGCTAACAATAAGCGATGCACGGCCACGAGTTTTAATACCTGTTTTAAGGATACTAACTAAGTCTTCTGCAAACGCGCTGGTAAGCGCGTCTGGATTGTCGAATGATAATGTAGTGAGTGCCATATTATTTCTTCTTTACCGTTTTGCTTTCGTACCAGCTGCGATTTGCACGCGCTAATAAACCGATGGAATCTACTGGGCCCCACGTACCAGCCTGGTAAGGCTCTGGAGGCTCATTTGATGACTTCCATGCATCGAGTATTGAATCAACCCACGTCCATGCTTGCTCAATTTCATCGCGACGAACGAACAGCGCCTGATTACCTAGCATAACTTCAAGCAATAGCTTTTCGTAGGCATCGGGAATGCGCTCATCTGCAAACGCTTCTGAAAAGCTTAGGTTAAGCTTCGACTTTTGAAGGTCCATAGAGCCCGAATTAGTTAAACCCGGTACTTTATTCATTACGGTAATTTCTACGCCTTCATCTGGCTGTAGACGGATGACTAACTTGTTTGGCGGTAGATTCTTAAAGCTATCACCAAATAAGTTATGAGGCTGTCGCTTAAAGTAGATAACAACTTCGCTCACCTTGTTTGGCATGCGCTTTCCGGTGCGCAGATAAAATGGAACCCCTGCCCAACGCCAGTTATCTATTTCCGCTTTAATAGCAACGAAAGTTTCCGTTTTGCTTTGCGTGTTAGCACCCTCTTCTTCAAGGTACCCAGGTACTTCTTCACCTTTCACAAAGCCCGATGTGTACTGACCGCGAACAATGCTTTCATTAATATTAGTGGCATTGATAGGACGCAGCGCTTTAAGTACTTTTAGTTTTTCGTCGCGAATACTGTCAGCATCAAGTGTTGTTGGTGGCTCCATGGCCACTAGACTCAATATTTGCAACAAATGGTTTTGGACCATGTCGCGCATTTGGCCGGCGTCATCAAAGTAACCCCAACGGCCTTCAATGCCCACAGACTCAGCCACTGAGATTTGCACATGATCGATACAATTATGATCCCAGTTTGTTGCGAATATTGAATTAGCAAAACGCAACGACACTAGGTTAAGTACCGTTTCTTTACCAAGATAGTGGTCAATGCGGTAAATCTGCTTCTCGTCAAAATACTCTGCAACTTGTTCGTTGATTATTTTCGACGACTCAAGATCATGACCAATCGGCTTTTCAAGCACAACGCGTACGCTTGAATCAATAATTTTGCAGCTGTGTAAACCACGACAGATATCACCGTAAATCGCAGGCGGTGTTGCTAAGTAACATACCATGGTGCGAGATGGGTCTACATGGTCGTCTAGCACACAGTAGCTGTCGACATTTTTCATATCAACACACGCATAATGTAAGCGAGCGCGCATTCTTTCCCATGTAGCTTCACACAGCTCTTGTTCGCCAAACTTAACTAAGTTTGTATGCACTTCTTCAATGTAATCTTCTAAAGACATATCATGGCGAGCAACCCCCACAATAGTGGTTTCAGGGTGCATTAGATTCGCTTTTTCAAGCTGATAAAGTGATGGCAACAGCTTGCGTCGTGAAAGATCCCCAAGTGTACCGAAGAGTACAAAATCACAGGGTTCGTAGGAATTATCCATTACCATATTCGTCGACCTTTTAAATGTGGTTTTAAGTGCCGTGTTGGTTCTTTATTTACAACACTAACGACTATTATTACCGTATAGTTAACACCAAATGTAGTAAAATTACAACTTCTACATACTATACGATGAGATTCTTTACTTTTCGATGATATAGCTCCCTGTCTATTACCATTTACAGTACAAAAAATGTTAAAAAATTACATTTTTCTTGTCACAGCTTTCACATTGGGTACTATTAGGGTGTACCTTACAATAAACCGAGCCAATTACTTGCCGTATCTGTATGAACATTTTAGAAAAAATAACTCAAAACAAAGCTGCGTTTAGCAAATCAGAAAAGAAAGTTGCTGAGATTATACTTGCTAATCCTCAAACTGCCATCCATTCAAGTATAGCAACATTAGCTAAAATGTCGGATGTCAGCGAGCCAACTGTGAATCGATTTTGCCGCAGACTAGATACTAAAGGCTTTCCGGACTTTAAACTCCATTTGGCGCAGAGTCTCGCAAACGGTACGCCCTACGTGAACCGTCATGTTGACGAGAACGACAGCCCAGACGAATACACCAACAAAATCTTCGAATCGACAATGGCTTCATTGGAAGTAGCGAGACAGTCTATAGACGTCAATGTGGTCAATCGCGTTGTTGATTTACTTACTCAAGCGCAGAAGATTTCTTTCTTTGGTCTTGGTGCATCGGCTTCTGTGGCTCATGATGCGTTAAACAAGTTTTTTAGGTTTAATGTCCCAGTTGTTTATTTTGAAGACATTCTGATGCAGCGCATGAGCTGCATGAATTGCTCTGCCGGTGACGTTGTCGTGCTGATAAGCCACACAGGTCGAACTAAAAGCTTAGTTGAAATTGCACAGATCTCACGAATGAACGACGCCACCGTTGTTGGCATAACGTCAGCTGACAGCCCACTGGCGCAGGAGTGCAGTTACGTATTATCGCTAGAAGTACCTGAAGATACCGACATGTACATGCCAATGGCATCGCGCATCGCACAGCTGACCCTCATCGATGTACTTGCTACCGGATTTACGCTTCGACGTGGTAATAAATTCAGAGAGAACCTTAAACGGGTTAAAGATACACTGCGCGGGTCTCGTTACGATAAAAGAGATGGCTAAGGGTTGCATCTCTTTCTTCATTCTATTCACTACCATTTTTTCCACGCCCTTCTGTTTTACTTCTGCATTACTGACGCTTGCGTGCAAGCGTCAGTAACCTATACTTAAACTGTGCCGCGATTATTCATCTGTTTCTCGCAAAGTAGAGGAAAGTTAACGACAACTGGTCAAGCCAGTAGGGAGTTTTTCTTTCTTTCATTCACATTTTTGTCAAAATACTCTACTATTCTGTAATAAAATTACGTAAAGCGATTACAGCGCTCATTGAGTTGAATAATTAGCTTTACCATCTTTTCTATAAAAGAAGCAGCGACGGAATCCCATGACCAGAAGAACCAAAATTCTTGCCACATTAGGCCCCTCAACCGATTCAATTGAAAAAATTAAAGAACTTATTGCTGCCGGAGCAAACACGGTTCGCATGAATTTTTCTCACGGACAAGCAGAAGACCACATTGAGCGCGCAAAACGTGTTCGTGAAGCGGCGAGAAGCCTTGGTAAATATGTGGCAATACTCGGTGATTTGCAGGGACCTAAAATTCGCGTTGCCCGATTCCAAGAAGGCGCCGTTAAATTACAGATTGGTGCTAAGTTTGTATTAGATGCTGAACTTGAGCGAGATGAAGGCACGGTCGACCATGTAGGCATAGACTACAAAGCACTACCTGATGATGTGTCGGCTGGCGATATTCTTTTACTGGACGATGGACGCATACAGTTAAAGGTAACAGGTGTAGAAGGTCGCAAGGTTATTACAGAAGTTACCGTTGGCGGTAAACTGTCTAATAATAAAGGTATTAACCGCCAAGGCGGTGGTTTGTCAGCAGAAGCGTTAACAGAAAAAGACAAGCAAGATATAAAAACGGCAGCGCAAATTGGCGTAGACTACCTTGCTGTGTCGTTCCCACGCAGCGGCGCCGACCTTAATTACGCTCGCGAGCTTGCTGAAGCAGCCGGCTGCTACGCAAAAATTTGCGCCAAGGTAGAGCGCGCAGAGACTGTTGCGACTGACGACGCCATTACCGATATTATCAGTGCCTCTGACGCTGTCATGGTTGCCCGTGGCGATTTGGGTGTTGAAATTGGTGATGCAGAACTTGTTGGGGTTCAGAAGAAACTTATCGCTCGCTCACGTCAGCTTAATAAAGTGGTTATTACAGCCACTCAAATGATGGAGTCTATGATTGATAGCCCTATGCCCACTCGTGCAGAGGTTATGGATGTGGCTAACGCCGTATTAGATGGCACAGATGCAGTTATGCTGTCAGCTGAAACAGCGGCGGGAAGTTTCCCTATTGAAACTGTTCAAGCTATGGCACGTGTTTGCGAAGGCGCTGAAACTCACCCTAGCGTAAAAATTTCCAAGCATCGCATGGACCAGCAGTTTTCATCGACCAGTGAATCTATAGCGCTATCTGCGGTTTATGCCGCGAATCACCTACCAAGCGTAAAAGCAATTGTAGGATTGACAGAAAGCGGAACCACGCCGAAATTAATGTCTCGAATTACAACATCACTGCCAATTATCGCCATGTCTCGTCACGAGGGCACGCTCAACGCAATGGCCCTTTATCGCGGTGTTAAGCCAGTATTTTTCGACTCGTCTAACAGCGAGCCCGGCAAACTTAAGCACGACGTTGTGGCCTGTTTAAAAGAAAAAGGCTTAGTGGAGAGCGGTGATAGCATTATTCTGACTTACGGCGATGAAATGGAAAAAGTCGGCGCAACTAATACGCTTAAGATTGTAGATGTTGAGTAACTAGAGAGACTAATCCTAGAGAAATTAGCCCTAGAGAAACAAGCTTAACGTCCGTTTTGAATAAGCGATGTTAAGAATTCGGCATTGAATGAGTATTTAGCAAAATAGCTACATTATAAATACAAAAAAGGGGCGCAAGCCCCCTTCATATTAGCATAACTAATTAATTAGTTCATCGCTGTGGTTGTTACAACCTTGAGATTGTTTTCAACATTCTTCACGTCAGAGGCGTTTTTCGCAATCTCTACCGCTAAGTCTTCTTCAGCATCAGAGTCTACGGTGCCCGTAAGCACAACATTGCCGTCTTCTACATCTACGTCGATGTCAAAGCCTGAGATATCAGAGTCCATCAGCAAACGAGTTTTGATCACTGTGGCGATTTTCGCATCAGTCAATTCGCTTGTACCTTCATCGACGCCGTCTTCAACATCGTCAGACATATCTGATGTCATTGAATCCATATCTCTGTCTTCAATTACTGAGAGCTTGTTATCGACTGACATTACACCGTCGATGTTAGCAACTAATTCTTCAGCGAGCTTTTTGTCCACTGAGTTATCGACTTTACCGGTTAGAATTACATCGCCGTCTTTCACGTCGGTATTAATGTCAAAAGAATCTAGGTTACCATTGAACAGCAGCGTAGCTTCCGCTTTGCCATCAATCCATGCGTCTTTGGCACCTTTTTCCCATGCGTTATCTGTTTGGCTATCTGAATTCATATCACCTGCAACAGCAGCTGTAGACAATGATGTAGCAACAATAATAGATAGTATTGTACGTTTCATAACATTTCTCCTTTGTTGAAACTCACAAGAGATGTAGCTAAGTTCATGCCAACGCAGTAACATGTTGTTATATATGGATTTGTTTAAATCCAACTAAAAATAGGTAAGATATACTTGCAAAGTTTGCTTACTTTCAAGCAATTTTTACTGATTCTCATTTAGATTAATGCTGAGTTGATAAACTCACGTATTTATCTCAAGCGCCTATATAGCGAAGCATATCCTTCAAGCTAGATGAGTGTTGGGTGTACAGGGTGAATTCTGAAGATTGAACTGAGGTATAAGAGTTTCTAGTACATCAAGTAGCCGAAGAATCAGTACATAAAGATAAGACTTTCACAACAGTAGTCATTGTTGAAGTAGGCTTCATCACAGTTGTACTGCTATGATGAACCCAGTAGAGTCATTCATTAAACGCTTTTTTATGCGGGTGTTCTAACTTAAAAGGCACACATTTAGCATGTGCGATTGAGCACTTGCACGAGTTGCATCACTTTGCATAGAACAGACAGAGCTTACCTTAGCCTTAAGCGTATGTGAGTCTTAAACTATTAATATGGATATTTAATGGACATTTTTCTTGTATCACTTTCGGTTTTTTTTATTGTAGTTAGCGCTGCGCCATTACTGCCATCATCACATTGGCTAGTAAGAGTCTGGGAATTTCCAAGGTTACAACTTGCGGTGTTAATTACTGCGGTACTTATCACCCTACTTTGCTATAAAAGTCTTGCGCTACCTTTTTGGCTTCATGCTGCACTTGTCGCAGGGTTAGGCATAAGTTTACTGTATCAGGCTATTTGGATTTTTCCTTACACTGGCTTTTATCGCAAAGAAGTACCCCGCGACAGAAACCCGCAAAAGCAGCGTACGATAAGCATTCTTTCTAGTAACGTTTTTATGCCTAACAGCAATTATCAAAAACTAATCGACCATATCAACAATAAAAAGCCCGACTTTGTAGTCACCCTGGAATCAAATGAAAAATGGGAGCGCGCGTTACAGCCTATTGAAAAAGATTACCCTTATACGCAATTTTGCGCCTTGGAGAATCTCTACGGTATGCATTTGTACAGCAAGTATGAGTTTGATGAGCACACGCTTCGTTTTTTAGTGGAAAATGATGTTCCATCGGTAAAAATAGCCATAAAGGTTGACGGTGAGC
Organism: Alteromonas genovensis; assembly: GCF_010500895.1. Lineage (GTDB taxonomy): Bacteria > Pseudomonadota > Gammaproteobacteria > Enterobacterales > Alteromonadaceae > Alteromonas > Alteromonas genovensis. The sequence goes on from NZ_JAAAWO010000007.1 coordinate 82,756, forward strand.
GTGTCATTCTTCAGTTTCTTCATCCAAAACCACCTAGCCCTACAGAAAATGAGTATGCTCGCCCAAGAGATATTGAACTTAATATTGTGGGACAGGAAGTGGCACAAACGGCGGGGCCTATCATCGTTGCGGGAGATTTAAATGATGTGGCATGGTCGCCGACGACTCGCAAATTTAAAAAGATAAGTGGGCTTTTAGATCCAAGGGAAGGTCGCGGCTTTTACAACACATTTCACGCTCACTATCCGTTAATAAAATGGCCGCTAGATCACGTCTTTCATTCTTCACACTTTGCGTTAGTAGACCTAGAGAGGCTCTCTGATATTGGCTCAGATCATTACCCGCTTTACACCGAGCTTGTACTTAAAGAAGCGAACGAAAAGTAGGTTCAAATCGGTTACAAGGATCCAAGCCAAGCTCAAACCAATTAATTCAAACCAAATAGCACGCATACAAAAAAGCCCCCAATTTGGGGGCTTAATTATTACAACTGGTTAGTGAAGTAACGTGGCGTGCTGGCAGCGCTTGTGTGATAGCGCTCCGATTTGCATCTTATGACTTCGCTGAGACCGACTTATTCGTGCACCACATAACGCTTTCACACGCATCTTCTCGGCGTTTAAAATGTGCGAGTCCTACCAATTTACCCTCTCGCGGCCACACTGCTTGTTTTAAGACTTCATTATCTTCAACAGTGAGGTGTTCACTGCGTAGCTGAATTTCTACCGCTTTTTTGTTTGGCTTTATTAATGTGGGTATCGCATCCACAATTAATGATTTATCAACGCATATGTATTCTCGTTTAACGGGGTCGCGAACTACGCCGATAACGTTGTCATCGCTGATAATTGCAGGCCACCCCTCTGAAATTCGGCTTTGACCGAACATGATAATTGTAAAGGCAATCAATACAAAAAGCGTTAACCCGACAAACTGGGTACTCAGGTCTGGGGCCACAATAACAATTACAGCAACCACTGCAGCAAAGAATATCCAACCGCCAAACACCCTGCGCATGGCGTTAGGTGAAATACCTGAAATAACATCGACAAGGCGTAGCGTTTGCTTGTCGTAATGTCGAAGTTCTACAGAGGACTGGGATGACACAGAATTAACCACCATTAATATGAAAATAAAAGTAAAAAAGATGACCCTACACTTTTACGTATAAGGAATAGTTAAAGGTTAAAAAGTAATGCTAATACAACGATAATACATGGCTACTACACTGGAACTATATGCATATACGCTAAAAAATAACTAGGGCCTGTTGATCTTTGTTGTACGAGTTTTGGGCTAAATGGAAGCATTTTAATCGCGAAAGAGCCCTGTAGGCCTAGTGGACTAAGTCAAAGGGCTGTGACAAAGAGTAAAATGCTTCCATAACGCCCCCTTCGGGCAGCGCCTGTGAGCTATTTGTCCTGCGTTGAATGGTTTCGATTTAGCCCGCTAGACCTTCAACCATTCGCCTTGTCTAAATAGCTCACAGACCGCTGCAAAAATGTACAGCAAAGGTCAACACGCCCTTGAATAAGTTATTGAAAAATAATTATTTAAGCAATGTTGTTAGGTTACCAAATAACCCTACTATCGCATAGCGTTAATCGTGTAAATAAAGTGAAAATACCTATCCTATAGTGATGTGGATATTCGCCTGTAATTTTTACCCTTTCATTTACAAAGATGCGCATCACATTTCTACACCCCAGAGCAAAAAACGACAAAAAATCATATAAAACAGTGAATTAAACAATGGATCGACTATTGCTTATCTAGTGCTACGAATCAGTCGTTTTAGACAAAAGTATAAGAGTACATCCAGTTCACGCTCTTATTCGGTAAAAGTCTCCTCTAATAGCGATGCAAAAGGGATAGTTAAAATGAGTGCACCAGTGAGTGTGATAACGATAGTGAAGAACAGAACCGAAAAGCTCTGCAACCTCATTAATCAGCTTGAGGCATGCAGCCCTACCCCTGATGAGTTACTCATTGTATGGATGACACCACCGTCTGATTTATCTTTAATCACAAGCGACAAGTTCAACATTGAACATAAATTTGTCAACCAGGAAGAGCTTCCAATTGCGAAGGCAAGAAATAAAGGAATGTTCGATGCGAAAAACGACCTGTTAGCATATATTAGTGTCGACACTATTTTTTCGCCGGCATGCCTTAAAGAGGCGGTATCAACACTCGTACCATCATCAATAATGAGAGCTCCGGTGCGCTCTATTCCAATCACCTCTCGCAATCAACCGTATACTGAGCTTTTACATGCCAAAAGCGAAATTAATTTAGGCAAACCTTTTTCTGTAACACAAACAAGCGACACTTCATATAACGACGCTTTACCGAAAGCGAGTTTGCTAGAAAATACAGGGCCAGTAGACAAACAGGACAATAATCATGGAAAATTTAGTAACGATAGCAGTGCTTCTGCAATGTTTTTTATACGTAAGGCAGACTTTGAAAAAACCAACGGCTTCGATGAAACCTACGACGGTTACGGGCTAAACGACGAAGACTTCTTCACCCAGTGCCGCAATGTGGGATTATCACTCACCGACCATCCTTCCATTGTTTTCTCTCCCTCACGGGACCTCACGCGATGCCCCGTTAATCATTTATTAGACTTTGTTCATAACGCACAAATTTTCCGTGAAAAATGGGGGTTTTATCCCCGTAAGGATATTCTTTGTGCCTATGCCGATAAAGGATTAATCAATAAAGACTTTGAACACAATAGTATTCGAGTAGTTCGCTTGCCAAACGAAAACGAACTCTCTGAAAGTAAAACAGCGCTAGCGCCAATTGATAAACCTAAAAAAGTGGAGCGCAAGGTAAAAAAGCCCTTAAATAAGGTGCTTGCTGAGCCTAAAGCGCCTTTTACATCGCCAGCTGATAAACCTAAAAGTAAGTCGAGCGCTTTAAAGTTCTTCCGAGGCACAGAGAGAAAGTCTGCCTAGTTAAATGGTTCACAGAAATAGTTGAAGCGCTACTATCCAATTCTTCTCTTCTATTTCATGAGTTTGTTTATACCAATTAAACAGCTGACAAGTTGCACATGAAATGTGTGTCTATTACATTGTAAGGTAAGGTTTGCCGAATGCGATTGTAATGACCATAAAGTTTCAGTATATTTTTGCCCTTGTGCTTACTGCCACAGCAGTGTCGCTATCCTTTTTTATCATTAACGATTTATTGAGCGATCAGCGTCAAGATGCAGAAATAATCAATATTGCTGGCCAGCAGCGAATGCTTTCTCAAAGAATTGCGTTGTTACAGTCAGCCACTAATTTGTGTGGCAGCACGCAGACCAAAAGCTATTTAGCGTCCTCATTAGACAAGCTCGAAAGTAACCATGCAAAACTCATCGCCCTTGATAATTTATCAGCCGCACATAAAGACTTATATTTTGGGAATGTAAACCTCGATAAAGCCGTTAAGACCTACGTAAAAAGCGGCAGAAACAAACTTGCGAATGCATCTAGTACAATCAATGCAATGAGTGTAGTCAGTGAAAGCAATAAAGAATGCTCCACAACATTTTTGCAAGACATAGCAGTTCAACCATCTGCGTCATCTTCGATAATTGCAGATTCCACGCAACTCCTTAAGCACTTAGATATGGCCGTCACCTTATTCGAAAACGATGCCAACGCCCGTGTGAACAATGCAGAAAATTTTGCGCTATACCTTTGGTTAATAACCTTACTACTGCTTGCTATTGAGGCGGTATTTGTTTTTACGCCAATGGAAAAGCAAATACGTCGTTCGTTAGCCCGTCTCACTAAACTGAAGAACGTGGCTATGGAAGAAGCAGAAAACGCAAAGCGTGCAAGCCAAGCAAAGTCCGATTTTCTTTCTAGCATGAGCCATGAACTGCGAACGCCGATGAACGGGCTTTTTGGGATGATTGAACTCGCCATTGATACGCCTAGTAAAAGCAATATCTACCTTAAAAAAGCGAAGAGTTCAGGTAGGCAGCTACTCTCTCTTATCAACGATATCCTCGATATTTCAAAGATTGAAGCAAACAAAATTAAAATTGAAAAAGTGCCTGTCGATCTACTTCAAGTGTTAGATGACGTAGTGTCGTTGCAACGTGTTTTTTGCCAAAAGAAAGGGCTCGAGTTTTATTACCATAAAGAGGCTAGCCTTCCACCCATAATAGAAGGCGACGTGACTCGTATTTCACAAATTCTGCATAATTTGCTGAGCAACGCAATTAAGTTTACCTCATCCGGCAGCGTTTCATTGAATGTGAGTCACGCCGTGTCGGGCGATTCACTTTTACTCACGTTTGATATTATCGATACCGGAATTGGCATAGAAGAGGATGTCATTGACAAAATTTTTCAAAAGTTTGAACAAGCCGATCAAGCCACTACCCGCCAGTTTGGCGGAACGGGGCTTGGTTTAAGCATCGCAAAACAGCTGTCGCTGCTGATGGGTGGCGATATAAACGTGCGCTCAGCGGTAGGGAAAGGGACGACCTTTTCATTTACTATGAACACACAGGAGGCCCGTTTACCGCCTATGTCCGTTCAGTCTATAGCAAATATTCGCTGCGCCATCATCGACGACTTACAAACTAGTAGAGAATATCTGGCCCATATATTGGCTTCTATGCATATTGAAGGTACCTGCTATGCATCGGCCAGCGACTTTTTAAACCACACGCCTTTAGACTACGACGCTATTATCGTCGATTTAGCAATGCCGGACGTAAGTGGCTTAGACCTCATTGAACAATTGAAACGCAGTAAGCACAGTGTCCTGCCAAAGATAATTGTAGTGTCCGCAGAATTAGAAAGGCTAAACGGTCAAGACACGCTAACGGAAATGATATGGCGTTCACACGCTAAGCCCATCAATAGACGTGAAATAGAACAAGATTTGCGTAAATTACTTGCCAGCTCTTCTCCTATTTCTGAAACGCCAAAAACTAAGGTAAAGAAAAAACGCATACTGCTAGCGGAAGACAATGAGATTAACGCGGAAATTGTTAAAGCACTTTTACAGCAAGAAAATTTTATTATATTACACGTTAAAAATGGACAAGACGCCCTTGAGGCCTGTATTAAGCATACCTTTGACCTTATTCTCATGGATTGTAATATGCCGGTGATGAGTGGTATTGAATCATCCATCTCCATTCGAGCCACTTTAGACTTAAAAACACCTATTATTGCGTTAACAGCGAATGCATTCACCGAGGATAAAGAGGAGTGTTTGGCCGCTGGCATGAACGACTTTCTTACCAAGCCCATAGACAAAGACACCTTAATTACCTGCATCAAAAAGTACCTCGATGAATGAGCTAGCCTCAATGCTTTACATTACCCCTTTGCTCCATTGCTCCATTGCTCCATTGCTCCATAGCGCCTACCAGAGCCCTATTCTTAACATTATAGCTATTGCTCTGGCTTGCACAGCAGCTAGAGCAATAGCCTAATCGTCAGCATCATTTTACTGATACTCAACTTCCTCACTGGTATAGCCCGGTGCAATAGCAAGATTGTCTATATTTGCTAAGCTTGCCTGATTTCTCAACCACAGTTGATATTCACCCGTTCGAAGACTGGCTAATTTAGTGCAATCCACGTTCCACCTTCTGAGCAAATACCCCGCCATTGCAGCACGTACTTGAAGTACCAATACGCCCTCTTCCATGGCATAGTCTAGCTCTATCGCTGTAGGGTATTTAATATTTTTAGGGTGAGGAACAATTTCAAGGGGAATCATTCTTTGCCATGCCTCGTCACAGTCTTTGAGCTCATTTTCATCAGGGGTATCTTTAACCGTCACCTTGCTAATACGGGTTAATACAAAGTCTCGAAAACTCTGAGACTTTCTATCAAATGCGCGAACATGCCACCGCTGCCCGTTATCAACAATACTATGGGGCACCAGCTCTCGCGCGCCTGAGCCGCTTGAAAGCGACGTATAAATCACGCTCATGGCTTTTTGATTCACAATAGCTTGCACTACTTTAGCCACAACAAATATATCCGGCACGTTAAGGGACGACGCGCTTTCAACGGGAAAATGAATATCGCCGATGGCATCAAAGCCATCTGAAATATCATTGGCTAATTTGACTAACGTACGTCTAGCATCGTGCTCGAATAGTGGCAAAAAGGATTCTGTTTGAAAATACCGCTTTTCTTGCGCTGAATACACTAAGTTGTCAGGCGCTAACTCTTTATACAACGTAAAGTCTCGAGAGCCGGCAGACAGCCCCACTTCGAAGCGCTTGATAAGGTCTTGTCGATGAATCGCGCCTTTAAATAAGAGGCAAAAATCGATGTAGGCCAGTCGCTGGCGTTGTGAAAAAGAGATGGTATCTAGCATTAAAGCGCCTCATTATTTTCGACAGTGTGTTTTTACAGGCAAGGCTATTTGTTAACGCTTTCACAATAGAGATTACAAAATAAGCGTTACGGGCTAACCGCTGTAAGAAACGTGATCTTTTAGCCAGTGTGGTTCATTTTAAGCCGCGTGTAAATATAAACTTTAATCAGGCAGAGTATTCGCAATGAGTGTTTACTGTGAGTTGGTTTTTGTAAGTCGGTTAATGTTATTCGGATATTGTAAGTCGGTTGGTGTGAGACGGACATTATGTCGGCACGTGCAATAAAAAAGCACCTTTCGGTGCTTTTTTATAACCGTTAGCAAACAGCGGCGCGTGCTATGTATTTCAAATATAGCTACTTGGCATAGTTAGCAAGAAACTTATCAAAGTCACTTTGAAACGCTGTTTTTAAGCGAAGACACTGTTGAGATTCGTCTTGCATAATTTCTACACCTCGAGCCATACCTTCGTAACGGTCAGAAATCTTGCTATAAAACGTGTTCGCCATGGCAAGGTTTGTTTCAGAGCAGCTTGAAGACACAAATTCAGGCATGCGCGCTACGTGATAGTCAGGCATCTTCTTAATCAAGGCGTCAGCGTTATTATCAAGCCATTGATATACCAAGGTATGATCATCAAGATTTCTTGCCACCCGCGCAACCATATACATGGTGTTTGCTGGTGTTATCTCATTGGTTAACGCCAAGTCTAACATCTTAAATACTGACTCCTTGTCGTCAAAACGCATGGAGTAAATCAGCGTACTTTTTACGTTTGGCAACTGCGCTTTTTTAAATGCACTTACCACCTCGTTAAACCACTTGGCGTTATCTTTATCTGCACTATTTTTTGTCGCAATAGCAATGGCAGTTCCGGCAAGGCCAGAAGAAACACTTGCTGGATCGTCGATATACTTTTTAGCGAGCACGTTACTCTTCTCAACCAGGCTATCGCTTTCGGCATACATACCTAAAAAGCCATACAGCTGGTTGCGAAGGCGAATAATGTCGGTCGAATCATCCTCTGCCTGAGTAAGGCTCAGTGAATCTAATAGTGGCATATAAGTGTTAGTCAGCAAGGTAGCATACGCATCGCGATTGCTATCATTGACTAAGTAATCAAATTCTTGCAGTACACCAACAGCAGCGCGAATAACGGCAGGGTCTTCATCTGCACTTAACGCATTGAGTACTTTCATCACACTATCAACACTAACCTCATCAGCATTTAACAGTGCTTGGTAGTTATACAACACGTTTTTCTTCTCACGCTTGTTCAATACCTCAATATTTGCCAGTAAATTGTCTAACTGCGCAGGCGAGATAGACCAGCGGAAATAACCTGTGGCATTGTCATTCGGATACACCCAGTCGGCCTCGGCTAGCTGAGGGAGGGTTGTAGTGGTTTTGTCGATAAACACAACCTCACTTTTCATTTCGCCGTTTTGCTGGTAGGTCAACTTAAGCGGTATGGCCCACGTTTTATCTTCTACCGATGCGCCAGCAAAATGGAAGCGAGACTGAGTGACTTTACCGTCTTCTGTAATATGAATGATGGGGTAGCCTGGCTGTTCTAGATAGGCTTTCATCATTGCACTTAAATTAAAGTCGGATACGCCATCAAGCGCTCGCCACAAATCATCAGCTACCGTATTACCCCATGAATGGGTTTTCATGTAATTACGCACGCCCTCACGGAAGCTGTCGGTACCGATTAGCGACTCAATCATTTGCAGGATCGATTCACCTTTTGAGTAATTAAGCCCCAAACCATCCATAACGTCTGGCTGACGTTTCACTACTTTTTTCACGGGCTTAACCGTTGGGCTTGCATCTGCACCAAAAGCCCCTTCTTGAACAAGGCGATCTGCGTAATTTAACTCAGGATATAGCGTCTTCATTGTGTGACTTGCAGCCCATGAAGCAAACGCTTCGTTTAGCCACAGATCGTCCCACCAGGCCATGGTCACTAAATTGCCAAACCATTGGTGGGCAAGCTCGTGCGCAATCACGTTAAGTGGGCCAGAGCGCTCAGTAACACTTGGGTTATCAGCTAAAAGCAATAGGCTATCGCGATAGGTAATTAGACCCACATTTTCCATAGCGCCATGTGTGAAGTTAGGTACAGCCACAAAATCCATTTTTTTGTATGGATATTTGATGCCAAAGAAATCTTCCAAAGACGTCAGTATTTCTGGGGTATGCTTGATGACAAACTTCGTTTTGTCGATATAGCCTTTTGGCACATAAACACGACCTGGCACAGACAACCCTGTCATCTCAGTGCTATCAAATGGGCCTACTGTGTAAGCGATAAGGTAGGTCGGCATAGGCTTTGTTTTTTCAAACTGAACGGTTTTTACGCCATCGCTTACCGACTCTTCAAGCACAGGCGTATTTGATACCACTACCTGATGGGCAGGCGCGCTAATGGTCATTTGATATGGAATTTTAAAAATAGGCTCATCAAAGCTTGGAAACGCTTTTCTAGCGTGCATGTCTTCAAACTGGGTAAAGATATAATTGTTTTCTTCAAAACGAGACAGGTACATGCCGTCTGACGACGTGTTTACATTACCTTCAAACGCAATTTTAAGCGTGTAGTTGCCAGGCTTGATAACGTTCTCAGCCGTTCCCCAATTAATATCATAATCACTTTCCATAACGCTTAGCGACAATGAGTGCTGAGCATTGACTAACGCAGCAGACGTAATGGATAAATCGTGCTGATAAAAACCTACTTTTTGAGTCGGTGAATTGACAACAACGTCAATCTCCGTCGTCCCCGAGTACGATGGTTTATCTGGGTCGACATTTAAGTGAATACGTTGAAAGGTGGGGCTTACTGACGATGGCAGACGATATTCAACATCGGCTGCGTTAGCAAAACTGCTCAATAGCATGTTTAATGTGAGCAGCACCGCTGCCGAACTAAACAGCGCAGTTATTCGTTTCATTATAATTATTCCATGTGTGAAGCAGTGCAATATCGCCGCTGCAATGTTTTTCCACCGCATAGAATAAAAGGGATCAAGGACTACGGCAATGCCAAGCTCACATAATCAATAATGAAATTGTTACCGTTCGTTTCAAGCCTGACAATTGGTAGGTTCGTCGCAAGTAGTTGATTTAGTCAATGGCTCAATTAAAGAGGCCTTAGCGGCCTCTCCTTAGAAACGATAGCGCCTAAGCTGCGCTTGCATTTGCTTAATTTGATCAACTAACTCATTGCAGCTTATTGCCACCTCGGTGGCATAATTGCGATTAGCATCACCAACGGCCTTAATACTCTCAACCCCTTGAATAACGTTTCTCGCTACCTCTTTTTGCCCTTGTGCAGTATGCGAGGCCTCTTGGTTTAATCTAGTAATACGAGCCACTGCACCTAGTGCTTGTTCCAGTGAGACTCCTGCATTTTTAGTCACTTCAAGGGTATTATAAGCCGTATCTTTATTGCGATTCATTTTTGATGCGGCTTCTCTGCTACCTTGTTGTAAACGTTCAATCATAATGCGAATTTCTTCTGTCGATGACTGCGTTCTGCTTGCCAGAGAGCGAACTTCATCGGCAACAACAGCAAAGCCTCGTCCTTGCTCACCCGCCCTAGCCGCTTCAATTGCCGCATTTAATGCCAGCAAGTTTGTCTGCTCGGCAATGTTGCGTATCACTTCCATCACGCCACTTATTTCTTCACTGGCTTGCGCTAACTCATCAATGACTTTAACAGACTCATCAACATCATTAGCCTGGGCTTGAATGTCGTCGATAGTTTGCGCAAGCACGCTTACGCTAGTTCTGGTGTCGCTATCTGCCGCTGTGGCAGCTTCACTGGAACTGGTGATACTGGCAGAGACGTTATCAGTATTCTCTTGCAGAAGAACGATTGCAGAATCAATTTTATCGGTTTCTAAAGAAAGTAACGACACTGACTCGCTAGACTGCTCTGCCGTTTTATTAAGCAACTGTGATTTAGTCAGCATACCGCCGGTTGTGGCATCTACGTTTTGCAATGTCTCTTGAAGCTGGCCTAATAGTTGATTAAATGCTCTAGCCATTTGCCCAAACTCATCCCCCCTTTTGCCTTCAAACCTAAAAGTAAGGTCGCCTTCGCCAGAGGTTAAGTTAGTTACCACAGCAATAAACTCCTCAAGGGGCCTACCCACTATGTATTTTACGAGCAACCATATCGTAATAAGTACACCTGCACTGGCCACCAGTACTTTTGCAATCACCGCAAAAACAGCTGCGCTTATCAGCGACGATTTTTCACTTTGTGACGCGACCAAAATAATATCGTAGCCCCACGGTTTAAAAGGCACGATAGTTGTCGACCATTTGTCATTATCATTGAGTGCAGACTGCACTGTTTGCTCATTGACATGAGACGAGTGCATGCGAATATTGCCCTTACCATCTCTCAAGGCGACGAAGCCTTCATCAAGAAGGTGGCTTTTCTTAATTGCATCCTCGAGCACGTTTAAATCTGCAGAATAGCCAACGTACCATATGCCAATAACACGGCCTTGGGCGTTGAACATGGGCTCATAGCCAGTGAGATAAGGGCTACCTAGAATATCTACCGCACCGTAATAAGCCTGTTGTTGCTCTATTTGTTTTATAGCCTTACCGGATGGAGCGAGCTTAGTACCGATAGCTCGCGCACCATTTTTAATAACGTTGGTACTAATCCGTATATAATCATTGCCCGTTTTACTGAATAAGGTGGCGGTACCGCCCATTACGTCAGTCAACTCGTCTACCAATGAAAAGTCGTTAGCTTGCGCTTGAGAACCGAGAAATAATTGTTGAGCTGGTGTGTCTTTTACGGTGACAACCCCACCATGACTTGGAACGCCCAGCGCTTCGCCTCGCTGCTTGAGCAGCGACATACTGCTTTTCACTCGCTCAAGTACAATAGCGTCAGTAACGGTGAGAATATTAACGAGCCTGTCCGCTGTGTTTTGTTTTTGCGTTTCTATCTGCTTTACGACATTGGAAGACGTGGTGACTACCGTGATAATTGCGATAACCAAGGCTAATAAGGCGATGACAGAACAAATTGCTAATAAAAACTTACGCTGGATCGACATACAATTTTCGCTCGCTCATGAAGATTGTTAATGCTAATTGCTACTTATTTTTATTCAGGCACCTTCCCTAGCTAACGCACTCCATATACTTAAATTTAGGTAACTTTTTCCATAGAGCAAATTTTTTTATCATTTACTTCATATTCACCTTACCGCCAATCATTTTTAGAGAGGGGGTTCCTCGAATTAATGAATCCCGTGCAAATTGTTGTTCGCAGTTAGGGCATATGCCCTCTTCTTTTGTGAAGTCTTCAACTATTCGCTCTTTGAAACACTTAACCAACGCCCCTTTACCACCTTTTTTATATTTATAGAGTAAGGTTTTACACTTAGCACAATAAATCTGAACGGTTTTTTCCGGGGCTTTTTTTCGGGGTTTTGCCATCAATACCTCGCTAATACTCATTCTGCGTTTTGCTACCATTGTACAATCGCAGCATGGTGTTATTTTCAGCTATACTTTAACAGACGTAAACACGACTCACTGTTTCTTTCCTTTATTGGCTAAACTGTTTTAGAGAATCTGAATGATGAGCGTCCTATAACGGATTTATTTACAACGATTAAAGGTAACCTTCATGAAATTTATTTTCGCACTGTGTCTTTTGCTTTCAATGCCTGTATTTGCTGGCACGGCTATCATCATTAATGCCAACAATACCTCCGGCATTGACGTTGAAATGGTAAAGCGCATTTATCTTGGTAAATCAAAAGCGTTTCCTGATGGGAGCAGAGCTATCCCCCTTACGTTTGAAACAGGTAATGGACTTCGAAATATATTTAACAAAGACGTACTTGGAAAATCTGAATCTCAATATTCAGCCTTTTGGTCGAAACTTGTATTCACGGGTCGAGGAACGCCACCTGAAATGATTTCAAACGAAAATGAAATGCTAACGCTTGTTGCTACAAACCCGAACACTATCGGCTTTATTGATGAGAGCAAAGTTGATGGCTCAGTAAAAATTGTAGGCACGTTCTAGCGTTTGGTTCGATTAACTCGCCGGTTCAGTTTAAAAGAAATGCGCAGTACGGTTCCCCCTGTACTGCGATTTGATTCTTTCACCCTCGTACTAGCTTGGATATTCGGCAAGGTAATTTAAGTTAGTAAACGCAGTGATAACATCCTTAGCAAAATCTACTCTGGGATTAGAAAGCGCGCCCTTTTTCCATACTAAGTATAAATCATTCTCTGGACCAGGCTTGCCCAGCTGAATAAGCTCTCCCTGCCTTATGCCTTGCTTGCAAAGGTAATCGGGCAACACTGAATAACCAACCCCCGACGTAACTATAGACGCGATGGCTCTTATATCTGGGCAGATGGCTGCCACGGGCGAGTCGCATTTGGCATTAAACACATCAGCAAAGTAGCGGCGAATAAGCGGAAGTTGTTCATCATAAGCGACCACTTTATGCGTATTTAATAGAGAAGCTGTCACCTCCCGCTCTCCTATCAACTTGCCCTGAACTCGATTCATAACAAGGATGAGTCGCTCTTTGTCCAGTTTTTGATATTCATACATAGTTGATTCTGGCTCTGACCCAGTAATAGCAAGTTCAGCCACGTCGTTTTTTAACAGGCCATAAATATCTGTTTTATTGCCGGTATGGACAACCAGGTTGACTCTATCGGCCTGCAGCAGATTGGCAAGTGTTGGCCCCGCCACAGAGCTGAGGTACTCAGCGGGCCCAGCAAGGTGCAGTGTACCGTGGTCTGTTGAAGCTCGACTTCGAATTGACGCCACTTTTTGCTCAAGAATGTCGATGTGACTAGATACTTGAAGCGCCAGATCATCGGCAATTGGGGTTGGCTCAACGCCTCTCGCTTTTCGAATAAACAGCTCCTTCCCCACAATGGACTCCATTGCTTGGATATGCGATGTAACTGCAGGCTGTGACATATGCAGCCTTGATGCGGCCCGAGTAATGTTGCCACTGCGATACACTTCAACAAAGGTTTTTAACTGCGTAAGATATGACATCGACCGACCCATCAGATTATTGATGGCTGATACTAACTTATCTGACTTCTCGTGCCAATTAAACCTCCGTAAGATGCAGCCCATCGAAGCATTTGGCTTAAATTAATAAGGATTTTTTGTGAACAAGACACTACCGATATTATTACTTATCTCATCATCATCGCTATCACTGAGCGCTTTCAGTCATGGGCACGAAAGTGGAAGCGGTGAAGGTCATGAGAGTCAGACTGATACCAAAGGCGAGGTACTGGTACTGCTATCAAGCGAAGATAGAATGCAGCTTACAGAAGGTAAAACTGAGCCGACGGGTTATTATTTAAATGAGTTTGGCGTACCCGCAAAAGCATTGGTCGACGCCGGTTACACTCTAGTGTTAGCTACGCCGAAAGGCAATGCGCCCGCCGTAGACAGTAAATCGGTGATCCCACAGTATTTTGGCGGTGACAGTGCTTACATGGAGCAAATACAACGCTTTGTTGCCTCTATTGATGGCATTGACGATACCCTATCGCTTTCAGAAGTCATCGATGCAGGTTTAAACAACTACAAGGGCGTGTTTATTCCTGGCGGCCATGCCCCACTTATCGACTTAGCCAACAACCCTGAAGTGGGTAAAATTTTGAGCTATTTTCACAGTGCAGAAAAGCCCACCGCGGCAATATGCCATGGCCCTATCGCGCTTTTATCAGCACAAAACAACCCTGAAGCGTTTAATTCATCGCTTAAAAGCCAAGCCGATGCAGAGGCTGACGACTGGATTTACGCGGGTTATGAAATGACGATTTTCTCACAAGGCGAAGAAGAGTACTTTGAGAGCACCCTTACCGATGCAGGCTTACTTTACTATCCTTCCGATGCTATGAGCACTGCTGGCGGCGACATGAGATACGAAGAAATGTGGGCCCCTCATGTAGTTGTAGATCGCGAGCTAATTACGGGACAAAACCCTTTTTCAGACAAACTACTCGCTGAAAAGCTTATTAACCAACTGAATGAACAAGACTAATAAGGACGAAAAACTGACTATGCTTAATTTTACATTTAAAAATCAAACAGAAGTGCTTTTTGGAAAGGGCCAACTCAGTGAAGTAGCCTCTCGTTTACCACACAATGCAAAGGTGCTATTTCTTTACGGTGGTGGCTCGATTAAAAAAAACGGCATTTACGATAAAACCGTAGAAGCACTTGGCGATGCCGAGGTTGTAGAATTTCACGGTGTTGAGCCAAACCCGGAATTTTCGACGCTGATGAAAGCCGTTGAAGTGGCTCGTGACAACAAGGTTAACTTTATCCTCGCTGTGGGTGGCGGAAGTGTTATCGACGGTGCAAAATTTGTCGCTGCTGCAGTCAACTTTGCTGGCGACCCATGGGATATCTTAATTAAAGAAGCACCGTTTGAAAATCCATTACCTATCGGTGCCGTTCTTACACTGCCTGCAACTGGCTCAGAAAGTAATGGTAATTCAGTGGTAAACCGTAAAGAAACCTCACAAAAGCGCGCGTTTTCATCTGAATCTGTACAGCCGGTGTTTGCAGTACTCGACCCTGAATTTACCTATTCGCTGCCGATGCGACAGGTATCAAATGGTGTGGTAGACGCCTTTGTGCACGTTATTGAGCAGTACCTCACCTACTCAGTTAACGCGCCGTTACAAGACAGGTTTGCAGAAGGCATTTTGCAAACGCTTATTGAAGAAGGTCCTAAGTCACTAGCAACACCTACTGATTACGACGTAAGAGCAAACGTAATGTGGTCAGCGACAATGGCGTTGAATGGTCTTATTGGCAAAGGCGTTCCACAAGATTGGGGCACTCATATGATTGGCCACGAATTGACGGCACTTCACGGTTTAGACCATGCGGTAACGCTAGCTATCGTATTGCCTTCGCTGATGTATGTGCAACGTGACAGCAAGAAAGAGAAGATTTTGCAGCTTGGTGAGCGCGTATTTAATATTTCAGAACACAATGAAGAAAAGGCCATAGATTTGACCATTAAAGCCGTTCAAGATTTCTTTGAAACAATGCAGGTCAAAACTCGCTTATCTGATTATGATATCGATAAAACAGCCATTGATGGATTAGTTGATAACCTAGAGCGCAACGGCCTAACTGCGCTTGGTGAGCACGGCGATATTGACCTAGTAAAGGCAAGAGAAATTCTCACGCTGGCTGCCTAACGCTCAAGCCCCTAGTTGTAGGCTAATTACGCTGCAGCACTATTACAAATAGCGCTATTACAAATAGCGCATACGCCTAAGCTAGTAGGCATCAATACCGCGCTAATAAGTAGAACAAATGAGTCTGCTTATTAGCGCGAGTTTATGCTCATTTTAACCCGCCTATCCTTCATTTTTTTAATTTTTGCTCTTCCTTTTTTCTTTTCTTCTGCAACCCATACTAGCAACAGAATCCTCATAATCTGTTTTGGTCGTATTACTTTCTTGATTTTTGCCCCCTAACCGTTACTGTATTAATCAATATATGGGTTAGGACTATCATCATGTTGGATAGAAAAGTAGAGCCCTCTTCAGTAACATCAAGCGGTAAGATGATACTTGTGAAACAACAAAGGTTGGTGCAAACCTGCGTTATCGCGAGCGTAAGTTTATTTATCGCCCTTCTCTTTGCCCGTGGGCTTGCAGTTTATATTTTTTCATTCGGTCTGCTTTCTCTTGTGGCTACTACCTGTTTGTCGGTTTGGCGGTATTCGAACCTATGTAACTACCTATTCTTAATATCAATCTCGCTTATGCTGCTCCTATTGTCGATAACTGGCGCTGGTGTATTCGACCTGGCCATGCTGGGCTACCCAAGCGTGATCATCTTTTCTGCCATCCTTGGCGATAGACGTCTATTTTTAACCACGCTGACTTCAGTGCTATTGCAGTGTGTGTTGCTGGCTTGGTTGGCTATTGAAGGCGTGGTGGTTCCCCACGCCCCGTCAGTGACGTGGTCCCATGTCATATTTATCATGATTCTTTTTATATTTACTGGTTTCTGCGTGTACATCTTGGTACAAGACATCAGGAATCTGCTGCAGTCACTACAAATAGAAAACACAAAAGCAGAGGAGAGCCGGCTTCAGGTACAGCATCTTGCACTGCACGACCCCCTTACAGATTTACCCAATCGCTTATATGGTGAGCGCCTTTTTTCGACCATGCTGAAAAGAAACAATCCATCCCAAACTAAATTGGCACTACTGTTTATTGATTTAGATAACTTCAAGCCTATTAATGATGCATTAGGCCACGCTGCAGGTGATAAGTTTTTACAAAACATTGCGCAAACCATTAGTCAGCATTTAAACGGTGATCAGTGCCTCATTCGTTTTGGGGGTGATGAGTTCATTGTGCTGGCAGCCGGCATAACCGATAAAAATCAAGTCGATGCGCTTTGCACAAACCTAATTGCGTGGTGCAGCACTGAATTTGAAGTATTAGAAGCCAAAATAGTAGTTTCTGCGTCAATAGGAATAGCCTGCGCACCAGATGATGGAACGACGTTTAAGCAGCTTTGCCGTAAAGCCGATGTGGCCATGTATGAGTCGAAACGCAAAGGACGAAACCGGTTTGAGTATTACAATGCCGCACTCGATGAGCGCAGTGACGTGCTGTTTAACTTACTGCAGCAATTACGCCCTGCTGTATTACATAATAAACTAGCGGTGTACTACCAACCGTTAATTGCGCTCGAAACGGGAAAAGTGTGCGCTATGGAAGCCTTGGTAAGATGGCCACAAGAAGACGGCAGTCTTATTTTCCCCGACCAATTTATTCCCGTTGCCGAAAGCAGCGGACTCATTAATCAACTAGGCGCGTTTGTGCTCACAGAGGCCTGTGAATATTGTGCGTACCAACACAGTATTGGCAACAAATACTTATCCGTGGCGGTAAATCTTTCTTTTTCACAGTTCAGAGATAATTCACTGCCCGGTATTGTTAAATCAGCATTGCAAAAAAGTGGCTTGCCTGCTGTATCTCTTGAGCTTGAACTAACAGAAAGCATACTAGCAGACGATCACGGGAACATTAGAAAGCAGCTGGAACACATTAAACAGCTTGGCGTTCAATTTTCTATTGATGACTTTGGTACAGGCTATTCCAACTTAAATTACCTGCGAGCGTTTAACGCCGGAAAATTAAAAATTGATAAGATTTTTATCACTACTCTTGGCATAGATCAAAAACACGAAACCTTAGTGTCTGCCATCATTAATATGGCAAAGAGCTTAGACATGCAAGTTGTGGCAGAGGGCGTGGAAAACGAAGCAGCAAAAGCTAAGCTAGTTGAGCTTGGTTGCGATATTGGACAGGGATACCTTTGGAGCAAGCCCATACCAAAACATGAATTCGACGTGTTGCTTAATTCCTGATAACCCACAGCTTCACAAATTAAGGCTTCACAACGTAAGGCCTGATGAAAAAGAAGCATCACACCGATCAATAAAGCGCCTTTATCTCTTCGCTCATAATTTGAATTTAAGCGGTAGAAAAATCACTGTTATTGCAAAGCAGCGCTTCATGCCGCCTTACTTCAACTAACGTAAAACCATATTGTCCTCCACGCGTATACATCAATAATTATTGGGCAAATACTTATCAATCAGTATTGTTATAAATGAGTATGGTTATGAATGAGTCAGTAGTGTTAGTCAATTCGATGGGCAATATGGTGGGTACATGCGAGAAACTGCAGGCTCATCAACACGGTCTTCTTCACCTTGCCTTTTCACTGATGCTAGTAAGAAAAACCGAACACGGCTTTGAACACTTACTACAACAAAGAGCCAGTGATAAATACCACAGCGGTGGCAAATGGAGTAATGCTTGCTGTTCACACCCCAGAGAAGGAGAAAGGCTTGATAGTGCGGTAAAACGTCGCGTTTTTGAAGAGCTAGGTGTTACCCATTTACCTAACCCTGAATACGTTGGCGCAATGACGTACAAAGCGTCATTGGATAACGGGCTTACTGAGCACGAGTACGACCATATTTTCGTTCAGTATTGCAATGACGACGACGTCGCTCTATCACCTAACCCTGATGAAATCAGTGCCACTCGCTGGGTAAGCGAACAAGACATTAAGGCTGAGTTATCACAAAACCCACATAGCTATACTGCTTGGTTTGCAGATTTACTGCAGCGCTTCGTAAGTGCCAGAGAACAAAAGCCAACGCATGATGCTTAATGAGTTGTTCCTGATTCCTGGTTCCTGGCTCCTGGTTCCTGGTTCCTGGTTCCTGGTTCCTGGTTCCTGGTTCCTGGTTCCTAATTATTGTGATTACTAAAGTGTGTAAGCAACACATGGGGGCACGTTACTGCAAACAGCCCGATAAAGATAAGCGGGTAGTACACACTTAATGCCTCTGTTTCGATAAAATACCAGTAGCCCGCGCTGAAAATAGCGACAGTACCAAGCATAGGAACGAGCGTAGCAACAGCCAGACTTTTGAAATTCACCTGCATTGTTTTTTGCACTAACACTGTGTGGTAAACAGAGTGAACAATACAAAAGTACAGCGTAAAAAAGACAAGGGGAGGCAGCACGCACGCGCTTATCACGACAATAATCATGTTCTTCACAGCTGGCGTTTCGATACTATCTTTTAACCAATAAGCCAATACAATTGCAAAGCACAGTACTGCTATTACCTGCATGCCTAAGGCGATGATGGACGCATGGTATGCGGGTAAAAAAAGCCATTCAAAAACATCTTCAAGACGCCGTGAATACACTAACGATGGGGCTGTCACCACCACGGCACTGAGACACCATGCGGGTGTCGAACGGGTTTGCTGCCAGTCGTGCCTGAAGTGGGCAACTCCAATAGTTAAAAAAACTAAGAGGCACACTGTTGGCAACAGCATCCATGCAAAAAACGCCATCACCACTAATGCGGTATACACGCAAACAAGTATGCCGAGCTTTACGGCATAGCTGAAACGAGATTTTCCCATGTCTTGCCTGCTTAAAGACTTGAGCATAAGGATATCTAGTGCACCATGAGGCATTCCCATGATGAAAATAACAATAAGAGCCGCTATGCCTATCCCGTCATTTGAAATGGGAAAGGCTGCGTACCAGGCTATACAAAGCACGATACTTGAAATCGTAAAATAATTAAAAAGCCGAAGGGTATTCATTAGTGCTCAGGGGTAAAAAGCGCTTTGACGAACGGTCTAATCGGCATAGCCTTGATGATAGACAGAACGTCTGAAAAAGTAGCCTTCTCTGTCATAAAGCGGGCAAACACAACAGCATTCACATTTTTAGCCATTGAGCTAAAGAGTGTTGGAGATAGCGCCATGTTTTTTCTCATTACCTTCAAAAACAAAGAGTCTAACGCAGAGTATATCGGCGATATGGGCTTAGCTAGAGATAATTTATTTTCACTGCAGAGGCTTTGGGCTGTTTTTTGCGCCCAGCGCTGAATGGTTAAAAAAGCGTACCCAGACGACGCCCTAATCATACTGCCACGCGCACCAATACAATTCCAGTTGCCTTCCTTGACTGGTGCTATTCGTGTATCCATCGGCAGCACCCCCTTTTCCCACTTTTCAATAACCACATCATTGCCATAATCGCCGCTATTGACTATATCCTCACAGGCAGACTGCATATCTGCAAGAGATTCATAGCGCATTGAAAAGCGAGTTAGCTCAATAAGTGCATAGTCTGAATTGAAGGGTAAAATATAGGTGAACTCAAAACAGCTTTCATCAGCGGTCATGTTTGACATCAGTGCGACCTTTTTTGCGTTAAACGACTGAGGGGACGTTTTCACCCACGCACCAACAAAATACTGATTGATAGTATTACCCTCTGGCAGAGAAATGCCACACGCACTATCAAACCCAAAGGACGCTGAAACCCGCCGGCCTTTCAGCGCTAGCTCAACATTATTGGCATTGGCATTGGCATTGGCATTGGCATTGGCATTGGCATCGACAGTATCAATCAACTCACTATCGGTATTCCACAGCCATTCTATAGTGGGCAGGCCTTTGAGCTTTTCAAAGGCGTATTGATAAAAATCTTCAGCCTGTAAGCAGCAGTAAGCGTGTTCACTTGATTGTGTACAGTGGTGATATTCTTGACCGTCACCTGAGAATGACCATGAAAACCAGTGGCGTTTGATTAAGTGATGTAGGGAGGATGAAATATTTTCCTCTCCCCAGAAACACCAGGTTTTTTGAGTTTCGGGTTCAGCGCGCTTTTCAACGACTAATACGCTTCCTGAGTAGCCTTGTTCTATTAACGCTAATAGTAGGGATATGCCTGACAACCCTGCCCCTCGGATAATAATGTCTACGTTATTACTAGTCATTAATTATGCTAACGGGCTGCAGGTCGGTAATGGAGGCGTGAAGCACATCAATACTTGGAGCACGCTTTTCAGCAAATACAGGGTAGCCACCTCTCACCATGACAGAAGAGGCGATCAGTATTTTCTTGGGTAACCCTACCCGCGTTCTTCCTTCCCAATATGCATATTTGTGACGTGCCGCTAGTTTTATGCCTATCTCGCGGTACACTGAAGCAGCGATGGCAATGGCATTTCTGCTATTTTTAGGTAAGTACCTTAATCCTTGCCAACCACTATTATAGTAACACTCACTCAATGCCAGTAACCGCTTTGTAGCATCTATGACTTTTTGCTGCGTTGTAACGGAATTTCCCACAATATCTTGAGCAGACACATCGCACCAGCTTCCGGGAATATATCGTCTTCCCATCTGCGCATCTTCAAAAACGTCTCTTGTTATATTGGTGAGCTGCATGCCAATGCCGAGGTTGGTGGCATAAGGCAGCCCTTTCTCTTTCGCGCCTAAAATGGGACACATCATTAGCCCTACGACGCCTGCTACTCGGTAGGCATACCTGATAAGGTCATCCTGCGTTTTAAAATCAACGGTGTATAAATCTTGCTTCACTCCCTCTATAAGCTGTATGGGAAGTGTCGAAGAAAAGCCGAGCTCACGCTGCAATGACAAAAAATCTGCCGTGTTTGCACATAATTCGGTGCCAGTCTCAATAGCGCGCTGAATAGTTTCTAGCTCTGCCTTGGCGAGCTGTTTGTCGCTACTTTCATCCGCTATATCATCAATCCAGCGACAAAATGCGTAAAGACGGGCGGCCTGATTAAGTCTTTTTTCAGGCAAAAAATATCCTGCAAAACGAAAAGACTTACCATGTTTAGCGAGTGTTGCTAATGCCACCTCTTCATTTTGCATTCACGCCCCCACCCTGTAATTCGGGAGATGCGGATAAACTTGATTGGGTAACATTGCAATTCGTTGAATGTGCAACGGATACAGATTTAACCTCTGCTGCTGTTGTTGATGCCGTTTCATGGGTTTTATTAGGCACCACGCTAGGAATTAAGCTTTCTACCACTTTTGCAGAGGAAAGTACGCCGGGTAACCCAGCCCCAGGATGGGTTCCTGCACCACACAGGTAGAGGTTTTCTATTCCTTCTGATTTATTGTGAAATCTAAACCACGCCGATTGAGTAAGGGTGGGAGCAATTGAAAAACCTGCTCCCTCTACACTTAAATACTCTTCGGAAAATTCTTTTGGTGTCATGTCAAATTGTTCAACAACACAGTCGCTAAGACCTGGCATGATAGATGATTCGAGAGCCTTTATTATTTTCTCTGCATACTCTTCACGAATGTCTTCCCATTGTGTTCCAGATGACAAGTTGGGAACGGGAGATAATACATAAAAGCTATCGCAACCTTCAGGCGCCATACTAGGGTCTGTGGCTGTTGGGCGATGTAGATATAGGGAAAAATCGTCTGCTAACACCTTCTTATTAAAAATATCATCTAAAAGTGGCTCGTAGCGCTTGCCTAACCAAATGGTGTGGTGAGCTATGTCTTCAAATTTTTTGGTGGTACCAAAATACAAAACGTACAGTCCCATGGAGAGCTTGGCATGCTTGGTTTTTATCCGAGCTGACAGCTTTTGGTCTTCTTTTTTAATCAGATTTGAATAAAGGTATTTCGGGTCGATATTTGACACTAGGGTGTCGCAATCAATAGCACCCGATTCGCAGTGCACTTTTGTGGCTTTCTTATTTTCAGTTTCGATACCCGTTATAGTGGTGTTTAGCTGAATGTTAATGCCTTCCTCTTCCATCAGCTTGCCTAGCGCCTGAACTAACGCGCCGGTGCCACCCATAGCAAAATGAATTGCCCACTTTCTCTCTAAGAAATGAATTAGGTTATAAATACAGGTAGTGTCAAATGGGTTGCCACCAACCAGCAAAGGCTGAATCGAAAAGGCTTGGCGTAGCTTTTCACTTTTTAAGTGTTCGCACACTAGTTGCCACACGTTGCGGTAACAACGAAGCTTGGCGAGATTAGGAATTTGAGAGACCATGCTAGAAAGTGTATGGAAAGGTTTATCTGCCAATTGGCTAAAACCAATATCAAAGATAGCTTCTGATTCTTTTAATAGTTCGAGGTAGCCGTTTTCATCTTCTGGGCAAATACGCCTAATTTCTTCCAACGTATCTTCAAGTGTGCCGCCGTAGTTAAACGTATCGCCATCGGGGTACGCAAATTTATACCAAGGCTCTACAGGCACAATGTCTATGTAGTCTTCAATTTTCTTCCCAAATAGTTCGAATAGCTCTTCGAATAAAAAGGGTGCAGTAATGACGGTAGGTCCCGCATCAAAAACAAAGCCGTTGCGACGAAACACCCGTGCTCGCCCGCCCAATTCGTTCTGGCGGTCGACTAAGGTAACATCGTAACCTTTTGCTTTCATACGCAAGGCCGATGCAATGCCGCCAAACCCGGCTCCAATGACTACTGCTTTATTCATTTTGGCTCCTACACACTGTCTTAAACAAAAGCTGACACGCTTTTATCGCAGACTCGCCACAATTAGCGGGTAATTCTTTCAATTCAAGTTCGCAACGTTTAAGTAAATACTGCGCTCGCGTTCTAGCCAGTTCAATGGCTTGGTCGTGATCCGACTCTCTGGCCAATAAATTAACCACATTGAGCTGACCATTGGCTAAGTCTGCTTGCCAATCATCCATGTCATCAGCGATTTGATAGGCTATTGCAAACTGGCGAATGGCTTCACTGGCTTTGTCGACTGCGCTTTCATAATTAGCTGCAATGAGCGGTAGCGCTAGAGATAGCTGAAGAAGAGGCCCGGATTTCTCTGCTGCGATAATTTCAAAGTCGACAAGTGATTTAACCTGTTGATGGATATCCTTGCACTGACCTTCGATAGTTTTGGAAACATTGTTGCTTACACAGCGAATTAAAGCAGGAAGTTTTGCAACGTCTTCAATATCGCTCAAAGCGCCATAGGCTTTTGACAGCAATAAGTCTCCCGCGCACAGCGCGATGTCTTTTCCAAACCGGCTCCAGACAGACGCTCGACCACGTCGCTGTGCGTCGTTGTCTTGCAAGTCGTCATGAACTAGCGAAGCATTGTGTAATAGCTCTACACAGCTAGCTAGCGTTAAAGCAGTCTGCTCGTTAAGTGACAATGCCTCGCAAGCTTGAAGGCAAAGTTTAGCTCGTGTTCGCGAACCTCCGCTTTGGAGGTGGTAACACGCAGCTGAATTTTCTGATACAGATGAAAAGAGCTCTTTTTCTAATAACTCCATTACCTGTAGGCTGTTTTTACTGGTGCTTTTAGTTTTGCTTTTGTTCATTTTCACACCCTTGGCAATAACGCTTGCGCTGCTTTGCAACGCAAGCGTGCATAACGCAAAGCAGCAGTTAGTTAACTGCTGCCTATTCTCTTAGTTTTTTAGTTTGCCGTCGCTTTCATTCGTTGCGGCGAACCAAATCAAGAGGCCAAATGCAATTTTGTTAACTACGTCTGCTAAGTTATAGATAATGTTAAGCGAATCTGCATCTGCAGCACCCACTAGGTAACCCATTACATAGCCAATTGGATAAATTGCCCAACCGATAGTTACAACCCAACGCATTGCGCCATATGCATATTTTACTGCATCACTTGCATGGGCTTCTGCTGCTTTACCCGCCTCACCAAGGAATACTTCGTACAAAATGTAGAACCAACCAAGCATACCAATTACGAAGCCAAGCGTAAGGTCCATATATCCTGCTTCGCCAAGATACCCAGGAATTAGCATGACCAATGTACCGATAAGCAGACGCCAGAATATGCCCGCTGTTGCTACGCCAATCGCACGTAATATTAAGTAGAATTCAATCATTAGCAGTGGCACTGTTAGAAGCCAATCTATGTAACGATACACTGTTGGTGTTTCACCCGTTGCTACCCACACGTCGCGCATGTAGAAGTAGTGCACTGCGGCGATAAACGTAACTAGCGCCGACACGGTTAAGGATGTTTTCCATTTTGCCGTTACGGCTTGCGTTTCCCATAGGAAAAACACGGTTGAAGCCATAAGTGCCATGGAAATTAGCCAGAATGAAATTCCAACGAAATCATCAGGCTCAAGGTTGGCGGCCGCGTGGGCCATCGTTGGAGTTAAAAGCAATAAACCGCCTGTGGCGAGCATTTTGCCTTTCATTCCGAGTTTACCCACGTTTTTACACATATCTGAGATGGAGCTAAAGTTTATCTTCATTATTTTTCTCTCACATTCATCACTGAGTTTAGGTTGACGCTGAGCATTTTAACAATTACTTAACGTAACATTAGGTAATTGATTAACAACTTTTGGGATCAGAACATCACTCCGATTTCTGCTAATATTAAAAAACATTAATAAGAACTATGTTTAGGCTGTATTTTCGTACACATTTATTAATTAAAATCAGGAAAGTATTATGAAATTCTTTAAACTAGGCTTTGCCGCTGTAGTAATTGTGTCTTTAATATCTTTGGCGTGGTACTTCGTGCGTCAACAGCAGTTTTTAATGGTGGGAGTACCTACCGCATTGTTACTCACTATCATCATTGTGATGATCATGCGGCAGGAAAAAGTTGAGTAGATGAAAACGAGTAGCTTTTGTTTAGCTGCTTAGCTGTTTAGTGCTTACTCAAAACCGTGGTAGGTCACAAAATCTGCGTTGTCTGCGCGGGTAGAGCGAACAGAGTTAGCAGGAAAATCAGGGTCTGGATAGCCAAGCGCTATACAGATCATAATGGCTTCATTGTCTGGGATATTGGCGTGCTTGTGCACCACGTCAGACTGCATAATGCCCTGTCCGTTAATCACGCACCCCAAGCCTAAGTCCCACGCGGCCAATACAATACCGTAGGCTAAAGAGCCTAAGCCGAACTGAGTAATTCCTGCAGGCTCAAGCGTTTTGTCGTAAGTCAGCACTAAGGATACAGGTGCATCGAATTGACGAAAACCGCGCATCATCCAGTCCATTCGCTTTTCTTTGTCTTCGCGAGTTATGCCCATGACGTCAAACAGCTGAACGGCGACATCGATTTGTCGCTGGCGGTGAATACCCTCGTAGTCTTCCTTATAAGGAAAATCCCGCTTATGGGGCTTTCCTGCAAGTGTATTCTCTGTATTACCTTCGCGTATTTTATCTAAAACATCGCCAGTAACAGCGTGTATCTTCCACGTTTGTGTGTTGTAAGAAGAAGGCGCCCACTTAGCCGCGTTGATAATAGAATCTACGGTTGCTTTTGACACAGGCTGCTTTGTGAAGCCGCGGACACTCTTTCTTGAAGCGGCAAATTCTGCAAAATTCATAAGACTCTCGCTTACTCTATGTTATTACAAATTATTAACATAGAGTAAACGCTGAACATCCCGTGATGCAATGCAAAAGGCACACATAAACGATTGATTATAGTTATATATATCTATCGCTTTTTAGCGTACCCACCCTACAGCTTAAACTGTCCGACGAGGTCGTTAAGATCATCAGATAACGACAGCAAGTTTTCAGCGTTGTTCGATAAGCCCTGCGACGCCTTGCTTACCTCTGAGGTTGAAGCCTGCATTCCTACAATGTTTTTACTTATCTCTTCTGACACTTGATATTGCTGTTCAGCAGCTGTGGCAATTTGCGTGATTTGATTCATAATTTGCTGCACTAGCAGCCCAATTTTCTCAAAGGTTTCGCTTGCCTCATTTGACTGCGTGGTAGCCTGCTCTGATTGTTCAAGACTTGTCGTCATTTTCGCTGATACAAATCGCGTGCGCTCTACAAGCTTGTTGAGCATGCTATCAATTTCTTCTGTTGCACCGTGTGAACGTTTTGCAAGGGTTCTAACCTCATCGGCGACCACGGCAAACCCTCTACCCTGCTCACCGGCTCTGGCGGACTCTATGGCGGCGTTTAGTGCTAATAAATTTGTTTGTTCAGCAATATCTCGAATGACATTAAGAATTTTATTGATATTGCCACTTTCGTTTTCAAGCTCATCAGTAGCCGATGATGCATCACGCATCAATGTCATCAATTGCTCAACCTGAACCACTGTATTTTTAATGATAGAGCGGCCGTTTTGACTTGCATTATCAGTTTGCTCTGTCGCATCCTGAGTTGATATACAGCTTCTGGCTACTTCTTGCGCTGCCGCGGCCATTTGATTGGTGGCAGTAGCAGTGTGCTCTATTGATTGTTCCTGTTTTTCACTTGCTTGATTGAGCGACTCAGCTACTGCTTTAAAGTCTTGAGACGAACTGTGCAGCGTTTGTGCTTGGGCCTTTATTTGACTGATCAAATCGCCGATAGAGTTCATAAACTGATTAAAGTAATTAGCAAGCTCACCAATTTCATCCCGTGTTTTAACGTCTAAACGCTGGGTTAAATCTCCTTTTCCGTCAGCGATTTCTTTTAAGCTTCGACTAATATGCAAAATAGGCGCAACAATTTTATCGGCGAGCAGCACACCAAGCACACTGCACAGCACTAGCATTACAACAAGTACAATCATCATGGTGGTCACAATGTTTCTTGCCGGTGCTTCAATATCTGAACTTTCAATTACCCCAATAAACTGCCACTTCAAATTAGGAGAGCTGTATTTGGTAACCGTCACCTCACCCTCTTTGGTATCCACAGAAAACGTATTGTCTCTTTGTGTTTGCAACGCTTTGTACATGGCTAAATTTTGCAACTCACTCACGTTTTTAAAGTTATTGCTCTTATTGCGTGGGTCAGCCAGTACCACACCATTATCGTCAACTAAGATAACGTATCCCGACTCGCCAATTTTAACATCGTTAACCAGTCGCGTTAGTGTATCTAAGGTCACGTCAATAGACTGCACGCCTATTACACTGCCGCTGTCAGACTCTATTGTGGTGGCAATGGAAATCATCGGTCCGCCAGACACCCCTTGATAAGGTGAGGTAATAATCGCCTCACCCCCCGCTTGCTTTGCCTGCTCGTACCAAGGCCGCTTGCGAGGGTCGTAATTGGTCATAGGTTCAGCAGGATATTGAATAAAGCCCCCCGTCTCTGTTCCCATGTAGACATTCAGTAAATTGGGATGCTTTTCTCGAAACTGACCGTGAAACTCATAAATGTTTCTTTCTATATCCCCGTTACTCAGGGGGGTCATGTCTGCAGAGCGGTTTATGTAGTTGGTAATTGAGGTATTTGCCGCTGACTTTACTCTCACGTCGTCAGAAAGGTAGCGAACGTGCTCTTTCATTCCTTCAAAAAACAATTCAAACGCATTATCTATTTGTTTTATTTCTTGGGATGCACTATTGACAAAGTAATTGCGAGATTGTGTAAAGGTTTGCACTGTCGTTGTTACAACTAAAACAATGATAGGGACGGTTACAGCGACTAAAAATGCAGTTATCAGCTTACTTCTTATTTTCATCTGCCACTTCTCTTTACGTTGCGTTAAACGGGGTTACCAAGTAATGGTCACCGCGGAAGGCGTGTACGGATAACCTTACCAGTAAAGATGGTTTTTCGTAAGTATGGGAGAAGGTTTTGTGAAATTTCTGCTTAGGTTTTCGTTAATCCTATCGTTATCGCACTTAAAACTGCAGATTGAAGCTGGGATTAAAACAAAGAGTAGCACCTAATTTAGGCGCTAGCTTAGACGTTACGCCTCACAGGTAAGAAAGCGACGGGGCTCGCTAATATGCTTAGAATAACGCGTTTTTTCATGCTCTGTACGGCATTACACACGTGTTGAAGCCCCGTCTCTGGCGATACTATTGAATTAACTTTGTGCGTTTTTTCCTTTCACTAGCCCCTTCATGTCTTTACCGTAGCCTCTAAAGTACCGCTTTATATCCTCGAGAATGAGGTAGTTTAGCGGCACAATAAATAGAGTGATCACGGTCGCAAACAAAATACCAAAACCTAGGCTCACCGCCATCGGAATAAGAAACTGAGCTTGAGTAGACTTTTCAAATAACAGCGGCATCAGCCCCGCGAAAGTCGTCAGCGATGTAAGTAATACAGGCCTGAAGCGTCGACCACCAGCATCATAAACCGCTTTTTTAAGGGCAATGCCTTCAAGACGCTTTTGATTTATATAGTCTACCAATACTAATGAGTCGTTCACCACAACCCCCGACAGCGCGAGCATACCCATAAAGCTTAAAAGCGTTAGGTCCATGCCCATGATCCAGTGACCAATTACCGCGCCAACAAGGCCAAAAGGAATAACAGACATCACAATTATCGGCTGAGAATAGGACTTAAACGGAATGGCTAACAAAATATAAATCAGTATTGCCAAACCTGCTCCTCCTACAATTAGCCCTTGAGACGACTCTTCTTGGTCTCGTGCTTCACCTGCCATTTCAAAACTCACGCCAGGGTACTGACCTAACTGCTCAGATAACCAATCGTTTAGTTCTGACTGCACCAGCGTTAAGTCACCGTTCTTTTTATCAAAATCTGCGGTAACCGATAGGGTTCTTTGTCTGTCTACCCGCAAAATGCTGTCTGGGCTAAACCCTGGGATCACATCTGCCACTTGCCAAAGCGGCACTTCTTGGTTTGGCCCAATGCGGATCATCATTTGTTCGAGGGTTTCAATAGACTGTCTAGCTTGAAGTGGGTAACGCACCATCACGCGTACCTCTTCTCGGCCTCGCTGAATGCGTTGAATTTCAAACCCAAACACCGCTTGCCTAACTTGCCTTGCCACTGTGTTTAAGTCTAACCCTAACAGTCGGGCTTCGGGTTTTAATTCAAGCTGAAGTTCTTCTTTACCATCTGACAACGAGTCTTCAATATCAAAAACAGCCGCATATTCACCCATTTTTGTTTTCAGCTTTTCACCAAGCTCGTTTAATGCATTGGTGTCTCTGCCTTTAAGCTCAACATCTACGGGCGAGCCGCCCCATCCACCAATTTCAGCGCGATAGTTAAGCTGTTCCGCACCAGCAATTTGGCCAACGCGTTTGCGCCATTCGTTAACCACTTCTCGTGTAGATACGTCTACCGTGCGTTTTTCAGGCGGCACCAGATCAATTTGCACTCTACCTGTGGTTGAATTTCTTCCACCACTCACGGAGTAAATATTTCGAATGACTGACTCGCCAGTATCTTCATCAAGATACTCCTCGCGAAGTGCTTGAGCGTGACCCGTGATAGATTTTACGATGCGATCCGTGCTTTCAAATGCCGTCCCCGCAGGCATCACTAAGGTAGCGGTTGCCACCTCACTTTGAACTCTTGGGAAGAAAACAAACTTGGTTTGCCCACTGGCGATAGAGCCTATAATAATTACCAGCACTGAAAACATGAGTACCCACGATGCATAGCGCCACTGCATTGCGCGCGCTAATACAGGTTGATACGCTCGTTCAATAAGCACTTCTAGAGAGCGAGCAACCTTCTTTTGAATTTCTGACAGTTTTGAGGCAGGTTTGTCGCCACGGGGTTTCACATGCTTTAAGTGAGCGGGCAAAATAAATTTCGATTCAATCAAAGAAAACAGCAATACAGGGATGATTACAAACGGAATAGCGGCATACCAACTTCCCCTTCCTGTTTGAAACGCGAGTGGCAAGAAAGCCGCCGCGGTAGTCAAAATACCAAACGTAACCGGAACCGCAACTTCTTGCGTGCCTTTAATGGCCGCATCGAGAGGGTTTTCGCCACGTTCTAAATGAGCATAAACATTTTCACCGGTAACAATGGCATCGTCCACCACTATGCCTAACACCAGAATAAAGGCGAATAGACTCATTAAGTTAAGGGTAACGTCGAACACAGGCATCAGTAAGAATGCCCCCATAAAACTCATGGGAATACCTAAACATACCCAAAACGCTACCGATGGACGTAAAAATAGGGCAAGTAAGGTGATCACTAATAGCGCCCCCTGCCATGCACTAGTCGATAACGTAGCGAGGCGGGCTTTAATTGGCTCACTTCTGTCTCGCCAAAAATCTAAACTTAAGCCTTCGGGCATTTGCGATTGTTTTGCTACTACGTAATCTTTTACCGCTTGGGTAACTTCAATAATACTTTCATCACCAGTGCGAAACACCTCTACTTCCACAGCTGGCATTCCGTTAAACCGTGTTTTAAGGGGCGTTTCTTCAAAGGCATCCACGATATTAGCCAGGTCACCTAGCTTAATCATTGTGCCGTCTTGAGTGGTGACTATAGGAATATTTGCATATTCATCAGCGTTATAGGCTTGGCCTCTGCTACGTATGAAAATATCACCGCCTTCAGTTTTAAGGTTACCTGCTGACACATCGGTTGCGTTTTGACGAATAACGGTAGCAACCTGCTCTAACGTTAAGTCGTACTTTCTTAGCACCAACTCTTGAATTTCAATAGAAATTTCAAAGGGAAGCGTTCCCCCCACTTCAACTTGAGAGATTTCGTTTATGGCTGCCAATTCATCGCGCACTGTGTCTGCTAATCGGCGCAGCGTTATGGGGTCGTAATCGCCATATAGCACTACACCAATGGCGTCTCGTCGCCATTGGGGCACCTGAATAAGTAAATTCTCAGCATCAACCGGAAAATTATTGATGGCGTCCACTTTTATTTTTACATCATCAAGCATTTCCCTAACGTTATACCCTTCCTCAACTTCGATAGTGACAGATGCACTACCCTCACTGCTTGATGAATTAAGTTCTCGTATTCCCTCTAGGTCTTGAACCGCCTCTTCAATACGTATGGTGATCCCTTCCTCTACTTCCTGAGGCGATGCGCCAGGCAGAGACATAGTAACGCGCACGCTGCGCTGTTCAAATTCGGGAAATAAATCAACCGGGATGTGGTTTGATACGACATATAACCCTGAGATAAAAATGACGGCAAGTAAAATATTAGCCGCCACATCATTTTTAGCAAACCATGCAATCATGTTGGCAACTCCTACTGTTGTTCAGTGTTTTTTGCACTGTCAGCAGTCTTTGCCTGAAGCGATTTTTTAGCTGACGATGTCTCTGGCAAGCTATCGGCCAGTGACTTCACCTTAGTGCCATCGGGAATGTTGGCTGTAGGGGTAAGAATTAACTGATCGTTTGGCGTTAACACATTGCTCGCATTGCCAGTAACTTGAGAATTGGTGGCAGAAACAATCACGTTTTTATCGTCGGTCCATAACGGAGTGATGGGTCTTTTTCTTAGCACCCCTTCATCCACCACACTTACCATATTGTTCTGAGACACAGCTTGGCGAGGAATAACGAACACATCATTGAGTTTCTGCCCTTCGATACGAGCACTCAAAAATTGACCTACTCGCAGAGCTGGTCTTTGCTGAGTAGCTTGAAAAGGGGTTTCTACCTGAGCCACAAGAAATAACATACGGGTGGTAGGGTCGAAAGCGCCTTCACTTCGCACAATCTCGCCTTCCCATTGATAGGTTTTAGTGCCTAAGTCGCCATATAGTCTTACGCGGGGGTTTTGAGCAGAGCCAGAACCGTTTTCACCTAGGTAAAAGTATTCTAGCTCTGCGGTTTTAATGGGTAACCTTACTTCAACAACGTCGGTACTGTAGATAGACGCGATAGTTTGTGATGGAGTCACAACTTGTCCAACATCAATTGACTGACTTAGCACCATGCCATCGAAAGGCGCTTTTATAACGGTTCGTTCAAGATTTAGCTGGGCGCCCATTAGCCTTGCCTCTGCTGCGCGAAGCGCCGCTTCTGCCGCAGCAACCTGAGGTTTGCGCAACGCCAAAAGTTTAGCGGCCTCACCTTTAGGCTGCTTGTTCCATTGTTGCGCTGAAAAGTCGGCTTCAGCCAGTTCTTGCAAGTAGCTTACGTTGGCCTCTGCAACTGCAGATTTTGCAATATCCACTTCAATGCGAAAGTCCCTGTCTTCTAATCGAACAAGAACATCACCTTTTTTAAATGACGCCCCGGCTCGAATGTTGGGAGCAACCGAGACCACGCGACCGGAAACGTCGGCTACAAGCTCAGTTTGTGTGAGCGGTTGCGCCGTGCCGTAAGACTCAATCCATACCTCGTAGTTATCGATAGTGAGATCCATGACATCAACGGCGACTGTGGGAGCAGCTTGACTTCCTCCCCACTTCCTTGCCTCTGGCTTACTGGAAAACATCGCTCTCACTATTAGTACAGCGATGATGAGGATAAGGATAGAGACGATGATATGAGCTATCCAAGGCGCTTTTTTGTTATAAGCCGTTTGTTGATTTTTGTTGTTATTATCGGTGTTAACCATATTTTTACTCCGCGCAGCACGCGCACTACATCAGTTTTCTACGACACAGAATACGGCGTTTTAAAAATTTAGGACTGCTATAAGCGATAAAAAGGCGAAAAAGAAGGTTTAACACAAAATAAACATTTAGCGGGATGATGAGCGTATCTGCGAAAGCCAATGTTGAATTTTTGCCTCGTCTTTATCAATCATAAACGGCATAGTGAGATTTGAAGGCCTATGCGGGGAGCCTGCATGAACAAATATACTGTTTTCGACAATACCCACCGCTTTGCAACCGGCCTGCTGAAAAGCAAAGTATCCCGCCATCATTTCGCCAATCGCATCATGAGTAATGCCCGCAGTTTCTGTAGGACGCTGAAAAAGCACCCATGCATTTAACGATGCGGTTAATGAAAGAATGTCGAGGGTCAGTTTTCGAACACCACTTAAGTTAAATCCATCGGCATAATCGCAATATACCGTGTCGCCCTGCAAAGACAGTGAATAATTTCCGTGTGCATTATCTAGGAACATGCTCTGTCGAACCATAACGTTTGAGATGACTACTTCACTTAGACTAAAGTATATTGCCAGAAAATTGAGAATGGCAACTTAATTTGAAGATAGCGAGTGATATTAACGACAATTCAGTGTGTTACGAGCGCGTAATCACAGATTATTAGTCATGCTGCAATAGGTGTACTAAATGTATGATACAGCAATGCTTGAAAATGCATGTCTCTCTCATCATTGTGGATTGGACACGGTAATTTCATCTATCGCTAAATCAGGATTCCATTTTCCGAAGGTGCTATTGATAAATGAGGTGGCAAGGGGTTTAAAATCAGGATGCTGATTTAGTCCATAAAAACGGGGGGAGGTGAGTAAAAATGTCTCACTTCCTATCGAATCATCATCGAGAAGCGGTTGGCGGTTAAACATACTTTTAACGCTTGTTTTTAAAACATCTTTGACTAGATACAGGTAACCTGCGCAAGACCAGCTATTCTTATTTTGTGTTTGTTGGCATACCGAGACCGCAGGGTCAATGGCGCCTCGTAGTTTGCGAGCATAACTATCGTCTCCCTTAAATTTTTTAATTGCCGCGTAGGAATAGGGTTCAAGTTGAGAAAGATCTACCTGTTGAAAGAACTCATCTGCAGTTGCGCCTGCTAATTGCTGCTGTTTTTCATACAGCGCCTCATCTCCTTGCTCCAGCTTATAATAAGCTAGCACTCTATTCTGGAATTCTTCGGTAACTGGTAATTGACGATAGCGAACTTGCTGTTGTTCGGTTAATTTGCCTTTCGTCTCTAAGTCGAGGAGGAGTAAATAGGCGTTAAAAAAATCTTCTGAACCGTCTGGTAGTTGGCTGAGTTCGTCATTCATATAAGCAAGCGCAATGTTAACATTACCACTAAGTATATAAATTGAAGACTTTACTCTTCTGTACTCGGAATTGGGCTCGCCACGATAGGTGTTAATTAACTCCAACGTTTTTTGAATGTCTTGTTTGTAGGCGTAATAATAATAAAAATTTGCGATAAACTTCGCTGAACTATCTTTAAAGTTTGTATTTATTGTCGATAAAAGCTGCTCTGCTCGTTGGGGCTGTTCAGCGATAAGATACAAATACATTAAGTTGGACGCATTTATCTGACTCTGCGGATTTGTCCTGAGTATCTGTTCCCGACGCTTAATCATTTCTTGAAAATCATCAAGATAAAGCGTGCTAATGTTTTGTATAAGGGGATCGTTAGGTGACTGATTATAAGCCATTTGATGAAGCTGCTTCGTAACTTCAAGTCTGTAATTTTTCTCCGCCTGTATTGCTGTTACCAGTGTTTTTAGCGGAAAATCTGGCGCGGTCGTTAATTCCCAAAATAACCGTTCATTTTCTGCCTGAGATTCTTCGGTGTTGAATCCACCGTAGTATGAGGCAAGTTCGTACACCATATATAGCTGTGCTTTTGCGAGGTGAAACTGAGGATCCTGCTTAGTGGCTTGTTTCAGGAAATCTGCGGCTTGTTGCAACGACTCTGAGCTTCGCTGATATGAAAATTCTCGACCTTTAATGAATAACTCGTAGGCCTTTGGATTTTTCGTCATTCCAGCTTCTTGCTCAACTTGCTCAGGTAGTAAATTTAATTTAAGAGCCTGTGTGATGGCGTAAGTCAGTTCATCTTGTACCGCAAAAATACTGTCTAGCGTTCGATCATAGGTTTGTGACCAAATATGCGCACCACTGCTTACTTCGATAAGCTGCGCAGTAATACGTAGTTGATTTTTGTCTTTTCGAACACTGCCCTCAAGTACATAGTTTACATTTAGCTTTTTCCCTATCTCGCGAATATCATTATTGCTGTCTTTAAAGTTAAATGACGAGGTACGTGCTATTACCACTAATTTATTCAAACGCGCCAGTGAATTTAAAATCTCTTCGGCTATGCCATCTCCGAAGTAACTCTGTGAGCTATCTGGGCTCATGTCCTCGAACGGCAAAACCGCAATAGAAAGCTCAACACTGTCATCCGCAGAGTCAATAAACCAGTTTTGATAGAAGATGAACCCAAGGGCAAACGTTAGCGAGATAGCGAGTAAGTAATTAATTTTATTGCCAGTGTGCTTACCAATTGACTCATTGATATCAACCTCGTGGGTACGCTTTAGCCCTTCAGGGGTTAATTCAAATGCCCAAGCAAAAATGCATACAAAAGGAAACGCTATTACGAGGATGACTGTGATAATCGTGCTAAACAGTGTTGGCAGATGTAAGGCAGGAGAAATGACAGCAACTATTTGTAAAATGATCCAGCATGTCACCAAATAAACACTAGCAACCTTAAATACGTTGCGACGTTTAAACTCGGAAAAAATCTTCATGCGTCCTGCCAGTTATTTTTATTTATCCACCATAATAGATAAATACCAACAGCACAAATATTGAACAAGTAAATAATGTATTTATTTTGTGCTGTATCTGAAAGGCGCTGATTACGTTTGGTTAAACGCAATCATTCGCCTACCTGCATCAACACTAAAGTTAATAGCTACACACTAAACGTTTTTACGGCCTGTTCAGCTGCTTTCATTCGTTCTTCACCGTCTGGCATGGCTAGGCCCTCTGCATAGATAAAAGAAACATCAGTAAGACCAATTAGCCCGAAGAAATCTTTTAGATATTGAGATTGGGTGTCTTTTTGTGTGCCTTCATAGATACCGCCTCGCGCGGCAACTACCACTATCTTCTTGTTTTCCAGCAATCCCACCGGACCGCTTTCCGTGTACTGAAAGGTAACGCCAGCACGCGCTATGCGATCGACCCATGCTTTAAACGTAGAGGGCACGCCAAAATTGTACATAGGCATAGCAATAACAACAGTATCGCTGCTTTTTAACTCGTTGATTAACGTATCTGACAAGCTGGCGAGTTCATCTTCGCCCTTGTTAGCCCATGAAGCCATTTCAGCTTGCGTTAAGTGAGGTAGATCATCAGCAGCAAGGTCTCTTTCTATCACCGTTACACCATTATCTGATTGGCTATTGTGTTCAGATTGGGACTTGATTCTTTCTACCAGCGCGTTAGCTAAGATAGATGAATTTCCTTGGTCACCATTCAGTGACGATTTCAATAATAAGATAGTGTTCATTCGTTTTCTCCTTCGATATAGATTTGGCTGACTTAGTGAAACATCACAAATGCTACGTCGAAGTATTGAATGAAAGCGCAACAAAATAAATATGTTAAAAACGCATCATTCATTCCAATAAAACGAATAAAAAGGAAATACGCCACAAGTACTACTTTGTTATTCGATAAGCACTACATCACATAAAGAGAAGAACCCATAGAAACACAAGGAAGAGTAACAGCCGCTAATGCCCGACTCGTAATACATTCTAATAAAAAGAACGAAACAACCTTTTTAAAGCAATTTTCTAAATTCATCGTTAGGACTACAGTACCCTTATTGAAATGAAGTGAGGACATTCAAATGATTTATATTAGAAAAGCAGACGAACGAGGCGACGTGAACTTAGGCTGGTTACAAAGTAAGCATAGCTTTTCATTTGGACACTATTATGATGCACAGCATATGGGGATTTCGGCGTTACGGGTGATCAACGAAGATGAAGTCATGCCGGGGCGAGGGTTTGGCACCCACGGGCACCGAGACATGGAAATAGTGTCTTACGTTATTGAAGGAGCACTAAAGCATGAAGACAGCAGCGGCAATAAATATGTGGTGCCAGCAGGCGATATTCAGCGCATGAGCGCAGGACGAGGCGTTACCCACTCAGAGTTTAATGCTTCAAAAAATGAGAAAGTAAAATTTCTACAAATTTGGATCTTACCGGATAAAAAAGGAATTGAGCCAAGCTATGAACAAAACGCAGTGGCACAAAAAGGCGCGCTTACTCCTTTAGTTACTCCCAAAGGCAGCGACGGCACCCTATCAATAAATCAAGATGCCAGTATCTCTAGGCTAATGTTAGATAAAGGAGAGACCTATAGCTTAAACACCGCGAATCGAACGGGCTATTTGCACATTATCAATGGTGACGCTGAAGTGAATAGCTCTGACACTGAAGCCGCTGATACCAAAAACGCTACTATTAATAGCACAAGCACAGAGGCGTTCGATAATCAGGCTTTCAGTAAAGGAGACGCCTTTGCTATTGGCGCAAATGAGCAAGTTAACATAGTAGCAACTAGCCCTATTGAGGCGCTTTGGTTTGATTTACCCCCTGCCTAGCTCAAATGAGGAGTAGCTTACATTAGGAGAAGATGAGAGGAAATTGTCAAAGATATGGGAGAAATGGAACCCGTCTTGCGATTGCGCATACACATTTCCCCTCTTTTCTACCACCTGTCCCCTGGCTACTGTATAATGTTAGCTCTAAGGATGTTCGTACTAGCGAATAGGGTTATCTTGATGTTATCTCGACGCAACATTCATGTGAGCCTGTCAGTAAGTACAGCTAACGCCTGTCAGTAAGTACAGCTA
This sequence comes from Alteromonas genovensis, assembly GCF_010500895.1. Taxonomy (GTDB): domain Bacteria; phylum Pseudomonadota; class Gammaproteobacteria; order Enterobacterales; family Alteromonadaceae; genus Alteromonas; species Alteromonas genovensis. Next base: position 120,765 of record NZ_JAAAWO010000007.1, read on the forward strand.
AAAAGTACGGTAAAACAGTACAGTCTAAACAAAATAATTTAAAAGAGAGTTTTTGCATGAATAAGTGGACAACCTCCATTTGGTGTATCGTTGTGCTATTAGCTGGGTCAGGCATTTATCATTTTTTCCAAACGCCCATCAAAGCAAAGTCGCTACCTGTATCAGTGCCGCTTACAAGTGAAGTGGTTAATTATCACGACGACGTCAAGCCTGTTTTAGCTAAGCGCTGTGTGGTTTGCCATGCCTGTTATGATGCACCTTGCCAACTTAAAATGGGCGCTTATTCCGGTATTGAACGAGGCGCGAGCAAAGAGCGGGTTTACGATGGTGAAAGGCTCATAGAAGCCAACTTAACTCGACTATTCGAAGACGGCCATACGCTAGCCCAATGGCGAGATAAAGACTTTTTCGCAGTTAATTCTGATACGCCCCAAACAAGCACAAATGGCTTGTCATCCACAGATTACCAAACCGCGGCCAATGAAAACTTATCATCAAGCGTTATTGCCCATCTGCTACAATTAAAACATGATACGCCAGTAGAAACAGCCAGCGAAACACCGGCGCTTCTCAATAAAGAAGATTACCCGTTGAATATCAACAGAGCATATCAATGCCCTACCATCGACGATATCGATGACTTCAAAGAAGATTACCCTTTATGGGGAATGCCCTATGCGTTGCCAGCATTAGACAAACAAGAAAACGCACTCATTCTCAATTGGATAGCCCAAGGCGGCAAAGGTAGCGACGACGTTGTTATCACAGAAGAAAACCAGCAGCACATTATGGCGTGGGAGGACTTTTTAAACGGTAACAGTTTAAAGTCTCAATTAATGAGCCGTTATTTATTTGAACATCTCTTTCTTGTGCATCTGCACTTTGACGCAAAGCAACCTCAACAGTTTTTCAAGCTGGTTCGCTCCGCCACAGCCCCGGGACAGCCCATTAAAAGTATCCATACCCGTCGGCCCTTTGACAACCCTGGCGTAGAGCGAGTGTATTACAGAATAGTGCCGCTAAAACAAACGCGAGTGCACAAGTCGCATATGCCAGTATTACTAACCAGCGATCGCATGGATAAATACGAAGACTGGTTTTTGAACGACGATTACGAGGTTACCTCAATGCCGTCGTATAAGCCTGAAGAGGCCTCTAACCCCTTTATTACATTTGCCCAATTACCCATAAACGCTAGATACAACTATATGCTTGATGAGGCGCAAAACACCATCATGCAATTTATCAAAGGCCCAGTATGTCGCGGGCAAATGGCGCTAAACGTAATAAACGATCATTTTTGGGTTGTATTTTCTGAGCCAGATTTAGATTTGGTTCAAAATAACGGCGAATTTATACAACAAGCACTTCAAAACATTGAGCTGCCTGCTGAAGAGCAAAGCAATGCCCTACCTACGGCATGGATGAACTATGCCGCGATGGAGCGTGAATATTTAAACGCGAAATCTGAATTCATCAATACCAAAATAAAAGACAAGTTAAGCATAGACCTCGATTTACTGTGGAACGGTGATGGCGAGAATGAAAATATGGCGTTAACTATTTTTAGGCATAAAGATGCCGCAAGCGTAGTTAAAGGGCTTGTTGGAGATACGCCACAAACAGCGTGGGTGTTAACGTACCCACTCTTTGAGCGCATTCACTATCTATTAGTTGCGGGTTACGACGTGTACGGCAACGTTGGCCACCAGCTTAACAGTAGAATGTATATGGACTTTTTGCGTATGGAAGGCGAATTCAACTTTTTAGCGTTACTACCAAGTGAAACCAGAGACAAGATTAGAAACAAATGGTATCGCGGCTCGGTGAGCGAAGTTGAAGAATTTGTGTATAAAGGCAATACATCAAAGATAGAAACTAATATTGAGTACAAAACCGACAACCCTTATCAAGAATTACTCGATACCATGAAGCGTAGATTCGCAGGCACAATCAGCGAGCGACATTACCTAAATAACGGGTTTAAAGAAAAAGAGGCTATCGCTAGCTTCAACACCATAAACTCGCTTAAGGGCAAGAATATTTCGCTTCTTCCTGAGTCCACCATAGTGCGGGTTTATGACAAATCAAGCGATGAACAACACTTTTACACTATGCTGCGACACAGCGCCCACACCAATATTTCCCATTTGTTTAATGAGGAAGACAGGCGTTTACCAGAAGAAGACACCGTCACTATCGCCAGTGGATTTATGACCTCTCACCCAAATGCGTTTTTGCAAGTCGAAATATCAGAACTTCCCGATCTCGCCTCACGCATAAATAAAATGGGGGCAGAACCGGATTATGCAGCTTTGCTAGACACCTACGGCGTAAGACGCACAAACCCAAAATTCTGGGACTATGCTGACAACATGCACAGCTATTTTAAAAACACCTACCCTACTGAATTTGGCTATTTAGACTTCAATCGGTTAGAAAATAGATAAAGAAAACTGCTGGGTGATGACCTCTCCCAGCAGGTTTATTGAAAGTGATTAGTAATAGAAGGCGCCAAGGTATGGCGCTTTTTTAGTTGGTTTCCAGCTATCGCTGTAACTACTTAAAGAATATTCTCGCCTCCCTCTGGATCTCTGGAGTTACGAGCTTGTTCTCTAATTTCATGAGCTTCAGACGCTACATCATCATCTGAGAAACGACTATTTTGTTTCACGTTATGATCATGTTTGGCTTGATTAGAGCTAGAACGTGATGCTTCACCCTCACTGTTATTTGAAGCATCATTACCCTGACTCACTTTTCCATCTCCACCAACCTCACTTTGGTTTGGCGCCGTTTCAACCCGAAGACCCTGTGGAAATATCCGTTCTCTTGCATCGTCAGGCATACTAATATTGGCATCTAAAAAAGCAGTGGTAATGTTGCGCATGAGCACTGACGACATTTTGAGCACGCTGGTTTTCTCTACGTCTACCCAAAAATACACTTTCACATTGTAGCTAGAGGCACCTAGCGTATCGATAAGCGTTTGAGGCTCTGGATCGGTCAGCACGTTTTGCTGTTCGCCAATCACACTCTGTGCTATTTGTTGTGCTCGCTGAATATCAGCGTCGTATCCTACTCCAATAACAAAGTGTCCTCGCATAAGCGGGTTAGCCGTTAAATTCTTTATCACACCTTTATAAATTGTCGCGTTAGGTATTTGAATGTGATTACCATCAAAATCTACCAATGTAGTGGCACGTGCCGTCACTTTTTGAATAATGCCCGTAAAATCATTTATCTGAACAATATCGCCTATACGAAAAGGCCGCTGGATAGTGAGCAGTAGGCTTGAAATAAAGTTTTCTGCAATGTCTCTAAACGCAAAACCTAAAATAAGCCCTACGACACCCGTCCCACTGACAACCGCAATGGCAAAGCCCGTTAAACCCGCCAAAAACAGAAACAAATAAATTCCAAGTAGCATAAGCACTAAGCTGATGCTTCGTTGAATAACAGAGCGCAGTAGAGGCGACGTTGTCGTTCGCGTCATTGGCTTTACAAGTAAGCTGGCAGCATGAGGGGCTAAAAAGATAAAGACAGCCATCACAACAATGCCAAGGGCTAAACCAGGCAAGCGATAAACAAAGCTCTCCCAAAGCTGGGCTAAAAGCGATTGCGCATTAGATAGACTGGAAATAGCGCCTCCATCATCAGTGCTCTGCACCAATGAAGACGCTGTGAGTTGTAGCTTGTTAACTAATAGACTGCTACTAGATTCCGCACTGCTCGGCAGCATGGCGTTTGATGATAATACAAACATAACCTTAATCCTTGGTGTGCGCCCTCATGTTAAATGAAGGCGCGTTAGTTAATCCTGTAATACCAGCGTTCGTTAGATGGTTGATACAGTTCTAGCTGGCCTTTTCAGTATTACCGTTAGACCCTTTACCAATGCGACGTACCCACACAAACAAAAACGGAGCAAAGAACACAACGCACACTGTGGTCATGGTTATCCCGCCAAGTACGCCTATGCTAATTGCATTTTGTGCACCTGAGCCCGGGCCAGAGGCAAACGCTAAGGGCATTACGCCTAAAATGAAAGTAAGCGATGTCATAATAATAGGGCGAAAGCGCTGACTTGCGGCGTTTATGGCAGCGTCGTAAGCGCTCATCCCTTGGCTGTAGTTGCGCTGTGCAAACTCCACAATCAAGATAGCATTTTTAGCCGCTAAACCAATGGTCATTAACAGCCCTACTTGAAAATACACATCGTTTGATTGACCCGTTAACCACGTTGCTAAAACGGCACCGCAAATACCTAATGGCACCACCAGTATAATAGCAACGGGGATCACTAAGCTTTCATACAAGGCCGCTAAAATCATAAACACCACCACTACAGTAATGCTGTAAAGCAGCAACGTTTGACTACCGCTTTCTTTTTCTTCGTAAGACAACCCTGTCCACGCAATTTCAAAACCATTATCGAGTGATTCTGCAATTCGCTCTAATTCTTTTAGCGCTTCGCCCGAACTCACTCCCGGTGGCGTCGAGCCCTGAATTTCTCTTGCAGACCCGCCATTGAAGCGTGTTAATTTAGAAGGGCCGTAGGACCACTTACCCTCTGCTATTTGACTAAGCTGTACCATGCCATCGCTGCTGTTGCGCAAATACCAATTATCGATATCAGCAGGCAGCATTCGATATTCATTATCGGCCTGAACGTAAACCCGTTTTATGCGACCGCTATCGACAAAATCATTCACATAGCGACCGCCTAAGGCAACGCTTAACGTTTGATTTATGGTTGATATTGGAACCCCTAGCGCTAGCGCCTTTGGCGTATCTATATCTAAGCTGTATTGAGGGTTATCGGCAAGACCATTAAAGCGAACTTGAGACAGCAGTGGGCTTTCGTTAGCAGCTTTCAGCAGTTGCTGAGTTGCCTGCTTCATTGCCTCGTGACCCGCTCCTTCGCGGTCAATCAGCTGTAGCTGAAAACCACTGGCATTACCTAACGCACTCACAGGCGGCGGTACAAGGGGAATAATCATGGCGTCTTTCACCGGAGCCAACGCCTTAGCGGCACGCTCTTTTATTTTAAAAACGCTGTTTTGTTCGCCACGCTTTTCCCAATCTTTCATTTGCACGAAAGCAATACCTACATTCTGCGCTTGCCCTGCAAAGCTAAAACCAGCGGCAGTAAATAAACCCTCTACTGCATCACCTGCTTCGTTGAGATAAAAGTCTTCAAGCTTGGCCATTTTTTCTCGCGTTTGCTGAAGCGTTGAGCCTGGCGGCCCAGACACCAAGGTAAACATTCGGCCTTGATCTTCTTCGGGTAAAAACGAGGTAGGAATTCGTCCGAAGATCCACATACTTCCTGCCACCAATACAATGAACACAGCAGGTAAAATTATTTTATTGTTCAGCAACTTTTCTAACAGGGAATTGTGACGATTTTTGATACTGTCGAAGCCAGTATTAAACCATTGCAGTACCTTGGTGCTTTGTTTCTTTCCACCAGATTGCAGCAACAAGGTGCAAAGCGCCGGTGATAAGGTAAGGGCAATAAACAGTGATATCCCCATTGCAACTGATATCGTAATGGCGAACTGCCTGTAAATTACGCCCACCGAGCCGCTAAATAGCGCCATGGGTAAAAACACCGCCCAAATGACTACCGTTGTGCCCACCAGTGCGGAAGAAATTTCTGCCATCGCATTTTTTACCGCCTCTTTAGGCGACAGGCTTTCATCTTCCTCAAGCTTTCTTTCGGCGTTTTCGGTAACCACTATGGCGTCATCTACTAACATGCCAATGGCTAACACAAGGGCAAACATGGTAAGTACGTTAATGGAGTAACCAAACAGCAATAAAAAGCTAAATGTACCTAGCAAAACAACAGGTATGGCAACAGCCGGAATTAAAGTAACTCTTAGCGTTTGCAAAAAGATGTAAATCACTAGCACCACTAACACCACCGCAATCACGAGGGTTTCAAGCACGTTGAAAATAGACGCGCGGATAAAAGGCGACGTATCGACTGGGTAAGCAATATCCAAATCATCTGGAATGATGCTTTTAAATTCATCAATTCGCGCTTTCAAGGCTTCTATTGTAGCTAGCGCATTAGCCGATGGCGCAAGCTCAATGGCGATACCCGACGCGGGCTTCCCGTTCCATCTGCCAAGCACTCTGTAATTTTCTGCACCCACTTCAATACGAGCAACATCGCCTAACGTTAAACTCGCGCCGTTTAAATCTGAGCGTAATAAAATAGCTTCAAATTCTTCAGGCGTGGTTAACAGCGACTGCGCAGTAATAGTGGCATTAAGTTGTTGACCTTCTACCGATGGGGCTCCGCCAATTTCACCCGTTGCTAACTGCACATTTTGTTGTTCAATGGCATTAGTGACATCAAGTGCGGTAATGTTGTAATTATTCATGGCATTAGGATTAAGCCATATGCGCATAGCGTTTTCAGGGCCAAAGGTTTGTATTTGCCCCACCCCATTAACCCGACTTAATGGCTCTTCAAGATTCGACACCAGAAAATCTGAAATCTCGTTGCGGTTCATCTCGCCACTTTTTGAGAAAAAGCTGACCAGCAGCGCATAACTGCTGCCTGCCTTTTCTACTGCAATGCCAAGCTGCTGCACAATGGGCGGTAACGCAGATTGCGCTTGGGATACTTTGTTCTGGGTTTGTACCTGCGCAATATCGGGGTCGGTACCTGGTTCAAAGGTTAAGGTAATTGACGCGGTACCTGCAGAAGAGCTTTGCGACTGAATGTAGCGCAAATTGTCGATACCCGTAAGGCTCTTCTCAATAACTTGAGTAACCGTTACCTCCATGGTTTTTGCCGACGCTCCAGGGTAACTTGCGCTAATAGAAACTTTAGGTGGGGCAATATTTGGGTACTGCTCTAGCGGAAGATTCATCACTGAAAATGCGCCGCTTCCCATGATAAGAAGTGCGATTACGGCGGTAAAAATAGGGCGGTTGATGAAAAAGCGAGAAAACATAATTATTGTGCCTTCCCTGTCGGCTGTGCATTCTGGTCATCAGCGCTCTTATTGGTTTTTTGCTTAACTTCCTGTTTAGCTTGTTGCTTAGCTTTTTGATTAGCTTTTTGATTAGTTTTTTGATTAGCTTCTCGGTCACCCTCCTGAGTCACTTTTTGCGGCTTAACACGTTGCCCGTCAGCTAGTGTCATTGTGCCCTCAACAATTAGCCGCTCACCTTGCTTCAAGCCATTTTCAATAACCCATTTATTTTCAAACGCCGTGCCCGTGGTAACCTCTCTTTGGCGCGCTTTGTTGTCGGCGTCTATCACCCACACATGCTTTTTACCGTTCGCCCCAATTTTTACGCTTTTTTGCGGAACAATAATAACCGGGTCTGCAGTGCTGTCATTAATTGCTCCGCGCACAAATAGCCCAGGTAGAAGAGCAGTTTCAGGGTTAGCAAACTCGGTGCGAACTTGAATAGTGCCTGTTTGATTATCAACCGCAAAATCTGTGGCTATTATTTTGCCAATCTGGGGGGACCGCTCTCCTGAGTTTAAAAATAAGCTTACCGATTGGCTCTGCGAAGTATCATTTTGCGAGCCTATCAACTGCCTATCGCTAGCAGAGACAGAGAAATCAACATAAACAGGGTCTAATTGACGAATGGTGACAAGGGTTTGTTCTTGCTGCTGTGACACCAGCGCGCCCTTAGTTACACTTGAAGGCCCTATGTAGCCAGTGATTGGTGCGTAAACCTTGGTATAAGCGAGGTTTATTTTCGCGCGCTTGAGCTGGGCTTCACTTTGCATTAGCGTGGCTTTTGCTTGCATTAACTCTGTTTGCGCATCTTCGAAAACTTGCTGACTTAACACGTCAGATTCGGCCAAGCTATCGTATCGCTCAACAACGGACTGGGCATTATTCACTCTCGCTTGAGCGTTATTAAGGTCTGCTTGTGCAGAATCTACCTCGGCTTGGTAGCGATTAGGCTCAATTTGGTAAAGCTGGTCGCCCTCTTTAACTAACGCGCCCTCGGTAAACAAGCGAGACTGTATAATGCCGCTTATCTGGGGCCTTACTTGGGCGACTTGGTATGGTACTACTCTGCCTGGAATTTTAGTTAAGGTAGGAATTTGCTGCAAAGTGAGATCTACATACCCTACCGGCGTTGCAGGTTGTTTTTGCTTAGCACTTGCATCATTTTGTTTCGGTGAAGCAGAGTCTTGAGCTTGTGATGAGGCAGTATCTTTATCACTACAACCAGCAGCTGCTAGCGCGGCGAACATCAATGCAATACTAATTTTTTTAATCATAATCCCTGCTCGTAAGTTCCTTGGTGTGGAATAAATGTGTAAAGAAAGAGCGGCTTATTTCTTCGACGGCGATTAGCGCTACCTTTAAGCGGGTGTAAGCCGAAAACTCATTGAATAGCGAAGAAGCAACCCATCCAAAGCGTTAATCAAATACGACTGCAAACACCTAAAACCATTGTAGCTACGGGGGATAAGAGCATAAAAGATCACCTCGCAGCTTAGATGGTGTCTGATCCTTTTCAATATAAGCACCTTAAAAATTGCTACATAAACGTAAGCAATTTGAGTGATAGGTAGTTATACAACAAGCTTATCTTCGCCTTTTGCTGTGGCATCACATTTATTCATTCATCTCAAAAGCGTTATACGGAAATTATGAGGGCACAACACTGACATCGATTAAAGACTTACTAGTAACCAAATCGCCAACCGCGCTTTTGATTTATGGCTATGTGTTCTTTTTAATCATCGCATTTAGTTTGCTGAGCCTGCCTATCGCGCAAAACTCGCCAATTGAATGGTTAGATACCCTGTTTATAGCCACATCAGCAGTATCGACAACGGGTTTAATCACTACTCAGCCAGGGGTGGACTACAGCTTTTTTGGGCAGCTTGTCATCCTATTGATTATTCAAATTGGCGGCATTGGGTATATGACTTTTGGCTCATTTATCCTGGTAGCCTTAAAAGCAAAAATGTCGAAAGATTCGCTTAAAACGTCTCTTGAAATGAGCAAGCGAGAATTTGCTTTTCCGAAAGACTTTAAGCCCAGTACTTTTGTGAAAAAAGTGGTTTTATTCACGCTTATCGTAGAATGCATTGGTGCCATATTATTGGCGGTTATTTTTACTCAAAACGGAGAAGCGGCGCCTATTTGGTCGGCCATTTTTCATAGCGTAAGTGCTTTTTGTACGGCTGGTTTTAGCTTAATGACAACCAGCTTTCAGAGCTATCAAGGCCACCTTGCTGTTAACTTCATTATTTCAGCGCTGTCACTGCTTGGCGCTATCGGTTTCATTGTGATGGTAGATGTGTGGGATGTAGTGAAAAACCCCAAAAGCACACCGCAATTTTCAACAGCCATCATTTTAAAAATTACCTTTGCATTATTACTTGGCGGAACCCTTTTCATAGGCTTTACTGACGATTCACTTAATCACCTGCCGACGTTCGAGCGCTGGATGACTGTATTTTTTCAAGTCATGACAGCAAGCACCACCGTGGGATTTAATACCTTTAACGTGGCTAACATGCACATTGCCTCGGTGTTTGTTATGTTCTTTCTCATGCTATTTGGCGCTTCACCCTCGGGCACGGGTGGAGGATTGAAATCGACTACTCTTGCAGCGCTCATCGCCATTGTAAGAAGTACCCTTAAAAGAAGGAAGCTTGTGAGCTTTGATGGAAAGCGACTTCCCCTACACAAGCTACAGCTAGCGGCCAGCAGTTTTATATTAGCATTTGCCATATCCTTTATCGCTGTGACCATTTTACTTATCACAGAAGAAGCTCCATTAAGCTGGATACTCTTCGAAGTACTTTCAGCAATTGGCACAGTAGGGCTCACCATGGGCCTAACTACCGAACTCAGTGACATAGGAAAACTGGTAATAATGCTAATGATGTTTATGGGTAGAGTTGGCATTTTAACGTTTGGGGTATTTCTCTCGCTAAGAGAAGAGAACGAAGATGAAGACAATCAAGAAGAGGAAGAGTTGGTGCTGTAGTTTTGTTTCGTTTAAATGGAGAGGGTTTTAATGACGGATTATCATCAGTTGTGGGCGTATATTGGTATATTGAAAGCGATTGTTTTGAGTGCTGCAAAGCGAGAGACTGAAGCTCACGCTGTAAACGGGGAAAGTATAGATTGGTCGGTGTGAGAGGATTTGAACCTCCGACCCCTGACACCCCATGACAGTGCGCTACCAAGCTGCGCCACACACCGACCGAAAGAGCGTGTAAGTCTACTCAAAATAATCAACAATGCAACGACAATTAGCAATTAAGGTACTCAAGCGCTTAATTGCTAACCACTTCTTTGAAAACCGACTATCCCAACGTAACGAAACACACTCCGGTTACCACTAACGCCACAAAAATGTTGAGCACAATGCCCTCTCGGGCCATGGTTTTTATATCAAACTTTTCTGTTGAGTAAGCAATGGCATTGGGTGCTGTCGCAACGGGCAACATAAACGCGCAGCTTGCGCTAATTGCGGCGGGGATCATCAGTAGCTTAGGGTCTACGCTTACCGCTATACCGGCGGCGGCCAATATGGGCATTAACAAGGTTGCCGTTGCTGTATTAGAGGTAATTTCCGTTAAGAAAGTGACAAATAAGCAAATACCTAGCACCAGCAGTATTATCGGTAATGATGAAAGGCCCGTTAACCAGGTCCCCATTAAAATGCTTAGCCCAGATGCAGTAAACGCTTTGGCAATACAAATACCGCCTGCAAAAAGCAGTAACATTCCCCAGGGAATATCATTTGCTGTTTTCCAGTCTAATAACTTATCGCGATTGCCTTTGGCATCCACCTGCCCGCTATCGTTACCACTGTTGGTCAAAAACATGGCCGCCACACCCGCTACGGCAATAGTGCTGTCGCTGATGGTGGTAACCCCTAGCCATGCAGTCCAAAAGGGGCGAAAAATCCATGCCATAGCAACCGTGCCAAAAATAGCTAAAACCCGTTTTTCTGCACGAGACCACTCACCGGGCTCAGGGAGGTCTATTTTGCCCACCACACTAATTCCGCGGGCAAGCCACAGTGCCATAATAGGTACCGCAACAATAACAATAGGAATACCTGTTTTCATCCAATCGATGAAGCTGTATTCCATGCCTTGAGTTTCTTCGTAAACACTCATAAAGATAATATTGGGCGGCGTGCCTATTGGTGTACCTACCCCGCCAACGCTCGCAGAATAGGCAATACCTAAAATAAGCGCCACGCCAAAACGAGGGTTGTCGACCGCGTTAATAATGGCAATCGCCATGGGCAACATCATTAAAATGGTGGCGGTGTTGCTTATCCACATGCTCAGCACTGCGGTGGTTATCATAAAGCCTAAAATCAGCTTCATAGGGCTGCCACTGCCAGTTAAGCGCAGCATATATATTGCAAAACGCTTGTGAAGATTGGCTCGCTCTAATGCTTTTGAAAGCATGAACGCCGCCATTAACAAAATAATGACATGACTACCAAGTGATGACGCCGCCTCGCTGTGAGACAGCACACCGAACAATGGGAATAGTGCGAAGGGCAGTAATGAGGTTGCTGGAATTGGCAGTGCTTCAGTTACCCACAAAATGGCGACAAATAGAGTAATGGCTGCGGTAAAGACAATATCTTTAGGCTGCCCAACAAACCACAACGATAGGCCACTGACACAGGAGATAACAAACGCCAGTAAAATAATGAGGTTTTTGGGTGTGGGCTTTTTGTTAAGGGGAAAATTGTTGTGTGGAGTATTTTCTTTTTGAGACTGAGTGTCCATTGCGCTTCCCATTTACCTGTCGCATTTATAATTGCTTTTATTCGCTATTATAATTTCTACCAGTAAATGACGGGAAACGCACTACCCTTTACCACTTTAATCGTGGTTTACGGGTTACTTATGTTGGTCGTCTGAGGTTATGCGACTTGCAATAGCGCCATCTTGGCCTTTGTATTTCGCATCCACTCTAGCGTTGTAAGGCTTTTCAGCAGGGCTAGATAACACTTCAAAACTTATCGCCCCAATTTTCATTCCTGGGCGAAGTGCTAAGGGCAGTTTACCGCTGTTGTAAAATTCAAGCACGATATTGCCAGACCAACCTGGGTCGATTCTGTGTGCCGTTACGTGCACCATTAGCCCTAGTCGCGCCAGTGAAGAACGACCGTCTAGCCAACCCACAATGTTATCGGGCAAAGTAACCGACTCAAGCGTAACCGCTAATGCTAGCTCTTTAGGGTGAAGAAAAAACGCTTTGCCGTCTTCCAGCTCAATCTCGTCACTCATCACGTGATCGAGTGCTTCTTGAACCTCAACTTTTGGGCCGCTTAAATCAATATAAGGCGCTTGATGCTCTTCAAACACTCTAAACTTATTTCCTAAACGGATATCTACCGTTACCCCACTAATTTGGTCGTAATTAGGGGTTGGATCGATGGCAATCTTCCCTTCTTGTAAATATTGATTTATGTCGCGGTCACACAAACGCATGGTGTATTCCTCATTTCATTAGGCGGCTATTATGCGTATGTAAGGCAGCCCAATCAACTGCCTGAACGAGTGTTTTTCGCGCTTTCGTTAAGAAAATTGCAAAGTGAGGTTTTTGCTCATTAAGAATTAACTACCCACAATGCCTATGGGGTTGCCTTTAATGTGTTTATTGCCTTCTTCTCGTGGTGAAAGCGTAAGGGCTAATTGCATTGATAGCGCACGTGCGGCCTCTTGATAGCTTGCTGATATAGGGCTATCTGGCGAACTTATGAGCAAGGGCGTTCCGGCGTCGCCGTGTTCACGTATATGAATATCCAATGGTAATTGTCCGAGCAGTGGCAAGCCGTGGCGTTCGGCTAACGCTTCCCCTCCGTCTTTTGAAAAAACGTAGTCTTTGGTTCCACAAGCTCGGCATTGGTAGTAACTCATGTTCTCTATTAGCCCCAGTACCGGCACGTCAACTTTTTCAAACATGCTAATGCCCTTTTGTGCATCGGCTAACGCGAGGTCTTGGGGTGTGGTAACAATTACAGCGGCGGTAAGTGGCACCTGCTGCGCCATGGTTAACTGAATGTCTCCCGTGCCTGGCGGCATATCAACAATGAGATAATCAAGCACCGGCCACAGTGTTTCGTTTAATAATTGCGTAAGCGCTCGACTTGCCATAGGGCCTCGCCATACAGCCGCATCGTCTTGTGGTACCAAGTACCCAATTGAGTTTGCCACCAATCCGTGTGCCATTAACGGCTGCATGTGCTTATTGTCTTCGCTTTCTGGGTGCGCCGAGGTATTACCAAGCATAATAGGAATAGACGGCCCGTATATATCGGCATCCAAAATGCCAACTTTGGCGCCTTCTTTCATTAGAGCAAAGGCAAGGTTAATACTGGTGGTCGACTTCCCTACCCCACCTTTACCGCTGGCAACAGCAATAATATTTTTAATGTTAGTGATTGGCGGCAACGACGTTTGCTGGCTTGTTATCTCAGTTGAAAAAGACAGCTGCGACTCAGTTAACGCATGCTTTGAATCTGCTTTTAATTTAGCAAGCACCAAATCGCTTAGCACAGGTAACTGGCTATCGATACAAAATGGCAATGTGACATGCACGCCCTCGGCGTTGCCGTCGGTAGACGTCGCTTTACACCAAGAAGCCGTTTCGGCTACATCCATACTGAAATAGCTGGCTAAAATAGCAGCAACCTTTTGGGTTACCGGTTCGGCTTTGCGAGAAAAGAACATAAATTGCCCTACAACCTAAAGATTTGTTTGAATTACGTAATGCAAAAAACGCGGTTTTCCGCTAGTATTTGCAGCCATTTTGAAACGCAAAGAATCAATAACGTCATTATGTCAGAAAAACGCCGAATTCTGGTAACCAGTGCGTTGCCATACGCAAATGGCTCTATTCATTTAGGGCACTTGCTTGAACATATTCAAACAGACATCTGGACCCGTTTTCAGCGTCTTCGCGGAAACGAATGTTACAGTGTTTGTGCCGATGATGCACATGGCACACCGGTTATGCTTAAAGCGCAAGAGCTTGGTATTACGCCAGAAGAAATGGTTGCCCGCACGCGTGCAGAGCATCACCAAGACCTCATTGATTTCCATGTGGATTACGACAACTACTATGTAACCCATTCACCGGAAAACAAGGCGTTTTGTGAAGAGATTTACTCTCGCCTTGACAACGCAGGTTACATTAGCAAACGCGTGATCAATCAGCTTTTCGATCCTGAAAAAGAAATGTTTCTTCCAGATCGCTTTGTAAAGGGCACGTGTCCAAGCTGCGGCGCAGAAGATCAAAACGGCGATAGCTGTGATGTCTGTGGTGCTACGTATAGCCCAACAGAAGTTAAAAACCCGCGCAGCGTGGTGTCTGGCGCTACGCCAGTACTGAGAGAATCTGAGCATTTCTTCTTCGACTTACCCAAGTTCGAAGATATGCTTAAAACGTGGATACGCTCTGGTGCGCTGCAAGAAGAAATGGCAAACAAGCTGCAAGAATGGTTTACAGAAGGCCTTCAGCAGTGGGATATCAGCCGTGATGCTCCGTACTTTGGATTTGAAATTCCTGGCGCGCCAAACAAGTTTTTCTACGTATGGGTAGACGCCCCCGTTGGCTACATGGCCAGCTTTAAAAACTTCTGCGACCAAAATAGCCTAGAGTTCGATGATTTCTGGAAGGCCGATTCTACCGCCGAGCTATATCACTTTATCGGAAAAGACATTACGTATTTCCACTGCCTGTTTTGGCCGGCCATGCTTGAAGGCGCAGGATACCGCAAGCCTACTGGGGTTAACATCCACGGGTTTGTTACGGTAAATGGCGCGAAGATGTCTAAGTCTCGCGGTACCTTTATTAAAGGCCGTACTTATTTAGACCATTTGAACCCAGAATATTTACGTTATTACTTTGCGTCTAAGCTAAGTGACGGAGTCACTGATATTGACCTTAATTTCACCGACTTTGCGCAGAAAGTAAATTCTGACCTTGTAGGTAAAGTTGTTAACATTGCAAGCCGCTGCGCTAGCTTTATTACCAAGCGCTTCGATGGCAAGTTATCAGACAACGTCATTGAGCCAGAACTCATTGCTGAATTTCAAAATGCCGCAGATGGTATTGCAGAACTGTTTGAAAAGCGTCGCTACCACCAAGCAATTCGCGAGATAATGGCCCTAGCAGACAAGGCAAATCAGTTTATTGATAACAATGCGCCTTGGGTAACGATAAAAGACGAATCTAAGCAGCAATTTACCCACGACGTATGCTCGTTGGGCATCAATATGTTCCGCCTATTAACCATTTACTTAAAGCCGGTGCTGCCTATTTTAGCGGAAAAAGCAGAGAGCTTTTTGAATGACGAATTCAATTGGGCTTCCCTACAAACAGTACTTACAGGCCACGCTATCAATAAGTTTAAACCTATGATGCAGCGTGTAGATATGGAGAAAATTGACGCCATGATTGACGACTCTAAAGAGAGTTTAGCGCCACAACAGGCCGCTATTGCACCAGATAGCCCGCTAGCGCAAGACCCTATCAGCGACACTATCTCGTTTGAAGATTTCGCAAAAATCGATCTTCGCATTGCCCGTATTGCCAATGCCGAGCACGTAGAAAAAGCAGACAAGCTTCTGCGCTTAGAGCTAGATTTAGGCGGCGAGACCAAGCAAGTGTTTGCTGGCATTAAGTCAGCCTATGCACCAGAAGCGTTAATTGGTAAGCACACTGTGATGGTGGCGAATTTGGCACCTCGCAAAATGCGCTTCGGTTTAAGTGAAGGAATGGTACTTGCCGCAGGACCTGGTGGCGACGACCTTTATATTCTAGAGCCTCATGAAGGTGCTAAGCCTGGAATGCGCGTTAAGTAACCACAACGTGTTGCTGTAACCTTGCAACTACACACGCTAAAAAGCCACGGTTAGACAACTACAAGGTAGTTGCTACACGTGGCTTTTTTGTTTCTGTGACGTGGTGCGCGCACTAGCCCCTACTGCAGAAAACTGGGGTTTTAATGCCCGCTTTGGCCTAATGGCCGTCATGGGGAAAACGCGTTTCTTAGCCAGAATGACATACACCGCACTACACCAGGGAAAGTACGACGATAAATAGTGCTGAAGCTTTGCCGCTCCCTCCCAACGCTGCTGAAAAAATAACGTGGAAAAAAGAATTTGCCGCTGCTCTATTACTTCAAACCCTAGAAGATGAAGCCAGTCTTTCATTCTGTAGGTAGTAAAAAAGCGGGCATCGTGCAAGATATTATCGCGCTTTACGGGCAAGTATTTGGCGACGCCAGCTAAGCTAAGCGGGTTAAAGCCGCTGATAATAACGTGTCCGTCTTGAGTGATCACCCTGTCTACTTCACGCAAAATTTCATGAGGATCTTGAGCAAAATCGAGCTCGTTAGCCAACAATAGCCCATCAATACTGTTTTCTGAAAACGGCAGTTTGTGCGCTTGGCCAATAATGAAGTTCTCGTTTGCACAATGTGTTCTTTCGTCAGCCTCACCATTCGCGACAGCCTTAAACATGTCGTCTTTAGCCCGTTCGCTACAGGTAAAGTCGGGGGTATGATTAATGCGATGATGAATTGGACTATCGTTTAGCTGAATTTGTGCGCTTAAGTTGCCTAGTTTTACAAAGTGATAGCCAAAGATACGCTCTGCATATTCATTGCAAACCTGCTCCACCGCCAACTTAATATTTTCTCCTGCGGGAAACTCATCCCAGCTAACGGGATAGCGCGGTGGCTTTGACCTAAACGCCGTTTTCATTATCACTTCACACGCTCATCGGTTGCTCTGTAAACCACATGCCCCTATAGTAACGCATAATTGAAGCTAAACAAGCAGGTGTATTATGCGCATCGACACATTGCCTTCGGGCATAACAGTCCATCCAATTCCCGCCTTTACTGACAACTATATATGGTGTATCCACAACGGTAAAAATGCGGTTGTTGTAGACCCAGGCGATGCTGAGCCAGTGTTAAAATACATGGCCAAACACGCATTGAACTTAGCTGCCGTTCTTATTACCCATCACCATCGCGACCACACAGGTGGCATTGCCAAATTGGTCTCGGCTATTGCAGATTTACCCGTTATAGGCCCAAGAGGCGGGCATATAAGAGGGCTAACTAAAACCGTGGCGCAAGGCGATACGGTAGCGTTGCCGGTTGTAGATATGTCGTTTCAAGTAATGGAAGTACCGGGGCATACCCTCGATCACATCGCGTTTTTCGGTCACGGTGCATTGTTTTGCGGCGATACTCTGTTTTCAGCCGGTTGCGGCCGATTATTTGAGGGCACGCCAGAGCAAATGCTGCATTCACTCAATAAGCTCAAGCGCCTGCCTGATGCCACTGCGGTATATTGTACTCACGAATATACGCAGGCGAATGTGAACTTTGCCCTCGCGGTAGAGCCTAACAACAGCGAATTGCAAGACTATGATGCTTGGGTAAAAACGAAGCGTTCTCATGACGAGCCGACCTTGCCCAGTACATTAGACGAACAAAAACAGATAAACCCTTTCTTGCGCTCACATGAGCCTGCGATAAAGGAAGCTGCGCAGCGTTTTGCTGATACTGAGCTGACGGATGATGCCGCTGTTTTCGCCGCAGTTCGACGTTGGAAAGATGAGTTTTAGTGAATATATTTGCCATTTAGCGTAGTATTACGCCCTTGCAGTACACAAAGAGGTTTCTTCAAAATATGCAGTCGAAGTTGTTCCCACTTGCGTCCGTTCTATTGGCGTTAGGGCTTTCAGGATGTCAGTTAACCGAAAATGAAAGTGAAAATGTAGCCGTAGAGCAAAACGAGAAAGCAGCACTTGAAGCATGTGCTGAAACCTATTTAGGTGAAGAAGACATTGCCGATTGCGAGGTAGCAAGAGACGGCGTCATTGATGTTATTCACCCAAAAGATGATGTGTTAGAAGAAACAGCGGAAGTTACAGCCCCCGAAGACGCGGAAGTAGCTGCGGTAATTACCGACGTATGGCAGCGAGCCAGCAATACATTTTCACTGAATATACCGGATGACCGCCGCGTGACTGCGCAGCGAGATTGGTATTTAAAGCACCCAGAATACATGGCCCGCGTGGTAAAACGCGCAAAGCCGTTCTTGTTTTACATTGTTGAAGAAATTGAAAAGCGCAATATGCCAATGGAGTTAGTGTTACTCCCTATTGTGGAAAGCGCCTTCGATCCGTTTGCCTATTCCCATGGCCGCGCCGCAGGAATGTGGCAATTTATTCCTAGTACGGGCAAACGCTTTGGCATGCCGCAAACTTGGTGGTATGACGGAAGGCGCGATGTAGTAGCCTCTACTCAGGGTGCTCTTGACTACCTTACCTATTTAAACGACATGTTTGATGGCGATTGGCTACATGCGCTAGCAGCATATAACAGCGGCGAAGGGCGCGTTATGCGCTCAATTCGTGCAAACAAACGTGCAGGCAAGCCCACCGACTTTTGGCATTTAGGTTTGCCAAGAGAAACCCGAGCGTACGTTCCTAAGCTTTTAGCCCTTGCGGATATTTTGAAAAATAAAACGGCCTTTGATTACCCATGGCCAGAAGTTGAAAATGTAGCGGTTATTGAAGTGGTGGATATTGGCTCTCAGGTAGACCTTGCGTTTGCCGCAGAACTTGCTGATATGTCATTGAAGGAGCTGCACGGCCTCAATCCAGGATTCAATCGTTGGGCTACGTCACCAGATGGACCTCACCGCCTTGTGTTGCCGGTAGAAAAAGCAGCGTCATTTTCACAAGCATTGGCTCAAATAGACAGAAAAGAGCGCCTAAATTGGGTTCGCCACACAGTTAAAAGCGGAGACAGCCTGGGGAAAATTGCCAATCAATACCATACTACTATTAAGGTGATTCAGCAGGTTAATGAACTCGATTCTTCAATGATACGCATTGGCCAAGCTATTATGGTACCTGTTGCCCTTAAAGCGTTAGATGACTATGCCCTTTCTCAAGAGCAGCGATTAGCGAGTATTCAAAGTAGCAATAAATCGAAGCAAAAGGTTCGCCATACCGTAAAGTCTGGTGATACGCTGTGGGACATTGCTCGAAAATATAACGTATCGACAAGACAACTTGCAAAGTGGAACGGTATGGCACCTGGCGACATGCTGCACCCCGGCAAAACCTTGGTGGTATGGTTAGAGGGTAAAAGCGACGCTGGTGTTACCAAAAAGGTGACCTACACAGTGCGTAACGGCGACTCGCTCTCGCGTATTGCCAGTAAGTTCAATGTAAAAGTAAGCGACATTAGCAAATGGAATAGCCTTAATACGAAGCGCTATTTGCAACCTGGACAAAAACTAAAGCTTTATGTTGACGTTACCAGGCTAACATCTACAGGATAGAGACATGTTAAAAATTAACCGAGAAAATCTGCGAAACAGTCATGAAACGCCTTGGTTAATTTTAGACTTAGTCATGCTGGGTTTATTGTTTATAAACTTAGCATGGCTCATATTTGATGCGCTGTACGCAACTAATTTTGTGTATCAGCAGCTTGGCGTGCACTTTCCTGCAGTTATCGACGCCTACGACCCCATACACAACAACTTTTTACTTGTCGACTTAGTATTCATAGGCATATTTTTTACTGAATTTTGTTTTCGCTGGGCGGTGGCAATAATAAGAAAAGAACACCTGCGCTGGTACTTCTTCCCATTTTTACATTGGTACGATCTTGTTGGGCTTATCCCAACGGGCGGCACACGTCTCTTTCGCTTTCTCCGCATATTGTCTATTTTGCACCGCCTGCACAAATACGAAATTATCGATTTAAATCAAACCGCTATTTTTCGATTCTTTACCTTCTATTACGATGTTTTTGTGGAAGAGTTAAGCGACAGAATAGTAGTAAAAGTGCTAAGCGATGCACAAAAAGATATTTCAGCGGGCTCTCCGCTGCTTGATGATATTACTAACCAAGTGCTAGCGCCCAGGCGCCCCGTTATCACCCAGTGGATGGCCGGCATTATCAATCACCTAGGGCAATCTATCAGTAACGATGAACACGGTGACGTAATAAGAGAGCACGTTCGAAAAAGTGTGGGTAAGGCTGTGCGAGGTAATGCGCAAGTATCTTCTCTTAATTACTTGCCCATTATAGGTAAAACCATTGAAAATACGCTGGAGCAGTCGGTTACTGACATTGTTACCTCATCCCTCGTTAATTTGTTAAGCGACCTAGACTCAGAGCGTATTGATCACTTTATTTCTGTGGGCATGCACGACTACACCCCCACTGCTGACGCTCTCGATGAAGAAGTATTGAATGTGGTAAACGAATGCCTTGAGCTTGTGAAAGCTCACGTATCACAACAGCGCTGGAAATCCCATTTGATGGAAAAAGAATCGACCGTGCCCTCCCCTGGCCAGGTTTCAAAGGAAAACGATACGTTGTAAAAGATAGGGCGGTAGATTCGCCTTTTTATAACGCCTATTAACAACAAATAAAAGAAGACTACTAATGAAGTTTATTATTTTAGCTATCGTGATTGGTTTAGCCATTTTCTTATTTACCCGCCACACGTCAAACAAGAAAATCGCGACGGATAACATTGAAGCCGGTAACGTGTTTCTAGCAGAAAATAAAGCCAATATTGCTGTAAAAGAGACATCTTCAGGCCTTCAGTACGAAGTCCTTCAAGAAGGACAAGGTACACAGCACCCAACGGCATCATCAACAGTCAAAGTGCATTACCACGGCACCTTGCTTGATGGCACTGTATTTGACAGCTCGGTGGCGCGTGGTGAGCCCATTAGCTTTCCACTAAACCGTGTTATTGCAGGCTGGACAGAAGGCGTTCAGCTTATGGTTGAAGGTGATAAGTATAAGTTTTTCATTCCATCACACCTAGCCTATGGCGACAGCGCAGCGGGAAAAATAGCACCAGGCTCGACGCTGATATTCGAAGTGGAATTGCTTGAAGTTAAATAACACAAAAAAGCCTGCTTTAAAGCAGGCTTTTTTTAACGCTATAGCTTATTAAATAGCAAGACTAACTTCTGCGCCAAGTGGTGCCGCCCGCGCCATCTTCTAGCACTACGCCCATTGCGGTTAATGCATCGCGCGCCGCATCAGCCGCGGCCCAATCTTTTGAAGCTCTTGCGTCGTTACGTTGTTTAATCAATGCTTCAATTTCAACAGCTTCATCGTTGTTGTCGTTACCGCCTTTTAAAAACGCATCAGGGTTACTTTGCAGCATGCCTAAAATACCGCCTAAGCGTTTTAACACAGACGCCAACTTGCCCGCTTCAGCGGGTTCACCTTTTTTGCGGTTAATTTCACGAGCCACATCAAATAACACTGAGAACGCTTCTGGCACATTAAGGTCGTCGTTCATCGCAGCTTCAAAGCGCGCTAAATAACCACCGTGTGTTAGCTCAGCCGTTTCATCAATATCAACACCGCGTAGCGCTGTATATAAACGCTCCAGCGCTGCTTTAGCTTGGGTAATGTTATCTTGCGAATAACTCAATTGGCTTCGGTAATGGGCAGACATTAAAAAGAAACGTAAGGTTTCTGAATCATGCTCTTTTAACACATCGCGAAGGGTAAAAAAGTTACCGAGAGATTTTGACATTTTCTCGTCATCCACCTGCACCATCCCCGCATGCATCCACACGTTCACATACTCGCTGTCATGGGCGCAGCATGATTGCGCAATTTCGTTCTCATGGTGAGGAAAGGTTAAATCTGAACCACCACCATGAATGTCAAAATGGGCGCCTAAATGCTTATAGTTCATTGCTGAACATTCTATATGCCAACCAGGTCGCCCCTCGCCCCACGGTGATGACCATGCTGGCTCACCGGGCTTAGTGGTTTTCCATAATACGAAGTCGAGGGGATCGTCTTTACCTTGCGCTACTTCTACTCGCGCACCGGCTTTCAGCTGGTCTAAATCTTGTTTACTTAGCTTGCCGTAGTCTTCATATTTGCTGACATCAAATAGTACGTCGCCGCTTTGTGCTTGATAGGCGTAGCCTTTTTCAACCAAGCGCTCAATGATGTCGATAATTTCGGGCATGTGCCCACTCACCGTTGGCTCAACATCGGGTTCAAGCAGATTAATGGCTGAAAAGTCTTCATGCATCATTCCAATTGTACGCTTGGTTAATGCTTCAAAACTTTCATTATTCTCGTTTGCACGAGCTATAATTTTATCGTCAATATCCGTAATGTTGCGCACGTACTTTACGTCAAGACCAAGGTGGCGGAGATAGCGCACCAGCACGTCAAAACTTAAATAGGTACGGGCATGTCCCATATGGCTGAGGTCGTATACAGTAATACCACATACATACAGACCCACCTTCCCTTCTTCAAGCGGCACAAATTTAGCCTTCTCACGGGTTCGGGTATTGTAAAGATGTAGCATAAAGAATCTTCCTGTATATCAATTTTGGGCGCAAAGTTTAGCACTGTATAAAAATAATGGTAAGGCTTTTAACCCCCTATTTCACTGGCATAAAAAGCCAAAACTGGCCTAAATGAGTAATAACATCCTGTGACCGCTTATTTATGCGTCGCTATTTCCCCAAACAACGCTTTTGCGCTACCATTAGCGCACATTTTTACAGTTAATATATAGGACATCTTCAATGGTTACGTTAAAAACAAATTATGGTGATATCACGCTAGAGCTTTTCGAAGACAAAGCGCCTAATACCGTTGCAAACTTTCTTTCTTACGTTCAAGACGGTTTTTTTGATAACACTATTTTTCACCGTGTAATCAACAACTTTATGGTTCAAGGTGGCGGTTTTACAGAAGACATGGAGCAAAAAGACACTAAAGCTCCTATCGAAAACGAAGCTAACAATGGTGTAGCAAACGAAGTTGGTACCGTTGCTATGGCGCGTACTCAAGACCCTCACTCTGCTACGTCACAGTTTTTTATTAACGTTAACAATAACGACTTCCTTAACCACACTAGCGAAAGTGCTAACGGTTGGGGATATTGTGCGTTCGGTAAGGTAACTGAAGGCATGGATGTGGTAGAAAAGATCAAAGCCGTGAAAACAGGCAATAACGGTTACCACCAAGATGTACCGGTAGAGCCAGTAATTATCGAAAAAGCGATTGTTGCATAAGCCAGTCAATTAGCGGTTAAATAAGCAGTTAAATAACTCCTTTGACTTACGCCGCAATATTGATGGAAAAGCTTCATAAATAAAGCGAATGCCGCATCTTTTAGGTGCGGCCTGTTTAATCTGAAAAAGACACACTATGCCTTTTACCTACTTTATTGCCGACCTTCACCTTAGCGCCGATAGACCTGATATTACCGACTGCTTAATGCGCTTTTTAGAAGAGGACGCAATTAATGCAGATGCGCTCTATGTGTTAGGCGACCTCTTTGAAGTTTGGATTGGCGATGATGACATAAACCCATTCAATACGGCAGTGGCAGAAGCGTTCAAGCAAGTAAGTCGGCATTGCCCTATTTACTTTATTCACGGCAATCGTGATTTTGCGATAAGGCACAACTGGCTAAACAAAGCGGGCATGACCTTATTAAGTGAACAGGAAGTTGTCGACCTGTACGGCACTCCTACATTGCTCACTCATGGCGACGAGCTTTGCACAAAAGACGTGGCATACCAAAAGTTTCGCAAAAAATCTCGCGGTTGGTGGTGGCCAAGACTCATGCTTGCCCTCCCTTTATGGTATCGACGCAGAGTTGCTCGCAATGGCCGAGCCCAGAGCAAGGCAAATCAACAAAGCCTCAAGCCAGAGATAATGGATGTAACCCCCTCTGAAGTGGTTGATGCACTCGAAAAATGGGGTGTGCAGCGCATGATCCACGGGCACACGCACCGTCCTAAAATTCACTCACTTCAAGCAAACGGTAAATCTGCAACGCGAATAGTACTTGGTGATTGGTACGACCAAGGCAGTGTTTTGAAGGTTACCCCTAACGATGCTATGTTACAACATCACAATTTTATGTAAGTTTATCTGACACTTACACACTGGTCAGTCCACAACCTATAATAAATTTTTGTTAATCATTCTTTTTTGCACATTCTCGCAAACGATTAATAAATAAATAGAATTTTTCAATTTCATTTCTTATTGCTCACTTTCTATTAACGTAATGTGACAGTTGTGACAGTTTAGCAATATATCTGTCAAATAAATGTCACTAATCCTGCCTAACCTCCAGCCTGCGTTTAAGCAAAGGCACAACGGAAAATAGCTATTTGCTTTACAACACGCCTACCCACAACCGATTTTAATAAAACGTTTAGGAAACAATCATGAATCGTAACTGGAAAGTAGCATGCACAGCAGTAGCAATGGCGGTATCCGCTGGGCTACAGGCTGCAGTATTGCCAGAGCATCAAACAAATAGCGCTTGGTACACCGATGCGCAATCGAAATTGACTGAGAAACTAGCAACGAATAATAAATTCAAAGCCAAAAACGTTATTCTTTTTGTTGGTGACGGTATGGGTATTTCTACCCTTACCTCTGCTCGTATTCACAAAGGGCAATTAGCTGGCAACCCTGGTGAAGAAGGCTACTTAAGCTTCGAATCTTTTCCCCATACTGCGCTTGTGAAAACATACAACGTAGATGCACAGACTCCAGATTCTGCTGGCACCATGACAGCGATGATGTCAGGCCTTAAAACAGACGTAGGCGTGATTGGTGTTGACGAAGACATAGAACGGGGCGACTGCTCTACTGTAGCAGGTAACGAAGTGATTACCGCGCTAGAGCTTGCAGAAATTAAAGGTTTATCTACTGGTATTATTTCTACTGCACGTATTACTCACGCTACGCCAGCTGCTACCTATGCCAAATCAGCCGATCGCAACTGGGAAGACAATTCAGATATGCCTGAAGAGGCTGTAACAGCGGGTTGTGTAGATATAGCTGACCAGCTTGTTAACTTTGAATCTTATGTAGAAGGCCGTTACACAGGCGTAGACATTGACGGTATTGAAGTTGCAATGGGCGGCGGTCGTCGTCACTTCTTACCCCGCGATGAGGCTTTTAACAGCCCTGATGCACAAAGCGATGTAGAAGGCGATCGTACTGATGAGCGCGACCTGACAGCAGAATGGCAAAATACCTATGAAAACGGCGTCTATGTATTCGACCAAGCAGGCTTTGACGCTATCGATACCGAATCAACAGAGCGCGTATTTGGCTTGTTCAACGAATCGCACATGCAATATGAAGCAGACCGCGGCAACGACATTGCAGGCGAGCCTTCAGTATCTGAAATGACAGAAGCTGCTATTAATATTCTCGATAACAACGATAACGGCTTCTTTTTAATGGTGGAGTCTGGCCGTATCGACCATGCCCACCACGCAGGCAACGCCGCAGGCGCGCTTACCGATACCCTTGCTTTTGAAGAAGCAGTAATGACAGCGGTCGAAAATACGAATCCAGAAGAAACATTGATTCTTGTTACTGCCGACCACGGTCATGTATTCACAATCGCAGGCTATCCTAAACGTGGAAACCCTATCTTAGGCAAAGTTGTAAATGTAGGCTCGGAAGAGCCAGCAACTGCATCAGACGGCACACCTTACACTACCTTAGGCTACACCAATGGTCTTGGTTTCCGCGACTTAGGCGATGAAACGAATTCAGACGCCACCTACGCGTTAGATAACGCCGCTGGCCGTGTAGATTTAACCAATATCGACACAACAACTCCAGGGTTTCACCAAGAAGCCCTCATTCCATTAGGCTCTGAAACGCATTCGGGTGAAGACATTTCATTGCATGCAACAGGACCTGGAAGTCAACTTGCACAAGGCGTGGTAGAGCAAAACGTTGTTTTCCACTTAATTAATCAAGCCCTTGGCCTTGTTAACGAATAAGTGGAGATAAGAAAATGAATGTATTTAAATTAAGCTTAATTGCAGTTGCTATCGCAGGTCTCTCTGCGTGTTCATTAGAAGGCGACGACGGCCAGGACGGCGTTGATGGCGCCGCGGGTGCTGACGGAAGTAATGGCGTAAACAGCCTTACAGTGCAAACCGAATTAGCTGTGGGCGATGCAAACTGCCCGAATAGTGGTGTTCGCATTGACTCTGGTTTAGACAACGACAGCGATGGCACATTAGCAGAAGCGGAAATTACATCGACAAGCTTTGTTTGTGTGCCAGGGGTCGACTCTGTAGGTAGCAGCGAAATTCTTACTAGCTTAAACAACGACTGGTTTGTTGATGGGCAAGCTGAAGTTGAGAACAACAAAAGCGTATGGATGAATGCGACATCAGGAAATGCTGCATCATCATCTAGTGTCAGTGTCGCTACCGTAAGCTCGCAACAAGAACTCGATGCGATGGTTCAGAACCTGCGCGGCACAGCGAAAAACGTTATTCTTTTCGTTGGCGACGGCATGGGTATTTCAACCGTTACCGCAGCACGTATTCTCGACGGCCAAATGAAAGGCTTAGAGGGTGAAGAGAATCAATTGAGCTTCGACGCTTTCCCTTTCTCCGGTTTATCAAAAACCTATAACGTTGATGCACAAACACCAGATTCTGCAGGCACAATGACTGCGATGATGAGTGGTATCAAAACTGACGTGGGCGTGATTGGCGTTGACGAAGACATTGAGCGCGGCGATTGTAGTACAGTAGCAGGTAACGAGCTTGTAACAGCGCTAGAACTTGCTGAAATTGCAGGTAAATCTACCGGTATTATTTCAACGGCACGTATAACGCACGCTACACCTGCTGCTACGTATGCAAAATCAGCAGATCGCAACTGGGAAGATATTTCAGATATGCCAGAAGCAGCTGTTACTGCTGGCTGTAGCGACATTGCAGACCAGTTAATCAATTTCGAAGCTAACCTAGAAGCGAAGTTTGATGGATTGGATGTTGATGGTATTGAAGTAGTTATGGGTGGCGGTCGTCGTCATTTCCTACCAAGAGATCCTGCGTTTAATAGCCCTGATGCTGCAAGCAGCACTGAGGGTGACCGTACAGATGGTCGTGACTTAACGGCAGAATGGCAGAGCCTATACACCAACGGTGTATACGTTTTTGACCAGTCTGGTTTTGATGGTTTAGACACAGAAACTACCGAGCGCGTGTTTGGTTTATTCAACGAGTCGCACATGCAGTATGAAGCAGACCGCGGTAATGATATTGCAGGTGAGCCGTCGGTTGCTGAAATGACAAGCGCTGCCATTAAAGTACTCGATAACAACGATGAAGGTTTCTTCTTAATGGTTGAATCGGGTCGAATTGACCACGCTCATCACGCTGGAAATGCCTACGGAGCTTTGCACGATACTATTGCATTTGCTGAAGCAGTCGCTGCGGCAGACGAGCTAACTAATGATGAAGACACGCTTATCATTGTTACAGCCGACCACGGCCACGTGTTTACCATTGCGGGATATCCGAAACGCGGTAACCCCATTCTTGGAAAAGTAGTTAACGTAGGCTCTGATGAAGCAGCCACTGCCGCAGACGGTACGCCTTACACAACTTTGGGTTACACCAATGGTCTTGGCTACAGAAACCTAGGCGACGTGACTAATTCAGACGCGTCTTACCTAGCTGCGCCAGACACCGGTCGTAAAGATATCACCGATGTTGACACGACGACTCCTGGCTACCACCAAGAAGCGTTAGTGCCACTTGGCTCAGAAACACACTCGGGTGAAGATGTTGGCATTTATGCCAAAGGCCCAGGTGCATTCTTAGTGAATGGTACTAATGAACAAAGCATCATCTTCCATGTAATGGACTTTGCGGGTGACTATGTGTCGCAAGCAGAAAGTGCAATGGAGTAAGTATTGCTCAAGTAATTTTTAGGCAATATTTATGCAATGCTTAAGCAATACAAAATAAAGTAAAAACATGGCCTTAGCTTACCAGCTAAGGCCATTTGTATTTCAATTTACATGTACGAGAGAGGATCCACTCGCGTCCCTTTTTATTGGAGCGAACTTGGAGCAAAACTGGAGCTAAAATGAAAAAGTTACTCATTCTTCTCACTGCTTTTAGCCTTACCGCTTCTGTGCACGCGGTAAATGCCGATGATGCTGCTGCCATGTGCAAAGAAAACGGTAAACAGGTTAAAGCTGACTATACCATTAAAACTACAACGCATACCGCTACGGGGGCTGATGCGCACCATAGTATACGTGAGAGCAATCTGTTGTTGTGGCGAATGGACAATAAGGTGGCACACCAATATCCATCAACCCAAATTACTGAAGTTTACACACTGGTTCGCAATAAACTGATTAAACCCGTTCGTTACTTTGATGGCCACCAGCGCGCTATTGAATATCAGCCGGGTGAAACTATTCATGGCAAAAAAGAGACTGACTTCTCCTATCGTTATCAGCTTATTAGCGATACGTTTATCGATAATATGACGCTTGTAAGCTCTGAAGGTAAACACTGCAATCAAAAAGATACTTACACGCTTAAAACCGCCACAGGCTCTTTTTCATTAGTTTGGTTGCCACAACAACAATTGATAGAGCGCTTTGATATAGAGCAAGGCAATATGCATCGCACTTGGACACTAACCAACACAGATTATGAAGCAGACGTAAGCACCTTTTTCGCTAAACGCATTGATTATCAGTCAACGGATTACGCTGATATTGGTGACGATCATACCGACCCATTCCTTACAAAAATGGTCACTCAAGGCTTTATTGAAGCTGGTGCAAGTGGCTTCTACGATCAACATGGCCGTGCACTTGAAGGAGAGCACAACCATTAAGGTAATGTCGAACTTACGTTAATACCCTACGAGCTTAGTGATTGAGCAAGTATGCATGGCGCTGCTTGCTCGCCATGTTGTCGTTTACATTCTGTTGCTTTTTATTACTGGAATATATTTTAGGCTGTGGTATAAAAAGCCAACACGATCACGGATGATGTACATGACAGACCTTCTTTTATCCCCCTCAAATCTTTGGTTCAGCATAGCCCTAACCGCCATAGCCTTTATAGCCGTACTGGAACTGGTAAGCATGTTATTTGGGTTAAGCTTACTCGGCATTGGTGATGAGATTGGCGAGACTAGTGCCGACGGTTTTATGGGAACTGAGTTGGCAAGCTGGCTAAACATAAACAAAGTACCGTTTCTTGTCTGGCTAGTGGTTTTTCTTACCTGCTTCGGACTAAGCGGTATTACGATTAACGGCATAAGTTCACTTACTTTCAATACAGCACTGCCTAAACTGGTATCAGTGCCTGCCGCGGTAATATTGGGCCTTTTTATCACCTCAAAATCCGTATTTATCATTGCTCACCTTCTCCCAAGTGTAGAAACAAGTGCTATGCACAGCGACGATTTCGTAGGAGCCGTTGCACAAATTACTATAGGGCGAGCATCGAGAGGTAACCCTGCAGAAGCCAAGTTTACTGACAACTTTTCACAACCCCATTTTGTTTTAGTTGAGCCATTAGAACCGGAAGAGCTTTTTGATAAAGGCGAACGGGTAATATTGGTTCAGAAGAACCCACACAGCTGGTTTGCTACCCGCTATCAATAACGTAAAAGAGAAGAAGTATGGATACAATTCAAACCACTAATATGCCGTCTATTCTATTTGTTGCCGGCGCTATTGTTATTGGACTTATTGTTATAGGTTTAATATTTGCCAAGCTATACAAAAGAGCCACTAAAGAAACCGCCTTTGTCAGAACCGGACTTGGTGGTGAAAAGGTGATTAAGGACGGCGGAGCATTAGTGCTGCCTGTGGTTCACGAAATTATTCCTGTGAACATGAACACCCTTCGCATTGAAGTAGAAAAAACACAAAAAGACGCTTTAATAACGAAAGATAGAATGCGTGTAGATGTGAAAGCAGATTTTTACTTGCGAGTGGCGCCTAATGCCGGTGGGATCTCAATGGCAGCGCAAACCCTAGGGACGAGAACCACTCGTGCAGAGGAAGTTAAAAAGCTGATGGAATCGAAATTTGTTGATGTGCTGCGTGCCGTTGCCGCAGAAATGAGCATGACCGAAATGCATGAACAAAGAGCCGACTTTGTGCAAAAAGTGCAACAAAGCGTGGCGAACGATTTAGAGAAAAACGGATTAGAATTAGAGTCGGTAAGTTTGACTGGGTTTGACCAAACTGACCTTGAGTTTTTCAATGAAAATAATGCCTTTGACGCTGAGGGCCGAGCACGCTTAGCCAAGATAATTGAAGAAAAACGCAAAGAAACAAACGATATACAGCAAGAAAACCGCATTTTAATAGAGCAGCGTAATTTGGCTGCTGAAAAGCAATCTCTTGATGTTAAACGTGACGAAGAAGAAGCACGGCTTACTCAAGAGCAGGTACTTGCGTTTAAACGTCAGGAACAAAAAGCCGAAATTGCCAAACAGCGTGAAATGAAAGAGCGTGAAGAACGTGAAGCGGAAATTGCCAAAAATCGCGCGATTGAAGCCGCTGAAATTGAAAAGTCTCGAGAGATTGAAACCCAAGAGATAGCTAAGCGCCAAGCCCTTGAACAAGCAAGAATTCGTCAACAACAAGAAGTTGAAGTGTCTGAGCAAGTTAAGCAAATTGCGGTTGCTACCAAATCAGAAGAAGAGTCTGCCGCACGAGCAAAAGCAGCAGAAGCCGAAAAGCAAAAAGTTGAAAAAGAAGAAGCGGTACTAACCGCCAGGTCAGTAGCTGAGGCCGAACGTAAGAAGCAAATTGAAGTTATTGATGCGCGCAAAGAAGCAGAGCGCGAAGCGGTGAGTATTACTGTTGAAGCAGAAGCTAAAAAAGAAGCCGCAGAAAACAGCGCTCAGGCCATTTTGACAGAAGCAAAAGCATCGGCAGATGCCAAAATGCTTCAAGCTGAAGCAGATGAAAAAGTGCTTGCTGTTGAAGCGCAAGGTAAGCAAGCGCTGTATGAAGCTGAAAATACGCTGAAAAATGAGCAAATAGAGCTACAAAAATCATTAGCCATGTTGAAAATTCTACCAGAATTGGTGGAGCAAGCTGTGAAGCCTCTTGAAAATATCGAAGGTATTAAGATCCTTCAAGGCTATGGGCAAGGAGGCACATCCAGTACAGGAAGTCATACGGTTGCCACATCGGGCAGCGGGCTGGCCGAACAAGTCACTCAAGCTGCGCTGAACTATCGCGCCAACGCCCCTTTAGTAGATTCAATGCTAAGAGAAGTGGGTCTTGTTGATGGTGAAAAAGGTACGTTAAGCGACTTAATAACCGGAAACAGTGAGCTACTTGCGGGCACAGCAACACCGCCACAACAAACCAACGTAAGCGGAACGAAATTAAACGGCAGTGCGACACCTGAGGCATAAGCCAGAGAGTTAAATAAACACGTGCCGCAAGCACCTAGTCTATTCCATTGGGCTATAAACAAGGCCTCTATGCCTGGCATAGAGGCCTTTAATTTGAATTCCCCTTCACAGCACGACATAATCAGCCAAAGCCTACATCTTATTAATAATGTATGAGTGAGCACACCAAAAACAACTCGCCACCCGAACCTGAAAAACCGCTAAAAGACGATTGCTGTGGTGGCGGCTCCTGCTGCCCATGCGTTTGGGACGCCTATTTTGAAAAGCTAGACGAGTGGAAAGATAAGGTGAAAATGCTAGAGAAAGAGCGAGAAAATACCAACCAATAACAAAAATACACTAAAACCTCTCTGCTTGTGTATACTTAATAAACAGCGATGGGTGGGATTGCACTAGGTCGATAACTTGGTTTGTTGAAGTGTTATGAGAAATACAATAAAAAAACTAGCCTGTTTTGTTTTGCTGTTATGCGCATTCACAACCAGCGCGCTGAGCAACGAAGAAAAAGTATACCGAGTAGGGCTTGAGGACGTCGATTATTATCCGATGTTCACTAAGATTGACGAGCGGAGTAAAACAAGCTTTTTGGTTGACGTAATGGAGCTTTTTGCCGAGCGAAATGGACTGAAATTCGAATATATTCACTTACCCGTTACCCGCTTTGATGAATGGTACCAACAAGACGACATTGATTTTCGAATACCTGACAGCCCTATTTGGAGCGTCAAAACTGATAATCTCGTGTTCAGTCAAGGAATTATTAAATTACGCGCTGACACAGTAGTGTTGAAACAAGATGAGTCAAAACCATTGTCGTCGTTGAAAGTACTGGGTTCTCTTTACGGTTTTGTTCCAGGCCCTCATTGGCGGGACCACATTAGCGCTGGGCATACAAAATTTATCTATGAAAGCTCTATGAGTGTGCTGGTACGAATGCTGAAAAAAGGTATGATCGATGGCCTGGACGTCAGTATTTTCGTTGTGCATCACTATGCAAAACACTTAGGTTACAAACCAGAAGATTTTGTCGCATCTTCACAAGCACCAAGCACACACTTTAGCTATCAACTATCCACAATGTCTTACCCAGAAATTATCAAAGATTTTGATGCGTTTCTTGTCGCTTCTCAAAATGAGATAAGCATGCTCAAACAAAGAAAAAATATTTTTGATGTGAAGTAGCAACTTAAATGTCGTTGATAAACACCTATATTCATCATGTTCACTAAATCTTAGTATCGTGCCTGCAAATAAAATAATCTGAAATACGATCCAGGCTACCGTCCTTCTTGAGAAACAAGCGGTTCGCTTATGAAGAGAGAAATTCGCCCTTAGCTGCTTTTAGAAGATCATCCCAAACCTCGGGAGGATGACCAGCCTTCAACATCTTTTCGAACACTTTATAAGCATCTGTTTTGCTGCCGTATGCACGTTTATTTTTTTCATCATTCACCCATGCATAAACGATGACTTTCGACTCTAGGTGGTAGCGAAAAAAAAAACGGTATTGCTGGAAGAACTTAGCTCGAAACCAATGCTTGTTGTCATCACCTAATGTACTTCCTTGGCGAAATTCAGCATTGGTAGGATCATGTGGTATTAATTCAAAGATTAGTCTTTGAATTGCAGCCAATCGTTTCGTGGCATTCTTTTTAAGGTAGCCTTTTGGATCTTTCTTACGTAAAGCTTCAACTTGTGATTTGAGGCTAAGGTATTGCTCTTTAAACAACGGATGAGTGTAAAGTGTCCAACCATTTACAACCATTGGTATCGTTTTTTGCAAACTTACTCGTCCTCATCCAATAACGGAGCATCTAAGTCAATATCAACACCTTGAACCATCGCATCAACGCTTTCACGCATACTTGCTGATAACGGCTCTAGTCTTTCAGGATGAGCTTGCATATCACGCGCTATGAAAGATAAAAACTCGCCGAGCACAGGGTCACTTTCTTGTGCTTCTGCACGCGAAATAACAACACTGCCATCTGACTGAATAGCGTATTTAATTTTGTCTTTCTTGCCTAACTGCAACGCCTTACGAACAGGACTAGGCACTGTGGTTTGAAAACGGTCTGTAAGTGTTGATTCAGTTTCTAAAGCAACTTGTGCCATAACAACCTATACCTTTTACTTCTGTTATTGGTTTTGATTTTAGTATGAATTAAGAGGTAATGCAAATGCATTACCTCTTGTGGTGTGTGCTAGAAAATACTCAAATCACTCAACGCTGAGGTATGTGACTTCCCATACAATTCCGCAAGTTTAGATCGTGAGACTATATTCTTGGTCTCCTTCCTTGAATTTGTATACACCTTCAATTTTCTTTCTTTTTTTAATGGATTGTTTCATGGCTTTCTTAATACCATATTTAGCAGTGTTTTTGACTGTTGTGGCTGGGATTCCCGTAGTCTGTTCAAAAACTTCACCGCCAACTTCTTTTAAAATCCAAATAGCTGCAACTACTAACGGAATTTCACCTGTCGGGTCGATAAATTTATACGTGTTACTATTAGCATAAGCATAACGATTAAAGCCATGAGCAATCTTGCTATGACCCAAAGCTCCAACAGAATCATTTGAATAAAACCGACCTATGACGGGATCATAGTATCGTGCCTGCATATACACTGTAGTGCTATAACTCTGGTGAAAAGTAAACAGGCGTAAAAAACCCGGTTGCAGAACCGGGCTTTCAAATTACACTTTTAGGTGATGTCTAGGCTTATAAACATCAATTTATAACCCCCAACTCTGGCTTACTGTGGGTTTAACGGCATGTTCGAATTATACCGGAACTGCCCTTTTAAAGTTGGGTTGGTAAGTTCACAGCTCTGTTCAAAATCAACAGCTAAACTTTCGATCTTACCAGATTCATTGTATGACAATTCAAAAATTTCAAATCTACCGCTGCTTTGGTTGCATCCTCTTCCCGACCCAGTGAAACTTAAGCCCGGAGATGTGGGAGATTGAAAAGGATACCTTCTCGCCCCTTCATATATGCCTACACCAATAACTTGGTCGGATGGCGCTGCTAGGTCTAAATTCCACCAATCGTTTCCATTAAACGAAACGTCCAAATAGTTTGCACTTTCTTCGTAAGAGTTAACATTGAATACACCGTCCGCATCAGTATAGAACCTGCTTTGTCCCCCGCCGATATAGTCTCCTTGAGGACTGTCAAAGCTCAGTATCGTACTCATTGGTTCAACGTAACTGATAGTCAACTCTTCGGTCACGCTGTAACCTGAGGATGCAGTGATAACAACTTCTATAGAAAGATCGTCAGTTGCTTCTTCTGGTACGGTAAATCTCGTTTCTGCGCCAGTTGGATTGTCAAAAACCACTCCCGCGCTGCTACCCTCGCGCCACTGAAAAGAGAGCTCTCCGTTTGAGTTATTGGTTGTTTCTGCCGCATTAAGTAACGGAGTATCATTAAAACGGTATAGTTTTGATTGGCTAGTTATAGCTGGAATAATTTCATTGCTTGTTTGAATTGACGGCAAATATACATAGTCAATTTGACCGTTCGTCGCTACCACCTCGATATCTACCAAAGTATAGTTTCTATCAGCCTGAAGAGCGCGTTCAGGCGAAGCAATAACCATAGCCCCGTTAATTTCTATTGATGCAGGAGTATCGACATAAGGATACTCATTCGCACCAAATGCAAATTCACCATAGGGCGGGCTCACCGATTCTACTGGGCGAGAAAATAGTAGGGTAACACTGTCACTTAAACCAAACTTATCTAGCGAGGACTTATTGGCAACGGTGACAAAGGCAAAGTTATCTGA
Organism: Alteromonas genovensis; assembly: GCF_010500895.1. Classification (GTDB taxonomy): domain Bacteria; phylum Pseudomonadota; class Gammaproteobacteria; order Enterobacterales; family Alteromonadaceae; genus Alteromonas; species Alteromonas genovensis. Next base: position 155,870 of record NZ_JAAAWO010000007.1, read on the forward strand.
GCGAAATGGAAAAATATAGTCTGGCAATTGTGCACTAACGCCCATCATTGCGCCTTCGATTGCATCACCCCATTGCAATAAATAAGTGTCTGAATCGTACGATACATTGAAGTAAGTTGAATTTTCGACGAAATTTGCAGTTACCGTTACTACATCTGATGAAGAAGTAGAAATAGAAATCTCTCCCTCATTTGGATATTCATTTAAGTAGCCTGAGAAGCCTTGCAACTGTGAAATACTGTAAGTAGCTCCTAGCTCCTCGTCGTTTATACTTCCACTGACCCCGACTCGATACTTCGCAGTTTGATAATCATCCTGCTTTACAATCTCAAAATTGCTGAAAGTCATCACTTTTTGACTATTGAAATTAAGCGGTACGCTGCCTACTGTATTTACGATAAGTGAACTTTCTGATGTTTCACCCTCATACTTGACACGCATTACGCCATCAAGATTTATGACACCATCGATCGTTAAATCGCTTAAATCTACTTTTGCAGTAAAACTCTCATTCTCAGCAAATACTTCGATATCGTAAACAACACTCCCGTCAGCAACATCGTCTAAGCTTGCGACATAGCATTCACGATAATTAATGGTTACCGTATCCCCACCTGAAAACTCGCCATTACTGTCATTATCAGAATGCACTTGTTCAAATAATCCACCATTACTACAGCTTAGTTCGCCTGTTGAACCAGAGGTACGGTTAAGCACTAAAGTGTTTTGAGACATAAAGCCAATTTGTAGCATGCTATCCATGGCTGAGAGGCTACTTAATGCAGCCTGACTATCATAACCTGACAGCGTTATTGCAGGAGCAGAAGGTGGCGGATTTGACCCACTTCCAATATTCGAATTACCACCACTATCGCTACCTCCACCTCCACCACAGGCGGTGAGAATAAATAACGAACTTAACGACAAAATTGAGGTTTTATAGGCAAGATTACAGGCGAACATGGCCAGACTTCCTTTTCTATGTGATTGATATTGTTATCCTAGTACCCAGAGTATAAGCACAACAGCGATTGATGTTAATCTTTAAATGACATCAAGTAACAGATTCTTTCCTTTGAAAAAAATAAATAATCTCGCTAATACAATCGCTAACTCATTAAAATAATTAGCATTTCCAGACTCACTCTCGCTATTTTTCTTTTTAAAACGAACATCTTGTAACAAATTACCGCACTTTCTCACTTGCCTTGTACAAATAAACATCTCATTTACAAATCAACAATCCATTGCTATATTCTCCCATAGAAACTTAATCGATTAAGAAAAGCTCGAGTTATAAGGTCGTTAGGATTAACGACTCTACTCTCGTGTCACTGATTGTTAAGCTAAACCTCTACCTTATTGAAAGTGACTTTAATAAAGCGGTTCTTGCTTAATGGTATTCATTACATACCAAGGCGTGCTTACTGCGCCTACTGTAACAACCGTATTTTCGGAGAATTTCAATGTCTATAAGCAACGGCGTTCAGTTAATTACTTATGCAGATAGATTGGGCGATGGCAGTATCGAAAGCCTTAACAGCCTTTTAAATGGTGCACTGGCCAACTTATTTAAGGGTGTGCATTTATTACCATTTTATTATCCCTTTGATGGTGAAGATGCCGGTTTCGACCCTATTGATCATACAAGTGTCGATAAGCGTCTTGGCGATTGGGGCCATGTAAAGAAAATGGGTGAGTCTGTTGATATTATGGCAGACCTTATTGTTAATCATATGTCAGCGCAGAGTCAGCAGTTTCGTGATGTACTACAGCACGGTAAAGACTCAACATACTGGCCTCTTTTTTTGACTAAACAAGACGTTTTTAACAGTAAAGCCGACGCTGAAATTGATGCACAGATTGCACAGGTTTTTAGACCTCGCCCAACACCTTTTTTTAGCGACTATGATATTGCAGGCAATGAAACGGTACCTTTTTGGACGACATTCACCTCAAATCAAATTGATATAGATGTTGAGTCTGATCTTGGGAAAGACTACTTGTCGTCTATCCTTACTTCGTTTACCGAGAGTAATGTCGACCTGATTCGCCTCGATGCTGCGGGTTACGCCATTAAACGAGCTGGTACTAATTGCTTTATGCTTGAAGAGACTTTCGCGTTTATTGAAGAATTGAGCACCCGCGCGCGCTCTATGAACATGCAATGTCTTGTCGAAATTCACAGCCACTATCAAACGCAAATTGATATTGCTGCACGCTGCGACACCGTGTATGACTTCGCATTGCCCCCATTAGTGTTACATACCCTGTTTACTCAAGATGCAAGTGCCCTAGCCCACTGGTTATCTATTTCTCCACGCAACTGCTTTACTGTGTTAGATACCCACGACGGTATTGGCATTGTTGATGTTGGTGCAAATGGCGATAAGCCCGGACTCCTTGAAAACGAGGCGATAAACGCGCTTGTGGAACAAATACATACAAATTCAAACGGCGAGTCGAGAAAAGCCACCGGGGCTGCAGCGAATAATGTGGATTTGTATCAGGTAAACTGTACCTATTACGATGCACTGGGTAAGAACGACTTTAGTTATCTTTTAGCCCGCGCCATCCAATTCTTCAGCCCTGGTATTCCACAAGTTTACTATGGGGGCCTACTCGCCGCCGATAACGACATGGAGCTTCTGGCTAAAACCAATGTAGGCCGCGATATAAACCGCCCCTATTTGTCGACTAAAATGGTAGAAGAAGCCGTTGAAAAGCCGGTTGTTAAAGGGTTGTTTGAGCTCATTAAGTTACGAAATCACAGCAACGCGTTTAATGGTGATTTTTCTGTGTCGTATGAAGAAAGCTTGCTTGCTTTGAACTGGGAAAATCAAGGAGATAGCGCACGTCTTGAAATTGACTTTACGACTACTGATTTTAATGCTGTGGATGCCGCTATCCATATAAAAGATGGAGAGAAGACATCTACGTTGAAAATTAGTGAATTGTTAGGCTAATCGCCGCAACGACAATGCGAATGTAGTCAACACGAAAGGCTCGAAATTTCTGTTTCGAACCTTTCTTTCATTAAGAGCTTTGGCTTTAGAGGCTTGCTTTAAGAATCTTGTTTTGCAAGTATTTACTAAAAGCATCTTATATATGGGTGGCGTGTTTTGAGCCACTATTCTCACATGCGTATTGAGAGTATATTCACTAGCCTATGCTTTTTTAAAAGAAATTTTCTGTTTATGACCGGCGTTTAGCGATGATTATCGTTGTAATCTTTTCCCCATTCACATAACTGACGCAACGTAGGCTCTAATGTACGCCCAAGCTCAGTTAACGAATACTCTACCCGCGGTGGCACTTCGGCATAAACCTTACGATTTACAAGTTTATCTCGCTCTAATTCTCGCAACTGCTGGGTGAGCATTTTTTGTGTCACCCCTTGCAATCGGCGTCTTAACTGGCTGAATCGAAGTGTTTTGTGGCATAAGTGCCATAAAATCACGCCTTTCCACTTACCACCAATAATCTCAAGTGAAACAGCCACACCGCAAATATATTGCGGTGTTTCTTGATTGTTCTCACGCTCGCTTTCTTTTTCTATTTCGAGCTCACTATTATGCTCACTTAAGCGAGCACTATCCGTTTTTAATACTTGCGCCATGCTGCACCCTCAATAAAGCTCAATAGTTTCATTTTGGGTACTACCCTACTAAAAAGTGCATACTTGCACAAAATAAATTTACCGTCAGAATGGACTGCAAGTAAATAACAGTTAAGGAAAGCTACAATGACAACATTTCAAGCATTGCTCGTAGAGAAATCTGAAGATAAAACCTTTTCACGTTCTGTGGTTGAGCGACATGTGGATGAACTTCCTGAAGGGGCGCTTCTTGTAAAAGTAAAATACTCCTCGCTTAACTATAAAGATGCGCTTTCTGCTTCAGGCAATCCTGGCGTAAGCCGAAACTTTCCTCACACCCCAGGCATTGATGCAGCAGGCACTGTTGTGTCTTGCGATGATAACGCGTTTAACGAAGGTGATGATGTCATCATAACGGGCTACGATCTGGGTATGAATACTTCTGGAGGGTTTGCAGAATATATCCGAATTCCTTCGTCATGGGCGGTTGCCAAACCAGACGGCCTGTCGTTAAAAGAAGCCATGGTTTTAGGCACTGCAGGCTTTACCGCAGGATTGTCTGTACAAGGGTTAGTTGAAAACAATGTAACGCCAGAAGACGGCGAAATACTTGTCACGGGTGCAACAGGAGGCGTTGGAAGCGTCGCCGTGGCATTGCTCGCCCAAGCAGGGTTTAGCGTTGTAGGCTGCACGGGTAAAGACTCACAGGCCGACTTCCTTATGTCTTTAGGCGCTTCCCGCGTAATAAATCGCGATAGCTTGCTAGAGAATAAAGAACGCCCAATGCTTAAAGAGCAATACGCTGGTGTGGTGGACACAGTCGGCGGTGAGTTTCTTGCTCAGGCAATAAAGTCGACTCAATACGGTGGTGTGGTTACCTGTTGCGGGCTTACCGCTTCAGCTCAGCTTGATGTAAGTGTATTCCCCTTTATATTACGGGGAGTGTCATTGCTAGGCATAGACTCAGTACAGTGCCCCGTGCCACCTCGAGTAAAGCTATGGGATAAGCTTGCCGGTGATTGGAAACTTAATCAACTTGAAGCATTAACCACCGAGGTCGGTTTATCTCAGCTAGACGAAAAAATTGACGCTATTTTAAAAGGTCAGTTGTCTGGTCGTACACTGGTAAATTTAGACCTATAGCCAAGGCTTGTCCCTAACCGACTTATGCACTTTTTTTCGAGCTTGGACTTGTCAAGCGAGACAGTCTCAAGCTTGAGACTCTTAAGCTTAAAACTGTCAGATTTGAGACTGTCTCACTTGAGCGTAAAAAGCTCTGAGCATGACCAGTCTATGTCTGCTGATTTGGCCCTACTGGTTTAGGTGTGTTGATTTAGGGCTAGTAGAGTAAATCAATAGTGTAAAAGGCAAAGGGTGCAAAAGGCGAAAGTGCAAAAGTGCAAAAGACAGGAGTCTAATGCACTTTTTTAAGATGTGAGTTATTTAAAGGCCTACAGCAGAAAATAGTAGCTGTGACGCTTACAGGCAAACTATCGACTGTATTGCTTTAACATGCCAAACAGTTGATTCATGTCTATTGGTTTGCCTAAATGACTGTCGAACCCTTCCTCTAAATAATAGGCTACGTCTTCAGGCATTACATTAGCGGTAAGCGCAATAACAGGAATATGCTTTTTCATTGCGCTTATTTGTCTATGGGCTTCCACACCATCCATTTCCGGCATATGTATATCCATTAGAATGAGGTCAAAGTCTTCTTCTTGTAACGCATCAACCGCTTGCTTGCCGTTATCCACCATGGTTATTGCAGCCATCGTATCTTCTAGCATGGTTTGAATAACCACTTGGTTAATAGCATTGTCCTCAGCAATCAGTATCTTTTTGTTAGACATTAATGGGGCAGACAGTGACTTTTTAGCCCTAGTTTGCGTATCAACTTGTGTTGGCTCAAGTGGCAAAAACACGGTTATTGTTGTGCCAGTACCTTCAATACTGTTGAGCTTAATATCTCCATTCATCAAGTCTATTAAGCTTAATGTGATAGCCATGCCCAGTCCTGTACCACCATAACGCCGAGTGGTGCTGGTATCGGCTTGAGCAAAACGTTCGAATATGCGCTGTTGGGCTTCTTTGCTCATGCCTATGCCAGAGTCGATAACTTTTATGGCTATCATTTGTTTGCCCTTGTGTTCGCAATTGGCAACTTTTATTCTCACAGAGCCCTTGCTGGTAAACTTCACAGCATTCGAAACAAGGTTCAAGAGTATTTGTTTTACCCTAACAATGTCACCAATCCAGCCATCTTCAAAATTATCATCTATATCGACAGAATAGGCCACGCCCTTGCTGCTTAGCATTTCATCCATGTCGTATTTAACAGCACTAAGTACCTCTAATAACGAAAATGGCGCAAGCTCAATACTGAGTTTATTCGACTCAATTTTTGAATAGTCGAGAATATCGTTAATAATGGTGAGCAAACTTTGTGCTGAGAATGCGGAGTTATCGAGAATCGTACGAAGGTTTCCTTGGATATCTGAGTTTCTCAACAACTGAAGACCACCAAGAATGGCATTCATAGGCGTACGTATTTCATGGCTCATATTCGCAAGAAAATCACTTTTCGCTGTTGCTGCTGCCTCTGCTCGCAGCTTTTCTTGCTCAAGCACCTTCATAGTCTCGACTTTATCGGTAATATCGTAGTTAACACCAATGGCTTTTACTGGCTTCCCTGCGTCATTGCGAAGAATAATAGCGTTGGCCTTGAGGTGTTTAATCTTACCGTTTGGCACTACCACACGAAACTGAGTATCAAATTTAACATCGTTTTCTATTGAATAATCGAGCAGTGCTCTTACATCGTCAATGTCATCCGGGTGTATGGTGTTTTCCCATGCTTCAAATGCACCGGTAAACTGCTCTTCGGACACACCGTAAAGCAAGTACATCCACTTATCCCAAAGCAGCTCTTCGGTAATGAGGTCGAACTCCCACACTCCCATACCAAGAGCATCGTTAGCGACCTGTAGCCGTATTGATTCTGCGACCGCCCGTTCACGAACTTTTTGTTTCTGTGCCTCTATCTGCTTTTGCGGCGTTATATCTTGAAAAACGCCGAATAGCCCTGTGCACTCACCACTATCAAATTGAGGTCGTCCTTGAGCCCTTACCCAAATATTTCGCCCGGTTGCAGTGACAAGTTCAAGCTCTAGGTTCCAAGACTTACCCTCGCTGATCCCTGCCTCTACCGCCTCAGTTATTAGCCTTTGGCTTTCTCCTGGCTTATAAAAATTGATGCCTTCTTCTAGATTTGGTTCATAGTCGAGCGGCACCTCATGAATGCGTTTTGTTTGGTCGCTCCAAACTACCTTACTTGTTTGTAAATTGACTTCCCACGTGCCGATATTGGCGGTTTTTTCGAGTTCATCCAGTAACGTGGCCTGCTTTTGAAAAGCGAGCTTCTGCTTTTTCTCATACTCTGTTCGCGCCTGTTCCTGTTCTTTGATGTCGGAAACATCCGTCTGCGCACCAAGCATTCGAATAGGTTTACCTTCACTGTTTCTTATCGCAACGCCACGACAGCGAACCCAAATAGTGTGTCCCGATTTATGGGTGTATCTCATGACCTGCTCGAAGGTTGAGTCCTTATCGGCATAATGACTTTCTAAATTTTGAAGGGCTACTTTAACGTCGTCTTTATTGACAATATTTTGCCACTCGGACTTAAGGTGTTGTTTACTGGTAGGGTCGTAACCGAGTATTTTCCAGAAGGTGGGACTCATCCAGCCTTTTTCAGGATTTTCCAGATCCCAAAACCAAACCCCATCAAGAGCAGAACTCTCAATGAAATTAAACAAGCGGTCATCACTTTTTAATAAATCTTTTAATTCAGTGAAGAGGTAATGATCACTACCAATATTAGTTAAGGCCAAACTCTTCTCACTCATTAGGAGGAACATTTACAGAGGGTTGTAAACGTTATAGTAAAACCAGCATAGCAGTAATATCAGGCTAAATAGAACTTGTAATAACATCTATTTATACTGATTTAAGGAGGGATAGATTAAAAAATAGTGTTTATACGTTTCAGCAAGGTGATATCGTCACGTGTAACAGCTGCACTTGCTATGCTTGTTATTAATCACCGAGATGATTTTTCTCTTCAAATAGGCTTCCTTCCAGTAATGCTGCATTAATGAAACACACGACGAACACGAAAAAGGGCGTATAAACGCCCTTCTTGTCACTTAGTGATAGGTATTTTTTAAAAACCTTCTAGCACGAGTTTACCGACAGCGGTTCCGGCCTCAAGCTGCTTGTGCGCAGTAATAAGGTTTTCGGCATTTATTTTCCCTAAATGCTTACCCACTGTGGTTTTGATTTTTTTACTATCAACCAAATCGGCGACATGTTTTAGCAGACGGTGCTGTTCAATCATATCGTCGGTTTTAAACATGGAGCGAGTGAACATAAACTCCCAATGCAGCGACAAACTTTTTTGCTTAAGCTTCGATACATCAATACTTTCAGGGTCGTCAATTAACGCTAGCCTGCCTCTTGGTTTCATTACCTCAACGAACATCTCTATATTGGCTTCGGAATTAGTTAAGCTGGCAACGTGAGTTACCTGCCCTACATCAAGTGCCTTTATTTGCTCGGCCATAGGTTTACTGTGGTCGATAACATGATCAGCGCCAAGGGACTTAACCCACGATTTCGTCTCATCTCGAGACGCTGTGGCGATAACTGTAGCGCCAGTTAGCACCTTCAGTAGCTGCAGCATAATAGAGCCTACTCCGCCTGCGGCGCCAACCACGAGCACCACTTCATCACTTTTTTCTTGTTGCTGTTTTAGCAGCAGGTGATCAAAGAGTAATTCGTAAGCCGTGATGGTAGTCAGCGGCAGCGCTGCCGCCTCGCTATCAGAGAGCGACTTTGGCGCTATTGCTACAATACGCTCATCAACCAATTGATACTCTGCGTTGGTGCCTTGACGAGTAAGGTCTCCCGCGTAATACACGCGGTCGCCCACCGCGAATGCCGTGACATCGCTTCCTACTTCTTCCACTACGCCAACGGCATCCCAACCAAGTATTTTTGGTTGTCCTTGTGGCTCAACCCGTTGCCTAATTTTGCAATCTACTGGGTTAACGGCGATGGCACTAATTTTTACAAGTAAATCGGTGCCTGTTGCACTGGGCTTTTCAACTTCGATATCTTCTAACGCATTTTCATCAACTATCGCCAACGAGCGAGTGTAGCCTACGGCCTTCATTGTCAACCCCTTTAATTAACGTTTATACATAGCAGGCATACCTTCACCAGGCGTGCTGTTTTTAATGAACTCGCGTAAATCTTGATTCGATGATTTCAAGTCGTCACGACGAAGATACATCATATGCCCGCTTCTGTAGCCTTTAAAGCTTAATCGGTCTTTCATTGCACCGCTGTGATCTAGCTGCCACATGGTGTATTTGGCATCAAAATAATTGGTTGCACCATCGTAATAACCAGCTTGGATCATGACATTTAAATAGGGGTTTTGAGCCATCGCTAGGCGCAAATTGCTTCCCGTATTGTTATTGCTTCTGTCCCACGGACGAACGGGACCAAACATGTTGTATTTAATGTCGGTTTTATACGCTAGCTCTTCGCGGAGATAGTAGTTAATGGCAGGCGTAAACGAGTGTAGCCAAGAGGTAAGCTCGGCCCAGTAGTCTGGTCTATCACCACTTTGCTTAGCATCAATACCTAAATAACGACTGTCTAGTCTGCCAAGGGTTTTGCCTTCATCGCGCAGCAGCTCTTTCCAGAAAAACGCGGTACTGACATCTAAATTGTTCTGCGAAACAGCGTCTTCACTCAACCCAGAGTAACGAGCCATTTTTGCCAACACTTTGCGTTTTTCTTCTGGCTCGATGAAGCCGCCTTTCGCTAATGCCGGTATTAGCTCGTTAATAGTAAAGTCTTCTACCTCTGGCAGTAATTCAAGCAGGTCCTTGCTTTGAAGCTCTGAATCTAGCTTATTGTGGTACCACGCTGCCGCAGCAAAGTAAGGTAAGCGGTTAGCCGCTTTTACCGGGCCATTACGCTCAATACCAATATCGGTTGGAGAAACTAAAATAACGCCATTTAAATACATCCACTGACGATTTTGTAATTCAAGGGCAAGGCCTGACACTCGCGTAGTACCGTAGCTTTCGCCGATGAGGTATTTAGGAGAGCGCCAGCGATTGTTTCTGGTAACAAAGGTATTTACCCAATCTGCAAGGTAGCTAATATCGGCATTAACGCCGAAAAACATTTTTTTCTGCTCTTCCTGTGACGGCATTTTGCCCTCGGCATTAGGCAACACTCTGCTATAGCCTGTATTAACCGGGTTAACAAACACAATGTCAGCGGCATCTAATACTGAGTATGGGTTGGTTTGCACGCCGTAAGGCTGCACTGGATAGCCTTCGTCATCGATATTGAGAATACGAGGCCCTGTATACGCCACATGCATCCATACTGACGCAGAGCCAGGCCCGCCGTTAAATGAAATGATAAGGGGTCTTTTGGCATCATCTTTTACATCGGTGCGCTTGTAGTAAGTGTAAAAAAGCGTTGCGACAGCTTCATCCTTACTATTCCATACGGGCTGGGTGCCAGTAGTGGCACTGTATTTAACCCGCTTGCCTAAAATTTTGGTCTCATGTTCGGTTACAACTTTACTGTCTATTTCGATAGCACGGTCGTGTTCTTGTGCAATAGCGTTAAACGTAAATAGTGAAAGAAACAGCAGACAATACGACGCTGCCGCTTTACGAGTGTTTGAGTAGGATATTGTCATTTTCATACACGCTTCTTTTTGTTTGGATTATTGACACAACCACTATAACCCTAGTGGCTTATTCTCTCTAATTAGAACGATAAGTTAACGAAATTAGTCGATATACCTCTGTAGAGGCTTATTCACACATACGCTCGAAGACAAAGCCTACAGAAAATTCGCAGAGAGATTTCGTAGGTTGAGTTCACGGAGAGAGTTGGCAAAGAGAGTGCAATTCCGCTAAGGGCGGTTAATCTGGGCGATTAATTTTCTATCGCCTTTTCATTAACATGCTCAATAAGCTCAGGAAGAAACGAGAGAAACACACTCTCCAATTTAGCTTTATTGCTTGCAATATCATCCACACTTTTATGAAAGTCATTTTTAAAGCGAATGCGTTTCGCTACCACTGTAATAGCCTTAGCAATTCCCTCTTCTCTTGCGTAATCGTCGAACCAGTTATGAGTGATCATATGGCCAACGCTATGCTGCATTGTGCGTGGCATTTGCGGCAGCCGCGTTTCTAGCAGTTCAAATCGCTGAGAGCAAAATGATGAAAATGGCTGGTCAGCAAAACGAGCCCAATGTTTAATTAACAGGTGATCAAAGTAGATATCAATAGCGACGGGAGCGTATCGACGCCTGCTTTGATGAAACAGTGTTTTCGCTTCTTTCACTAAGTCGTGTTGGTCAGTGAATTTATCCACTACATAATGATTCTCAAGCCCCCGCTGCACATACGGTGAAAAAGAAGTGACATCGACTCCTCGACGAAAGTCGCCTAGCAAATTACCAAATTGGGAATCTGCCGTTGGTTTAGCGAGAAAAAGATGAGCTAAATAATTCATAATGTTGTTTGGTTCTTATTTCGGTTGTGTGTAACAGGGGCCATCAGGTAAAATTTGTAAACAATAGTCAGCAACGCTGCTAAGCAGTCAGCGCTTATGCTGTCAGTTCATGCATCCAGCATTATTACAAGAATGCTAATCGTAACAGTTTTCACGTCATTTCATCAGGTAAGTACATTAATGTCTGCAATATCATCTTCAGAAATATCTTCTCTCCTTGAGCCAGTAAATGCGTTTTTGCAATGTAATACACCAGACGCATGGTTAGATGAAGCAAAAAAAGAAGAGAACCTTCGTATGCTGCTTACCGACCACTTAATTTGTGAGTTAAAAGCTGCCCAGAGCGCCATGTACTTGCTTCGCCGTTATGTAGCAGATGAAGAAACCAGTAAAGTACTTCTAGGTTGGCTTAAGCCTTATGAAGATTTTACGTATAGACACGTTGGCGACTGGCAGTCTCTAAACACAAAGCATTTGTCAAAGAGCGTGTTCAATGTCGATGGCTTAGACAGCGTTAAAAAAGACATGTTGGATAAAATGGTGATGTTGATTAAAGAAGAACTTCACCATTTTTATCAAGTGCTTGAGATAATGCATCGCCTTGGGTTTGAGTATAAATCGGTAACATCTAGTCGCTACGCTAACGGACTACTTAAACACGTTCGCACTTACGAGCCAGAAAAGTTAGTAGATAAGCTTATTTGCGGCGCTTACATTGAAGCCCGCTCCTGTGAGCGTTTTGCAAAACTTGCTCCACATGTGTCTGATGAACTCGGCAAGTTTTATGTGTCTTTATTACGTTCAGAAGCTCGTCATTTTGAGGACTATTTGACCCTTGCCGCGGCGATTTCGCCCGTGGACATTACCGAGCGGGTTTCACTTTTCGGCGATGTTGAAAAGCAGCTCATCAAAACGCCAGATGAAGAGTTTAGGTTTCATAGCGGATTCCCTGCTATTGAAAGTTTAATGGCTTAACTGCGCTCGTAAACTGGTTGCTCGAACTCATTTTATTTAAAAAAACGGGCCGCGTTTGAATTTAGCGCAGCCCGTTTTTTATTGTTAAAAGCCTTAGAAACTTTTTGTGAAAGAAGAACTGAGTTAATTCTACACAGCTTTTACCTAGTAAGAATTTCCAACTCTATAATCACTAATTAAGTTATCCTTTCTCTTAATGACTGACAGCTTAATTTAAACTCATCGTATTTTTCACATTTATCAAGAGTGGAAAGAGCTTCCTCATTATTACCAGTATTCGAAAGAGCGATACTTTTTTGCAATATGAATAAGCTTTCATTACCAAATGTATTTTCCGCACTTTCAATAGCAGCAAGAGCATCTTCGAATTTTTGTTGCTTCATCAAACGCTCAACCCTTATTTCTACAAGAGAGGGAGACGCATCCTGCCATCTTTCAATTAAATCTAAATTCTGCATTGCTTTGATGCTGTCACCTTTGGCCATCCGAATGTTATACATAAGCTCTCGCATGTAAGGATGGTTTTTTGTGATTGAAGTTTGCGATTCACGAGCAAGCGACATCGCTGTATCAATATCGCCCGCAGACAAAGCATTAGAGGCTTCAAACGCTACCCTATAACTACTCAGCACCGTTGCAACTTCTGAAACTTCTTTTACTTCATTCCATTTCTGACGATCTACTTTGCGCCTTACCTCATCACGATACACTCTTAGTGCGTAAGACTTTATATTTTCTTCTCTCACATCAGGCGCCATGTGCCGTTTTTGAAAGTAATCAGCGGCAGTTGAAAGAGATGTGCTTAGTCCTTCTACTAGGAATGCGTTAAATTGTTGGCTGATACCTCCTAAATCTCCTGCCTTGAAGGCTCCAGTCAGGGCTTCTTGCTGCTTTTCCCAAAAAGCAGACAGCATGCCTTCTTGCTTTCCTTGAAAGTTTTCTAGCCGTTCTAGCACATGAGAGTGAGCTCGCGGAGAATATCCAGCGGCAATTGCAAGGTCAAACCCTAACAAATCCGCTTCATCTTCTTGGGTTCTCTTCCAAGCCGTATTCCAAACACTATCAGACACCGTTTGTATCACAGCATTGTAAACCATTGCCTTTGAAATATTATCACTGCCCTGCTCGCTTGGGTTATATTCAAGTGTTCTTGATTTACCCTGTTTTACAAAACTAGTGTCTTTCGCAACGTTTGCCATAACAATTGCGCTGGCTAGCATATTGACGTTTTCTTTATTGTCTTGAACTACAGCGTCCCGCTCGTGATGACGCATAAGAATGTGGCTAACCTCATGCGCAATAAGAATAGCTAACTCGTCTTCGCTTTCCACATTGTTCAGTGTACCAATGGGAATGCTTATCATACCGAAGGAATCAGCATAAGGCGCAAAAGACTGAGAATGAACCACTTGAATTTGAACGTTTACTGGACTGCCATCCCATTGAGCCATGAGGTTATCAAGAATACCATCTAGGTATTTTTTTAATCTCGGAGAATGAACGACGTGAGACTGCCGAATTTGCTGCTTTGGAATATCCTTTCCCGAGTAACTGATCACTCCTTCAGTGCCACTAAATTCATCTTCTCGCTGTTTGTATTCAGCAACTTGCGGTTGAGAGATGTACTTTCCATCGAAGCTATTGTGAATACTCTTGCCAGTGAGGTTACCCATTGCATCGCCCACTCCTTCAATAGTGCTTTGACAAGCACTGATAGCGCATAAAGAGCCCAAAATAATGGTTAGCTTAGTAAAAGTAGAATTAATTCGCATTTTCACACGCTCCCCCAAAACCCATGGTGCCGGTTTCTCTTTTATCCTTTGCCCCTGTCTCACTTATTTTATAACAGGGTAAATCGACTACCTTCCCTTTATTCAGCTGTACGAAATATGTATCCAGCCACACTACCTCTCCCTTTGAATTCTTTATTTTAACGAGGTCGAGTACATCGTTTCTCTCAAGTACGGGTATGTCAGTGCTTGGAAGAGTGTCTACGGCGACCGTTGCAATTACCTTCCCTTTTGCATCGAGTGTTTCAATTTCCTCAACACTAAAGCCTGTAATGGCTAACGGTTCATTTGCTATTACACTAAACGTCATGAGTAACGTTAGCGCGGCAGAATATTTTTTCATCATACGATTTTCTCCTTGGTAAGACCTTTAAGGTATGTAATAGATGTTTTTAACGGTGTGAACAGCCTTATTTTTACTGCAAAAATAGAGAGGATAAGTGTTAACTGTGCTACCCAATTGATTGGTTCAAAATTAAGTAGATATGAAAAAACGATAACGACAGCTAAGAGAAGTACAACAAGAATTATGGCCGAGACCGCTATAAACCTTTTATCGCTTGCACCAATAGTCTTGCTTTCAGACTGCCTTTCAGCAACTTTCTCTCGCCACATAAAGACCAGCAGAAACAATAAGCAATCGGTTATATCTGCCAAATCGATACTACCCAAAACCGTTGGTGCAGGTCTGAAATACTGTTCTTTGTACGTTATCAAGTTATCAAGTGCCATTGCGTGAAAATAAACCCCGGCTACTTTTCCATGAACAGGTGAATATACTTCATCACGTGCACCTTGAATTAATGCGCCAACCATCACGAACTTGTCTTTTAAAAGATCTTTCAAAATCTTTTTATCCTCACTTTTAGTGGCAGATAAATAGTCTGGTGGCAACGTAGTGGAGTAAGCACAACGTTGACGCCACTCTGGCACAAATTTCCAAAATACCTCTGACAGAAGAATTTGCGACATTATTGTCAGCGTATATTGCTCTGACATGCAGCTTGCATTATTCGTCAAGCTGTACTGGGCGCTAGATAGTTCCATTCCCCATTGCAAAGCAATTGGCGGTGGCGCTTCAGGAATAGAACACTGAGAGTCACCGTTGCAATATTGGCTGTATAGGGCAAAGGCAGGGGTAGATAAAGAATCAATCTGTGAGGGATAGTAGCTGTCGTAACCGTCCCATTGAACTATTACCGGATCAGTACTTGAAAAGAAATTGGAGCCGGACAGCGCCGAATTATTAACACGTGGAAGATAGATCGGTACTCTTGAGCTGTACCTATTAAAAATATTGGCTAATGGCTCGGGGGAATCTCCCCGCGCAGACCTATCATGTGTGTAAAGTAGATCAACAAAAAGCCCTTTTGGCTCGTATGATAAAATTCGTTTAAATAAACCGGCTTGCTGAACGTAAGAGAGGGGCCAACTCAATCCATTGTTGTTGAGATAATCATCATTTATGAGCACCACGACAATTTCGTCTTGCCCTTTACTGCTATAGTAAAGGGCATTTACCCTATTTAGGATATCTGCAGATGCATTGTCAGTCGCAGTGGTTATCTTAAACGGATCGAGAAGGATTAAGAATACTAGCGCTACAGAGCGAATCCACAACCCTAGTCTTCCCCAATGCCGGCTTTCAGCAAATGCTATAAAATATAATACGAGCGCTTTAATGATTATGTCCATATCTATCATTGTTAACCCTAGTATTTACCGTTGGGTGTGTATTTGTCAATAACGCTGTAAAAATGTACTGATCTTAAAAGTTTGATTGGATAAACTCAGTTCTCACATATATAGCCTTGACCGAAACACTCTAAACGTTATAAACACAGCCTCCGCCGAACAGACGATTATTTAGTCAATATTTATTGACGCCCGTATGTTCTTACTGCACACTGAAATTGTAAAAATATTGTTAACGGCAGTTAGCGGCGTGCTAATTCAAGCTCGATATAAGCGCTGATGTAAGCGCCAGTGTAAGTAAGAAAACTGCAAGTTTGAAACTTATAGCTTCGAAAGCTGTAAAACTCGAGAACTTGAAAGTTAAAGAGTTCAAAGCTTGAGAAACAGCAAGCACGCTTTATGTATTTTGAGTCAATAACAGGCGGTCACTGGTTTACTTATAAATAAACCGCGTGTTTACCTTACCGAGATCACTCTACTTTGTTCGCTTTGATGCGTTCACTTTAGGGTAAAACCTCACTGCCAAAACAATACACTCGTTCGTTTTTATAATAATAACGTTGTTAAAAAGGCAGGGACTATGATTCTAAATCACCTCATCGGTATCTACACTCATCCAAGAGAAGAGTGGCAGACAATTGATACTAAACACGAAAACTATTTCTACGCGCTTACCCATATTGCATTTATTGCACTTATTCCTTCTGTTGTTGCTTATTATTCTAGCGCTCATACAGGCTGGAGCATTGGTGCAGGTGACGTTATTAGACTTAGCGAAAACAGCGCTATTATGATGGGCATAGGCATGTACTTCGGTTTAATCGCTGGGGTGGTTGCGCTAGCGCTTTTAATTCATGAGCTTGCAAAAGCGTTTGACAGCTCGCCTACCTACACACAATCACTTGAGCTTGCCGCCTACACAGCCACTCCCATATTTATGGTGGGCTTAGCCGGTCTTTACCCTGAATTATGGGTGGTGATGACGGCACTGTTAGTGGGCATTAGCTACTCGGTTTATTTGCTCTACTCTGGTGTTCCCATTCTTATGCATATGCATGAAGACAAAGGCTTTATTTATTCTAGCTCGGTGGTTACTTGCGGCCTTGTGTTGTTAGTAATATTAATGACTGGCTCGGTGTTAGTGTGGGGATTATCAGGTGGGCCTGTTTTTATTCATTAACGTGGTGATGTTAACTGGTTTGACGTTATCGGGTTTGACGTTATCGTATTAGCAATAAACACAAAAATGCCGCTTTAAAAGCGGCATTTTTAATGGTTACTTTTCAGAGTGTCATCTCTGCACACTGACCTTAGCAATAGTGAGCACAATAGTGTTCAAAACAGCATTCACGAAAGTACGCGTACGTGCATCAACTAGTTAGAGTCCATGTTATGAACATCTAAATTGCTCAGCTCAGCCTGCATGGTTGGCGCTTGGTTCGATTTTTCACCACGAGACATATCAATTCGCTCTAAATATTCTTGGTCTATGTCTGCGGTAATATAGTTTCCGTCAAACACTGATGTTTCAAAACGCTGAATACTTTCGTTTTCTTCACGAACCGCTTCTACTAGGTCTGAAATGTCTTGGAAGATAAGACCATCTGCCTGGATTAAGTCTGCTATTTGATCAATCTCACGGCCATAGGCAATGAGCTCGTTAGCGGATGGCATATCTATGCCATACACATTTGGAAAACGTATTTCAGGTGCTGCTGAAGCGAAGTAAACCTTTTTGGCTCCTGACTCTCTTGCCATTTCGATAATCTGGCCTGACGTAGTGCCGCGAACGATAGAATCATCGACTAGCAGTACACTCTTACCTTTAAACTCAGACGAAATCGCATTTAGCTTTCGGCGAACTGACTTTTTACGTAACGTCTGGCCCGGCATAATAAAGGTGCGGCCAATGTAGCGGTTTTTCACAAAACCTTGTCGATACGGTAATTCAAGAGTAGTCGCGATTTGTAGCGCTACATCCATCGACGTTTCAGGAATAGGAATAACCACGTCGATATCTAAATCAGACCATTCACGCTTAATCTTTTCACCGAGCTTTCTACCCATATTTACACGTGATGCATACACTGAGATGCCGTCGATAAAGCTATCGGGGCGGGCAAAGTATACAAATTCAAAAATACAGGGCGAGGTAATTGGGTTTTCCGAGCACTGGCGAGTATGCAACTGGCCTTCTTCGGTGATAAACACGGCTTCACCTGGCGCCACATCGCGAACGAACTGAAAGCCTACAGCATCAATAGCGACACTTTCCGAGGCAACCATCCACTCTTCCCCCACTTCCGTCATTCGCTTACCTAACGCAAGTGGGCGAATGCCGTGAGGGTCGCGAAAAGCAACAATACCTTGGCCGATGATGGCTGCAACCACCGCATACGCGCCGCGAATTTTCTTATGTACCTTTGTGACCACTTCAAAAATGTGCTCGGCACTTACGCTTAAGCCAGCAACTTGTTGTAACTCGTGGGCTAAGATATTAAGCAATAATTCAGAATCAGATGTCGTGTTGATATGGCGACGAGCAATGCGGAATACTTCCTGCTGAAGGTCGTGGGCATTGGTTAAGTTACCGTTGTGAGCAAACGCTATACCAAACGGTGAGTTAACATAGAAAGGCTGTGCCTCCGCTGAACTTGATGTTCCCGCTGTTGGGTATCTAACATGCCCAATCCCCATATTACCCGTTAAACGCTTCATATGGCGGGTGTGGAAAACGTCTCGCACCAAGCCATTGGCCTTGCGTAAGTTAAACATATTCTGATCGATAGTCATTATACCTGCAGCATCCTGCCCGCGGTGCTGAATAACCGTCAAACCGTCATAAAGAGACTGAGCTACGGGGGTTTTACCAACTATTCCGACAATACCACACATGTGCGTTACCTATTTTAAACGGGATTTAAGAAACTGGATGAGCCTTTCACATACGTGAAAAACCACTCAATAATGACACCAAACTCAGGAATAAGTACCGACGCCTGCCACCACAATGCGGTTGCAGCACCTGTAAAGGTATCCATAAAAAAGAGTAAAGCGCTAACAATGAGAACACCGCGCAATGCGCCAAAAACAATGCCTAATGCACGGTCGGTGCCTGATAAGCCTGTGGCTTGAACTAGCTGGCTAAACACATAGTTAACCATGCCACCTAGTATAAGTGTAGAGACAAATAATGCCGCAATAGCTGCGCCATTTTTAATGTAAGGATCGTCTATGGCAGTAAAGTAAACAGCAAGGTCGGCATAAAAATTACTGGAAATGAAGAGTGCAGAAAACCACACCACAAGGGAAATGGCCTCTTTAACAAACCCTCTAATAAGGCTTATTAAGGTCGATACCGCAATGATACCCAATATGGAGAAGTCAACCCAGTTCATTGTCTCTTTATTGCGTTGATGTTGCCTAACTTATGCTAGACAAACTGCCGTTGGCGAGATGGCGCGCATTCTAACAGAAGCCAAAAATATTACTAGTCTGTAGTAAACAGTCTGTAACAAATTAGCTCCTCTATTAGTATAAAAACGCGGCTTTAATTTTTCAGGTTACTCTACTTTGAAGGTTGTGACCTTGCCTTTAAGCTTAGTGAGTTCCTTTAAATGCGGCAGTGCCGACTCGAGCTTTTGTTTGTCTAAATCTGGCCCGACAAAAACTTTGTTCAGTAACCCTGAGCTGGTTTGGATTTTACGACTAAACGCTCGATAACCAGCGCGCTCAAGCTTCGCCAGTAAGCTTTTTACATTTTTTTCGTGTCTGAAGCTTCCCAGCTGAATAACCCACCCTGCATCCTCTTCAGCAAGGTCATTGCTAGCTTCTATTACGGTTTGGCTGGCAAGCTCATCTTTGGGCTCAGGAGAAGTTGAAGTCGTTTGCGTGTCATCGCTTGCTTGCAATTCGCTGGCCTGTAACTCGGTCTTCTCTTGAGACTCGTATACATCGTCAAGCGCTTCGGCTTCTTCAACTTCAACTTCTGGCACGGCGGCTCGTGCAACGCGCTCAGAAGGAAATGGCTCAGGCTCTACTATTGGCTTTATCGGTGGATTTGCAGGAACTGAAACGAAAGGCTCTCGGTTCGTCTGTTTTTTGCCATCGAGAAAGTCAGGTAAGAAAATAACGGCAAGGGCCACTATGATAATGGTTCCTACCAATCTATTCTTTAATGCCGATGTCACTGCTGTCTCCTGCTTGAATGACTGCGCCCGTTCCCTTAAAAATTGAAAGGGCGAATTCGCGATTTATTGGCTTTGCTTTACAAGCACATCTGCCACGGTAACAAATGATCCAAACACTAATATAAGCTCATTTGCCTGATAATCTGCAAGTGCACTTTCATAAGCTAGGGTAACATTGTCGTATGTGGCTATATTCTCTATGGTTGTGCCGGCATTCACAAGGGCATTTTCAAGAACCTGCGCTTCACAGCCCCTAAAACCTTGGGTACTTGCTACATACCAAGAAGCATTAAGTGACGATAAGGGTGCTAGCGTTTCAGCGATTGATTTGTCTTTCAGCATGCCTACCACAACGCGGTACTTATCGACCTTATACCGAGATAGCCACTCTTGCATTGACGCAGTGGCTTGAGGATTATGCGCCACATCTACCACTACAAGAGGTAGCTCACTTATTTGCTGCTGACGCCCCGGCATGGTTGTGCTGCGTATAATGGTATTCAGCGCGGCTTCTTCGGGTAATAAATCAAGCATTTCTAGGGCCGCTAATGCTGTGCTGGCATTTTGAAGCGGAATATTCGGGTAAGGAAGCGCTGTGAAGGTATGCTCTTGCCCCTTCCAATGCCATTCACTATGATCAGCTTCTACAGCAGCGGTGAAATCTTTTGTCGCCCAGCGAGCGTTCACCTGAAGCTCGTCAACAACGTCATAAAGTGATGACGGTGGGAACAAATCCCCAATAACAGCATTGCCGTTTAACCGCATTATGCCGGCTTTCTCTCGGGCTATTTTTTCACGCGTATTACCAAGCCAGTCTTGGTGATCGAGGTCAATGGTGGTAATCACAGCTAAATCGGGGTCGATAATATTTGTGGCGTCTAGCCGTCCACCTAAGCCTACTTCCAATATGGTGATATCCACCTGCCAGTCTTGCATCATTTTCATTGCCGCAAGGGTGCTAAATTCGAAATAGGTGAGCGTTATGTCGCCCCGAGCACTTTCTATAAATTCAAACGCATCGACAAAGGCTTGCTGTTGGGCAAGTTCACCATTAATACGAACGCGCTCGCAATAATCAATAAGGTGTGGAGAACTGTACACTGCTACCGTTTTTCCCTGCGACAGCAACGACTGTTCAAGAAGGCGGCATGTTGTGCCCTTGCCATTGGTACCGGCAACAGTAATGACAAGTGATTCACTGAGGTTAAGCGACATGGCGTTTGCCACGTCTTTCACTCTTTCTAACCCCATATCAATGGCGCTAGGATGAATTGATTCTAGGTAGGATAGCCATTGGCCCAGGCTTTTTTTATCAACAGATGGTGTTTGCTCTGAGCCAATGTTTTTATTGTTTTCGTTATTCACTAATTTTTGTAATGCAACTTGGTCAACAAGCCGTGTAATTTATCACGCATATCTCTGCGGTCAACAATCATATCGATTGCGCCTTTTTCTACGAGAAATTCACTGCGCTGAAACCCTTCAGGAAGTTTTTCACGAACGGTTTGTTCAATAACGCGAGGACCCGCAAAACCAATTAAGGCTTTAGGCTCAGCAACGTTAATGTCACCTAGCATGGCTAAACTTGCAGACACACCGCCCATTGTTGGATCAGTAAGTACTGATATATAAGGCAGACCTTTCTTGCTCATTTTGGCCAGTGCAGCAGAGGTTTTCGCCATTTGCATTAACGACATGAGGGCTTCTTGCATACGCGCGCCGCCACTGGCAGAAAAACAAATAAGCGGCGTATTGTGTTCAAGGCATGCATTCACTGCAGCAACAAATCGTGCACCAACTACTGAGGCCATTGAGCCGCCCATAAAGGCAAATTCAAAACATGCCACCACAACAGGCATGCCTTTCACTTTTCCCTGCATAACCACTAGCGCGTCTTTTTCATTGGTCGACTTTTGCGCCGCGGCAATACGATCTTTATAACGCTTAGAGTCTTTAAATTTTAATAAGTCTTGAGGCTCGTGCTGGGCACCAAGCTCTACGCGATCGCCCTCGTCTAAAAACGCATCAATACGACGGCGGGCGGTTATGCGCATGTGGTGGTCGCACTTAGGACAGACTTCTAGTAATTTTTCTAATTCAGTTTTGTACAATACTGCCTGACAAGAGCCACACTTTGTCCAAATTCCTTCAGGTACATTGCCCTTTGTTGAAGTTTGCGTGCGTGGAAGTATTTTTTGAATCCAGCTCATGGAAATTGAATCCTTTGTTTTGATTGCCGGTATTTGTTTTTAATCTTGAGTACCAGCAATACATTAATTTATGTCTTTGACAGCGTTACAAGAAAAAATGCGTAATCTGAAAAAGCAGCTATCTAATATAGCGCGCTATTAGACCACAATACAACGAAATGGAAAAAACAAAACTGGTCTAAGAAGTTAGCTCGGACCAGTTCTGATTGTGTGATAGCTGTGTTTAAGCACTAGGCTTTAACGCTAGCTTTGTGGCAAGAATAATGGACCAAGCGGTCCTTTAGGAAGCCCGTATTCATCGGGATAAGTCACATCAACAAGATAGAGACCATTTGGCTTTGCCGTAGAAGCTGCTTTACTTCTGTCTTTTAGGGCCAATAATTCCTTAATCCACTTTACGGGTTGCTCTCCCGCGCCAATTTCAACCAGCGAGCCCGTAATGTTGCGCACCATGTGATGTAGAAATGCATTGGCTTTAATATCAATAACAACGTAGCGCCCTTGCCGATAAACGTCCACATTCGTCACGTTTCGAAAAGGGGTTTTGCTTTGGCAAAGAGAAGCTCTAAAAGAAGTGAAATCTTGCTCGCCGAGTAACGCTTGAGCAGCCTCGTGCATTTTCGCAGCATCTAAGGGCTTGTGAACATGAGTGACACCGTGATTTAGTATCGCTGGTCGCATTTTACTATTGTGAATAATGTATCTGTAGCGGCGATGAGTAGCAGAGAAGCGCGCATGATAATTATCATCGACATCTTGTGCCCAGGTTACGGCGATGGAGTCTGGCAAGTTGGCGTTAACACCAAGAGTCCAGGCACGTTCAGCGCGATGAGTATCGCAGTCGAAATGAACCACTTGCCCTGTGGCGTGAACACCAGCATCGGTTCTACCTGCGCATTGAACTTGAATTGGCTGATTAGCCACTTTTGATAACGCTTTTTCAAGATACTCTTGAACACTGGGCACTTCTCGTTGGCGTTGCCAACCAAAAACAGAAGCACCGTCGTATTCAATCCCTAAGGCAATTCGCCCCATGATTCTGCTACCTCTTAACTAAAAGCCGCCAAGTGTAGTCATATGGCACTTAACATGCAATATTTGGCAGATAAGATGGCAATTAACATGCAAACTTAACATGCAAATAGTCGGGTTAGTCGATGGACTTCAAGATAGTATCAGCTTCTTGTTTTTGCTCTTCACTTCCCTCACGCATAACTTCTTCGAGAAGCTCCTTTGCAGCATCAACATCTTCCATTTCGAGATACGCACGCGCTAAATCTAGGTTCGCATTTTGGCCCGCGTCTTTATCAATATCGATAACGGAGTCTGTATCGTTAACGCCTGTAAAGTCGGACAAACTCACGTCTAAATCAAGAGGCTGACTATCTGGATCGTTAAACGTTGTATCATCGCCGTCATCCATTAGCGCTTCTACATCTAAAAAATCTTCAGCGCCGTTGCTATCGCCACCCATCTCAACGGACGGCACATCGTTAAGTAAGGCTTCTAAATCAAGGTCTGGATTATCTAACTTTAACTCTTCTTTACTTTCCTGCTCTAGCTCCTCTTTCGAAAAAGCGTCTTGCGAAGAAGCTTCTTGCGCCTCTTCCGAGCTCACATTTCCGTCCACATCATCGACGTCAATATCAGGCAATGATAGATCATCCAGCTCGCTGTCATCATCGTCTAGTTCAAATGCATCGTCTAGCTCAAATGCATCATCCTCGTGATCTGAAGCGTCATCATCTAGCTCAAAGGTATCGTCATCTTCTGCCGGCTCTGCCTCTGAATCTGGCTGGCTCTGTGATTCTTGTGTTGCATCACCAGATTGTTCACTGTCTTGCAGAGTGTTTGAATCTGCTGGTGTATCTGCCTCTAAGCTTTCAAGTAACTCGTCAAACTCGGCACTATCTAACTCATCGAAAATCTCTTCATCTTCAATATCGTCATCACTTTCACCAGACAGCCAATCATCAAGACCAGGTACATCGCCCAGCTCGTTAATATCGTCATCACTTTTTTCTGAATCAGCCGAGTCGCTTACTTGCTCTTGTTGTTCAGGTTCTTGCTGAAGTTCAGACTCTCTATTTTTGTTTGGTTCTTCGCCGTCAATTTCTTGCTCTAGAGAAAAAGCGTCTACGTCGTCGAATGCATCATCGAGAATACTATCGTCATAGTCATTTTCGTCTTGCTCTTCTGAAGACTCGGATTCGGATGCCTCACGTTCAACAGATTCACGCTCGGTTGAATCAGGCTCTGCGTCTCCAAATGATGGAATATCATCCATCATGTCTTTTTCAAAGTCGTTTAACGCATCATCTAATGGGTCTGCTGAAGGCTCTTGCTTAGCTGAGGGTTCCTCTTCTGCTGAAAGCTTTTCTTCCGCTGAAGGCTCTTCATCATCTTCCGGAGGTAATTCTTCACTGATTTCTTCGGGCGAGTCAGGTTCTTCAACCTCTTCGGTGGATGGAGCTTCCTCCGCTGAGGGTTTCTCCTCTGCTGAAGGCTCCTCGCCCGCCGAAGGCTCTTCTTCCGCTGAAGGCTCTTCTTCCGCTGAAGGCTCTTCTTCCGCTGAAGGCTCTTCTTCCGCTGAAGGCTCTTCATTTGCTTCCGAAGTTAGTTCCTCACTTACTTCCTCGGCTGCGTCAGGTTCTGCGGTATCCTCGGCAGATGGCTCCTCTTCTGCTGAAGGCTCCTCTTCTGCTGAAGGCTCCTCTTCAGCTGAAGGTTCCTCTTCTGCTGAAGGCTCCTCTTCTGCTGAAGGCTCCTCTTCTGCTGAAGGTTCCTCTTCTGCTGAAGGCTCCTCTTCTGCTGAAGGCTCCTCTTCTGCTGAAGGCTCCTCTTCTGCTGAAGGCTCCTCTTCTGCTGAAGGTTCCTCTTCTGCTGAAGGTTCCTCTTCTGCTGACGGCTCTTCTTCCGCTGGAGGCTCTTCCGCATCATCGAAGTCAGTGGTTTCTGATTCCAATTCTGC
Organism: Alteromonas genovensis; assembly: GCF_010500895.1. Taxonomy (GTDB): domain Bacteria; phylum Pseudomonadota; class Gammaproteobacteria; order Enterobacterales; family Alteromonadaceae; genus Alteromonas; species Alteromonas genovensis. Next base: position 180,919 of record NZ_JAAAWO010000007.1, read on the forward strand.
AAGCAATTCATCAGTTAAAGGATCGCTGACTTCTTGTTCAAATGCTGCGTCTTCATCGTCTGGGTTGGCAGGGTCTTGTTCGCCATCAACGTCCTCATCACTTTCATCGCTTTCTACAATGTCTTCTGCATCTTCTGCTTCTGGCTCAAGTTCTGCCTCTAGTTCAGCTAATAAGTCGTCGGAAAGGGAGTCATTAAAGTCGTCTTCTTGCTGGGCGGCGTCTTCAGGTTGCTCGTCCGCTGGTTCTTCATTTGCGGGAGCATCGTCTGTAGACTCATCCTCATCAGGCATTTCGCTTTGCAGCTCGGCAATTAGCTCATCTGACAAGGGATCTGAGAAATCGTCAGCGTTTTCTATATCGTCGCTTTCAATTTCATCATCTAACATTTCATCGAGGCCGTCAGTGATGGAATCGAAGTTTTGTATTGATTGAGGCGAAGGTGCTGCCGAAGTGATCTCTTCTTCTAATTCATCTTCGTCAACGTCTTCATCGTCATCAAGCCCGCCCATCATTTCAATTTGCTCAATTTCATTGAGTAAATCGTCGGTAATCTTGTTTATTTCTTTGTCTTGTTGATGTATCTCGTCGTCGAGTTTCTCGAGCATTTCTTCATCAATAAGATCATCTTTGCTATCTAACTCATCAGTCAGTGCGGTATCCGGCGCGTTTTCTTCTAGCAGATCGTCAATGCTGATTTCGGGCTTTTCGTCTTCATCGTCAACAGTAGGTAGTGACGCCGTTTCTGTGGCACTATCTAATAAATCGTCAATATCGTCTTGCGATGCATCACCCCCACTGTTTTCAAGCAGCGCATCTATGTCATCTACATCCACATCTTCGTTCGCGGATGAGTCGTCTTCGCCGAACTGGTCTAATATATCGTCAGGGTCTACTTCTTCTGATGAGTCCTCTTCTGATGAGGCTTGGCTTTGTACATCATTTAACAAATCGTCAATATCAAAATCATCGTCTGAAGCGGATGTGTCTTCTTCAATTTCAGCATTGCCTTTATCATCAGAGCTATCTTTATCTTCAGAGTCGTCCTCACTGTCGCTGCTTTCATCAAACAGATCGTCGTCTTCAGATAAATCGATGCCGTCTAAATCACCTGCTTCGTTTTCATTGAGCACTTTGTCAGACAAGTCATCATCGTCGAATAAACTGTCTAACTCGCTCTGGTCCAGCTCATCATCACCCGCTTCGAATAAGTCGTCTGCATCATCATCTGGTACCAACAAATCGTCTTCTAGGTCGGCAAAGTTTTCAAGCTCGTCGTCTAAGCTTTCTTCGAGGTCTGATGTTAAAACGTCATCGAGCAAGTCGTCGTCGTTAAACAAATCGTCGTCAGTGAGTTCGTTATTATCATCTAAATCAGGCGCTAGCGCGCTTGATAGGTCGCCTAAATCGCTGTCTGGAACCGGTACATCATCATCGTCGCTCAATGCACCAGATGGCGCTGCTGGCGCCTCTTCAGGCTTGCTGTTGCGCTTGAGCAACCATGTAATAAGGCCTCCAACCAATAGCAAAGACAGCACTGCAGTGCCTATTATCAAGCTAACTGGGCTCATTAATTTGTTTAAAATAGAGTCTTGTTTTTCTGCGGCTCTTTCTGCCTGCTCTGCTCTTATCATATCAAGCAGTTCTTGCTGCAGTGCCACCTGCATATCAAGCTGTTCTTTTACGTCGCCCTCTACTTGCCCTCTCAGCGATTCAAGCTCACCATTTACCGCTTCAACGCGCTCATATAGCTTTCTGTTTTCGTTCAATATTTCTTGAACATTATCGAGTGACGCTGCGAACTGCATACGCAATTCGTCAAACTGTCGAGTTTGCTCTGCATCTAAGCGAGTAATTTTTTTCTCGATGTCGGTTTGCGTTTGTGAAAGGTCGTTTTGATTAACAAGCGGTGAAGACGGCTTGATATTTTTGACACTGCTGCCTGGCTTATTGAGAGCTTCAGCAAATTCACGCTCATCTTGCTCGGCACGCAATTGCGCTTGCTCTTTGCTGATGCGGGCAATGTATCGCTCTGAAGGAAGTTTGAGCGTTGCGCCATTAACTAGCAGGTTGAGGTTACCGTTTTCAAATGCATCGGGGTTCAGCTGGTAAATAGCTGTCATAACCTGATACACGCTAAGATTATTATTCTGTCTGTAGCGCTCGGCTATGCGCCAAAGCGTATCGCTAGAGTCGATGGGGCCGTACTCAAGACCAGAGAATTGATCGCTAGCGTCTTTTGGTCCTTTCAATAAGGTCGCTGATTCTTGCGCATTTACTGAAGATATAGGGGCAAACAAACACAATGTAAGTAAAAGTAAGCCCGTCAAATGCAATTTCATAGCAGTCCTATATGCCCTCAAGCGTCTTTACCACCCTTTTAGGTTGATGGATTTTTGCGCCAGCTTATTCCAAATAAACGTGCTGGCTTTTATTTTTATTTTCAATTTCGTGTCGTCATTCATAGTGAATGGCGATGTACACATTGCCTTGACCATCCGCCTAATACAAAAAAGTTGAATGGCTTTGCTAAGTGTCTGACTGAATACCAATTTTCGCAAGTTTAAAAGCCCAATCTTTAGACTATAAACCAGTTAACCAGGGCAATCTAGTGAGCGGTGCCGTTTTAGCGCCATTTTCACTAAATGCGTGCTGAGTGCCCTTTTCTAACCTAATTGTTCGAAACCAATCGCTTGTCACATGCTGGTTTGAAACAATCTGTATCACGAGTAACACGTACTTATCATAGTGTCATATCGGCAAGTAGTGAAAAATGTTTATTATTTACTTACCGATACAACGACCTATCTAGGGCTTACCCATATTTAGCGCTTACGCGGCCACCCAGTACTGTGATGCTCCTGTGCTCCTACTGTAATAGCACTGTGCTGTTACATATAGTCGCGAATGAGCGTTTCTGCTATTTGAATACTGTTAGTTGCAGCACCTTTTCGAATGTTATCCGACACTACCCAAAGGTTTAGACCGCAAGGATGCGTAATATCATTTCTTACGCGGCCCACATGCACCATATCATTCCCGCTGGCACTGCTTACCTGAGTTGGAAACTGCTCTGCACTTTCATACAGGGTTACGCCTGGTGCATCCGCAAGCAACTGCTTAACTTGCTCTGCATCAATGGGGGAATGCGTCTCTAAGTGAATAGCTTCAGCGTGACCATAAAACACAGGCACGCGCACTGCTGTAGCGTTCACCAAAATGCTATTGTCGCCCATTATTTTCTGAGTTTCCCACACCATTTTCATTTCTTCTTTGGTGTAATCGTTATCTTGAAATGCATCAATTTGAGGAATTGCGTTAAACGCTATTTGACGACTAAAGGCATCGGGTTTTACTTCACGGGCATTCAGCAGACCAGCAGTTTGCTTTGCTAGCTCTTCCATAGCGTCTTTACCTGCGCCAGATACCGATTGATACGTACATACGTTAATGCGTGATATGCCCACTGCGTCTTGGATAGGCTTTAACGCCACCATCATTTGAATAGTGGAACAGTTAGGGTTAGCAATGATATTACGATTGCGAAAATCAGCGAGTGCGTGTGCATTTACCTCTGGAACCACTAATGGGATATCGGGGTCGTATCGAAACTCTGAAGTATTGTCGATAACAATACAGCCCTCTTCCGCCGCTAGCGGCGCAAATTTAGCAGAGATACTGCCACCTGCAGAGAAAAATCCAAATTGAACACGTGACCAATCGAACTCATCAGCATCTTCAACTTCAATATCTTCGCCTTTAAATGAAACCGTGCTGCCTGCAGAGCGTTTACTGGCTAAAGGGTATAAACGGTTAATGGGAAAGCCGCGCTCTTCCAATAACTCAATCATCGTTTGCCCAACTAAACCTGTTGCGCCAAGAACTGCAACGTCAAACGCTTGCGACATAATGTTTTCTTCTCCTAAGTGTTAGTAAACGCACTACGCGCTTAGCTATTGGGGTATTTAAAATATATTGATATAACGCCATCTTCACTCGCATTACTGCCAGTTAGGCACAGCAATCAGCAAGTGATTGGCACTAAATTTGGATTATAAACTACTGCGCTTGCTCACGCTGTACCGAAAAACCTAGGTTCTTAAGGGTTTTCGCAATTTCTTCACTGGTATTATGTGGCACCACTAATGTGTGTGCACTGCACTCTCTTCGTACCCGATAGTGCTTGCGCAATGCTGCAAACTGCGAAGCCACACTTTCACTAGGGGCATGGGTGTCAGCGTTTTCTATTTGTTTAACTGACTGCCTCATTGTTATATCGTCGACGGCGACATCGTAAATTCGGTGGAACACATCTATTAAATCAACTACGGATAATCGCGTTTGTGTCGGATGTTGCAAAGATACTTTGACGGGCGGAATTGATTCTAAAAAATCAGACAACGCTTTGGTCGCTTTTTGGCCGGTGCGGTGGCAAATTTGCTCATATATCATTTGTGTGCCGCGCACTTTTCCCTCAACCGAATGACCCGCTATATGAGGCGTGATAAACCAGCAGTGGTCGAAAAGACGGGTATCGATCGCCGGCTCGTTATCAAAAACATCGAGTACCACGGTAGGCGCGTTTGGTGACGTTAAACGAGCGTGCAAAGCGAGTTCGTCTATGACTTCGCCGCGACAGGCATTGATGAGTAACTGATGATCATTAAGTTGGTTTAGCAATGCACTATCAATTAATTTACCCGTTGGATGAGGCCCACCTTGAACAAACGGTACGTGCAGTGTAATCACATCACAACGTGCAATATCATCCATTTCTACAAACGCTCTTTTATCTCCTGCTTCTTGAAGCGGCGGATCGCACAGCACATAGCTAACACCTACAGCGTCAAGCAATACAGACAGCGCAGTACCCACGTTACCCGCGCCCACAATACCTACCGTTGCCGAGTATAAATCCAGCTTTTTACTTTTTTGGGCGTGCAGCAGAACGCTTAACACATACTCGGCCACCGCAACGGCGTTACATCCGGCGGCTGAACTGTGCGCTATATTGTTAGCGTTTAAACAGGCCTTATCAATGTGATTGGTTCCAGCGGTGGCGGTAGTGACAAACTGAAGTTTGTTTGCACCTTTAATCAGCTCAGGCGTTACCTTTGTGGTAGAGCGAAGGGCTAAAATATCGATATCAGCAAGGTCGCTTGCCACTAAATTTTGCCATGCGTAAGTGGTTACCTCACCTACGTTGTCGAGGTAACTCGCGCCAAATGGGATAGTGTCTTCAAGAAGTATTTTCATGACCACAAGTTTACCCCAAAATAAGGCGATAGTAACCCAATTAGACGGGTAAACTTGTGCGCACGCTTAGCACTGCGTGCGCCAGGCGTTTTTTTTAAACGAACATTTTTCTTCAAGCTTGCTTAAATCAGAAAAGCGTTGTTTTTTGTGCCTCTTTATTTAGGCATCAAAGCCTAGGAAACGCCTTTCTACCCTGCGCTTTATACCAGGCCATGCCAACGAACCACCAGCCTGCTTAGTGACTTGGGCTGCTTGGGCTTTAATCCCCTGCAGTATTGCAGAGTGGATAGGAATAAGCTTTTGGCCTGTAGCCTGGGCTTTTAACTGAATTTCGCATGCTCGCTGCATAATAAACATAAATAAAAATGCGTCTGCGATGGTACCTGCACAGGTAAGCAAACCATGATTACGCAAAATCATAAATTGGGTATCGCCCAAATCTCTCACCAAGCGTGCTTTTTCATCGGGGTTTAAGGCAACGCCTTCATAGGAATGATAAGACAGCGACGCCAGCGGAAATAGCGATTGCTGCGAATAGGCCTGAAGCCCGTCTTCGAGTACTGATACTGCAACGCCCTCTGTAGTGTGAAGGTGCATCACGCACTTTGCATCATCGCGGGCTTCGTGCACTGCACTGTGAATGGTAAACCCTGCAGGATTAATGTCGTACTCACTGTCCATCACTTTATTGCCGTGAAGGTCTACTTTTACCAAGCTAGATGCCGTTACCTCATCGAACATCATTCCATATGGGTTAATAAGAAAATGATGTTTTGGCCCGGGCACCCGAGCAGATATGTGAGTAAAAATAAGGTCATCCCAGCCGTACATGGCCACAGCCCGATAACATGCGGCTAAATCTACACGGGTCTGCCACTCTTCTTCGCTCACCTGAGACTTTACAGAATCACTCATAACTCACCTCAAATCGTGTTGTAATTTTTTGCTACCTTACCCCTGAAAACAGGTATAGACTGTCGTTACAACGACATTGTAATAATTTTGTTAAATGGAACATTTTATACCTGTACTAATAAGCTCTTCTTGGTTTTCTTCACTACCTGAATATTTGCAAAATGAGCTACTAGGCAAAGTGCGACTTAAGCACTTTAAAGCCGGTCAACAGCTACACGCTAAAGGCGAGGACGGCGTTGGTTTTTACGGAATATGCGAAGGTCGACTACGTGTGACCACGATTGGCGTAGATGGTAGTGAGATGCTGCTTGCGCTTTTGGGCCCAGGAACCTGGTTTGGGGAAATTTCTATGTTCGACAACCTTCCCCGCACCCACGATAATTTTTGCGAAACCGACAGTACTATTGCCGTTATCCCTAAAAATGCGTTTAACGAACTGCTGAAAAAATTTCCAGAACTGTACCCTTATTTCGCCACGCTGCTTTGCGCTAGGGTAAGAAGTGCCTTTCAGTTTATCGATTCAAGCACTGGGCTTAGTTTAAAACATCAATTGGTAAAGCGACTGTTAATGTTAACCACCAGTTACGGGCAACACGTCCCTGAAAACAGCGCCATTACGTTAACACTATCACAAGAGTCATTGGCGCAAATGATAAACAGCTGTCGGCAAACCGTGAATCGGCTTTTAGGTGAGCTTCAACAAGAAGGCCTCGTTTTACTACATTACGGTAAGATAACTATCCCCAACCCCGACAAACTTTTTCACGACTACAGGTTTAGGTAGTCGCAAAATAAAGCGGTTATTTATGGTATAAAAAAATTGTGCAATAAAAAAATCCCCCAAGACCGATTAAGCTCGTTGGGGGATTTTTTGTTAAGGTGTCTGAACTACGACAGTACTTTTAATAAAAGCACTAACAGAAGTGACGGCATTAGCGGTTGTAGCGCTGCATAACTAAGGTAGCATTTGTGCCGCCAAAGCCGAAGCTGTTAGACATCACTGTGTTTAGCTGGGCGTCTCTTGCTTCAGTGACAATATCCAGGCCTTTGGCTGCGTCATCTAGCGTGTCGATATTAATTGACGGCGCGATGAAATTGTTTTGCATCATAAGCAAGCTGTAAATAGCTTCGTTGACGCCAGCAGCGCCTAGCGCATGGCCGGTAAGCGATTTCGTTGCACTGATGGGCACGCCCGATGAGCCAAACACTTCCTGAATAGCCGCTAACTCTTTTACATCACCAACAGGCGTTGATGTGCCGTGAGTGTTTAGGTAGTCAATTGGACCGTCTACATTTTGCATCGCCATTTTCATGCAGCGAATAGCGCCTTCACCAGAAGGAGCGACCATGTCGAAGCCGTCTGAGGTAGCGCCGTAACCGGTTACTTCGCCGTAAATTGTCGCGCCACGAGCGAGAGCGTGCTCAAGCTCTTCAACTACAACCATACCGCCGCCGCCAGAGCTAACGAAGCCATCTCGTGCTGCATCATAGGTACGAGAGGCTACCGATGGGTTGTCGTTGTACTTTGAGCTTAGTGCGCCCATAGCGTCGAACTGACTTGATAGCGACCAATGAAGCTCTTCACCGCCACCGGCAAACACCACATCTTGTTTACCAAGCTGAATAAGCTCTAGTGCGTTTCCAATACAGTGTGCACTTGTGGCACAGGCTGAGGCGATTGAATAGTTAACACCGCGAATTTTAAACGGTGTGGCTAAACATGCAGACACTGTAGACGCCATGCATCGTGGAACCATATATGGCCCTACTCGCTTAACCCCTTTTTCGCGAAGAATATCGGCAGATAGCACTTGGTTTTCAGAAGACGCACCGCCGGAGCCGGCAATAATACCTGTGCGATCATTTGAAATATCACTTTCTTCAAGGCCAGAATCTGCAATAGCCTGCTGCATGGCAACATACGCGTATGCAGCCGCATCACCCATAAAGCGCATGGCTTTGCGGTCGATGTGCTCTTTTAAGTCAATGTCAAGATTACCCCACACCTGACTGCGCAGGCCCATCTCGGCGAACTGCTCTGAAAATGTGATCCCAGACTTACCTGCTTTTAATGATGCAAGTACGTCCTCTTTATTTACGCCGATGCTCGATACAATACCGAGACCGGTGATAACTGCTCTTCTCATAGTTTACCCTTTGCGTTGATGCGGCATATGTTAACGATTTTACGAGATAAAGTGGTCTGCTTTGCACTTCAACACAAAACCCTTTTTATGAACACCTGTAACGGTTAAATCCAATCCCCGCACCTTGATTGTTAATGCGTTACTTCTATCGGTAACGCTGTCGCTGTGTAAACAGCTTGTCCTTAAGGTAGCATGAAACTTTGGCTTAGAATATCGCACTGCCTCAACGCTGTAAGAAAATGAAAAAGCTTTCATTAATGCTTTTATACAAGCTGCACATCACAATTTGTTCAGCAATGGCTAACGCGCTTTAGATAAATTAAAAACTTTTACGGTAAAGTTTTTTGAGGCCTTGTAGAATATAGCCTTGGCAAGTGACGCCATTATGACACGCGGAAACACAACAAATACATAGCTTAAAAAGAGGTTAGATAGGAAGTGAAGTCTAAACATGCGCAAGTACATTTTAATGAAAACGGCATACCCATTGCCGATCATTTTGATGACGTTTATTTTTCTAACGACAGTGGTATTAATGAAACCCAGCATGTTTTTATAAAAGGTAATGACCTTCATCAGCGCTGGACGTTATGGGATAAGCCACACTTTACTATTGCTGAAACCGGTTTTGGTACTGGTTTAAACTTCTTGGTAGCCATGCATGAATTTGAGCAGTTTAGGCAGGCAAACCCTCACCACCCTCTCAAGCGCTTATTTTTTATCACTACCGAAAAATACCCGCTACCAAAGGCCGATATTCAGCGTGCGTTATCAACGTTTACGTCGCTACAGGCCGAAACAGAGGCATTAATAGCGCTATATCCGATAGGGCTTGATGGGTGCCATCGGCTGCATTTTACTGCATTTGATACCACCCTAGACTTGTGGATAGGCGATGTGCATCAGTTGCTTGGGCAATGGCATTCACCTGAAGAAGGGCTTGTAGATGCATGGTTTTTAGATGGGTTTGCGCCAAGTAAAAATCCTGACATGTGGACCGATGCATTGTTTTCACAAATGGCTCGGCTGTCAAAAAATGACACCACATTTGGTACCTTCACGGCGGCGGGTATTGTAAAGCGTGGGTTGGCCAATGTTGGATTTGTGATAAACAAACGCGCAGGATTTGGTCGCAAACGAGATATGCTTACCGGTTATTTTCAACTTACATCGGCAAGTGAAAATGAGGACAATAATATAGAAACGCCAGTACGGTCCTCACCTGAGTCTGAGTTACAATCTTCACCCCAGTCTTTACCTAAAGCTACACAAAAGAAGCATTCTCAAAAATTGCGACTGCCAGAGGGGCCTTACTATCGATATAACAACGCGCCCCTTACAGAAGAACACCATGTGGTTGTGGTGGGGTCTGGACTTGCTGCCGCAACAATGTGTTTGGCGCTAACCAAGCGCGATATTCGCGTAACGCTTTGCTTTGACGGCGATAACCTAGCGCAAGGCGCTTCGGGTAATCCTCAGGGTGGCTTTTATCCTCAGCTTCATAGTGAAGCGAGTATCGCTAGTCGTTTGCAGGCTCACTGCTTCTTGTTTGCGAGAGATTATTACGACAGCGTTAACAAAAACATTCAATTGCAAACCAGCACCAAAACCATCACTAAAACAAGCAATAAAAAGCTCACAAAAGAAGAGAATAAATACGATTTTTGTGGTGTTATCCAGCTTCGATTTAATGACAAAGTGGGTGTACGACAAGAGAAATTGGTGAACGACGACGTATGGCCGTCAGAGCTTATTAGGCACGTAGACAGTGAAGAAGTACGCCGTATCGCTGGGGTTGATTTACCTTATGAAGGTTTGTTTATTCCCAAAGGCGGATGGTTGTCGCCCCCGCAACTTGTTAGCGATATTATCGATTTAGCCAAGACAACAGGAAAGCTAACGCTAAAACCCAACCATTGTTATGTGTCTCATAGTAGCGATGGAGACGTTGAATTTACGCATGGCGAGACTATAAAGGCAGATCATGTGGTGCTTGCATTAGGCGCAGGCGCCGTGGGCACAGATGCATTTGATAGTCTTCCTTTACGGCCTGTGCGAGGACAGGTTGAAGCCATTGCATCACAACAACCTATTGACGCATTAAAAACGGTGCTTTGCCACAAAGGGTATATGACTCCGGCCATGGAAGGACGCCATGCACTGGGCTCTACGTATGTGAAAAACGACTTGGCCGTTGAGCCTCGCGAAGAGGAAAGCGAGCAAAACATAGCTACTCATGAACAGGCCCTTGCGAATACGGACATGGTGAGCCAATTGAAGCATGATGGTACGGCGAGAGCGGCGACGCGACTTGGCTCGCCAGATCATCAACCGGTGGTTGGCGCACTGTATAATTTTAAAACGCTAAAGCAAGAATATGCCGATTTAGGCGTGGGAAAACCGTTTCAAAAGGTGAGTACGTTGCCGCTAAGCAATGTGTCTACATTAAGTTGTTTAGGCTCAAGAGGCCTCACTACTGCCCCACTTTTAGCCGAAGTATTGGCGAGCACATTATTAAGAGAGCCACTGCCTCTGAACAACGATTTGCTTAATGCGGTTAACACCTCACGCTTTATGGTGCGTGAGGCCGTGCGAGGCGAGTTTTAAATTTACTCGGTGATGGATGATGGCGCCTCAACACGCGCCATTTTATTGAGATCCATTACTATAAACGCTGGAATATACACATTCGCGCTGGCAACAATTTGCTTATTTTGCAGTGAAACAATTCTGGCATTCACTCTAACGCCTCTATCGTCTTCGATGATGGTGCCCGTTACTACATGGTCCATCTCAACGCTTTTGGCCAAACGCTTACCGCTTCGCGACATTACAAAGTCGCCCTGCGGCGTCACCGTTATGCCATCAGTCAATTTAAAATCGACGATGGCTAGGCCAAAATCTTGCAGTTCAGTGATCAAGTATTCAGATAATTGGTTGCCCAGCACTGTACTGTCGCTTAGGCCCGCATTTAAACGTACAAAACTCGCAATACCCACAGTGTGCTGCTGAGTAAGCCTTGTGGCGTTGCCCATTAGCTCCATCGCCAACTGCGACGCGTAATCGTTTAATGCTTTGTGGGTTTTAGCGGGAAAGAAACCAGAATGAATAGGGTCTTTATACCCTGGGGTCACCGCAACATGTTGCTGATACTCTCTGTCTCTAGAGTCTGGGGTGTAAACCAGACCAGAGCGACTTGGCACTAAAACAGGCTCTGCATCATGGGTAATTTCACCGTCTTCGCCTAACCAAAACGAACCGATTGATTCTGTGCTTGAGCACCCCGTTAGTGCTAAAACGCTCGATACAGCTGCAATAGAAAAAAACGCAGTTAGCTTCATCATTAGCCTCGGCTTAACTTCACACCATCACGCATGGAATTACTCTCACTACCATCGCTGGGAATAAGGGCATCGACCACATAAAATGGCACAAGCATTTGTGCGCTCGCCACTACCGCGCGAGACTCCATTCCTAAGATGCGAGCATTAACTAAAACACCGCCTTGATGCTTAGTCATGGTACCCGTTAACACGTACTCAATAGGCAGGCTACTGCTGAGCTCGAGATAATCGCGGCTTAATACAAAGTCGCCACCCTCGGTAATGCGAATATACTCAGTAGCTTTAAAATCGATAACCGGCACGCGAAACTTATGCAGCTCATGCACAAACGACTCAGCCATTTGGCGGCCTAGTAAATCCGTTTGCTGAAGGTCTGTGTCTAATAGCGCAAAGTGCGTAACGCCGATGGCTGTTTTGTTGTTTACGTATTCCATATTAGCAATGAGATCTTGCGTCATATTCTTTACATAATCGCCGATGTGCTTGGTTAACGGACGGCCTTTATACGCGCCCTGTACACTTGAATACAGTGGCGGCTGACCAATAGCGCCGTAGGCATCCATCCCCTGCTCTTGTGTCTCGTCATCAGCTTTGCGAGGCATTGCAGGCGCGCGATCTTCAGCCGTGATATCAATAACATTCATTGCTGGACGCACAGGTACCTGTTCTGCCACTTCTTCATCGCCCATCATCGTAGAACAGCCGCTAAGGCTTAAAAACGATGCGGATAGAATATAGGCTACCGAGCTATTAAATTTTTTCATGGGCTTACCTTACACCTTCAATTCTGTACAGCTTTCCATTGCGGGTTGTGACTTGCTCTTTTTGCCAAAAAATTTCCGCAGGAAAGAAGCGTGTAGCAGCAGCAACAACATCTTTATTTCGAGCATCGATAACGCGGGCATTTACCATGGCACCAGACTCTTGATACACCATAGTGCCGGTGATGTAAAAATCGACCCGCTCAATACCCGAGAGCTTTTCGATATCCCGCGTGAGGATCCTATCGCTTTCTTCACTAACAATTATATCGTTCGATAACTTAAATTCTTGAGTAGAAAAGCCTCTTTTTGTGGCCTCTGTCATCATTCCCTGTTCGAGCTGATGGCCAAGCAACATTAGAGGGTGCTGGTGTTCAGCGTTATATTTCATCGTATCGACCGGAACGAAACCAACAACCGCGTAGCGAGATTGACGGGGTGTGCGCACATCTGAAAACAGCTCGTTGGCCAGCATGTATGTGTAATATTCCACATTACCTAGTGCAGAAATGGAGGGGTCTGACTGAATTCTCTGTGCATTGTCGTTACTTGACGATGAGCACCCCGTTACGGCTGTGGCTAGTGCAGCACCCATTGCAACAACTAGCGCAGCGCTTTTGCATGCCTTGATGTTAAGCGGTTTAAACATAATACGTTTCCAAATAAAGCGCGGTTTCGAATAACGCCTGGTTTTAGTGATATCAACCTGCCCGTCAAAAAAGCGGCAAGGATGGACTAAATCAGTACGAAATACCCTACTATTAACCTTGTTTAGCAAGTTTTACACCAAGGTTTTTACGCTTTCAGTTGATATGAGCTGGTACAAATGACATGCAGCGAGTGGGATAAAGGGCGGCCATGCCAATGACTATTCTCCAAGCGACATCGAAGAGAACAGAAAAAGCGGAGAAAAAGGAACTGATTAGCGGAAGATATTTGCCGCCTAAAAGCCGCAGAGACAAAGTAAAGTTAGAAAGCCTCTTAGCAAAATTTCATCACAAAGCTTCTTAATAAAACATCGTCACACAGCACGTTGCGTTAGTATTGTATTGGCAATACCGAGCAAGCGTGTTGTTATGGTACCAACGCAAAGCGAATTCTATCGCTAGTGGAATTTCAACGCTTATACAGGCAATAAAGGATTTAACGAATGTCAAAAACAACGGTTAACTGGGGAATATTATCAACAGCGAGGATTGCCCATACATTTGCAAAAGACATTGCGTACTGTGAAAGCGCCAATTTAGTGGCAGTAGGCTCTCGGCACCTCGATAGCGCGCAAGAATTTGCAGCAGCGCACGGTATACCTCATGCGTACGGCAGTTACGAAGATTTACTTAACGACCCGACTATCGATGCCATATACATTGCCACTCCTCATACCCTTCATGCAGACAATGCGATAGCCGCACTTAAGGCGGGCAAACATGTGTTATGTGAAAAGCCTGCTACGACGTCTCCGGAAGAGTTGGAGCGTATTATAAGCGTTGCGAAAACAGAAGATCGGTTTTTCATGGAGGCCATGTGGACCTACTTCTTACCAGCTATTAATGAGGCGCTAGCGTGGGTTAACGCAGGCCGAATAGGCAAACTGCTTCACGTTAAAGCTAGCTTTGGATTTACCATGCCCTACTCTGCTACAAGTAGAGAGTACGCCCGTGAGTTAGGAGGTGGATGCTTGCTAGATATGGGGATATACCCTATTGCTTTAGATGCGCTTTTCAATACAGATGATGCACCCTCTGTGGTACTTAACAGCGATATAGCACCAAATGGCGCTGACAACGACGTACTTTGGATGTATCGATATAACGAAGTTGTGTCGGTGCTACACAGCAGTTTTAAAAGCAACTTAGGAAATGATGCGCTTCTTATTGGCACTGAAGGAACCATAAAGATACCAGACTTTTGGAAGGCAACAGAGTGCATACTCTATAAAGGATTAGAGGTAGAAGCGCACTTTTCGGATGAACGCAAAGGCAGCGGTTTTGAGTTTGAAGTAAGCCACGCGTGTGAGCACATTTTAAATAAAACCCACGAATCTGATGTAATGCCCTTCTCCGTATCACGCAGGTTTCAAGAGCGTTTGCGCGGTGTTAGCGAGAATATAAAGCGTTAGGCCTGAAACTTGAATAACAAATTTAGGCGTACTCAGGCAAAAGATTAATTGTATATAAACACAGTTAATGCAAATTTGACTCAAACGAAAAATAAAAAGGACATTTTCCGTTTTTCGCCCCTGAGCTTTTTATAAAAAAGCGTAGGATATTGAAGCAAAGGCAGTTACGTGCGAAAGTGGAATAATTATTTGAGTGATAGACGGAAATATTCCACCTTGCATAAAGGATTTTTTCCGTACATTAAATTGTTAGGCGTCATTTACTTACAGCACTAAAAAGTGGATTCAACAGTGACATTCCAGCATTAAGGTTGTTTCGCTAGGTTGTCTTTACGGCTTACTTTTCGGTAGTTTCAACGGCTTTAGCAACGCCCTTTTCGTCAACTCAGCAACGCCAGCATTCTGCATCTCCAGTTGTTTAAACTCGCTCTTTTATCCGCCAATGTCGTTAACATCTGGCTTTTCACACAGGGTTGTTTTATCTTAAATTCAATAATTTAAACGCGCGGCCTAATTGGCTAGTGGTGGCAGCAAAGCTGCGTACTCTAAGTTGTACGCCTAACAAAACGCTGTTGGCACTCCCTCCGGTCGCTGGGACGCTAACACGGGGCCGCTTCGCGATTATAGCCCCATGTTAGCGCCCCAAAGCTTAGTGTTATGTGGCAGTGTAAGTTGAGGCTATATGGATGTTAAAGAAAACCTAAAACCGTACACTCTCAATAAGTTCATCCTAGACACTCTCGGTATGTTGTTGGGATTTGCTCTTTGCTACTGGATGGGTTCGCTTTTCGAGAACTTCGAGCAATGGTTTGAAGGACGACGCTCTGATGGGTATGCCTTTTTACTTGGAGTAGCTATTATCGCTATATGCTTTTGGAGTATGGCTAAAGGTTTAATAGCATTGATAAGAGCAAGGTTTTCTGGACAGCATGACACATAACAAAAAAATCAAGCACGCCCGCTGCGCGGGCTGGGACGCAAACATGTGGGCTGCTCACTTCGTTCGAATTTTAGCCCACACGCCTGCGCCCCTTATTTAAAAGTTATACGCAATTGCAAGCAGAGAGGAATGAATGGAATCTTCAGTAAATCATAAAACAAAGAAAATGGACGTTTTACCTTTGCTATTTAGTTTCAAAGGAAGGATAGGAAGAATTCAGTTTACTAAATGGTGGCTACCCTTAACTTTAATAACGCTACCTTTTTACTATCTAGATGAACAACTGGCAGGAATAATTGCGATACTCTTATTATGGCCGCTGTTTGCCCTAACAACAAAACGATACCATGATTTTAATAGTTTCGGTTGGTTAGGTATCTTTCAGTTACTACCTATTATTGGGTGGCTCATAGTAATTGTGGGTTGCTGCTTTACGGTCGGTGACTTTAAAGTCAATAAGTATGGTGAATCACTGTATAAATAGAAAATTGCGTATAACAAACCACTAAAGGTACTCGCGCTGCTCGCTGGGACGCTAACACATGGGCTGCGTCACTTCGTTCCTAATTTTAGCCCATGTATTATCGCCCCTTAGTGGGGTGTTAGGTGACAAGTGGAGAATTTAAGAACAATTCTTTTTTTATGTGGCGCTTTCTCTTATTTGTATTTTTTGTATAAATACGTCAATGCACTCGACCTAGTTTGCAAAGAGTTAAAGTCGCAAGACAATTTAAAGGTTTTTGGTATAACGGTAGAGCCGACAAAGTTGATTTTACTTGCAACTCCCAAGCTGACTTTTGCGTTGATAAGTCGCTCGTATATGAAAGGTCGTCAAAGTGATTCGAGTTTTGTGTGCGCTCATAATTTGGCAAGAAAATACTTTTTAGCTATGGCTTTCTCTGCGCTTTCTTCGTTTTTCTTGGTAGTTTTGCTCAAGGATGTTTGAGATGTCACCTAACAACTCAATAAACTCGCTCACTACGTTCGCTGGGACGCATACACGCAGGGCGGCTTCGCCATTATGCCCCACGCGCCTGCGCCCGTTATTGAAAAGTTAGGCGTCATTCACTTACAGCATTAAAATGTGGGTTCAGACGTGACATTTCAGCATCAAGGTTGTTTCGCTAGGTTGTCTTTACGGCTTGCTTTTTCGGTAGTTTCATCGGCTTTAGCAACGCCC
>NZ_JAAAWO010000008.1 GCF_010500895.1 Alteromonas genovensis
CAACCTTAAATTCAAAGTTGAGCTAATTGCTCCGATTGCGATGGACGAAGGTCTACGTTTCGCAATCCGTGAAGGTGGTCGTACAGTAGGTGCTGGTGTTGTTGCGAAGATCCTAGACTAATCTAGAATCCGCAAACACTGCACAAAAAAGCGCACTTAGGTGCGCTTTTTTTATGCCTGTGCTCTAGAACTTCGGGAATAAAGCCCCGTCAAAAACACGCCGTAAAGCCATCCATGGCGGCTTCACAGCAGCGTCCCTGCTGCTGAGAGTTTTTGACGGGGCTTCATTCCCTCCTTAATCGATACAAGAAAAAGTTTGGGGATAAAGGTGGAAGCTCGCGGTGAACCCATCCCTGCTTTTATGTGAGAGCTCCGACACCGCATCCCTGCGGTGTAGGGTTTCAGAGGGCATACACTCACGCACTTCGAGGCATAATAAAAGCTTAGGAGAAAGGAAGAAACACGCCGTGAACCCGTCCCTTCTTTTTTATTAGCGGCTTCGCAGCTGCATCCATGCAGCTGAGAGTCTGAACTAAAGCTGTTTAACAGAGTAACCTTTTTGCTCAAGCAGCTTAAGAACATTGTCTTCGCCAACGAGATGGCCTGCGCCGACTAGTACAAACTCTTTATCGTCATCGCCAAACATAGCTTCTATTTGAGGGATCCAGTTCATATTGCGTTTGGTAAACACATCGTCGTAGGATTCTGGCGCTTCTTGTTTGAAGGCTTGAATAACCAGTGTGTTTAGGGCTTCTGTATCACCTGCGCGCCACGCTTTTATCGTCTGTTCAAGTTCGCTTTTAAGATCGGGTAACGTCGCCAGAGTTTCGGATATAAAGCGTTCCTCCTCACCGTCGCCTAAATTAGCAAGCATGTTAATTTGAAAGTCTAGCGACTCTAAATATTCTCTATCCTTGTTGTCTCGTTTTGCTAATTGAGTGAAGTAGGCGTCTACACCTTCGCCAGCCATTTGCGCTCGTTGCGCTTCCATTGTGACTAACATCGTCGTGACAAAACCCGGTTTAAAACTGGCTAACTGATTTGCACTAGCGCCGAAGGCAGATAAATATTGGTCTAAGGCCTTAAAGGTTTCGTCTGTTAGAGTATCTTTAAGCGTTTCCCCATTCTGGTAGGATAGCTCCATCATCATCTGTTGCTGCGCGGCAACATCGGTTGAATCAGGTAGCTCGGCCTCAAACACCACGGTGTCGCTTTGCTGATAGATGTCAGTGAATTGTGTGGGTAACGGAAACTCTGATACCGGGAGAATGTGAATAGTGCCACCGATATAGAGGGTATCACCGTTTTTTGTTACTTCCCAAATAGAGGTTCCATGGTTGCCATTAGTGGCATTTTCAGCGCTTTCAGCACTAAGCGCGGTGGTCGATAGCAACGCAAGCCCAATCCCTGCAGCCAATTTGCGAAAAGTACGTGATTTCATGTCAATTTCCTTATTAGTCGTTATTAGTCGTTATTAGTCGTTATTAGTCGCAATGTATGTCTGTAGATAAGAAATAAATGGCAACGTTGTTTGTTATTGGTTTTTCGGAGATAGTTATAACCTAAGCGCTTACTAAATAATACTGCACTTGCTCTTTTTACCAGAGCACGTTTACGAGAATATGAGTATTAGAAAGTGTTTATAAGCTTATATCTACTCACTGGTGTGTAACCACTGATGTGTATTTACTGCGGTTTAATCACTGCTGTTTAAACTGACTGGCTCAGACTGTATTCTTCTATAACGTATTCTGTAACAAGCACTCTCTGGTCGATTACCCTTCGTAAAGAGCATTTAGCAAAAAGCAGTTTTAGCGTGCTTATGTACAGAATTTAACTGCTGTGCAGGGCTTTACCTTTGAGTCAAAGCAGCATCTATCGCGCTAGGTATTTCAATATACGTATTTCAAAAAAGGGAAATAAAGGCCATGCCTGATAATACCAATAATTCATCCCTAGGCCTTAGTCGGACCATCGACACTCCTGCAAACTTAAGTGATGAAATGAAGCAGGCAATGTCGCAGTTTCCTACACCTTCTTTAAATGCCGTTAAAGCTAATTCACCGTCTACCAAAGCGCAATGGGTTGAGCAGATACACTTGGTCAACACCCAGCAAAAGAAGAAAGTAAAAGCGATGCGCAAGCAGTTTAACGTTGCCGTTGAGCTAATAAGCGTTGCGGGAGTGCACATTCGTAAGGTGACGCCTACTGATATTAGCTCGGGTTTTGAAGGTAAGGTGTATATCGACTTCCACGGTGGTGCTTATGTCTTTTTTGCAGGCCTTCCAAGCATTGAGGAGGGCATTTTAATCGCCAGCAGGTTGGGTATTGTGGTGTATTGCGTTGATTACCGCATGCCACCCTCTTCGCCGTCTCATCAAGCGTTAGATGATGCGTTTACCGCTTATTGCCATTTGAAGGATAGCTATGGTGCTAACAATATTTTTGTTGGAGGCACATCAGCAGGGGGTGGGCTGGCACTGTCACTATTGCAAAAGCTTAAGAAGCAAAGTATTAAGCTACCAATAGCGGCTTATACAGGTACGCCTTGGGCAGACTTATCTAATAACAGTGATTCGTTAGTTATCAATGAGGGCATCGATAGAATACTTGTGAGTTACCAAGGGCTGCTTAAGGCTGCGGCTATGCTGTACGCAGGTAAACATTCGCTCACAGAACCCCGCGTTTCTCCTGTGTATGGTGATTTTACTGGGTTGCCACCCACAATATTGGTGACAGGAACACGGGATTTATTTTTAAGTGACACGGTGCGAGTGAATCGCAAATTAAGGGAGTGCGGTATTCATACTCAGCTGGAGGTGTTTGAAGGGCTCTCTCATGCTGACTATTTAGTGGCGCACAATACGCCGGAATCGGTGACAGTATACAAAGAGATAAAGCAGTTTTTCTTAAACGCTATTTAGGGCGAGTCACTATTAAATGAAAGGGCGCCTTAGTCATGCTGAGGCGCCCTTTTAATCGATATCGTTGCTTGGTCTCACTATCTATTCGAAAACTCACTATCTATTCTAGATAAGTAAGGCCTAATCTTTAAGAGCCAAAAATAACTGTTAATACTGCTACCGCAACGCCTATTCCTGCAATTTTAAGCCCGTTTTTGTACATGGGTAACTTTGGCATAAACATTAAAAACGCCGACACCACAAAAAATAGCAAGCTTACGCCAAACGCGATGTTTAAGTAGAACAAAGGACTGTTGTTCGTCGCCTTGTGCAGCTTTACCATTTTAGCTAACACAATAGGGTAGTCTTTTCGTGTTAGTGTGGCTGTGCCCGATGCCTTATCGTATTCACCTATATTAAGCGTGATAGTCTCGTTGTCTTCAGCGATAACTTTTAAGCTTCTTACTTTAATAGCAGAACTCACATCTTCTGCCGATAAGTTTGCACTGAGCTGCCGAGTTTGCACCTGCTCATACTTTAAAAAGTCAGTGGGCCTGAAAATGAGCAAGACGCCGCTCAATGCATAAATTGCCATGATCCCAGATAAAAAGAAGCCCAACCATCGGTGGTACTTACGAAACGCCATGTGAAGTTTTGGAGATGCCATTTGATTTACTTTATGTGTGAAATTTGATTAATGAGACGCTTTATAAACGAGAATGATTCTTTTTTAAAGTACTAGACTGTCAATTACACGTATAAAAAGACGAATTGTGGAGCCTGTAGCAAATTCTGTGCAGTTGCAGTTAAGAGGCGAAGCCTTATCTTGAATTATTCCGATTGTTAGTGCATTGGTATGACTTGTTTGAATCGGCTTTTAGAAAGTTAGACTTTGGTCTAATATCGCCTCGCATTGTGTGTAAAAAATGCTTTAATTACGGGTTATTAGGTTTTACACATAAATAACAATACAGAGCGTACATACGTGCCTAGCCAAAACGACAGTGGGAAAACTTTATGCAGTCTATAGCTATTGTAATACTTGGGATCATCGGAATGCTTTTCGGGTGGTTTGTGTATTCAAAATTTATCGCTAACCGCATTTTCAAGTTAGACGATAATTTTGTCACGCCCGCTCATACCGAGCAGGACGGAAAAGATTTCGTGCCTACCAATAAAGTCGTGCTCTGGGGGCATCACTTTACGTCAGTTGCTGGTGCGGCTCCCATTGTAGGGCCTGCAATTGCGGTGTACTGGGGATGGGTACCCGCTGTGCTTTGGGTGGTATTTGGTACAATTCTGTTCGCTGGTGTTCACGATATGGGCGCACTGTGGGCCAGTGCTCGGCATAAAGGAAAGTCAATGGGAGCATTGTCTGAAAGCGTTATCGGTAAGCGCTCTCGCTCGTTGTTCATGATTGTAATTTTCCTCGTTCTTCTCATGGTGAATGCAGTATTTGGTGTGGTGATTGCGAATTCCTTTGTGTCCCAGCCTACGGCTGTCTTCCCTGCGTGGATGGCAATAGCGGTTGCCTTGATTATTGGTCAGCTTTTAAAACGCAATTTTGCGCTAATACCACTGTGTCTTGTGGGCATTGTCGTGCTTTATGCCTCTGTGTATGCGGGAAGCTATATTCCAATCAGCTTACCGGAGACCATGTTTGGTCTAGCGGATAAAGCCAACTGGATTGTCATCCTATTTATATACGCAGCTATTGCCTCACTGTTACCGGTATGGATGCTGCTTCAGCCACGGGACTTTATCAATGGTATGCAGTTATTAGTGGGACTGTTTTTACTCTATGGCGCTGTATTTTTCGCCATGCCTGATATCACCGCGCCGGCATTTAACATGCAAACCGCCGTTGATACACCCAGTCTTATTCCTCTTCTTTTTGTCACTATTGCCTGTGGTGCGGTGTCCGGTTTCCACGGCATTGTTGCGTCGGGTACGAGTTCAAAGCAGCTTGATAAAGAAACCGATGCGCGTTTTGTCGGTTACTTAGGTGCGGTAGGTGAAGGTTCACTGGCTCTTATTACTATTGTTGCAGTAAGCGGCGTTGCATTTGCTGCGTCTCCTGAAGAATGGCACGAAGTGTACAGTCATTTAGGTGCGGGTAGTGTAGGTGCGTTTATCACCGGGGGAGCTAATTTAATTCAGCAAGGATGGGGCTTACCGGTCGATTTCTCATCCACTATTTTAGCCGTTATGGTTGTGCTTTTTGCAGGGACTACGATGGATTCAGGTGTGCGACTTCAGCGTTATATTATTCAAGAATGGGGTGACATTTACTCAGTTGACGCACTGAAAAACGGTGTTGTAGCCACACTGCTTGCGGTGGGGTGTTGTTTATTGCTCGCCTTTGGTGCGGGCGGTGCCTCTGGGAGCGGTGGAATGATCATTTGGCCGCTATTCGGCTCAACAAATCAAATACTGGCCAGTCTTACACTGTTAGTAATATCAGTCATGCTTATCAAGCTTGGCAGACCAGCGAAGTACACACTAATTCCTATGGTGTTTGTGTTGATAATGGCCTTTTTTGCCGGGCTTATTAAATTAAAAGAGTATTACCTGGCAGAGAACTATCTATTGGTATTTCTCGACGCGGTAGTGCTGATTGTTTCTGTACTGGTCATGTTAGAAGCGTTTTCAGTGGTGTCAAAGCTTAAGAAAGACAGTAAGCGTGACACACAGTAACTCCCGTTACTTGTTCATGGTTGACCTCACGCTTTTGCTTCTAGCGAAGTACATCGGGTAGAGCACGTCAACATTTGGCCTACACATTTGTGTAGGCCTTTTTTATTTTACGCCCAAGCTCGATGGGACCCAGCCCAATAGGATCCAGCTCAATAGGAACTAGCCCAACACGCTCTCGGTTAACAGGGCTTCAATTTACACGTCCTAGTTACTCGCATTGGCCGTGCTCATTTTCTGAATAGGGCATTTTCTGGTATACTTGCTGTATACACATTAACGCACCGCTTTGTGTTTTTACGCTTTATTTCGCCTTATTTGAGGAAGCATGTCAGACATCATTCTGCTCGGCCAAAATTTTTTAGCGCTATTCATGGAATCTGCGCCATGGTTACTTCTGGGCCTCTTTGTGGCCGGAGTGATGCATGAATTGGTGCCAGTGTCTTTTCTCGAGCGTCACATGGGAAGCAACTCGATAAGGTCAATCAGTAAGGCTGCAGTAATTGGTGCCCCTTTACCTTTATGCTCTTGCGGCGTTATTCCCGCGGCGTTGGGCCTTAGGCGCAGCGGCGCTTCAAAATCCTCAACTATTTCATTTCTTGTTTCCACGCCTGAAACTGGGGTGGATAGTGTATCGGTATCGTACGCGTTACTTGGCCCATTATTCGCCATCATCAGGCCAATAGCTGCAGTGGCGAGCGCCATATACGCTGGTATTATGGTTAAAGTGTTTGGCGACTCAGACAGCAAAGTGAATAAAACAGCAGAACCCGTGAGTTCGTGTTGTGAAAGCGAAACAACAAAGCCTGTTGAGAGTAGCTCATGCTGCAGTACTAAAGCTGATGTCGCCCAGCCCTCGTCATGCTGTAGTAGTTCACAGCATGAAAGCGGTAACCATAGCATGAACGCCAACAGTACCGGTGCCGAGCTCACTGACCACTCTTTAAACGCTTTCTCAAGTTTATCTAATGCCGCAGCGTCTGCTGCTCGCGTGGCTCGTTATGCTAGCGGAAAGCTGCTTGAAGATATAGTGGTGTGGTTATTGATAGGTTTAGCACTGGCTGCTGCAATTAAAACTTGGGTGCCCACCGACTTTTTAACCCAATGGGGTGACGGCCTAGTTGCTATGTTGGTAATGGCATTTATTGGTATTCCGATGTATATCTGCGCAACGGCTTCAACGCCCTTAGCCGTTGGCTTTTTGGCTGCAGGGTTATCGCCTGGTGCAATCTTAGTGTTTCTTATGGCAGGGCCTGCAACGAATATATCTACTATGGGTATGATTAAGCAGGAAATGGGGCTGAAGACGCTTGCGCTGTATTTGTTTAGCGTGGTGTCGGCAAGTATTGCATTTGGCTATTTGCTTAACTACCTTGTGTCGGCGATGTCGCTACAAGGGTTAATTCAAACCCAATCTGCGCTCCATGAGCACGGCGGTGGAGTTCAGGTCGCTTATGCGTTGAGCGCTATTATACTCGGTGCTTTGATGCTGTGCATTGGCATCAATAAGCTTATGCAGTATCGTCACACGCAAACGCCATCATCATGCTGTCATTAAATACAAATAATCTATCAGTGCGCTTGTAACGCCTGCGATGTCCCTCATAATGTAATTCTGCGATAAAAGAATAATAACTCGCAGCTTTATCTAATCCTTATGGAAACCCTACATGCTTTTACTTATTGTGTACGTGTTCATTGCACTTGGCTTTTCGTTTCTGTGTTCAATTGCAGAAGCGGTGATCTTGAGTGTGTCTTCTGCTTATATCTCCGTACTGGAAAAAGAAAACGCGCCAAGCGGAAGGCTGCTGCGTAAACAGACCGACAATATCAACACGCCGTTGTCTGCAATTCTTACGCTAAATACGATTGCCCATACCATGGGAGCTGCCGGTGCCGGAGCGCAAGCTGCATCTGTATTTGGCGAGGCTTATATAGGTATAATTTCTGCCGTATTAACCTTACTCATCCTCGTGTTTTCTGAAATCATTCCAAAGACAGTAGGAGCAACCTACTGGCGAGCACTCGCCCCCGCTACGGCATACTTTTTAAAATACCTCGCCCTTATTTTAATGCCCTTTGTGAAAATGTCTGAGTTGCTCACCCGCGGATTTAAAGAAGACAGCCCGTTACGAGGGTTAAGTCGCAGCGAGCTTCACGCTATGGCCGAGCTATCAGGACAGGAAGGGCAACTGGCAAACCACGAAGCCTCGTTTTTACAAAGTCTGCTCAGCCTTCACGAACTTAAGGTGAAAGATGCAATAACCCATAGGACAGCGTTATTCTCTGTTTCCGAATCGATGACGGTAGAGGCTTTTTTCCACAAGCATTCTAATATCGAGTTCTCGCGTATTCCTGTGTATGAAGATAACGATTCTGAAAATATTACCGGCTACGTGATGCGTTCAGATTTGTTAGTTGCTCAAGCTCGAGGCAATACCGATAAACCGCTGTCTGAATACGCTAAGAATTTAATTACCATTTTGAATATTATGCCCTTATCGGTGACATTTGAGCACTTCATCGACAAACACGTGCATATGTTGCTGGTAGTTGACGAATATGGCGGTTTAGAAGGGGTTATTACCCTTGAAGATTTGCTAGAGCGTTTACTCGGTGTGGATATTGTCGATGAAAAAGACACAACGGTAAGTATGCGACGCTTGGCCAAAATGATGACGCGACGAAAAGAAAAAATGATGATTAAAAATGTGCCAGATGCGTCCCTTGAAAAGCAGAATAGTAAGCGCTAAGGTTAAGATTGCTGTAACACCAAAATACGAACTAGGCTGCAATTAATAGCTGTAATGGATGGCTTTAGTAATAGCATTTATAAATAGCCCTCTTTAATTAAGGATGATTAGATGAACGCTCATTTTCTTCGCTCAGTAAACCCTGTAGCTGCTTCAGGCTATGCTAATAAAGTTATTTCTCGCCGTTTACTACCTTCACTGGCTGTAGCCGGTACGCTTTTCATATGCCCTGCCGTTTTACATGCTCAAGAGCTTTCCTTACCTTGCGATGAGAAAGAAGCGCAAGTATTGGCAGAAAAGCGAGATAACGAAGTTAGAAGAATTACCGCATTTCAGCCTGCAAAACCCAAAAAACGCATTGATCCCCGTTATCCCGTTTCTGCTGCCCGAAGAGGTCAAGAGGGTTGGGTGAAAATGAGTTACGTTATTGATGAAGAGGGTAATGTACAAGATGCGGTGGTGGACGATTTTGGCGGGCATAGAGATTTTAAACGAAAAGCATTACATGCGTTAAAGCAATGGAAGTATGAGCCGGCTATAAAAAACGGCCAACCTACTCAGCAGTGCCAGCAAGCAGTACAATTCGACTTTATGTTAGATGGTAAATCCGGTGCCTCTCGTCAATTCATTGCAAAATATCGAGACATTGATGAAATGTTTCAAAACGGCGAAGTTGAAAAAGCAGAGGTGCTTCTCACGGAATTACGAGAAGAAGACACGCTGAATCATTATGAAAACGCATGGGCCGCTAATATGGATGCAACCATAGCCAGTCATCTCAAAGACTGGCGCAGAGAGCTTTCAAGCCTAAAGCGGGTAAAAGCCAGTAATGGAAGTGCATTTGGTAAAAATAGCGTGTTTAGCGAAGATCACATAGCTTATATCTTACAGCGTAGCGTTTTACTTTCTGCTGAATTAGGCTATTACGCCGATGCACTACGTATATTCGAAGACTTAACTTCATTTGAAGAGCAGCAAGAACGTATACAAGCCACACAGCCAATTATTGAAACGATAAAAGAGCAAATTGCATCAAATAAGCACATTAGCATTGATATGGAAATAGACGACAGAGAGCTTCTCTTTCATACCTTAGTGAGAAATCAGTTTGCTTTTGACAGCATAAAAGGCGATTTGGACTCGGTTGAAGTGCGTTGTCAGTCGCATCGCGAAAAATTCACGGTTGCTGAAGACCATATCTGGACAATTCCCGAGAGCTGGGGCGAATGCAGGGTAATGGTAAAAGGTGACGAAGGGACTTCCTTCGAGTTAATCGAAGTAGCGACTACAGAAGTGGCTAGCCTTAACTAGCGCTACGTGCTCCATGATCAGGATAATGATCGGCGTATATAAGAGTATAAAGTTGCATCTCGGTGTCGCTCTCTGGCTAGCCTCCAACGTTTATACGCAAACTGTAGTGGCCTTAAGGGCCGTAATTAAATGTCACTGGCAAACTGATATGAGTTTGGTAACCGGTTCCCTTCAAATAGTACGTTCATAAATTATACGTGTAAAGTGGCGATAAGATGCACATGCAAGTTAATGAAAATAATAAAGAATATATGCATGCAGTAGACTAAAGTAGCATGCAGTGGTAACGTTGCTACGCATTCAATAAGCAATGCTTTTTCGATAAGGAAATTAAAGTGAAATTTAAAAGCAAACTTGCTATTTCAATCGTCGCAGCTATCGCGGCTTCAACATCAGCATTCGCTGATGATCATTCTCAGAACGGCCCCAAGTGGGATCTTATCGAAGTTGGCTATGTTGAAGCTGACATTGACGACTTCGATTCATCGCCCTCTGGCTTCTCTGGAGCATTCTCAAAATCGCTTGGCAAAGGTTTCTACCTGACTGGGCGCTACCGTGACGTCAGTGAAGACGTCGTAGCCTTCGGCCAAAGCGTTGAACTTGACGTATCACAGCTATCACTAGGAGCAGGTTACAGTCTTCATGTAACCGACACGACAGATGTTTACGGACAGATCACTTACGAAAATCTAGAGCTAGGCGCATCCGGTGCTGGTGGTTCTGATTCTGAAGACGAGAACGGCTTTGGCGCTGAAATTGGTGTGCGCTCTATGCTAACCGAAAAATTCGAGCTTGGCGCTAAAATTGGGTACCTAGATGTAGCAGATGAATCCGAAACTACCTTCGGTGCATCAGCTTACTATTACGTGACTGACAGCTTAGCTATAGGTGCAACCTACGAGATGTGGGAAGACGTTGACTTCATGGGCCTAAATCTTCGTTACGCGTTCTAGAGCGAATATCGCAGACTAAAAAGCCCGGTATATCCGGGCTTTTTGCTATGCAATGGAGAGGCTAAATGTTATGCCTCCCAATAAAACTCTGTGAGAATACCTGATGATAAATCAACATCATCGAATGAGGTTTCAATATCATCTTCAGCAGATGTTTTACATCCACCGTGCCGCGCTGTGTCGTATTCTCTAATGTCGTCCATATTGAGTTCGCAAGGCACAGCAAAAACTTGAAAAAGGGGAAGTGTACTGAGCCAGCCGAATCACTCGTCTAAAAAAAGATTACATTCATACTTAACAGTCACGCTATCGTCTTTTCTCACAACTTTACCCACAAGCACGGAAGCAGAATTCACACTGCAATCAATCGATTGCCCTTCCCGGTTTTTCAGAGCGCTTCTTGATTGAGATTCGCTGTTGTCACCAATACAAGCAATATTGACCGTACCATCCTCATAGAGACGCTATCGGAGTTCTTCGCTTTCCATCGTAAAAAGGCCACCCGTATTAGGGGCAGGTTAACAGTAACCATCTACGCCTTTGACTTCATCAATTCGACCACCTTTGTTGTCATCGGTGGCAGTAACAAGCTCAAAAGTATGTTTGGGTAGTCGTCGTTGCCACGTATAAACCTGCTTCTCATCTTTGGCTAATAATGGGAAGCGATTTAAAACGGCGCCATATAAATTGGATGTACTTAAACATTCTTCTGAACCAGACGAACCGATGTAACGCATACCTTCTAGGCAACCAGCAGTGCTGTCTTCGGTAGAATCACTGCTGCCAAAAGTGCATTTATTAGTGGTATTGTCGAGCGCATTATGCTCGGGACAGGGTTCTGCCCCCACTTATAGTCGTCTAATCGGTATGAAATGCGTTAAAAAACCACAACAATGCCAAACAAAATGGCAGCAAGAAAATATTGTTTTTTCATTTGAGTCGTTATAAGTGAATGTGTCCATAGCATAGGCGTAATCCTATATTTTACGGTAAGTTAAGTACACACGGGATGGGGCAAGTGTTCTGACATAGCTTGTCTATCGTAGCTAGTGGCGCATCCTTGCGCCTGACAATAAGCGCTTATGGATAGAACAAGATTTGATAATCACACTCAGTGTTTGCTGGTAAATCCTCATAGTCGGCGTTGGGGTCAAAGTTGAATTTAAGCGGATAATTGGGAATGATGCCCTTGATAAAAGCCTCTTGTTGAAATTCCCATAACAAAAGCTATACGACGGAAAATTGTCTAATGAGGTTGTGATTAACGTGGTGCAGTTGATCAAGCTGCTCCCGATTTGCGCTTTCGCTAGCAATAAGTGACTGTATAGCTTGGCCCTTTTGTGATTTCAACACGCTCAGTAGCAAAGCTTTCGCGAGTTGTCATACCCGGATCGCGCAACCCATCAACAAAAACGTCGCTTCGCGCTTCATGACCACGAATGATGTAGCGATCGCCAAAGGCCTTACCATTTTCGCCAGTACCGAGGGTTACACCAGCCTGGGCAGAGAGGATATCTGCCAGATCTGTTTTACCACTTTCCTGAATTTGGTCTTGAGTAAGAACACTGATAGTTTGCGGGGTATCGACTAAATCGGCAACACGTCGAGGAGCGCCAGATTTGGCGTAACGATAAATAGACTGTTGAACGCCGTGAATACGAATAAGCTCAATGGCTTTATCTTCAGCGGCTTCACATGTTGCCGTATTGCTGTCTTGGCACTGCTCGCTGCTTGTGTTGGTTTTAGGTCCAGTGCTTTGCCCGTTGGCTTCTTGAGCATGTACTGCCGATGAGCCAAATGTTGCCGATGTGGTAAATGCTAAAGCAGCGGCGATAGTTTGCGCGCCCATGGTGAGTGTTGTGTTTTTCATTATGCATCCCTGTGTGTTGCTGAGGGTTCTCGATAAATAACCGCTGCGCTTTCTCAAAGCTTTCAGCGATAGCTTGGGCAGTGAATAAACGTAAAAAAACAGAGCTAAGTCGCGCACGAGTTAAATTTTTACATAAGATTGCGGTACACTACGGGCACAAGCGCAAAGAGCGTAAAGCGTGTACACGTGCAATTCGCACTCACCGCACAATTCAATCTCTCCTTAGCGAGTTAGCTGTAACACTCACAACATGGGTATTTCATGAAAGCGTTGGACATTAAAGGGTTAACAAAAACCTACAAAGGTGGCGTAAAGGCGTTGAAAGGCGTAGACCTCAGCGTGCAAGAGGGCGATTTTTTTGCGTTGCTTGGACCTAACGGAGCCGGTAAATCCACCACTATTGGTATTATTAGTTCACTGGTTAATCAAACCGGTGGAACGGTGTCGGTGTTTGGGTATGACCTCACCACACAAAAAGAACAAGCCAAAGCCTGTATTGGCTTAGTACCTCAGGAATTCAATTTTAATCAGTTTGAAACCGTGCTTCAAATTGTACTTAATCAAGCGGGTTACTACGGCGTGCCCCGCAGTATTGCCAAAGAGCGAGCGAAAAAATACCTCGCTAAGCTTGATCTGTGGGAAAAGCGCGATGCCCGTGCTCGTGAACTCTCAGGTGGTATGAAGCGCAGATTAATGATCGCAAGAGCGCTAATGCACGAGCCAAAGCTATTGATTCTTGATGAGCCTACGGCCGGTGTGGATATTGAGATTCGCCGGGCAATGTGGTTGTTCCTCGAAGAAATCAATCGCGCAGGTATTACCATTATACTTACCACGCATTATCTTGAAGAAGCCGAAATGCTCTGTCGCAATATCGCTATTATCAACAAAGGCACCATTGTTGAGAACACAAGCATGAAATCCTTGCTCTCAAAGCTTAACGTGGAAACTTTTGTACTCGATGTGCAGCTGCAAGAGCAAACAAATATGGACGCACTCACATTACATGGTGTTGACCACCGATGGGGAGACAACCATACGCTAGAGGTTGATGTGGAGAAGGCCGAAGGTCTTAACCCGGTATTTACTCAATTGAGTGAGCAGGGCGTTCAAGTGATGAGTATGCGCAATAAATCAAATCGGTTAGAAGAACTGTTTGTTCGCTTAGTCGAGTCAGCGAAGCAGGCGGAGTGAAGTAATGAGTAATGAAACAACACACATGAGTGAAGAGAAAAAAATTAGTTGGGTAAAACAAAACTACGTTGCGCTAACCACAATCTGGATTAAAGAGTGTACCCGATTTTTGCGTATTTGGGTGCAAACCCTTGTTCCACCTGCCATTACTATGAGTCTATACTTTGTGATTTTCGGTAGCCTTATCGGTAACCGTATTGGTCAAATGGGGGGCTTTAGCTACATGGAGTTTATTGTGCCAGGCTTAATCATGATGTCAGTGATCACAAGTTCCTATTCCAATGTGTCTTCTTCATTTTTTAGCGCTAAATTTCAGCGCAACATCGAAGAGCTATTAGTATCGCCTGTACCGACGTCTGTTATCATTCTAGGCTATGTAGGGGGCGGCGTAGCACGTGCTATTTTAATTGGTATTATGGTTACCCTAGTATCGCTATTTTTTGTTGATGTAAAAATTTATAGCTTAGGCATTATCGCTCTGACGGTACTACTTACCTCTACCTTATTCGCGACGGCGGGTCTTATTAATGCGGTTTTCGCGAAGACCTTTGACGACATCAGCGTTGTTCCTACGTTTGTACTTACTCCATTAACCTATTTGGGTGGCGTATTTTATTCTCTTTCACTGCTGCCTGAGTTTTGGCAGTGGGTAAGTAAAGCTAACCCGGTTGTGTATATGGTAAATGGATTCCGCTATGGTTTCTTAGGGGTATCTGACGTAAACATCACCTTGGCGCTCAGTTTGCTGGTGGGGTTCAACGTGTTGTTATTTAGCGTTGCTTACTACCTATTGAAAACCGGCAAAGGAATTCGTAGTTAATGTCAGACGGCAACTCTCGGTCTATTACGACAAATCAAGTGGGTGTGCACGACAAGCTGGATGAATTGGTTTTAAAGTATCAGTCTTCGGTTAACAAACGTCCGGTTGGCGAGCATACCCAAGCGGCCTTCGATGAGGTGTCTTTGTGGCTCGGCGGGTTTACTGGCCCTGTTATTTTGGACTCTTGCTGCGGTGTAGGGGAAAGCACGGCGACTATCGCTAAGGCCCACCCTGAGGCGCGTGTGATTGGCGTAGATAAGTCGGCTCAGCGAGTCGAAAAACACAGCCATTATCAAATTGAACAAGATAATTACTGTGTTATTCGCGCCGATGTAAACGATTTTTGGCGGTTAGTTCGTCAGTCCAATTGGCAGGTAGTAAAGCATTACCTCTTGTATCCCAACCCTTACCCAAAGAAGACTCAGGTACAAAAACGATGGCACGGTAGTGCGGCAATGGTGGATTTAATGGCCATTACCACCAACATTGAAGTGCGCAGCAACTGGTTAATTTATCTTATGGAATTTGCTCAGGCGGCAAAGCATTACGGCACCATTAGTGACCTCAGTGAGGTAAAAGGAGCAAATGCTATGACGCCCTTTGAGCGCAAGTACAGCGGCAGCGGCCAAACGTGCTGGAAGCTCAATTGTCGAAGCGAAGAAAGCTAGTGAGTTAAATATTTTTGCCAGCGCGAATTTCAAACTAGCTAATGCTGCTGAAGACTTGCTTGAACATTGTGCTGCACGTCGGCAACAGGCGGGCTAAACACATAGCCTTGTGCATATTTAATGGGAAGGCGTTTAACATCGTTTAAAAGCTGTTCGTTTTCAATGTGCTCTGCAATAACTGCAATGTGCTGGTGTTCACACAAGGCCAGCACATAGTCGACGTATTCTTTTACCGCGTCTTGTTGCTGATAATGTTTAATCAGTCCGCCCGCAATTTTTATTCCTCGCACTGGTAGGTTCATTAAAGCCCGAATATTCCCCGGACAAGAGCCTACGTTATCAATAAATACACCCAATCCTGTGTGCATTCCTTTATCGATAAACGACCGAAGCTGCGCCTGATTAGCTAGCGCCGTAGCTGCACTTACTTCAATGCTCGCTCTTTCAGGGTTGGGATAATCGGCAAGTTGCGCAATGAGAGAGTTGATAAGCCCGTCGTTATTCAAGTCGTTGGCAGAAATATTGATGTTCCACGGAATATTCACATTGTGGAAGTAGCTGGCGCTTTGCAAAAACATACTGGCGGCTAAGGTTTTTACATGCTGTTCCCGTTCTATCAAATAGAGAAACTCGCTAGGTAAAAACGTTTTGTCGTTTTGGGTTATTAAACGGGCAAGACACTCGTATCGCCATACGCCCTGACTATCTAAGTCTACGATAGGCTGAAAATACGGAACAATGTCGTCGATTGAAAAATCTTCAGATATTTCACGTATTGGCATAAACAAGTTTCCCCGTTTTTTCGTATTTATTCATAATTAAAATATAGCAGTAAATCTGACATATGCTCCCACTTTATGGATGGTGGTACGTTGATGGGTATAGCATAAGCATAAATGCCGCTGGTAACCACTTGGCGAAAATTGTAATCTGATGTAAAGTGCGTGCCCCTGAAAGTAATGTGGACGTGACCTGAAAGTCACGTGAAAGTTTTCAGGGTCGGCAACCATTAGACTATGTCAAAGCGATTGGTCAAAGCGAAAGACCAAAGTGAATGACCAAAGCGAATGCGCTGCTCAAACAACTGTGTATTTGATACGAAGTATTCGATACGAAATGTTCGACACAAAGTCATCGGCGCTTGGCGTGAAGTACTCGGGAAGGAGAGCAGGCAGCAGTGCTCAAATAAAAAGAGTTAGGTCGGTATCTTATAACACCACCTATGACTTTCGTTTTATGAAAAATTCGTCAGAAGCGAAACAATAACGTATAGGTTTGATGTGAGGGGTGTGTTAAGTGGGTGAAGCGCAAGTTAGTTTAGAGCACTTGTTTAGGGTCTTTACCAAGCCTGAACACAAAGACTCAAAGCTGGCTCAGATTGAGCAGCATTTATCAGACAATATCTTGGACTTTTTGTCTCAACACGTTGTGACGAAAAAGACCTCGTTGGAAGAAGTTGAAAAAGACTTTTCAGATTCTAAAGTACCAGAGTCTCCGGAGTTTGTTTCGACTCACGCAGAAAGCTTACTTGATAAGCTTGTGGCGCACTCTGTTAATACCTATTCCCCCACGTTTATTGGGCATATGACCTCTGCATTGCCTTATTTTCACCTGCCACTTTCAAAGCTCATGGTGGGGCTAAACCAGAATTTGGTTAAAATAGAGACCTCGAAAGCATTCACTCCTCTTGAACGCCAAGTTATAGGCATGATGCATAACTTGGTATACGACCAGCCAGAAGCCTTTTATGACGCTCACCTTCACAGTGCAGCACACTCACTCGGTGCATTCTGCTCTGGCGGAACCATCGCCAACATTACGGCACTCTGGGTGGCAAGAAACAAGCTTTTAGGCCCGCAAAAAGGTTTTGCAGGCGTTGCCAGAGCAGGGTTGGCAGCGGCATACCGTTTTCACAACATCAACAACATGGGCATTATGTGTAGCAAGCGCGGGCACTATTCGTTGTCGAAGGCTGTTGATGTATTGGGAATTGGTCGAGAGCAGCTTATTACTTTACCTGCGCCTCAACAAACACTCGACCCTGAGAAAGCTTTGCGCGCTGGTCAGCGTTATCAAGAAGAGGGCAATAAGTTGCTCGCTATCGTTGGCGTCGGCGGTACCACCGAGACAGGACATGTCGACCCACTCGATGAATTAGCCGATGTTGCTAAAGAGTTAGGCTGTTGGTTTCATGTAGATGCCGCGTGGGGCGGAGCTACGTTATTTTCGCCTCGCTATCGCGACCGCTTAAAAGGCATTGAGCGTGCAGACTCAGTGACAATAGATGCCCATAAACAAATGTATGTGCCCATGGGCGCTGGCATGGCGTTATTCAAAAACCCTGAAGATGCCAATGCAGTTCGACATCACGCGCAGTACATATTGCGTGCTGGTTCAAAAGATTTAGGCGCCACTACTCTTGAGGGTTCTCGCAACGGTATGGCCATGATGGTCTATTCGGCGCTGCATATTTTTGGTCGTAAGGGTTACGAGCTATTGATAGACAGCAGTATTGATAAAGCCCATGATTTTGCGGGTATGATCAATAAGGCGCAAGATTTTGAATTAACGACGAGTCCAACGCTATCACTGCTTACCTATCGGGTTTGCCCAGTAGAAGTTCAGCAAGCGCTTAAAACGGCCTCCCTAGCTATGCGAAAAGCCATTAATCAGAAGATTGATGCGTTAGTAGTTGCTGTTCAAAAGCAACAGCGTGAAGCGGGTAAGTCGTTTGTGTCTCGAACGCGTCTTGAAGCGCCAGATTATCCTACGCAGTGCATTACCGTATTTAGAGTTGTATTGGCAAATCCTTTGACTAGTCACAACGATTTAGCCGCTATTTTAGCGGAGCAGCATATTATTGCGAAGGGAACGAAAGCGTGGGCATCGCTCATTGAATTTGTTCAAAACAACGACGTGCAAAGTATTGCCTAATAAGTGCTGATAACAGCAATTTTATCAGCCCCTTTACCCATGATTTAACGGCTAATACGCCTGCCACGCATTTTGATGTACCCTCACTGACTCTTTCAGGGCAACTGCTAGCGGTTGCCCTTATAAAGCAACCTGCAAATTATCAATCAATCGAGTAGTTCCCATAAACAGCGCCACCACGATAACAAGGTGCTTATCGCCAGCGACAGGGCGTTGCAACGTATCAGCATTAACAATGCTGACATAATCGTTTTTGAAACCCTTAGCTTCAAGATTACTCACGATTGAATCGGCAATATCGCTAAATTGAGCGTTGCCTTGCTCGATTAGCGCTTTTGCTCGCGTCATTTCTTGGTAGATAAAGCTGGCGGTTGCCTTTTGCTCATGGCTTAAATAACCATTGCGAGAGCTCATGGCAAGTCCGGATGCTTCGCGCTGCGTCGCTACGCCGTGCACGTTAACCGACATGGAAAGGTCGCGTACCATTGTACGAATAACTTGAAGCTGCTGAAAATCCTTTTCACCGAAAAAGGCATCATCAGGCTGCACCATATTAAATAGCTTACTGACCACGGTGGCTACACCGCGAAAATGGCCGGGGCGGCTTGCGCCACACAGGACATCTGATATACCCGGCACTTCCACATAAGTTTGTGCTTTTAGGCCGCACGGGTACATATCGCTCACGCTGGGTAAAAACACGGCATCAACGCCGTCGTTAACCAACTTAGCTTTGTCTTCTTCTATGGTTCTTGGGTAGGCATCAAGGTCTTCATTTTCGCCAAACTGCATGGGGTTAACAAAAATACTCACAATAACCACATCGTTATGTGATTTAGCGCGTTTCACCAATTGAAGGTGTCCATCGTGAAGGTTTCCCATAGTAGGAACAAAACCAACCGAGCGGCCTGTGCGTTTGCAATCGCTGACTACTTCGCGAAGCGATGCAATATCACTAATCACCTTCATAAAAACCTCATTGTTTAAGCTGTATTATTTAAGCCTGAATTTCAAGTTGAGCCTGACTCTCAAAACTGTATCAATCTAGCGTGCTATTCGAAACTATGTTCAGTAGAGGGAAATTTGCCACGCTCAACGTCGTCGATATACTGCGCCACGGCTTTACGCATGTCCCCAGTCTCAACGAGGTAATTCTTAGAGAACTTAGGCATGTAGTTTGCGCTAATGCCAAACATATCGTGCATAACTAAAATTTGCCCGTCGGTGTCTTTGCCAGCGCCAATACCGATAACGGGTATAGTGAGGGTCTCACTAATTAACTTACCGAGCGACGAAGGAACGCATTCAAGCACCAGTAACTGTATACCAGCGGCTTCTAGGGCTTTAGCCTCTTGAACAAGCTTTTGGGCTTGCTCATCGTCGCGACCTTGTACTTTAAAGCCACCGAATACATGCACAGACTGCGGCGTTAAGCCTAAATGACCACACACAGGCACACCTCGTAGGTTAAGCCCCGCAATGGTGTCACACAGCCAGCTTCCGCCTTCCATCTTAACCATGCTTGCGCCAGCTGCCATAAGAGTTGCCGCATTGCCGTAGGTTTGCTCAGCCGTGGCGTAAGACATAAACGGCATGTCAGCAATTACAAAAGCACGTTGAGTGCCTTTTCGAACGCTTTTGGTGTGATAGGCAATATCGTCTATTGTCACTGGGAGAGTGTCATCTTCGCCTTGTAAAACCATGCCCAGTGAATCGCCAATTAACAACGCATCAATGCCTTGCTCATCAAACATTTTGGCAAAGCTGGCATCGTAAGCGGTTAAAGAGGTAATCTTTTCACCGGCTTGCTTTTTTTTGAGCAGGCCAGAAACAGTAACTTTCTTCATAACAAGGTCCAGATGTTTTTATCAAGAGGGGAACTATACGGATTTCGCTGTTAATTGGAAGCGCGCAGGCGTCTGAGGCCGTCTAGCGAACAGTTAGCTACCCAGTTTGCAATGGGCTTGCCGTCTTTCATTACCATGGTAGGGGCAATTTCAAATAGCGGCACCATTACAAATTCTCTTTCGGCCATTCCATAGTGTGGAATAATTAAGTCAGCGGTATCGATATGTTCACTGCCGTAAAGCAAAATATCTAAATCGAGAGTACGAGGGCCCCATCTATCGCCTTTTCGCTCTCTTCCACATTCAAGCTCTATGCTCTGCAATTGCTTTAATAGGCTGTGAGGTTTAAGGGTGGTTTCTATCAGGCACACGGCATTAATGTAATCGGGCTGATCTTGGGGGCCCATTGGCTTACTGGCATACAGCGATGAGGTTTTCAGTAAACGAGTACCTTCAAGATTATCGATGGCGTCAAAAGCATCTGCAGCTTGCTGCTCGCTGTCGCCCAAATTACTTCCTATACCAATGTACACATGCTCTTTAAGCATCAGAATCTCTCTTAACCGGACGACGTTTGCGTTTGCGCGGCGCACCCTTACCTGCGCTATCAGCTCGTTTTAGGGCGTTAAGCATGCCTTTTTGCTTACCACTTTCAGCATGCTGGAAATGTGTCCACCACTGTGCAAGCTCTAACAAATCACCACCTTCAGTTTGACCTCTTGCGAGTAAGAAATCATAGCCAGCTCTAAACTTAGGGTGAGTAAGTAACTGAAAAGCGCGACGACCAAAGCGTTTAGGGAGACGCTGCTGCAAGATCCAAATGTCTCGCATCACGGTGGAAAAACGCTTGGGGATCATGATGCGCTGGGTTTGCTTAGCAATGACTTCACTTGAGGCAATATTAAAGGCGTCGTGGGCATTTAACCCAGATTCCAACTGCAGGCGTTGTGATTGCTCTTCAACGGGGTACCATAATAATGCGGCATACAAGAACGCGGGGGTCACCCTTTGCTCGTTGTTAATTCTTTCATCGGTATTGGCAAGTACGTGACGCACAAACTGCATTTCTTTGCTGTTTTCGTCTTTTAAAAAAGGCGCTAATTGAGGGAATAGTTGGTCGATAAGATCGTATTCGCGCATCATTAAAAACGTTTCTTCGCCCTTACCGGATAAAAACAATTTCAGTGTTTCTTCAAAGAGGCGCGCAGGTGGAATATTTTGAAGCAAGCTCGCCAAGCTTTTAATAGGCACAGCTGTCGATGTTTCAATACGCATAGACAGCTTAACGGCAAAGCGAACGGCACGAAGCATACGAACAGGGTCTTCGCGATAGCGAGTCTCCGGGTCGCCCATTAACGCCACTTCGCGTTTTTCAATCGCAGCCAGACCGTTAGCAAAGTCTTTTACCGTAAAATCAGCCACGCTGTAATACATGGCGTTAAAGGTGAAATCTCGGCGCTCTGCATCTTCTTCAATAGAGCCAAATACGTTATCTCTAACAAGCTGCCCTTGCGCGTCTTGTGAGCCCGTGGCTTTATTTTTTGGAACAGTTTCGCTTTCATCCGTTTCTTGGTGGTGGCCACGGAAGGTCGCTACTTCAATAATTTCTCTGCCGAATACAATATGGGCAAGGCGAAACCGGCGGCCTATTAAGCGGCAATTCCGAAACAGCCCTTTTATCTGCTCAGGTGTAGCGTTGGTAACCACATCAAAATCTTTTGGTTCGTACCCCATCAAAATGTCGCGAACACAGCCCCCGACTAAATAAGACTCGAAGCCTGCTCCGTTAAGGCGATACATGACTTTTAACGCATTAGCACTGATATCTTCACGAGAAATACCATGCTCACCTCGAGTCATTACTCGGGGTTGTAATGCTTTGTCAGACGAGCCTTCTTTTGAGAATGCACGCTTAACAGATTTGAAAACACGATGAATGATGGTGGTATCTCCGCAATATATTAAGGAACGCTATAATAAGTGGATTCATGCTGAGGAACAATAATTTCGGGTGTTTTCACTACTTTTTTCCTGTCCCATAGAGAAACAGCGAAAGACAGTAGTGAGTCTATTGAGTTGAAATCTTGACGTTTAACCTCGTCGAAGCCCAAAAAGTGCAGGGCGCGAACTATATTTTCTAATGCTGTAGTGTTGTCGATAGGAGTGGCATGGTTCTGTTTACTCAGCTTTCTCCCTGGGGCTATCGCGGCCACCGGAACATGGCCATATTCCAATGGTTGATAGCCAAGTGACTGATGCACGCAGCGATGAAGCGGCGTTACGTCAATCAAATCGCACCCTCTTATGACATGTGTCACACCCTGAAAAACATCGTCTAGCACAACCACTAAGTTATAGGAGAACAGCTGGTCTCTGCGCTTTATTGTTATGTCTTCTACTCTCTGCTTTTCTACTCTGCGATCTTCTATTCTATGGCCGGCGCTGGCCAATTTTTGATGAGGTGCTGATACTTCGCCCATGATCAAATCAGTGAAAGACGCCAATTCAGTATCCAGTTTCAGCCGAATAGCAAGCTGGTCGTTGGAAGGTGTTAAACCTTTATCTCTACAGTGGCCATTATAAGTGCCGCCCATTGCCTTAATCATTTTGCGAGTGCAGCTGCAGTAGTACGCCTGCTCATGGTGTAGCAGCGCATCCACTACCTCTTGGTAACGGGAGTGCTGCTGACTTTGATACATGACTTCACCGTCCCATTGCAAACCGTGGGCTTCAAGGGAATGTAAAATAGCGGTATCAGTGCCTGCAATACAGCGCGGCTCGTCGATATCTTCCATTCGCACCAGCCATTTGCCATGACAATGTTTTGCATCAAGGTAACTGGCTAGGGCGGTAACCAGCGAGCCAAAGTGAAGCTGACCGGAAGGCGAAGGGGCAAAACGGCCTGTGTATTTTGGAGTAGAGTCTAAGTCGCTTTTTGAATGCTGGTTTGAATGCTGGTTTGAACGGTGCTTTACGACATTAGGCATTGTTATACGCCCTTACAAACGCGCTTTTCACGATGGATAGAAAAAAAGACAAAGGCAAAAGAATCAGAAAGTAGTATCGAGCGCGCTGATAAGCGAGTCTGTTTGGAGGAAAGTAAGAAATGCTAAAAAGCCTCATCAATAAACGATGAGGCCTTTTGAAAAACGATGCTGCCAAAAAACACATCAACATCAGCGTTGATATTATTAGCTTAAATATAAGTACTAGCATCAAACCTGGCGATCGCACTACCGTCTGTAATAAGACGATGATGACAAATTAGCCTTGAAGCTGCTTTTCTTTAATCTCAGCCATCGTTTTACAGTCAATGCATAAGTCGGCAGTTGGACGGGCTTCTAAACGGCGAATACCAATCTCGATACCGCACTGGTCGCAGAAGCCAAAATCGTCTTCTTCAATACGCTTGAGTGTTTTTTCAATTTTTTTGATAAGTTTGCGCTCACGGTCACGGGTACGCAACTCCAAGCTAAACTCTTCTTCTTGCGCTGCACGGTCGACGGGGTCAGGAAAGTTCGCTGCCTCGTCCTTCATGTGCGTTACAGTACGGTCAACTTCTTCGCGAAGCTGATTACGCCATGCTCTAAGTAGAAGACGAAAGTGTTCCATTTGAGCATCGCCCATGTACTCTTCGTCTGCTTTTGGCTGATAAGGCTGTAAACCTGCCAGCGCTAATAGTCCTAAGGATTTTGTCTCTTTTCCTGTTGGCATGTGCCACATCTCCTACACTACGACATCCATATTGTCCTAATTCAACCGATATCTATATCAGACTCGATAGCCTCAGGCAATCAATTGTGTCTATGTAATTATTATGCTGGTATCTCTTTATACGATTGGCCAGCTTGGCTCCCATCAAACGCGTTAGTGCGTTCACCCGCCAAAACAAGGCGCAAATATGAAGCCGAAATGAAAAAAATCAACCTATTTTTTACAAAATAATAGGTAGTGATTGATTTACCTCGATTTTTTGTTCATTAATCGCGCAGGCCATTGCTAAAATATTGACACCTGCACGGGCCGCGGTTGTTACGCTTTCTGCATAACGAGGATCAATGTGCTCTGCAATTCGCACCGAGGTTATTGCAGTATGCTGTACGCAAAAGAGCAAGGTGGTTTTAATACCCTCGTCAGCTAGTCGCGCTAATTCAAGACAATGCTTCGCTCCCCGCTGCGTCACTGCGTCGGGAAAGTAACCTTGATGCCTTTCGGCTAGGGTGACAGATTTCACTTCCATGTATTCAACGGTATTGTCTCTTGTCAGTGCGAAATCAAACCGGCTGTTAGCAGTTGGAGGTGTTACTTCTGCTTTCCAGTCTGAAATATCAGAAAATTCTTCAATTACCTTGTTATTCAGTGCTTCTGCCACCAACTTATTAGCATTGTGAGTATTGATACCAATAAAGTGGTCATCAAAGGTTTTAGCAACTTCCCACGTGTACTTGAGTTTGCGTTTTGGGTTGTTGGACTCACTTAAAAAGACGGTATAACCTGGCTCGGCGCAGCCTGTCATGCCACCGGTATTCGGACAATGGGCCGTTACAACTTGGCCGTCTTCTAGTTCAACGTCGGCAAGAAAGCGTTTGTACCGTTTAATGAGTGTGCCGCGTATAAGCGGTGATGAGAAATTCATGATTCTCCTTAATTGAGAGAACAAATGTTGTTTTACGTACTGGAAGCTATTACTGGCTAAGGCTTTCGACACTCGCCTTAGCGACAGATACGACAACAAAGCGAACAATAGTATATAAGGATTAAAACATAATGGCAGAATTTACCGTAAGTCTTTCTACTCAATCAGCTAACCCGTCGTGGGGAGATAACGCTAAGCTTTCTTTCACAGAGTCAGGTGCTGTAATTCACTTGCCCGATGACAGCGCCAATGAGCGCACTATTCAACAAGCTGCACGGAAGCTTGATGGTCTCAGCTTGCCAGGCGTTACGCTAGCGGGTGAATGGAGCAAAGAGCAGCAGTGGGCCTTTGCCTTAAGTTTCACTAGAGCAAGAAAACCCGCGAGTATTACTTGGGCAAATAGCACCGACAAAGCGACGTTAGAGCAAGAATATGCGGCCTTATTATTCACTCGACAGCTTGTCAATGACACGCCAGAA
Organism: Alteromonas genovensis; assembly: GCF_010500895.1. Taxonomy (GTDB): domain Bacteria; phylum Pseudomonadota; class Gammaproteobacteria; order Enterobacterales; family Alteromonadaceae; genus Alteromonas; species Alteromonas genovensis. The sequence goes on from NZ_JAAAWO010000008.1 coordinate 25,063, forward strand.
GATTTGAGCCCTGAAACATTAGCCCAGCGCGCCGCTGATTGGCTTAAGTCACTGGGTAAAGACAACGTTAATTACACCATGACGGTAGGCGAAGAGCTGAAAAACGAGGGTTGGGTAGGCATTTATAATGTGGGTAGAGGGAGCGAGCGTCCGCCGGCGATGCTTGTGCTTGACTACAACCCAACAGGCAACGCCGATGCACCCATAGATGCTGTATTAGTCGGTAAGGGTATTACTTTTGATAGCGGTGGTTACAGCATAAAATCAAGTGAAGGTATGCTTGATATGAAATGCGATATGGGCGGTGCTGCAACGGTAACAGGAGCACTTGGTTTAGCCATTACACAAGGGATTGAAAAGCGTATTCAACTGATATTGTGTTGCGCTGAAAACCTTATCAGTGGTCACGCTTACAAGTTGGGTGATGTGCTAACTTATAAAAATGGTGTGACGGTAGAAGTAGTGAATACCGATGCTGAAGGACGACTGGTACTGGCTGATGGTCTAATGGCGGCTACAGACACTGGCGCGCCATTAATTATTGATGCTGCAACACTGACCGGAGCCGCAATGGTTGCGTTAGGTTCAGATTATCACGCTGTATTTTCGATGGATGATAATGCAAAAGAGCAGATGCTCAATGCTGCTAAAGCAGAAAACGAGCGTTTTTGGGCATTACCACTAGAGCCTTTCCACGCAGATCGCTGTCCATCGGCCTTTGCTGATACCGCAAACAGTCGTCCAATGAAAGGCGGCGGTGGTGGCGGTGCGTCGAACGCGGCAGGATTTTTATCGCGCTTTGTAAAGCCTGAAGGCTGGATTCATTTAGATTTGGCCGCAGCGTATCACGGTGGTGCGACTGCTGAGATGCCTGTTGGGGCCACGGCGAAGGGCATTCGCACTATTGCAAGAATGCTTCACGACTTTAACGCATAGGTTGTTAACGCTTGTGCTGATAGTAAGCACAAGCGAGAAGTACACGTTTTAAATGCCAAAAAAGGAGCTGTAGATGCAGCTCCCTTTTTTATTAAATTCCGCCTAAACGCTCAGCGAGCTTTTTATAACGTTCCACATCGCCACTATCGAAAAGCGGATTACCATCGGTATCCTTTTCTTTCGCAACTAACAGGCTCTCACGCTCTAGACGTTCTACGCGTACATCTTGAACACCTAAAAAAGCGGCAACTTCATTCACTGTCATTAAACTCATTGTTTCAATTCCGTATATTGTTTTTGTAATAGAAATAGCAATTGTGGCTTTTATTGTAAAAGCTCATTTTCCCTGCCTGTGTTCGCAGTACAACAGCGACAGGTTTCTTATCAGCACTCAGACCTTTGTTAGCTCAGCTACACAATGAGACGAGTAGAATAACTCACGCCCACTTTAGACAGCGCTGCTTACTTGTCATATTGAGCCATTATGTTCATACATCAACGCTAGACATTATAGCTAGACAGCTAGCGAGACATTATAGTTAGACAGCTAGCGTGGCTATCCGTTTCTCAAAATAAGAATGCGCAAAATAAGAGGCTCAAGATGTCTCAAAATGAATGCTGTTGGTCGAGAATAATGAATAATATAGACGAAATTTATGAAGAAAGCGTCAAGAAAGCAGCAAAAAAGCTGTCCAAAGCAGTTTAGAAGTGGAGGGCAGGGCTAAATGCAGAAAATGAAGGTCAACACGACCTTATTTAACTATATGAATGCGTTAAGTGTTTTTTACCTAGTGGAGTTAGTTTACCATTACGCTTTTATAGCAGCGCAAGTGATTGTTCAACGCCATCAGCGTGTTTTGACACACCTACTACCGGAGATAAACAACAATGGATACTTGGTCCGCCGCGATTATGCTTTTTTTGATCATGGATCCGCTGGGCAATCTACCCGTGTTTATGTCGGTTCTCAAATCGATAGAGCCTAAACGTCGCCAGTTTATTTTAATAAGAGAACTGTTGTTTGCACTATTCATCTTGTTTCTGTTTTTGTTTAGCGGTCAGTCGGTACTTAATTTTCTCAATGTTGAACAAGAAACCGTCAGTATTGCCGGTGGTATAATTCTGTTTCTCATCGCTTTAAAAATGATTTTTCCATCATCGGGAAATCCAAGTGGTCTTGCAGTGGGTGAAGAACCCTTTCTTGTGCCCCTTGCTATTCCTATGATTGCAGGGCCATCTACGCTGGCCGCCTTGATTTTATTGGCAAATCAATCTCCCGATCGAATGACTGATTGGTCTATTGCGCTTGCGGCGTCATGGTCAATTAGCGCTGTGATCCTTATGTTTTCCAATGTATTTCATAAAATACTCGGTGAACGCGGTTTAGTTGCTATGGAGCGATTAATGGGTATGATCCTCGTTATGATTGCCATTCAGATGCTACTTGATGGCGTTACCAAATACTTTATCCACGCCGCTGGAGCACTTTAATGGCAAAGCAAAAACTAAATACATTCGCTCGAGTAAGAGCGTTAGAAGGTCACAAGGCCATTGCGTTTGCGGCAGCACTGCTTGAACGGATGCTGCCAAACTACGCTTTATTTTGCGAAGTTACAGAATCTGGCGATGCACCAGCGCTTAGAAACTGCCTTAATTTGGTATGGGAAACCCTAAAATCGCCAAAGAGTAAATTCAATATGGCGGTTCAGCTTGAAAAAGTGGAAGTGGCTACGCCGGATACAGAATCTCATGACAACTATGGCGTTTACCCTGCTATCGATGCGGCTATTGGTCTTGCGTCTTTGCTCAACCTCGTCGCTGGCGACGACCCTCAGGGGGCAGTAGTCATTAGTAAGCTTTCTCAAGGCAGTGTTGAGGCGTACTTGCTTGCCACGGGCGAGGCCGATGACGACTCGGTGAAAGACCACCCATTAATGGCGTTTGAAGTGGAAGTGCAAAATGAGTTGCTTGATTATATTGAGCAAGCCAAGTCTATAACGAAAGCGGCCGACGATATGCGAGCCCTTGCGCTTGAAGCTGGTATGTCAAATATTGGCCTTGATTTAAGTTAGGCGTCTTCTAATACGGGCAGGCTTGTCTCGCCTACTTCAACAAGCATGTACACCAACGAGCCAGTTCGCTTTTCTTTTACCACATGCCAGTGGCTAGGAAGTGGCAATGATTCAAGCTCGGTTTCGTGCTCGATGTAAATCATGCTGCCTTCACAAACTAGGTTTGTGTTCACTATTTCACTGACGACGGGCGCTACCAAATTTTGATAAAATGGCGGGTCGATAAACACGATGTCGTACTGTGTGCCGGTTAGCTGTTTGAGCACTTTTAGGGCATCACCTTGATGTACCTTAGCAGTGTTCGAATCATTAACGTTAAGCGTCTGTAGGTTTTTACTTAACTGCTCGCTAGCCTGCCTGTCTAACTCAATAAAGTCACACCGACTCGCATAGCGAGACAAGGCTTCTAAGCCTAAACCCCCAGAACCCGCAAAAACATCTAAACACTGGGCATCATCAACGTAGGCCATAAGCCAATTAAACAAGGTTTCTTTGTTTCTATCAGTAGTGGGTCTTAACCCTTCAGCATCAAGCACCGGAAGTCGTTTTCCACGCCATTGACCGCTAATAATGCGGATAAGCCCTCGCTTTTTTTTGTCTAATTTTGCTGGCTGGCGTTTTTTTGTAGAAGATATGCCCCTTGAGGGGTGAGAAACTCGCTTCATAGTGACTGACAGTGGTATCATGCTTTTATATATTAGACGGCAAGTGTAGCCGAATTTGTTCAGAATTTATAAGGATTTGTCCTAACAATGTCGAAACTCTTTGGCTGGTTCAGCAAGAACAAAAAAGCAGAGAAACAAAAAGAGCAGCAAGCAAAAGAGCAGGCTGCACAGGAAGCGGCGAACCCTGTTGCCGACAAAAAAGAGGTAGAGCGCTCGGAGGTAGAGAGCTCGGAGGTAGAGAGCACCGAAGTCGATGCGGCGAAGGTTGAAACCGCCGAGACAGAAAAAGTCGAGGCTGTTGGTGAAAACCCGCTTGACGATAAGTCGTCAGAAAAACCTGCTGAGACAATAGCTACCCAGACAACGGCAAATGTAGAGCAGCAAGAGGCGGCCTCTCAAATTACGCCTACTGCCACTGACGGGAACGAAGCGATTCACAATACGGTTGTTGACGCTGTAGAAAGTGAAGAAAAGCAGCCTTTAGATTTTTCATCTGATAAAGCAGGCGCGTCTGTTTCAAAGTCTGTTGATGAAGCAGCAACGCCGTTAGATGATGCCTCAGCGGCCAGTGTTGAAGCAGAAGTGCTTGCAGAAGAAAAAGCTTTGCAAAAAGCTGACGCTTCAATTGTTGATACTTCATCTTCTGAGGCACAAACCTCTGATTCTCTTACCTCTGAAGCCTTGGCCGATACTGCAGCAGAAATTAACGCTGACGCTTCATCTACTACCAGTACTGAAGCCACTGCTGAAGCGAATACTTCAGTTAGCGCAGAAGAAGAGGCGATTGACGGCGAGCACGGCGAAGCTGAATTAGAGCCTCAAGTAAAAGGGACGCCGCAAGCCAAAGAAAAGAAATCCTTATTTGCCCGTTTAAAAGAAAGCCTATCGCGCACCAAAGAAAACCTTGGTAGCGGCATTGTTAGCTTATTTAAAGGCAAAGCCATTGATGATGAGCTTTACGAAGACTTAGAAACACAGCTGCTCGTTGCCGATGTGGGTATGGATACGACGCAGAAAATCATCAACCACCTTACCGACAGTGCTTCTCGTAAAGATCTTAAAGACGCTGAAGCTTTGCTAGATATTTTAAAGCAGCAAATGTCAGGCATGTTGGCGAATGTGAATGTACCGCTAAGCGACGCGTTACAAAAGCACAATGCTGATGAGGGTCCGTTTGTTATTCTTATGGTTGGCGTTAACGGCGTCGGTAAAACCACCACTATCGGAAAGCTGGCCAAGCAGTTTCAGCAGCAGGGCAAAAAAGTCATGTTAGCCGCGGGGGATACGTTCCGTGCCGCTGCAGTAGAGCAGCTTCAAGTATGGGGCGAGCGCAACAACATTCCAGTTATTGCTCAGCACACCGGTGCAGACAGTGCTTCAGTGCTTTACGATGCATTGGAAGCGGCCAAATCTCGCGGGTCGGACATACTGATTGCCGATACGGCAGGACGCTTACAAAACAAAGACAACCTGATGGAAGAGCTCAAAAAAGTGGTTAGGGTAATGAAAAAGCTTAACCCTAATGCACCCCATGAGGTTATGTTAACGCTAGACGCCGGAACAGGGCAAAACGCGATTAGCCAAGCCAAGCTATTTAACGAAGCGGTGGGCTTAACCGGAATAACGTTAACTAAGTTAGATGGCACTGCAAAAGGCGGCGTTATCTTTTCAGTTGCAGATCAGTTCGGTATTCCTATACGGTACATTGGTGTGGGCGAGAGTATTGACGACCTACGCCAGTTTGATGGCGAAGAGTTTATTGACGCCCTGTTTAGCGAGTTAGATACACCAGCAAGCTAGTTGATTCAGGTTGTAGGGTTTTAAAATGATAAAGTTTGAGCAGGTAAGCAAAACCTATCCCGGTGGTCAGCGGGCATTAAGCAAGGTGAACTTTCACATTGCGCCAGGCGAGATGGCCTTTTTAACTGGGCATTCAGGTGCAGGTAAAAGTACCTTGCTCAAACTCATTAGTATTATGGAACGTCCTACTGTGGGCCGAGTTTTAATTAACGGCCACGACCTGAATAAAATAACCCGACGAGACATCGCGTTTATACGCCGCGATATCGGTATGATATTTCAAAGCCACCAGCTGTTAATGGACAAAACCGTTGCTGATAACGTTGCTTTGCCTCTCGTTATAGAAGGTTATACGCACAAAGAAATTCGCAAGCGGGTGGATGCTGCGTTGGAGATGGTTGGACTACGGGATAAAAGCCGCAGTTTGCCTATTACCCTTTCTGGCGGAGAGCAGCAGCGTGTAGGTATCGCCAGAGCCGTGGTTAACAAACCACCGCTACTGCTGGCCGATGAGCCTACCGGTAATTTAGACCCTAAACTGTCCATGGAAATTATTCGCTTGTTTGAAGATTTTAACCAGGCGGGTGTTTCAGTGCTCATCGCTACCCATGATTTAGGGCTCATAGCACGCATGCGTTATCGTACGCTAACGTTGAAAAACGGGCAAATGATTACTGACGGGCTGACCGATAGCGACTTCTCCGGCAGTCACAGCGAGGGTGACCGACGATGAGTATTCTTTTTAAAGGGCGAGCAAAAGGCGCGTCTTCGTCAAAAGTGTCAGTGCTGCAAGCTTTCGTCATGTTCTTCGTGAGTCATGTTAGACAAGCATTATCGAGTTTAGGTGAGCTTTGGCGTCAGCCACTCGCGTCGTTAATGACCATTGGTGTGCTCGGGCTGAGTATTACCTTACCAAGTACTCTGTACATCATGGTTAAAAATACCGAGAAAATTACAGCGGGGTGGGAGCAAGCATCGGAAATATCGTTATTCCTCACACCCAATATAAGTGCTAACCGTTCTCAGCAGTTAGTGACACGGCTGAATACCTGGCAAGAAATTGAAAGTGTGGTTTATATTCCCGCTGATGATGCGCTCAAGGAGTTTCAGCATTTATCAGGGTTGGGTGATGCTATTGCGTACTTAGAGAAAAACCCCTTACCTGATGTGGTACTCGTTACCCCTACCGATAAAAACGCGTCGCCAAGTGCCGCTCGTGCGTTGCTCGATAAGCTAAGGCAGCAACGAGAGGTCGATATTGGCAAGTTGGACATTGAATGGCTAGAGCGACTTTACGCCGTTATTGCTATAGCGAGTGACTTGGTGATGCTGATTGGCGTGCTGCTCTTCATTGCGGTTGTACTGATTATTGGCAACACCATTCGCCTGAATATTCTCAATAAATACGATGAAATAGTGGTGATGAAGCTGGTGGGGGCAACAGACGCCTTTATTCATCGTCCCTTTTTGTATACGGGTTTTTGGTATGGGCTTTTAGGCGGGCTGATGGCGTGGTTTGCCGTTATTATTATCTTATGGTGGATGGACAGCAGTATTACCACCTTTGCCGCAATGTACCAAAAAGAGTTTAATATTACTGGGCTTACCGGCAGTGCGTTACTCACTATGCTAGGGCTTTCTGTATTACTTGGTTTACTGGGTTCGCTCATTTCGGTTCAGCGTCACGTCCGTCAAATAGAGCCCCAATAGGGTGTTAGCAGTGCGCCAACACAGCCCAATAAAAGCTCAATAGAGGCTAGATAAACACAAACCTGACGTTATCTAGCCTTCGGCTTTTGCTGTCGGGAAGTGAGCTGAAATAGCGCTTCTAATTCCGTTGCCCCACACAATAGCTTGGTTGTACAGTACGTGAAGCTGTTTCTGGTCGATGTCGAGCAGCTTCGCCTGTTTTATTACTGTCATCCAGATTGCACTCTCGAAGCCGCGCACAAGGGCTGAATAGTTGTTCAGCTCCCTATTTTTCCCCAATAAAGCGTCATTAACATCATCAGACAGCGGAAGCTGTTTAACGATATCGGTCATCGATTGATCGAGCAGCCCTTCAAGCAGTGAAAATAACCCAACCAAAAATGCGATAGGAGGATTGTTTTTAAAGCCTCGTCGCTCAGCCAATAAGTCAAAGAACTTAGCTCTTACCAATGACATGTGAATGATTTCAAGGGGTTTGTCGTCGGCAATATTCGTCAGGCTTAGCAGTGCAATAAACTTCTTAATCTCTACCTCGCCCATATAATTTAGTGCGTGTTTAAGGGAGGTGATTTTATAGCGTTTATTGATGGCAGGGTTGTTGATAAATTTAAGAAGCAAAAAGCTTAACGTAGCATCACGCTCAATAATTTGTGTGGTGCGGGCAATGTCAAAATTCACTTTGCCACTTTCAGCCATCAAATCAACTATATTCATTTTAGAAGCGGGCAGCTGTTTAAGAATTCGCGCTTCTGGCTGAGAGAAAAAATAACCTTGGAAGAAATCAAACCCGAGGTCGATACACGATGCGAAACTGTCTTGGGTATCTACCTGCTCGGCAACAAGCTTTTTGTTCTCCTCACGATAGCGAGGGATGTGTTTTTCAACGTTTTCAAAACGGGCTTTAGATACATCTACTTTTACAATATCGATAAGTGGAAAAATATCATGTTCAGACCCAATCATCATTGGATCGTCGATGGCAAGCTTAAATCCCATTTGCTTGATATGCTGACACGCTTCAAATAAACCGTTGCTCGTATCAGCTGGGTTAGCAAGCTCAACCACCACAGACTCGGGGTTTAAGTTTGTGGGAAAACGCGACACAAGGGTATCGGTTGAAAACGTAATAAACGATGTTTTTTCACCGCTAATGTCATCGAGCCCGAGAGGGTGAAAATTATCAGCGATAAATTTAGACTTTTCTTCTTGATGGTCTGGGTAAGCGCCGCCTTTTCCATCCCTGAAAAGTAGCTCGTAGGCAAATACACTTTTTTCTTTATCTAGAATTGGCTGACGAGCTATAAACGCGAACATATGTGATCCCTGATAAGGCGCTAAATGATATTTTGCTACTAGGCGTATTGCCTCAGCTTATGTGTAACCGCTTTTTATTATTTTTTAGTCTATTAGAAAGATATTATCGTCCTAAAGCCCAAATTCTTAACTCAATATAGTTGTTCTTAGCGCTCAAATAACCCGCAGGTAGAGAATGAGAACGAGCGATAAGGTTATGATAATGAGCCTTTTCACACAATACTAATAGCGATAATTTAATGACGGCTAATGTAATGTAGAGCCATGAACTTTCATCATAATTTTCTTTTAGTCTATTGCTCTTTTAACAAACTAGGCTTTTGACCGTGCTAGTCTTTATCAAGCGCGGCATTGTGAATATGCTTCGCCCATTTTATGGCTTCGTTGTAATAGCTATGAAGTAGGGCCTGATTAACTTTGTGTTTGGCGGCAAATTGCTTAATGCCTGCCCATCGCGCGGTCTCAAAATGCTGAGACAAGTTAAGGCACTCCCTGAGTAAATTGGGTTTGCCGCAAAGCGCATCTTTTACATCGTCGTCAATCGGTACTTTTTTAACTAAGTCCTCAATACGCTGTTCCATCATGGCGTCGAGCAGTGAGAGCAAACCAGCTAAAAAACCAGTATGGGAATTCTTGTTTTTGCTCACGGCTAGGTAGGCTAGTTCGCAAAATTTTGCCCTAACTAAAGCCATCTGCATGAGTTCGGTAGGCTGACCTTTGCTTAGGTTTGCTAAGGCAAGCAACGAGAGAAACTTCTTAACTTCTACTTCGCCCATGAAATTTAATGCGTGCTTGAGCGAATTGATTGTGTGGCGTTTATTAACCATTGGGTTGTTGATAAACCGCAGCAGTAAATACGTTAACGATGGGTCTCTTTCCATGATGGTTTTAACTTTTTCAAGGTCAAGAGACGCCTCACTACTTAGTGCCAGTAGCTCTAACATTGTAAGGTTGTTTGGGCCTAATTTGCGATGCCTTACAATTTCAGGCCTTGCAAGGAAATAGCCTTGAAAGTAGTCGAACCCCATTTCCTTAAACTTATGGAACTCTTCGTAGGTTTCAATCTTTTCTGCCACTAACTTCATTTTGTTCGCTTTAAAGCGTTCCACTAGCGCAGGAATTTTGTCGTGAGCTATCTCTGTAATATCAATCTTAACCACGCTAGTAAAGGGCATAAAAGCTTCCCACTTACCATGCATGTCGTAATCATCAAGGGCAATGGGGTAGCCTAGCCCGCGAATGTGTTTGCACGCGGCTACAAGGGCATCATCTACATTGACCGTTTCTACAATCTCTATAACCACTTTGTTGGCGTCTAGTGAGGTAGGAAAACGAAACATGAGCGTATCGCGATGAAAGTTAATGAAGGCTTTTTTGTCCCCAGTAATTTCTTCAATACCAAGACTAAGGTGTGTAGACGTGAGTATTTTAGACGTTGCTTCGTCGGGAGGAATGTCTGGAAAGCAATTATCTTCACCTACGCGAAAGAGCAGTTCGTAAGCGTAAACTTCCCTATTTACATTAAATATTGGCTGTCTGGCGACGTATGCAAACATAATTATCCTTGAGCAATCTTTCTAGGCAATGAGGTTATTGTTGTTTTTAATGCCTGTTACTGCATATAAATGCGCGAGATGACAGTACAGTTCACTCAATATCACACTATATAACAACAAGATTACATGCTGGGTTAAACGTGTACAACGTTTTACTCTACTATCTGTTATTTTTGCTCTTATCTTTGTTCTTAGGTGGGCTCTTATTTTAAGCTTGTTGTTTGCTTTCATTATCGACGTCTATTGTTAACTTTTGCGTTTACTATATCGCTAAGCCGCAATTAAGTGAGACCAAAAGTGAACGATCTATACGGAATTGCGGTATACTTAGGTAATGTTAAAGACCTAATATTGAAACGCGGTAATAGTGTTGAAATTGGCGTATACATATTGAAAATGTCGGTAAAGATATTTTATCATTGGTATTTGATGATATGTTGTTAGGGATTTGAACTTTTTTTTGATTTACAGGTCTTGATACTGTAACAGTTGTCCCCATACCAACATATCGTTTGGGCTTCTTTTCTTTTATTTAGGTCTCTCGCAGTTCACATTACATAAGTAGTGAAGAACGGTGATTAATGAGGTGAACAATGAGCAACAACTTGCAATCAATGGCGTTATCAGTGCCACACAGCGGTAGCATCGAAGGCTACATGCAGGCTGTAGGTCGCATTGATATGCTTACTGCCGACCAAGAGCGTCAGTTAGCTGTACGCCTTCGCGAAGACGAAGATTTAGAGGCAGCGCGTCAATTAGTGATGTCGCACCTTCGCTTTGTTGTGCATATTGCAAAATCTTATTCAGGTTATGGATTACCGCAAGCTGATCTTATTCAAGAAGGCAATATTGGTCTAATGAAAGCGGTTAAGCGATTCGACCCTACGGTGGGTGTACGCTTAGTTTCTTTTGCCGTTCATTGGATAAAAGCCGAAATACATGAGTTTGTATTAAAAAATTGGCGCATCGTTAAAGTGGCGACAACAAAAGCTCAGCGTAAACTTTTCTTCAACCTGCGCAAAGCGAAAAAGCGCCTAGGTTGGTTTACCCACGCAGAAGTGCAAACCGTAGCGAACGAACTTGGTGTGAGTACCAAGGAAGTGCTGCAAATGGAAGCACGCATGAGCAGCCAAGATCAGGCATTTGATTTGTCGGCCGACGAAGACGAAACCGGCAACTTTGCGCCTGTCCAATTTTTGGAAGACAAAACTGCTGATGTAGAAACTGACGTTATTAATAACGATTGGGATACCGCAGCAAGCAAACGTTTATATTCAGCGATTAAAACGCTGGACGAGCGCAGCCAAGATATTATCGAAACACGCTGGTTGGCTGATAACAAAATTACGTTGCAAGATTTAGCGAATAAGTACGAAGTCTCTGCAGAACGCGTTCGTCAGATTGAAAAGAACGCGATGAAAAAACTGCAAGCAGCAATGGTTGCAGCCTAACGAATTTAGGGGTGGCTAGTTGAGCTGACCTAGATCAAAGACAACAATAAAAGCGCCTTACTTCATCAGTAGGCGCTTTTTTTATGTCTTTATGTCTTATCTTTATTCTTTATCGGATACCTCAGGCGGAAGCACCCAAAATACGCCTTCAAATTCTGCTACTGCGGTATCGTTATCAAGAATAGCCACGCTGAGCTCGAAACGGGCTTTTTTATTTTTTTGCAGCGGTGCAAATTTGCCAGACAGTGTTTCGATATTGCAGATAGCTCTTGGCTTCATTGTAATTGGCTTGTGGTAATGAATATCCCCATCGCCCAATACAATATCACCACTTAAACCACGCTCTTTAAGCTGAAGGTATATGAGTCCCCAGCCAGTGAGTGTGGCTAATGAAAAAATACTTCCCGCAAACATGGTGCCGTGAATATTAATGTTTTTGTTTAATGAGGCTCTGGTTTCCAGCGTTCGTCCCGTGTACTGATACAATTTAATACCCATGTGTTCAGTGATAGGGATAGTTTCCGACCAGGTTTCCTGAAGTGCTTTACACCATTTAGGGTGAAGCACCAGCGTATTATTTTCTGTGAATTTTTTCACCATCTGCTGGCGCTTTAGCATGCCCAGTTCGTTGGGTGCTTCTCGTTCAACAACAAAACCGCAGGAGGCAAAAAAATCAATGGAGATTTCACGGCTATTTGTTACAGCACGCACTGCGCCGAGGTCTTTGGCTACATTCTCAAGCGCAACCATCACCATTTTACCTAAGCCTTTACGCATATGGTCGTTGTGAACGGCAATATGCCTTATTTGCGCTTCTTCTGCGGTATTTAAATGCACTCGGCCGCAGGCAACAATTTCGTTTTTTCTATTGGTAATAATACGATGTTCTGCAACTTGTTCGTATTCGTCTTTCTCTGAGCCAGGGGGGAAATTCCACGGTTGACGCAAATGCTCCCAACGAAAATGAAAATAGGCTTCAAATTCTGCATCACTTTTCGGTGTTACAACCTTGTACACAATAAACTGGCCTTTTTTAAAGTCGACTTGGTATTTAAACGTAACCGCGCTATGGGTACAAGTTTAATTATGTAAGCAAATAAAGGCTGCCCTAGCCGTTATGGCTTATACATGAAATTGAAAGGTTACCGGACCATCATTAATGAGGCCCACCTTCATGTCGGCACCAAATTCCCCCGTTTGAACACGCATTCCTTTTTGTTTAAGTGCGCCAACAAAGCGTGAGTAAATATCCTCGCCATGGGCAGGTGATGCGCCACGAGAGAAACCAGGTCGATTGCCTTTTTGTGTATCTGCTACCAAAGTAAACTGAGACACAACCAGTATTTCACCCTCCACCTGTTCAATATTCAGGTTCATTTTCCCATCGCTATCGCTGAACATGCGGTAGCGGCAGAGTTTATTTGCGAGTTTTTCAATTTCAGCGTCGCCATCGTCTTTTTCTACGCCCAGAAGTACAAGCATTCCATGGCCGATTTCACCAATAATATTGTTGTCTACGGTAACGTTTGCCTCAGATACGCGTTGAATTAGTCCTATCACTGGGTCTGCTCCTTGAGAAATCGTGACATGTCTCTTGTTGCCCTGCAAAGCGCATAGCCAATACTAGGCTCTGAGGTGCTGTGACCTGCATCCGGTACTATTTGTAGTTGGCTTTGCCGCCACGCTTTATGTAAGGTCTCAGCAGCTTCCGTTTTACATATCATGTCGTAGCGACCGTGGATAATCGTGCCCGGGATATGCGCTATTTTATCAATATTGTCGATGATGTAGTTTTCAGGAATGAAGCATTTGTTGGACAAAAAGTGACACTCTAATGTTGCTAAGCACGTAACGAGGTGCATGGGATAGTGGCAATGGGCTTCACCGACTCCCGGCGGCAAGCTTAACCTAGATAAACGCTCTTCCCACTGATACCAGCGTCGCAACGCAGCATGTTTGAGTACATCGTTGTTTGACTTCAATACTGCGCTGTAATATTCGCATACTGCATTTGCGTTCAATGGCGCGGGGATGTCTTTTGTGAACTTGCGATAATGCTCGGGGAAAAGTTGGGCTGCGCATCCGTGTGGAGATAAAAACCATTCCCTGTCTTGTTGGCGAGCAAGAAAGACACCTCGTAAAATTAAGCCAGATACATGGGCGGTATACTTTAGTGCGTATAGAAGCGCAAGTGTTGACCCCCATGAGCCGCCAAACAATAAAAATTCTGGAATAGCAAGGTGACTGCGTAGGGTGTCAATATCGTCTACGTTTAGCCACGTATCGTTATTGTTGGTATCTGCTAAGGGAGTGGATCGCCCGCAACCGCGCTGTTCGTAGCCAATAATGCGGTACTTGTTGCTGTCAAAGAAGCTTTTATAATTAGGGGGGAGTCCAGCGCCAGGTCCACCATGAATAAAGAGGACGGGTATTCCATCTGGATTACCGCTCTGCTCAAAATACAGGGAGTGCCCGTTTCCTACATCAATAAATCCGTCGTCATAGCGGGTTACATCCGGATAAAGTCGTTTCATTATATTTCTACGCGTTGTGCGAGTGCCTGTTTTAGTTTAGTTTATTATTATGCATGCTGTCGCGTGCCGACACACTGTGCAGTGTTTAACAAGATGCGCAGTGCTTAACACGTTTTAACCGCCTAAATGATAAGGGGGTTAGTACCGCGCAAGTGTTACACTAGCTAATCATATTATAGTCATAAATGCGAGGATGTTTATATGGCAGGTCAAGGATCGGGTGGTAATGTCATTGCCGCTATCTGTAATTTTTTTATTCCCGGGTTGGGACATTTGGTCCAAGGCCGAATTTTAGCAGCGTTGTTTTTCTTTATTACCGTGGGTGTGTCTTATGCGCTAGCGGCAACTGTCGTGCTTGCTATCATATTTTGGCCCTTAGGCGCATTACTGCATTTAATCAGTATTATCAGCGCAGCACGCTATAGAGGTGGAGTAACCGTATGAGATTACTAGCAACCGTGTTTGTCGCGGCACTGACTCTTACAGGCTGTCAGTCTGCGTACTATGCAGCTTGGGAGAAAGTGGGTGTAGAAAAGCGAGACATTCTTGTTGATCGTGTCGACAATGCAAAAGAATCTCAAGAAGACGCGCAGGAGCAATTTAGCTCTGCACTAGAAGCGTTTAGTGCTGCGGTAGCATTTGATGGTGGTGAATTAGAAGACGTTTACGACAATCTAAATGGCCAGTATCAAGACAGTGTCGCCGCTGCAGAAGAAGTAACGGCGCGCATTGATAAGGTAGAAAGCGTAGCAGAAGCCCTGTTTGATGAGTGGCAAGAAGAGCTAGAAAAATATCAAAGTGGTTCTTTAAAGCGAGATAGTGCTGCCAAGCTTCGTGAAACTCAGCGTCGTTATTCGTCGTTGATGAGTGCTATGCGCAAAGCCGAGAGTAAAATGCCGCCCGTGCTAGATGCGCTTCAAGATAATGTGCTTTATTTAAAGCACAATCTAAACGCCAGCGCTATTGGTGCCCTTCAAGGCGAGCTCTCGACTATTGAAGACAATGTCGCTCAACTGCTTAGCCAGATGAACTCTGCCATAGCAGAATCAGATGCATTTATAGCGTCTATGAAAAACTAGGGGACAAGTCCCGAACTACAGGTTTACAAGGCCAATGACAAAGAGCGTTAGCTAAATCGGGACTGTAACTTATCAAATATAGTTTGAATTAATATTTGTAGTAGGCTGTCTATTTTTTAGCCAATTAGTTCGGTGGTTTTAGGACATACCCTAGTCACCGGATTATTATACTCATCAGCTCGGCACTACCTGCGATATCAAATGCCCATCCCCTGCATTATTTTTAAGTGGGCTCTATGCGCGTCTCGACTAATCTATTTTTACCTGGAGCTCCTGTGAAGTATGGCTTATGAGCGTCAATAGATGTGGTTTATTGCTTGGTCCGGCAATTGCTACAAGCGTAAAATATTATCCTTTTTATTTTAGTCTTTTGTCTACTGTTCTCTACTTCCATCAGCCCTTACACTAAATTAACTTAAGTGTATAAAATATACATGTTAATTCCGTTTAAACACAGGTGTTTGCTGTTGACTCTATCACGTGAAGCTATTCCTTCTGCCCATATCAAATGCTAAATTTTGAGCAAATCTCCGTCGGGTCTTAAAACATAAACTGATGAAACCAAGCATAAAAATATAACTGCAATTAACGGAAGTTAATTGGCTCTTAATGATAAAGATAAAAGGAAAGACATGAAGCGCCCACTGTCCAATGCCATAATTGGTACCTCATTGCTATTAGGTGCAATGCAAAGTGTGCAAGCAGCCACCCCTGTTGTGACTAATTCACCGCCACAAAGTGCGTTTATTGGTGAAACATTTTGTTATGACGTTTCCTTGAGTAACACAGGAACGACAGGGTATGGCCCTTATTTTCGAGTTATTCATGATGCCGACCTAACATTTAACGATGCGACATTTATAGGTAGTAATAGCGCTACGGTTAATGTTGGCATATTTGACACAGTTGCGAACAACAATGAACTTGAAGATCCTATCACTGCGCAGACCGTTGCCGGAACAGAAGGCTTCAGTTTTTCAACTGTAGATATACCTGTTGGTTCGGTGGTGGCAAACGGCCCTAATCTAACTACCAATGTTTGTTTCACCATCGACAGTAATGCAACGCCAGCGGAAGCATTTGCTATCGAGGTAACGCCTGTTTATGAGTTTGGCGATACAGCAACAGGTGATAACGGTCCAATAGTGGGAACAACGCAAACTGCCTCGGTTGAGGCTGCACTTTATCAAGTATCCACGCAAAGCTCTGCTGCGGAAAACGAGCTCGCTGCAGGCCCAAGTTTTTCAGCAACCGTTACCCATGTAGTTGATGTGGCAAATGGCCCCACGATAGATAACTTGCAGTTCACAGACGATTTAGACAACGCTGTTCAGTATAGCGCCCAAGCTACGGTAACCGGTGGAACTGGGTGCGCTATAAATAGTGAACCTTCTACGTCCAGTACTGGTGGCACTTTAGATGTTTCGTGTGATTCTGCTACGGGAACAAGTAGCGAAAATGATGTGCGCGTCAGCTACCCCATGCATTTTACTAATGTACTAGATGCGCAGCAGTGTAGTGTTTCAAGTATTGAGCATCCGCTAGATTTTAATGCTAGCTATAATGGTACTGGGCTCACTCAAATTTCAAGCAGCGATACAGTTACAGCAAAGCATGTTGCGATACAGCAAGGTGTGGGCGCCAATCAATCAAGCCCTGGCAATACGCTTACCGTTACTAACTCAATTCAAATTTCTGACTACATATCGGTAGATTCTTTAACACTTAACGACACCATTGCCGATGGCGTGAACTTTTCATCCGATATCACCGTCAGCTATGGCGGAAACACGTTTAATATACCAAGACCTGCTTCAACTACAGATGCCAGTCAAAGTGAGACGATAACTTATGGCATAACTGACGTAACAGGCACGCTTTCAGGTGGAAGCGTTTTAGCGGTATCTTACACTGTTGATATTCAGCAAACCTACGTTGGTGGATATGCGGGGGTTGATAGTAACGCCCCCGTAGTTGCTAACGATTCGCTATCATTTACTCAAAGTGCACAATATGACGTAGCGAGTGGTGCGTCGAGCTGCTTGGAAGGGTCAAGTGCTGCAGTCTCCATTGAAGGTATTCGTACCTCTAAATCTCTTGTCGATAGTAACGGCGGTACAACCTCAAAACTCCTGCAGTACGCGCCGGGAGAAAGCGTTACCTATCGTCTACGTATGGATATTCCTTCTGGCGATACCAACGACATCGTATTTAAAGATTTTCTACCTTTACCTGTATTCGTGATCCCGGAAACGACTGTCGATACACGCTCAAATATCGATAGCAACACCAGCTTCTCTTATACCGCTGAAAATACGGTAACATCGTTCACACCTACGATCACTGTATCAGCAACTGAAAACAGCGTAACGCTAGACTGGGGAAATATTTCCACCACCACACCCGAAGTGCTTGAAGTTGATTTTACTGTTGAGGTTACCGACGAGCCTTACGCTGACGGTCTCAGGTTAGCTAACTTATTCCAAGGAACATCAACTAATACACCCGACGCAGTCAGTGCCGATCTTAAATCTGCTGAGATAATAGTCCGTGCACCAGAATTGACCGTTTCACTTGCTACTTCTGCAGGAAATGTAGATGCCGGTGATACGGTCCAATACACCTTAACAGTAACTAACGAAGGTGGTGCTACATCATTTGACACAACCGCCAGTGTTCCTATCGTTTCTGGCGTGGCTTCGCAGAACGTTGTATCTGCAACAGTCGATGGGGATGGTGTGGCCTTGGGCAGCGGCTCGCTAGCAGATGGTACTTACAGTATACAGAACCTCGCCGCAGGTGAAGTTTACGTGCTTACCTTTACTCAAGATATTGCACAAACTGCAGAGCCTAACGATGTCATCACGTCAGAAGCGACGATTGATTGGGCTTCTGCACAGGGTCAGGCCGCGACCTTTGACCCGCAAAAAGATAATGCATCGGTCACTGTTTCAGATATCGCTATTGCTTCAACCATAGTAAGTCCCATGGGGAATGTTGTGGTAGGTGACACCGTACAATATCGAATAGACGTCACCCTGCCAGAAGGTACTACGAACGACCTAACCGTTGATATGACGTTACCTGCTGGCTTTGAATACAGCAATACGTTAACAGTAGATTCTACCGGGTTTGATGGAACCGTTAGTGCCAGCCCTACCGTGACATCGTCTGGCAATGTAGCAACTGGACAAACCGTTAAAGCTGTGTTTAACGGCAGTACAACCACTAATAACGATAACGATCCAAGCGATAATACATTGTCATTAACGCTTGAAGCTTTGGTGCAAGATGTCACACAAAATGCCGCTACAACGACAACGCAAAGCAAACAGTTACAGGTAAATGCGGGAACCAATAATACCAACAACAATGCGTCAGCTACGTCAACTAACCAGTTCTCTGAGCACGTGTTACGTACAACAACAAGCGTGGCGCCGCGCTCTGGCGTAGAAGCAGGCGATACGGTAACCGTAACTATCGATGTTGAAAATACAGGTACAGCTACCGCTTATGATGTTAACGTTGTCAGCAATGTAAATACTGATATTTTCACAAATGTAACCGAAGGAACAACCCCATCTGGGTTTACGTACGCACTTCAAAATTCACCAGACAGAGTAACCTATTCAGGTTCAGAGCTTGGTGCTGGAGCTACCGTGCAGTTTACCTATACTGCCGAAGTGAAAGCAGGCGCACAGACTGGTTCGTCATTTAATATTACTGCACAAGCTACCGGTGATAGCCAAACTGGCGACCAAACGGTTGAGCGTGATTCACAGTCAGAAAGTACAGGTACTACAGCAACCAAAGCCATTGCTGCTGATAACATCACGTTGATCGACTCTTCTGAAGCCTTTACGAATGATTCAGGCACCCGTGAAGCCGCTATTGGTGAGGTGTTATCTTATTCATTCACCACCATTCTTCCTGAGGGACAAACCTTAGAAACAGCGGATGAAAATATTATTGAGGTGGTTTTACCAGCGGGGATGTCTTATCAAACGGGCACCGCTTTAATTCGCGGAACATTTGATACAAGCTTTAGCACCTCAAACAATGCGTCGATTACTGCGTCAGATACAACTATTACACCGGTTGTAAGTGGTCAGTCTGTTATCTTCGACTTGGGTGACATAACAAATAATGACAACGATGCGGGTGATGAAAGTATTACGGTAACCCTTGATGTGCTTACCTTAAACACCAGTAACAATAACCGTACAAACAATAAAACGGTAACCGGTGAAGTAAATTATCTAAACAACAATAGCGAAAATCAAAGCAACAATGCGACGCAGAATATTCGTATTGCAGAACCTAATTTAACAACAACAAAAACAGCATCACCATCAACCGTTGATGGTGGCAGTGAGGTAACTTTTACCGTTGCGTTAACTAATACAGGAGGCTCACGAGTTTCTCGCGCCTACGATTGGTATATTAACGACGATGTACCTGCTCGGTTTAACTCTGTTAGCTTGGTAAGCGCGACGCATTCAAGAGATGCGGGCATCGATGTATCAGATTGTACAAGTATCAGTGGCAACGAGCTAACGGTTGAGTCGAATGGCTGCCCGGCTAGCAATATTGATTACCTAGAAGCGGGCGAAAGCGTTACCGTTGTGTATACCGCTCAGGTCAATTTCGATATTGCGTTTGAAGAAACCGTAACCAATACCGTTTCAACCTCGGCAACGTCTTTGCCTGGTACATCAGGTACAGGGAATGCTACCCCAGGCGCAGCCGGTTCAGACAACGGCGAACGTACAGGTAGCGGCGCCAATAACGATTCAGGTCAGAACGTTAACGATATCGCTGATTCTGCTATGGCATCAGTTACCGCCAACGCGCCCACGCTTACGTTAACGACTACTGCAGCCGATGCTGCCATTGGAACTGTGGTTGATTTAACCGCAAGTTTCTCTATACCAACAGGTACGACAGACAACTTTGTTTATACGTTAGATCTTCCTTCAGGCTTAACGTATACCGGCGACGCCATCACCATTTCAACGCCAGCGTCAGATTTTACCAGCACAAATACACCTAATACCACCCCGGCTCAAGGGACCGATCCGGTCGTGTTAGATTTTGGTACTATCACCAACAGCGCTTCAACGTCTCAACAAGTTACCATTGCAGTGCCTGTTGAAGTTGCCAATATCTTAGGTAACCAAGGTGGAACAACGCTTACCAGCACGGGTTCACTTAGCTATCAAGACGTAAGCACGCCGGCACCTTCTGCGAATGTTGATGTAGATGTTATCGAGCCGAATTTATCTATTACGCAAACCATTATCGCCGGTGCGACCTCTAGTGATAGTGGCGATACAGTAACGTACCGCACAGTGGTAACCAACACGGGGAATGCAGCAACTGCGTATGCAGTGACCTTTGAAGATGTAATGCCCGCTGAGTTATTGGGTGGGCCTGACGGCAGCGGTTCTGGTGTTACCTTCTCTGCGATAATGCTAACTAACCCGAGTGACGAGGCAGTATTAACCGGCACCAACACAGTGCTGTCTGCAAGTGATGTGAGTGAGATAACTACGACCAACACAGGCGATACCTTGTCGATTGCAGCATTCGACCTTCCAGCTCTTGCGAGCGTTACCGTCGAATACAGCGTTGTAATGGCCAACGAAGCAAGCGCCGGTGAAACGCTGACTAATGCAGTTGAAGCAACCTATAACAGTCAATTAGACGGCAGTGGACGTAGTGGTGTAGATGGCACAGATGACGATGATGATACTGCGTTAAATAACTATCGTGAAACAGTTAATAGCAATGTAACGGTGGATAACACATTAGCTATTCAATCTGCACTTAATACCACACATAGCGATAATGATTTCGCAGTTGGCGAGTCGGTCTCTATTGATGCGCGTATCGATTTAGTGGAAGGCACAATTGGCGGTGTTTCTATTGTGAATACACTGCCTGCTGACATTCGTTTTGACAGTATTAGTATTAACAGCCCAGCGCAAATCAGCTATGACGGCGCGGCAACGGCTAGTGTTTCAGGCAACGATGTCACGGTTGATTTTGGCACTGTGAGTAATACCGCAGATGGCGATAGCACCAATGATTTCATCACAGTTACGTTTACCGGTGTTGTAGAAAACGAAGTAGGTAATTCACAGGGCACAACATTAACGAATAGTG
This sequence comes from Alteromonas genovensis, assembly GCF_010500895.1. GTDB lineage: Bacteria > Pseudomonadota > Gammaproteobacteria > Enterobacterales > Alteromonadaceae > Alteromonas > Alteromonas genovensis. The sequence continues at coordinate 46,348 of NZ_JAAAWO010000008.1, forward strand.
TAAATGCATCAGGCGGCGCCGAAAGTGCCGGACCATCTACCCTAGAGATTGATATCGTTGAGCCAAATTTAGACTCAACAATGACGCTTGATAAAGCCTCGGTATCGTTGGAGGATACCTTTACCCTAACTATTGACGTAGGTCACGCCTCTAGTTTTGCCGACGCGTTTGAGACCACATTTAATGTATCGGTGCCTGATGGTCTTACTTATGTGGCTGATAGCTTCATGGGGCAAGGTACGATAGATGATACGTCGCCTACGCTACTTGTTGTAGATATGGGCAGTATCACGCTGGTTGAAGGCAGCAAGCAAGTGACAATGCAGTTCACTGTAGATAGCGACGCTGACGTGGGTAATGCACTTTCAATTGGTTTGACCAATGGTGCATATAGCTCAATGAGCGGAGACACTGCTGACGAGCGTGATTATAGTTTTGCTGATTCTATCAATGTGACTGGTGATGTTGCTGCCTTCATAGGTGCAACCCAGTCAGTTGTTCTATCAGACGATATCAATGGCAATGGATTTATTGATGCCGGTGATACGGTACTCGTTACCTCAACGCTGACCAATGAAAGCGATAGTGCCACAGCCACTGACGTTGTATTTGCTCATGGGATTCCTGCAAATACAAACTATGTAACAGGGTCTGCAACAACGACGAAAGGCACCCTTGATGACAGTGCCGGCATTACGGTAAATGTTGGCGACATGGCATTTGGTGAATCTGAAACCATTTCTTTCGAGTTGCTTGTTGATGCCAATACGGCAAGTAATACGCTAATTTCAGTGCAGGGCAGTGTGGATTCATCCGACACAGTAGCAGAGCCAACTGACGCAGATGGTAATGATGTAAATGGTGACCAGGCAAACACCTTCAGAGTGGGCACACCAGCAAACACAGCAGATTTAGATATTACTCAGCTGGTACGTCTATCAACCGATGCTGATACCAATGATGTCATCAGTCCCAACGACACGTTAACTATTACGTACTTACTTGAAAATAAAGGAAGCCAAGCGCTATCAAATATTGCCCTTAGTGACGCTATTCCCACAGGTCTTATTTACGTCGCTAATTCGGCGCAGGTAAGCGGTGGGCATACGGTTAGTGTAATAGGTAGTTCACTAAGCGCCGATTTTATCACGCTAGCAGCTGGCGCCAGCGAAACGGTTTCTCTTGATGTTACCATCGACTCACCGCTGGTTGATTTCAACGGCAATGCCGCAAACGAGAGCTTCTCGCTACAAGGTGAGGCAACCAGCGATGAAACCGATACTGTCTATGCTGACAATAACCGTGCAAATAGCGACGGTTTTCAGCCGCTTACGTTCAGTGCATCAACGGGCACAGGTACGCCAGAACTAGAAATTATTCAGTACTTTGAACTCGTTAACGATGTAGACGGTGATGGGGTTGTCGACCCAGGTGACAGCGTACGCGTTTACACCTTGGCAACCAATCAAGGTTCAGCGACTGCAGAAAACGTGTCGTTTACTCAGCCGGTTAATGCAGGCTTAAGTGTGGTAGCCAATACTGCCGTTACCAGCCAAGGTGTTGTGGTAAGCGAAGCGCCGCTTGACGTAAACGTGGGCGGAATTGCGCCAAGTGAAACGGTAACCGTTTCTGTGGTGTTAACGCTAGATGCTAATGCGGCTGACAACACCGTATTCTCAACGCAAGCTCTGTTCAGTGGTGATAATCTAGGCGCTAACCAATTAAGCGACAACGACAGTAACGCCACTGATGGCGAGAATGCACTGCTTATTCCGGTTACTTCACAAGCGCAAACCGTGTCTGCGCCAACCTTTGCCCTTACTGATACTAGTGATGGTGGTACATCTGATAACAATTTTGTGCAGGGCGAAACACTAACCCTTACACAAACTGTTACAGTACCTAAGGGGACAACAGACGATTTGAGCTTAAGCGTTACGTTACCTGCCAATATTTCATTGGTCGCTGGGGCGGGCGAATTAGCTCGTACCTTCAATACCGGCCTCTCTTCAGGCGTGAATCCGGCAAATATTAACAGTACTGCTAGTGGCACAGCGGTTAATGTGAACAGCAATATTAGCGTGTCTGACAATACGCTATCGCTTGATTTAGGCAGTATTGTAAATAGCGATAATGACGGTGACACCGAAACCTATGTGTTCAGTGTTGAACTAGACACCAGTGCAATAGTGCCTAGTGCGGCTACCCAAGATTTAACCATTTCTTCTGCGCTTAGCTACGTTGATGGGGCAGCTCAGCCTCAGTCAATTAACGCTAACGACGTGGCGGTAATCTTGCTCAACCGTGTACCCGCTGCAAATGACGATAGCTTCACGGTAGATGAAGATACAACCAGCAATACGTTAGCGGCCCGCAGCAATGATAGCGACGCAGACAACGGTCAAAGCATCAGTATTACCTCTGTAGCTACGCCAAGTAAAGGCGGCACGGTAACCACAGATGGCGCAAACTTAATCTATACACCGGCGGCTGATTTCTTCGGCGCCGAAACCGTGCAATATACCCTTACCGATAGCGCGGGTGGTAGCGACACTGCCACTGCAACATTCACGGTCAACAATGTTCAAGATGCACCTGTAGCGCAGGCCGATTCAGCCAATACCACTGAAGACACACAAGTGACAGTGAATGTATTGGCAAATGATTCCGATGTGGATGGCGATACACTGTCTATAACGGCGGCTAATTCGGGCAACGGTGCGGTTTCGTTTGCAGGAAGCAATATCACCTTCACGCCAGCACAAAACTTTAACGGCCCTGCGCTTGTGTCCTATACCATTACTGATGGAAACGGCAACAGTGATAGTGCGAACCTGACGGTAGATGTACAAGCGGATAACGATGCACCGGTAGCCGCAAACGATAGTGCAAATACTAACGAAGACACCAACGTAATTGTTGATGTGCTAGCCAACGACAGTGACGTAGATGGCGATACGCTAAGTGTTACTGCGGTATCGGCAAGTGCAGGGGCGGCGTCTGTAAATGCAAATGGCGACGTACTTTATACGCCACCTGCAGATTTCAATGGCCCTGTTACACTTAATTACACCGTTTCTGACGGAAATGGCGGAACCGATTCGGCTTCTGTATCGGTGACGGTTAACGCGGTAAATGACGCGCCAGTAGCGAACCCTGACTCAGGGACAGCGAACGAAGACACCACCGTAACTATTGATGTGCTGACTAACGACACTGATGTTGACGGCGACACCCTTTCTATTACCGATGCAACATCGCCAAATGGTTCAGTAACCTTTAGCGGAAATAATATTACCTATACACCTACGGCCGATTTTAACGGCGCAACAACTGTAACTTATACCATCAGTGACGGTGCAGGTGGCACGGCATCAGGTACGGTGACGATTAATGTTTCTAACATCAACGATGCACCAGTGGCAAGCGATGATTCGGCCACCACTAACGAAGACACGGCGGTAGTTATTAACGTATTGGCTAACGATACCGACATTGATAACGATGCGTTAAGTGTTTCGAGTGTATCGGCAACCAATGGTAGTGCAGTAGTTAATGGCGGCGGCAATGTGGTGTTTACCCCAGCGGCAGATTACAACGGCAGTGCCACAGTGACCTACACGGTAACAGACGGAAACGGCGGCAGTGACAATGCGTCGGTGTCTGTATCTATTGCTGCAGTTAACGACAACCCAATCGCTAATCCAGATACTGCCAGCGTTAATGAAGATGAGTCGGTTAGCATTAATGTACTTGCTAACGATACCGATGTTGACGGCGATACCTTAAGTGTAGCTAACGCCTCTGTTACAGCCGGTAGCGTGCAGGTTGTGGGTAATCAGGTGAACTACACGCCAGACGCTGACTTCAACGGCAGCGCCACTATTACTTACACCATCGAAGATGGTGCGGGCGGCAGCGCTAACTCAACGGTGGCAGTGACGGTTGTAAACGTTAACGATGCCCCCGTTGCGAATAACGACACAGCTAGTGTTGATGAAGACAGCAGCGTTGTGGTTAACGTCATCGCAAACGATACAGATGTAGACAACGATACCCTTGAGTTAACCGCGGTTAATGCAAGTACTGGTACGGCAACCATTAATAGTGATGGTAATCTTTTGTATACGCCAGACGCCGACTACAACGGTGCTGCCACAGTGACGTATACCGTTTCTGACGGAAACAGCGGCTCTGACTCAGCAACAGTGTCAATTACGGTAAACCCGGTAAATGACAATCCGGTAGCTGCTGCAGATACGGGGAATGTACAGGAAGACGAAACGGTAATTATTAATGCGCTAGCGAACGACAGTGATATTGACGGCGACTCGCTGCAGCTGTCGGCTGCAAGCAGCAGTCAAGGCACTGCAACCATTACCGGCGATAACACGCTTAGCTTTACGCCAAGTGCCGACTTCAATGGTACAGCCACGATTTCCTATAGTGTATCTGATGGCGCTGGTGGTAGCGCGTCATCAACAGTCACCGTTACGGTTGCGCCAGTTAACGACGCACCAGTGGCTAACGATGATGCCGAAAAAGTTACCGAAGATTCGAGCGTCACGCTTTCTGTATTGGAAAATGATACCGATGTAGACAATGACACGCTGAGCGTGACTTCTGCTAGTGCGTCTGAGGGTACTATTACAGTTAATGCTAATAACAGTGTGACGTATACACCACCTGCTGATTTTGATGGGGCGGCAACGGCCACCTACACTATTTCAGATGGCAATGGTGGAACGGCAACAGCCAGTATTAGCTTTACTGTAGAAGGCGTGAACGATGCTCCTATCGCTTTGGATGACACCGCGGTTGTTGATGAAGACGCTTCAGTAACAGTAGCTGTTCTCGCCAATGACTCTGATATTGATGAAGATGTACTTTCGGTCTCGGCAGCCTCATCAGCACAGGGTAGCGCAGTGATCACGGCAGATAGCCAAGTTACTTTCTCGCCGAATGCTGATTTTAATGGCGAAGCGACAGTGTCATATACGGTAAGCGATGGCAATGGTGCCACTGATACAGCCACGATTACTGTTACCGTTAACCCGGTTAATGATACACCGGTAACGGTGGATGATACGGCCGCCGTCGAGGAAGATGGCTCTGTTGTTACCGACGTGCTCGCGAACGACTCAGACATTGACGAAGACGTGCTGACTATTTCAGACGTAACCGTTGACGAAGGTTCAGTGACTATTCAAGGCGGCCAAGTAAGCTACACACCAGATGAGAACTTTAACGGTACAGCAACTATTACCTATACGGTTTCTGATGGCAACGGAGCAACAGCAACAGGTACGCTTGTTGTAACGGTTAGCGCTGTTAACGATGCACCTACTCTTACTGATTTCACTGCGGCAACGAATCAGAATGAAGCGTTAACCATCGATGTTATCGCAAACGTTGAAGATGTAGATACAGAAGATACACATACTATCGTAAGCGCCACATCGTCGGACGGCACGGTTGAAGTCGTTGACGGCAAACTTGTTTATACGCCGTCTGAAGATTACTCCGGTGAAGTAACCATCGACGTCTGTATTCAAGATGCCGAGGGCGAAGAGGCTTGTGCGCGTATTACCGTTACCGTGGTATATACAAATATTGGTCCAGTAGTTGAAGATCTTGAATTCACCATTCAAGAAGGGGATAGCCTACCTTTCACACTAACGGGCACCGACGCAGACGAAGACGTGTTAACGTTTGAACTGGTGACGTTGCCAACCGGTGAAGTGTTAGGCTCTGCCCCTTCTTTACTGTATGTCACCCCAGAAAATTACAACGGTACGGTATTGTTCAGCTACAAAGCCAACGACGGTCAAGAAGACTCGAATACCGCCAATATCACAGTAAATGTGGTGGCCGTGAACGATGCGCCTGTGGCCTTTGTCGATTCAGCTTCTACATTAGATGACGCAGCTGTAGAAATTGACGTACTAAGCAACGACTTCGACGTTGACGGCGATGCGTTGTCAATTCTTGGAGCAGCAACTGATAGTGGCAGTGTTGAAGTTAAAAGTGGGGTACTTGTCTTTACCCCTGCACTTGGAACACAAGGCGATGTTCAAATTACTTATACTATTACCGATGTAAGTGGTGCAACATCGCAAGCGAATGTAATAGTTACCGTTACTGCCTCTGAGCAAACCGCTCAAACTTTCCCAGTAGTTGAAGCGCCGGCTGATATTGAGGTTGATGCAACAGGTTATTTAACGGAAGTCGTTATTGGTAATGCTACAGCTGTAGACACGAATGGTAACGCAATACCTGTAACCTTATTGAACGGACAAACTCGTTTCACTCCAGGGCTGCATACCGTTTACTGGCAGGCAACTGATGGCGAAGGCAATACGACAACGGTTAGTCAAACTATCCGCGTAAATCCTCAAGTGTCCTTAAGTGAAAATATGGTTGTCACTGAAGGTGGTGCGGCAAGCTTTGATGTACTGTTAAGCGGTGATGCACCTAGTTACCCAGTAACAGTGAGCTATACCGTTTCAGGTACTTCAGATGCTAACGATCACGACTTGATCACTGGCGCTATCACTATTGAAAGTGGCACACAGGTAACCGTTAAATTCAATGTAATTCCAGACACAATTGCTGATGACGGTGAAACGGTAGTTGTGACGTTAGATACCAACGCGAATATCGGAGAAAAAGCGTCTCATACTACGACAATAACAGAAGCACCAGTAGCTCCGTTTGTAGCGCTGTCAGCTGAGCAAGCTAACACTGCATCGCTCACAGTGGGCCAAAATGATGGCTTTGTTGATGTGTTAGCGGCGATCAGTCACACCAATCCGGCAGCTGACTTTATCTACGACTGGAGTAATTCATCACCAGAGCTTACTAATGTTTCAAGTGATGATGGCGTATTTACATTCGACCCTGCTTTAGTAGCGCCAGGTGTTTATGCGGTGACGGTACTAGTAGCAGACAGTGAAAATCCAATGCTTGTTACTTCACGCACAATTTACATTGAGGTGGTAGAAACCTTGCCTGAGCTGACCGGTGCTGACACTGACGGTGACGGCCTGCCGGATAATATTGAAGGCACGGGTGATGCCGACTTAGATGGTGTACCTAATTACTTAGACAGCATCGCGCTATGTTCGCTTGCGCCAGAAGTTGCAGGAGAAAGCGCGCAATATCTTGTTGAAACAAACGCTGGTGCATGTGTAAGCGCGGGTGAATACACCCGTGGCACTTCAAATGCTGGCGTATTGCTACTTGCTGACGACAGCGTAGTAACAAACCGCATTCCGACAGACACGGAAGCGAACAACGTCGGTGGGTTGTTTAACTTTGACGTCGTGAGTAATCAGTCTAATCAAACACAATTCGATGTTGTTATTCCGCAGCGTAATGCTGTACCAGAGGACGCATTTATACGCACTTGGACTGCTGAACTAGGTTGGTTTGATGTCATTGCAGACGGCGACGCAGTAATTTACTCAGCGCCAGGCGCGCCAGGCTTTTGCCCTAACGTTAATAGTAACACTTGGCAAGAAGGCCTTGTTGCAGGTAGCTGGTGCGTGAAGCTGACCCTAACGGATGGCGGAAGTTACGATGCTGACGCTACAGCCAATGGAGCGGTTAGCTTTGTTGGTGGAGTAGGCACATTTGTTAACGGCAATACACTTCCTGACGTTCAAGACGATCAGCTGGCTATTAAGCTTAACGAAGCGGTAGAGGTTGACGTGCTAGCCAATGACACAGATGCAGATGGCGATGCACTTACGCTTACCTCAGTATCGGCTGATTTTGGAACGGCGACTATTGTCGATGGATTAGTGTCATACACGCCACCTGAAGGTTTCGTAGGCACAGTGACGGTTACTTATACCGTGTCAGACGGTATGGGCGGCACGGTAACGGGTACCTTGGTGCTAACCGTTGCCGAGAACAATATCCCTGTTGCAAATGATGACAGCTTTACGTCTCAAGAAGACGAGTCGGTAACCTTGGATGTGTTGTTAAACGATACTGATGAAGACGGTGATACGTTAACCATTATTGAAGTAACAGCCTCAACCGGCAATGTAATTTTACTGCCAAGCGGTGAGTTAAGCTATCAAGCACCTGCTAACTTTAACGGTGTGGTCACTATCGACTACACCATTTCAGATGGTCATGGTGGAACTGATACAGCGCAGGTAACCCTAACTATCGCTGCGGTGAACGATGCCCCTGTTGCAGTTGATGACACTGCGAGTGTTACCGAAGATGGCAGTGTTACAGTAACCGTACTAACAAACGATAGCGACATCGACGGCGATGTACTAACGGTAGCAATGGCAAGTACCGACAACGGCACTGTGGTTATTAATACCGGCACTACGGTTACCTATACGCCTGAGGCCAATGCCAATGGTGAAGCAACTTTCACCTACACTATCAGTGATGGCTTCGGGGGGACTGACACCGCGACGGTAACGATGGTCATTGTTGCCATTAATGACGCGCCAGTAGCAAATAACGACCAAGCTAATGTAAGTGAAGACAGCAGTGTAATTATTAATGCACTTGCCAATGACGCTGACATTGACGGCGATACGTTGATCATCACGGATGCAACGGCTAATTCGGGCACGGTAACCATAGGCAGTGAAGGCAACATTGTTTACACGCCGCTACCTAACTTTGTTGGAACGGCGATCATCACCTACACCATTTCAGATGGGAATGGCGGTGAAGCGACTGCGCAAATTACGGTGACGGTTGAAAATGTAAATGATGCTCCGACTCTTGAAGGTGCGGAAGTATCTACTAACCAAGACACGCCGCTCAGCATCAGTGTGTTAAATGACGCCACTGATATTGACGGCGATACGTTAACTATTGCTAGCGCCGAAGCCACAAACGGCACCGTAGAAATCGTCAATGGCGTTGTAACATTTACGCCTGCAGATGGTTTCCACGGCACGGCCACCATTACGGTATGCGTAGCAGACCCGTCGGGCGCGCAAGCGTGTGCGACCTACACGGTAACGGTAATCGACACTAACGATGCCCCTGTTGTGTTGAACCTAACCTTCACGATGGAAGAAGATGCGACTCTGCCCATACAGCTTCAGGGTAGTGACGCAGACGGCGATGCGCTAACCTACCAGCTGGTAACATCACCAGACGGTGAGCTTGTTGGTCGTTTACCTAATGTGTTGTACGCGCCGGACGCGGACTTTAGCGGCACAACTACATTTACCTTTACAGCAAATGACGGTGAAGAAACTTCTAATGTAGGCACGGTGACCATCAACGTAAATCCAGTGAACGACCCGCCGGTTGCCCGGGATGATGCAACCAGCTTGGGGAACTACAATCCTGCAGAAATTGATGTACTAGCCAACGATTCCGATGCAGACGGGGATACGCTTCGTATTATTGGTGCGCGCGTTGAGTTAGGTGATGTTTCTTGGTCAGACGATTCGCTTACCTATACACCACTTGAAGGCTTCGTAGGTGAAATCGTTATCGACTACACCATCACCGACCCTCAAGGCGAGGTAGCTCAGGCATCGGTACTGGTAGATGTAATGCCAGATGACTTGGCCGATCGCCCGGTTATTGAAGTGCCAGAAGACGTGTTCGTAGATGCCAATGCGCTATTTACCAAAATTGACCTTGGCGTAGCCTCGGCGGTCGACAAATTTGGCAATCCGTTACCTGTGTCATTGGTTGATGGGCTAATCTTCTATGAGCCGGGTAATAACACGGCTTACTGGCAAGCGACTGACGATGACGGCTTGACCTCTGTGGCAAGTCAGGCCGTACGCGTACGTCCTTTGGTTTCCATTACCAAAGATCAAGTTGTACTGGAAGGCCACGAAGTAGAATTTGGTATTCACTTAAACGGCACGTCACCGGTTTATCCGCTAGAAATTCCATTTACGGTAAGCGGTACGGCAGACAGCGGCGATCATGACTTAGTCGATGGCATTATTGTGATGGAGTCGGGTAGTGATAAAACGGTGAGCTTCAATGTTTTCCCTGATGCGGATATAGAAGGGACTGAAACCATTATTATCGAGCTGTCAGATGTGTTGAACATAGGTAACAAATACATTCATGAAATAACTATCCGTGAAGATAACGTGAACCCAGATGTTGACCTGTTTACCGAGCAGGACGGCGAGTCAAGAATTCTGGTTATTCCTAGAGGCTCTGACGTGTTGGTAACCTCTCGAGTTGACCACCCAGACCCAACCAACGAGTACGAGTTTGTGTGGACATCACTGGATGCAGATATTGCAGATAGCGATAACGTGAATGACACCTTTACGTTTGACCCAAGTGGTCTAGAGGTTGGTGTTTACCGAATCCGTGCAACGGTCACCGACGCAGATGACACGGCCTTCACAGACTCGGATACTTTGTATATTCAAGTAGTGGATGCACTACCATCGCTTACTGAACTTGATAGTGATGGTGACGGTGTGCCGGATATTGTGGATGGTCTTGCCGATAGCGATAGAGACGGTATTTTAGATTACCTAGATCCAACGCCTGAATGTAATGTGCTTCCGCAAGAAGTGGCGTTTGTTGACGGCTACATGGTAGAAGGAGACCCAGGTGTTTGCTTGCGCTTAGGTAACTTCTCTGTAAGTAGCGAGCTCGGTGGCGCGAAAATCATAGATGGTGATATTGCGGGCGATGATAATATCGTCCCTGACCCAGAAGCGACAAACATTGGCGGCATTTTCGATTTCATCGCCTATGGTTTACCTGAAGCGGGTCAAACGCTAAATATTGTTATGCCACAGCTTAAGCCAATTCCTGCGAATGCGGTCTATCGTAAGTTCACCCCTGAAAACGGTTGGGTAACGTTTACGGAAAACGCAAACAACCGTTTATGGTCAGTTCAAGGTGAGCCGGGCTACTGTCCTCCGCCGGGCGGCGACTACTGGACCGAAGGGCTAACCGAAGGGCACTGGTGTGTGCAGCTCGAAATTCTAGATGGTGGCGTTGATGATGACGACGGTTTGGTGAACGGTACGATTGTTGATCCAGGTGGTGTAAGCGTATTGTTCAACGGCAATACTCAGCCGGTGGCTACCGATGATGCCGTGACTATCATTGTCGATGAGTCTGTAACTATTGATGCCTTAAACAATGATTCAGATCCTGACGGTGACGACTTGCGCATTACATCAGCGACAACGACCTTTGGCACTGTTGAGGTCATTGGCGATACCATCGACTACACACCGCCACTTGGCTTTATCGGTGAGGTGATAGTTAACTATGGTATCAGTGATGGTAATGGAGGTTCAGACTTAGGTGCAATTACGGTAACTATTATTGGCAATAATCCTCCCGAGGCCGTCGATGATGCCGTATCAATTGATGTGGACCAATCTGTAACAGTAGATGTGCTTGCCAATGACTTTGATGAAGACGGCGACAGCATTCGTGTGGTAAGTGCTGAGGCGTCTATAGGTAGCGTGTCAGTTAATCCTGACAATACGCTGATCTTTACGCCGCCTGCAGCATTTACAGGTAATGCAGTAGTAACTTATGTTATTGAAGATACGCAAGGTGGCATGAGTGAAGGCAGGCTAACCATTACCGTCGAGCCAGTGACGGTCAGAATTGAAAACTCTGGCGGCGGTGGGGGCAGCATGAATGCTGCACTATTGATATTACTTGCATTTGTAATGATACTGCGCCGCTTAAGCGGCGCAGAGAAAGGGAGTATAAGCGTGAGAGTAAAAACCATGAATAGAACATTGATAGGCGGGCTAGCAAGCTTAGTGATTATAGGTGCAATGTTCTCTTCTCCAATAATGGCACAGCAAGAAGAGCAAGACGTATTTCCTGTTCTCGCTGGTAAAACGCAGTGCCTGTCTAAAGACGATGCAATGCGGCTTTCACAAGAACATGAGAAATGTGTAGCCAAGCACTTTTTTGTGAGTGCAAGTTGGGGAACAGCGTCAGGTGATTTTAAAGAAAGCGACGTTCAGCAGGAAGCGGCCAATCTTGGATTTGATGTATTCGACATTAATATCGACGATACGCGAGGAGCATGGAAAGCGGTAATTGGCACAAACCTCACTGAAAATAGTTTTATTCAAGCAGGATATACAGATTTAGGCGATGTTTCGGCCGCCTTTTCAACGACGACCAATGAACCAGCACGTTTTTTTAGCGATACCTCTGAAATTCGTCCGACTTCGGTAGACGGTTTTACTTTAAGCGTGGCATACCAGTTTTTGCGAAAAGAAGACTGGTTTTTACATGCTCATATTGGTTTGTTTTTTTGGCAGGGTGATTATAATTCACTCGATGTGTTTGAAAATGAAGTATTGCCCGAAGTTGCAGATGATGATGGCACCGACTTGTTCTACGGTGTAGGGGCAAACTATCGGGTGCAAAACAACTGGGCTGTCACTATTGAGTACGAACGCTACGACATTGATGACAACCCGACTGATCTTCTCTCGCTAGGTATTAATTATCTGTTCTAGTAGAGTGTGAGGCCAAATGTAGGACAGTTAATCTCTATTTTCGAGGCTGGCTCATCTAATGCTCTCCTCTTACCTCTTGCCTCTAAACCATAAAAAATCCGATGAGACCGCGCCATCGGATTTTTTATGGACATTGAAACGGTATCAGTCACTGCACTCAGCGCCACTATTTATTGCGAGAAGTCAGTGCAAGAATTCAATGCAATTCTCAAAACAAGCTTTCTTATTCGTAGTTCTGCCCACGCTGTGATGAATCAGTTGATCCGTCATCTTCAGGCACATACTTTTCTTTATCGACGACGTTTTGATTTTCAAAGGCTTCGCCTAGACTACAGGTGAATTCTGCGCCAAATAAGACGATTATCCATGACAGATACACCCACAAAAACAAAATAGGCACCACGGCTAGCGCGCCGTAAATTAGTTCATAGGATGGGAAGTTAGTCACATACAATGCAAAGCCCGACTTGGTGAGTTCAAAGGCAACCGTGGCGATAAAGGCTCCACAGGCAGCATGGCGGGCGTAAACCTGTTTATTCGGCACCATGGTATACAAAATGGTAAATGCGAGCATGGCCGCGCCACTAGGCACTAGGCTGAGCAGTAATGTACCCAACCCTGGGGTATATTCTTCGGTAAATGCGGCTAGGCCTGTAAGGTAGGTACTAACGATAACGCTAGAGCCTATCAAAATAGGGCCCAATGTTATTACCATCCAATATATAGCAAAGGTAAAGACAATGGGTCTTTCGCTTTTGGTTCGCCAGATTCTATTGAGGGTTTTATCTACATTTGAGATTAGCATCAGCGCCACAAAAAGCAGCGATAAAATGCCAATAGCACTCATTTCTGAGGCGTTACCCACAAAGTCTGTCATGTACTGGTGAACAACGTCGCTGGCGGTGGGAACGAAATTGCTAAAGATAAAATGCTCTATTTTGCTGCGCACCGATGCGAAAGCAGGAAAAGCCGACATAATGGTAAACGTCACCATAATAAACGGCACTAGCGAGAGTAGTGTAACGTAGGCAAGATGGCCTGCAGATATCGTTACATTATCTTCTTTGCAGCGATTGATGAATATAGTAAAGAGATCTTTTGCTTGCGGCCTTATATTCTCATAAATGGCTTTAACCCGCTCTACGTACACACTTGCTCTCCTGACAGTTATATCAACGTTTTGGCACGAACATTGAGTCGGCACCAACGTTTAGAGACGTTGCTGCTGAGGTTCTTGCTGTGGTTCTATAATTTGATGGTAACTGCCAGCGACGTTATGAGCAAAGGTTTATTCTAAAGCAGGTCGATGCATTTTCTCTGCATTTTGCCTGCATTGTGTCTGTGGCTTACGGTCGGCAATTACTTGCTGTCGCCACGTACCCCAAGCATATGGCAAATCGCATAGCTTAACTCGCTGCGATTTAGGGTATAAAAGTGGAAATGCTTTACTCCCTCTTTTGCTAATACCTTAACTTGGTCCATCGCAATGTTGGCACCAATCAGGTTACGGGTAGCTTGATCATCAGCGTCTAAACCATCAAACATTTTATGCAGCCAGCCCGGCACGTGAACATTGGTAAATCCAGCAAACTTCACTAGGGTTTGATAGTTTGTCACTGGAAGAATACCTGGCACTAAGTCTAAATCAACGCCGGCAGCAGCGGCCCGGTCTCTAAATCGCAGGAATACGCTAGTATCAAAGAAAAACTGTGAAATGGCCTCGGTAGCACCGGCTTCTGCTTTGCGCTTCAAATTCAGTAGGTCAAACTGCGCATTGCGAGCTTCAGGGTGTTTTTCAGGGTAGGCGGCAACCGATATATCAAAATCAGCAACCTCTTTCAGTAAGGCCACTAAATCCGATGCATACATTTCAGTGTTATCCATGCCCGGCGGTAAATCACCGCGTAAAGCAACAATGCGGCGTATTCCTGAATCCCAGTAGTCTTGCGCAATTTGCCTTAATTCGTCTTTACTGGCGTCAACGCAAGTAAGATGAGGAACTGCGGCGACGCCTGTTTGCTGCTGAATACGTTTGACCACATCGTGAGTTCTGTCTCGTTCGCCACTGTTCGCGCCATATGTCACCGACATATAGCTTGGTTTTAGTGGTGCTAAACGCTCAACTGACTTCCAAAGGGTTTGCTCCATGGCTTCTGTTTTAGGGGGGAAAAACTCAAAAGAGACGTCAATGTCACGCAGTTCCGATAGGGACTGGTTGAGCGCATCAATGCCTTGTGCATAAGAAACCATGTAATTTTCTCTCTACTAGCGATATTAATAGACGTTTAGACGTCTAAACTAAAGAATATATGTCTAGACGTCAAGAGGTTTACACTGCTCAATTGACCTTTTCGTGAACTCGTTTAGAATTTCACTTCATAACATAAATAAAATAAGACCGAGTTAGTACTATGGCAGAATGGAATGGTAAATATATACACCCCTACGCAGAGCACGGTAAGAAAAGCGAACAGGTAAAAAAAGTCACTGTTTCAATACCGATTAATGTGCTGAAAGCGTTAACTGACGAACGCACCCGTCGCCAAATTAATAACTTGCGACATGCAACTAACTCAGAATTGCTGTGTGAGGCATTTCTTCATGCCTTTACAGGTCAGCCTTTACCGAACGATGATGATTTGCGTAAAGACAACGGCAACAGAGTGCCTGCAGAAGCAAGAAGAATTATGGAAGAGATGGGCATTGATCCCAGCTTCGAGAATGAGCCTACCGAAGAATAGGGTAGAGCGAATGCACCTAAATATGACAGTGTGACGCTGTCATACTTAGGTGCTCAATTTAATAAAGCCGGTTTAATAAAACCAGCTTAATAAGACCATTATCAACACGTACGTCTGTGTTTTACATTCGCTCATATGCCTTTTTATTAAGCCTTTTTCTCAAACGTAATGGCTCAGACTGAGCGTCTTAAATGCCAGCTACCCCAGAGTCTATGGCAGCTTTTGATACTGCACTAGCAATGCGTTCGCACAATCGTGGGTCCATGGGTTTAGGAATAATGTAGTCCTTTGAGAAACTAAGACTTTTGCTATTGCTCGCGGCAAGCACTTCAGCAGGTACTTCTTCTTTTGTGATGGCGCGCAGTGCCTCAACGGCGGCTACTTTCATTTCATCGTTAATAGCGCTGGCTCGCACATTTAATGCGCCGCGGAAGATAAACGGGAAGCAAAGTACATTGTTTACCTGATTTGGGTAATCTGAGCGACCGGTTGCCATAATGAGATCATCTCGTACCGCGTGAGCGAGGTCTGGCCTAATTTCAGGGTCTGGGTTAGAGCAAGCGAACACGATAGGGTTATCGGCCATAAGCGCCAATGTTTCCGGAGGAAGAAGGTCTGGGCCAGACACGCCCACAAATATATCAGCACCGTCCATGACGTCTTCTAGGGTTCGCTTGTCGGTGTTGTTAGCAAATAATGATTTATGCTCTGTTAAGTCTTCGCGACGAGTGTGTATCACTCCCTTTCTGTCGAGCATGTAAATACGCTCGCGCTGTGCACCGCATTTTATTAGCAACTCCATACAGGCCACGGCAGCGGCTCCCGCTCCCAGACAAACAATTTTGGCATTTTCGATATTTTTGCCCTGAATTTCTAGCGCGTTAAGCATTCCGGCGGCGGTGACAATTGCGGTGCCGTGTTGGTCGTCGTGAAAGACGGGGATTTTACAGCGCTTAATAAGCTCTTGTTCTATTTCAAAGCACTCTGGCGCTTTAATATCTTCAAGATTGATACCGCCGAACGTATCAGCAATATTCGCTACCGTATTGATAAACTCTTCGGTAGTTCTGTGCTTCACTTCAATATCAATAGCGTCGATACCAGCAAAACGCTTAAACAGCAGCGCTTTACCTTCCATTACCGGTTTTGAGGCTAGTGGACCCAGATTACCTAAGCCTAAAATAGCAGTACCATTACTGATAACCGCCACCAAATTGCCTTTAGCCGTATACTTGTATGCGTTGTCTGGATCTTCAGCTATTTCTCTTACTGGCTCGGCAACACCTGGGCTGTAAGCAAGCGCTAAATCATCAACGCTGTCTGCGGGTGTCGATAGTTCAACGCTTATTTTTCCTGGCGTTGGCTTGGCGTGATAATCGAGAGCGCGTTGTCTAAAATCTGACATGTGAAATAGATTCCTTGAGTGTAGGGTTCATGGATATTGCTAGATATTACTATATGCTTAAAGGGTAGCGCCTACTGGCCATTTTTTTAAAGGCTAGCTGCATCAAATCCGGACTGTTATCCGTGTTATTTATCTGTGTTATTCTTGCTTTAGCGCACGTGGTAACACTAACACAGGCCATGGTGGTGTACATATCTGATCAGAGTTACCAGGCCGTTCTCTATTGTGCTACGTAACGACGTTGTTGAGTCATAATTAATGTAGGTGAGAGAAACTCGTTAGACCAGTAAAAGCAGACTATGTTTGTCATTCATGCATATTATGTTTATTTTTCGTTTCATATTTCTTCTGTATTTGTACAGCCTTTAAAATAATGCGTCAAAATTAACATAGTGAGTCGACAGGACCGGCGAAGAGGCGCTAGGCATAGAGCTACTTGGCAGATAGTCACCTGACAGAGAGCTACCTGATGGAGATCCTTCTGGCACAGAGAAAACAGTCGAAGAGCCAAGTATTTAGAAGATAGCTCTTTAAAAGCTGTGTTTAAATAGCTATCCAGTAAAGAGAAAATCACTAGTGAGCATAAATCCAAATGCTAAAGCTTTGGGTTAGCGTCCTTAAGTAATAAAAACGGTGAATGGGAAAATATGACAGAACGTCGATTAATCAGCGAGCTTACTGAGGTTTGCGAGGGGCTAAAAAAACAAGATAATGGCTTTGTTTGGCTCACTCATTTAGGTCACTGGCGCAACCCAGAGATTGTGGCCGTGTTTGACACCGACATAAATCGCAACCGCGCGCTTGAACAAAACTGGGACGCGACATTTATAACTCAGGTAGAAATAGCGCTGGAAGGAATTAAGTCGACGCTTGTATCTGTGCGTTTTGATAGTGAGGAGGCATGCGCAAAACAAAGCCAGGGAAATTGGGATACGCATTTCGCTAAAAATGTCACTCATTAGGTTTTCACATCTGAGAACTATCAACGCACAGCCAATGTTTTCTTGTACTCGCACGCTATTCAGTGTTTTCTTGTGCTCGCGCACTATTTAGTTTTTTCTTGTGCTCGCGCACTATGATACCTGTTCTCTTTGTCGCTCATTGGCGGCACTATCTTCTGCTTATGCAGAAGCCCACGGAGCTGATCATTCAAAAACCATCTAAAAAGCAGGCAATAAAAAAGCGCCCGAAGGCGCTTTTCAAACTCAATACTTGATACAGTACTCAGTTTATTTCTTGCTAAGTGCACCAAAACGCTTCTTGAAGCGATCAACACGGCCACCAGTATCAACGTTACGTTGCTTACCAGTGTAGAATGGGTGACAAGAAGAACATACGTCTAAGTTGATGTCTTTACCCATTGTAGAGCGGATTTTCATTACGTTTCCGCAAGAGCATGTTGCTGTCATTTCAGCGTATTCTGGGTGGATACCTTGTTTCATGGGATTACCTCACAATAAGGCCGTATCGCTATTTCGCCCGAAGCCAAACACCATACGTAACTTAATATTCAAATGATGAGCAGTTCTTGGAACAGCCCATCGCAAAAGAGCGGCGGATAATAAAGGAAGCCGCGCCAGCGATCAAGCGGTTTGTGAGTTTAAAATGTCCGTACCCTTTGTTGTGTCACCTTGATGCAGAGCCATTGCACCTGCGGTAACCCGCCGCGATTACAAACATTTTAAATCTCGCTGAGTGGGTAACTATCTATGCGGACTGGTATCAATTGACCAAAGCGAAAAAGGTAGGGTCAAAAAATAGGTTCTAGTACGGTAATCTAAAACTATTTGAGATGGTTTTATGGCAGCGATAAAAATTGTGTTTAAATATGCCCTATATTAACTCTCACATTTCAACTCTCAAATTGATTGTGTGTATTCATTTTTGTTAATAGTGCTCGTTGTATTTGCTTGTCGTATAAGCTCGTCATATTAACGGTTAGTTAATCGGGGGCCTAATAAACAGCGAAGACATTAGCTTTAGAGATGCGTTCTAACATGGCTTATATTTGTGTTGCGGTGCCAGTGCCTCTGCGACAGTTGTTTACTTATACTCACCATTGCGACTTGGCCGCAGGCGTGCGAGTGCGCGTGCCATTTGGGCCAAGAAAGCTGGTGGGTATTGTTGTTGACGAGCCAAACAAAGATGCCCCTGAGATAGAGAATGCCGATAAGTTAAAGGCCATAGAGACGGTGCTCGATGAAGCTCCTATCATCGATGCAGTGCTTTTGAAAATGGCACAGTGGCTGTGGCAATACTATCATCATGCACCCGGTGAAGTGCTTCACACTATGCTTCCTGTTTTATTGAGAAAGGGTGAAACAGCGCAAGTATTGCCAGAAGAAAGAATACGGCTGACTGAAACGGGGGAACGCACTTCATCTGATGAACTAACACGGGCACCGAAACAAAAAGCATTTTTTGAGGCGCTACAAAAATCCAGTTTGTCAGCGCAGCAAAGTCGAAAGTTATTTGGTTCGCCAGCGGTCAAGTCTATTATTGATAAGTCGCTTGCCGAAGTGGTAGATGTGGTGCCTGAAGTGCGAGAGCAAGAATGGCTATCGACGATAAGCATTGATGAAAAACCCATTCCCGATACCGAGCAGTCTGTTGCCATTGCAGCGCTTAATCAGCAGCACGGTAAGTTTGCCGTCAGTTTGCTTGAGGGCGTGACGGGGAGCGGAAAAACCGAGGTCTACCTACAGGCCATTGAGCCCTTATTACAAGCCGGTAAACAAATTCTTATACTGGTTCCCGAAATTGGACTGACTCCACAAACCGTATCTCGCTTTGAAAAGCGCTTCAGCATCGATGTTGGGGTGTTGCACTCTCAGCTTTCTGATAAAGCTCGGCTGCGGGTGTGGCAGCGGGCAAAATCTGGCGAGCTAGGCATCGTCATTGGAACCCGTTCGGCAATATTCACTCCTCTCGCTAATCCGGGGATGATCATTGTGGATGAAGAGCATGATGAGTCGTTTAAGCAGCAAGACGGGCTTCGTTATCACGCCCGCGACTTAGCGGCGATGCGTGCAAAACAACACAGTATTCCTTTACTGCTAGGTAGTGCAACGCCCGCTTTAGAAAGCCTTAATAACGCTTTAGGTGGTCGGTACGCCCATTTACATCTTACCCGCCGAGCAGGTGGTGCACAGAATACGCACCAGCACCTTCTAGATGCGCGAGATCAGCCTTTGCATTACGGTATATCCCAAGCGCTGTTAACTATCATGCGCCAGCATATTAATGCGGGAAATCAAGTGCTGGTATTTGTGAATCGCCGCGGATACGCGCCTGCTTTGCTATGCCACCATTGTGGCGAAACCGTAACCTGCAAGCGTTGTGACAGACCTTACACCGTGCATAAGTCGCACAATCGGTTACAGTGTCACCACTGCGCTGGCACTAGAGCAATGCCAAGGCAGTGCGAAGCTTGTCACAGTTCGTCTCTTGTAACCGCAGGCACTGGCACAGAGCAAGTGGAAGACGGACTAGCGTCTTTGTTTCCAGATGTTAAGCAGGTGCGTATTGATAGCGATACGGTGCGAGGGAAGGATAAACTTCATCAAACCTTAGGTGCCATTAATCGCCAGGAGTATCAGTTACTTGTTGGCACTCAGATATTGTCTAAAGGGCATCACTTTCCTCACGTTACGCTTGTGGCCGTGCTTGATTGCGATGGCGCCTTGTTTAGCGCCGATTTTAGAGCGCCTGAAAAGTTAGCACAGCTAGTGACTCAGCTAGCAGGGCGTGCAGGAAGAGCCAGTAAGCCCGGCGAAATGTGGTTACAAACCCACAACCCCCATCATCCGCTGTTACAAGATTTAGTGAATAACGGCTATGGCCATTTTGCTCGCCATGCATTAATAGAGCGAAAAGCGGCAGGGCTACCCCCTTATATCAGCCAATTCGTGGTGCGCTGTGAAGCGGCTGACAGTGCGTTGGCGTTTGCCTTTTTAAGCGGAAGCCGCAATGTGTTTGCGGCGAGCAACAATGACATAGAAATGAGTGGCCCTTTTCCATCGTTAATAGAAAAACGGCAGGGACGCTTTCGGTTTATGTTGATTTGCAGCCACAACAAGCGGGCTCCACTTCATGGCGTATTACGCCAGTCACTGCCGTTTTTGCAGGCACTGCCACAAGCAACAAAAGTGCGATGGTCGGTGGATATTGACCCAACAGATTTCAGTTAGCTTGTTAGCGAGCAATACGTTAAAATTCTTCGCATCAAAACACGTAGCATTAAAATACACATTTGGCATTTTAGTGATAATAAGCAGGAATATTGCCAACTATGGCTCAACGCGATTACGTCTCTCGTGGACGCACACAAAAAAATAAAAAAACACCAAAGAAAGCGTCAAGCAGCGCCAATAGTCATTCCAATAGCCACGCGAGCAGCCGACAGTCGAGCGCGCCAAGCTTTCATACGCTTCCGGTATTTAGGATTGCTATAATTATTGCCCTTGTCCTCGGCTTTGGCGTGTTTTTATGGTCAATTAAAGATAACGTAGAAGACGACGTGGATACCCAAGCTGCGCGTCCTGTAGCACCAACCGAAGAAGCCTTGCCTAAATTACCCGAAGAAGAATGGGAGTATATTAAAACGCTGCCTGGCTATGAAGTAGAAGTAGATGTAGAAGCCCAAGAGAAGTCAGACAAGCGCTATCTTATGCAGTGCGCATCGTTCAGGACGCGTGCCCAAGCAGAAGAAATGAAGGCGAAAATCGCCTTTCAGGGTTTAGAGGCGCTCATTCGTCAAAGTACTGGAAGTAACGGAGAATGGTTCCGCGTTATTTTAGGTCCGTTTGAGTCTAAGCGAGATGCAGAAAAAGCCAAGCACAGCCTTCGCAAAGTCAACATTGCCACCTGTCAGATTTGGTATTGGAATTTATAATAGATAAATCAGGTAAGCGTACAAACCCTCCAGCCCCTTGAAATTATAAACCGTCCCCCCACTTAAGGTTTATAGAATTGATAAGTTGCTGCCGCTCAGGTTCTGTCTAAGCGGCGTCAACTCCCAGACAAAACGGGGAATTAACGTGACAACGATTGTATCTGTACGACGTGGAAATCAAGTGGTAATGGCCGGTGATGGTCAGGTATCACTAGGAAATACTGTGATGAAAGGCAATGCTCGTAAAGTGCGCCGCTTGTATCACGACAAAATATTAGCTGGGTTCGCCGGTGGTACCGCCGATGCATTTACCCTGTTTGAACGTTTTGAATCTAAGTTAGAGGCGCATCAGGGCCATTTAACAAAAGCGGCCGTTGAACTGGCCAAAGATTGGCGAACCGACAGGGCGCTTCGAAAGCTTGAAGCACTGCTCGCCGTGGCCGATGAGACCGCATCGTTTATTATCACTGGTAACGGCGACGTCGTTCAGCCAGAAAACGATCTTATTGCGATAGGCTCTGGTGGCAACTTCGCCCAAGCTGCGGCAACGGCGATGTTAGAAAATACCGAATTAAGTGCTAAAGACATCGCTGAAAAGTCATTGACCATTGCGGGTGATATTTGCGTATTCACTAACCATAGCCAAACGGTTGATGTACTAGATTATTAATTAGTGTACTAATTTACTAACGTACTTATCCATCAGCGTATTAATGCATTAGATGGGCAGTAGCGACGTTATTGCTACTTTTTAACTGCGCGAACCGATACGTCGGTGTTTTCATAGCGCGCAGACCGAGCATGTTTTATAAAAGGGTTTATTCATGTCTGAAATGACACCAAGAGAAATTGTCCACGAGCTAGACCGTCATATTATCGGTCAACAAGATGCCAAGCGTGCTGTATCTATTGCGCTTCGCAACCGCTGGCGCAGAATGCAGCTAGAGCCTGAGCTGCGTCAAGAAGTGACACCTAAAAATATTCTTATGATTGGGCCAACGGGCGTAGGTAAAACCGAGATCGCTCGCCGTTTGGCTAAGCTTGCCAACGCACCTTTTATTAAAGTAGAGGCGACAAAGTTCACCGAAGTGGGTTATGTGGGTAAGGAAGTCGAAACCATTATTCGCGACCTTGCTGATATTGCCGTGAAGATGACGAAAGAAAACGAAATGAAGAAAGTGAAATTCCGCGCTGAAGAAGCCGCTGAAGATCGCATTCTTGACGCGTTGTTACCCCCTCCAGAAGACGCATGGGGTAACAAGGAAGAAGTAGAAGACCGCGGTACACGTCAGGCATTTCGTAAAAAGCTTCGCCAAGGTGAGCTAGACGACAAAGAGATAGAAATTGACGTTGCGCTTCCACAGGTAGGTGTAGAGATAATGGCGCCTCCTGGTATGGAAGAAATGACAAACCAGCTTCAAGGTATGTTCCAAAACTTGTCTGGTTCGCAAAAGAAAAAGAAAAAGCTGAAGATTAAAGATGCGTTTAAATTGCTGATTGAAGAAGAGGCGGCGCGCTTAGTTAATCAAGAAGACTTAAAGGAAAAAGCCATTGAGTCGGTAGAGCAGCACGGTATTGTGTTCGTTGATGAAATTGACAAAATTTGTAAGCGCGAAGGCAATAATTCTGGCGACGTGTCGCGAGAAGGTGTACAGCGCGACTTGCTACCTTTAGTTGAAGGCTCCACGGTATCAACCAAGCACGGTATGGTAAAAACGGACCACATCTTGTTTATTACCTCTGGTGCATTCCAAATGAGCAAGCCCTCGGATCTTATTCCTGAGCTTCAAGGTCGTTTGCCCATCCGCGTTGAATTATCGGCACTGAAAGTGGGCGACTTTAAACGTATTCTTACCGAGCCAAGCGCGTCGCTTACTCAGCAGTATATTGCACTAATGAAAACTGAGGGGGTAACGGTAACCTTCGACGATTCAGGAATTCAGCGTATTGCAGAAGCGGCGTGGCAGGTTAATGAACGCACCGAGAACATAGGCGCTCGTCGTCTTCACACCGTGCTTGAGCGTTTAATGGAAGATATCTCCTATGATGCATCGGAGAAAAGCGGCGAATCATTTGTGATTGATGCTGATTACGTTAACAGCCACCTAGAAACGTTGGTAGATAACGAAGACCTTTCACGCTTTATTTTGTAATTAAAGCAAAGGCCTGCCAATAGTCCTAATGAGAAAACTAACAAAAAACCCAGCTGCTAGCAGCTGGGTTTTTTGTTGGGTCACCTTGATGTATAACCACTGCACCTGCGGTAATACGCCGCGATTACGAACATTTAAAGTCTCGCTGAGTAAGTAATCATCTATGCGGACTGGTATACGCTACTACAAAGTCGCAACCTACATAGTTAACAGGTTTAACAGTCTTCCTGTGATGTCCAAACCAGTGTCGCGCTCTACTTTTAGGTAAAAAGGGCTCGGGTTTGCTTCTAAGAAAAAGTACGTGTCTTTATTGGTCTTGCGCCAATCAATAGCGCACCAATACATGCCAAGTGCTTTACATATTCTTACCGCCAAGCGTTTAATGTGTTGGGGGATCAGTGTAATTACCGGCGTTGCACCATCGTCGTTTCTGTAATCCAACTCATCTGAGTCGATGCGCACACTCACCACTTCATTACCTAGTACGTAGCTTCTAATATTCGTGCCGCTTATATACTTTTGAAAAGTAACGGGGCGCTGCGATAGCAAGGTTGTTAGCAAAGGCCGAAGATGTTCTGTTTTATTGACAAACTGAGCTACCTTGCCGCCCCGCACCGGTTTGTAAACGACCTCCTGCAAATTACTGCAAAATTGCGCAGCAGCCTCAGGCGCATTGCCCACAAAAGAGTAGGGGATATTCGCGCCTTGTTGCGATGCAATACTCAACTGCATGGGTTTACATTGATGCGATCGAACGGCGTCTATTGAGTTTACCCATTTGGTGCCATGGTATGTAAACCAGCACAACAGTGTGCTCGACAACTCTTGTTCAATCCACACGGCTTGTGCAGCTGTTTGTTGCAGGTTTTTAGATGCTGAAGAAGTATCAGAGTTCGCTATCATAGTCTTTGTAGGAATGTACTGGTGCCAGTACACGGCCTTTATCTGTGAAAACATTACCCTTTGTTTAGGCATAAGCTGATGTTGTGTAAAATGCAAATAGCCTTCGTTGCAATCGGGGTCAAAACTAATGGTCCACTGGCTTCCAAAATAGGCGGTATTAGCAATGAAATAGGGTGTGTTTTGTT
The DNA here is from genome assembly GCF_010500895.1 of Alteromonas genovensis. GTDB lineage: Bacteria > Pseudomonadota > Gammaproteobacteria > Enterobacterales > Alteromonadaceae > Alteromonas > Alteromonas genovensis. The sequence continues at coordinate 71,108 of NZ_JAAAWO010000008.1, forward strand.
GGGTTAGCGCGCTCGCTAAATGAATGAGTTGCGGGTCGTTTTCGTCGCCAATAAGTCCAATGTACATGCGATTTCCTTTTTGCATGAAAAATGTAAAAGCGCTGAAAAAGATAAAGGGCGTGACGCCCCTTTTCTCATCGATACCTGCGTAAATATTCATGCATTAAAGAGCGGCATTTAAATGGAACATTTAAGTGCAGCTTCTAATTGGAACATTTAACTGCAGCAATCAAGGGCAGAAAATGACTGCATAATTCAGCGCATAGGTTGCTGCCCAGCCGCGCTTACAACAACTAGCACGCAGTTAGGCAGGTATTACGTAGGGCTAGGCAAGTATATCCGGTAAGGTTCCTCCGCCTTCACCAATAGCCATGGTGATATAAACCGGTTCCTTGTAAATCGGCAGACTGGGTAAACTGAACGTTGGTGGTTTTACATCTTCCTCTTGATATGTCCGGCCGCCTGATACAACAAATAGTTGCTCTTCTGCTAGTGTTACAGCTTGTTGTTGGTCTTTCATTGGTTACGCTCCTTGTATTAGCGTGGGTTAAAATGAAGTCGTCGCGTTAGTGCGAGACGACTTCGCGGTAAAGGGTTCTGAAGCAGCCAGCGATAAGTGCTGTCCGACTGGTGATATTGAGCTTTTTATAAATATTGGCGCAGTGAAATTTCACCGTTCGCTCACTGATAAACAGCTGATCTGCAATCAGCTTGTTCGAGCATCCCCCCATTATTTTGTGAACAACCTGAAGCTCTCGTTTAGACAAACATTTTATAGGGATAAGTGTGCCACTTGACGTGATGCCCTGGGCCTCAACCTGCATTCGCTCAGATTCGGTCATTAGGACGTTGCTTTCTCTTACTTCATGTATTTTCATCGGTGTTCTCCATGGGGGTTTCTATAGGCTTTGTTTCTTCAGTTGAGGGTGGTAAAAGCTGTAAACTGGTATGTGTTAGTCGGTAAACGGTATCGGCAATGGCGATAGATTGAGGGCGATGTGCAACCATAATACGAGTGATATTCAGCGCGCTAAGATGGCGATTAATGCTTTCCTCGTTTGCCATGTCGAGATGGCTACTGGCTTCATCTAAAAATAAAATGTCTGGGCATTGGTAAAGAGCTCGAGCTAGCAATAGGCGCTGTTTTTGCCCGCCGCTTAAACTACTCCCCATGTCTCCCACCAATGAGTGATATTGCATAGGCATCGACGCTATTTCTTCGTGAATACAAGCTAGCTGAGCGGCGTGAATAATCTGCTCTAAACAGGCTGTTTCTGAAAAGCAGCTGATGTTATCGGCAATACTGCCATTTAAAAGGGTGTCTTCTTGTAACACCGAGGCTATTTTGCACCTTGCATGCTGCATATTGTGTTGCTGGTGGCTAACGTTGCCTTCAGAGGGCGCGTATAAGCCCATGAGGCATTTGATAAGTGTACTTTTTCCGCTGCCACTGTCTCCGGTAATGGCAATAATGTCGCCGTGGTGTACCGCTAAATTAATGTGTTTAAAAACAGGCTCGCTCGCTTCGCTGTACCGAAAACTCAGATTTTTTGCCAGTAACGCGGTGCTGTTACTCGTTGTATTAGTCGGACTGTTCAGCGTAATGCTCGCGCTTCTCGGTGTTTCAGCTTGCGCTGTTTCTATACCGCTGGCTTTTATACCACTTGCTTTGGAGTTATCGAGTGCTTCACGCTTTTGAGGTTGGTGGCTCTGAGGATAAAGCCCTGCCGAAGCTTTAAGGGAGTGAGTGGCTGGTTTAGTTAACACAATATCGCCTAAGCGAGTAAAGTGAACGCTCAGCATTTTAAATTCAATAATACTATTGATGACGCCATCAACTGCGCTGGTGAAGCGGACTTTATAGGCTATAAAGGCCAGCAGCATTCCAATGCTCATGGTGCTGTCAATCACAAGCAGAGCGCCGGCGTAAATAACCGCGAGATTCTCAAGGCCAAACATGGCTTTATTCACTGCGTCATTGCCAATGTTGAGCTTGCCCAGACTAATATCTTTATTCAACGTGGCAACAAGCTTATTTTGCCAATGACTGTGGCGCTGTACTTCTTGGTTATATACTCGAATGGGTAAAATACCGCGCATACTTTCAATGAAGTGACTTTGCTCCGTTGCCGCTAAGCCAATTCTTTCTGTCGTTAACCGTTTCATAAACGAAAGCACGGCGAGGCGACAGGCCACATACAGCGCCATTACTCCAACAACTAACGCGGTAAGCTGTATGGAATACACCGCCATGACCACCAGTGTAATAACGGCTAATAAACCATCTAGCAGGGCGGTAACAACCCCAGTAGTTAAAAATTCTCTTATCTGCCCTAGTGAGCTAAATCGAGAGACAACATCTCCCACATGGCGTTTGGCAAAATAGTCTAAAGGCAGTGAAAGAAGGTGTTTAAATACGGAAGCGGAAAGCTGTAGCTGCAAGCGCATAGACACAGATAATACGAGTAGTTTGCGCAATACATAGGTGAAAATTTCAATAAGTAGCAATAAGGCAAAGCCAAGCGCTAGCGCATTGAGAAGGGCATCATTACTGTAAATCAGCACATCGTCTACTACCGTTTGCATGTAGTACGGACTGGCCAGTACAAAAAGCTGTAGTAAAATGGACAGCGCAATAAGCGTAACGAGATTGCGCTTGAAACCAATAGCGTTGACGAAAAAGTCTTTGAGTGTGAGCGTAGGCGCGGTACTCACTGGCGTAAAACTGTCAGTAGGAGAGACTTCAAGGGCAATACCCGTCATTGACTTTGAGGCCTCGCTGAGCGTTAAAGTGCGCTCTCCCTGTGCGGGGTCGTTGATGGTGACCCTGTTATTATCAACGCGGGTCAACACAACGAAGTGCTTCATCTCCCAGTGCAAAATGGCAGGACAAGTCAACTGGCGCAAATGGTCTATTTCGATTTTCAGCGCACGACACTGCAGCCCAACATGTTGTCCAATACTCATTACATCAAGTAGTGTGCAGCCCCGCATCGATACCGACATGGTTTGCCGAAGGTGATTAAGGTCTCGTTTGTCGCCGTAAAATTGTGCAATCATATTCATGCAGGCCAGCCCACATTCTGCCGCTTCACTTTGTAAAATGAGTGGTACTCTGGTTTTTGGAAAAAACGAGATATTTAGTGGTGTACTTGCTTGTGCGAACATGATTATAACCTCCCTGAAAGACTATAAAGAGGCTCTAACAACCACTCTATGAGTGTGCGCCGACTTAGCTCAATATCTGCAGAAAAAGTCATTCCTGCTTTTAATTGAATATGCTCACCATAGGCAACAAGCGTCTCGTTAATAAGCTCGGCAGTAACCAAATAAGCAGGCTCGTTTGCAATGATCGGAGCATCGTTTAATTCGCCAGGCAAAATTAAGGTTTTAGAGATACGAAGAATGTGGCCCGACTGCATACCAAACTTTTGATAAGGAAACGCATCGTAACGAATATTGAGTGATTGTCCTTCGTCGATAAACCCAGCTGAGTGAACCGGAATTAACATGTGGGCCTGCATGGAGGAAGATTTAGGCACTAAAGTAAGCAATAAATTATTACCTTTTATATCGTAACCGGGTTTGATATGCAGGCCCGATACAACGCCTCCTTGAGGCGCATAAATAGTTTCTTCGTGGGCGTTGTGATGAGCCACTATCTGTTGATTCAGATCGCTAAGGGCATTTTGATAATTGGCTAGCTCATTTCTCTGCTGCATGGGCAGCGATGCTCGCTTCTGAGTGAGCGATGAAATCTTGTTGTTCGCAGTATTTTGGTTTTGAATAGCGCGCTTTAGCTGCTCTTCACTGGCGAGCTTTCTTAAATTTTGTTCTTGATAAGCAATATGACTAACGTGCCCGTCGTGATAAAGGGATTGAGTGTTCTCAAAGTGAGTAAGCGTAACCTCGTACTGTGAGCGTGTTATCCTCGTGATATCTTGAAGTTCTACTTGCTCTTTTTTTGCATGGGTAATCAACACATCAAGCGTATGCAAGGCATTGCTATGAAGGGTGTGTAAGCGCTCGATAATACCTTGTGTTCTTTTTCGCTTTTCTTCTAGTTCCTTTAGAAGCCTTTCGCTTACCGGAGTCCCGAGCGCATTTTTATTGCTGTAACTCACCCTTAAAAGCGACGCACCACGCTCAACATACTGACCTTCTTTAACGAAGATATCTGCTACCTGTCCTCCGCGTGGGTCGGCGTAGAGTTTGTATACACCACCATGGGGCTCTAACCATCCCTGAACAGAGGCCTTTCTGGCGTAGCTGCTTTGCATCAGAAAAACAATAACGACCATTAACCAAATGACTAATACTGCGGCAATAACCATGAAAGCTGGTTTTGGTGTCATCAATAAACGACCGGTAATGGCCGTCGATTGATGAGCTATTGCTTCCTTTCGGAATAATCCCTTTCTCATTACTGCTCCTTTTTACCCTACGCTAAGGTGTATCAAACAGGGCCTATTCTGTGTGATTAGCTCACCGAATATGCCTTGGTAAAAAAGGTATCTGGCTGTCTCTTCCGTGCAGACGTTTTATCCCTGGCATCCCATTCCATGACGCCTCCCTTATTGCTGCCAGATACCTTCTAGTCATCATTGTTGCGACGACACATAAACTTTAGGTAATTGATTAGTGGTGTGTAATTTAGCGAAGGCCCAGTGCTATGAAGGTCAATAAAAATGGGTGTTTGGCTCATTTTTGAAAAGCGTGGCGCAAAAATAGATAAGAAAATGTGCAAAAAGCAGCAAAGATTGACCTACATTAAATAACAAGTAGTCATAGATCTGTATAAAGAATGTGCTATAAAAAACATCAGAGATCTGCAGTAGCCCGAAGGGTAAGTTAGGAAATACCAAAAAAATGGAAAAGAAAAAATAGAACATAAATACCAAAGCGACAAATAAGAAACAGAAAATATATACGCTAATAAGGAAGTCTCATGTTTGTGCCCAGCATATTATTAAAACAACTCTACACACGCGCCAGCCTCTCAAAAACAAGCACGGGGTTATCGTTCTCGCTTAAAAACAGATTAAAAGACGCAACCATTGAAAAGCTGCATTGGGTTTCTTTGGATGGAGAGAAAATTCCTGAGGATAAAATTTCACTTCAACTTACTCATGATACGTTTTTACCTGCAGCTGAACTTAATCAATCTGACGGTAGGCCCTTCGCGCTTAGACAAACCATCACGCTACATTTAGATATCGAAAAAGACGCGTGCCCTGAAAAGCGAAAGCTTGGGATCTGCTTTTCTGCATCTCCGTTTGGAAAGTTGAAGTTTGAGGTAGAGGACAATATTACCTTAGCTGGGCAGCGCAGCGCACATATTCCTCGAGATGATTTAGACGATTATGGCGATTCTATTATTAAAACTCGTCAGCAATATTTTGAAAGCGCCACCGGTAATAAGGTCAATCATGTAGGTAAGTATTCAATCGACCCCAATGATTTGAAAGGCAATATCGAACACTTTATTGGCGTAGCTCAAGTGCCAATTGGTATTGCGGGCCCTTTAAAAATAAATGGCGAGCACGCAAAAGGTGAGTTTGTTGTACCTTTAGCAACCACAGAAGGTACCTTGGTGGCTTCGTATAACCGAGGTATGAAGTTGTTAAACATGAGTGGCGGCGTAACTGCTACCGTTGTTGACGATGCCATGCAGCGCGCGCCTGTGTTTATATTTGAAAATGCCCGAGGTGCAAGAGATTTTGTGAAATGGGTACAGGAAAACATCGAAAAAATACGTGAAGAAGCCGAGGCCACGTCAAGTATTGCCAAGTTAACGTATATCGACCATTTCCTCTCAAACAAATTTGCCTTCCTTCGCTTTAACTACCGTACGGGCGATGCAGCCGGCCAAAACATGGTGGGTAGAGCCACATTTGCTGCCTGCGGGTGGATACTGGACCACTACGAAGGTATTGAGAACTTCTATCTTGAATCGAATTTCGCTACCGATAAAAAAGCATCACAAATTAATATTATGCGTACCCGAGGTAAGCGCGTAACTGCAGAGGCCACCATTAAGCGTGAGCATTTGCTAGAGGTGATGCGGGTTGACCCTAAACAAATTGATTATCACGGACGAGTGGCGGGTGTAGGCTCATTCTTATCTGGTGTAAACAACACTGGCCTGCATTCACCCAACGGCATCACTGCAATGTTCATCGCCACAGGGCAAGACGTGGCAAACGTGTCCGAGTCATCAGCGGCAATTATGTACTCAGAATTAACCGAGGAAGGAGACCTGTATGTCTCTATTACCATACCCTCGTTAATTGTGGCTACCTATGGAGGTGGTACTGGTATTGGTACCCAAAGAGAGTGTTTAGAGCTGCTTGATTGCTATGGACGCGACCGCGTGTATAAGTTCGCTGAAATCATTGCATCGGTAGTATTGGCAGGTGAGATATCACTGGCATCGGCCATAAGCTCGTCAGACTGGGTGTCGTCTCACGAGCAGTATGGACGTAATAGGTAGCTACAGTCCTAATAGAAGACGTGCGGCTGTGGCATGCTTAAAAGCCCGCTTATTCATTAGGTGAGAGAGTCGCGTTTAACAAACGGGAGTCTCTTCACCCTTACTCACGTTGTTGCATTTTCTTGCACAGCGCATATTGCCCAGATCAAACCCGCTTAGCGATCATATTCCGATAAAATGACGGCATACATCGCCACCGCATCCCACAAATTCTGCAGCCGAAGGTTTTCATTGCGACCATGTTGGTTATTATCATGGTTAGCGATGGGCAGAATAATAATAGGCATATCAAGAGATTGCTCAAATAAATATATGGGTAAACTGCCGCCGAGAGTTGGCGTTAGGATAGTTGGCTGTTCGTCCATACTATTCATGATAGCTGCTAATTTTTTTGCTTGTGGGCTATCTATTTTTGAGCGAAAGGCAGGGTAGGCACCTGCGCGCCAATCTAGCATCACAACCTTACTGTTTTCCCGGCGTAATTTAACGCTAGGCGGTTCATGCACAATGGTGTAACCCTGTTTTTTGATATGTGCTTCCATTTTTTTGCGCAAGAATGCGGGCGTTTGGTCTGCAGCCAATCGCATGTTAATGGATGCCGTGGCTTCTGACTGTATTATATTGCGCGCCTGATTACCTACGCCACCGGCTTGCAGCCCCTTAACGATAATGGCTGGACTCAGCGCGCCTTCCTCTACTCGTACTGTTTTACCCAAACTTTCGGCAATGGCTAAGTCGTATTTAAGCTGCTCATCCACAGGAGGAATGTTGGCGATTGCCTGTCGCTCCACCTCACTGATAGGACGCACTTCATCGTTATAGCCATCGATTAAAATAGTGCCTTGTTCGTCGGTCATTGAGGTGAGTAGGCGCATTAATCTATCGGTAGGGTTTGGGGAGAAATTACCGTAATGGCCGCTATGCAGTGGGCTTAACGCACCATAAGTGGTGATATCTACGGTCATGCTGCCGCGCATACCAAACACTAGCTGCTTGTTTCTGCTTGGGTGCATTGGGCCGTCGCAAAATAGCATGAGGTCGGCAGTCATCTTGTCGCCGTGTTCTTGCATAATAGCCTCTAATGTTGGACTGCCTACTTCTTCTTCACCGTCTAAAATCAGTTTTATATTCACGCTAGGCGCTACGTTATGGGCTTTCATAGCGTCTAGCGCTGCCATTAGCGCAATGACTGGGGCTTTGTCATCGCCAGCTGAGCGAGCCGCCAGTCGCCATTCTGGGTTTAGTGGCGATTTGCCATCCCAATCAATGGGTTTACCACCACGCTCGATGGGCTTATCAATCAACGTAGGTGTAAAAGGCGGTGTTGCCCAGTTAGCAGGCTCCACTGGTTGTCCATCAAAATGGGCATAAATCAGGATGGTTTTGGTAGCACCCGGTACGCTTTTCTCTGCCAAAATATAGGGTGCACGACCTGCCGATACGACTTCAGAGGTAAACCCTCTTTGCGCAATATAGTTGGTTATCCATTTGGCGTTAACCAGCATGTCCTGTGTGTTAGCACTCACATTGGGAAGGGCTAAGAGAGACGTAAAATCTTGCAATATTTGTTGCTGATTTTCTTGGGTGTAATTTTTGATATCACTGATGTTTTTCAGCCGAGAATTATCAGCGATTGATGGCAAAGTGAATAGCACAAAAACCAATAGTAAGGAGTATTTAAGGCCGCGCATAGATTACCTTTAAATGGCAAACGAGTGGTTTAAAAGTAAGGCATTAGCTTGGCATAAGCAAATAGGGTTTCCTTTTGTCAGTGCAGTATTCTCAGCTTGAGTTAAAACATAAATAAAAAGCCAGCGATGAGAGGTATCAACTCATTCATCGCTGGCTTTTAAGTGTTGCAAATTATGTCGGGCTATTTAGCCCGTCTGTTGGCGCTAATTACTGCTTGGTAGAATCAATGCTCCCAATGGAAGTGGTGCGCTTTGGCTTCAACCGCATCGGCCGTTGCCTGTGGCATAAAGGTGGCGTTATCTTGCTCGAAAAAGAATGGTTTACGCTTTTTCTTGCTGCCTACTTCATTCATCGTTGCCGACTCGTACACGCGACCGTTTAGCACGGTATATTCAACGTACTCACTCTTTTTAATGTCGCTGAGTACATCGCCATCTATTACCACTAAGTCTGCTAATTTTCCGGCTTCAATACTGCCAAGATCTTTAGACATACCTAGGTGTTTAGCGCCATCAATGGTTCCACCGCGTAATGCTTCCCAAGGAGTAAAGCCGCCTTGATGCATTATCCACAGCTCCCAGTGAGCAGCTAAACCTTCACGCTGTCCGTGAGCACCAATATGTACACTTACTCCATTGTCGCGAAGCTCTTTAGCGTAGCTAGCCACGTTTTGATGGTTATATTGATTTTCTGGTGCGCTAGGTCTGCGAATAGCACGTCTATCTAATATGGTTGATGGGGTATAACGCAGTAAGCGAGGGTTTTTCCACACTTGTGTTTTGTCATACCAGTATTCTTCACCCATCATCCCGCCATAAGACACAACAAACGTGGGTGTGTAACCAAACTCTGTGGCTTTCCAAAGCTGAGTTACGTCGCTGTACCCTTTTTCCACCGGTAAGCTGTGCTCTAAACCTGTATGGCCATCAACTAGCATGGTTAGGTTTTGCTGGAACTTACCGCCGCCCTCAGGCACTACCATCATTTCTTGGTTTTTAGACGCCCATAACACCTGTTGACGTTGGTCACGACGTGGCTGGTTATAACTTTTGACTGAAATCGCGCCAGCCTCTTTTAAGCGCTCAACGTGGAAGTAAGCATCGTCATAATCGTTAATGATGGCTTTGTATCCTAGTCCTTCTGCGCCATATAAAATGGTGCCGGTAGAGTAAATACGTGGCGCTACAATTTTACCTTTGCGCTGCAGTTCAGACGCCGCAAATATTTCGGTAGTGTCGTTTGACGGATCGTGAATAGTGGTGACACCAAAGGACACATTCGAGTACTGGCTCCAGTTTTGCTGTGGAATGATTTCATTTCTTCCCTGGGAACCGTGAGCGTGAGCATCGATAAGACCTGGAATAATGGTTTTTCCACTGGTATCAATTTGCATCGCGTCGGCAGGGATCTCGATATCGCTGCGCTTGCCAACAGCTTCAATGCGGTTATCTTTAATAAGCACAACGCCATCTTCGATGATTTCCTGCGTATTATCAGCGTCGCGCATGGTGACCACTTTGCCGCCTACCAGTGCCTTATACCCTGATGGTTTGTCAGCGTCGGTAGAGAACGATAGGTCCATTCCCTGTGCCACTGGCTCTGGTAATGTGTCTGAAGCTCCGTCAACGAAGGCGAAGGCTTCATCAAGAGAGCGCTTAAACAACGTTGGGCCGTTAAACCAGCTCAGTGTTTTATTGTCAGGCGACCACGTTAGGTACTCTCCAGCACGGCTTGAAAGCTGTGTCACTGGAAGTGAGGTCATGTCTGGACCAATGGTAATTTTCTTACCATTATCGACGAACGGCGCTACATACGTTTTGAACTGATAGACAAAGGCAATCCACTTTTTATCGTGAGAAAGTTTGTACTCACTTACCTTGGTACTGCCATATAGGTGAGTTCGCTTGTCGTTGCCTTTAAGGTTTACACTCGATAGCTGCGTTTCGTAATAGGCTTCACCGCCCGCAGACTCAGTAAAGTAAACCCGTTCGTCACCGCCTGCAAAGTGGGCATTATACCCACCGTCAGTCACCTTATTGACGGTATCTTCTTCAAGGTCAGCCACGTAAATACCTGGCTCTACAGAATATTTAGGGTTAAGCAAATAGCCACCCGTAAATTTGCGAAACAGCACTTTCTCTCCATCTTCAGAGAATGATGGCTCAATGTAATGGCCCGGTTGTTCGGTAATGACTTTGCCTTTACCGCCTCTCGCTGACACTATGCGAACGGTACCTAAATCTTGGTCGTCCCACGTGGTATACACCACTTTTTTACCGTCGTTAGAAAAACGTGGGTAAAACTCGTCGTGGTCGTTTTGTTTGGTTAAACGCTTAATGTTGCCCGACTTCACGTCGCGAACGTACAGCTTACCTAGTGCTTGAAATAAAACGGTTTTGCCATTGGGTGACATTTGAGACCAGCGGATCATATTGACATCAAACTTGTCTGGAGCCACGTCTACGTCGAAACGAAGGGCGTCGGCGTATTGCACTTTGGCGTCTACACTAATTTCAATCGTTGATGTGCTTTTGTCAGCAATATCGATGGTGTGGAATTTTCCGCCTGTCCAGTACACGATTTTAGAGCTATCGGGCATCCAGTCGAAATACGCAAAGTAGCCTTCGGAGCCAAAGCCTTCTTGCATATCTCTTTCAAGTTCTAGTGTGAGGGGCGTTTCAATTCCCGTTTTAACGTCTTTTATAAACAGAGCAGTTCTGTCTTTTACGCGGCGAACAAACGCAATGTACTTGCCATCTGGTGACGGAGTAGGGACAACTGCACCGCCAGTACCGCTGATGTATCGGCTTTCTTCACCGGTTTCACGATCAAAGCGGGTAATGGCGAAGATACCTTCTAGCGGGTCGCGATTGTATTCAAAGCGGCTGCCAGGGACGGTATTTTCTGTGAAGTAGATGTATTTGCCGTCATGAGAAAACACAGGGTCTGCAATGTTTTGCTGGTCGCGCTTTCCGCTGTTTCGCGCTTTAATTTGCAGGCCGTCACCGCCTGACTTGTGATACATCCAAATCTCGCCCGCAGGAATACTGCGACTCGACATAATCCCCTTTGTTACCACGAGGTATTCGCCATCAGGGCTCCACTTAGGGGAGTGAATGAGGTTGTTCTTCTCACTCGTCACTTGATGAAGGTTTTCGCCATCGATATCCATCACCCATACATTGCTTAGGCCATCGCGGTCTGAAATAAAAGCGACCTGCTTACCGTCTGGCGATATGGAAGGATGAATATTCCATGCGAAGTCTTGGGTAAGTGGCGACGCATCACCGCCATTGATATCAACTTTGTATAGATCGCCAAGCATATCAAACACCATAAACTTGCCGTTAGGTGCCACATCTAGGCTCGACCACGTGGTTTCAGTGGTGCTTATTGCCACCTCGTTCAGTGCATAAGGCGGGTTATTAACATCCCAGTTCTCCACATCGTAGCCGTTTTCTTCTTTATTCTGAGACATTGCTTCCTGTGCAAAGGTAGGAGCAATGCCTGATGCCAACATCGCTGATGCGATGAGACTCAGTGATAATTTTTTCATTGTATTTATTTCCAACTTTTTAATGTCGTTAGTTTTTATAGAGTGCGTGTTGTTGTTTCTTTTTCGTAAGCCCGTAAACAAGAACAGCATTAGTTGTTAATATCATACGTTACAACATAAACGTTATATAAACATAACGCGATTAGTCGCTTTCATTAAGTGATGAATGCCCGTTAACATTATATTTACGTTGTTTGTAAGAAGAAACAGAGTGGAGAAAGAGTAAGGCTGAGTTATTTAGCTCACAAAAAAGGCCGCTTAATTTCAAATGCGGCCTACGGTTAATATTTTACAGCAATTGCGACCTATTGAAGGTCACAGTTGCTGGTTATGTCACGAATTCAAGTCTAGGGCTCAAGCCCAAAGCCCAATCCCAGAGGTTAAGTCATAGTAACGAATTCTTCACCGCTAGTAGGGTGTATAGCGACACAGGCATCAAAATCGGCTTTAGTTGCGCCCATTTTTATTGCCACTGCGAAACCTTGTAAAATTTCATCCATGCCGTGTCCAATGCCGTGCAACCCAACGACTTTTTCATCTTTACCCGCGCAGATAAGCTTCATTTTTGTCATTTGACGATGACGGGTTACGGCGGTGTACATAGATGCAAAGCTTGACGTGTACGCTTTAACATTGTCTTCGCCGTGGGCTTCAATGGCTTCAGGCTCTGTCATTCCAATAGTGCCGATAGGCGGGTGGCTAAACACCACCGTTGGAATAAGTGAATAGTCCATATGCGCATCTTTTTGGCCGTTGAACAGACGCTCACTGAGCAGCCTGCCGGCTTTTATTGCAACAGGAGTCAGCTCTGCTTCACCGGTAATATCACCAACGGCGTATACATTTTTGGCCGTTGTGTTTTGGTATTTATCCACTTTCACCGTGCCGTCATCACTAAGTTCAACGTCGGTATTTTCCAATCCAATTTTATCGGTAGATGGCTCGCGGCCAATGGCCCAAATTAAGCAGTCTGCTTTTAATTGCTCGCCGTTGGTTAACGATATTGTTAATTCACCATCGTCAGCTTTTTCCACTTTTTCGACACTGGCGAAGGTATGCAATTTACAGCCTTCGGTATTGATCATATCAACCAAGGTTTCGTGGATGATAGGGTCGAAGTTTCTAAGTGGTGCATGTTTTCTCACTACCAAATGAGATTCTGTACCTAAAGCATGAAGTACACCTGCTAATTCAACACCAATGTAGCCAGCACCTACAACGACTGCGCGCTTAGGCTGCTCTTTTAGGGCAAAAAAGCCATCTGAGTCGATACCGTACTGCGCCCCTTCGATATCTGGAATAGAAGGGCGGCCACCCACAGCTATAGTAATGTGATCTGCCGTAATGCGTTCACCATTCACTTCAATTGTATTGTTGTCGATAAACTTAGCGAAGCCGTGAATTAACGTGACGTCATTAGCCGTTAACACGCGATCGTATGATGCGTGAATGCGTTCAATGTACGCTTGGCGACTTGCAATTAGGCCATCCCAGCTAAAGTGATTTACCGAAACATCAAATCCATATTCCGGCGCATAGCGATGCACGGCTTCTGCAATTTGCGCCCCATACCACATCGCTTTTTTAGGTACACAGCCCACGTTTACACAGGTGCCACCAATATCCTTCGCTTCGATAATTGCCGCTTTTTTACCGTGCTTCGCTGCGCGATTAGCAGATGCAATGCCACCGCTACCGCCGCCAATAGAAATATAATCAAAATGTTTCATACAAAAGCCTTTTAAATTGTTGGAGCCAATTCTTATTTTTCCATTCTCACATGAATTCTACTGTAACTACATACGAAATAGCATCGCCAGCAACAATAATGCGATTAATCGCAAGCAATACATAAGACTATGCGTATTAAACACAACACGAACCACACGCCTTTGCTGCTAAAAATGTCCGTACTCTTTGTTGTGTCACTTGATGTAGAAGCACTATACCTAAGGTAACACGCCGCTATTACGAACCTTTTAAGTCTCGCTGAGTAGGTAACTATCTATGAGGACTGGTATAATAGGTGCGCTAGTCGCTAGTCGCTAATCTCTAATTATTAGCGACTAGCGCACCTTTTTAAGAGAAACTACTGACTTGTAGTCTCAGAATTGCTTTCTGGTTCTATTTGAATGCTAAATGCTTTACCGCGCTCTTCTTCAAATTGCTGCAGTTTTTGAATGGTTGCACGGTTAAATACGTGGCCTTCAGGCAAGATGAGTATATGACTGTCGTTATACAAGTTTTTCGCCAGCTGCATCCCTTCTTTTAACTGGGCCGCCTTCATTGTGGTATCGAGTAGGGTAGAGGTGCCAATGTCCTCGGCGCTTAATAGTAAATCAAGAAACTCACCGTCGTAGCGGGTGTTTCTGTGCTTTTTCATTTCTGCTTTGGCGTCTCTAGGCTGCATTTCTACACCGCTCATTCGGCCAGTTACCAAACGCCAGTAGTCCCTTGCAATCGCCAATATTCTTGCGCCCACAGGAATTTCCTTGGCTACCTTATTGTAAAGACCTGAGCCATTGTAGTGCTCAAACTGAAACTCGATGATATCTGATATGGGCTGAAGCTCTTCTGCTGGAGCGAGAATAAGCGCAGCTTGTTTGGTTTGCGATAAGTAGTTCTGTTGCTGTTGATATTTTAGCTTGGCAAACGGCTCTGCGAAATCTTCTACCAATAAACCCAATTGGCCAATTTCACAAATAAGCCCTGCATACTTTACCTGTTTGATATCACATTTCTCTAGCTGTGCAATTCGGGCAATTTTTGCAGCAAGTTCGCTCACTTCAATAGCAAACTTACCGTTGATGTGGGGGTTGATACTGATTACGTTAAAGAGCACTTGCTCCATGGCCTGGTTGTGCTTCTCAATCTTATTAAGCGCAAACTTTATCTGACGGGTTCTTTTTTGAACCACACTTTCAAGAGAGGTATTCACATCTTTGAGCTTTTTGTTCTGAAGACGGGTCAGCTTTTGCAGCCGCGTATTTTCCTCTTTAAGCTTAACTCGTTCTAGCCCTTCATTGATGACTGAAATGAGCTCTTGGTTTTCCCATGGCTTTTGCAAATAGCGATGAATTTTACCTTGGTTTACGGCTTTGATTGTAGACTCGATATCGGCATAGCCGGTGAGAACCACTCTAAAGGTGTCAGGATAGTTTTTAGCGACTTGCTCTAACAGTTCAGCCCCAGACATTTGCGGCATTTTCATATCCGAAATTACCACATGGACTGTCTGCTTCTCCATCAGCTCTAAGGCTTTTGAGCCGCCGTCAGCGAGCAGCAAATTAATATCCATTGTAAACAGAGCACGTTTTATCGCGCGCAATATATTGGGCTCGTCATCGACAAATAAGACAGTGTATGTCACCGGCTTTTCTGGGGTAGGTGCTGTCATAAAAAACGTAATCCTGTTAAAACGCTGTCTCTCACTATGTAAGCATTGCACTGCCTACGTCGAGTCTTTCTTAAAGTACTGACAATTACTCAATACTTTAACCAAATATTACTACCTTGACTGTTAGCCAATAGGTAACCTTAGATAGCTAGGTTTCCGGTTCGTCGCTTTCATCTTTCACAATGGGTAATGCCAATGTAAACATGCTGCCTTCATTCTCTTCGCTTGTAACGCTTAAGCGACCGCCATGTTCCTGTGCTATTCCAAACGAAATAGACAACCCTAATCCGGTACCTTGCCCTTCTGGCTTAGTTGTGAAAAATGGATTAAACAGCTTATCTAAATTGTCTTGAGGAATACCGCACCCAGTATCTTCCACTCTTAACTCTACAAAGTCGTCAACGACGACTGTGGAGATAGTGACTCTTCCATGTACACCTGTGCTTTCTACCGCTTGGCCTGCATTGATGAGCAAATTCGTCACTACTTGTGAAATTTTGCCAATATTCATCGTCACCGCAGGCACGTTGCCTAATTTGGTTTCTACAGTACATACATACTTTAGCTGGTTGTTAACCATAGCCAATGTGGTGCGTACGCAATCGTTAATGTTGTGTAACTGCACGCCATCACTATCTACACGGGAGAACAGTTTTAGTCCTTTTACAATTTCTGCAACGCGATGAAGCCCCTCGGTGGAGTCATTGAGTAAATCGCTGATATCTTCATTGATAAATGCCATATCTTTATCGATGATGTTTTGCTTTATATCAGCAATGAGAGCTAATCGCTGAGCCTCATCATCGCTATTTAGTAGCGCCGTGACTTGCGCGAATAACATTTGATAGGTGGCAATATAGTCGTTTAACGTTGATATGTTGCTACTCACAAAGCCAATAGGGTTATTAATCTCATGGGCAACACCGGCTGCTAATTGACCAACGGAAGCCATTTTCTCTGCTTGCAATAACTGCACCTGCGCTTCTTTTAGGTTTTTGTTTGTCTCTTCAAGCTCCATGTTCTTTTGATTAAGCTTTGCCGTTCTGTCCTTTACCTTGTCTTCAAGCAGGGCGTTGAGTTCTTTAAGCTCATCTTCAAAACGCTGCCGCTGTCCGTGCTCTTCCCTTAACCGCTCCACTAAATGGTTAAAAGCTTCCGCTAAATCACTGAGTTCGTCTTTACCGCGAACTTCGATAAAAATATTTTGATAATGATTATTTTCAATGGCTTCGCCAAGATGTTTAGCTCCAGTGTGGAGGGATTGAAGCTGTCTCATTAAGTAAGAACCAAGTAAATAAGACAACAAACCAACAAGTATGAACTCGAGCACCGCTAGGGTGAGCGTCCAGTTTCTCACCCGCGACACCGAGTCTGTCACCGAAGCAATATTTAACCCCATTTCTACATAGCCGTAGAGTGTGTCGTTCACCAAGATGGGAGCCCGGGTGTCGTAAATGCCATCGTCGGTGTGTGAGGCCGAAGTGTCCTCGTTAAACGTGTTTTGCAAGGCCCTCGTATCGCCTTTTTCAACAAACACTCTGTTGTTTTTGTCTTTAACCCTTACGTAAGCAATATTGGGGTTGGTGAGTATTTCTGTAACATCAGCATCAAGAGAGGAAAGGTCGTAACTTAAAAATGCATTTTTAGTGGTAGAGACAAACAGTGCCGCGCTTGTGCTGGCAGATTTTTCAACGCTGCTATCAACCAGGTCGTTTAAGAATTGAAAAATAGTGACCACCAAGACAATAAGCAGTATGGCGGTTATTGATACCACGCCTGTAATGGTTTTTGTTCGCAAGGATAATCGCACAGTTAGTCCTTTAACTATGAGGCCGAGACAGCGATGATATGCCAAGTTTACGGACATCATCCCAATGAGAATCATCGGCTTCAACAAAGCCGTTCATACCCAAGTTCTTTAATATATCGACGCTACTGGCATCACTAGAAATCGAGATTAATGCATTGATTATCGATTTTCTGTCATCCTCACTCAGCCTTGGGTGTGTAGCAATAGCGTGAGGGGTATAAAGAGGGCTTTCCCACAATACCCTTAACGATTGTTGGGCTGGAGATGACTGTAGCGTTCTATAAATTCCACCGCCAGCGATAAAAAACTGTTTTTCTACATTCAAATAAACGGAATCGTGAGAGTTTACATAGCGAGGAACAAAGGCAATATCTTCGTTTCGTAACTTGGCGCTCGTGACTATGCTTGCTGCAAAGGCGGCCGGCGCTGGAAATACTAGCTCGGCGCCGTTTAGCTCGGATAAAGACTGAATGCCGCTATCTTTATGTACAACAATAATGCCCTGCAAACGTTTATCTTTTTGTTTTGCGAGTGCTTGGTAACCCACCGACGAATTAAATACGACAAAATGAAACGGATTCATGTAGGCAATGTCATATTCCCCATTGGCAAGGTTAGCTTCGAAGGTCGGAATATCTTTGGCCGTTTGAAAATCGATGCGAAACCCAGCGTAATTTTCGATATATTCGAAAAGGGGCTGCCAAGACTTTGCCATTTTCTTTGCAGATTGTTGAGGAACAACGCCAAAGGTGAGGGTTTTCGCTTGGATTTCATGCGGTAACATCAGTATAAAAGCGGTGCACATTGCATATAGTATTCTACACATGAAAACGCTCCTTTTGCTCTATTGTCCTACATCGACATAAACTGCTCGAGTACCATGGTGAGATCGTGGTTAGAAAATGGCTTTTGAAGTGATGCATCAGCACCTATTTCTAAAGCCCGCTCAAGGCTAATATCATCGAGTGCAGAAATAACAACGATTTTTAAATCTTTATATTTGCTTTGCTCACGTGTGAAATCGATGACGCTGTATCCATCCATACCCGGCATACTGAGGTCGAGCGTCATTACCTTGGGCTCATGCTGACTCAGCATTATGCCCGCTTGGAAACCGCCGGTAGCAATGTAGCTGTCGAATCCGGCTCTGCGTGCTACCCGTTGAATTGACTTGGCAACGGGCATTTCATCATCGACAATAAGTATTGACGGTGTTGCGTCACCCTTCAGTGAGTCGGGGATGGGCATGTCGTGACGCTCTAAAAATTCAATGAAATCTTCAACGAGCACACGATTATTCCCTCGGCCGGGAAGCTTGAAACCTTTAAGTTTACCGTTTTCTATCCATCTGATTACGGTACGCAAATTAACATCGCAGTATGATGCTATTTCGCCCGATGTAAGTGTCTTCATAGTTTCGCCTTTTTCATATCCTTGTGAATTATAGCGTCATACGCACAGAAGACAAAGTAGACAAAAGATTTAATTGTGACATTAGTGACACTTTAGTTTGGGTCGGCTTAAAGGCCAGTAAAAGTGCGCTTTGTTACTGTTAATAGCTTTTGATCTTCGACTAAAAAATAGTTGTACTTACAGGTTAAGTCAAATCACTAACCAAGCATGGCACGATACGGCGAAGTGTGGAGGTATTGTTTAGACGAAGCTTGGCTAAGAATGAATGTTGTTTTTCGATGAAAACCCCCCACCTTATTTATAATTAAGATTATGCATACAACGATAAGAGTGAATATATTATGACGACCCCAGCAATTGAATTAGTCGACGGTTTACCTATATTTTCTGGCATTGAGGCCGATTCGATAAAACCAGCCGTTGAGCGCGCTATTGAGGCCTGCAAAGCAGAAATTGACGATGTAGTCGCGTCTAAAGATTATTCTTATCAAAATGTAGTTCTTCGTCTAGAAGAAGTTGACGACCGACTTAGCAAAATATTTTCTCCAGTGTCACACATGAACAGTGTGGTTAGCAGTGATGAGCTGCGAGAGGCCCACGATGCCTGCTTACCATTATTGTCAGAATATGGCACTTGGGTAGGGCAGCATGAAGGTCTGTTCAATGCATATGTAGCGCTACAAAATTCAGAAGAGTTCAACAGCCTAGATGATGAACAACAAAAAGTAGTCGAAAACGCGGTTAGAGATTTTACGCTGTCTGGCGTGGCTTTACCTGATGCGCAAAAAAAGCGCTTTGCAGAAATACAGGCAAAGCTAAGTGAATTGTCTTCGACGTTTTCAAATAACGTGATGGATGCCACCATGGGGTGGACCAAGCATGTTAGTGATAGAAGTGTGTTAGAGGGT
This sequence comes from Alteromonas genovensis, assembly GCF_010500895.1. Lineage (GTDB taxonomy): Bacteria > Pseudomonadota > Gammaproteobacteria > Enterobacterales > Alteromonadaceae > Alteromonas > Alteromonas genovensis. The sequence continues at coordinate 90,377 of NZ_JAAAWO010000008.1, forward strand.
ATGCCAGAGTCTGCCTTAGAAGCGGCGGCGCAGGCTGCCCATCAAAAAGATCTTCAAGGCTATTTGTTCACACTAGATATTCCATCTTACCTTCCTGTAATGCTGTATGCCGATAACCGTGAATTGCGTGAGGAAATGTATCGCGCGTATTCAACGAAAGCCTCTGATCAAGGGCCGAATGCAGGCAAGTGGGACAATACCGATATCATCAAACAGATATTATCTCTTCGTACTGAGTTAGCTGAGCTACTCGAATTTTCGAGTTACGCCGAGCGTTCGCTAGCCACTAAAATGGCCGATTCTACCGAGCAAGTCATTGGTTTCTTACGCGACTTAGCGGCTAAGTCGAAGCCTCAGGCAGAACGAGAGTTAGACGAAGTAAAAGAGTACGCCCGCAACACGCACAATGTGACTGAGCTAGCGTCTTGGGACCTGCCTTATTACAGTGAAAAGCTGAAGCAAGAAAAGTACACAATATCAGATGAAATGCTGCGCCCTTATTTCCCAGAAGACAAAGTGCTGTCCGGGTTGTTTGATGTGGTTCACAAGCTATATGGCCTATCAATTGTCGAGCAACCTGGCGTTGATACCTGGCATGAAGATGTGCGCTATTTCACTATTACTGATGAAGCTGACGTGCTTCGCGGAAGTTTCTATTTAGATTTGTATGCGCGAGCGAAAAAGCGCGGCGGTGCGTGGATGGATGAATGTCGCGTGCGACGCGAAATGAGCAATGGCGAACTGCAGCTTCCTGTCGCCTACTTAACGTGTAATTTTAACGCGCCCATTGGCGATAAGCCTGCCTTATTCACCCACGATGAAGTGGTAACGCTTTTCCATGAGTTTGGTCACGGCATCCACCATATGTTAACTAAAATGCGCGTGGCGGGTGTATCTGGTATCAATGGCGTACCGTGGGATGCGGTGGAGCTACCAAGTCAGTTTTTAGAGAACTGGTGCTGGGAAGAGGACGCGCTTAACTTCATTTCTGGACACTATGAGACTGGCGAGCCACTACCGGCAGATTTACTAGAGCGTATGTTAGCAGCCAGAGACTATCAATCTGCCATGCAGATGGTCAGACAGTTAGAATTCAGCTTGTTTGACTTCTTACTTCACAGTGAAAAGGGCAGCACCGTTGACGTGCAAGGTGTGCTCGATAGTGTAAGAGACGAAGTGGCCGTATCTGTACCACCCTCTTTCAACCGTTTCCAAAATGGATTTGGTCATATTTTTGCTGGTGGATATGCAGCGGGCTATTACAGCTACAAGTGGGCCGAGGTATTATCTGCCGATGCGTACAGCAAGTTTGAAGAAGACGGTATTTTCAATCGTGAAACTGGAAAAGCCTTTCTAACAAATATCTTAGAAATGGGTGGAAGCAAACCGCCAATGGAGCTATTTGTCGCGTTTAGAGGTCGAGAGCCTAAAGTGGATGCATTACTGCGTCACAGTGGGATAAAAGGATAACACAGGCTATGGCTGAATCGTTTCACTCTATATATCAGCGAGCGTGTGAGCGAAAAGGCGGGAAAAGGGTGCTTGAAGCTATGCTTCACGCACCCTTGTCGGCTTCTGATGTAGCTACTATACCCGACGATCGCTTTTTGGCCGCAATGACAAAAAAAGTGTTTCAGTCGGGTTTTGTGTGGCGAGTTATCGAAAATAAGTGGGACGACTTTGAAACGGTCTTTTTTAATTTCGATATCGACAAAGTATTGTTGATGCCTGATGAGATGCTAGAGCAAAAAGCATCTGATAAACGCATTGTAAGAAATTATAAAAAAGTAATGACCGTGAGAGATAACGCCATCATGATTAAAGATGTGTCGTTAGAATACGGGAGTTTTGGAAAGTTTGCGGCTTCTTTTGGCCCCGAAAACATCACCGAACTATGGGCTTTTTTGAAAAAGCGAGGCGCAAGGCTTGGCGGAAATACTGGGCCTTATACACTTCGCTCCCTAGGTATTGATACCTTCTTGTTGTCCCGTGACGTTGAAGACTATTTACGTAAAAGCGATATTGTTGATGGGGGCCTTACCTCGAAGAAAAGTCTTAGGGCAGCGAATGATACGTTCGCCAATTGGCATAAAGAAAGTGGCCGGTCTTTGCAAGAGATTAGCACTACGGTGGCATTCAGCTGGGGTACGAATTCACGGGTGCTTTAAGGCTTTAGCTTACCTTCACAATCCTATACACTTCAGCTTTGTGAAATACAGTTAGCAATAGGAACGTTATGAGCGACAATCAGACCTCATCAGCGGGTGATGTGCACTCTTCATCCAAGCACTCTTTCTCTGAAGAGCACGTGCTAGAAAACGATGTGGAACAAACGGCAGAGCAAGCTACAGAGCAAAAGACGCACTTCGGTTTTAAGCAAGTAGAGAAAGAAAAAAAGGCGTCTTTAGTTGCCAACGTTTTCGATTCTGTTGCAGCGAAATACGATGTGATGAACGATCTGATGTCCATGGGCGTTCATCGTTTATGGAAGCGATTCACCATTGATTGTTCAGGTGTGCGCGCGGGCAATAAGGTGCTCGACATTGCGGGTGGCACTGGCGACCTAACTGCTAAATTTTCTCGCTTAGTTGGCCCCACGGGCCGTGTAACCCTTGCTGATATTAATCTATCCATGCTTCAGGTAGGTCGAGATAAACTGCGCGATCGCGGGCTTGTCAGTAACATTGACTACGTTCAAGCTGATGCAGAAGCACTGCCATTTCCTGACAACCACTTTGATGTGGTTACCATGGCATTTGGTTTGCGAAATGTGACGGAAAAACAAAACGCGCTTAATTCAATTTATCGGGTGCTAAAGCCTGGCGGTCGCTTATTGGTGTTAGAGTTTTCCAAACCAACATCCGAGCAGCTTAGTAAGCTTTACGACATGTATTCATTTCACTTACTTCCCAAGATGGGGCAATTGGTCGCGAACGATGCAGAAAGCTACCAGTACTTAGCTGAAAGTATTCGCATGCACCCAGACCAAGACACCTTGAAAGGCATGTTTGAAGAAGCCGGGTTTGAGCAGTGCGACTACCAGAACTTAACAGGCGGTATTGTAGCGCTTCACCGAGGTTATAAATTTTAATGCCTGCATCTGCACTTTTTGCGGCTACGTTAGAGTCTTCTATCAATAAACTGCTAGCGCTGGATAGCGACAGTAAGGCGAGGCTCAACGCCCTTGACGGTTCGCGGATGACAGCGTTTTTATCTCCTATTCCATTTGGCATTACCCTGGTGTTTTCCGATAAGGTTGACGTGTTGATAGAGCATGGTGATTTTGAAGAGGTAAAGGCGCAGTTAGGTGCCAAAGACTGTTGCATTAAAACCTCACTCGATACATTGCCAGCGCTTAAAGAAACCAGTCAGTTAACTCGCCTTATTCAGCAACAAGCGCTGTATTTAGAAGGCGAGTTAAATGTGGCGCAGCAGGTAAGCAGTCTGTTCAAAGACCTCGATATAGATGTAGAAGAGCTTATCGCTATTAGAACAAATGACGTTTTTGCCCATCAGTCGATGAAAACGGTAAAAGCCGTTCATGAAAAATCCATGTCGATGCTTGCCAACATGAGTGATGTGTTTGGCAACGCCCTAGTGGAAGAAAAAAAGTTGGCTGCACATAAGCTCGCGGTTATGCATTTTAGCGATGAAGTCAGTGCGCTGCGAGATAGCACAGAGCGCTTAGACGCCAGGCTACGTGATTTAGAAGAACGACTTAAATAAGAGACTTGCATGCGAATTGTTAGGCTGTATAAAATTAATCGAGTGCTGCTAGAACACGGCCTCGACGAACTAATTCCTGCAAAGTGGTTACCTTGGTATGCAAGGTTATTGCGCCACAGTATCTTTTGGGTGCGCAACAAGCACAAAGGTAAATCCCAAGGCGAGCGAATTACGCTTGCACTACAAAGTTTAGGGCCTGTATTCATTAAGTTTGGACAAATGCTGTCTACCCGCCGAGACTTGCTTGCGCCTTCTATTGCCAATGAACTTGCTCGGTTACAAGATAAAGTGCCGCCTTTTCCTTCACAAGCGGCCCAAGCGATAATCAAGTCTTCTTTAGGCTTAAACGAACTGAGCGAACTGTTTAGTGAATTTGAAGAAGAGCCCTTAGCATCAGCGTCTATCGCACAGGTGCATGCAGCAAAATTAAAGGCAAATAACGAAGACGTGGTAGTAAAAGTACTGCGCCCTGATATTCGCGACACGATAGTGGCAGACATGGAGCTGTTGTTCAGCTTTGCCAATATTATTCAACGCTGGCTTCCCGACGGCAGGCGCCTGCGCCCGGTTGAAGTGGTGGTGGAGTATCGCAAGACGATTGTCGATGAGCTTGATTTACTGCGTGAGTCGGCAAACGGTATTCAGTTGGGTACCAACTTTGAGGGTTCTGATGCCCTGTATGTACCTAAAATTTACAGTGACTACTGTCGTCACAATGTGCTGGTAATGGAGCGAATTTACGGTATTCCCATTTCGAATATCGATGCGTTAATAGCCCAGAACACCAATTTAAAGAAATTAGCAGAACGTGGAGTAGAGGTGTTTTTTACCCAAGTATTTCGCGACAGTTTTTTTCATGCAGACATGCACCCGGGTAATATTTTTGTTTCCACCGAACACCCAGATAACCCAAAATATATCGCTATCGACTTTGGCATTGTGGGTACCTTAAATAAAGAAGATAAGCGCTATTTAGCCGAAAACTTTATTGCCTTTTTTAATCGAGACTATCGCAAAGTAGCCCAGTTACATGCTGATTCTGGTTGGGTACCTCAAGACACCAACATCGATGAATTTGAGATGGCCATTAGAACGGTTTGCGAACCCATATTTCAAAAGCCGCTAGCTGAGATTTCATTCGGTAACGTACTGCTGCAGCTATTTAATACAGCCCGCCGTTTCGACATGGTGGTGCAGCCTCAGCTGGTTCTGTTGCAGAAGACTTTACTGTATGTGGAAGGGTTAGGAAGGCAGTTATATCCGCAGCTAGACTTATGGAAAACCGCGAAGCCGTTTTTAGAAAACTGGATGAAAGAGCAGATTGGTTTTTCTGCCATGATGGGGAAGGTGAAAGCCAACTTGCCATTTTGGTCAGAAAAATTGCCCGAGATGCCAGACTTACTTTACGACAGTTTACAGCATATTAAACGGATGCCGCTACAGCAGCAAAAAGCCTCTACAGCACTTCTTCAAGAGCAGAAAAGAACTACTCAGACCACTCATTTAAGCGTGGTGGGTGGCACATTTATTCTACTTGCCGCTATTCTGCCAATTTACGGTATTTCGTGGTATTTCCCAGCATTTAGCGGTGTAATTGGTACTGTTTTTTGGTTCTTGTCTTGGCGAAATAGTCGGCAATAACGCCAAAGCAATAATGAACTTTTTATGAATTTGGTTAATAAGTCATTAATTAGTATGTTAATTGTTCCCAAGAGTGTTATAGTGGCATTGGCTGTTTGCCAGAGTCTTTAAATAGACGAGATTTGTATTATTTGCTATATGTTGCTATATGTAAAAACTGCTCGAGTTACCTTGTAATTTGTGTTTGTTGTTAGTCCATTCGTAAGTAAGCCTCAATACTCCGCCAATTTAAAGACCAACAGAAACACAGTTACACGCGCTTTTTGCGCAATTTATTACGATATTTGAGGTCTATACGACATGTCTAAAGTTACAGGCACCGTTAAGTGGTTTAACGCTGATAAAGGTTATGGTTTTCTTACTCAAGATAATGGCGGCAAGGACGTTTTCGTTCATTTCCGTGCAATTATCTCTGAAGGTTACAAAACTCTTCCAGAAGGTCAGCGCGTAGAATTTGAAGTTGAAGAAGGTCAAAAAGGTCTTCAAGCTGCTAACGTGCAAGCTATCTAAGAAATTCAAAAATGGCGGTCAACTTGACCGCCATTTTTCTTTCCGCTTTACATCACCTCCATCGACAATCTCTTTGTCCGGCAATGTGTTTGTTGTGCTTGTTCTCATAGCCACGCCAAACAAAATCTAATTTTCCAATTCCAAGAAATCGCTCTCGTTAACGAAAATTCACTCTCTGCATTGCTTGCTATGTATTGCTATTTCCTTGTGTAAAGTGTTCTACTAAACCTATTAGTTTGATGGTGTTTGCAGCATGCACTCTGAGCTTTAGGTTTTGGTGTGGGCTCTGCTGTACCGTTTATCACTAGAGTATAAACAAACCGACAAACGCCTTATTTTTGCTTATATTTTCACATTTGGTTTTTAGGGTATTCATTATGATTATTCGTATGGTTGGCTCGCAACTTTTCTCAATCTCTAATCTGAGACGAGCCAAAAGAGGTGTAGGAAGAACTACGGCGATGGTCACTTTATTGAGTCTGGGTGTCGCTTTAGGTACGGCCACTGCTGCCGAAGTGCCTGCATTAGCATCTGTGCAAGCGACCACATTAGCATTTCCTTCAGCCTCTGAACCCTCATCTGAACCCTCATCTGAATCGTCGCAAAACAGCGACTCGAGTGATGAGGAGCCGTCGACAGTAGTAGCCACGCTTTTTGATAAATCTATTACCGCAAAAGATATTACCCCAGATGACGAGGTTTTAGCTGAAATGGCCTCTCAAGCGAATAGCAGTGAAGAACAAAATGCCATGGTGGCACTTGCCAGCCTAACGAATTTGTCAGAACGTATTATTGAAGGGGTTCTCGACGATTACTTCGTGCAAAACAACCTCGCTGTTGATGCAGCGTTGGTAGAAAAATTTAAAACTAAATTTGCGGGTAGCGCCAGTGAAGATGGCATTGGCGACGATGTTGCAAAGCGCCAAGTTATGATTTATTTGGCAGAAAAGCATATGTACAACACCTATGGAGGTAAGGTCGTGTTTCGCCAGTCTAACCCACAGTTACCCGTTGGTGCCTATTACAAAATACTAAAAAACTATGAGCAATCAGGTAAATTTACCATCCTCGATAAGGGTCTTGCCGACGGTTTTTGGACGCCGTTTGCGCCGCCGTATCAGTACGAGTTGGCTAAAGAAAATATTAATTTTGCTCAGCCTTGGTGGCTGTAATTAGCATTGCAATGGCTTACGGCTTACGGCCTAACGCTGCGCTTGGCTTACTACTTAAATTAAAGCCGAGCTTTTAACCGTGCTTTTAAAGGCGTAAATAGAGAAGCAATGAAATGACAATATGTAATGTATGAAAAACACAAACATTGATGCTATCGATCGCACCATCTTGAGTATTTTACAGCAAGATTCAGAAACGCCTGTTGCACAAATAGCTGAGCAAGTGGGGTTAACCTCAACACCCTGCTGGCGCAGAATACAAAAGTTAGAAGCAAACGGTATTATCTCTCGACGAGTAGCGTTACTGCAGGCACAAACACTGGGCCTTACCATGACCGTGTTTGTGCAAGTTAAAGCGGGTAATCACGATAAAAAGTGGTTGTCGACCTTCTCGCAGCATGCATCTTCTTTTGATGAAGTGGTGGAGTGCTATCGAATGTCGGGGGAATATGACTATTTGTTAAAAGTGCTGGTGACCGACATGGCCTGTTTCGACCACTTTTATAAGCGGCTGGTAAGCGGTATCGCCTTTTCAGACGTCACCTCAAGTTTTGCCATGGAGCAAATTAAATATACTACTGCGGTTCCTCTTACACATTTGTAGTGTGATGAAGCCCTTTCACGCAACAGGCATTTTAGGCAAAAAACGTACAGCGCCAAAAACATATACTGCCAAGGCAAATTCTATCAGGCGCTTAGCGCTTAGGTATATAAACAAAAACATATATAACAAAAACGCAAAGGGGCCTATCGAATAGACCCCTTGGTTCGCTTTGATGACGTTGAAGCTTGTAAGCTCGCTCCGCTTCACTTCTCTTTAACGCCTAATTGTGTCAGCACACGCTCTAGTTAATAGTAAGACAGTTTCTCTGACTTCCCTGAGAAAATTTTGTAAACCATCACGGTGTAAGCCAAGATAACAGGTACTACAACCACCACGCCAACTAATAAAAACCTCAGTGAGCTGGCATCACTTAGTGCGTCAGATATCATCATTTGCCCGGGAATAATGAACGGGTAATAACTAATGGCAAACGCGGTAAAGCACAGTAGAAAGACTAACAATGCGATGAAGAACGGTAGCCATTCTCCTTTACCATCACTATGGGGAAGCTTTTTAAGCAGCACCCCACACAGTGTTAATAGCGCAAAGCAGGTAACCGGAATGGCAAATAGCATAACTCCCCACGGTGGCGAAAGCCATAAGTTGCGCACCTCTTCATGTAGAGATAGATTGGCAATACTCACCGACACAATACCCAGCGCTAATATCCCTAACCCTCGTTTTGCCCAGTAATAGGCCTTTTGCTGTAACTCACCTTCCGACTTTAAGATAAGCCAGCACGAGCCAATAAATGCATATGCTGCAGTGACGCCAAGTGCTGCTAATACGGCGAACGCTTGTGCCCACAAGTCTGTGCGAAGTCCGGTAACATAAATACCAAGCATATAGCCTTGGGCAAGCGTGGTAAGCAAAGAGCCATACTTGAATACCAAGTCCCACTTACGTTTATTCACTTGCACTACCTTTGCGCGAAAGTCGAAGGCAACGCCCCGTAAAATAAGCCCTAACAGCATAAAAGTTGCTGGCAGATATAAGGTTTGCAGTACTTCGCTGTGCGCCTCAGGAAAGGCAATAAGCAACAGGCCTACGGCAAGTACTAACCAGGTTTCATTGGCATCCCAGTATGGGCCAATAGAGGCTATCATATCGTCTCTAAAGGCTTCGGTGCGAGGCGGTATAAGCACGCCCACACCCAAGTCGTAGCCGTCTAATATGGCATAAAGTAAAACCGACAAGCCCAATAAACCCACATAGATATTGCCGAGCATTTCAGGTGAAACATGTTCAAACATAGTAACTCCTTACACCGTGACAGGGTTATTGTTGGCGCTCATTTTCGCTTTTGCGATCTCTCGCTCCTCGGTGGTGATTTCTTCAATCTCAACCGCTCGGCGACACATCAGCATTAGGGTGCCAATATAGGCGATGAGTAGCCCGCTATAAATGACGGCGTACAGAGTGAACGATATCGCGATATTGCTGGGAGGTAGTTGCGTTACTGCGTCTGTGGTTTTTAGTACGCCGCTAACGAGATAAGGCTGTCTGCCTATCTCTGTAACATACCAGCCTGCAAGGGTTGCTACCCAACCGCTAAATGCCATACCGGCAAAAGTACGCTTTAACCACACGGGAAATGAACGGTTACGCATTAAGTAAATACTGCCTAGCCAGGATACTGCAAGCATTAACATGCCCATGCCTACCATTACTCGAAAGCCATAAAATACGGGCGCTACTGGAGGATGCTCCCCCTCAAACTCATTAAGGCCTTTTATCTCGCCTTTTAATTCGTGGGTAAGAATTAAACTGGCTGCATAGGGAATGGGAATTTCGAAATGGTTTTCTCTGCCTTCCTCATCCGGTATAGCAAACAACAGTAGCGGCGCGCCCTCAGTGGTTTCCCACAGTCCTTCCATGGCGGCTACTTTCTGCGGCTGATGCTCAAGGGTGTTAAGCCCATGCATGTCGCCCGCAAAAATCTGTAGCGGTATTAGCACGGCTGCTGTGTATGTAGCCGTTTTCAGGGCAAGTTTAGGCGCAAGTTTATCGTCGCCTTTTAGCATTCTGTAGGCGGATAGACCGGCGATTAAGAAGCTTGCCGTTAATCCCGATGCCAACATCATATGCACAAAGCGATAGGGGAACGACGGATTGAATATTATTTCCTTCCAATTGGTGGCGTAAACCACACCCTCAACTACTTCAAACCCTTGTGGGGTCTGCATCCAACTATTCAGCGCCAAGATCCAAAACGCAGACGTCGTGGTGCCAAGGGCGACAATAAGTGTGGAAGTGGTATGCAGCCAATTAGGAACTCTGCGAATACCAAATAGCATAATACCTAAGAACGTGGCTTCTAAGAAAAAGGCGGTGAGTACTTCATACCCCAGTAAAGGGCCTGCGACATTGCCTACTTTTTCCATAAAGCCAGGCCAGTTTGTGCCAAACTGGAAAGACATGGTTACACCGCTCACCACACCTAGGGCGAAGCTTAGCGCGAAAACCCGCACCCAGAAACGGTACATACGCATCCATACAGGGTGACCAGATGTATTTGAGCGCATTTTAAAGTAGAAAAGAAACCACCCCATCGCCATGGTAATGGTGGGAAATAGAATGTGAAAACTGATATTTAAAGCAAACTGTAATCGAGACAACAAGAATGCATCCACAGAACGTCTCCTTAATTAACGCTATTTTTACCCGGTAAAATCTTATCCTTAAGGTCAAGCATACGGCCTACGCCAGAACCGAGTTTCATCAGCGTATTAAGTTTTTCAGGTCCAAGGTTTTGTAGTTCTTCAGACCATGCCGTAATTGATTCCAATAAATCGTGTATTTCACTCAGCTTATTTTGCGCTCCGGCTTCTGTGCCGTTTGCAGGCTCATCGAGCAGTAAGTCTCGTAGCAGGCTTAGTGTTGGGTCTATTTCCCGTTTTCTTCTCTCTTCAAACACGCGATTAGCCAAGGTCCAAATATCGCCTGCAGGAATAAAAAACTCTTTGCGTTCACCAGGTACTAAATGCTGTTTGACGAGTCTCCACGACTGAAGTTCTTTCAACCCCATGCTGGTATTTCCGCGGGAGATATTCAGCGCATCAGCAATTTCCTGTGCTGAAATCGGTTCTTCGTTTAACACAATAAGGGCCAAAATCTGTCCTACTGTTCTGTTAAAGCCCCATCGACTTCCCATTTCACCAAAGTGCATTACTGCTGATGTGATCAAAGGTGTCATCTTCATTTTGTGCGCCTATTGAAGTTTCAGAAATTACTGAAAGTTTAATATTCTATTTGATGCAAATCAATCTTTTTTGACATTAATATGGTTTCATAAATATGCCGCTTCGCTTCACACAAGGGCGCAAGCATACAAGACAGGATTGATAGTTAAACTGTAATACGAGAAAGGTAAGCTACTGTTTAGGATATTTTAGCGCTTTTCGGTATCTTTACATGGCATCGACTTTTTCCCGGTACAACTTTTACTTGGTAATAGGTACATTCACGTTGCTGTCTGTACTGGGGCAGGTTTCCACTAGCATCTATACTCCTTTCTTCCACGACCTAGCCCATAACTACGACAGTCACATTAGCCTTATAGAAAAAAGTGTGGCTATCTTTCTAATCGCTTTTTCAGCTTCACAGTTACTGTCTGGCATTCTCTGCGATTACATAAGCAAACGTTTTTTTCTATTATGTGGAATTTTGGTGTTTATGGGCGGCACGCTATTGGTTGCATTGGCTGATTCAGACAACAGCTTTCTTTTCGGTCGAATTGTGCAGGGCCTTGGCGGCGGCGTCGGAGTGTCAGTGTCACGGGGTTTATCGAGGCAAATATTTGATGAAAAGCAACTGAGTATATCGCTCTCCATCACCAACATGGCATTTGCTATTGCGCCTGCGATTGCTCCGCTATTAGGCACTATAATTGGAGAGCAATTAGGTGTTTCTGCCATCTTCTATTTCGTCTTAGCGATAGGGGGAGTAGCCTTATTACTTCTTTTAATAACTTCTGAAACTATTTCACTTCACAGCCCGGCGATTTCACCTAACGTTTCAGAAGAAACCTTCAGGTTGATTAAAAAGAGTAGTGCGCCGATCATCTTGGTGGGCGTGGCAAGTGGATTGCTCTATGGAATCGTGTTTTGCTTCGTCACTATTGCGCCGTCGATGATTATGGATCAGCATGGGCTTAGCAAAACGTTATTTTCTATCTATTCATTGCTCGCAACCCTTTCTTTTGTTGCAGGCAGCATACTTAATATTCGACTTTCTAAGTGGTCAACCTTACTAAAATTTAGGTTATCGAGTGTTGCCATACTGAGCTTATCAGTGCTCATTAGTGCGCTGACATTTCTTCTAAAGTTTAACGGATTAGTTATTATGCTTGCTTACAGCTATGCCACTTTCTTTTTTATTGGTATTGCTATGCCGTGCAGTGTCACTATTATGCTGAGCTTTTCAGCGAAATCAGCGGGCTTTTTGGCCGCATTGGTGGGTTTTTTTCATTTATCCGGCGCTGCCGCAGGCGCTTACTTAGTTGCTTATATAGGCAGCACGTTGTTGATGTTGCCTGCATATACCTTCGTTCTTATTACTACTGGCTTATGCCTTTTAAGCGTGACTGCTTGCTTGTTCCTAAAGCAGGCTAAGACATAACTTGCTGTCTTGGTGAAAAGTCAGTTCATCCACGTTTTTAGTACTTCTGCGGTATTTTTTATTAAAAAATGAGCAAAAAAGTGATTGTTGACGGTAGAAGCTTTACTATGCTCGATTAGTTATTTTATCAGGTGCTTTCATGATGTTGCGCCTGAATGACGCCTCATCTCTTGCTAGATAGTGGCGTAACAGAAAAAGGTTTCCACTATGAGTCAAGCTTCGCCACAATCAAACGAGAATTGTGCAGACGAACCCATTCACCTTATCGAAAGTGTGCAAAGCTTCGGTTACGTGATAGCCCTTAATCCGGCAGATAAAATCATTCAAGTTGTTAGCAGCAATATTCGCGAACTTTTCAAAGTAGACATTGTTCCGGGTAAAACGCTTATTACTGAGCTTTTTACCATTCCAAACCCAGAAGCTCATACTTTCAAAACCATCTTTGAAGCGGTAAAAGGTGGCAAAGTACGTCACGCTTATCAATGGCAGTTTGCACAAAACGCGCTTTGGCTCGAAGACTGGGAAAAAGAAGGCAGTGGAGTTGCGTATGAGTCTAACGGCTTGTTGGTCATTGAATTAGAACCCACGCCACAATTAAGCTATGAAGCAGCGCAGCAGTGGGTGCCCATGGATATGGACTTGCGTGCGCTATTGCCCGATGTAGATGACCGCGATTCCATAGGCGATGTGGCAGATAGTATAGCGCGATATTTTCAAGACTATGTGGGTTTTGATGCCGTCATGGTTTATCAATTCGACGATGACTATTGCGGTGAAGTCATCGGTGAGGCTACTGAATCTGAGAATAAATCGTTTAAGGGTCTTAAATTTCCAGCGACGGATATCCCGCAGCAGGCCAGAGAGCTTTATCTATTGAATCGCGTGCGCTGCGTGCTCGATGTTAACGAAGCAGCAATTCCATTGTTGCCTCGTATTGAGGAGTCTGAGCGCCCGCCACTCGACCTTTCTATGTCTATGGTACGCTCAGTTTCCCCTACTCATATTACCTATCTTAAAAATATGGGCGTTCGTTCATCATTTTCTGTATCTTTGGTGTTTGAAGGCAAGCTATGGGGCCTAATAGCCTGTCATAGCAAGCAGCCGATATATGTCGATCAGAAGAAGCGCCTGGTGTGTGAATCACTCGGGCATCTTTATGCATGGCAACTACATACAAAAACGCTTCATGAAAAAAAGGAACTTTTCCAGAATCGTCAGCGTTCATTGAATAACATTGTTCAGCAGCTGACGTCTTATTCAAACCCCCTCGATGCGATAACAGAGAAAGAAAAAGAATTGTTGCAGGTTGCGGACTCATGCGGCATGGCGGTGATAACACCATCGAGTAATTACTTTGTTGGCAAAACCCCTTCAGAATCAACAGTAATGAAACTGCTAGAGAAATTTGCCACGCCAAACTCTGAGCAGTCCGTTACGTTAAATCGACTGGCGGAACAGGTGACAGACTCGTGCAATCTCAATGGTATTCGAGGTATGTACATATCGTGCGTGTCTGCAAAGCTTGGCTATTATACGGTGTGGTTCAGAGAGCAGCGGGATAAAACTATTCGTTGGGCAGGTCGGGATGCCGCTAAACAGGACAAGCTGAAATCGCTAACGCCTCGAAACTCTTTTGAGCTTTACTTGCAAAGTGTGGCAGATGAATCGGTGGATTGGACAGAAGACGATAAGTTAATTATTGAAGGCTTCGATCACTTATTTATTCCCTATGCGCTGAGTTTAAAATCGTCTCTTGATAAGCAAATCAATAAGCTTGAAGAGCTTGATAAGGCAAAGGACCAGTTTTTAGCCAGTATTTCTCATGAGCTGCGATCGCCACTTAATTCGATTGTAGGCTGGACCGATCTGGCGCTGATGGACGTGGACAACGTCGATAGGATGAAAGACGCCTTAGGTGTTATCAAGCGAGCGGCATCTACGCAAGCGGCATTGATTAACGATATTCTCGACTTATCGCGGATAATATCGGGCACGATGAAGCTATCTACTCACTCGTTAAAGATTACCCATTCTATATCAGAGGTGGCTAAGTCATTTGAAGCCGGATTCGCGGGCAAAAATATTCAGCTGTCTATTAATTGTGATGATGAAAATACGCAAATATTAGGCGACAATTTACGGATTAAACAGGTTATTAATAACCTGCTGAGCAATGCCCTTAAATTTACTTCAAAAGGCGGTACGGTTCATATTAAAGGTAGGCGAGAACATTCAAATTACCTGTTCAAAGTAAAAGACAACGGAAAGGGTATGACCCGTGAGCAAATTTCTCACGTGTTTGAGCGCTTCTATCAGGGCAAAAACGAGCATAACAAGAATGGGCTTGGGTTAGGCCTTTCTATTGTGAAAAGCCTTGTTGAAATGCACGGCGGTGAAATTTATGCAGAAAGTGACGGTCCTGATACCGGCACGACATTCTTTGTCTCGCTGCCCATCGCGCCGCTAAATGTATTTGATGAGATTATAGAGGTGAAAAACACCGAAATAAGCGACTTGTCTCCATCGCTTCGACTAAACGGTTTGCGGATTTTAGTTGCCGAAGATGAAAAAGATGCCAGAGACTTTATCAAACTCTTTTTAGAGTCTAACGGGGCGCGGGTTAACGTGGTGAAAAATGGCCTGCTTGCGTGGAAAGAGATCAACGAAATGCCAGAGGCGTTTGACCTTGTGTTATCTGACATTGGCATGCCAGAACTCGACGGGCTAGGGCTAGTGCTTAAAATTCGCTCTAGCGAGTTTGCGCAAATATCGTCTCTTAATGCAGTGGCGCTGACGGCGTATGCGTATACCTCTGACCGCGTAAAAGCACTGAAAGCGGGATTCAATAACTATGTGTCTAAACCTGTCGACGGCGAAGAACTGCTCACTATTTTAGAAATGTATATGTAGGGAAAACTCTACTGTAGGCGCCAAGGGTCATTATCAAACGGCTTGCGGCGCTCTAAAAAGCCCATTGAGACGGCATTTCCTAAAGCGACCAACAAATCCAGAAAGAAAAAACCAGAACGCAAAACGCTACCAGCGCCTTAATAGCGTCTCGTAAGTCGTCGCATCAAGTAATGAAATGCTCTTGTTCATTACATCGCGCTTTTCTGCTTCAGTGCCGTTTTCTTCAATGCCGTTTTCTTCAATGGCGTTTTCTTCACTACCGTTTTCTTCACTATTCGGCAATGCATTGAATGCCTCGGCTTTAGAGGTAAAAACAGTGCCGTCTAACACAAATACACTATCGTCAGAAGTCGGTGTTGAATCCAGATTATAGGCGGTTTTTAGTAAGCTCGATGTGCGGGTAATATCGGAATGCCCAATGTAATCGGCAATGCCGTCTTGGTTTATGTCTTTACGCAACCAGTCTATTTGAAGAAGCTTATTGTACTGCCCGTTTTGTTGCATAACAGATACAGCATTATTGAAGTTGTTGATAATCTTCTGTGCATTAGGCACGTCGTCGCGTATCGCTAACTGAAACCCACTTTTCATCAAAGGCTTTGCAGAATAGTGCAGAGTTTCTTCTCTATCGTTTGCAAGTAAGGTATTAAACTCTCTTATCAGCAATTCAGACGTAATTAAATAGGGCGCTCTGTCGTCGGCAAGTTGGCGAAACGCGTCAAAGGTGGACGGATTGCGCGACCATTTTATGTCTTTAATCAATCTGAAGTTCGGAGTGTTAGCAAATCGATTTTCAATCGCCACGCGGTTGCGTTTCAAATGCTGAAAAATTTTGATTTGCTCTACGTCGGCATCTTTACTGGCGGCATAAAGGTATAGGGGTAAAAACACGTTCGATGTGATTACACCTTCTGTTTGCTGGCCCATATCTAGCAAAGCATATTCACCGTCAACCCTTCCTGCTCGAACAGCGCTGCCCAAAAAAGCTTGGCGCATGACTTTTAAATTAGCATCGGTGCCGCTTTGCGCTAGCGCAGTGGATACTAGTTCATTCACTCTGGCAGGCTCACCGTCGTCATTGACGTAAGTCTCGAAAGGGGCAGCGGCCAGAGTGACTGTATTTAGCTTTTCATTTGATTGTTCAGCTAATTGGGCATTTGCGTGAGAGAGGGCCGACATGCAAAAGATACATGCAAGTGTGGTGGTGAACGTAAAACGACTAGCACGCTTTGTGAGCAAGTTATTTTTCCCCTTTGACTGATATAATGGTTTATACCTCTTTATACACTCTAAGGCAGATATAAAGTTTAATCCACCGAGGTCATATTAACGACAATTAACACAGCGTACATGAAGCGGCGGTGTTAAAGGCTTTTTAGAAGCTAACTTAAAAGCTATGTTTAAAAAAAGCGCTGCACATTGGTGAAGAGGGGTGTAAATACAGGTGTATTTGAAGCCTCCTCATTACAGTCGCAGCGCTTTGTCATTTTACTCGTGTGGCTATTTGACCAGTTTATTCACTGTGTTATACGAGCAGTTTACTCACCAAAGCTGCCCGCTGGGCCTGGGTAAACGACCACGCTTTCAACGCCATCGTTGTTGACACTGGCAACGCCGAAGAAGTAATTGTCAATCACTACATTCTCAAGTGTGGCCTCAGTAACATCACCAACAAATTTGCTGTATTCCCACTGCGGCGCGTCAGTATGACGCCAATACACTTTATACCCTTTCAACTGAGGGTTTTGCGCTTCGTTTAACGCATCCCACATTAATGTTGTAGAAGGCTGAACCGCGCCTTTTATCGACACGTTTGCAGGTGGGTTAGGTGCCCATGCCATAGAGGCCAAGGTTACGGCGTTTAAGCCTGTTAATTTGGCCGCATAGTCAAAGTTAACGCCATCGAGGGTATCGCCGTACT
The DNA here is from genome assembly GCF_010500895.1 of Alteromonas genovensis. Taxonomy (GTDB): domain Bacteria; phylum Pseudomonadota; class Gammaproteobacteria; order Enterobacterales; family Alteromonadaceae; genus Alteromonas; species Alteromonas genovensis. The sequence goes on from NZ_JAAAWO010000008.1 coordinate 107,481, forward strand.
TAATGCCATCTTCTTCACGTAAGTCTTGATGCTGACGCGTGTAGTTTTCGTTAGTTTCCATAATGCGGATGCCCGGATAGCCAAGGTCGTTAAACGGGCGGTGATGACCGCCTCGACCGAACCTGTCTAAACGGTATACCACCATGGTATCGAGATTTTCAATATACTGGTCGGCCACCTTGTCGATGTAGCGAGCCAGGTTACGGCTTGGCGAGTCTACTTCACCACCGGTAAAACGGCGGCGTCTTGCTTCTGCTTCGGTTTCAGTAACTCGTGTACCTTCAGCAAAAATACGGGCTGTGGTGTTGTTGATAACCCCATTCACCCCTTCAATATTGCCAATCATATCGTTGTTAAGTACCGCTTTTATGCGCCAGCCGTCCTTCTTAGCTTGGTTCGCCATTATACGGCCGCCAAAAAGGCCTTGTTCTTCACCTGCCAGCGCGGCATAGACAATGGTGCCGTTAAATTTGTACTTAGACAGTACTCGTGCGGCTTCCAGCGTACCGGCTACACCCGATGCATTATCGTTAGCCCCAGGAGAGTCAGACGTAAAATCCATGACATCGGATACGCGAGAATCAATGTCGCCAGACATGATGACATAGCGCCCAGGGTCAGTAGCGCCACGCTGAATAGCAATAACACTGACTACCTCAGTAGGGTTAGGAATACGTTTTTCACCGCTGATGGTTTCAGACTGAAAGTATACTTCTAAGCAGCCGCCGCACTGAGAAGAAATTTCCTCAAACTCAGATTTAATCCAGCGCCTTGCAGCGCCGATACCTCTGGTATCAGACTCAGTCTCAGAGAGGGTATGGCGGGTGCCAAAATTAACCAGCGTAGTGATGTCGTCTTCTATTCTCTCTGGTGAAATAGATGCGGCAATATCATACAGCGCTGCTTTTTGTTTGGTGTCTGCAGCATGAGCATTACCAATTGTAGTGGCACTCACAATTGCCATAGGAAGTGCTAATGAAAGCGCAGACAGACCCACGCTTTTAAATGTTATAGGAATATTTTTTATCATTCTTTTCTCCAAGGGTGCTTTTAACTGAACACTGGTTGACAGAGTTACTCAACCATAGCGGATACGTTAGAAAGGAACAATTGGAGTAAACGTGTACAGCAGTTAGTTATCGAATTTGAAGGAATCAAAAAAAAGCCGACAGTGATCAGTCGGCTTTCAAAACACTAAAAAAAGTAGCAGGTTTTTAAATAAAGGCGAATGCATCACCATACAAATTTTCTACCTTTAATCCGCGCTGCGTGAAGTCATCACGAACGACTTTGGCCATTTCAAAGCGGCCAGCAACATATACCTGAATTTCACCAAAGTCGGCATGATCAGCCATTGCTGCATGGTGTACCCAACCCGTTCTTCCCGTCCAGTCGTCAGAAGCAAACTCAACCACAGGTACAAAGGTAAAATGGTCGTTAGCATCAGCAAGCGCGCTAAGCTCATCGGTTAAGTACAGGTCGTTTGCGTGCTTACCACCCCAATACAGCGTTAAAGGTGTTTTATCGCCGCTTTGTAAGTGCTCTTTTAAAATAGAGTAGGTGTAGGAAAATCCTGTGCCGCCAGCAATAAGCACCATGGGTAAACCATTGCTTTGCAGGAATGCATCGCCATGGCCAAGGCTGAGCGTTATTTCTCCGTCTTGCTGCATGCGCGCTAACACTTCACCAGCGTAGCTGTTACCTGGCTCTGCGCCAATATGAAGTTCTACTCTGTTATTGTCGTAGGCCGGGTTAGCGATAGAAAACGGGCGCATATCTTTTTCGCCCATCACCACCATGGCGTACTGACCTGCTTTAAACGCTACTGCTTCTGGTAACGTTAGCTCAACTTTTTGTACTACATCGGTTAAAGGCGTAATGCTTGCAACCTTGCAATTAATCTGTGGCATGTATTCTCTTCTTACCTTTTGGTTTAGCGTGTTGCCTTTGCTCTTGAGCCTGATTATTTCATAATACCAAGTTCGTCCCAAATATCATCAACACGCTTTTTAACGTCTTCATCCATAACGATGGGCTCGCCCCACTCGCGGTCGGTTTCACCAAACATCTTATTGGTCGCATCCATTCCCATTTTAGAGCCTAACCCCGATACTGGAGATGCAAAATCGAGATAGTCGATAGGAGTATTTTCTATCAATACCGTATCACGGGCCGGATCCATACGCGTAGTAATGGCCCAAATCACATCATTCCAATCTCGCGCATTCACGTCATCGTCACACACAATAACAAATTTGGTGTACATAAACTGGCGTAAAAACGACCATACACCCATCATTACCCGCTTCGCATGTCCTGGATACTGCTTTTTCATGGTAACCACTGCCATTCGATAGGAGCATCCTTCAGGCGGCAGATAAAAATCCACAATCTCTGGAAATTGCTTTTGCAAAATAGGGACAAACACCTCGTTTAGAGCAACGCCTAAAATGGCTGGTTCGTCTGGCGGACGCCCGGTGTAGGTAGAGTGGTAAATAGGGTCTTTTCTGTGCGTGATGTGCGTTACGGTGAACACAGGGAACTCGTCTACTTCATTGTAGTAACCAGTGTGATCGCCATAAGGCCCTTCAGGCGCGGTTTCATCCTGCGCAATATACCCCTCAAGCACTATTTCAGCGGTTGCAGGTACCTGCAAGTCATTACTGATGGAAGAAACAACCTCCGTTTTATCACCCCGTAATAATCCGGCAAACGCGTATTCAGATAGCGTGTCGGGCACTGGTGTAACTGCACCTAAGATTGTGGCAGGGTCGGCACCTAGTGCCACTGACACTGGGTAAGGTTCGCCGGGGTGAGTCTGACACCACTCACGAAAATCTAGCGCACCGCCGCGATGAGATAACCAACGCATGATCAGTTTATTCTTAGCAATAACCTGTTGGCGATATATGCCTAGATTCTGACGTTTCTTGTGCGGCCCGCGTGTTACGCTTAGCCCCCACGTCACTAATGGCGCGGCATCGCCTGGCCAACAGCGCTGAACCGGAATTTTTGATAAGTCTACATCATCCCCTGTTAGCACCACTTCCTGGCACGGCGCTTTTCTAACCACCTTGGCGGGCATGTTAAGCACTTGCTTAAACACGGGAAGCTTTGACCACAGATCTTTCAATCCTTTTGGTGGCTCAGGCTCTTTCAAATAGGCTAGAAGTTTACCCACTTCTCTTAACGCTTCTACCGAGTCTTGACCCATACCCATGGCAACACGCTGAGGTGTACCAAACAAGTTTGCCAACACAGGCATAGAATGATTTTTTGGGTTCTCAAAAAGAAGCGCAGGACCGCCGGCACGCAGGGTGCGATCAGCAATTTCAGTCATTTCAAGGTCGGTATCAATCGGCTGGCTAATGCGAACCAATTCGCCTTTGCTTTCTAGTTGGCGAATAAAGTCGCGTAAATCTTTATACTTCATTGGGGCTGCACATCCACGAACTCATGTTATGGCAAGAGTATACTATTTAGCGGTAAAGTCCGATCAGTTCGCGGTGTGAAATCCAGATTAAAGGTTCAATAGTGGCTATTTTCGAGAAAATGATCTGGACAGTGCGATTAATTGTGTGTGATATAGGAAATGGCGCTATAACTAATAGAGCAACATAAGCGCTATAACTTTCAATCCTTTGCCTAAGGTGGTTGTATGACAACATTCGATCAGGACATGCTCGACGAGTTAAATTTACTCCTCAAATTTCCCGACAATAGCCTGCTACAAGGTTTAAAAATTCACCACGACGCAAGTCAAACCATGGTTAACGCCGCCTCTCGATTATACTCAAAAGGACTTATTACTTTGCCTGATGGAGGTTATCTTACCGATTTAGGTATTGATCTCGCCGATCACGCCCGTCATATTCAGTCTGCTTTATGTTCCACCAAAGGCGGCCATTAAACTAGGCTGCCAGGAAAGTATGGTGATTTCAAAGAAGTGAGCAATGTAGTTAAGATATTCTATACTTGGACGATAACTTAACTACGCTTGCTTTATCTTTTGTTAGAACTCGTAATTATGAAACCATATTCTCTAATCACTATCGCGATCACTTTTTTACTGCTTAATTTTTCTGTGCGAGTTCATGCATTGGAAGGTGAGACCATCGAAGAAATACGTGCCGTTCAGCTTTACAGCCAAGATGCGCTTATTGAAATGATAAATGCGAACACGCATTTAGATAAAGTGCTGGCCGATCGCTGTCAGCTTGTTCAAGATATTGAAGCGCGAGCTGAAGTGCTCAAAGTACCTGCTTACCAATTTCTTTGGGGTGACATGCTGGCGTGGGGAGTGTGCGTTGATGAGGAGCCTGCACGAGGTATTGGCTATATAGAAGATGCGGCGAATCAGGGGTTGCCCGCAGCGCTAGAGCAGCTAGGCCGATATTACGCAAACGGAACACTAGTACAAGAAGATAAAGAGCGCGCCGTTGTTTATTTACGAGAAGCGTCAGCACTTAAGAATTTAAAGGCTCAAATTCAGTTAGTAGAGCTGTTCCTCGCCGGCTACGGTAGTCCATATGATTACGAAGATGCCTACCACTGGCTGCATAACGCCATTACTAACGATAAAGCACAGCACAAAAAGATAGCATCTTACCTTGATGAACTAGAAACTCTCATGCACCCCAAAGCAGTTCGAGCCGCAAAACGGCCTATGGATAGCTAGGGCATGTTAACCCTTACTATAGGAATTTAGCCCCTCTCGGGTAGCGCCTTTGCGATTTTTTTATCCCGTTACATGGTTTTGATTTAGTCCACTAGACCTTCAATCATTTGCCTTGTCTAAACATCACAAAGACCGTTGCGAAAATGCTCAGCAAAGATCACGCCCTAAGGCTTATCATCTCGCGGCAAGTTTCGTCGTAAGCCCGTTATCATAGGGCGCAGCAACTGTACGCGCCCTCTGTACTGCACAAAAAATACTGCTGCAATGTGTACTAATACACACGCATATAACACATCAGCAAATATGCTGTGCACCCATTCCAACGTGCTATTGCCAAATAGGGCGTCAACTTCCTCCATCAGAAACCCGGTAATACCTAGGCCAAAAAATAAACCTATAACCGCAAATATCATGAGCCAACCAAAGGGGTTGTGTCCTGTTTGGACAGGCACATTACGAAGTTTTAAGTGCTGTAGATGTTCTTTAAAGGCTTGGCTACTTAGGTTAACAGTGCGGAAGCTCGCGTAGTTAGACTCGCAGACCCCTTCATTATCAGTATTACTGTTATGCCTGTCATAAACATCACTGCTATGCCTGTCACAAAAAGCATCACTGCTATGCCTGTCACTGCTATGCCTGTCACAAAAAATGGAGTCTTGATAAACGCTTTGGTTCTTATTGTCCCTTTTATTATGACAGTCATAAGAAGTAGCCTTATTGCTATGCCTGTCATAAAGAGTATTGTGACAGTCATGAGAAATATCATGAGAAGCATGCCTGTCCTGATAAGTACTCTGATAAGTACTTTCTACTGATGGGCGTGTGAATCCCCAAATGATGCGCACGACGATAAAAGACACGGCGCTGTAACCTGCAATTTCGTGATACAGGCGTCCTGGCTCAACAATAAAGTAATTCGTGATAAAGCAGATAACCAAGCCCCAGTGACATAGCCTTACCACACCATCCCAAATACTAATGTCTTGTAGGTTATTGCTATGATTGTTATTTCTAGGGTAGCTATTTACAGGTGGTGTTGTGCGCTCTGTCATACCATTTGCCTTCGCTTGGATACACGGCGTCGAAAACAAAAAAGCGCCGCAATAATAATTGTGGCGCTTTTATATAAACCTTACAACGTATTTGATTTTAAGGTTAGTGGCTTTCTTCTTTAACGATGCTGCCATCTACAGGGTTGAAATAAATTTCTACCTTGTTTTCATCTTTGTTGAAGCCATAGATTTCGTAGCAGTTTCCGTCGGTCACTTTGAACTCATTGATTTTGTAGCCTTGCGCAACAAGTTGTGCTTGAAAGGTTTCTTGATTTTGCCAATCTGCCTGTGGTGCCGTTGTGCACATAGTTGTACCGTGCTCTGCACTACATGCGCTTAGCAGTGTGGCCGCGCCAACCGCGGTTAGTAGCATTATCGCTTTTTTCATTGTTTTCTCCTTCAACATGGTTAATGGTTTCACTGAATATTTATCGAGCCTAGTAAAACGTGAACACGCTTTAAATGCTCGCCCAATCGTCTGAGAATAATTCTTATTATCAGACTAGCATGCTTTTTATAGCACTACTATACAAGATGATAATGTACATAAATTACAAAAGTTTATGGTTAAAGGCACTGTCATAGAACTGCCTTTTATCTTTCATGTATGTGTCATCGAAACGTCTCAAATCCACTCTACCTTCATGAGCGCCAGCGCAGAAAAATCAATCACCTTACTCATAGGCGCTGAAATCAAAAAACACAAAGCTTGCACACATAAAGGAATGAACTATGTACCCCCGCTCATTGTTAGCCAGCGCAGTTTTATGCGCGCTCTCTGCAACCGCTTTTGCGTCAGCAAATGCACAAGAGTCTAGTGTCGTGGCACCAGACACGTCAGATGATACGTACGACTATATAGAAGAAATTACCGTAACTGCCCAAATGCGTGAGCAATCGGTAATGGATGTACCGGTAACCATGGATGTTATCGGCAGTGAGTTTTTAGAACGCACCAACATAATGGAACTCGACGATTTATCTCGCCTCCTTCCTAACGTTCAAATTCAAGAGCAAGCGGTGAGTTTACCGTCTTTCAATATTCGCGGTGTCACCGATGACGTGTCAGCGGTTTCAGCAACACCGCGAATTTCAGTATACCAAGATGGTTTTGATATCAGTAAAAAGACCGTGTCGAGTGTTGCGCTTTACGATATTGCGCGAGTTGAAGTGCTTAAAGGGCCTCAGCCGACCCTTTTCGGTGTCGCCGCTGCAAATGGTGCTATTAGTATTCACTCTCAGCTACCCACTGACACAGAAGAAGGTAAGGTACAGCTTGGTTACAACAGCGAGCAGGGAAGAGAGCTCGACTTTATGTACAACAAACCAGTAAACAAAAACCACAGTTTTCGAATTGCAGGGTTGTACCGGGAAATGGATGGCATCGTTGAAAATAAAGCCTGTAGCGACGAGGCGTTTTATGGTGAAGCTAATGTTATCAACTACCTAGGGAATAGCGTTCCGTGTAGCGGTGAAGATTTACAAGGGGTGTCGGTTCAGGCGTTGCGCGCTACGTGGAAGGCTGATTATGACAAACTGGAAATTATTGCCCGTGCTTCAATGGAATACAATGACCAACCTGGTATTGCGTTTAAATCTGGCTCTATCGCGCCTAAAAATGGCGATACTAGCCCCTACACTGCGGCTGAATTTAGCATGGGGAGTGATTTGGGCATCGAGCGTTCTTTGTACGCTTATGATCTTACGGTTAACTATGACATCAACGACACGCTGCGCTTTCATGCAGATGGCTTTTACAAGGATGTTGAAGTAAGCGAAGGTTTTGACGCTGATGGTTCAGCGCTTCGAATTCAAGATGCGTATTTTGATAACGATGCCACACTAAAAGGCGGCTCCATGCGCCTAGTTTACAACTCTGGTGACAGGCTAACGGGGTTTGTGGGGGCATCTATTATGCAGGATGATTCAATCTTGCCTTACTACATCATGGTGGACCCATTTGTTCGCGGTACATTCGATGCGGTAAAGGCTCAGTTAGAAGCGTCGTCAGATATTCCACTTAACCAAAATATTGCTACCGACGCAACGCTTGAGCAAATACAAGCCCTTCGCAGCCAGTTGGTATCGGCGTTGTTTAACGCAGATGGTACGCCAATTTCCAATCCCGACTTACCTTCTACTGTTATTCAGGGGCCGTTTGTTTTCGAGGCTGAATTAGATATTAAGTCGTACGTTGCTGAGTTTTCTTACTTTGTTACCGACGAATTAAATGTTACAGCGGGTATGCGTTACATTGATGAAACTCGCTTCACGCGCAATACCTTTGCCACTGCGAATGGGCCATTTACGTTTGAAGGCGAGGGCGATTTTAGCGATACCCTTCCTCGTTTTGCAGTAAGTTACGATATTCAAAACAACTGGAATGTGTACGCAAGTTACGCGCGAGGCCGACGCTCACCTGTAGTAGATGCTAATGCTGGTGGGGTAAATATTACTGACGCTGAGATAGTGGATAGTTTTGATGTTGGTTTGAAATATCAAAGCGCTAACTTTATGTTTACCGGTGCTATGTTTACCTATGAATACAGCAACTATCAGCAAAGTTTTACCGACCCTGAAACGTTGCAATCGATCACCGTGACTGTGGGTGACTCGTCTATGTCAGGTATCGAGGGAATGGCGGTTTATAATCACAGCGACACCTTAACCCTTACAGGCAGCTTAGGTTTTCTTGATGCCGAGTTCGCTAATGACACGGCAGATGGCTCACCCTTTGAGTACGGTGGTAACAAATTCCGCTTAGCGCCAGAGGTAAGCGGTGCGTTTAACATTAATAAACTGTTTTACGTAGATGCCTGGACCGTTGATGTGAACTGGTTAACGAGCTTTCAGTCTACTGTGTTTTTTGAAAGCAGTAATTATCCTGGCTCATCGCAAGATACGTATTCACTCACCGATGTCTCTTTTAAGTTGAATAAAAATGACAGCCAGTTTGCATACGAGCTCTACATAAATAACCTGTTCGATAAAGAGTATTTGATTGATGCAGGTAACACCGGTGGTGGCCTTGGTATTCCTACCAATGTCCGCGGCATGCCCAGAATAGCCGGCGTACGCGTATACTACGAGTTCTAAAACAATAAATGGGGTCAGATCCCAATTAAATACACGTCACAAAAGTAACATCAAAAAAGGGGCAGAGTTTTCACTTTGCCCCTTTTTTATTTTTACGCCTAAGACTACAAAGCCTTACCGCTAAGCTTTAAGAATTATGGAATGGGTTTGGCTTACTTTTCCGTCTTTAGTCAAAATGGCATCGACAAAATGCCATGTCGCATTTGCTTCTTCATTGGTGACGTTTAGTGTTAGAAATCCGCGCTGATGAAGGTTGCAGTATTGAAGGTCGTCAATAAGCATGGGTAAATCCTTCGCCATTGCCTCGGCTGCTTTATTATCCATAGATAAATAGTTATCCATCCCTGGCGAGGAAACTCCTGGAGTCGCAAGCTCAACGGCGACTTTTGTTCCATCGGCGAGAGTGAGGGTATTATGCCACGCGTTGTGAGTGTCTCCAGCTAGGGCTATGACTGGCTTGTTAAGCTGTTTTAGTTGCGTTAGTAAACGCTCCCGCTCAACAGGGTAGCCATCCCACGCATCAAGATTGTATGGCATGACCGAGGCCACTAGCTGTAACTCTTTCTCGCTAAGCGTTTCTCCGCGCTGCTGTTTACGCTTTATCTCGGCAAGATAGCTAACGTGAGCCGGAATTTGCTCCCGCGGCACGCCATTAAATATAGACACCGGAAACAGCATGCGACCCATTAAAAGCTGTTGGCCTAACACCTGCCATTTTGCACTGCTGTTTTTCATTGCCTCGTTCAACCATTTACGCTGCGCGTCGCCAAGCAGACCTCGCTGCGGGTTACTTATATCTTTAGTAAACGCCGTTTGGTTGAACGCCATGGTATCTTTGTCACGGTAATGAGCATATTCAAGCTGCTTATCGCGAGCGAGTACCCGCGTGTCTAACATGTACAGGTCGAGCAGTTTTCCGAATGTAAATTGTCGATAAATTTCCATACGCGCCTCACCAAAGGTGGGTCTTATTGGCAGCCACTCGTAGTAGGCTTGTATCGCTGCTGCGCGGCGGTTGAAAAAGTCGCCTTCATCGTCCTGATGATTTTGAGCGCCATCTTTGTAAGTATCGTTTGATACTTCATGGTCGTCCCATACTACAATAAAGGGTTTATTTTGATGCAGCGCGAGCAACCCTTCATCTGTTCGATAAAGCGCATAGCGACGGCGATAATCGGCAAGGGTAAAGAGCTCGGTGTCGTTGTCAGGTTCAAACGTACGGCCAATTTGTTTTGCGTTTTCTGTGGCGTATCCTTCGCCGTCATATTCATAGATGTAGTCGCCCAAGTGAAGCACGTAGTCTATGTTTGAATTCTTGGCAGCCTCCATGTAAGGCGTGAAAAAGCCTGCTGGATAGTTAGAGCAAGAAAATACTCCAAAAGTCACTTCACTGATGTCATTGGAAGGTAGGGTCCGTGTTTCACCGATAGCACTCACGCTGTCAGCGCTTCGAAAGCGATAATAATATTGACTGTCAGGGGATAGGCCTTTTACGTCAACTTTAACGGTATAGTCTTGAGATGCTATGGCGGATACTATGTCGCTGGCCACAATACTTTTGAACGTTTTGTCGCTGGCTACCTCCCAAATAATGTCGGCTTTAGCGGCATTACCCGCTGGAACTGCCCGCGTCCAGATAATAACAGCGCTTTGTAACGGATCGCCACTGGCCACGCCATGTGTAAAAGCAGCATTGCTTGATGGGCGAGCGTTCGAAACGCATCCTGCTAGTCCACTTGATATTGCCATGCTCACGCCAGCAACTGATGATAATGCAATAAATTTTCTTCTATCCATGGTGCCTGGTTTTCCAAAAAGAGTAAGTGATATATCGATGCTGCGTTTATATTTCGGAAATAACGTTAGGTTTCAACCTTATAAAGTGCCAATGCCCTAGAGCACAGTCGCTTCTAAGCACAAATTCCTCAAAGCGTTAACGCCCCCCAAAACACAAATCTCGACATGCTAACGCTTATTTTTATACAGGGGCTATATGACATGAAGGTGTCACTTTTTTATCAATATTTTGCACTACTAAAGCCAAGCTTGTGTATTCATCATAAAAAAATACTATTAAGACAGTCATAAAATACTATTGAGACAGTCATAACAATTAGCCAACGCTACTAATGAGACAGGCATAACAATTAGCCAGCCTACTATTGAGACAGTCATAACAATTAGCCAACGCTACTAATGAGACAGGCATAACAATTAGCCAGCCTACTAATGAGACAGTCATAACAATTAACCAACGCAACCAATTAGACAGGCATGATAAATAGCGCTTTTGTGATACGAACGAGCCATCTATTAACAATGAGCTAATCAAACGAAGCGAGTTACCGCTCATTATTTTGCTAGAAAAATGAAGAGTCGAGTCTTCTTAGGCGCTTGCGCTGTATCGTGCTGTCACTTGAGCGCAATATTTTTGTGATAAATACTGTTATACTGTGCATCAAACAACCAGATGGCGAAGCGATTGCAGTGGTGCCGTAACAGCTAAGTAGTTTCGGGAATGAAATTACACACTATGCAATCGCGCAAAGCCAATTGAAATATCCGCTTTTTAGAAATGATATTGAAAAACAAAATCAAATAAACAAAAGGTAATTTACAAATACATGAGTGAAGACCCGCATTATCAGCGCGAGAAAGAAAAGTACGAAAACCCGGTAGCTAGCCGAGAACATTTGATGAGCATATTGAAAGAGTATGACAAACCCTTGTCATTTCTTGATATTTGCGCCGAAGTAAATGCTGAAAACGAAGATGCCCGCATTGGTATTCAACGACGACTTCGTGCCATGGAGCGCGAGGGGCAGGTACAGTTTACGCGTCAGAAAAAGTACATTCTTCAAAACCGTGATGAAATATTTAAAGGCCGACTTATTGGCCACCGCGACGGTTTTGGTTTCTTGCGCCCTGAAGATAAAAGTGGCGATTTATTCGTAAGTGCAGGACAAATGAGCATGTTCCTGCATGATGATATTGTAGAAGCCAGAGTGAGCGGCACCGACCGCAGAGGCCGCAAAGAAGCATTTATCACCCAAGTGATAGAGCCAAGAGAAGAGCCCATTGTCGGGCGCTACTTTGTAGAGCAAGGCTTTGGCATGGTAGTGCCAGACGACAGCCGCCTTCAACACGAAATTGTTATTCCACCGGAAAGCACCAACGGTGCTCGAATGGGGCAAGTTGTGGTTGTGGAGCTTTCTCAGCGACCGCGCAGAAAAATGAGCCCAGTAGGTAAAGTTGTTGAAGTACTTGGAGAGCATATGGCGCCAGGTATGGAAATTGAGATGGCCCTGCGCACATTTGATATTCCACACCAGTGGCCGAAGGGCGTGACTAAACAAGTATCACACCTTACCGATCAAGTGCCAGATGATGCTAAAGCTGGACGGGTAGATTTACGTCAATTGCCGTTGGTAACTATTGATGGTGAAGATGCCAGAGACTTCGACGACGCAGTATATTGTGAGCCGCTAGACGATGGCGGCTGGCAGCTATGGGTAGCCATTGCCGATGTGAGCCATTATGTTAAAACAGGCTCGGCACTTGATGATGAAGCGCAACAGCGTGGAAATTCGGTGTACTTCCCTGACCAAGTTATTCCAATGCTGCCTGAAGTACTATCAAACGGCTTGTGCTCGCTGAATCCTGAGGTAGATCGTTTGTGCATGGTGTGTGAAATGACCATCAGTGCGCAAGGCATTCTTGAAGAGTTCCAATTTTACGAAGCCGTAATGAATTCTCATGCTCGCCTTACCTATAACAAGGTTTGGAAAATTCTGCAGGGCGACAAAGAAATGCATCAGCGCTACGAAGCGCATGTGCCTCATTTGCGTAACTTACACGACTTGTATCGGGGCCTTAAAAAGTCTCGCGCCAAACGCGGTGCTATTGAGTTTGAAACGCAAGAAGTAAAATTTGTGTTTAACGCACAGCGCAAGATAGAAAACATTGTTCCTCTTGTGAGAAATGACGCGCATAAGCTTATTGAAGAGTGCATGATCATGGCGAACGTGAGCGCTGCACTTATGCTTGAAAAGCATGAGGCACCGGCGTTATATCGCATACACGATAAGCCTGACGCTGACAGGCTTACTGCATTTACGAGTTACCTCAGCGAGATAGGGATTACTCATCGCATTGTTGATGATGCAGAGCCTTCTGCGTTTACCGATGTGGTGCTTAAAACCAAAGGTCGGGTGGATGAAGAGCTAATACAAACCATGTTGCTTCGCTCAATGAAGCAAGCGGTGTATGACGGCGACAACGTAGGCCATTTCGGATTGGCGCTAGAAGCTTACGCGCATTTTACCTCTCCAATTCGTCGCTACCCCGATTTGGTGGTTCACCGAGCGCTGAAAAGCATTATTGCAAAGCAGCAGGGCAAAAAGTCGGTAAGCGGTAGTAAGAGTTATACGGTTGACGAAATAGAGCAATTAGGTGAACAGTGCTCTATGAAAGAGCGCAGAGCCGATGATGCGACTCGCGACGTTGCCGATTGGTTGAAGTGTGAATTTATGCTCGACCACGTTGGCGATACCTTTGAAGGTGTGGTGAGCTCGGTCACTAATTTCGGCTTGTTTATCCGCCTTACCGAATATCATATTGACGGGCTTGTTCACATTACTTCATTAGATGACGACTATTATCAGTTTGATGATGTGAAAATGGCGTTAGTTGGCGAGTCTGGTCACAATCAGTTTAGATTGGGCGACACCGTTTTGGTTCAAGTTGCTGCTGTTAATTTAGATGAAAGAAAGATTGATTTATTGTTCGATAAGTCTATGCTGCGCAGCCCTGGTGGCAAGAAGGGAAAAGCGAAATCTTCTAAAAAAGCCGCTGGAAAAGGAAAGCGAGGCCCTAAACCTGCATCAAATAAAGGTGGTGGCACTGGGCAAGAAAAAGGACCAGCGAAGACGCCAGCCAAGGGTGGGGCAAAAAGCCCTGCCAAAGCGGGTAAATCAGATAAAACGAGCAGAAGAGGAAAGCGTTAAATGGCGCAGCAAGAATGGTTATACGGATTACATGCTATGCAGTCGGTATTAGAAAACGAGCCTGAGCGTGTTGTTGAAGTTATGGTGCTTAAAGGTAGAACCGACGAGCGTTTAGTCAACATTGTGAACCAAGCCCGCCGTTTTGGCATTTCTGTACAGTTTTGTCAGCGCAAAACCTTAGATGACAAAGTTAACGGCGAGCAACACCAAGGCGTAGTTGCTAGAGCAAAAGCCGCACGAGTGCTTGATGAAGCCGATCTTGACCGCATTTTAGAAAAAGAGTCGCAACCTTTTTTATTGGTGCTAGACGGAATTACCGACCCGCATAATTTAGGCGCGTGTTTACGGACTGCTGATGGCGCTGGTGTACATGCCGTTGTGGTACCGAAAGACAAATCAGCTAGCTTAAATGGCACTGTACGTAAAGTGGCGTGTGGTGCGGCAGAAGTGATACCGCTTATTCAAGTAACCAATTTGGCTAGAAGCTTAAAGCACATGCAAGACAAAGGGATTTGGATTGTAGGTACAGCAGGTGAAACTGATAAAACCCTTTATGATGTTAATCTAAAAGGCCCTACAGCATTGGTGATGGGCGCTGAAGGAAAGGGAATGCGAAGGCTCACGAGAGAAAACTGCGACGAGTTAGTGAAGCTACCTATGGCTGGCAGTGTGTCTAGCTTAAACGTATCAGTTGCTACTGGCGTGTGCTTATATGAAATTGTAAGGCAACGACTAAGCTAGCATCGCTAACACCACTGTGCATGAAATAAGTGCATTTACGAGGGGCAATTGTATTGCCCCTTTTTTGTACCTACGCACTATTGAAGCAACTAATGAGACAGGCATAAAACTATTGTACCAAGTAACCAACAACTAGTGAGACAGGCATAAAACACTAGAAGCAACTAATAAGACAGCCATAAAACAGTAATAAAACTGTACCTCGATACACTTTCTTTAAGCTCGATGGATACTCAAACTATTGATAATACAACTCACAGTGTGACAGCTTGGATGCCTAAAGCCAGAAAATCGCAAATTAGTCTTTTCGATACACCCTATTATCACTGTATTTCACGCTGTGTTCGACGTGCATTTTTGTGCGGGGAAGAAAATGGAAAAAGCTTTGAACATCGCCGTCAATGGGTAGAAGACCGCATACATGTGTTGAGTGAAGTTTTCACAATCGGTGTATGTGCTTATGCGGTCATGAGTAATCATACCCACTTGGTGTTACATATAGACAAGGAAAAAGCGCAGTCACTTTCCCTCGAGGCAGTACTTCAGCGTTGGCATACACTGTATAAAGGAACCTTGTTGACACAGCAGTATCTGACGCCGTCGACTCGAGAAGAGCTAAGTGAAGCGCAGATTAAAACCATTGAGTGTACGGCAGAAGTGTGGCGAAAGCGGCTATACGATATCAGCTGGTTTATGCGAGCACTGAATGAATATATCGCCCGAGCTGCTAACAAAGAAGATGAGTGCACAGGGCATTTCTGGGAGGGGCGATTTAAATCGCAAGCGCTATTAGATGAATCGGCTCTTGCGGCCTGTATGGCTTATGTAGATTTAAACCCAGTGCGTGCAAATATGGCAAAAACGCCAGAAAGTTCCAACCACACGAGTATACAGTATCGTATTCGCGCAGCTAGGGCAGGGAAGACCCCAAAACGACTCATGCCCTTTTCAAGTAAATCAAAAAGAGGTTTATCAACCGGTTTGCCCTTTACTCTCATTGAATATCTTCAGGCCGTTGATGCAACCAGTCGGCACATCTACCTTGCCAAACAAGGGAAAGTAGACAACAACGAATTACACATTTTAGAAAGGCTCAACATAGAAAGCGACAAATGGTTAACGCTAACCACGCAATTCGAAACCCTGTTTAAGCATGCAGCAGGAAAAGTTCAGCATCTAGAGCAGTACGCGCATAATCAAAATCAACATTGGGTACATGGGCAAGCAAATGCCAGACGTTTACTTGGATGATTTTAACCTAAGTTAACTGATATCATACCAAGACAGTCAATGTTGCTGCCCATTTCTTTTTCGACAGCGAAAATCATTTGCTCGGCAGCTTCTAATTTTCAACAAGAAGAATTAACAAAAATTTATTCAAGCCCGTCTTATGCTGAGCAAATAGACTAAGGGAAAATTTTTCTCATTTTAAACTATGCCTGTCACAATTTTCGTCTTTAACTATGCCTGTATTAACTAGTGTTCTCTAATATGCCTGTCTCAATAATTCCTGGTCTCTTTGAATACTCTCGCGTATCTATCAAACTGCCTGTCTAAATTTAATAAACCCAACAATTCCACCACCTAATTCACCAAACCAAGTGCCCATGCGCCTTTCAAGCGACCTCAAGTAATTGCCAATCATTCTCAGAAAGACGCAACTCACATTTTGTTACATTTGCGGTTGTAAAATAATTGTTAATTATAAAAATATATTCCTAATATGAATCCGTCCATAGGGCAGAGCTGACGGGGCATTGTGTTTTTTTACTCCGTTTAATGCCTGTCTAATAGGTATGAAAAAAACTCATCAGGACTGAGGTTGTATACTCAACATGCTGATTTGCCTATTAATATGGATTTTGTAGATGAAGTGTAGATACGTTTTATTTACGCCAACTGACACGCGGGTAGGTCGTTGCAACGCAGTTGCGTTGAAAGTCATGGATAGGCGTTTCGTATAAGGTAATGGTTGAACCTGTATGTCAAAACATAACAAAAGTTTCTAAAGCACGAGAGTAAAAGTGTTGAAACAACAAGACAGATAAACAGGAAATAAATTTTGAATTTAAAAAATAAGAAACACACATGTATGACTGCTGCTGCCATCGCAGTTTCTTTAGCCTTCGCTGGTCAAAGTGCAATAGCTGAAGAAAATGCTCCGGTAAAAGTAGAAGAAAAGAAAAAATCTTTCTCCTCAAAATTGAACAAAAGCTTAAACAAGCGCCTAGATAAACGATTCAAAAAAGTCGGTTTTGGCTCACTTGAAGAGCCTGGCGATCGCTACATTGTAAAATTCAAAGATGAAATGACCTCTGAAGTTCTTATGGGAACCGACGATGTGTCGTTAAGAGGAAAAGGAGCGCTAAAATTCGGTAAACAGAAAAAAGCGTTCAATATCCAAGCTGCAAAAAATGATGTTACCCGTGCTGGGGGCTTAGTAAAAAAAGAATTGAAAAAACATCGCATGATGGCAGCGAAGCTCGATCGTAAAGCGTTAAATGAACTGCGTAAAAATCCAAACGTTGAAAGCATCGAAATAGATGCGAAGCGCAAGCCTATGGCACAAACCACACCATACGGTTACACCATGGTTCAGGCTAACCAGTTTGGCCAAGCCGATACCACAGCGCGTAAAGTATGTGTTATCGATACAGGGTACAACTTGGGCCACCCCGACTTACCTGATACCAATAACGGTGTAACAGGTAATGCAAATAATGCTGCAGTAGGTAACTGGTATAACGACGGAAACGGTCACGGAACCCACGTCGCTGGTACTATTGCGGCTTATGACAACAACGAAGGTGTTGTAGGTGTGTATCCTGGCGTCGACCTTCACATTGTGAAAATATTCAATGACAACGGTCAGTGGACGTACGCTTCAGATCTTATCGACGCTATTACTCAGTGTCAAAATGCAGGTTCAAACGTTGTTAATATGAGTTTAGGTGGCGGCAGTGCTTCAGCAACAGAGCGTGATGCTATGCAAAGCTTCACCGATGCAGGCATGCTGTTAGTGGCCGCTGCGGGTAACGATGGTAATAGTGGCAAGTCTTATCCGGCGTCTTACGATGCGGTTATGTCAGTTGCTGCGGTAGACTCAAATGAAAACCGTGCTAGCTACAGCCAATACAACGACCAAGTAGAGATTGCTGCGCCTGGTAGTGCGGTACAGTCTACTTACCCAACTAACACCTATGCAGCCCTTAGCGGTACATCAATGGCAACACCTCACGTAGCAGGTGGTGCGGCATTGGTATGGAGCTATTTCCCTCAGTGTACAAATAACCAGATTCGAAATGCGTTGAATGTAACTGCGCAGGATAAAGGCAGTGCGGGTCGAGATAACTTCTACGGTTTTGGTTTGATGAAATTGGCTGATGCTTACAACCAACTTAATACCAACGGTTGTGATGGAAACGGCGGAGGAACTGACAATGGTGGTAGCCCTACCGTTGAGCCAGTGTCTGGCCAAGTACCCGGCTTATCTGCGTCTCGTAACGACTGGAACCGCTACACGTGGACTATTCCGGAAGGCGTAAGCCAAATGACAGTAAGTATTGCAGGTGGTTCTGGCGATGCAGACCTATATATGAAGTTCGGCTCTCAACCTGAGACGAGTGACTTCGATTGCCGTCCTTATCGCAATGGTAACAATGAAGAATGTACCTTCGACGCGCCAGCGGCAGGTACTTGGCATATCGGTATACGTGCATACTCTAGATACAGCAACGTAACCCTGTCTTACTCTTACGAGTAATCTTTAGCGAATAACCGTAAATAAGATTGATAGTCAAAAGCCTGCAGCTCTGCAGGCTTTTTTTACCTTTTTATCCGACAATGAAATAAATGCTTAGCATTAATAGCCCAGTAAGCTTGTCCTTTCGAACCTAGCTCCTCAAAAAAAAGACAGCTCCTTAAACAAGACAGTCTAAAAATTATATAAATTCACCGTCATTTTCTTCAATGAATTGTCAGCTTTGTAAAGACCGCGTAAAGCTATGAACCTACCCCAAAACTTTGTGCCATAACGGCGTTCGGCGCAGGTTTTCCCGTCTGTGTTGTTATCCAATTAATCTATTTAAAACAAATTTAAAGGAAACACCGTTTATGCAAGCACTCTCCTCCCTTTTTCGTGCCTGTCACATTAGTAACTCTTATGATGCCTGTCACATTAGTGGCCTTCGTCTGTCTTGGGTTCGTGCCTGTCACTTTAGTAGAACAGTTGCGGTAGGTCTGGTTGCGCTATTTGCCCTTGCCGCATGTGGAGGTTCAGACAGTAGCGATTCTGATTATGAATTTGCATACCTTCAGTTTTATAACGCATCGCCTAATGGTGCCAATGTAGAAATGCGTGAAGTGGATGGAGATAGTTTTGGCTCTGCGCAATTCGGTGATGCGACTTCTATGTACTCAATGGAAAGCGGTGAGCTTGTTTTGGAGTTCATTCGCACAGACTCTGACGATCAAGAAGTCTACATAGACGAAATAACGGTGAACCTAAAAGAAGGTGAGAAAACCATGATTGTTATGAGTGGCGACTTCAATAGCCCCTCATTCAACGAATACAGCTATGAACGAGAAACCTTAGAGGACCACTTCAGACTGCTGGCCATTTCAGTCACTATGGATGGTGAATCTTTTGATTTCTACATGAGTGATGCGGGCGACCCTTTTGAAGCAGCAAACTTTCTTGGCACCATTACGCCAAATGACTTAGGAGAGCTAATTTACTGGGACGGTGATGACGATAGCGACGACTTTGACGAAGGCGAATACACTGTTTACTTTACTGCGCCTGGCAGCACTGATGTCATCTTTGAATCTCAAACGTTAGATTTCATCTATGAAACTGAATATGTAATGGCTCTTCGCGATGTAAGTGGCGCTATTCAAGAAGGTCTTGTCGTAGACACCATATTAAATTCCTCTACTGTGTCTGGTTTAACCGATGTAGAAGCTGATGCACAATACCGTATCTATAATTCTACTAATTTAGACACACCGGTAACAGTTACCTTCGGTGGTAACACAGATGAAGAAGACATTGAATTTACGCTAGCTGCCGATGAGCTTTCCGACTTTACTGCAATTCGCTACGGTGACTACCGCGTATCGGTAGAAGACACTTCTGGTTCTATCACCAATCTTAGCAATAAACTAATTACCCTAAATCAGGGTGAGAGTAAGGCGATACTTATCTATGAAAAAGACGGCAAACTAGGGGCATCGACATTCGAAGAAAGTGGTTTACCACAGGCCTACGACAAAACCGTTAACTTTATTAACCTTGTTAGCGATTATGACGACGTTGAAATTTTTCTGGTACGTCACGATGAAACTATCGATACCGCAGAATACAGAGTGAATAACTTAGAGTTTGGTGAAACCAGCACCGAAGTCCTGCCTTCTGATTTTTACGAAGTTATCGCAGTGTATGAAGACGACAACGACGAACAAGTGTTGTTAGACCGTACGGCGCTATTTGGCTTCACAGAAGAAGAAAACTACATTGTGACCGTTGAGCCGGCTGATACAGCAACGGGTTACGAAATAAACATATTGTTTTAGTCGCGATACGCTTATCTACACATCAGCGCTAATAGTAGCATGTTAGCGCTGTTTCGCGTTTTAGAATAGAAAATGCGGTAGGAGGAACAGTTGAAGCGTCTCTATTTTTATACCAAAGTGTATTTTTGTACAAAATGATTAGGCTAAAAACTGTCATATTCCCCAATATCTATTATCTTTATTAGTACGCGCAGTGTTATGAAAGTAAATTCACACTGCGCAGCTCTTATAGTTCCTGCTTGATGACCTCCTCTGTGGTTATCATCACCCCAGTTTTTAAGCTGGGGTTTTTTTATCCACCCAGTCTAAAATTAATTCAATTTACCGCTATCGCTTAGGCAATAATTCTGTTATAGTTTCGCGCCCTTTTTATGGGGGTATGTACATAAAAGCAACGATATCCAGTTGTTTTTAGCAGCACAATAACGACTCGGGAGAGTCTTAATTTAGAGCGGAGCACTAACATGATCCAAATGCAAACTAACCTGGACGTTGCAGATAACAGCGGCGCTCGCAGGGTTCAGTGTATTAAGGTTCTTGGTGGCTCGCATCGCCGTTATGCAGGTATCGGTGACATCATCAAAGTTACTGTCAAGGAAGCAATTCCTCGCGGTAAAGTTAAAAAAGGTGACGTACTGAATGCAGTGGTGGTGCGTACTAGAAAAGGCGTTCGTCGTCCTGATGGGTCATCCATTCGTTTTGACGGTAACGCGGCTGTTTTGCTTAATGCAAACAAGCAACCAATTGGTACGCGTATCTTTGGCCCGGTAACCCGTGAGTTGAGAAGTTCAAACTTCATGAAAATCATCTCATTGGCCCCAGAGGTACTATAAGGAGTCACGATAATGGCTAATAAAATTCGTCGTGATGATGAAGTAGTCGTATTAGCGGGTAAAGACAAAGGCAAACAAGGCAAAGTCCTTAAAGTGCTTATGGCTGATGACCGTTTAATTATAGAAGGCGTTAATCTCGTCAAGAAACACACTAAGCCTAACCCTCAATTGGGTGTTGCTGGTGGTATTGTTGAGAAAGAAGCTTCTATTCACGTTTCTAATGTTGCGATTGTTAACCCAGCAACGGGTAAAGCAGATCGCGTTGGTTTCCGTTTCGAAGATGAGAAGAAAGTACGTTTCTTCAAATCTAACGGCGAACTTGTTTAATTATATTGGAGAGTACGATGGCGAAACTGCATGATTTCTATAAAGAAACAGTAGTAGCTGAACTTGCTAAGCAGTTCGGGTACAAAAGCGTCATGCAAGTCCCTCGGATTGAAAAAATCACTCTAAACATGGGTTTAGGTGAAGCAGTTGCTGACAAGAAGGTGCTTGAGAATGCTCAAGCTGACATGACGGCTATCGCCGGTCAGAAGCCTGTTGTCACAGTTGCTAGAAAATCAGTAGCGGGCTTTAAAATCCGTGAAGGTTATCCGATTGGCTGTAAAGTAACCCTACGTGGCGAGCGTATGTGGGAATTCCTAGAGCGTTTGATTTCAATCGCTATTCCGCGTATTCGCGACTTCCGTGGTTTGAACCCAAAATCATTCGACGGGCGTGGTAACTACAGCATGGGCGTGCGTGAGCAAATCATTTTCCCTGAAATCGATTTCGATAAAGTGGATAAGGTTCGCGGTATGGATATTACTATCACTACCAGTGCGAATTCTAATGACGAAGCACGTGCTCTGCTGGACGCGTTTAACTTCCCATTCAAAAAGTAGGGGTGTAGGGTTATGGCAAAAGAATCAATGAAAGCACGCGAAGCGAAGCGTACTAAGCTAGTAGCTAAGTATGCTGAAAAGCGCGCGGCACTTAAAGCGATTATCAGCGATGTTAACGCTTCTGAAGAAGAGCGTTGGGACGCTGTTCTGAAGCTGCAACAATTACCACGTGACTCTAGTTCTTCACGTCAACGTAACCGTTGTCGCGTAACTGGCCGTCCACATGGTTACCTACGCAAATTCGGCCTTAGCCGTATTAAGCTTCGCGAAGCAGCGATGCGCGGTGAAGTCCCTGGCCTTAAGAAAGCCAGTTGGTAAGGAGTAGCTGATAATGAGTATGCAAGATCCTATCGCGGATATGTTCACACGCATCCGTAACGGCCAGATGGCTCAGAAAGTTTCTGTAACTATGCCTTCTTCAAAAGTTCGCGTTTCTATATGCGAAGTGTTGAAGTCAGAAGGTTATATCACAGACTTTGCTGCATCAGGTGACGTTAAGCCTGTTTTAGAAGTTACGCTTAAGTACTTCGAAGGCAAGCAAGTAATTGACACTATCGAGCGCGTAAGTCGCCCCGGTCTGCGCATCTATAAGAAAAAAGATGAGCTTCCAAAGGTTATGGGTGGCTTGGGTATCGCTATCGTGTCGACTTCAAAAGGTGTGATGACTGACCGTGCAGCGCGTAACGCTGGCATGGGCGGTGAGATCATCGGTTATGTAGCATAACGGAGGAGTTGAAATGTCACGTATAGCAAAAGCCCCAGTAGACTTGGTTTCAGGCGTAGAAATATCTATCTCTGGTCAAGAAGTTACTGTAAAAGGTAGTAAAGGCACATTGAGCCGCGTTTTTAACGACGCTGTTGAAGTTGTACAAGAAGAGAACCAATTGAAAGCACTTCCTCGTGAAGGTTTCGCTAACAATTGGGCACAGGCTGGTACTGTTCGCTCACTTCTTAACGCAATGGTTCAAGGTGTTTCACAAGGTTTTGAGAAAAAGCTTCAGCTAAATGGTGTTGGTTACCGTGCGCAAGCACAAGGTAGCAAGCTTAACCTAACGCTAGGTTTCTCTCATCCTGTAGTATACGAAATGCCTCAGGGCATTACCGTTGAAACTCCTAGCCAAACTGAAATCGTCGTCAAAGGCGCCGATAAGCAGATGGTAGGACAGGTTGCGGCGAACATTCGTGGTTACCGTCCACCAGAGCCTTACAAAGGCAAAGGTGTACGTTACGCTGACGAACATGTACGTCGTAAAGAAGCTAAGAAAAAGTAGGTGGGTGATACGATGGATAAGAAAACAGCTCGCATTCGTCGCGCAACTCGCGCACGAGCAAAAATTCGTGAACTGGCCGCGCATCGCTTGGTTATTAACCGCACACCTCGCCACATATACGCTCAGCTTATCGCCCCGTGCGGTTCTGAAGTATTAGCGGCGGCTTCAACTGTTGAAAAAGATCTTGCAAAGGATCTTAAATCTACAGGTAACGCTGAAGCAGCGACGGTAGTCGGAAAAGCAATCGCAGAGCGCGCTATTGAGAAAGGCATTAAAGCAGTGGCTTTCGATCGTAGTGGCTTCCAATACCACGGTCGCGTTAAAGCATTAGCTGATGCAGCTCGCGAAGCTGGTCTTCAGTTCTAGGAGTTTATAATGGCTAAACAAGACGTTCAGAACGGTGAACTGTTAGAGAAATTGATTGCCGTTAACCGCGTATCTAAAGTGGTTAAAGGTGGTCGTATCTTTAGTTTCACTGCATTGACAGTAGTGGGTGACGGTAACGGTCGCGTAGGTTTCGGTTATGGTAAGGCACGTGAAGTTCCTGCTGCAATCCAGAAAGCTATGGAAAAGGCACGTCGCAACATGGTTGACGTTGACCTAAATGGCAATACGTTACAGCACCCGATTAAAGGTCGTCACTCTGGCTCTAAAGTTTACATGCAGCCTGCATCAGAAGGTACCGGTATCATCGCCGGCGGTGCAATGCGTGCAGTACTTGAAGTAGCTGGCGTACAAAACGTACTTTCAAAATGTTACGGCTCTACAAACCCAATCAACGTTGTTCGTGCAACAATCAACGCGCTGACAGAGATGAATTCTCCAGCGAAAGTTGCTGCGAAACGTGGATTGTCTGTAGATGAAATTTTGGGGTAATCAGACATGGCAACGATTAAAGTAAAGCAAACTAAAAGTGCTATCGGCAGACTGCCTAAGCACAAAGCTACGCTTAAAGGCTTAGGTCTTCGTAAGATCAACCATGTTCGTGAACTGGAAGATACCCCAGCCGTACGTGGCATGGTCCACCGTGTTCATTACATGGTCGAGATAGTGGAGGAGTAAGAACATGCGTTTAAATACTATTGCTCCTGCACCAGGGGCTCATAAATCTGGTAAGCGTACTGGTCGAGGCATCGGCTCAGGTCTTGGTAAAACGAGTGGCGTAGGCCACAAAGGTCAAAAAAGCCGTTCAGGTGGCCGCGTTAAGCCAGGATTCGAAGGTGGTCAGATGCCTTTACAGCGTCGTCTTCCGAAATTCGGTTTCACTTCACGCAAGAGCTTTGTTACTGATCAAGTAACACTTGCAGAAATCGCAAAAGTAGACGGTGATACAGTTTCTCTTGAAACTTTGAAAGCAGCAGGTCTTGTTAAGAAAGAAATGTTGTTTGTAAAAGTAGTTAAGAGCGGTGAGTTATCACGTGCTGTTACAGTAAGCGGTTTAAAGGTTACTAAAGGCGCTAAAGAAGCGATTGAAGCTGCTGGCGGTAAAGTAGAGGAATAAGCTAGATGGCTAAACCAGGATTGGATTCAGGCGCTAAAAGCGGCTTGAGTGAGCTTAAAGCAAGATTGTTGTTCGTACTTGGTGCGATTGTTGTTTTCAGATTGGGTTCTTATGTTCCTATTCCGGGCATCGATCCAGCTGTACTTGCTGACTTGTTCGAGCAACAGAAAGGCACCATTGTAGAAATGTTTAACATGTTCTCTGGTGGTGCGCTTGAGCGTGCATCCGTTCTGGCTTTGGGCATTATGCCATACATTACTGCATCCATTATTATGCAGTTGCTCTCGGTGGTTCACCCACCGATGGTAGAGCTTAAAAAAGAAGGCGAAGCAGGCCGTCGTAAAATCAGTCAGTACACACGTTATTTAACGCTTGTACTTGCGATTTTCCAGTCGATAGGAATATCGACTGGCCTGCCAAACCTAATTAATGGATTGGTATTGAACCCTGGCTTCGGATTCTACTTTACAGCGGTAGTGAGCTTGGTCACAGGGACTATGTTCCTTATGTGGTTGGGTGAGCAAATTACTGAACGAGGTATCGGCAACGGTATTTCTATCTTGATTTTTGCTGGTATTGTTGCAGGTTTACCTACAGCAATCGGTCAAACGGCAGAGCAAGCAAGGCAGGGCGACATTAACTTGTTGTTCCTCCTGTTGATTGCTGTGATTGTTATTGCGCTTACATACCTTGTGGTATTTGTTGAGCGCGGACAACGCAGAATTGTGGTAAACTACGCGAAACGTCAGCAAGGCCGTCAGGTTTTTGCAGCGCAGAGCACGCATTTACCGCTGAAGGTCAACATTGCTGGTGTAATTCCACCAATCTTTGCTTCCAGCATTATTCTGTTCCCAGGAACTATCGCAGGATGGTTCGGTCAGAATGAATCAACAGCATGGTTGCAGGACGTAGCGTTAATGCTATCTCCAGGTCAACCGCTGTACGTAATGTTATATGCAGCAGCTATTATCTTTTTCTGCTTCTTCTACACGGCGTTGGTCTTCAACCCGCGTGATACAGCAGATAATTTGAAGAAGTCTGGTGCGTTTATCCCTGGCATCCGCCCGGGTGAACAAACATCGCGTTATATTGATAAGGTAATGACTCGCCTCACACTGGCTGGCGCACTATACATAACCTTTATTTGTTTGGTGCCTGAATTCATGCTAATTGCCTGGAATGTTCCGTTCTACTTCGGTGGTACGTCGCTTCTAATCATAGTAGTGGTTATCATGGACTTTATGGCACAGGTGCAGACGCATTTGATGAGTAGTCAATATGAGTCTGTTCTGAAGAAAGCTAATCTTAAAGGCTACGGCCGTTAAGTTAGCCCCTTAATATTAAAGATAGGGGAGTGATGTAATGAAAGTTCGTGCATCAGTTAAAAAGATTTGCCGTAACTGTAAAGTTATCAAGCGCAACGGCGTTGTGCGTGTAATTTGTACAGAGCCAAAGCATAAGCAAAGGCAAGGTTAATCTAAGCGGTACAGAATACTTGCAAAGCTACTAAGCAGAATCCGAAGCATACTTATCGGGTTCTGCTAGTTTTGTTTATAGGTGTTTTGAACCTTTATTTGCAATTTGGTCGACGGATGAGTATCCTATCGGGCTTTTTAGGTCGTCGACAAATAAACAAGAGGAGTGCTGTTAATGGCCCGTATCGCTGGCATTAACATTCCTGAGCACAAGCATGCTGTAGTCGCTATCCAAGCGATTTATGGTGTAGGCCTCACACGTGCGAAAAGCATTTGTGCAGGTGCTGGTGTTGCAGAAGATACAAAAATCAAAGAGCTAGACGAAGCGACTATCGATAAGCTTCGTGACGAAGTGGCGAAATTTACTGTTGAAGGTGATTTACGTCGTGAAGTCTCTATGAGCATCAAACGTTTGATGGACCTGGGTTGCTTCCGTGGTATACGCCACCGTCGTAGCTTGCCTCTACGTGGTCAGCGCACTAAAACTAATGCGCGTACCCGTAAAGGTCCTCGTAAGCCAATTAAGAAGTAAGCGGGGAGTAAGTTATGGCAAAAGCACCAGCTCGTAGTACGCGTAAGCGCGCTAAACGTCAGGTTGCAGACGGTATGGCTCATATCCATGCGTCTTTCAACAACACAATTGTGACTATTACAGACCGTCAAGGCAATGCACTAGCATGGGCGACATCTGGTGGTTCAGGTTTCCGTGGTTCACGTAAATCTACCCCATTTGCTGCGCAGGTAGCTGCTGAGCGTGCAGGTGTAGCTGCACAAGAATACGGTCTTAAGAACCTAGAAGTGTTCGTAAAAGGTCCAGGTCCAGGCCGTGAGTCTGCGATCCGTGCTCTTAACGCTACTGGTTATAAGATCACAAATATTACCGATG
The DNA here is from genome assembly GCF_010500895.1 of Alteromonas genovensis. Lineage (GTDB taxonomy): Bacteria > Pseudomonadota > Gammaproteobacteria > Enterobacterales > Alteromonadaceae > Alteromonas > Alteromonas genovensis. The sequence continues at coordinate 134,478 of NZ_JAAAWO010000008.1, forward strand.
TGACACCTATTCCTCACAACGGTTGTCGTCCACCGAAAAAACGTCGCGTTTAATCGACGGACAGTTGGAGAAAGATCATGGCAAGATATTTGGGTCCAAAACTCAAACTTAGCCGTCGCGAAGGAACTGACTTGTTCCTTAAAAGCGGCGTTCGCGCAATCGATTCTAAATGTAAGATCGATACAGCGCCTGGTCAGCATGGTGCCCGTCGTGGCCGTTTGTCTGACTACGGTGTTCAGCTGCGTGAGAAACAAAAAGTTCGTCGTATGTTCGGCGTACTGGAAAAGCAATTCCGCAACTACTATAAAGAAGCTGCGCGTCTAAAAGGCAACACAGGTGAAAACTTGCTACAGCTTTTAGAGCAGCGTCTAGACAACGTGGTTTATCGTATGGGATTTGCTAGTACACGTGCTGAAGCACGTCAGCTAGTAAGCCACAAGGCGATCATGGTAAATGGTCAAGTTGTGAACATTCCATCGTTTAACGTTTCTGCCGAAGACGTGGTTTCTGTTCGTGAGAAAGCGAAAAAGCAAGCGCGTATCGTTGCTGCTTTAGAACTGGCTGACCAACGTGAGAAGCCAACCTGGATTGAAGTAGACAGCACTAAAATGGAAGGCACTTTCAAGCGCGTTCCAGAAAGAACTGATTTGTCTGCTGAAATTAACGAACAGTTGATCGTCGAACTTTACTCTAAGTAAAGCCAACTAAAGAGGAAGCATTGTGGGTTCTGTGACTGAATTCCTAAAACCGAGATTAGTAGAGATCGAAAACGTTTCTCCTACTCGTGCCAAAGTAACTTTGGAACCACTAGAGCGCGGCTTTGGCCATACTCTAGGTAACGCCCTACGTCGTATATTACTGTCATCTATGCCAGGATGTGCAGTTACCGAGGTAGAAATTGATGGCGTTCTTCACGAGTACAGCACCAAAGAAGGTGTACAAGAAGACGTTATCGAAATCTTGCTAAATCTTAAAGGTTTAGCGGTTCGCCTTGAAGGTAAAACTGAGGCAACCCTAACTCTAGTGAAATCTGGCGCTGGCCCTGTTGTTGCTGGTGATATTCAGCATGATGGCGACGTAGAAATTGTTAACCCTGATCACTTAATTTGTACTTTAACAGGCGAAGCTGAAATCAGCATGCGCGTTAAAGTAGAAATGGGTCGCGGTTATGTACCAGCTTCTACCCGTCGCTCCTCTGAAGAAGATGATCGTCCAATTGGTCGTTTGTTAGTTGATGCTTCATACAGCCCAGTAGAGCGTATTGCGTACACTGTTGAGTCTGCCCGTGTTGAACAACGCACAGACTTAGACAAACTAATCATCGACATGGAAACTAACGGCACTTTAGATCCTGAAGAAGCGATCCGCCGTTCTGCTACCATTCTTGCTGAACAGCTTGATGCATTCGTAGACTTACGTGATGTATCTGAGCCGGAAGCGAAAGAAGAGAAGCCGGAATTCGATCCGATTCTACTTCGCCCAGTTGATGACCTAGAGTTAACAGTACGTTCTGCTAACTGCTTAAAAGCAGAAGCTATCCAGTACATTGGTGACCTGGTACAGCGCACTGAGGTTGAGCTACTTAAAACGCCTAACCTTGGTAAGAAATCGCTAACTGAAATCAAAGATGTTCTAGCATCTCGTGGTTTGTCTCTAGGCATGCGCCTAGAAAACTGGCCGCCAGAGAGCATCGCTGAAAAAGATTAATCAGGTTTTTATCAAACTGATTTGTAGAGAAGGATAAAACTATGCGCCATCGTAAGAGTGGTCGTCAGTTGAATCGCAACAGCAGCCATCGTCAAGCTATGTTCAAAAACATGGCCGGTTCTTTGGTCAAGCACGAAGTGATCAAAACTACGTTACCAAAAGCGAAAGAATTACGTCGCGTAATCGAGCCACTAATCACTATGGCTAAAGAAGACAGCGTTGCAAATCGCCGTCTAGCTTTTGCCCGTACAGGTGATAAAGAGGTCGTAGGTAAACTGTTTAACGAGCTTGGTCCTCGTTACGAAGCACGCCCAGGCGGTTACACTCGCATTTTAAAATGTGGTTTCCGTGCTGGCGACAATGCCCCAATGGCATATGTTGAGCTAGTTGACCGTCCAGTTGTTGAAGCTGAAGAAGAAGTAGTAGAAGCAACTGAAGAGTAAGTAATACTCGAAAAGAAAAAGGGGTCAGAACGAAAGTTCTGACCCCTTTTTTTTACCAAAAATAAATTGGGTCAGGTCCGATAACAATATTGGCTTCCTTGCACCGCGTTATCGTTTATCCAAAAATAAAATAGGGTCAGAACCAAGTTTACGCATTAGGTCTAAAAGGCTTTAAGCACACGAAATTAGAACTAAATAAACGTGTCTCGTTCAGGTTCTATGCGTCACTAAAACTCCCTCGACTCACCTTCTTAAGCGCCTTCTAACAGTATTGGCAGAGTACTTGCTCATCTCTCTACATTAGTGAATAAAATAAGCAGAAAATGCCATTACATTTCATCGCATTTTTGAGCGGCGTACAAATTCAAGGATGAAGCTATGCTATCGGTTTCGGGAAAGTATCAATCTTTAGGACTATCAACCTTTAGAGGCAACGCGGTTGCCACATCGTTAGAGCGCCTAAGTTCTGGCCTTCGTATTAACAGCGCCGCCGATGATAGTGCAGGTCTTCAAATTTCTAATCGGCTTTCATCCGAGCGAAACGCCTATACGCAACTAAATCGAAACCTGAATGACGGTATAAGCTATGCCCAAGTGGCAGAAGGCGGACTGCAGGAGTCTGCCGCTATTTTGCAGCGTATGCGGCAACTATCTATCCAATCTCAAAACGGCATAAACAGTAAAAACGACAGAGCGGCCCTTGATAAAGAGTTTCAAGCGCTGAAATTAGAACTTAATGCCATAGCCTACGGCACCGAAGTATTCAACCGGCTTCCCTTGGTAGGTGATGCCAATTTGTTAAGTGACAATGTGCCTTCACTAGGCGACAGATTCGCTCAGGGTGTAACGCAGTCTCTCCCTAGCGGCCTGCAATCCATAGCGTACATACCAGCTGGCTCGAGTAATGTTCAGGTGAACATAAACGACAATGGCGCTAATGACGATATACAAGTATTCACAACCAGCGGCAAACACCTTGCAGGTACGCCTATTACGAATGCAACGTGGAGTGCTGGTTCTAACAATATTGCCAATGTGGCAGATTTAGAATCTCGCTTCTTTCTTACATCTAACGGATACAATGCCGACGCGAGTTACGATGATAGCGAACTTATTACTAGCGGTAGCGATACAATAGATGGAAACGTTATTTCATTCAGCGGCGATCAAAACGGCGCAACCCCGTCAAACTTGAACGAATTTTTAACTATTTCAAGCAACTCACAACCGCTGATCATTTCAGTTATCGGGAGCGGAGTATTTAATGTTACCGCCACATGGGATTCACTAGGCGGTGAGGATGAACGGGCTTTCAGTTTGGGGCCAGCGGATATCACTGCCACTAATAAGCTAGGTAAGGGCACCGAATACATAGAAGTTACAAAAACACCAGCCACGCTGGAAGACTTAAGTTTAGAGGGCACTTCTATCAACAGCGAACAAAACGCTGAAGCTGCTCTTAGTCAAATTGATGCAGCACTAAACACAGTGAGCGAGAGCCGCGCTTTTTACGGCGCGAAACTCAATCAAATGACATCAGCCTTAAACGTAAACGCCATTGCTAATGAGAATATCAGCGCAGCGCGCTCACGAATTACCGATACTGATTTCGCAGCAGAGACAGCTTCACTCACACAAAGTCAAATTGTAGAACAAGCGAGTATTAGCGTACGGGCTCAGGCTCAGTCGAGCGAAAATCAAGTTTTAGGTTTACTAAACGGTATTGCAGAACAAACAGCATAAATGGGGTCAGAACCACATTTTTTGTTTCACTGATCACTGAGTTAGTTGTTCGTTAGCAAACTTAAATTTGAGAACATAATTCGCATAGTAATATCATTCTCTAAGTGATTTAATATACGCCTCAACCATTAGTATTCGTGGAAAAATTTTCTCCCACCCGATAAAGGAATAGAGACCCAGCAATGGCCAACCCAATTACCTGTTTTAAAGCGTACGATATTCGCGGCGAACTAAATTCTCAATTAACCGAAGAAGTGGCTTACCGCATTGGCTATGCATTTGCGGAAGAACTCGATGCTAAAACCGTAGTAGTGGGCAGCGATGTACGCTTAACGTCTACACCGCTGAAGTTAGCATTAAGTGCAGGGCTTATCGATGCTGGCGCAAAGGTTACCGATATTGGTATGGCAGGTACCGAAGAAATTTATTTTGCTACCAAGCATTTAGGCGTAGATGGCGGTATAGAAGTAACAGCTAGTCATAACCCCATCAACTATAACGGCATGAAGCTTGTAAAAGCAGGCTCTATTCCTATTAGTGGCGATACCGGCCTTAATGCGATTAAAGAACGTGCAGAAGCATTAAGCGATAAATTTGTAAACGGCAGATTGGCGCATTACTTCAACAATGAAACCGTAGATGCTAACGCGTTCTTCAATGGCAATGCGCACATTCACAAAGACTTACTATCAAGCACCGGTCAATATGAAGAAAGCTCTTGTATGAGCGACTACGTAGAACACATGCTTTCTTACGTAAACTTAGATAACTTCACTTCGCTTAAAGTGGTAGTTAATGCAGGTAATGGCTCTGCAGGTCCGGCTTTAGATGCGATTGAAAAGGCCATGCTTGCTAACAACGTACCTATCGAATTCATTAAAGTGCATCATAATGCAGATGGCACGTTTCCTAACGGTATACCTAACCCACTGTTACCAGAGAATCGCGCTGACACGGCCGATGCAGTAAAAGCGTCAGGTGCTGATTTTGGTATTGCTTGGGATGGCGACTTCGACCGCTGCTTTTTATTCGATGCTGACGGTGAGTTTATAGAAGGCTATTACATAGTAGGGCTACTTGCCGAAGCGTTTATTGAAAAGAACACCGACAGCAAAATCATTTACGATCCGCGCGTTTACTGGAACACAGAAGCTATTGTGGCTAACGCTGGCGGTACGCCGATAAAGTCTAAAACTGGCCATGCCTTTATTAAAGAGCGCATGCGCAAAGAAGACGCGGTATACGGAGGTGAAATGAGTGCTCACCATTACTTCCGAGATTTCGCCTATTGCGATTCAGGCATGATTCCCTGGTTACTCATAGCGGAGCTTGTGTGTGTGAAAAAACAAACACTTGCCAGCATGGTAAAAGAGCGTATAAAAGCGTTTCCGTCATCAGGTGAAATTAACAGCAAGCTTAACGATGCTGATGCCGCACTAGAGCGTGTAACCGGTAAGTATCAACCGTTAGCAAGCGTTGTTGATACCACCGATGGTTTGGGGCTAGAGTTCGGCACATGGCGCTTTAACCTACGTAAATCGAACACCGAACCGGTAATTCGTTTAAACGTGGAAAGTAAAGGCGATATTCCGCTAATGGAAGAAAAAACCAAAGAAGTACTTGCGCTTATTCGTGCTGAGTAAGTCTTTTCGGCCATGCAGTGCTTAACTAAAAAGGGGCGTGAGTGAAAACTCATGCCCCATTTTTAAAAGATAGTTACTCTTACCGAGTCATTTCCACATTTGGCATTTAATCAATATTCATTCCTTTGTATACTATCTAAAATAATTCAATCTCAGGACGTGGGCACCGACCCCACTCATCAAGGATATTACAATGAAACCAGTAGTATTAGCTGGCGGCTCAGGTAGCCGTTTATGGCCAAAATCTCGTGCCGCACTTCCCAAGCAGTTTTTGTCGCTCACCTCAGACAGCACCATGTTGCAAGACACTATTACTCGCTTAAAGGGTACTAAAGCACAAAGCCCTATTTTCATATGTAATGATGCACATCGCTTTTTAGTTGCAGAACAACTGCGTCAAAAAGATATCCATCATGGCGGCATACTGCTAGAGCCCGTAGGCCGAAATACAGCACCTGCTATCGCATTAGCAGCTTTGCACGCCACTATTAATGGCGAAGACCCTGTATTACTCGTACTAGCAGCAGACCACCTTATTCAAAATAACCAAGCCTTTCATAACGCTATCGAAAAAGCGGAAAAGTTAGCCGAAGAAGGTAAGCTAGTGACTTTCGGTATAGTGCCCGATCAACCACACACCGGTTATGGCTATATTAAAGCAGGCAGCGAATTAGGTGATGGGTTTGAAGTAGCCGAGTTTGTTGAAAAGCCAGCGCTTGAGACAGCCAAAGAATATGTAGATTCCGGAAGTTATTTTTGGAATAGCGGCATGTTTATGTTCAAGGCCAGCCGTTACTTAGAAGAGTTAGCCAAATACAACCCTGAAATGCTGGATGTATGTAAGCGTGCAATTGATACAGAAACGCCTGATTTAGACTTTATTCGCGTAGATCACGATATATTTGCAACTTGCCCAGACGACTCTATCGACTACACCGTAATGGAAAAAACCGACAGCGCCGCTATGGTGCCATTAGATGCAGGTTGGAGCGATGTAGGCAGCTGGTCGTCGCTATGGGAAACCGCTGAAAAAGATGAAAACGGCAACGCTACCGTAGGTGATACAATTTTAGAAAACACCAAAAATAGTTATGTAAATGCCGAACAGCGTTTGGTTTCTGTAATCGGGCTAGAAGACGTAATAGTTGTAGAAACGAAAGACGCCGTAATGGTGGCCCATAAAGACGATGCGCAAAGCATTAAAACCGTAGTGAATAAGCTTAAAGCAGAACACCGCCCAGAGTTTGAGTTCCACCGTGAGGTATTTCGCCCTTGGGGAAGCTACGACTCTATCGATAGTGGCGCACGCTTCCAGGTAAAACGCATTACAGTTAAGCCGGGTGAAAAGCTATCAGTTCAAATGCACCACCACCGCGCAGAGCACTGGATTGTAGTATCTGGTAGCGCCAATGTAACTATTGATGAAGAAACACAGCTAGTAACTGAAAATGAATCGGTTTACATTCCAATCGGTGCAATTCATGCATTAGAAAACCCGGGTAAAATACCGCTAGAGCTAATTGAAGTTCAATCTGGGGCTTATCTTGGCGAAGACGATATTGTTCGATTTTCTGATAGATATGGGCGTGTTAACTAAAACTGATATGTCAAATCGTGCTCTCAGATTTTTAGTTTTTAGCATAATTCTAAATATGAGGTTTAATTCCAATGGCGACAAAAGTTTTCAGAATTATTCCGAATCAATCAGAGAGCACCTTTCAAATTAAGCTCTTAAAGGGTACAAAATTATATCGTATATAAATATAATCAAAGACCTGTTATTTTATTTTCTTTATTACTAGCAAGTTGCTTGTAGCAAAGTAGAATTACATCAAGGACACTCTTTCAAAATGGCAGTATATTGTGTTACGAGAGCCACCAGCCTCTGGGACGACTTTATTTTTTCTTTTGTCGACGATGTGGTCGAAAGCATTAATGACCTAGATAGTAGCAAAGTTTATAGCGTTGTAAAAAAAGAAGTTAATACTAAAGACCTGCAAAAATTTTGCATTGACAACCCATCCCAGCAATTAGTTGTGTTCTATTGTCCACCATCGTTAGTGTTTAATAATGTTGAGAAAAACAAAAATGACTTGAACTCGAGCGTTCTAGATTCAATCGGAATTGCTACTGAGCTTCTAGACTTTTTTTACAAATACAAAGCCCAAGTTTCCCTAGTTAGTCTGCTTGACTTCTTTGATACCACAAAAATAAAAAATATAGTTTCGCCGTTACTGGCGAACTCGGGCGCTGTTGATTTTAGATTGAGTTTTGAGGATGTGGTCGGGTATTTAGCTATTAAATCAACTAATGATAAAGCCAGCAGAGTTGAGTACCTACTAAATTCTGCAAGTGTTGGGGGGACGCCTTCTGTTGAGCTGATGGTTAATTTAGCTCGGTGTGATTTGGAACAAAAAATTGAAGAGCTTAAGTTAAAAAAAGATGAAAATGAGTGTGAGCTTTTGGATTTAAAAGAGATGTTGGTAGAAAAAAACAATGCACTTGAGGCAGCCAATAACTTGCTTAACAAAAAAGAAAACGAATCCGTTAACCTCTCGAAAGAAGCAGAATACGAAAGAGGGAAGTTAGAAACGACCGTTCATTTTCTTCAAGAACAACTAGAAGCAACCGTCCGCGAAAAAGCAGACGAGGAAAGTAAGCTCAAGCTGGCTTATGAACAAAATCTTAAAAATAAGCTTCAGAGTCATAAAAACGAAATTGACTCCCTATTCCAAGAAAAGCAAAAAATCTCGAAAAAGCTAAACGCTAGTGACGCTCTTATTGCAGAGTTGAATAATAAATTAGAAGTCGTTGGGGGGGAAAAAGAGGAGCTGGTCACCGCGCTTACAGCAACTCAAAGGGCATTAGAGAAAGAGTTGCTAAGTAAAAACCAAGTAGTCGAGGATAGTGAGTTGAAAACAGCTTCGCTCGTAAAGAAATACGAGGAGGGATTAGCTTCACTGACTCAAAGTAAAGATAAATCTGATGCTGAAAAGTCGAAGAGAAACAAGGATTTTGTAACCTTAAAGGTAAAGTCTGATAGACAAATCGAAAAACTCAGTGCTGAACGTAAAAAGCTCGAAAAAGAACTGAAATCTTATCAATCTTTGTATTATCAACTCAAAAGTGAGTTAGACTCGATCAAAAGTTCAACAGCGTGGAAAACTATTTCTCCTGTAATAAAAGTTAAAGACAAAGTATTGGGTAATTTAAGCCGGTTACATCAAGAAGAAATTATTGCAAACGTTGGGCTTTTGTATACGAGTGATTTATTCGATGCTGAATGGTATCTGAGCACCTATCCAGATGTGGAGTCACAAAAAATAGATCCAGCGAAACACTACTTGTTATATGGCTTCAAAGAGGGGAGGAGGCCTAGTATTCGGTTTGATGGTGATTGGTATTTCAATTATTATGAAGACGTTAAGGATTCAGGTTTTAACCCATTAATTCATTACCTTAAATATGGGCGTGCCGAAGGCCGTAAGACATCCCACAATCTTCTAATAAAATCCAAAGAGTAAGCGATGTACGAAAATAAAAAGGTTTTAGTGTGGTTAGGTTGTGGTAACGTTGCCTCGAATTTTCTAAATATCAAGTTTAACGAATTTGACGAGGTTATATTTGTTGACGGTTTAAAGCATGTCTGTTGGGAAGTAGAATGCTTTGCGCAAGGGCTCGAATGTTCAACAACTATTCTTAATAATGTTGTGGCCGAATTTCCTGTGGACGGTACATTTTATGAAACATTAGATGGGAAATACTCTTATTTCGCAGGACAAGAAAGCAAAAAGTTTCCGCATGTCGAGACGGTAAATACGCACAAAGTTAAATCCATTGGGTTTACTGAAATTCTTAACCTTATTGAATTGACAACTTCATATGTATCAGTTATTTGCGAAATACCAAGCTTAAGCAATCGCTTTTGTCAGTTTATGCTAGACAGTTGTGACACCGATCTTGTTGAATCATTTTATCTTTCTGAGTGGAGTGAAACGAGCATAGTTTCTCTGGCAAGTGAAAATGACTCTCTGCTACGAGCTCATCACTTTATAAGAGGAGCAACTTCGAGAGACGGTGATTATTGTGTAACTAAGTATCATTTTTCAAAATATGAATTTAATTTATTCAATAAGAACGAGGAAATTCGAAGACTTCGTGAGTCCAATCAAAAGTTAAGTGAACTGCTGGAAAAAAATAGAAACGAACAGCAGTTATTGTTCGGAACAGTTAAAGAGCTTGAAGAAATAATAAATAAAAAGTTTCTGGCGTTAAATGAAAAAACAGCTCCGTTAATGGCGAGCCTGAGTGAGTTGCTACCTATAACTCAAAAAATTAATGATATTAGCGGTTCATCGGATAATCTTACAAAGACATTAGAGTCTATAGTTGAAGGCGTTGCGGCCAACGAAAATGCTATCAAAAATCACGTTAGCAGTGAAATTCAAACAAAAGTAGGCTCTCTTCAAACTATTATAACGAAGTCTCACACAAACACTTGTAAGCAAATAGAAGATTTTTTCTCGGTGAGAGATTACATTGATAATGGGAACAAACCTCTATCGTTCCATGGTTGGCCTATCAGCCCAGATGTTTCTTTAAGTATTGTTTCGCTTTTGTCTTCTGGGAGTTATTCCGGAGTCTTAGAGTTCGGTAGCGGCACTTCAACAGCCCTGATTGGAAGAGTACTAAAACGGATTGCTTCAGATTCAGTGCCTATTCCATTTTACTCCTTTGATCATAATGCCCATTATTTCGAAAAGACAAAAGAGCTGCTAACTCTTCATGAAGTATCAGATTATGTTGATTTAAATTGTTGTGAGTTAATTAAAGAAGAGCATAGTGAGGGTGTGTTTCAGTATTATGCCTGCAGGGATCATTTGCATAAGTTCGCAGAAAAATTTAAAGGAAGTGGGCATAGGTTGCTTGTTTTAGTTGATGGCCCGCCAGGGGCAACAAACTTACATGCTAGATATCCAGCGCTGCCAGTAATTATGGAAGAAATTGGTTTTGACAATTTTAGTGTGGACTTTTTGGTGGATGACTATGGAAGACGAGAAGAAAAAGAAGTTGTGGAAAAGTGGAAGAAAGACGTTGAGCAAGCGGGGTTCGAATTTACAAATGAAATAATAGCAAGTGAAAAAGGGTTTTGTATATTCAGGGTCTCATCGAATCTTTAAATCAATTCTCGTTGAGTTGTAAGTTAACGGCGAGGTTGTTAATTATTTTTCAGTTTTCTTTTAATTAAACAGTTCAACCAAGAAATACTGTTCACACAAAAAAGGTGGTAAGAATGACGCTGTTGTTTCGCGATGCTCATGAAGCGTTTTCTAGTGGAGATTTTTATAAAGCACGCGAGCTTTATGAAGCTGCAGGTAAAGTGTTCGGTGAAGATACCGTTAAATACAACTTATATCTATGCGATAAAAAGTTAAAAGAGATTAGCGAAGGTAAGACAAACATTGGCAATGGTGGCGTACCTACTAGATACCGAGCGTTTAAGTCTAAGAGCGTTGAAATACCCAAAGAACTAAAAAATTATTACAATCCGCCCAAATCTTTTCCTAAGGGCCTTGCACTTCCAGAAATTAAGGGCTTAAAAAATGATTATTCTCATTTAGAAGAACATTTGCAGGCCAGTAATGATGTAGCAGTGTCGATTGTAGTTTTAACTTATAATCGAACCGAGCCTCTTAAAAGGACACTCGCTGGTATATTGAATCAAAATTATCCAAAAGAAAACATTGAAGTTATTGTTGTAGATGATGGCGGAAAAGATAACGCAATAGATGTCGTAAGAGAATTTTCAAATAAGCTTGATGTAAAATACGTATGGCATAGAGATATTGGCTTTACTCCCGCTGCTGCTAGAAATAATGGTGTGAATGTAGCTAGAAACAACTTTATAATTTTGCTTGATGTTGATATGTATCCATCGAGAGAGTTAGTGAATGAATATGTCAAATATTCCCCCGTAATTGACAAGACAGTTCTTATTGGTCCCAGAAGATATATTGACTTAAATGACGTCAATTCGCAGTTTCTGATTGAAAATAGTTCATATGCTGAAGAATGTGATGATGTCGTCACCAATAATAAAGTAGCGGGTAAAATTTCTGGAACTAAATCGGTTGACTGGAGACTAGAGATTTTTGAAAAAACCGATATGCTTCGTAATGAGAAAGTCCCCTTTAGAGTTTTCGCCTCTGGTAACGTTGCATTTTCGCGAACACAATTTTTGAAAGTTGGTAAATTCGATGAGCGTTTTAATTCTTGGGGCTTTGAAGATACTGAGCTTGCATTTAGGTTTTTCAACGCTGGGCTCTATATGGTACCTGTGCTGCCTGCGCTTGCGCTTCATCAAGAGCCTCTTGGTGGCGAAAACGAAACAGACAGAGAGCTAGGTAAGCAGAAAAGTAAGACTCATTTCGCCGAAGTTTGCCCATACTATAGGCATTTGGTTGATAAGAAAGACAATTGGGAGGTGCCAAAGGTCTCCATCTATATTCCCGCATATAATGCTGAAAATACCATATTAGACGCAGTGGAAAGTGTTTTGAATCAAACATTCAAAGATGTTGAAGCATGTATTTGTGATGATGGTTCAACCGACGGTACCATAGCGTTGTTGGAAAAATACTACAAAAATAACTCCAGAGTTAGATGGGTTAGTCAAAAGAATGGTGGGATAGGGGCAGCATCAAATACAGCGGTAAACTTATGTAGAGGTATTTACATTGGTCAACTAGATAGTGATGATTACCTAGCTGAAGATGTAGTAGAAAAGTGCGTAGCTGAGATGGATAAAGACCTTGGGGTCGGGTTGGTTTACACTACATACGAGAATGAGTATGACGACGGTAGAATTGAGCAAGGTTATAATTACCCTGTCTATTTAAGGGAGAAACTGGTTACCGCGATGATCGCGCATCACTTTCGGATGTTCAGAAAACTGTATTGGTGCCGTACTGAAGGTTTCAACGAGCGCATCAAAAATGCAGTCGACTATGACATGTATCTAAAGCTATCAGAAGTCTGCAATGCAAAGCATCTTAATATTGTAGGCTATCGAAGAAGACTTCACGGTAACAACACTTCAATTAGAAACTTCAGTGAGCAAATGAAGAATACGGCAATTGTCGTAAACGATAGCTTAACGAGAATGGGGTTAGATGTTAAGTGTTCATTAGAGAAACACGATGGCTCAGCATTAATATTCAATGAGGTAAAAAGTGATTGATACGAAAACGAAACTCACAAGGCTATTTGCTGAGTTAAGCGACTTAGAGTTTGAAGAGCTTACTTGTGAGAGGTCCACTTCGAAAATTTTGGAATTGATTGTTCAATATGAGACAGTTATTTCTGAGCATAGTAAAAAAAGTTCCAAGGAATCTATTGGTTTCGTCAATTCGGCGAGTTCGATGTTAGGGGCTATTTGTTGGCGTATTAAGCAATCGAATGAGCGTTTTCTATCGAAAAAAACAAATAAAAATCTAAGTGATGTGAGCAGCATTCATGCACTTGTTTTCAGAGGCGGTTTGTGCAATCGATTGAGGATGATATGTTCTCTTAAGGCTTTGGCTAAAATAACAGGGGCACCGATTTATTGGGCATGGGCAGCTAATAAGGATTGTGAAGAACACATCACTTTAGAGCAGGATAATTCTTATCAGAAGATCTCGACGGTATTCGAGAGTTACATATCAGATATTAAACAAGGTCGATATAGCCTGCTTATGACAGATCCTGATCCCGCTTCAGTTCTTTTCAATAAACAAAATATAAACCTATGTGCGGACATTTCTTTTACTCAATTCAATAATATGTACAGAGAAGAGCAAACCTTATTACTAAAACAAATAAGTAATGCCTTATCGCTCGATGAATTTGTTGGCCCACTTCTTAAGCGTTTACCTAAGCAGTATCTAGCAGCGCACATTAGGCGCACTGATATGCTGGAACATTGGAACAAAACTTTTCCAGGTTACAAATATCCTAGTATAGAAGATTACAGCGATATGATTACTAGATTGGTGAGCGATGAAAGCTTTTTCGTATGTTGTGATGACCAGTCGACGGTTTCTACGCTTTATACCAAATTTGGTATTCGACTGGTCAATTATGAAGGGACGTTTAATGAAGATGCTTTCAGGCAGACATCAATGAAGCATGCTTTGATCGACCTCATTATACTGTCGCAAGCTAATCAACTGATAATTACACCGGGGTCAAGCTTCTCTGATTTTGCTTCAAATGTTGCCGAGCCTACTATGCATAAACCTCCGATGATGAAGCTGTAGGATAATGAGCCTGATAGGTATAGTAAAAAGCTCAAATTGTGGTTCTATCGTAGACAATATCGTCAAAGAGCTCTTAGAGAGAGAGGTATTTAGATTTCTTGAGGTCCAAATTTGTGAAGATGACTTAGATAAGCTCATTGATTGTGACGTGGTGATTTGTTTTGGGTTTAGACTTCACTTATCAGTGACGGAAAATATCTTTTCAAAGCTGTTACACGCCACCTCTGTCGGTTGCCACATTTTATTTTGGACGCATGAGTCTTTCTGGGATCATCAATCAAATTCTGGCTATTTTCAATTTGGACGATTTTTCCACCATATGAACTGTTATACAGGAGATGTTTTTACATCTGAAAAGTCTTTTTATTTTGGAGAATATGGTAAGTTCTGGGCAGATTCATCTAAATGCAAGGTTGAGCGTCCATCTAAAGACTTTTTATTCAATCGCTTTAACAGCGAAAAGAGAAAAAAAGTTTGTGCTTATGCTACGAGGTTTGATGATGTGTATTTTAATAACCAACCGCATTCACTTACCCAAACGCGAAATAAGCTGATTGAATATCTTCATAGTAAGGGGTGTTGTTCTGTCTTTGGTAACGGTTGGGAAAGCAAACTTGGCGTACCTATAAATAGCACTAGGTCAGGTGTAGAAAATCGTAGTTGGGGAGCTGTAAAGCTAGAAGAATCAAGCGCTTCTTTCTCTTTTTCAGTTTGTTTGGAAAATTCAGTTATCAAGCATTACGTAACAGAGAAAATATCTCACTCGTTGGAAGCTTGGTTGATACCAATTTACTGCTTTGATAACGACTTAAAAGGATTTGATACATCGGCAGCTATTAATATTAGTAAGGATATGAGCAATGCGGATTTAGAAGCAGTTTATGACACGGTCGTTAATATGGGCTTTGAAGAATATTTCGATAGACTAAGTACCCTTATTGAAAATTATAATGCTCATCTTGTATCTAGAGATAAGCTTAAAGAGCATCGCTTGCAGCCCATAATAAGAATTGAACAAAAAATTGGATACTTAATTTCGAGAATCACACTATGAAAAAAGCACTTATTACCGGTGTAACCGGCCAGGATGGCTCATATTTAGCCGAGTTTTTATTAGAGAAAGGATATGAGGTACACGGAATAAAGCGTCGTGCTTCTTCTTTTAACACTGAACGTGTCGACCATATTTTTCAAGATCCACACGTTCAAAATGCACGGTTTAAATTGCATTATGGCGATTTAACAGACTCTTCAAATCTTATCCGCATCATGAAAGAAGTGGAGCCCGATGAAGTGTATAACCTTGGTGCGCAATCACACGTTGCGGTGTCGTTTGAAGCACCGGAATACACT
The DNA here is from genome assembly GCF_010500895.1 of Alteromonas genovensis. Lineage (GTDB taxonomy): Bacteria > Pseudomonadota > Gammaproteobacteria > Enterobacterales > Alteromonadaceae > Alteromonas > Alteromonas genovensis. Next base: position 149,667 of record NZ_JAAAWO010000008.1, read on the forward strand.
GCTGATGTAGACGCCATGGGCACATTGCGTTTGTTAGAAGCTATTCGCTTTTTAGGGTTTGAGAAGAAAACTAAGTTCTACCAAGCGTCTACCTCAGAGCTTTACGGTGAAGTACAAGAAATTCCTCAAAAGGAAACTACGCCATTTCACCCCCGCTCGCCTTATGCTGTAGCAAAGATGTATGCGTATTGGATAGCGGTGAATTATCGCGAGTCTTATGGCATTTATGCATGTAATGGAATTTTATTCAATCATGAATCTCCGCGAAGAGGTGAAACGTTTGTAACTCGTAAAATTACGCGCGGCATTGCTAATATAGCGCAAGGGCTAGAGTCGTGCTTGTATTTAGGTAATATGGATGCGCTTCGTGACTGGGGTCATGCGAAGGACTACGTTCGTATGCAATGGATGATGTTACAGCAGGACAACCCAGAAGATTTTGTTATTGCTACAGGTAAACAAATTTCAGTGCGTGAATTTGTTACAATGTCGGCTAAAGAAGCGGGCATAACGCTTGAATTTAGTGGTGAAGGTGTTGATGAAATTGCAACAGTTATGGGCGTGTCTGGTGATAATGCATCAGGCGTAAAAGAGGGTGATGTAATTGTCAAAGTAGACCCTCGTTACTTCCGTCCTGCCGAAGTAGAAACGCTACTTGGCGATCCTACCAAGGCAAAAGAAAAACTTGGCTGGGTACCCGAGATTTCAGTAGAAGAAATGTGTTCAGAAATGGTACAAGCGGATTTAGACAAAGCCAAGCAGCACGCACTACTTAAAAGCTCTGGTTATAACGTTTCTTTCTCGGTTGAATAAATGAAAATTTTTGTAACAGGCGGTTCAGGCATGGTAGGGCGCAATATTATTGCGCTTTCATCAAGCCAAGAACATGAAATAATTGCCCCATCTAGCAAAGAAGTAAACTTAATGAATTTCGATTCGCTATCGTCATTTATTAAAAGTGAACGCCCAGATGCAATCATTCATTGTGCTGGGCTTGTTGGCGGTATTCAGGCAAACATTAAAAGCCCTTTTGATTTTGCACATATTAATTCACTTCTTGGGCTTAATGTAATAAAAGCTGCGTTGGACAATAATGTTGAGAAGGTTTTGAACCTCGGTAGTTCGTGTATGTACCCCCGCGATGCTGTAAACCCGTTGAATGAAACCGATATTCTTAAAGGTGAGCTAGAACCTACTAACGAAGGCTACGCAATTGCAAAAGTGCTTACTGCTCGTTTGTGTGACTACGCTAATCTACAATATGGCACGAATTACAAAACAGTAATACCGTGTAATCTTTATGGGTATTGGGATAAATTCGATCCCAACCATTCACATATGATCCCTGCGGTTATACGCAAAATACATGAAGCAAAAGTTGCCGGTGCTGATTCAGTTGAGATTTGGGGTGATGGAAAAACGCGAAGAGAATTCATGTTCGCAGAAGATTTGGCTGACTTTTGCCTATTCGCATTGAGCAAATTTGATGCATTAGAGCAACTAACGAATGTTGGTCTAGGCTTCGATTATTCTATTTCAGACTACTACTCGGCTATTGCTGAACTGGTTGGTTTTGAAGGGGAGTTTACATACGACCTGTCGAAACCTGCAGGGATGAAGCAAAAGCTTGTATCGGTTGAAAGGTTAAAACAACTAGGCTGGAGTGCGAAGCATTCGTTAACGCAAGGCTTAGAGAAAACATATCAATTTTATTTGAAGGAGCATTGTTAATGTCACTGCCTCTAGCAACATCCACATGGGATGATAAAGAGATTGCTGCACTAAATTCTGTAATTGAAAGTGGCATGTTTAGCATGGGTAAACACGTCGCAGAGTTTGAGGCTGAGTTTGCAGAGTTTGTTGGTTCTAAGTATAGCGTAATGGTGAACTCTGGCTCTTCCGCAAACTTACTCGCTGTTGCTGCGTTGTTTTTCAAAAAAGAAGGAAAGCTAAAAGCGGGCGACGAGGTTATCGTACCAGCAGTTAGCTGGTCTACAACCTATTACCCTCTTCAGCAATACGGTTTGAAATTAAAGTTTGTTGACATTGATAAAGACACGCTTAACTTAGACCTAACGCAACTTGAAAGTGCAATTACAGAAAAAACGAAGGCAATATTTGCTGTTAATCTGTTGGGTAACCCAATTGATTATAAAAAAGTAGAGCCGATGATTGAAGGTAAAGATATCTATCTTTTAGAAGATAACTGTGAATCTCTAGGCGCTACCTTGGAAAGCAAGCATGCGGGCACCTTCGGAGTAATGGGTACTTTCAGCTCTTTCTTTAGTCACCATATTTCAACGATGGAAGGCGGCTTAATTGCCACAGATGACGAAGAAATTTATCATATCTTACTTTCTATCCGTTCGCATGGGTGGACTCGTCATTTACCTAAAGACAACAAAGTTGTAGAAAAAAGCGATGATCCATTTCATGAATCATTTAGATTTGTTTTGCCAGGCTACAATGTTCGGCCCTTGGATATGTCTGGGGCATTAGGTAAAGAGCAACTCAAAAAGCTACCGGGAATCATAAACGGGCGTCGTGAAAACGCTAAATCTTTTGTTGATATTTTTTCTAAAATTGATGGAATTAGTATTCAGAAAGAAACCGGTAATAGCAGTTGGTTTGGATTCGCTATTATCTGCGATGCAGGTAGTGAAATGAGGGACAAAGTGGTTGCAGCTCTTACCGCTGAAGATATTGTTTGTAGGCCAATCGTAGCTGGAGATTTTACAAAGAACGAGGTTATGAGTTACTTTGACTACGAGCTGCATGGTGAAATGAAAAATGCATCTGTAATAGATAATTCAGGCTTTTTTATAGGAAATCACCATTATGATGTGAAAGATAAACTAACATCAGTGGCAAAAATTATTGAGCAAACGTTAAAGTCATAATTATTATGAACTAGCCAACAAAAAGCAGCGCTTTCGCGCTGCTTTTTCATATTGTAATTCCCAAATAAATTTATGAGCTTTTTGAGTCAAAAAACATTCACAAACATCATAGCCGCAACCCCTTTGGTGTCTATCGACTTACTAGTTGAAAACACAGAAGGACAGATATTGTTGGGCTATAGAAACAACCGGCCTGCAAAAGGCTACTGGTTTGTGCCAGGTGGGCGTATTTTAAAAGATGAGTCTATGGATAGCGCATTTAAGCGCCTAACGTTAGCCGAACTTGGGGTAGTACTTGAACGTCAACAGGCTGAGTTTTTAGGCCCTTATGAGCACTTTTATAACGACTATGTTTTTGGTGAAGGAGTGACTACTCATTACGTGGTATTAGGTTATAAATTATTGTGTGACATTGATATTTCGAGATTACCCATGGTGCAGCATAATCAATATAAGTGGTTCGATAAGCCTAGCATGTTGGTAAACGATAAAGTACATCAGCATAGTAAATGGTATTTACAAGCTTGATGGGGTTTGGCGTTACTAATAGGTATCCATTTTAAATTGCTCGAAAAGCTCGTAAGTTCCAAATTGAAGAGAGTTGGCCACAGCCATCTTGTAAATTTCTCATTCATAATGCATTGTTTGTTATAATATTGTTGATAACAAGCGAGCTTCGAAATGGTTTATTTTCCATGCACTAGCCACGAAAATTAGTAGAAATGATTAAAATAATTTTAAATTCAAAAGAAAGTGCTTCATTTTCAAAGAGGCTGCGCGAGGAAGTCTTAGCGTTGATACAAAGTCAAGGCTTAGGGGATGTGGAGTTTGGAATTGATGATCAGCCCCAAGAGTCATTCGATAACCCCGGGCCAGCATGTTCTTTGACTAGAGAGTTGTTACTCGATAATTTAGCTGAGCTTCAAAGTGATGCGCTAGTGCTTGAAGAGCAATTGAATTCCTCTAAAGAGCGAAATTGCTATTTAGAAGAAAAAATAAATTGGCTTAGAGGTAAATCAGGTGAAGGCGATTTTGTAGCTGTAAAAGTGAAGGGCGGCGCTAGCCTTCTGAGCGGCGCTGGGGATACGCATTCCGTGCTAGCGCAAGTGATTAACAAAATGGATTCGAATGCACGTGGAAAATCTGCCTTGTCATTTTCGCTGTCTAAGCGAGCTAGAAGAGACAAAGCTTTAATTTCCAAAAGTGAGTATTTTGATGAGGCGTATGTCGTTGGTGAGTTACAAAAGCTTGGGCTAAAAGTAAAAGAACCATTAGATTTTTTCGTTTCTTTCGGGGCTGAACTTGAGATTTCGCCCTCTGAAAAATTTGATACAACGTCCTACTTAGCTATGAACCCTGATGTAAAAGAATCGGGTATCAACCCTCTTCTTCACTACATAAAACACGGCAAAGCGGAAGGCCGAGTTCTTATCTAGTAAAGTTAGAACACTCTTTCATCAAGCATTCTACATACAATAAACCATGGAGATAACTTAGTGGTTAACGACGTGCTGCTCTCAGCCAATAAAGCTTTTTCGGAACAGAACTTTAGTAAAGCATTAGCGCTCTACGAAAAGTGCTTTCCATCGAATGTGAAAGAGCTCGCAGGTATATTGCGTGACAAACCTATTTTAAAACATGTTTATAGAAATTATCTATATTCGTTAGGGTGCGAGGAAAGTGTAGATAAAATTGAACGGCTAATGTATGAATATAAAGCCGCAGACCCGCAAGATAAAATAGTTACCGCTACGAAAGAATTACCAAGGCTTGATAATCGTCAGGTATCTCCGCTTTTAAGCATAATCGTACCTATTCATAACTCTGGTCAATATCTAGATTTCTGTATTCAATCTATACGTGAACAAGAATTTGCTGATTTTGAGCTAATTTTAATTAACGATGGGTCGACAGATTCCTCGGCGGAGATAATCGAGCGCCACGCTTTACAAGACTCTCGAATCAAAGTGCTAACTAACTCTCAGGCTTCAGGAAACCCCGGTACCCCAAGAAATCAGGCGCTGACTATAGCAAGAGGCGTATATGTTGGGTTTGTAGACAGCGATGACTGGATCAATAGAGATTTTTACTCAGAATTAATGAGTATGGCGCTAGAGAGTAATGCCGATATCGCTTTTTCTGGTGGGTTTAATAATCATGAAGCGAGCGGAAGAGTAAGTAAGCGAATATATAAAGCTGAAGGGTTTGACGACCCGAATAGTTCAAGGTTTAAAACTCATGACAGCTTCATGATTTGGGATAAAGTGTTCAAGCGTTCAATGTTGGAAATGTTTAACATCCGCTTAGGCGAGACTAAAGCCGCTGTCGATGTGCCTTTCGTATTCGCAGCTTATTATTATGCTTCAAATGTTGTTTTTAACGATGACTTTATTGGCTACAACTACAGGCGCGAGTCTGAGTCATCAGTAACTGTGGCACACCGTAAGAATTCAAATTGTGAATTTGAATTTCAGGCTTTTTCTAATGTAAGAGCGTGGGCGAATAGCAATGGTATTGCCGATTATTACTTCGCCACCATAGATATAAAGCTTGTTAGTTCGCTCATGTATACGCTTAAAATGGTGAGTGATGAATATTTTGATGGAGTATTCGACAAGGTAAAAGCACTGTTTGCAGACGTTGACCCTAATTCTTTCAAAGACTACTGTGTTCAAAATCAAAAGTGGTGGTTGTTTAAAGAGTTTTTGAAGGTTCGGGATCATAGCTCAGACGTTGTGAAAGCTTACTTGTTAGAAAAAGAGCATGCAGCGAAAGCGAAAACTATAGAGCAACTAATTACACCGCGCTATCAACTTGAGGGCGAAAGAGCTGGTATATTATTCTTTCCTTGTTGGTTAACAAACAACCCATATCAAAAGCTACTTTACAAAGCGATAAATGAGCACTTTAACCTAGCTATTGAGGGGTACGATCAAAAAGGGCTTCGTAAAGAGCTGATCGACAAAAAGAAAGGTGAATTTAAATACATTCACCTTCACTGGTTACATAATTTCTTTGATTTTGAGGACTCCTCCGTTCTGGATAATACCCTAGAGTCACTTAAATACGCTAAGCAAAACGGCTTTGAGATTATATATACAGCTCACAATATTTGCTCGCACGACTCAGAGAACGCGGGAGACGAGAAACGTTACCGAGAGCAGATTCTTTCTTTGGTTGACCACTCTCTAGCACACGGCGAACTGGCAAAACAGCGGCTAATTTCAGAGTTTAATGTTGCCGCAGAAAGTATTGAAGTTGTTCCTCATGGTACGTATGGTGATTTCTACGGCGAGAAGCTTGATAAAAACCAAGCAAAAGAGAAGTTCGGTATTCCAGCTAAGTCTACTGTTTTCCTGTTTTTTGGAAATATAAAGGGTTACAAAGGAATATTTAATCTTCTGTCGCGTTTCCAGAGTCTTCGTGAAAAGCGTGATGATGTCTACCTGATAATTGCTGGGCGAGTACTAGACCAAGACCTTATGCCAGAATTAACTGAACAGACGAGTGACGCGAACATTTTGTTTAGACCAGGCTTCGTTCAGAATGACGAAGTTATAGATTACTTTTCTAGTGCTGACTTATGCGTTTTACCGTACGAGCAGGTACTGACGTCTGGAGCTGCGATGCTTAGTGTAACAATGCGTTGCCCAGTTCTCGCTCCGTCTATAGGTATTCTTCCGGAAGTGATCACTCCTGAAATTGGTCTCTTGTTTGATTCATTTGAGAATATGCAAGATCAAATGGAAAGGGTGGCTAGTGGGGGAGTGAGCCTTTCTCAGGATCAACAATTTGATAAAGCGCTAGACAGTTATGATTGGACAAACTTGGTTAAAAGAATCAGTTTTCTTCGTAGATAATAGTCACTAGGTCGTTATAGGAATACGGTATTAAAAAATGGAAAAAATTGATTTAGCAGTAGTTTTCTACGAAAAAGAAATAAGTATTTTAAGCTTACTTGCAAAGTCTATAGAACTTTACTGCGAACCAAGTTTGGTTGATAACATTTACTTCATTAACAACGCTTCAAACCCAACTAAGGGCCGACAGGCATTTGAAGAAGTTATTTTACCACTTTTCAAAAATTTCAAAGATGCTATTTGTTTAGTAGATGCTGCAACACTTGGGGTTAACCATAGTGAAGGGGCCGACCCTTATGTGGCTCAACAGGCTTTAAAACTGTCAGCTGCTGCGCTGTCGGACAAAAATTATTATTTAGTATTAGATGCTAAAAATCATTTTATTAGAAAACTAAGACGAAATGACCTATTTACTGAAAGCGGCAAGCCAATTTCCCATCTTCAGATTCACGGCGGTTATTTAAAAACTTGCCTAGAGGAGTCTTGCAAATACTTTGATGTAGATGTTGATACTGCAAAGCAAGTGTTACCCACTGTGACACCTTATTTAATGATAACCTCTTTAGTTAGAGACTTGTTAGAGGAAGTCAAAAAGCGAGAGGGTACAGGTATTTATGAACTCATTCTCAAGAATAATAAGCTAACAGAGTTTCTACTCTACTTTTCTTACTTGACGTATCGCGGAGGGAAATCGCACTTTTACGGTTTTGAGCCAAAGCCATACGCTACATTGTTTACAAAGTGGCCAGAGACTGACGAAGATATTAAAAGAGTATTAGATAGCACTTCGAATGACAGTGTTTGGACGTTTTCTGTCCACAGTAAGCGTTTCCAGCAATTAAAAAGTAATGAGATTGACTTCATTTCTAACCTATGGGTAGAACGCAGACTATTTGAAAAGAAAGATAGTGCTAAAAAATTTATTGAGCTTCAAGCCAAGCCTCCCTCTAGCCCGTCTCGAGAAATAACTAATGCTGCAGGGGATGGCAAGGTAGTAGAGGGCAGAAATAAGCGCCTGTTTATTGCTAACGACTCTAATGAAGTTATAAGGCAACATCGTGGCGAAAAGCTTCTAAATAGTTCTCAAGTTAAAGCTTGGAGAAGAATTATTGAAACAAGGCATGCATTCTGTGCGGCGAAAGGAATAGCTTATAGGCTGATGGTAGTTCCTGATGCACATGCAGTACACAAAGACGATTTACCTCAGTTAGACAATATCAATGCTACGCGACCAATAAAACAAATTATTTCTGAAGTGTATGACCATTCATACATTAGCTACCCGCTTCAAGACCTAGTTGATGCAACTACAAAGGGGGAGTCTTACCATCCTGTCGATTCTCACTACACAGCATATGGTGCATATGTTTGTTACAAAAGAATTATGAGAGACCTGAGGATTAATATCCCCACACTAACCGAGAATGAAGTTGAGCTAATTAATAAAAAAGGCACGGGTGACTTAGGCGAGAAGTTTGAACCACATCGTACGGCTGAATATACCGAATGTGTGGTGAAGCAGGGGAGTGCTAAAAAGGTTTGGAATAACGGCGTAACAAATCGAGGTCACATGTCTGTCTGGGTGAATGCAAACACCTCGTTACCAACTTGCGTTTTATTTACTGATTCTTATGGTTGGAAGATTCAACGATTTTTGGCTGAGTCTTTTAGTAAGCTTTTTATTATTCACAGCCCGTTGTTAGAGCATGAAGCAATAGATGTCCTAAAGCCAGATGTTGTGGTTTCTCTCATGGCAGAGCGCTTTTTGATTTATACGCCTAAAGATATTTTTGATAAGTCTGCAATGCAATTTGCCGATGAGAAGGGCGGAGATGTTAAGTCTTATAAAGAAATTCTCTCTGTCTCAAATGTTCATGTCTAAATCCATTTTCTCGTTTATAAGGCTGTTCCGAATGGAACAGCTCATTAAACGAAGCAACTTATTTAATGTTCCATATTATAAACGCCGTTATGATCTAAGCCCTGGTACAAATGCTATTCGCCATTACCTAATAAAGGGTGCAGATGCTGACAACTTCCCAAACGAATGGTTTGATACAGCTTGGTATAAAGTTAACTATGATGACGTGGCTTTAAGCGGTGTTAACCCTTTTGTTCACTATATTCAACATGGTCGTGAGGAAGGGCGAGCAACAAATAGAATGCAGTTTCATTCGCAGGAAATAAATGGATTGGGGGCAGATAAAGAGCACATAGTGCAAATGTTGTGGCGGGGATTTTCTAAGTACTCGCTGAAGCAACTCAAAAGCCTTTATTCAAATGCTTCAACAACTGAAAGCGTAAAATATTCTGCAATTTGGCATACTGCTAGATGGTTCTATTTTTTAGGGCAGTTTGAAAAGGCGCTAAGCATTTCTCGACTCGCCATTGAAGAACTCGATTTTAAAGTGTTTGGAAAAAGCGGCGTCCTTATGCATGCTTTTTGTCTGCAAAAAAACGGTGAAAATTTCAAATCAGAGGCGTTTATACGAAGGTACTATCAAGGCGATAATCTCGACGAAGATATACTTTTAGCATTAACTAACTGCGCTGGTTCTCCTTATAAAAAGCTCTCTCTTCTCAATCAAATTTATCACCAGCATGGTTTAGTTGGCTTGAGTCTAAGTGATAGTTATGAAGAACTTTCATTGGAAGGTTTGAGTGCTGAAAAAGGGTTGGTTGAGTACGAAAATGGCGCGCTTGTTAGCGTGATTGTCCCCTGCTTTAATGCAGAACAAACAATAAAAACTGCTTTAGGCTCACTTGTTGCGCAATCATGGAAAAACCTAGAAATTATTGTAGTTGATGACTGTAGTACAGATAAAACAGCTTTAGTAGTAGAAAAGCTGGCAGCAGTTTATCCACAGATAACGTTAATAAAACAAACAAAAAATAGCGGTGCTTACAGCGCAAGGAATGTGGGGCTTGCTACTGCTAACGGAAGTTTTATAACCACGCACGATGCGGACGATTGGTCTCATCCTCAAAAAATACAGTTACAGGTTGAGTACCTTTTTAAGAATAAACCTGTGGTTGGTGTTTGTACTCAATGGGTTAGGGCTACCTCTAAGCTCAATTTTGAACACAATTGGAGACTAAATCCTAGATTAATTCATTGGTCTCATTCTTCTTTTCTATTTCGACGAGGAGTCTTTGAGGAGCTAGGCTACTGGGATTCTGTTTTAGCCGGTGGCGATACGGAGTATCTTTGGCGAGTTGAGTCGCACTTTGGGTTCAACTCGGTAAAAAAAATTCATTCAGAAGTGCCTTTAGCGTTTGCTTTAGATGATGAAAAATCACTGACGCGAAATAATGCCACGCATATCAAAACAATGTATCACGGCATGCGGCATATTTATCGAAGTGCTTGCCAGTGGTGGCATTCCCAGGATGACGCTAACCTGTACATGGCGCTAAAGGAAAATCGCAAGTTCCCCGCTCCTCCTACTATGATTTCTAAAAACAATAACAATATGTCTGGCGATGTAGTGTTTATTAGTGATTTCTGTGACGGTAGGCAATCGGCCGAAGCGTATGAAGTCATCGCCGCTTTAGTGCGAGATGGAAAAAAAGTTTTTTTGTATCATTTACCAAGACCCCACGAAAAGCAAGGTCAACTATCCAGCTTCTTTTTCGAACTATTGTTGAACAGTAACGTTAATGCATGTGTGTACGGCATGTCTTTGTCTATTGAATGCGTATGCGTATTAGACCCTCAGCTACTTCTTGAAAATCAAGAGGAATTAGCAACACTCGATTCATGTAAGCTATTTATCTGTGCCAAAAATGAGCAGTGCTTCCATACTGAAAAAGCTAGAAATTTAGTGATCCCGAGTAAACTGCTAGAAGTCGTTATAATAGAAAATTTAGATACTCTATCGGAGTATTTAGCTGATAAGAAATTGTAGAGCATGACAGATAAAGAGTATTTTGATCCTGAATGGTATCTCAAGCAATACCCTGATGTTGCTGCAGCAAAAATAGATCCAAAATTGCATTTCGATAAACACGGAAGAAGGGAAGGAAGGCTGCCGTGTAATATTCCTTCATTGTCTCTTGAGAAAAAATTATGGAGCGATGTACAAAATTGTGATGTCACACTCAACTCTCTGCTTAAAATATCGGTGAGTAACGGCATCAACGGAACCTATGCCGCTAAAGTGCTGGTAGACTATTACCTCTTCAAAAAGCAATTTTCTAAAGCTAAATTAGAGTCCGATAAACTTTGTAAAAATATAGCGACAGCAGAGAAACTTTTCAGCAGAGCTGAGCTATTCCTACTGAGGTTTTCATCTCTGTATAATGCTGGGTTCGAAAATGAAGCGGAGCGAGTAGTAAATAATCCAAACTGGGTTAATCCGTCAAAATATCTGGCAGCGAGTATGTTGGCAGAATCGAATAAAATCGAATGCATAAATGAATTATATAAAAGAGCTTGCTTGAAAGAGCTAAGCTCGAAAGCGGACTTGGTAACCCTTGACTCGCTGATATCTTCACGGGCAACTGTTTCTGCTTCTACGTGGCTAAAGTTGCTTGTACGAAAGGCGAAAGTCTCGATAATTGTTCCCGCCTTTAATGCCAAAAACGTAATTTCTACAAGTATTAACTCGCTTCTGAATCAGTCTTGGAAGAACTTAGAAATTATTGTTGTAGATGATGCGTCAACTGATGACAGTTATGCAGAATTAGTTCGTCTATATAGTGATATAAATTGTATAAGAATTATAAAGAATAATGAGAATAAAGGCGCATACGCTACAAGAAACTTAGGAATGTCTATGGCTAACGGTGACTTCCTTACCGTCATGGACGCTGATGATTGGGCTCACCCCCAGAAAATTGAAAAGCAAATTACTCCTTTGCTCTTTAATCGCTCGCTAAAAGGAACTGTTTCTCATTGGGTTAGATGTACGGAGGACCTTAAATTTTCAAAGTTAAGGGCTGGAAGCTCATGGATACACAGGAATGTATCTTCTTTACTCGTTCGAAAAGATGTTGTAGCTACGATTGGAGGCTGGGACGAGGTTAAAATAAATGCTGATACCGAGTTTTATGAAAGGTGTCTTGCTAAGTTCGGCAGAGCCGCGATAAAGGAAGTAATGCCTGGCGTTCCTCTCTCTTTTGGAAGAACGCATGCGTCATCACTTACGCAAAATGCAGAAACACACTTGGTCACCCAGTATGGTGGCGTAAGAAAGCAGCACATGGATTTCGCTCGAGCCTGGCACAAGAATAGCCCAGATCTGAAACTTTCGAGAGATGAACAGCAGTCTTTTCCTGTTCCTCTTAGTATGCTGTTGGCTTCTTCTAAACCTTCATTTGTAAGAGCAAACGAAGCGAGTTTTCTTAAATGGAGAAAAGCGCTAGACGAAAATTGGTACGGGCAGATTTACGACGATGTGAGTTCGATGGGGCTAGATATTCATGATCACTTCTGGGATAAAGGAGAAAAGGAAGGACGCTATCCATCATCATTATTTAATCCGCAAGCTTATGCGTACAAATTTGAAATACCACATACGACATCACCCACGTGGCATGCGCTAAATAGCAGCAGTTGGGACTTTTCTGCTCCTGTATCAATAACTGGCTTTGCAAAGTGCGACGGAGAAAGCCATGTTGCTCTTTTTGGGCACGCTGTCTCTGAAACCGTCTTCGGCGCAGAAAGAAGCTTAGTTGATATGGCTAAGGCAATGTCTAAGTTTGATATACGCGTAACTCTTTACTTACCGTCTTGCGCTAACATTTTCTATATTGAAGAGATAAGACAATACGTAAGCAAGATCGTCTTCTTGCCTTTACCTTGGGCAAACGGAAGAGAAGAGCCAATTGAGCCAATAGCGCAATATTTGGAATCAGAGTTTATACGCTTTGGTTATGATTGTGTTTACGTAAATACACTCACATTAATAGAGCCTCTGAGTGCGGCCAAGAGAGCCAATATACCAAGCATTACGCATGTGCGAGAGCTCGTTGAGTTTGATAATGATTTAGCTAATTTACTTCAAGAGTCTCCTCAGCTTACTCATGAACGAGTAATTTCAAGCAGTGACTACTTTGTTGCTAACTCTCAAGAAACAGCCCGTTGGCTCAACGAGCCAGCACGCACTAGAGTTATTTATAACTGTGTAGATATTCCCACTTCAATTGTTCCTATGCCTTCAGTCTCGTTAAAGGTATGTATGTTGAGTAGTAATGTGAAAAAGAAAGGTGTGGAAGACTTTTTTGAAGTAGCAAGCTTATGTAGAGGAAATAGTAATATTCAATTTACTATTTTCGGGCCAATCACCAACGAAGTTACTATGGCTGCTAAGCAATTTGGTGATGACAATGTCACTATTGCAGGGTATGTGGAGAAGCCGAAAGAGGTGATGGTTGCACACCATATTGTGTTGGCACTTTCTCACTTTAAAGAATCCTTTGGCAGAACGGTAGCAGAAGCCATGTCTTTAGGGCGCGTTGTAGTTGGCTACAATTGGGGAGCGGTAAGTGAACTTGTTGAACAGCAGTCCGGTATGCTAGTTGACTATAAATGCACTTCAGGGATTGTGGATGCAATACTAACTCTGAATAGTAACCGTGAGTTACTAGCGTCGATGGGCAACTTTGCAGCTAAAAGAGCTGAAGCGCTTTTCTCTCGCGACATTTTTGATAGAGAGCTAGTAAACCAGATAGTTAAGGTTTCTAAGAAATCTGCTAAACTAAAGGGCTTTTAGTTCTTGATTTTTGTGCTATAGATAGCATGTTAGACGCCCCAGTTTGTCATTTTGCCACTTACTCACATGTTAGCGTGGCGTAGTGGCCTCAGTTGTAGAAGATTAGTCACCTATGTCTTATAAAACCCATCCTTTTTGGAGTGTGGAAAAATTGTTAGCGCCGGCTAAAAATTCTCAAGGCCAGCCTCATCTTAACGTTTCTGTACTGTCTCATCACATTCCAAAGACTGCTGGAAGTTCACTTAGAGTGGCTTTTGAACGAGCGCTCGGGGGGAGGAATGTTTACGGCGTTTATGCAAATACAGGCGCAAGTGCCATGTCAAAAGGTGAGGGAATTTGGTTGCCGTCGAAAGCGAAGGTACTTCACGGACACTTTAAGCCGCATATCAATCATATTAAAACCTTTCCAAACGCTATCAGAGCCGTTTGGGTTCGCGACCCGCTAGAACGAATATGGTCGTTTGTAGGCCATCTCTTAGCGCTTAAAGAGAAGCATCCGCATTATATTTTGTTGAAAGCAAAGCTGCCAAAAGCTAGCCTAAAGTCACAAGAAAGCATAGTTAATGAGCTGATTCTTAATAATACCATTGAGGCTTTTACAAATACTTATAGCCGATTTTTCAATGCCGTACCGATTGACGAATTTAGCTTTGTAGGCTCAAAACATAAATACGAAGAAGGTTTAAAGCAATTGTCGGATTTGACCGAGATAGAGTTAAAAACACTGCAGGTAAACAGACGAACTAGCCAAACATATCAGCTTCCAAGTAGTATTAAGCGGCTTGAATCACATCTACCTCATGAATATAAAATCGTAGGCGACTTTTTATAAAGCCGTAAGAAAGGAACTTTAGTGGCAGTTTATTCCATAATTACCCAACGAGTAGAGAGTACAACCTCCAAGGCTCCTCGATGGCATCTAGACTATCCGTGCAATGGTCAAAGCATAGATGGCGGAGAGCTAATCAGCGAGGGCTTGTTGTTCCAAGGTTGGTTATTAAACGGCGAGGCGTCGCCAACATCGCTAGTTATTGTAAATGGTGATGAGGTGAAAAAAATACCACTGAATCGCGCTCGGCCAGATGTTATTTCAAAGGTGTTAAACCAAGCTCCAGAAAATCACGATTTACTTAGTTGTGGGTTTTCAGAGCGAATTAAACTAAAACATTCAGAGTTTACCTTGGGGATTGTTGAGAATGGCACATTCACTGAAATAATAAGTGGATCTGTTGAGGGCAAATTTCAGATTTTAGAAGGGAAAGGCGGCTGGCTTTTTCTTGATAATGATACTAACAAGAGTATCGAACAATATACAGGGAAGCTTAAATTATCCCGAGCAGCACAAGCTGAGTGGAAAGAATATCTAGAGTTGTTAAACACCTTTTCTTTTTCGGCACAAATACCAGTGTGTTTACTTGTAGCGCCTTCGAAGGAAATGGTTTATGAGGAATATTATCCTTATAACTTTTCAAAAAAAGCGCCTATCGAAAAGCTCAAAGAGTTGGTGCCCGAAACACTTAATTTTATTTTACCAATTGAAGAGCTTCGTAATTTAGACGACCGTTCGTTCAGAGTTTGTGACACTCACTGGACGCTTCATGGAGCGAGGTTCGCGGCGCAATTAGTTACAAGTAAATTAATGTCTAGAAATATTGATGAACTCAATGTCTTCGAAGGAGACGTTTATCAGAATAGAGAAGTAAGCGGCGACTTGGGCTCAAAGTTGTTTCCTCCTCAACGTCACGAAGAAGATAGGTTGACCAATTTTAACTACAGACATTGCGTAGTTTTTGATAACAATGTCGATAACTTTGGTCGGATTATCGTTATGTATCATAAACACGCAGTTTTTAAAGAGACTTTGTTAATATTCGGCTCCTCGTCTTCATACACAATGTTTCACTACCTCTGTCGCTTGTATTCTTCGGTAGTTTTTGTTCACTCAGCTGGGAATATTGATCACAAAATCATTGAAGTTGTAAAACCAAATTATATTTGCGCTCAGACAAATGCTCGGTTCGTAGTTAAGGCCCCTAAATATAATGACTCAGTTAATAACTACATAGCGCAGAAGAAAGAAAATGGAAGCTTGGGGGGGGCATTTATAGCTGAAAAATTACCAGACGAGTGTGTTTCATACGTCGACTATTTTAAGCAAATCTTAGTTTTATGAATAGGTTCTATTACCCACATATAAAAAAGAAATAAATCGAATAGAGCATAAAGTTAGTCGTTGAACCCTAGTTACTTAAGAGTCAGAGTTTCGTTGACGTGAATAAAAATAATGCGTGTCAGCAAAACAGTAATTATTAGCAAAAGCTGTATCAGCTAGTTGTTATTCTTCTAAAATAATAGATATGCTAGCAGGTCTATAACCATTTAAATTTGCAATGAAGAAAGTGAGATTATGTGTGGAATAGTAGGCGCAGTAGCCGAAAGGAATGTGGTTGAGATACTACTAGAAGGTTTAAAAAGGCTAGAGTACAGAGGATACGACTCTGCTGGTGTGGCACTGTTAGACAAAGAAGGCAATTTAAGCCGAATTCGTAAAACCGGAAAAGTTAAAAATTTAGCCGAAGCCGTGGAAAGTGAAAGCGCACTAGGCACAACTGGCATTGCGCACACTCGCTGGGCGACTCATGGTGGAGTTACCAAGTACAATGCCCACCCTCATTTTTCTTCCAGTCGTGTTGCTGTTGTACATAACGGCATCATTGAAAACTATGTTCCACTACGTAAAGAGTTAACTGCTAAGGGATACACGTTCTCTAGCGATACCGACACCGAAACCATTGGGCATGTTGTCCACGAAATGCTTAAAAAAGGCACCTCGTTGCTAGAGGCCGTGCAAAATGCAGTTAAGCATTTTACCGGCGCTTATGGCACCGTGGTTATTGATAAAGAAAGCCCTGACAAAATGGTAGTGGCTCGCTCAGGTAGCCCGCTAGTTATCGGGCTTGGATTGGGCGAAAACTTTATTGCATCGGACCAATTAGCACTTTTACCCGTTACACGTCGCTTCATTTTTCTTGAGGAAGGCGATGTTGCAGAAGTAGCTCGCCGCAAAGTCACTATTTTTGACAAAGATGGAGAACAGGTAGAGCGCGAAATTATTGAGTCTACTGTTGAGCACGATGCAGGCGACAAAGCAGGGTATCGCCACTATATGCTTAAAGAGATTTATGAGCAGCCTGCGGTTATACGAAATACTCTGCAGGATAGAATTGATAATATTCACAATGCAGATGCACTTTTTGGTGAAGGTGCCTCCAGCATTCTTAAGCAAGTAAAGCACGTCCAAATTATCGCTTGTGGTACTAGCTATCACGCAGGTATGACTGCTCGCTATTGGTTAGAAGAATTTGCTAACGTTTCATGCTCGGTAGAGATTGCCTCAGAGTTTCGATACAGAAAGTCAGCAGTACATGAAAATAGTCTTCTAGTAACTATTTCGCAAAGCGGTGAAACTGCAGATACGCTTGCGGCGCTTCGTTTAGCGAAAGAGCTTGGATATATGTCGGCCCTAACCGTTTGCAATGTGCCTGGGTCGTCGCTGGTACGCGAGTCAGACCTTGCGTTTATGACACTAGCAGGTGCAGAAATTGGTGTAGCCTCGACTAAAGCGTTTACAACGCAGCTCACAGCATTTTTGATGCTTACCTTAGCATTGGGTAAGTTTAATGGGCTTGCAGAGAAAAATGAGCAAAAGATTATTGATGCAATCAAAACGCTGCCCAGCAAGATTGAAGAAGCATTGAGCACAGCAGAAGTCATTGAAGATTTAGCTGAAGAATTTGCAGACAAGCATCATAGCTTGTTTCTTGGTAGAGGCGCACAATACCCCATCGCGATGGAGGGGGCATTAAAGCTGAAGGAAATTTCTTACATACACGCAGAGGCTTATGCGTCTGGTGAACTAAAACACGGACCACTTGCCTTAATCGATGAGGAGATGCCAGTGATCGTGGTCGCTCCAAACGACGAATTGCTCGAAAAATTAAAGTCGAATGTTGAAGAAGTGCGAGCTCGAGGCGGTATTATGTATGTGTTTGCAGATATTGACGCACACTTTGAAAGCGACGACACAATGCGAGTGATTAATGTGCCACACTGTGAAGATATAATTGCACCAATCGTATATACCATTCCATTGCAGCTACTTTCATATTATGTGGCCCTAATAAAGGGAACAGATGTCGATCAGCCGCGCAATTTGGCAAAATCAGTCACTGTAGAATAAATAAGTTTAGTATGTTTTTTAGGCCATAACTTTAAGAGTTGTGGCCTTTTGTTTTTAAGGGAAATAAAGATGTCTCAGAAATTTTTTGGCACCGATGGAATTCGTGGAAAAGTGGGGGAATTCCCCTTAACACCAGATTTTGTAATGAAACTTGGATGGGCAGCGGGTGTTGTACTAGCAAAAGACGGCACAAAAGAAGTGCTTGTGGGTAAAGACACTCGAGCAAGTGGTTATATGTTAGAGTCAGCACTAGAAGCTGGGCTCTCTGCGGCCGGAGTAAGTATTGCACTTGCAGGGCCAATTCCAACTCCCGCAGTAGCGTATTTGGCTTCTACCTTTCGTGCTGATGCCGGAGTGGTGATAAGTGCTTCGCACAACCCATACTACGATAACGGTATCAAGTTTTTTGCTCGTATTGGAGCGAAGCTGAATGCCCAGCAGCAACAAGCGATAGAAGAGAAGCTGCACTATGCGCTTGAAAATGGAATTGACTGCGTTAGCTCGGAAAGCCTTGGCAAAGCACGCCGAGTAGAAGACGCTGCTGGTCGTTACATCGAATTTTGTAAAGGCACTTTCTCGAGTGACCTAAGCTTGGAAGGTCTTACTATAGTTGTGGATAGCGCAAATGGTGCTGCCTATAAGGTAGCACCCAGTGTATTCGAGGAGCTAGGTGCTTCGGTCATCAACATTGCCAACACGCCGAATGGTGTCAATATCAACGACGAATGTGGGGCTACGTCGTTAAGGTTACTGAGCGATGCAGTAAAAGCCAATAATGCTGACTTAGGTATAGCAGTAGATGGTGATGCAGACCGAATCATGTTTGTCGATGGAAATGGTGAGGTGGTAGATGGCGATGAAATTTTATTTTTGATAGCCCGTGAAGCCAAGCAAGCTGGATATAAAGGCGGCGTAGTTGGCACGCTTATGAGTAACTTAGGCTTAGAGCATGCTTTACAAGAGTTAGACATTCCATTTACTCGCACAAAAGTAGGCGACAGATATGTAGTTGAAAAACTTAACGAAACCGGGTGGAGAATAGGCGGTGAAACCTCCGGGCATATTCTAAACTTAGACTACGTATTTACCGGTGACGCAATAATAGCAGCACTTCAGGTATTAACAGTTGTTGTAAAAAGTGGTTATCCACTGGCCAAGTTAAAAGCGGGTATGACGAAGCTACCCCAGTGCATGATTAACGTGAGGCATAACAATTTAGATTCAGTTTTAAACCTACCCAATGTGAAGCAGGCCGTGGCTGATGTTGAGAATCAACTAGGTAAAAGCGGTAGACTAGTTCTGAGGAAATCCGGCACAGAGCCGTTAATTCGTGTCATGATAGAAGCTGCCAGTGATGATGTCGCTGAGAGACTGGCTAGCGAGCTTGCAGCAGTTATAAAAGAGAGCTAATAAGGAATGACGTTATGAGCAGAAAAGGAATAATACTAGCAGGCGGTTCAGGCACAAGGCTTCACCCATTAACCAAAGTGGTGAGTAAGCAGCTTATGCCTGTTTACGACAAGCCAATGATTTTTTATCCTCTTGCTACGCTAATGATGTCAGGAATAAGAGATATTCTGATCATTACAACGCCTTTCGAGCAGCAACGTTTTATTGAGCTTATTGGCGATGGAAGCGATTTAGGTATTAACGTGCAGTATGCCGTGCAGCCTACACCCGATGGGCTAGCTCAAGCGTTCTTGATAGGTGAAAGCTTTATTGGCAACGACAGCTGTACGCTAATTTTAGGCGATAACATTTATTACGGTCACGACCTCAAGCGCTCACTGCAAAGCGCTTACAACCAAACTCATGGCGCAACCATATTCGGTTATCACGTAAACGACCCCAAACGCTACGGGGTTGTAGATTTTGACGACGATTGGAACGCGCTTTCTATTGAAGAAAAGCCGACTAAAGCTAAATCTAACTATGCGGTAACCGGTTTGTATTATTACGATAACCGCGTTGTAGACTTTGCAAAAGAAGTTAAGCCCTCTCAACGCGGCGAGCTTGAAATTACAGACCTGAATAACCTGTATCTTAAAGACGATAGTTTAAAAGTGGAGTTAATGGGCCGTGGTTCTGCGTGGCTGGATACTGGTACGCTAGACTCTTTGCTCGATGCAGCAAACTTCGTTGCCGCGATTGAAAAACGGCAAGGATTGAAAGTGTGTTGCCCAGAAGAGGTGGCTTACAGAATGGGGTATATTGATGCCGAAAAGTTAGCTTCGCTTGCCGCGCCGCTTAGAAAAAGTGGTTATGGCGATTATCTATTGAAAGTAATAAGCGACAGAGTAAAAGCGTAGCATAAACCCACCATCTTATTTGGACCCTGCATGCAAGTAATAACTACCGATATTCCTGAAGTGAAAATTATCGAACCAAAAGTATTTGGCGATGAACGTGGCTTCTTTTTAGAAACTTTTCGTACCGACTGGTTCAAGAAAGAATGCGCCAATGTCGAATTCGTTCAAGACAATCACTCAAAATCAAGCCAAGGCATTTTACGTGGGCTGCATTACCAGCTAGAGCAAACTCAAGGTAAGTTAGTTCGCGTAGTAAGTGGTGAAGTATATGACGTTGCTGTAGATATGCGTAAAGATTCTGCCACCTATGGGAAGTGGGTTGGCGTAACCTTGTCTGCTGAAAACAAACGCCAGCTTTGGGTACCTGCCGGGTTTGCCCATGGTTTTTACGTAACTAGTGAGTCGGCTGAGTTTGTATATAAATGCACAGACTATTATCACCCTGAGTCTGAGGTTTCGGTAAAGTATGACGATCCTACGTTGAATATCGACTGGCCTCTAGTGAATGGCGAGAAGCCTTCGCTTTCCGGGAAAGATGAAAATGGCACTGCGTTCATTAACGCGCCTACGTTTGCCGGCGTTTAACCCAGCCGAAATTAGGAATAAGATTAGCCATGAAAATTGTTGTTATTGGTAATGCGGGGCAACTGTCTTATGAACTGGTTCGGATTTTAGGCGAAGACACTATTTGTTTAGGCCCTGAAGATACCGACATTACAAAAGAAGACGTGCTGTCGAAAACTCTGTCCCAGCTTTCTCCAGATGTGATTATTAACGCAGCTGCTTATACAGCGGTTGATAAAGCCGAAGAAGATTTAGCGCTGTGTAATGCTATTAATGCTACTGCCGTAGAAAATTTAGCGAAGTATTGCAAAAGCTCTGATGCGTTTTTGGTTCATGTATCTACCGACTATGTATTTAACGGTCACAAAGGTTCGCCTTATTTGCCTAATGATCCCATAGAACCCCAAGGCGCCTACGGTAAGACGAAAGCCGATGGCGAAAAGGCGGTGCTTGAGCTTGTTCCAGAACAAAGCTGCTTGATTCGCACTGCTTGGGTGTATTCTGCCTATGGTAATAATTTCGTGAAAACCATGCTTCGATTAATGGCTGACAAACCACAGCTTACGGTAATCGACGATCAAATAGGTACGCCTACTTGGGCTAAAGGCTTAGCGCAGGCGTGTATCAGTGCGGCTAAGAATAAAACAGCAGGTGTGTTTCATTGGACAGACGAAGGTGTAGCCAGTTGGTACGACTTTGCCCTTGCTATTCAGGAATTAGCACTTGAAAAGGGCTTGTTGGAAAAGGCTATTCCAGTGTTGCCTATTCCTACTAGTGAATACCCTACGCCAGCGAAGCGCCCCCATTACAGCGTGTTAGATAAAACTTCTACCCGTAAAGTGTTTTCTGAAGTTCAGCCTGCGCACTGGCGTAAGCAGCTTTCGGCTATGATGGACGAACTGAGTAGCAACTAACTCTTGTTTGGGTGAGCAGCATTTATAGCCAGAACAGAATCTATTCGAGAAAAAGATAAATGAGCAATACAATTTTAGTTACAGGTGGCGCAGGCTTTATCGGTTCTGCTGTAGTACGCCATCTTATAAATGATACTGGTCATACGGTAGTTAACTTAGATAAGCTAACGTATGCGGGAAACTTAGAGTCGTTAACGTCAGTTTCAAGCAGCGAGCGCTATAGCTTCGAGCAAGTCGATATTTGTGATGCTGACGAAGTAAAGCGGGTGCTTAACTCATACCAGCCAGACATTATTATGCACCTAGCGGCAGAATCGCATGTAGACCGTTCAATAGATGGACCAGGCGAATTTATTCAAACCAATGTTGTAGGCACGTACACCTTGCTTGAGCAAGCACGTGCGTATTGGAATACTTTACAAAGCGATAAGAAAGACGGATTTAAGTTTCACCACATCTCAACCGATGAAGTGTATGGCGACTTACCGCACCCTGATGAAGTAGAGCCAGGCACAGCGCTGCCTTTGTTTACTGAAACGACGCCTTACGCGCCAAGCTCACCATATTCCGCAAGTAAAGCCAGTTCCGATCAGCTAGTTCGTTCTTGGCTACGCACTTATAAGTTGCCTACGCTTGTTACTAATTGCTCTAATAACTACGGGCCTTATCATTTCCCTGAAAAGCTCATTCCGCTAGTTATTCTAAATGCCTTAGCGGGTAAGCCATTGCCTGTATATGGCAAGGGCAATCAAATACGCGACTGGCTGTATGTTGAAGACCATGCCCGTGCGCTAGTGCTAGTGGCTCTTGAAGGCAAAATAGGCGAAACGTATAACATTGGCGGGCACAATGAAAAGCAAAACATTGAAGTAGTACACACTATCTGTTCTATTTTAGATGATGTTAAGCCGAAGGAGAGCAAGTACGCAGAGCAAATTACTTACGTACAAGACCGGCCAGGTCACGACATGCGTTATGCCATCGATGCTAGCAAAATAGAGCGCGAACTTGGTTGGACGCCAAAGGAAACGTTTGAAAGTGGTATCCGTAAAACCGTGGAATGGTATTTGAATAACGAGGGCTGGTGGAAAGCGGTTTTGGACGGCAGTTACCAGGGCGAGCGATTAGGTTCAGTCAGTTAAATTTTTTTACCCCTATTGTGGTACACTTTAAAACCGCTTTGATTGTCGAAGCGGTTTTTTTATTCCTACAACTAGCAAATAGCCATAATGAAAAAAACTGTAATGCGAGCTGTGCGCGCTGCTCTTCAACTTGTGCCTAAAAGATTAAAAAACAAGCTAAAGCAAAACGAGCGCTTAACCGGCTTTTATATTAAGTCTGTTAGAAAGTCGGGGCTTTTTTTTGATGCGCCTACACCTAAGCAAACTCACAAACTCTACCAAGCGTGGTTACACGAGCATCATTCTTTGCTGGGTGAGCAAAACAATGAAGCACTGCAGTCATGGCAAGCGATTATTGTAGGTAGCTCTGAGAACTTTTCTAAAACCGAGCAAAATGTTTTAGCATTAGGTGCGGCAAACGTATTTTTTATCAATGATGAAGATAAAGGCGGTTTTCTGCCACACAAAGATAATATCGACATCAACTTACCTATTCTGCTTTTGAGAAGCGGCGACACAATGCGCGCTGGTGCGATAGCGCATTTTCTTGATGCACTTAAAAGCGCAGGCATTGTGTACAGCGATACAGATGAAGCGTTAGATAATGGCGAGTATACCGCGCCGCGTTTTTTGCCAGATTGGAACCCCGAGCTTCAGTTATCAACTGGCTATGTTCGTACGGGGGTAATGTTAAAAGCTGATTACCTCGAAAGAGTTGATTGTTTAACGTCGATAGCTGGGCTTTTATCAAAGCTAGCATTAAGTGTTCAGCACTTAAATATTAAGCACATTTCGCTTCCTCTTGTACATTCGTGTTTTGATGATAACGTTACGACGAGAGACTTAGCTGTAATACGTGATGAAATAGAGAGCAGCGGTGACGCAACAACAACATTAAGCCACGATCAGAATGTCAACAGGGTGATGTGGAAGAATACGTCGCCGCTGGTTAGCTTGATTATTCCTACCAAAAACGGAAAACAGCTTGTTCAAGACTGTGTTGAATCCATCTTAGAAAAAACAACTTATTCGAACTATGAAATAGTGTTGATAGATAATGGCTCAGACGAAAAAGAGAGCTTAGATTATTTTGACTACCTAAATACTCTGCCCAAAATACGGGTTTTGCAATATCCTGGTGTATTTAACTATTCAGCTATCAACAACTTTGGTGTCCAGCATGCCATGGGCAGTGTGGTTGGTTTGGTTAATAACGATATTGAAGTAATAACACCCGAATGGCTCACTTATTTAGTGGGACATGTTGAAAGGGAATCCGTGGGCTGTGTTGGTGCAAAGTTGCTATATTCCGATACACGTATTCAGCACGCTGGTGTTGTACTAGGCTATGGCGGTGGCGCTGGCCATGCTCACAAAAACTTTCCGCGTGCTCATTCTGGTTATTTAAAAAGAATTTGCGCTACCAATAATTTTAGCGCCGTAACCGCTGCATGCCTTTTAGTAAAAAAATCGCATTTCGATGCTGTTAACGGTTTAAATGAAAATGACTTGGCTGTTGCCTTTAACGACGTCGATTTTTGTTTAAGAGTAGAGGAGTTAGGTGTAAGAAACGTCTATTGTGCTGAAGCTGAACTCTTTCATCATGAATCTGTAAGTAGAGGCTTAGATATTTCCCAAGAAAAGGCAGCGCGATTCAATAAAGAACTGACTTATTTAAAAACCAAATGGTCAAAAACTATTGAGAATGATCCTGCTTACAGCCCTAATTTAACCTTAAAGCGGGAAAATTTTTCAGTTAGAATAAAAGAAGAAACAGGCTAATTACAAAAGGGCACTGAATCTGCATAACTGCCATATTGTTCGGCACATATTTTGAGTTATGTTGGAGCAGTCACGCGATTGAGGCTAGCAGAGTTTATTTGCGTACGCATTGACTAAAAATTTTACATTGCACTTTTTGATAGTGCGATTGAACAGTTGTTAATAGTGGAGAAAATCTTAATGGAAGGTACGATGAAAAAGTACAAAATAGCTGTTGCAGGAACGGGTTACGTGGGCTTATCTAACGCGGTTCTGTTGGCGCAACACAATGAAGTGAAGGCTATTGACTTAGTACCTGAAAAAGTTGAGATGCTAAATAACCGACAGTCTCCTATTGAAGACATCGAGATTTCAGATTATCTGGCGACCAAAGAGCTTGATTTAGAAGCAACGCTAGACGCTAACATAGCTTACCGCGACGCGGACTATGTAATCATTGCCACGCCGACAGACTATGATGCCCAAACTAACTACTTTAATACTAGCAGTGTTGATGCGGTTATCAAAAGCGTAATGGCAGTCAATCCAAAAGCGGTGATGGTAATTAAATCTACCGTGCCTGTTGGGTTTACACGAGAGGCTAAAGCGCGCCACGGCAGCGATAACATTATATTCTCACCCGAGTTTTTACGAGAAGGCAAAGCCCTTTACGACAACTTACACCCAAGCCGTATTATTGTAGGCGAGCGTTCAGAGCGAGCTGAAATTTTCGCCAAGCTATTAGAGCAGGGCGCTATTAAGACAGGCATTGAAGTACTATTTACCGACAGTACTGAAGCAGAAGCAATTAAGCTTTTTGCCAATACCTACTTAGCAATGCGCGTTGCATATTTTAATGAGCTAGACAGCTATGCAGAACGTGCCGGATTAGATACAAAACAAATTATAGAGGGCGTAAGCTTAGACCCCCGTATTGGCGGGCACTACAACAACCCAAGTTTTGGTTACGGTGGCTACTGCTTACCGAAAGATACGAAGCAGTTGCTGGCTAACTACAGCGAAGTGCCTAACAACATGATTCAAGCTATTGTGGATGCTAACCGCACCCGCAAAGACTTTATTGCCGATTCAATTGTAAGTAGAAACCCTAAAGTTGTGGGCATATACCGCTTAATTATGAAGTCGGGCTCTGACAACTTCAGAGCAAGTGCTATTCAAGGCATTATGAAGCGTGTTAAAGCGAAAGGCATTGAAGTAATCGTGTATGAGCCGGTACTCACTGAAGATGAGTTTTTCCGCTCTCGCATAGTCAACGACCTTGAAGCCTTTAAGAAAGAATCTGATGTGATTGTGGCGAACCGCGTAACGGCAGACATCGAAGACGTGCTAGAAAAAGTATACAGTCGCGACCTCTTCAACGCCGACTAAACTCTTTTTTGTAAACTGAATAAAGGGGGGATGATCTGAGTTAAATTCGGTCTGACCCCCTTTATTGCTCTTCTATTGTTAACCTCACTCCCAAAGTTATCCCGCGATATACAAAGCCTTTTGGCGCAATACGCAAATCCACAGGCTGATATTTAGTTAATAAGATATCATTTAGTTAGGTTTTGAAGAGCAGGATACCTTCAATGATGACTGAAGATTTGATAGTGCGAGAATGTTTTGAAGCAGTGGAAGCTTTTGCTGAATGTGCCTATTTAGGCAGAGGGCGATTTGATTGGAGTAAGGTTCAAAAAGACGCCCACGATGCATTAGATTACCGTTTTGGCGAAGCGCAGGTAGAATTATGCGTAGAGCGATGCAAAGGGTAAGAAAGCCTCAAGCAGTTTAGATTGTCAAAAGGTCAGTGCTTCTACTCATTTTGCGTAAACAGCGCCTTTGCATTATCGACAATGTGCTCACAAATAGTGTAATCCGCCCGACTTTTTCCGGTGATAGCATAGTAACGTTCGTTAAGCGCTTTGGCGTTGCCAATACAATGTACGCCGTATTGCACCTCAACATGAGTCGATATAGCTGAGGGTGCGCAGAACACTCCAAAGTCTTCGCTACCAAAAAGCTTTAATAACGCACTGTCATCAAACTCCGCCACAATTTTTGGATATAGCTGCTCAGTTTCAAGCCAGCTAACAAGAGCATGCCGTATTCCGGAAGTATGACCTTGCATAAGTAGCGGCATGTGATTTAAGCAGGCTGGAAAGTGTTGACCATCTTTCAGCGGATGTTTAGCGAAAAAGCTAAGCGAACTCTCTCCTAAAAAATAGCTATTGGCATTCACTTGGGTACCAGGCGCAATGCCCCGGTCAGCCATAATGAAATCGACAGCATTAATCGCTAATTCTTTTAATAACCCCTCGAAGCTGTCTTCCTTTATTACATACTTCACGTTCGCGAACTCGCGCATGGTATTGTGTACAAAGTCGAAAAAAAGCACTTTCGGAATACCATTAGTAATACCAATTACGAATTCTTTCGTATTAATTTCGTCATTTGTATTAAGAATTTCAGCAAGTTGGTTGCCTTTGTGAAATATTTCACTGGCATACTGATAGCTCACTTTACCTTTGGGGTTCAAATATAAACGTTTGTTTATTCTGTCGAAAAGCGAATAGCCCAACTGATTTTCAAATGTACTGAGTTGCCCACTTACCGTTTGAGGAGTAACGTGAAGAAGTTTTGCAGCTTTCGCAATGCTGCCTTCTCGTGCCACTAGATAAAAATAATAGAGGTGATGATAGTTTAAATGATGCATAACTAAGCTTTTGTCGATGAACTTAGAAGAATATAACAGATTTAATCTTATTAAATATTAAATTACACTATAGAAAATAAGCTTGCGGGTACATAAAAGATACTATTATGGGAAAAGTAATTAATCTGCGTAAAACAAGGAAAACGCTGTTTTCGTTGTTAAAACCTGAAGCCAGCTTCTTTTCAGTAGCAATAGCCTACGGTGTGGCAATAAGTTTAATGACATTGGCAGTACCTATTGCGGTACAAACCCTGATAAACAGTATCGCTAACATCGGTTCAACGCGAGCCGTGGTGATACTGGCCATGGTGCTGTTTTTCACGCTATTCACCTCTGGCGTGTTCAGTGCCCTTCGCATGCGAATAATGGAGTATTACGAGCGAAAGGTATACGCGCGCCTTACATCCGATATTGGCCTACGCACTATTATGGCGCCTCATAGCTATTTCGAAGGTCGTCAAAACATCAGTATGACCCAACGTTATTTCGACATAATGACGTTACAAAAGAACATTCCCTCGCTCATGATTGATGGCTTTGCATTGGTATTGCAAATGCTGGTGGGCTTTACCTTAGTATCTTTTTATCACCCAACCTTGTTGGCGTTTAATGTGGTACTTATTCTTGTGATGTATGCGGTTTGGAAAATTTGGGGGCGGGGCGCTAAGCGCACGGCAATTCAATTATCCACTGCAAAGTATAATTCAGCTAAATGGCTACACGATATTGCAAGTGCTCACGAGTTCTTCAAATCTGCCGATCACGTTGAATACGCAGGAAAGACTACCGAAGGCTATATCGGCGATTATATTCAAAAACATAAAAACCACTTTCATTATACCTTCTCGCAAGTTGTTATGTTTTTGCTACTTTATGCAGTGGCCAGTGCGTCATTGCTAGGTATTGGCGGCGTATTAGTCGTGCAGGGGCAGCTTTCTATCGGTCAGCTTGTTGCTGCAGAGTTGATAATGTCAGCAGTATTCCTTGGCCTATCTCGTTTTACTCAATATCTAAAGCTGTACTATGAACTCTATGGTGCAGCTGAAAAGCTAGGCAGTGCACTTGCTATGCCGCAGGAATCACTTCATTCGAATGCCGAGCATATACCAGAGTCTTCCAAGCTTACATTTAATAAACTAATGCTTAAGCATGGTGACGATCACTGTCACATCGACATTACGCTTGAGTCCGGAACGCAGTATTTTATTACAACAGAAAAGAGCTGGGTACAGCGAGAGTTACTAGGGCTATTAAAGCGTTACGAACCTGTGCGCTCAGGTGAAATCACGTTAGATAATTTAAGTTTGAATGACTACGATATTCACGAACTTCGTCAAGCGGTGACCATTCTCGACCGTTCATTAATTATCGAAGTGTCGATTGAGCAATATTTAAAGCTTGCTCAGCCAAAGGCAAGTTATGCTGATATCCGCGCGGCTTTAGAAATGGTGGAGCTAACGACGGCCATCGATGCGTTACCTGATGGCTTGAGAACCCAAGTCTCCGTGATGGGGGCGCCGTTGCAGCCATTACAGTTTTTGTTATTAAAATTAGCCGCAGCGATTATCGCTAAACCTCAAATTCTGATTTTAAATCAGCATTTCGACGCTATACCGCCAGCGTTAAGAATACGATTGCTCGAGCGATTAAAGGAATGCGACTTTACTGTGCTGTACTTTTCTAATATGCCCATTCCTGAATGCGCTACCGGCTTATTGCATCTTCATGACGACGCACAAGTAACGCATTACAATAATAGCGATAAAAGCGCTTCAGATGAGCATGTTAAGGAGGACAGTTAAATGAATAATGCTGAACGTCGTTTTTTAGATAACATGAAGTCGCTGCCTGCCTTACGGGTGCCTAAATTACACAGAGTGGTATGCGGCATTATTGTGTTTTTGATTATAGTTTCAGGTTTTACTCTGTACTTTACACCTTGGATCCAGACAGCCTACGGCACAGGCATGGTAGATTCTTTGGACCCCGAAGATCGCATGCAGCCTATTAACGCGCTGGTGGATGGGCAGGTGAAGAAGTGGCATGTAAGGGAAGGCCAGCAGATCAAAGCGGGTGCGCCAATCGTTACGCTTATTGATATAGATGCACAGCGTCTAGAAAAGTTAGAGTCGCAGTTAGCTGCGGCCAACTTAAAAAACCAAGCTAATGAAACCGCTGTGCGAAACGCCGAGAATAACCTGCAGCGTCAGATAAGCCTTGAGAAGCAGGGGCTAGTGTCGCGCAAAGAAGTGGAGAACGCTCAAATAAAAGTGGAAGAGTTGCGAGCGAAAGCAGCGGCGTCGGTAACAGAAATTAACGATGTAAGTATGACGTTATCTCGCCAGTCTACGCAAACCAAAGTGGCGCCGGTTGATGGCACAGTGGTGAGATTGTTATCTGGCGGCGTGTCTACTTTCGTAAAATCAGGAGACATTTTAGGCCAGTTTATCCCTGCTGATGCAAAACGCAGTGTGAGAATAACGGTTAGGGGGCTAGATGCTCCGTTAGTAACACCAGGCGCAAAAGCGCGTATACAATTTGACGGGTGGCCGGTGTTTCAATTTAGCGGGTGGCCTGGTGCTGCAATAGGTACGTTCGGTGGGGAAGTGGTGTACGTAGAGCCGGTGGCAAATACCATGGGGGAGTTTCAGGTATGGATAAAACCCGATAAAGATGACGTGGCCTGGCCGGCAGAAAGTTCAGCACGCTTGGGAAGCCAGGTAAGAGCGTGGATATTGCTTGAAGAAGTTCGCTTAGGTTATGAAATGTGGCGTCAGTTAAATAATTTCCCACCTAAACCTACAGTACAGCCACAAACTACCGCCACTGCGAAAGGAAGCGGTCGGTTATGAGCAATAAAGTGAAGCTCAGTTACTTTCTTAATTCAGCCGTGGTTGCTTTAACATTAAGTGGTATATCTGGCGTACATGCAGTAGAAAATACAGCCAACCAGGTTCCTGCGCCAAGTATTAATGAATTCATAGATAGCATGACTCAGTACCACCCCTATGTACTGGCGATTAACGAAGGCAATTACCAGGCGGCCGCTGAAGTGGAAATTGCGCGAAGCAGTTTCGACCCATTCATAGAGCAGAAAACAAAAAGCCGCGTGAGCGGGTATTACGACGGAACGAACTTAACCCAGCGTTTTACAAACCCGATTGAAGACTATAATGCCAATGTATTTACCGAGTATCGTATTGCTGCTGGCGACTTCCCTGCTTACGAAGGTGGTTACGATACACTTTCTGCTGGAGAGGCGAGCGTTGGTGTTGCTATGTCGTTGCTACAAAATCGTGAAATAGACAAGCGCAGAACCGAGCTTCGAAATGCAGGGCTGGCTACGGCGCAGTGGGAAGCGCAAGCCACCAGTATGCTCAATAACTTCATTTATAAAGGGGTTACTGAATACATATCTTGGTATGAAAGTGCGCTGCAAATTAAGGCGGTAGATAATTTGCTTGTTACTGCCCAAGATCGGGAAAAAGCGTTGACCACACGTGTTGAAAAGGGCGACCTTGCCAATATCGTGTTGGTAGAGTTTCAAGCAAATATAATGCAGCAGCGATTGTTACTTGCCGAACTTAAGCAAAAGCGCGACGCTCATGCTCAAATGTTGTCGTTCTATTGGCGCTCTCCTCAGGGAGACATGATGTCTTTTAATGCTGATACACCGCCAAATGATATCGAATGGCCCTTTTGGGTGGGCGACGCACAAATTATGGCGTTGCGTAAAGCCTTGCGCCAACACCCAGAACTTGATGTGATGCAGTTAGAGCAGCAAGTGGTAAAAAACAAAACTGCGCTAGCCAATAATGCCTTACTGCCAAAGCTCGATTTACAAGCGTCTATTGCTCGAGATATCGGGGCAGGATCTGAAACATTAGAAGGTACAGAGACTAAACTCGGCCTTTCGTTTTCTTATCCACTTGGTAACCGAAAGGCCAAAGCGGAACGCTCTCAGTTACTCTCTAAGCAGCGGGAGTTAGGACACAAGTTTACCTCAATCCAGCAGTCGATCATGCAACGCTTCGAACAAGCTTATGTATATTGGACTCAAGCAAAAGACATTGCTGCGCTACAAAGCGAAAATGCGTCACTTGCTAGAAAATTGTCACGGGTAGAGAGAACGCGGTTTGATGCCGGTGATAGCGATATGTTTGTATTAAATGCTAGAGCGCAAAATGAAATTAAGGCGCAGATCAAA
The DNA here is from genome assembly GCF_010500895.1 of Alteromonas genovensis. Lineage (GTDB taxonomy): Bacteria > Pseudomonadota > Gammaproteobacteria > Enterobacterales > Alteromonadaceae > Alteromonas > Alteromonas genovensis. Next base: position 180,975 of record NZ_JAAAWO010000008.1, read on the forward strand.
GAAATAAAAGCCAAAGTAGATTTATTGAAAGCAGAACTCATGCTTTATAAAGAAGCAGCCATGCTGTATGAAATGAAATAGCGCGTTAAATGCCTTTGATGAGAGCGCAAAAAAGCGCGCTGTGTTGGTATGTGAGCGTATTTGTTTCAGCTACAAATGAATTTTGAATGTTGTTGAGTTCGTTATGACGACTTTTAACAGCAATGCAGGTAACTAACGTTACCTGCATTACTATAAATCAGAGCACTATTAATCTGCAGTGCTATCAACCGCCAGTATTATGAAACCAAAGCCCCAAAGGCGATATCAACCTAATTACCTACGGCAGCGGTAAAGTCACTTTCGCTTAGTCCTGCAGACAGAGCATATTCTTTAAGCTTTATCTGAGATACGCCAGAGTTGTTCGCAGTATTTAAAATACGCATTATCTGTTCGCGTTGTTGCGATGACTCGCGAACAGCAGTTTCTACTACCTTTTCGGCTTTATTAGGGAATACGGCTAACAAAGCGTCAACAACATATTCACCAACAAAGGGTACCGCGTTGAGCGCGCTTGTCATTATCTCGACAATTTTGTTTGGGTGCTCTTGGGAAAGTGTTTGTACAATACTGTCGGCAGAGTCTGGCTGAGTAAGCACGGCAACACGTACTATTTCATCAAGTTCTTCTGGTGTAGCCATTGCAGCCGCGTGAACAACAAAATCCACGTAAGTCGGTTCAGCTGTTATAGCTAGCTTAACGATATTCGGACAGCTGCTTACTTCTTTCTCGATAGCAAGCTTAACAATTTCTTCGGTAGACGAAGGTTGCGCCGATATTGCAGCGAAGATGATCTCTCTGTATTTATCGGGGTATGTGTCTAATGCAATGTCTACCACAAGCACGATGTCCTGCGGATAGTGCCCAGCGATAGAGCTTATAGCTCTTCCCACTGACATAGTCTGATCTACCTGGCGCTTTAAAAAAGCGGTTTGAAACTTAGTAGATTGACTCACCTCATCTTTTGGCACTACTGAGGGGCCTGCAGATTCGTTAGATTCTGTAAGGGGTGAAACTTCTTGCGACGCTTCCTGTGCATTTGCTGATGTAACAACACCGATACTGAGAAAACCAGCTGATAACAGTGATGCCGACAGAATTGTTAGCGTTCTTGACATAAATCCACCTTTTATAATTATTGCGTAGCTTTATAACGATGCTGCTGTACTCGCTGCTGTGCTAGCTTTTGTAGTAGCTATAGCAAAGCGCTTCTACGAATGCGCCCTACTTACACACTTGGAGCCGTACACTTATATAGGTATTAACTACTGTAAATAACTTAGACAGGTTACCCACTTTACTGTGAAATAATCACTGTAAGAGGTGCACCGTAAATGTTAAACACAAAACTAACGTTATAAAGGTACAAGCAATACCAGTACATACTATAAGGGCAGGTGCGTTACTCAACGTGTTCGACATTCGTTTCGATGTCGTTTGGTTTATGCACCCAGCCTTTATTTGCTTTTATCGCTTTTATGTAAAAAGCGACGTTCGATAACATATATAAAGCTGTTATCGGCAGCGATCGTTTACCACTTAGTGGTAACTACTATATAGGATCTGAAGCCTCATCCTATTAGTAATTAGTCCACATTGTCTACTAATTATCACATCTGACTAAAAATTAGACGCCTGGTTCACTTTTATCGACTTTTTATTACTTTTTCATGAATAAAGGTTGACGTGAGCGCTCAGATCCCTAAAATGCGCATCCGCTTCGGGGGAAAAGCAAAACGACTTACCCAGCTCTTAGCAAGAGAAGCAAGTCTTTACTAACCGTTAAGGCCAGTAAAGGCGGGAGTTTCGAAGTTAGCCTTAAGAAAATAAATTTTCAAAAAGTGTTGACAGCAAAAACTTCCAGCGTATAATGCGCACCTCACTCAAACGGAGTGAGTCACCAAGAAGCAACGGCTTACGGTGAGGTTGCACTAGCAACCACGTTCTTTAACAATTTAGACAAGACAATCTGTGTGGGCACTCGTTAAGAGTGTCTATACGACGATTCATAATTCGATATATTTAATTGAAGAGTTTGATCATGGCTCAGATTGAACGCTGGCGGCAGGCCTAACACATGCAAGTCGAACGGTAACAGGAAGTGCTTGCACTTTGCTGACGAGTGGCGGACGGGTGAGTAATGCTTGGGAACTTGCCTTTGCGAGGGGGATAACAGTTGGAAACGACTGCTAATACCGCATAATGTCTACGGACCAAACGGGGCTTAGGCTTCGGCGCAGAGAGAGGCCCAAGTGAGATTAGCTAGTTGGTGGGGTAAAGGCTCACCAAGGCGACGATCTCTAGCTGTTCTGAGAGGAAGATCAGCCACACTGGGACTGAGACACGGCCCAGACTCCTACGGGAGGCAGCAGTGGGGAATATTGCACAATGGGGGGAACCCTGATGCAGCCATGCCGCGTGTGTGAAGAAGGCCTTCGGGTTGTAAAGCACTTTCAGTTGTGAGGAAAAGTGAGTAGTTAATACCTGCTCACCGTGACGTTAACAACAGAAGAAGCACCGGCT
>NZ_JAAAWO010000009.1 GCF_010500895.1 Alteromonas genovensis
CATGCTATGTTTGTTCATGCTAGCCTCCAAATGATTTAGTCTTAAGCAAACTAATTATGGCACTGGCTGAAAAGTTAACCCACGAAAATGCGGAGGCTAGCATTTCTCAGGGAGTCATTGTGTCTATGTGTCAGTCGCGTTGTTTAGAAAATTGATTGTAAAATAGAAAGAATACGTAATGGATGAAACCTTTAAACCAAAAGTGAGGCCGTTTTATAGAGTCTTAGCTTCGATTGTAAGTTTATTTGGCTGGCTTTCGTTTTTAATCGCATTTGGCCAACTCTTTTCGTATGGCCTTTATTCGCTCAGCGTTTGGGTCTCAATTATTAGCGCTTTTTCCTTTTCTTTCTGGCTTACATACATAGCCATCACAGGTAAAGCTCCAACATTGCTTAAAAACTGGCTCAATGTCTAATAGGTTGTTTAAACATGCCAAATAACAACTCAATAAACTCGCTCACTTCGTTCGCTGGGACGCATACACGCAGGGCGGCTTCGCCATTATGCCCTACGTGCCTGCGCCCGTTATTGAAAAGTTATGTGTAGGAGATACAGTGACATCTAAGCAAGAAAAAAGGCGACGAGCAGCTTTAGTCGAGGCTATGGTGGCCGAAGATACGAAAAAGGCTATCGAAGAAATGCCGCTTTCGCTGAAAGATCTTGGCAGGCTCTTCGACCACTTAGATTTTCAGCTAGGGATACAAGGCTGCGACCATACCCCAAGAATCACCTCTTCATTTCTCGTAAGCTTGAATCTCGACACAGATGAAATTTTGCCTTGGCTTTCGGAGCAAGGCGGCTCCTGTGATTGCGAAATACTCGCAAATGTTGAAGATGGCTGGGAAAGTGAAATCGCCAAAAACACATAACAAAGCCATGAAGGTTGTTCCGGGCCTTCGGCCCTCCACCGGACGGCCCTGTCGGGCTGGCGTTATACGCGCTGAAAATTCCACTAGCAACTCGTAACCCATGAGGTTACAATGGCTGAATGATTAAGAGTTTTATACATAAAGGCCTTCAGAAGTTTTACGCTAAAGGAACCACATCAGGAATTCAGAAGAAGCATGAAAATAAACTTCGTCTGATTCTGTCTAATCTCGATCAAGCAGAAACGCCTGATGACATGGATTTACCCGGCCTTTATATGCATAAACTCAAAGGTAACAGAAATGATATTTGGTCTGTCCGAGTAAGTGGTAACTGGAGAGTTACATACCGCTTTGTTGGACGAGATGTTGAAATCGTTAACTACGAGGATTATCACTAATGAATATGCATAACCCAGCACATCCTGGTGAGATACTCAAAGATCTTGTTATTGATGCTCTAGAACTCACTATCACTGATGTAGCTCAGCATTTAGACGTTAGTCGAAAAACATTGTCAAAAGTTCTAAATGGTAAAGGAGCCATCACGCCAGAGATGGCACTTCGTCTAGAGCTGGCATTTGGTAAGCCTTCAGCTGCTCATTGGCTACGTTTGCAGAATGCTTTTGATTTATGGCAAACGCGGCAACATCAAAGTTCTTTACATGTCTCACCTTATAATCTGGCTGCGGTATAAAGGCGCGTATAACAATCAAATGTTGGGGACACAAACACGCAGGCTCTGCTTCGCAGTATAGCCCACGCGTTTGTGCCGCCAAATTAGGGCGTTATGCGCCAGAGCGTAAAGGATTTACATCCATACTTTTATGAAGGATTCTTATGATCAGAATTTCCTGACTACCTGTTTGTTTATAGAAAATAACGTGGCTACCTTGCGGAAGTTTTCTGTATCCGTCTCTTATTTCGTCGCAGCTTTTACCAATATCGGGATTTTCAGACAACATCCAAAATGAATCGTCGAACTGCTTAAGATATACATTACGCTGCTCTCGGCCCCATTTCCGTTGCGTAAATAACGCGATATCTTTTAAATCGGATTTTGCGAGTACAGTTAACTTAAATGGTTTCACTTTTTTAATTCACCATCAAGTTCTGATATCAAGTGCTCAAGTTCGTATTCAGCTTCACCGCTTTCTTCGCCAGCTACTAGTAATTGACGCAAAGTGTTTAATTTAGTTTCCTGTGTTTCTAGCAGGCGGAGAGCTGAACGAATCACTTCGCTCGCTGAACCATATCGACCCGTTTGAATTTGGCTAACAATAAAGCCATCAAAGTGGTCCCCAAGAGTAATGCTGGTATTTTTAGCCATTCGCTTTCTCCAAGTACCAATATATACCTAATTATGGTATTTTTGCAGTGTAAGTCAATAGCGCATAACAAACGCATAAACACTCGCTTCGCTCGCGGGGGGACAAAAAAACACGTAGGCTCCCTGCGCTTCGCTTGGTATTCTAGCCCACGTGTTTTTGCTCTTTATGCGGGTGTTAGCCGCTGCCTGTTAACCCGACGTTTCACACCTCTTTTTTAGTGGTATTATCAAATCTTAACTAATGGGAGTTATTTTATGTCTGACGCACTAAAAGTTATGCTTGAAAATATTGAGCAACTCAGTACCAAAGAGAAAGCTCTTGCTGCCCACTGTCTTTTAACTGCTATGGATACAAAAATTGATAGCGATGTTGAATCTGAGTGGGTAAAGCTCGCCGAAGCTCGTAGTGCGGAACTAGAGTCTGGCGTAGTAAATAGCATTAGTTGGGAAGAGATAGAAAAGGATCTCAATTAAAAGATGCTACCTGTTTCTTTTCACCCCGAAGTCAAAAGGGAAATAAAAGAGTCATTTAGTTGGTATCAAGAACAATATCTCGGGTTGGGGCACGAATTCACCAAGGAGATTAAGGAAGCCATTGACTCAGTTCGCTCTTTGCCATCTGCATGGGCAAAGTTGGGGCAAACTCACCGACGCTTTGTATTGAGCAGGTTCCCTTATTCTATTATCTATAAAATCATAGAAGACAGGGAGATAAGTGTCGTAGCTATCATGCATAATCACCGAAAACCGGGGTATTGGCATGAGCGCGGCTAACAAAACGCTACAGTTCACTCCCCTCGGTCGCTGGTACGCACACACGCAGGCCGGCTTCGCCATTATGTCCTACGTGCCTGCGCCCGTTATTTGAAAGTTATGCTCTCAATGAATAAAGCCGATAATCGTTTGCTAAACTATGTTTCATCACTGAGTCATATTTCACACCACACCATTTGAAGTCACACAGAGGTCGGTCAAGAATGAAACACGATAAAGTAAAATTAGGCTTTATAGCCGCAGCTATGATGAATATTGGTGGGGTCTTGGTTTTCTCCCGGGCTTTCACTAATTCAGTTATTAATGAGTTTGATCCTGTTGTAATGTCTAACTTTGGCCTTCTCATGATTGTAGTTTGGGGCCTTGCGTATTTAGGTGCGGCGTTCATAGAATCAAATGTGAAGTGGTTAGCTGGTGCATTTGCTATTGAAAAATTGGTTTATGTAATCGCGTGGGTGGTTTGGTTCACAGAACATAGCCTTGGCACGGTATATAATAAGGATCTATTTGCGGGTGTCTTTTACAGTATTTATGGACTCAATGATTTAGTATTCATGTTGTTTTTTGCTTGGGTGTTCTTTACCCAAGGTAAGAAGGTTCAAGGTAGTTAATAAAGCATTGCAAGGCAATCATAGGAACATTGTTCGCTCCGCGGCGCTTTGGGGTGACTGCGCCACTTTACCCCCAAAGCTCCACAAACAATGCCCCACATGTCTGCGCCCTTATTTAAAAGTTAGTTGCCTACAGGAAATTTTTGCTTTTGGTGTAAAACTCGAAGAATGTGAATAATGTCATCTTTCATGAAATATGAAACGATCATAGAGACCTCCGGAATTATTAACAATCTTCCCTGTATACTCTCTCTCTCCACTCCTATAAGAGGTAGCTGGTTCAAGTTTTCAACTTTTTTCTCAATTATTGCATCAGTTTTTTCTGCTGCTAAAGGATTAAATTCGTATAAAAACTCGAAAATAGCCTCACGATCGTCCAGCGAACTTTTTTCCCAAACGATCATTTTTTGACTTTATTCCTAATTTTCATTTTTCGAGCTTCCATGTCCAAGTTTGCCTCTTCATGACTGAGAAACTTACTTTGCCCACTTTCTAATTTATTAAACGCAGCATTCACCTCTTCAGTAAGCCACTGTTCATGGGTAATTATTTTGCGTTGCTGTTCAGCAAGTTCTTCCGTAAGCTCTCTACAAGCGTCACTTAAAGTGCGCCCTTGGCTTTCGGCCATTATCTGAGCTAGCCGTTTAGTTTCTTCGTCTACTCTAAATTGTATGCGAGTATCCATAGTAAATTCCTTACTCAATGTACACACAAATGTTAGCACAACCATTGAATTTACGGCAACTAACAAATGCATTAACTCGCTCGCAAGCTCGCTAGGCACAAAACACGCAGGCTTCCTTCGCTGCGCTCATTATTATAGCCTACGTATTTTTGCCCGTTATTGGAAAGTTAGTCAAACAAGGAGTATCTATTCTATTTCAGTCCATTAGACCAAGTTATGACCAAAGTTTTATCCTTAGTACAATTTAAAAAACGGTCTCTCTGTAGTTGCAGACTCCACGAATCCGGTTTTAGAATCGCGCCAGGAATGGATAAAAGTAACCAACAAAGCTGCTTCACCTTATATAGAGATAGAAGTTATTTGCTCCGTCAAAGTCGAGCATAAAAAGCGTGTGGAAAACAGGCATTCTGACATTTCAAATCTTGTGCTTCCCTCATGGGAAAGCGTAACTACAAGAGAATATGAACCTTGGAAATCAGCTAGCATCATCCTAGACACTGCCGGCAAGACACCAGAGCAAAGCAAACAAGAGCTCAATAATCTACTTCTTAAAAAGACATTAGCGGTTTAGCATAGAGTGGCAAACTAGGTGGGTTGTCTACCCAATTACACAATAAGGAATTACACATGGCTGGTCCCGCTCATCATGGAGCAATTGTTTATTCGAACAATCTAACCAGATTATCTGAGTTTTACGTGCAGCTTTTTAGTATGAAAGTTATCAGGGAGACTGCTGATTTTATTAGTCTGGATAAAGATGGCTTTAACCTCATTGTTCACATACCGCCCTTTAGTATCCCGCGCAGTAGCGTTAGCCCTATAAAATTGTTTTTTGCCGTTGCAAGTATCGAAAATGCCAAAGAACGAGCAATAAAGTTAGGTGGTAAGGCACTTGACGGTGAATGGGCAAACCCCATATTTACAGTGGCTAACATTGTGGATAACGAGGGTAACCATATTCAAATACGTGAGTTTGGATCGATCGAAGGTGATTAAGCGTTCAAACGCGCAATTTACATTAAAAAGGAACCGGTTATAAAACATCTCCTTTCTGCCATTTTAGTTGTTTCGTTGTTGGTTTCTTTTGAAGCAGCTGCAAGATCGCACAGTTGTAATACAGATTGTCAGGCGCTATTCAAAGAGCTATCTTTCGGAAGCCCATTAATAGGGCTTTTCTACTTAATCGCCCCCGTTTTCGGTGTTATTGTACTTTTCGGCGACAAGGCTAAAAAAAGAGAAAGCGCGAGTAACGCTGGCTCTAGCAAAACGGGAAAACTATTTTACTTTTTAGCCGGTTTAAGTTTTCTCATTATTTTGGTCGCTGAATTCTCCCGGTCATCATTGTCATAGTTAACCCTCTTTCGCTATGTAATTTCAAAAGGTTTGCTGATGTTGTGTTTCAACTTAACCTTCGTGATAAAAGCAGCTCTCCACGGCTTGTTTATCAAGCAGCTTAGTAATAATAAATACGTGGTCGCCTACCTCTAAACGTGTACTACCTTTAGGAATAAGCGTTGCCTCCCCACGCGCAACTACCGCAATAATCGTTTGTGCAGGCAGCACCAGCTCACCAATCGACAGCCCTATCGCGGGTGAGTCTTCTATCAACTCTATTTCTATTAACTCTCGCTTGCTCTTAGCCACCTTCACTATTTCGATAGTGCTTGATTCTTTAGCCTTCGCATTCAGCACTAGCCCCAGCTTCTTCGCTGCAAAGGGTAAACTAGAGCCTTGCAGTAAGGCAGATATAAGTACGATAAAAAACACCACGTTGAATATGAGGTCGGCATTCGGCAGCTCAAATATCAACGGGAATATAGCCAAGATAATAGGCACTGAGCCGCGTAGCCCAACCCATGATATTAATAATGATGCTTTAAACGAAAAACGACTTAGCATCATTAGCGGCATAACGATTAGCGGCCGCGCAACAAATATAAGCACGAAAGCAATGATTAGCCCTTCTTTCCAAGTTTGAAAGAGATCGGTGGGTGTAACTAAAAGGCCTAAAATAACAAACATGGCGATTTGCCCGAGCCACGCAAGCCCGTCGAGAAATACAAAGGTGTTCCGTTGATAAGAAAAACGACTGTTTCCCACAATAACGCCCGTTATAAAGGTAGCTAGAAAGCCGCTGCCGTTTAGATTTGCGGCCAATCCAAACGCTAACACCCCGAACAGCATGACAAACACAGGGTACAAACCAATAGCCATAAGGGTAATTCTTCTAAAAATCCATACCGCAACACCCCCAATACCGGCCCCCACCAAGGCCCCTACTCCCATTTGACTTACAAATAGCGACGCCAGCTCGATAGGCTGGGTAGAGGAGTCTTTTATGAGTGTAATTAACCCAACGGTGAGAAATATGGCCATGGGATCGTTTGATGCGCTTTCTAATTCTAGCGTGGCCTTAATTTTTGGAGGTATAGTAATGCCTGCATTTCTCAGTACAGAAAATACCGCAGCAGCATCTGTCGACCCTACAATAGCGCCAAGCAGCAGACCCATATACAGCGGTAAGTTCAGAATATACATGGCCGCTATACCTGTGACCGTAGCAGTACCCACTACACCAAGGGTGGCTAAAAGTGCCGCAGGTTTCCATGCTCGTTTTATCGACCTTTTCGAGGTTTGTAAGCCACCATCAAACAAAATAAGAATAAGCGCAAACGTGCCAATTGAATGAGCCACATCCACGTTATCAAAAAGAATTCTGCCAATGCCGTCTTCTCCGGCCAGCATGCCAACACCTAAAAAGAGAACGAGCACCGGCACGCCAAATCGCGGCGACAATTTGCTGGCTAATACACCAAGTATGGCAAGCACAGCGCTGAGTAAAATAATGTGGTCGACCGCAAACATAAGAATATCCTTGTACTGAGTTGCGCGGAAAAATGAAGAAAACGGAAAGGCGCTAGAATAACAGGCTTATAAGCACGATTGAGCACCACAATCGTACGGTTTCGTCGTTCGGCTTTTTTACTACCTCTTTGCCAAATTTTGATAGCGTTCTTAATACTATTTGATGTCTCACGTAACAGCGCTATATTTAGAACTTGGTTTAGGGAGATTATAATTGAAAGACTTTGACATCATCTTTGATTATTTAAAAAACATTCTGACGGACTATGAACAGGATATGGTGGTTGCCATCAACGAACCCAACCACTTTTATCTTAATACCCATCACATTATGAAAAATAAAAAGCCAATGTATTTTGCCTCAGCAAAGGTTAATAAGAATTACGTTAGCTTTCACTTAATGCCAGTTTATGTTTTTCCTGAATTACTCGACAACATTTCCCCTGAACTTAAAAAGCGAATGCAGGGCAAGTCTTGCTTCAATTTTAAAACGTTCGACGACGCACTGTTTATTGAGCTAACAGACCTTACTCGAGCAGGCTTTCATAAATTTGAACAAGCCGACTGTTTATAGTCTCAGCGTAATAATGACTGGCGCTGGTGTTGACCGCATTGGTGTATAGTGGTGTGGCGTGTAGTGATGTTTAACTTTGGGAATATATGAATTGAGTAACTTACAAAAAACAGGCGGCATTGCGGCATTAATTGAAGCCATTATTTATGTTTCTGCGTTTGTGTTCTTTGGTGCGTTTTGGAGCTCACCCGGTGGTGGCGATGCAGCGCAACAATTTGCCTTTCTCGCCGAGAACAAAACAGTGCTATCCATCGTTAACTTAGTTATGTATGTCCTTTTTGGCATTGTATTAGCGGTATTAGTACTGGCACTTCACGAGCGTTTAAAAAAAGGGGCTCCTACACTTTCTTCACTTGCCGCTGTTTTTGGTGTGGTTTGGGTAGGCTTGGTGATAGCCAGCGGTATGATAGCGAATATTGGCTTGGGCGCAGCCATAGACCTTGCTACCACTGAACCTAAACAAGCAATGACAATGTGGCGCACTGTTTACACCGTAGTGGAAGGATTGGGTGGCGGCAACGAAGTAGTAGGTGGATTATGGGTTTTACTGATAAGCATTGCGGCATTACAAAGCCAAGCGCTGCCAAAAGCGTTTAACGTTGTTGGATTATTTGTTGGATCTGTTGGTGTACTCACGGTGTACCCCGCCGACGTATTAACCGAAATCTTTGGCGTAAGTCAGATAGTATGGTTTTCTTGGCTGGGCGTAACCTTGTTAAAAAGCAACGAAACTTAACAGCCATATATATGTAACATGGGTTTGTCATTTAATACGCATTGCCCTTCAATAGTAGTGATAACACGGAAGTGAAGCTATGCAAATAGTGCTAGTACGACACGGAAAACCAGAAAAATCCCAAAATATTCGCTTGGGAAGCGCGGGCTTCGCAAACTGGGTAAGGAATTACAATCACTCGATGGTTGCTAATGCGAGTCGCCCAAACATTGTATTTACTGACAGCTTTGATGATTACTACGTGGTTTCTAGCGATTTACCTCGTGCTGTTCATAGCTGTGAAATAGCACTCAACAAATCCCCAGATCTCACATCGGCGTTATATCGGGAGATGGACATTCCGCGCTTTAAATTACCTTTTACCCTTAACGCGTGGACCTGGGTTTATGTAAACCGAGCTTTATGGACGGTAGGAAAAACGGGCCCGTTTGAATCTTATCGACAAGCAAAAATACGCGCTAAAACTGCAGCGCAAGAATTAATCACCATTGCGCAAAAAGAAGGTAAGGTTATTGTATTTGCCCACGGTTACTTGAACTTACATATGAGAAAACACTTTCGTAATTACGGCTTAAAGCAAATTTGCAAATCAAGCCAGTCTTGGGGAGTCACCGCCTTTGAAAGCGGGTCACGGGAAAGCCATGTTAACTAACACTCTGATTTTTGGAAACTCTGCGTCTGGAAAGTCCACCCTCGCAAAAGAGCTAGCGAATACATACGGTGTCGCCCATTTAGACTTAGACACCATAGCGTGGCAACCGCAATCGCCACCATCGCGAATGCCTATGGCAGAATCTAAAGCGTTGATAGATGCGTTTGTAAATACACACACTCACTGGGTTATTGAAGGGTGTTATTCTGATTTATTGGCGCTTGTTGTGCCTTTAGCCAGTAGCGTGCTTTTTCTCAATTTATCCGTTAATGACTGTATACAAAATGCCAAAAACAGGCCGTGGGAGCCACATAAGTACGAGAGTAAGGAAGCCCAAGACGCCAATTTAGATATGCTTATACACTGGATTTCGCAGTACACCGAACGCAATGACACATTTTCAAAAGCGGCTCATGAACACCTATTTAATAGCTTTGAAGGCAACAAGCGCATGTTTGAGTCGAACCAAGCAAAGTCTCGCTGGCTGTCACAGCAATGAAAATTACGGCTAAAACCAGCTTAAGCACAAACTCACTTAGACTTACATATGTGCTTAGTTACGTGCTCAGCTAAGCGCTCAACTCTCTCCTCAAATAAGCGTTCAGATAGACTCAGACACATACGCTTACGTTGTTTTTGCTAATGGCTTTACTCAATGCACTATAATTACAGTTCGGCATACCAACATGGAGTATTCTGATGCCCCCATTTATTCGTATCACCATTGCGTTATTATTTCTATTTGCTGCGTTATTCTCATACAGCATGGGCTTTGAAACCGGTTTGTTTGCTCTTGTCGTGCTTGGTTTTATCTTTGAGGCAGGGTTTTGGTTGGGGCTTTTCCCAATAAAAAGAAGAAAGCAAAAATTCTAGTGCATCACTCTGTGGTCACCGGTGTGCTCGCCAGCATGATCAACAGCTTGGGCACTAGTTTGATCGTAGGCTTGGTCAGAGATTTTATCTCGAGTTCAATAGCAGTTTAGATTGCAGATTGGTTTATAGCTGTTTGAGGCCTTGGCTGTTCGAGGTCTTGGCTGTTCGAGGTCTTGGCTGCTTGAGGTTTTAGCTGCTTGAGGTTTTAGCTGTTGAAAATTTAACCAACCTATTTTACATTAATCACTCTTTATTAAGTAAACGGACACAAATTCTATTGCGCTGGTGTCATTGCGCTGAAGTTATTGGAGTGGGGTCCTCACTTACCTAGCATGGACGTACCTCAATGACCAAAATATTTACTATAGGCGACAGCATTTCCCAAGGCTTTATGTCAGGCAGTGCGGCTAACACGCGACTTAGTTACAGCACACTGCTTGCCGACGCGCTTGGCGAACCCAACTACCGCTACCTTCGCTGGGATGAGCGCTATAAAACTAAAGTCGATTTAGAACGCATTTTTAGGGCACTGGAAAGAAAGTTTGGCGCAAACATTCGTGGCCTTGAATGGCTAAATGCATTTTCAGTGATTAATAGCGTGCTCGATCAGGCTGAAGACTTTTACGAGCGTGGTGACGGCATGCCGGGTAAACCCGTGGGTAGCAATTTCGACTCGCTAGGTTTTCACAATGTGGCCGTTGAGGGGATGGATGTGGGCGATGCCTTTATGGTCACTCCCCGCTCATGCCTTGATGTTATAGCAAACAGCACCGCTACCGGCGATGGCTACCTTCAAGCCGTGAGTACGCCCTTTTCGAGAAATGCGTATCGCGTACTTAACCCATTAGGCGATGAGGGGTTAGACACCTTCGGCAACTATACCGCCGTAGACTGGCTAAAGCATTGCGCGAGTGAAGAAGGCGTTGAAAACCTCTGCTTGTGGCTTGGCGCCAATAACGCGCTAGGCACGGTGTTAAGCCTCAATATAGCCCAAACACCAAACGACCCCGAGCGAGTGCTACAGGCTTCGCGCAAAGAGCGTAGCCAATGGAATTTATGGCACCCCAACGACTTTCACGCCGAATACGACATGCTGTTAAACAAGGTTGTTGACGCTATGGCAGACAATAAGAAAAGTGACTGGAAGGTTTTTGTAGGCACAGTTCCTTTGGTCACTATTGCGCCTATTGCCAAAGGGATGGGCGAAAAGCGGGTAATAACCGACCCTTCTCGGCCTGATAAAAAGGCCCTTTATTATGAGTTTTATTCTTATTTTCCGCTGTCGGAATCGGCTGCCAAGGGGTGTGGTAAATACCTCCCGTTTAGAGATGCGGTATTCATCGATAAAACTATCGTCGAGTTTAATCGTAGTATTAAAGCGTTGGTGGCTGCTAAAAATGAAGCCTTAGGCAGCGAGCGCTTTCATATTGTCGATATTGGCAACGACTTAACAGAAATGGCGTGGAAGCGCAATTTTGGTGAGCCAACCTACCCACTGCCCGAGGCTTTGCAGTTTGTTTATCCTCCTATCGACACCAAGTACTACGATACATCGACCGAGGGCGACATTTTATCTGGCGGTATTTTTAGCCTAGACGGGGTGCACCCTACAGTGATAGGACAAGGCATTATTGCCGACGCATTTCTCAAAGAAATACAAAACGCCCGGCCCAATGAATCGGTAACACCGCTTAATTGGCAAAACATTATTGCAAGCGACTCATTACGACAAAAGCCCATTACCTTAATGAGTGAATTGTATGAGCACGATAAGCTGGTGAAATTTATTTGCTCCGTGGGCGACATTATTCGCTTTAGAGACTAATACGTGTGTTAGTTCGCGTTATGCCAACCATTTCCACCAAACAAAGACCAACAAAAATCCGAATAAATAAATAAGCCCTAAATAGCTTATCGCCGTAACCCATTTGCTTGGCGCGGCGTCTTTATGCAGCTGACTACGGGCCACTAATCTATGGTTAAGCCACGCAAAAACCGGGGTTGTCACAAAAGCGAGGGTCATTGCAAACCCTATCATGGCTAACAGCGCTGATTTAAAAAATAGCACTATGGCAAAACTTATCGCAGCCATGGTAAGCAGCACTACTGTAACCAGAGCGTTCTGAGGGCCTTTTTCACTATTTGCTGCTTCGCCCGCTTTTTTCGGTAAAAGCAGCGAAATACCCTCTGCGACCACTCGCGCATAACCATCATAAACGGTGAGTGCCGACCCAAAAATACACAGAAAGGCCACCAGCGCTATAAGCCCATGGGCCCATTCACCAATGGTGGCAGAATACATGCTAATAAGCTGATGAGAAAACCCTATACCGCTTGTGGCCAGAGGCGTGCCGCTTGAATAGAGTACCAGTGCACCTAACCCTAAAAACAGCATGGCAAGCAACACCGTTACGCCGTAGCCAAGGTTGAAATCGAACAGCGCGCTTCTAGGAGTAACCGCTTTGTCTTTACACTGACGCTTTAACCACAGCGACGTAATTGACGATATTTCAATAGGCGCAGGCATCCATCCCATGGTGACAACTAAAAAGCCAAGGGTTGCTAGCGTCCATGGAGAAGGAGGTGTCTCTTTAGGCGTAACCGGGGTATACCCCACTAGGGCAACAACAAACACTGCAATGGTAGCTACCACCAAGACGCCCATTATGCCCTTTGCAATATTGTCTAAGCCTTCAAAATGCCCGGCTAACAAAATGACTAAAATAAGACCCAATACCAAGGATGAGGAGAGCGTGATCGCGATATCGAAAGGCACAAAGTACGAGAGTAAACTAGCGGCAAACAGCAAAAGTGCGGCTGCATTCACCACAGAGGCGAGCATATTTAAGCACAGCGCCGACCCTAGATAGCGCTTACCCATACTAAGATACCCCTGCTGCAGGGTGTTCTGAGTACTTATGGTGTAGCTAACCCCGGCCCTAAAAAAAGGGTACTTCAGTATATTAACCACAAGAATGAGTATGGCGAGCTGCCAGCCAAACTTAGCCCCAGCCTGCGTTGACGCTACAAGGTGACTTCCTCCAACGGCCGCTGTGGCCATGAGTACTCCGGGCCCTAGAAGCGATAAGAGTGCCCGAAATCGGGAAATTAGCGACATAAATGGCAAGGTGCTCTCTTAACTATTAGCAAACGATGAGCAAAGATAACAGGTTAATTACACAGGGAAAAGGTTAACTAATTTCTATTAGCTAGGCGCATCAGGTATCAGCAAACGGCGTTTAAAAGCTGTACATTGCACCTGTGAAAACAAACGCACTGTTATCGCTATAGTCGCCGCGCTCAAAGCCCCGCCCTTTAAACAAATACGCACCGCCAATAGCCAAGCGCAAATTAGGCAATACGTTATAGCGCCATCTTGCCTCTACTTGATGCCCGATAAAATCATCCACACTTTCAGGGGCTTTTTGGTACCACATGGCTTTATAGCCAAGCAACACATGGTGGGCGCTTGCAGGTTTGCTAATGCTGCGCAATCCTACCGTTTTCAAGTTTCTGCGGGGCATGGCTTGATACACATCCGTTGGCCCAAAATCAAAACGCCTAACACCAAATAAACTGTCGAAATTTTCAATTCTGTTGTCTGACGTATCGTTATCACCACTGATGTAATCTACCTCGGCGCGTAAAAAAGTGTTGGCAGTAATCTTTTTACCTAGGTAGCCAAATAGCATGTAGGCGCGAACGTCTTTATCTAAAGTGTCGTCAGCGGCTCTGGTTTCTCTTGCGGTTCCAGTTTGACCGACAACCTCTACGTTACCCTTCCAACCATGACTAAATGCTTTGGTATAGTCTATGGATAAGGTAAACAAGTCTCTGTTATTCGTGGCCAACTCGTCGCCGTCATCTTCTTTTAGCCAGTAGCTTTGTAGCTTTACATTGTCATCGGGAGAGGTGATATATGCCCCGAATAAACGCCTCTCGCTATAGCTTTTATCAAATGCTCGCTCGTTTGCATCAACACTTGCTGCATCGGAAGGAAAACGCACCACAGGCTGAATATATATCCCACTGACATTCCACTGTGAGAATGTAGCGTCTACCACTACTCCGTCGTAACTGTTTGTAGCATTGCGATAGACGGTTTTTGCCAGCAGGCGACGGCTGCCGTAATCAAGTTCCATACGCCCTACTTTGATGGCGTTTATAGTGGCTAAGGATGTGGGCGCATAAGAAACATAGAACTGCACGGGCTCAAGTGTATTGACCTGATTGGCGCCCAAGGTAGGGTCGTTATTATCAAGAAACGCTCTGGAGTCTCTTACATCCAGAGTTGCGCTAATATTGTTGTAGCTTACCGTGGTGTTAACAATGACTCGGGTAGAAATACGCTCATTGTTTTGCTCGCGCTGCTCACGCGTAGTAGGAAAAATAGGGTTATGCAGCGACTCATAGCGCACTCTTAGTGAGCCTGATACGTCCACATGCACTTGGTTGTCGTTGTGTATCGCTGTTTCCGCTAACGCATTATTAGCCGCAAGTGGCGACAATATAATTAGCGCTATAGAGAAAAGAAAGAAAGGAAAAGCGAAGAGTAAAGGTAACCGACTAAAAAACGAGCTCATTAACAACCCATAAAGACCTAAAAAATTATGGGTTGTGATTATACGCAGGGCTGCGCATAACGCACTATCTGTTTACTTATAGCGCGTTATTTGTATTGAGCTATCGTCTGTCGTAGTGCACTTTCTTCTGTGGATGCTGATAGTATCCCTCTTTTAACAGGTGCTTAAACCGTGTCAGCTTGCCCTCCAACGTTAGCTCATCAATACCTTTATTAAACAGCGACAGCACTAGCTGACTGTTTTGCTTACCCTTAGGCACAAGAAGATGGGTAGTTACGGTAGAAATGAAGGGAGAAATAAGAGCCACGTTATCTCGCTCAGCGTCAGTGAATTCACGCTCTAACAAATACCAGCCGGTAAGCTCATCAATGGGGAAAATATCAATATCGCCATTGATTAGTGCTTCAAAGTTTTCCCGATCGCTACCTCGCCTTACTACATTTTCATTGCCTTCGATAAAAGCGGCAATTTCGTCGTTGTAAAGGTATCCTTCTGTTATGCCCATTTTCAAATCGGCGATATCGCTTAGCTTAGACCAGGTGCGTATTTCTTTTTCACTATTCACATAAAAGACTAAACTTTCAGCGCTAATTGGCTTGCTGTGAAAAAACTCACTTTCTCTGGAGCGAACAAAATTGCCGTAAGAAAGAGCATCGTATTCACCTGCTAAGGTAGCTTCTAACGCTTCTTCCCATGGCATTGATACATACTCAACCTGCACCCCAGTTTCTAACAGCGCATCGGTAATGATGTGATTAATATAGCCGCCGTGCTGCATATCTGTTGAGGTATAAGGCGCATACTCAGCGGTTGCTATTTTTAACTTCAACCACGCATGACCGTGACTCGCCGACGGTATAAAAGCGAGTAAAAATATAATGGTAAATACTGTTCTCATAATAATTCCCCTAAGCGCTTAGAAATAAATTCCAACGTTAATATTGAGTCTGTGCGTGGTGTCTTGCAGGCCGCCGATGTCTAAGCCAATTCCCGGGCCACCGGAAAACCACATATTTTTGCCTCGAATGCTGTCCACATACATGAATAATTTATCCCATCCCACGCTACAGCCATTCACCCACTGAGATGAGTTTTTACCTGAGGCATCATCACCTTTAGCAAGACTGAACTCTGAGTAGCATGTCATTGATGATATATTGTCAAAGTCGTATGGCACCGAGTAGATGAGATTGGCCGAATAGGTTTGTCCGTCTGCCGCAGCTAAAAAGGGAAAGGTAAACGAAGATAGCGCTAAACGATCGTCAGCCTGACCTTCTGGCGCAGCTAAGTTGTATTCGTAGTTGATATATTGAAGCTCTACCTTAACGTCATTTTGGGTATGACGCATATGCAGAGCATAGGCATTCATATCGCCACTGCTAGAGGTATCTAGGTTAAGGATATTGCCATACTGATAAGACGCACCAATCTCGGTGGTAGCACCTCTAATAAAACGGCCAGTATAATTTGCCCGGATATTATACTGTCCGTCTTCTGAGTTTCTAAATTCACCGTCGTCGGCAACATCGAAAGAATAACGACTAAACTTTGCAGCGTCGTTATATTCATCGTTCATAAAGTAGGCTGCCTGAAAATCCCAGTTGCCTCGCGTATGGTTTATTTTAACGCCGGCATCGTAGTCGTCTTCAAACCCTAGGTAGTAATTGACTGAAAACCAAAAACTATTACTCGCAAAGGGCTGTAAGCCAAAAGGCGTTTGCGTAATACCGCCGGTAATTTCAGTGCGATCGTTAAAATGATAGGTTAAATCAGCAAAACGAACCGTATTAAAATCGACATTTTCATACCAGCGGTACTCCGCTTTATAGCTAAATTTATCAAATTCGCCAGCCACACCTAGTTTAAACGATTCAAACTCAAAGCCGTCTCTAAAATCAGGGATAAGCCAGTCTTGATGCCCGTAGTTAACACGAGCATGACCAGAAAGAGTAAAAGGTAATTCGTCAGCTATCGCTGATTTGCTAATGCCGATAGAGCAACCGATGCCACTACCGACAACCAACGATAGCGCGATGGGGAGTTTTTTCATTGCAGTTCCTACAAGTAAATTGGCGAAACAAGAGAAGAAGAAGGCTTACGAAAGGTGTTTGATTACCTAGCTTTCAAAAAAATAATTCTACGCCGAGAGATTTGCATTCATGGTATCAGCCCTGCGTAAACCTTACAAAAATATAACGTATAACGCATTTAATGCTTACGTTCGCCTTTACGTATACAACACAGGCTTGTGCAATGAGGCGTTTTGCTAAATAAGCTCCCAACAAGTTTTCTAACTAAAAAACAACCGCGTTACGAGAGCTCATTTCCCTATTTTGCATTCTTTATATCCCACACGTGGTCGTGATATGTTTATGCGCTTAAGTAGGAACCGTTTCTTTTTTTATTAACCTGTAAACGCACTTTTTACTCATTATAGTGTCTGAAACTTCTCGATGTAGTCTGCCACCGCGCAATGATAGAGGTAAAACAATGCATGCTATGAAACGTTCAATTCTTGCGGATATTGCTGCAATCGCTGCTATTGCAGCGCTCATTGCCGTGACTTTTTACTGGATTGAAGCGCGAAGAGAGGTCATCGTTTTATGCGACAATTTCTATCCTGGTATATCAAAAGCCAATGTAGAGCGTCAGTTGAACACCGCTGAGCTTTTAACGTGGCATACGGAATTTGTGGCTAACGGCAGCAAAATAGAAGCGTCCAGTCCGCTCCATTTTGGCATTATGCAGTGCACTATTAGTTTTAATAAACAAGATATCGTTTGGAGTGCCACACTCGATTAGGCAACAACCTATTAGTTCGTGATTTAATGCGGTCATTTTATGCCTAGTACTGAAGTGGTTGTCACAATCTGGTGCAACGTTTACATAGCCGCAACACCTTGTTTACGGAAGAGATAAGAGTCGTAAAGGCATGCATACCATTGGCTGATCTGCCGACTTTAAGTTAACCGCTCCTCTCTATATTCCAGCATGTTGTAAACGTACAATTACGTTGTGTATTCTTAACGCAAGCTCTTTATCATGCAAAAACCAAATCACAGTGTTATCGAAGACGTCTTCGCTTTAGTTAGTGCGGGTTTATTTGTTGCGTTTGGCGTGTTCTTATTCCAGTCTCAAGACTTAATGGTAGGTGGTGCTGCAGGCTTAGCATTGCTCGGCACCTACGCAGTAGATATTGACTTTGGTGTGCTCTTCTTTTTAATCAACATCCCCTTTTACGCCTTAGCGTGGACGCAAATAAGTAAGCGTTTCACTATTAATACATTTATCTCTGTTACCACGGTATCGGTGCTTACCGAGCAAATACCAGCCTTTGTTGATATAAGCCACGTAAACCCATTTTTTGCCGCGGTATTTGGCGGCATTCTCATTGGTGTGGGTATGCTAATGATGTTTCGTCATAGCTCTAGCTTAGGTGGTATCGGCATTATGGCGTTTTTCTTACAGCAGCGCTTTAATATCCGAGCTGGCTTTTTCCAGCTATCGGTAGATAGCGTCATACTATTATGCGCCTTACAGTTTATAGAGTGGCACCTTGTGTTAATTTCTATTCTTGCAGCACTTTGCCTTAACATGGTGATATCGCTTAATCACCGCCCCGAGCGTTACGCGCCGGTATCGAAGAACAAGAATAATAGTAACAGTGTGAATAGTGCTGACGCTGACAACACCACACTCACAGGCGAACAGAACGAGCATTTAGACAACGGATTACACCCTCAAAATAGCTGATGCAATTTTGAACGCCTGATGTGCCTATGCTTTGGCGACACAATTTCAACAAATTGACGTGGCGCGCAAAAGAAAAGCCCGATTGACTCACATCAATCGGGCTTTTTTGAATTGCTTATTTGTATTTTTACCGCTTAGGTGCGTTGGCGTCGACTTTGGCTACTGCTTCTTTTTTAACAGGCGTTGGTGGACGGCTTACTGCGCCACGGTTGACTCTCGGTCTTGAAAACGAAGTACGCATACAAACCTCACTTATGAGTATTGGCAACACTGTCGATGATGAAACATTCACCTCACACACACATTGCACGCAAACAGTATAGACACAAGGTAGGCTAAATCGCCTCATTCTTTTGTCGAATAGTTATTAATATAATTTTAGCTATTCGCCGTGTAGTGCAGTTTCTGAGTGGGAAACACTCTACATAAAAGTTTAGGCGTATCTCACGATACGAGGGACGCGACTGGACACGCGTGTCATCAGTTCATAATCGATAGTGCCCGCACAAGAGGCCACTTCGCTGATAGAGATGTTTTCTCCCCACAGCTCTACCGTATCGCCAGTGGTCACATTATTAATGTGAGTTACGTCAATGGTTATCATGTCCATAGACACCCTACCTACAAGCGACGCGCGCTGCCCTCTTATCATTACGGGCGTGCCGTTAGGACAGTGTCGTGGATAACCATCGGCATAACCTATTCCCACTGTCGCAATTTTACTTGGCTTTTGGGCGCGCCAGGTTTGTCCGTAGCCTACCCCTTCACCCTCAGCGATGTCTCTAAGCGCAATAACGCTAGAGCGCAAGGTCATTGCAGGGAACAACTGCACTGCCGAGCTGATGATAGATTGAGTAGAAACCTGTCCACCATAAACACCGAGCCCTAACCGATTCCACTGTGCTTGAGATTGTGGCCAATTTACGCTTGCTGGCGAGTTCGCTAGGCTAACTGGTAACGACAAAGACGCTACCTTGGTTTCAAAGGCGGCTATTTGAGTGGCTGTAAAATCGTTATCTGGATTGTCGGCGCTGGCGAAATGCGTTACTAGAGTAGTTTCATTAGTAAGCAGGCTTTGGTTTTGAGCCACAACCTCTTCAATGTCGTCGGTAGAAAAACCCAGTCGATGCATACCACTATCTACTTTTAACCAAATGTGGGGGCGTTTAGATACTTCACACTTTTGCATCCACTGTAGCTGTTCATAAGAATGCATTACCAATATACAGTCGTATTGCGCCGCCATTGCGCACTCTTTGGCTTGATGCGCCCCTTCAAGTACCACTATTGGCACCGTTATGCCCGCTTCTCTTAATGCCACCGCTTCTTCAATAATAGCCACTGCAAAGCGCGGCGACACATGCTGAAGTATGCGCGCAACATTAATAGCACCGTGACCATAGGCATCGGCTTTAATCACTGCCATAGACTGGCTGTGCTTTGCCATAGACGACAATGTTCTGAAATTTTGAAGTACGGCATCTGCGTGGATGATGGCTTGAGTTTGACGGCTCACAGGTTAACTCTCACTGCATAAAAAAGTTGCTAATCACAATACAATCACTGTGTGACCATATCTAATAACGCAGATTATATCATGAGTTAAACCTGACCGCGTTTGTCTTTACCTGTGGTTTGTGGCCTTTCACCTTTAGGCAAATGCCGTTATTCTAAGCGCTTTCTGATTAGCCTTTGCTATTAGCCCGTTATTCACCGTTCATTAGAGTATCTCTCATGCCATTGTCACAGCCTTCATCTTCTCATTCTCTTATCAACGATTTAGCGCGTATCGTATCGGAGGGCAGAAACCCAGACACTCTCGACATTGATACACTTTCCACTGTAGACGTACTCTCAAAAATTAATGCCGAAGATGCAAAAGTGGCAGCGAGCGTAGCCACGCAGATTAAAGCAATTGCACAAACCGTGGATGCAGCAACGCAAAGCATTAAAGCGGGCGGTAGGCTTATTTATATTGGAGCCGGTACCAGCGGTAGGTTAGGTATTTTAGACGCGGTTGAGTGCAGACCCACGTTTAGCGTGCCCGATTCACTGGTAGTGGGAGTTATTGCAGGAGGTGACGATGCCATAGTGCACGCAGTAGAAGGCGCTGAAGATAACCGTGCGGCTGGCAAAGATGATTTGGTTGCCCTATCACTGACTAAAAACGACACCGTAGTGGGCATTTCAGCAAGTGGCCGCACACCCTATGTCAGTGGCGCGTTAACCTATGCAAGTGAGCTAGGGTGCACCACCGCCGCTATTGCCTGTAGTCCTGACGCAGCCATATTTGAACCCGCCGCTATTACAATATGCCCAGTAGTTGGCCCAGAAGCATTAACAGGCAGTACCCGAATGAAGTCGGGCACAGCGCAAAAAATGATCCTCAATATGATAAGTACCACCACCATGGTGAAATTAGGTAAAACCTACGAAAACCTGATGGTAGACGTGAACGCCACAAATGAGAAATTGAAAGCCCGTGCATGTCGCATTGTAATGCAAGCCACCGAGTGTGATGAAGCCACCGCCATAGAGGCCCTCGACGCCTGCGAAAATAAGGCAAAGGTCGCCATATTGATGGTACTGACTAACACCAATGCAGAGCAGGCAGCTAAAAGCCTGAGCCATCATAACGGATACTTAAGAAAAGCAGTAAAAACCGACACCGCGGACAAGCCAACGCCAAAGGCTGATAACTAGCGAATAAATTACTAAAAATAGATAACTAGAAAATACAGACGAAAGAGATGAGCCCCTGGCTATAAAAGGTTATAAGGGTCAACAAGGGTGCAATATGTTGGTAAAAGGCATGCAGCAAAGCCTTAACAAGGGAAGCAATATGACAACACATAGATCATCAAAATGCCTTTTACCGTTTGTTACCACGGCAGTGCGATACAGCTTAATGTTCTTTACATTAAGTTTGAGGCAAAGCTTGGGATTGTGCCTGAAATTGTTCTTGAGATTTAGCTTAGGAATGGTCATTCCATTAGGCGCTATTTCTCTAGGAGCTATTCTTTTAGGGGCTAATCCTCTAGGGGCTATTCCTCTAGAGGCTACTCCTTTAGGGGCTTTGGCAGCGTCAGATACACCACCCGCTAGTGCCACACAGATTAAAGTTGGCGCTGAGCAGTTTGACACTTATTTGCCTTTGTTATCAGGAAAACGTGTTGCTCTGGTTGTTAACCAAAGTGCTCTGGTTACGAATAGCGAACCGGAGCCTAGCGTTCAGGGTGATGGTGATAAGTCAACTGGCGCTCCGTCAGCAACTAAACAGCATCTGCTTGACGCATTGCTCGCTCGCAATATCAATGTGGTCAGCATTATGTCTCCCGAGCATGGCTTTCGAGGAGATAAAGACGCCGGAGAAAAGATAGACAGCAACATCGACATTCAAACGGGCTTACCCATTCACTCTCTTTACGGTAAAACAAAAAAGCCCTCTGTGGCGATGTTAGAAAATATCGACACCGTTATTTTCGACATACAGGATGTGGGTGTGCGCTTTTATACCTACCTGAGTACCCTGCATTACGTTATTGAAGCCGCGTTTGAACAAGGTGTTGATGTGATTGTGCTTGATAGGCCGAACCCTAATATCGCCTATGTTGATGGGCCGTTACTTACGCCACCCTTTAAATCATTTATAGGCATGCATCCCATTCCCGTACTTCATGGTATGACGCTAGGTGAACTTGCAAAAATGATAGTGGGAGAAGGTTGGCTAGACACAGATAAACGCGCAACGCTAACGGTGGTGCCAGTAGCAAACTATACCCGAACCACTCCTTACTCGCTTTCCGTTGCGCCGAGTCCAAACCTTCCCAATGATAATGCTATTCGGCTTTACCCTACGCTGTGCTTTTTTGAGGGAACATCGGTAAGCATTGGTCGCGGAACTGACCTTCCTTTTCAACTTATTGGTCACCCCGTTGCCAAGTTGGGCAACAGTCGAATTAAGGTAAATGCAAACCATGGAGCATCAAATCCAAAGCACAAAGGCACAACATTGTTTGCTCAAACTCTTGTGGCAGACTCTTATGCTCCTGAGCTTTCTAGTGCACAATATTCTCAAGCACAGAGGCAAATATTAGAGCCGCGAATTATAGAGGGTTCGACAACACCAAATGTAAGAACAAATACAAGTTCAAAAGCACAAAAACCAAAAGAAAAAGCGGCAGAAAAACACGTGGCCAAAAATGCAATAGTAAGCTCAATAAGCGGGCTAAATATTCAAACGTTGCTAAACACATTTAACGCGGTAAAACTGGCTGATGAGACTTTTTTTACTCGCCCAGATTTCTTCGATAAATTAGCCGGAAGTTCGTCTTTGAGAGAAGACATAGTGGCAGGCAAGAACGCAGATGAAATTTATGAGTCTTGGCAAGCAGACATTGTAAAATTTAAAGCGCAGCGAGCACCCTATCTACTGTATTCAGAGCAGACTCAACACACTTCAAAATAAAGTTGGTAATCACTTACAAACTATTAATGGTTTCACTTAGATATTGCCCACCAAACCATTTATGACAAGCGGCTATTTTCAGCAGCATGAGTTTACACCTGCTACAGCGTGAGCGCCTGTAAAAGCGCGGGCGGTTAACGCCGTGTATAAATCGGCAACGAGCAAGCCTGCTAGATGGACGCATAGAGATTAGTGAGCACTCACATTTATTTAAAGAGTGTTTATTAAAATGCTGGCTAAAGGGATATTCTAAATATTACCTGTGTATTCTTGAGAATTGTTGACGTATATTTACAGTATGAGCTGGGGCTTAACTTGAGGAACAGCTTGAGAGGTTCAGCACTTATCTAATGTTTTACAGTCCACGATTATTAGCAGGTTGGTACATAACAACACACGCTATTAGGTGACATAAACTGACAGTGAAAGCTTAGTTTATTCCTTCGTTTATTGTCTTATTTGTAGCTTTATTCGTTGTCTATCATCACAAAAAAGTAAACAAAAATTAGCGTAAATTGCTGATAAAGTTTTTACAAAAAACCTGCTAACATTTCAGTTTGAGATAACATTTTAGACTTTTCAAAAACCTGATTAGTGAGTACTAACACACCGCTTATTCTTACCAATTTTCAGCGCGTTTTTTTATGTATTTTACTTCCTGTTTGGCCTAGTACTTAGCTCAATGTTTGGGTTGCAATTTACAGGTCTATATTCCGCGTATTTGAACTAACACTCGCCTAGTTTTGACCTCGTTTTCACCTTGCCTTCGACCTCGTTTTCACCTTGCCTCCGACCTCTTTTTTACACTGTTTTGCCCCTGTATTAACCCTCTATCAACCTTAATACTAGCCCCAGCACTTTTATTACTTTGGCACATATCATTAAAAATATTAGCGTAACTATTGTTGCCAGCTAACTGGAGATTTCCCCTTTGGAACAAGTTTTCCGCTTAGCACTTTCATTAAGGTTTTAAGACTCTGACTAGACACCCTTGGGCCAGGTTCATCGCTGTTGATCTCGATTAGCGCACTTTTCTCCAATGAATTGTCTTGTGAAGCATTCGACTGTTTCGACTCTGGTAAAACTGTTACTGCATAGTCATAAGTTGCAATGCCAATGTCTGCATAGTCCATTGCGGCCTTAGCGGTGTAAGGCATTCTCATTGCAGCAAAAATTACTGTTTTGCCTTGCGACCTTGCCAGCTTCATTACATATGCGCCAAAGGCGTTTAACTGCGCTCCACTCGCCCTATTTGCGAGTTGCGAGGCTTGATCTAACCCACCAAGCTCATAGTTGGCGTGAAGCGGCGTAATATCACCCACAATGAGTGCATCAGATTGCTTGATTAACCGCGATACTAACCCTTTATTCGGCAGCTCGATGAGCGGCAAACACGCGTACTGAGCATTAGTGTCGACAGCAAGTACGGCGTCTTCAAGGGCTAAGCATCGCGCTGCATCTGGCATCAGCGCTACCCACTTCACTGCTTTCACGGGAAGTTTATTTTTT
Organism: Alteromonas genovensis; assembly: GCF_010500895.1. Taxonomy (GTDB): domain Bacteria; phylum Pseudomonadota; class Gammaproteobacteria; order Enterobacterales; family Alteromonadaceae; genus Alteromonas; species Alteromonas genovensis. The sequence continues at coordinate 24,280 of NZ_JAAAWO010000009.1, forward strand.
CCAAACAGTAAGGTAACAGACGACTCAGAAAGCGCTTTCTCGATTTGTTTTCCTTTTAAATACAGTGCATTGGCATTCTCTTCTAAATAGCCTGCTGATTTACCTTTCGATTTTGGGATAACCTTGTCACTGCGTGGAGTAGCCTTACCGGTGTTCGCCTGTGCTTCATTAAGCCACCACGACATAGGTTTACTCACGTACCGGCCTAATTGATGATGTAACTTCATGCGCAACACCCGTTGGTGTGACGCTGTTAACCGTTCCATCTTTTGTTTATCTTTCACCGTTCGCCTTGCAAGGCTATTTAGCATAGCTTTAAACGCTTCTATGTCTCGTGGATTGCGAATGGTATAGGGCATAAGTGCAATGTCTGCCCCCGCGTCAAAGGCCATCATCACCGCCTCTTCTTGTGTAAAAAACTGTGATATACCCGCCATATCCAACGCGTCGGTTACAATGAGTCCATCGAAGCCTAAACGGTTGCGCAACATGTCGGTTAAGATGCGCTTAGATAAGGTGGCCGGCACAATTTGCAGTTCGCCTTGTTTGTTTTTGATGGTGGTATTATCTAGGGATGGATATTGAATATGCGCGCTCATCACCATGGCTGGCGGTGTGTCGCTATTAATAATATTAGCGAATGGAAGCAAGTCGCCAGACTGTGCTTGTTTAAGCGAATGATCAACTCGCGGTAGCCCCGAATGACTGTCTACGCGAGTATCCCCATGACCAGGAAAATGTTTAAGCGCGCTTAATACCCCAGCTTTTTGCATAGCCGACACAAAGGCTTCACCAAGTTCTGCGGTTTGTTCAGGACTTTCACCAAAGCTACGAACGTTAATAACGGGGTTGTTAGGTTCGCTATTAATATCAACCGAAGGGGCGAAGTTGGTGTTTATTCCCAGCGGCAGCAATGTTCTGCCTATGTGCTCACCAATGTTGCTAGCAAACGCATTACCATGTTGATGCGCAGACGCCCCAATAGCCAGATTGCCGGCAAAAGCAGGTAATATAGTGGTAGGTAATCGAGCCACCCGCCCACCTTCTTGGTCAACAGCAATAAAAAGGGCTTCTTTTCCCGCCTGTCGCATGTTGGCCTGTAGCTCGTAATTCATTGTTACAAGCTGCTTAGCGCTATGAATATTTTCACTAAAGAGTATTACGCCGCCAATATTTTCACTACTGAGTAAATTTAGTAATGGCTGTGGCATGGACGTAACAGGCGTTCTGCATTGCTTGGATAAGGTATCGTCTTGGCAAAAATAACGGAAGTCCAACATCATTTTTTGCCCTATCATCAACTTGGCTTTTGTAAGCTGGGCGTCACTGGCTTCAGTGTTGGCGCTGCTAGGTGTAAAACTAGCGCTAAAATCAGATGCGAAACAAGGCACAGCTACTGCCGTAATAAAACCAGCAATGGATAGGCTTTTTCTAAAAAACGTTAACGCAAAGAGCGCTGAACGAAATGATGTTATAACGGGGGTTTTAGTTTTCTTAAATGTGAAGAACGACAATGTTTATCTAATCCTTGGTAACAACGCACACAATACGGTACGCTACTATTAATTAGGAAGCTAGCAGAACGAAATCAGGAAGTTAGCAGAACGCGAACTGCTCTGATCACCGCTAAACCCGCAGTTTCTCTGCGAGTTAGTCACGTTAATGAGCGCTCCCCTGGCGCTAAGTCAATACGTTAAAATTTGGAAAGTAGTATGGATTGGATGTCAGTCATCCCCCCAATTGTGGCTATTGCCGTTGTATTTTGGAAAAAAGAAGTCATTCTCGCACTGGCCCTTGCTGTGCTTTGCGCGGAAACGCTGATATTGGTCAATACGGATTTAAGCGGCACTTACCTTGCGCCGATTAATGCGATTGAAAGAGTGGTTGGCACAGCCTCTAGCCCAGGTAACACAAGGGTATTATTATTTTCAGTATTAGTTGGTGCACTACTAGCCTTTATTCGCGATTCTGGCGGTGTTACCGCTACCGTTAACTTTCTGGTTGGCAAAGGCGTAGCCAAAACTCGTAAACAGGTAGGCGGACTGACTATGTTTACCGGTATTGCGGTGTTTATCGAATCAAATTTAAGCGTGCTGACTGCGGGTATATTTGCCAGAGGTTTATACGATAGGTTTGGGATGAGCCGTGCTCGCCTTGCCTACATTATCGACTCTACCAGTGCGCCAGTTTGTATACTAATACTCCTTAACGGTTGGGGCGCGTTTATACTAAGTTTGCTAGACGCCTACGAACTGCCCGCCTCTTCTGCCTCCATTTTATGGGGCAGCGTTGTATTTAATTTTTACGCCATTTTTACTCTTCTTATTGTCGCCTACACCATATCTGCCGACAAAGTACACGGCCCAATGCTAGAAGAAGAAAACGCGCTTTCTCACACCGACGTTACGCAGCACTCTGAACCGGCTACCAAAGCGCGCTTTATGATAGCGCCTCTACTGGTAATGGTATTTAGCATGGTGGGCTTTATGTTCTGGACTGGTAACGGCACGCTTTCACAAGGAAGCGGCAGTAAATCTGTACTTTACGCCACAGCGCTCGCTACTGCCGTTGCGTATTTCTTGCTGTTGTTTCACAAACGATTCACCCACAAAGAAGCGGTAGAGATTGGCTTTAAAGGCATGGGCGAGCTTCTGCCCTTGGTTACCATTGTATTGCTTTCTCTTACCCTTGGTAATAGCTTAAAAGACTTAGGAACAGGGGTGTTTGTTGCTGGCGTAGTGGGCGAATACCTTCCTATTGTGTTTATTGTGCCAATGCTATTTATTGCCGGTGGCGTGATGTCTTTTACCACGGGCACCTCGTGGGGCACTTTTGCTATTCTTATTCCTATTGGCGTACCGCTAATACAAAGTTTAGGGCTACCCCCATCGCTGGTTATTGCGGCTATTTTGGGAGGCGGTATATTTGGCGATCATTGCTCGCCTATTTCAGATACAACAGCGGTTTCTTCTCTGGCAGCAGGGTGCGATGTACTTACCCATGTTAAAACACAAATACCCTATGCGCTTTTCGCCGGTGTACTTACGCTAATTGCATACTTCATTGCTAGCGTCATTATGATTGGGTAACCCCCACTTTTGCATTACAAAGGAGCTATACATGACTAGACGGATAATATTTAATGCCTGGATGCTAAAAGCGGCAATGCTTTTTGGCGTCATAGCATTAGGAGCAGGCTGCACTTATACGGCTTCTTCTGATGCTGGTCTGTATGAAAATGATAATGTTAAAAGCCTAATGGCGCAGCAGGCAGTTGCCATGCCAGATAGCTACAGTGCCGATGCTGCAATGGCAGTATTACAAGAAGGCGGTAACGCCATTGACGCCGCGATTACTGCACAATTTGTATTGGCAGTCACCTTGCCTGAGGCAGGCAACATTGGTGGCGGTGGCTTTATGACTATTAAGTTTGAAGACACTACCGACTTTCTCGACTATCGGGAAATGGCGCCTCAACAGGCTCACCGCGATATGTATTTAGACGATAACGGTGACGTAAAACCTTACGAATCGCTCTTTGGTGCAAAAGCCTCCGGAATTCCGGGCACGGTTGCAGGAATGTGGGCCGCCCATAAAAAGTATGGCACGCTGAGCTGGGAACGCTTACTCGCCCCTGCAGTGCAATTAGCTGAAGACGGTTTTGTTGTGCACGACAAGCTAGCTAATAATATTTCAAACTACATACGCCGAACTCAAAATAACGGTATTAACAGCAACTTTGCAGACTATTTTCAACAGGCTAAAGCCAATACCGTATTTAAACAACCGGAATTAGCGGCCACGTTAAAAACCATACAATTAAAAGGCAAAGAGGGCTTTTACTCAGGCGAAGTGGCTAACCTTATTGTGGACTTTATGAAGCAGAATAAGGGCTTAATTACCCACGACGACCTAGCGGCCTATAAAGCAGTGTGGAGAAAGCCACTGCAATTGAGCTGGCAGGGATATGAGTTAGTGACTGCCCCGCCGCCAAGCTCAGGCGGTGTCGCTGTAGCACAGTGGATTGGTATGCTTGAGGCCTACACGGCGCAACACGAAGTGCCAGCCCACAACAGCAGCGAATACATTCATATAATGTCGGAAATTGGTAAGCGTGTATTTGCCGATAGAGCTGAATACCTGGGCGACCCAGACTTTGTAAGCGTGCCTGTTGCCGCCCTTACCCAGCCACAGTATATTGCGGCGCGGGCAAAGGATATTCAACCAGATACCATTTCAGAAACCATCGCGATTAAGCCTGGCCTTCCTGAAAGCGAAGATACTACCCATTTTTCTATTATGGATAAATGGGGCAATGCTATTGCCAATACCACCACTATTAACCTAACTTTTGGTAGCGGTGTAGTGGTTAGCGGCGCAGGCTTCTTACTTAACGACGAAATGGATGACTTCAGCGCCAAGCCAGGCGTGCCCAACTTTTTTGGTGCGATAGGCGGCGAGGCTAATGCTATTGAACCTTACAAGCGTATGCTGTCTTCGATGACGCCAACCTTGGTGAAAAAAGACAATGACGTGGTGCTGGTGACCGGCTCTCCAGGGGGAACCACCATTATTTCATCGGTAGCGCAGTCGTTATTAAATGTGTTGCTGTACGACATGAGCGCCGAAGATGCCGTTAATGCGCCCCGTTTTCATCATCAACTATTTCCGAAAGACACCATTAGAATGCACGATGGTTTCAACAACGACACATTGAAAAACCTTGAAAGCATGGGGTATATCATTGATAACCGACGCTTTGGTGATGTACACCTTATTAAGCGAACTGGCGCAGGTATTGATGCAGCATCAGAGGCCAGCGGCAGAGGAAAAAGCATTGTTGCTGCCCCTAACTAAGGCATGTAAATCCAGTATTAGGAGCGCGTTGAAATAGCGAGAGTGCTAAAGTAAAAGTGCGGCATCAATGGGTATATACTCCGATGCCGCTTTTTGCAGGCTTTCTGCCGTTAGCGCCGGTACACCATATACAGAGACTTTTTTGCCTTTGGCCTTCAGTGCCTCCACGAGTATATCGAAGTCGCCATCGCCAGATACCAGCACCACTTCATCGGCATTGTCGGCGTATTGCAGTGCATCAACGGTAATGCCAACATCCCAATCACCTTTTGCTGATCCATCGGCACGTTGAATAAAAGGCTTTAGCTTTACATCAAAGCCAATAGCCCGAAGTATATTTTGAAATTCCCGCTGTTTGTTATCGCCCTTATCTATTGCATAGGCGAATGCATTGACAATATCGCTATTGGCGTTAATTCGCTGCCAAAAGCGGTTGTAGTTAAAGTTGCGTTTGTACGCCTGACGGCAGGTGTAATAGACATTTTGCACATCGACTAAAATAAGAACTTTCTGCAAATTATTTTTACCCACTTGATTTATACTCGCTTGTTTTTTACTCGTCTGGTTTAGGCTTGCCTGATTTTCACTGGCTTTGAGAAAATGAAATGAGAGTGACATTACCCAGGTAATGTCACTACACTGAGGGTGTGCTGCTAAAGCGTTAGGTGTAGCGCTTTGAGCGTCAAGCCACGAGCCTGAACTTTAAGCTACGAGGCAAACAGCTGATTGATGTCGGCAAACGCTTTAAATTCTAACGCATTGCCGAAAGGGTCTTTGAAAAACATAGTGGCCTGCTCTCCAGGCTTTCCCTTAAAACGGATGTAAGGAGCAACAATAAACTCAATATTAGCCGCCTCTACCTTTTCTGCTAGTTCCTGCCATACCCCCATTGTTAGCACTACGCCAAAATGAGGCACCGGCACTGCGTGATCGTCTACGCCATTATAGGAAGGTGGCGAGGGCATTTCATTTACGCAGTGGGTGACTAGCTGATGGCCAAAGAAATTCCAATCTATCCACTGGGTATCGCTACGCCCCTTCTCACAGCCAAGCAGTTCGCCATAAAATTGATTGGCATCGTCTAAGTTTGTTACTGGAATAGCTAAGTGAAAAGGCTGTGTCATCAAACGTCCTATTATAAAAATTTCTTGAGTAGCGACAGTTTAAATTTGGAAAACGGCGCGTATCTAAAGGGGACATCTAGCGCAAATGACCGCTTCATTACTGTCTTCAAATGGCTAAAGGTATCGAACCCTGCACGACCATGATAACTGCCCATACCGCTATTACCAACACCGCCAAAGGGAAGTTCGGGGTTGGTCATAAATAACATGGTGTCGTTTGTACAAACGCTACCGGAGCTAGTGGCACTTATAATTCGGTCGAGCACCTCGTCGCTGTCGCTAAAAGCATAGAGCGCAAGGGGTTTAGCACCGTTATTCACAAACGCAATACCATCATCTAACGACGGTACCGTGACTATGGGTAAAATAGGCCCAAAGATCTCTTCTTGCATTATAGCGCTATCAAGACCCGGTTCGAGCACTAAGGTGGGCACCATTGCCGGGCGCTCTTCATCAAACTCGCCGCCATAAACCACATTCACGTTATCTAAATAACTGCGTAAACGACTTAAATGGCGTTTGTTGATAATGTTGCCGTAATCTGGCGAGGCGAGTGCCGATTTACCATATTGCTTTTTAAGCTCTTTTCTAATGGCATCGATGAGGGGCTGCTCAAAGCCCTTTTCTACAATGATGTAGTCTGGGGCTACACAGGTTTGCCCTGCGTTCATCCACTTACCCCAGACAATGCGCCTAGCAGTAACCTTCAAATTTGTATTTTTATCGACAAAGCACGGACTTTTACCGCCAAGTTCAAGGGTAACCGGAGTAAGATAACGGGCCGCTGCGCTCATCACAATTTTGCCAACGACCTCACCGCCGGTGTAGAAGATATGATCCCATTTGCAAGCAAGTAACGCAGTTGCCTCTTCTTTACCGCCTTCTATCACCTCTACACAAGACACATCCATGTATTGAGGGATAAGCTTTGCCACCAGCGCCGAGGTTTGTGCTGAGAGCTCTGAGGGCTTTAATACGGCGCAGTTGCCCGCCGCTAGTGCGGCAATATAAGGCGCTAGCAATAGCTGTAAAGGGTAGTTCCAGGCACCAATGATTAGCACTGTACCTAACGACTCAGGCTGCTGAAAGCTTTTTCCTGGCCACGCTACCATGGGAGTTGACACCTTGCGAGGCTTAACCCATTTATCTAAATGCTTGAGGGTGTGATCGATATCGGATAATAAAAAACCTTGCTCGGCAACCATGGCCTCGGTTTCACATTTGCCCAAATCCGCTTTAAGAGCCTCTAACAACGCCTCTTGGTTGTCTTCTAACATGCGCTTTAATGCCAACAACTGATTTTTCCGCCAGTCGAGAGACTGTGTCTTTGTGGTGCGATAGCTAGCGTTTAGCTTTTTAACATTGTCGATAAAACAAATATCCGGTTCGATAGCATGAAGAGTAGGTCTAGTTGGCATATGAAGGCTCCGCTGGCGTTGTCAGCTCTAAAAAAATTCGACTTTCTATACTCTATTAATAGGTATGTTCTGCTGCAACGCAACTAAATTGTTTATTAATATTCGCTCGTTGCCGTATTTTATTAGCGCGTGATCAGCGCTTATTGCCCTTTGCAGCGTATTTTTACGGCGGTTTTAGGGCTGCTTAGACAACTATGTCGATGTTATCTACTTTGTTTCGCGCATAAAAAAACCTAGCACAGGCTAGGTTTTTTTGATGTATCGGCTTAAGAATACAGCGGCGGCTGCATACTTAAGCTAACGTTTCGTTGCATTAGGCATCATAAGGATGACGTAGCACGATAGTCTCGTTTCTGTCTGGGCCTGTTGATACGATATCGATTGGCACACCTGTTAACGCTTCTAAGCGTTTGATGTAGTTTTTCGCTGCTTGCGGTAAGCCTTCAAACTCTGTAACACCATAGGTGTTGTCAGACCAACCCGGCATTTCTTCGTATACCGGCGTTATCTTATCGTAGCCATCAGCAGCCATAGGCGGTACGTCTTTCACATTACCGTCAGCGTCTTTGTAGCCTACACAAATTTGAAGCGACTCCAAACCGTCAAGTACATCAAGCTTGGTCAAGCAAAAGCCTGTGATAGAGTTAATCTGCACCGCGCGTTTCATGGCCACAGCGTCAAACCAACCTGTGCGACGCTTACGACCTGTCGTTGCACCGAACTCATGACCTTTAACACCTAAGTGCTGACCTACTTCACAATCTAGCTCTGTAGGGAATGGACCAGAACCAACTCGGGTTGTGTAGGCTTTTACAATACCTAGCACGTAATCAAGCTTCAATGGACCAAAGCCTGCACCTGTTGCCACACCGCCTACTGTGGTGTTCGACGAAGTAACATAAGGATAGGTACCGTGGTCAATATCAAGCAGCGTACCTTGAGCGCCTTCAAACATGATTGGCAAACCGTTTTTGTCGGCTTTATCAAGTTCGTCGGTAACATCAATAACCATTGCTTTAAGAATATCGGCAACTTCCATCGCGCCTTTCAACGTTTCGTCAAAATCGACCGCTTCTTCACCGTAATATTGAGTCAGCGTAAAGTTATGCACATCTAGCACTTCTTTTAGCTTGGCAGCAAAGTCTTCAGCATTAAACAAATCACCCACGCGAAGACCGCGACGAGCCACTTTGTCTTCGTAAGCTGGACCAATGCCGCGACCGGTTGTACCGATGGCTTTAGCGCCTCGCGCCTTTTCACGAGCAACATCAAGTGCTACGTGATAAGGAAGAATCAGAGGACAAGCTTCACTAATTTTCAAACGCTCACGCACAGGAACACCACGCTCTTCTAGCATAGTGACTTCTTTCATAAGTGCGTCTGGGCTTAACACAACACCATTACCAATTATGCAGGTAACGTTGTCACGTAAGATGCCTGATGGGATTAAGTGAAGAACGGTTTTTTCACCGTCGATTACTAGAGTGTGACCTGCGTTGTGTCCGCCTTGGTAGCGAACAACATATTTTGCGCGATCAGTGAGTAGGTCTACGACCTTTCCTTTACCCTCGTCACCCCATTGAGTGCCGAGTACCACAACGTTCTTTGCCATGAATCATATGTGTTAAAAAATTAGGCGGGGATTCTACAAAATTCTACGCAAAGGATCATCTATTTTTCGAACAAAAATGCGCCACAGAACGTCCTTTGGTGTGAAGATATTTTGTCAATGCACTCATAAAGCAAGGTACAAACCCCACTAACCCTATATTTTATAAAGGGTTAACGGGTAACGTTTTTTACTCGCAAGCGGGATAAACTGAACAAACGGTCAATAGAATTAAAACCGTCTTTCTTATGCTTTTATTGAAGTGCTCATTGAGCTATGAAAAAAACAGGAGTAACAGTGTACCAAAAATAACCAACACACCACCTATTTGACGAAGTTGATTACTGGGCTGCTGGCTTATTTGCAGCAAGTAATTGCGCCATTTGTTGGGAAATAGCAATGGTCCTATTCCCTCAATAATAAGCACCATTGCCAGTGCAGGTATAAACCATGACATTTCCCTCTCCTTTCTTTAGCGAATTCAGCTAGCAGCCTTAGTTAACAAGCTATGAATAAGTTTACAAGGGTAACCGTTGAGGGAGAAGGACGCTATTAAATAGTGCGTTACACCTTGCTAAGAGCACTCAAATCTACATAGTCTGGCGTATGGTATAGGCCAAATCCAAAGCGCAATCGATTTCCTCGGTAATCGGTGAGTATGTTCTGCGCTTTTAAAGCATTCGCTAACTGCTGGGTTTCATCAGCACTATCAAATTCAAAGGTGAGAAAATGCCCCCGTACGTTGTCATCTTTAACCACTAACGCTTGTCGGTTAATCTGCGTGTGGCCGCTTGCATCTAGCTGAGCTAAAAAGTGACGCTGCATGCCCATTACGTGCTCGTCAATTTTCTCGACACTGAGGTGATGCGCTTCAAATAACTCTAGTACTGCACGCAGACGGTACAGCGCAGTAAAGTCCATCGTGGCGCCGGCAAACCGCATGCCGTCGGTACTGTATTGGACCTCCCCCGAACGAGGCTTATCTAACGTACCAAATTCGGCAAACCACCCGGTGTAGACAGGGCGCAACGTACAGCCTATGGGAATATGAGCAAAACACGCCCCCTCTCCTGCCTGCGCGTATTTGTAGCTTCCCGATAAATAAAAAACTCTGTCTTCTATATGTTTAAGATTTGTAGGCTTTGCCATAAACCCATGATAACCGTCTACCACGATTAGCGTATCGTCGTTCGTTACACTAGCAACGATACTGTCTACATCATCTACCACGTAGCCTGAATTGAAAAACACATGACTAAAAAACACCAGATCTGGCTGATGCTCATTAATAGCAGCTTTAAAACGCGCGCTAAAAGTATCGAACGGCTGGGTGGGCACGCTGATAAGATTAATATTGTCTTGTTCATTCATGCGGGTGACTTGCCGCTGAAAGCTATGAAATTCGCTATCTGTGGATACAATGGTCACTTCGCGAGAGTAATCTAAGCAGCTCATTATGCGATACAGTAACTCATGGGTATTAGATGCAAACACCAGCTGTTCTGGTGCGCTAGTACCGATGATCTCACTTATCTTGCTTTGTAATTCGGGAACGAGTGTTTCAAAAAAATAGCCCCATTTTGCATCAACGTAGCGGGCGCTATCATCCCAGTATTGAAGCATGGCCTCGCGAGTACAGTCTGGCCAAAAGTAATGACTGTGGCACGCGTAATGTTGCTTGCCCTCATTTGCCTTGAGGAATCTGGTATAAAAATGCTGATAGGACATGATGAAATACTCTTGTTTTGACAACACTTAACTTACCAAAACCTATCAGCGCTGACATGAAAAGAGCAAACTAAACTCTCCCTAAGTGTAAAAAGTTTAATCCATAGTATGAATATTTATACCTATGTAAGTTTTAAAACCCAGAATATATGCTATAAAATGAGGTAACAGTATAAAATATCATACGCTTCACATTAACTCTCGTTAGGCACACACTTTCAAAAACAGGGTGGTAATAAAAAAGAAATGCAGTTCCCTCCTTACGGCAATTACTCTGTGGACATTTCTGGCAATGTGTTAGAAGTGTTTGCCTTAGGCGCGTGGAATTTAAAGACCACCCAGCTATTTGTTGAAGAGATGCATTCGTTGATTAAACGCTTTGATGGTGAACCTTGGGCAGCGTTAATGGATGGTAGGCGTTGGGTGCTCGCTACACCAGATTGTCAGGCGTACCTTTCAGAAGCCATTAAGACCAACATTGCTATGGGGCTGTGCCGTTCGGCCTACGTACTAGACAGTGGCATGGTTAAAAAGGCCCACCTTGAGCGAACTCACCCGTCTAAACAAAGAGATTCAGAATTTCCTCACTACGAACGGCAATATTTTAAAAAGTATTTTGAAGCACTTAACTGGCTTAATCAGGAGGGGTTTTCACCCATTCTAACAAAGCCGTGAGAGACCAATGTCTCAAAGACTTGGTTTTGGAAAAGCATAGCCTTAACAGCCGCGGTTAAGACTATGCCTTGTGCCGTTTAGTAAAGCAGGCTGTATACCTTTCTGCGGTATTCAGATTTAAGCGGGTCGCCGTCTGGTAGCGCGTTCATCATATCCATCATCAGTTTGCGAGCATTGCCAAAACCAAGCTCTTTCTTTAACACCGCATACAGCAGTGCAAGTGCATCTTGCGCCTTATTGGCCTGCTGTAACTGAACGGCCAAATCCACCTTTGCTTGTAAATCATCTGGGTTCGATTCAACCACCGACTGCAGCTGTCGTATTTCTGGAGTATCGGCCGCTTGCTCCGCCAGCTCTATTTTTCCATTTAAAGTTTGGTAGCGGGAGTCTTGATCCACTAGCTTAATTTCTGACAATAGCTGCTTAGCTACATCGATTGAGCCTGTTTCTATAAAACAGTCGATAAGCATGTACTTAGCGTTCACATTACTTTCGTTAAGTGCCAGCGCCTCTTTTGCAGCAGGTAATGCTGCAGCATAGTCACCCTGCTGAATTGCTTTACCCGCGGTGGCAAGCAGTTCGTCTTCAGGGTTAGGCAAGTATTTACCCAACATTTCGCGTATTTGCGGCTCGCCCTGCACACCGGCAAAACCATCTACAGGTTGACCGTTTTGCACTACCATCACCGTGGGCAGATTGCGAATACCAAACTGAGCAGCTACCTCTTGTTGCGCTTCACAATCAACTTTCGCCAGTATCATGTGCTCACTGTATTCACCGGCAAGTTTCTCTAAAATTGGCTGTAAGTCTTTGCATGGCTCGCACCACGGAGCCCAAAAATCGATAAGCACCACTTTCTCTTGCGACGCTTCAACTATAATTTGTTGAAAGTTTTCGACGGTAATATCAACAATGGTTGCCTGAGTATTAGCAATCATATTTTCCATAACGGGTGCCTTTTGTTAAATCATTACATGCAAAGGAATATGGGGTAGTTAGACACAAAATACAAGGCTAAGCGCATATCCTATTTATAGGCAGTAATGACAGTCAAAGTAGAAAAAACATTGTCGTATTTATGACATTATTTGACAAAGCACCATGTTAAATTAGTGTAAATAGTAAGAATAAGCGCTTCGCCTTAGTAAGCGATGACGTGTATAAATAGGGCAGAAAATTATGAGCAATGAAATATCGTCTGATTCCCGCTTTAGCTCTTTTGCAGAGTTTTATCCGTTTTACTTAAAAGAACACAGCGACGCCACTTGCCGCACGCTGCACTTTATTGGCTCATGGCTTGTTCTGGGTATTGTCGCCACGGCCATATTCACTAACGTGTTGGTTTACCTTTGGTTGATTCCCCTAGTGGGATATGGATTTGCCTGGGTGGGTCATTTTTTCTTTGAAAAAAATAAACCCGCTACCTTTAAATACCCCCTATACAGCTTTATAGGCGACTGGGTAATGTTTAAAGATATTTTGGTAGGCCGGATTAGCCTTAGGAACTAGCCAAAATAATTAGCCTTAACAATTAGCCTCAATAAGCAGTTTCTGCGCGCGCCCCAATACAAAGGCATTGAGCTGTTTGTCACACTAAAGGGCAAGTTTGCCGCACAGGCTTTACACAATTTAAAGCAACAGGCTATGGTAAGAGAAATGATCGTTACCGAATCATTCTCTGCATTAAAAATAAAAAGGAAAACCTATGTCTGCTTACCGCTTGGTAAATCGTAAACGTAACTTCGCGTTATGTGCTGCGATGACGGCTATATGCGCTGCCCTAACGCCAGTATCTGCTGCTGATAGCGTTGGTGTTGCAAGCCCAACTGATAACGCACCCAACGTGCTAACCTACAACGACACATTCAATTTAGAGTTTGTTTCTAATCCGCAGTTCATCAATGATGACACCGTTATTTATAGCCGTCAGAGCTTAGACATTATGTCTGACAGCAGGCAAAGCAGGCTGTGGCAGGTTGATATAAGCTCAGGTAAACATCGTCCATTCATTGCGCAAGATGAAAATATTTCTCAAGCCACACTGTCCCCCGACGGCACTGCTATCGCCTATACCAAAGCCGTTGATGGACGCGCTCAGCTGCACTTGTATTACCTTGATTCAAAGCAATCTGTACGCCTTACCAATAGCGACGAAGCGCCATCTAACTTAACGTGGTCTCCTGATGGCAAGTCGCTTGCCTTTAGCCTTTTTACCGAAGAAAAAAACGCCCCAATATTTACCGGCATGCCGGCAAAGCCAGAAGGAGCCAAATGGGCAGAACAAGCCACCTATATTGATACCACGCAATACCGCGGCGACGGACGAGGCTATTTACGGGAAGGATATAACCAAATCTATGTTCTTCCTGTTGAAGGCGGCACGCCAAGACAATTGACGGATGGAAAGTTTCCCAGCGGTGGTTCGCTTTCATTTTCACGGGATGGAGATTGGATATACTTTGCCACGCCTCATCGAGAGGACTATGCCCTGCATCCTTACTTTAGTGATATCTACAGAGTCAACGTCGCTACCGCTGAAAGTGAGCAAGTGACCAGTATGGAAGGACCTGAGGGCTCACCCGCCCTAAGCCCAGATGGTAAATACCTCGCGTTTACCCATGTTAACGATAGAAAACTGTCTTATCAAAACAACGACCTGCTTGTGATGAAGCTAAGTGACGGCGAAATTACCCGTCTCACCTCTTCCCTTGACCGTGCTATTGGCGACTTTACTTGGCGTAAGAATAGTCGAGGGCTTCTCTTTTCATACCTCGATGAAGGTGACAATAAGCTAGCAGCAGTGAACCTCAAAGGCGACGTGAAACCATTGGACGTTGCCATAGGTGGTCAATCACTAGGTAGACCGTATACATCGGGGGCCTTCGCCATGAGCGATGAAGGTACCGTTGTGTATACCAGCGCAGCTCGAAACATGCCGGGGGATCTCACTTTGTATCGCACCCGCGATGACGATAGAGCGTTAACACACCTCAACGACGATACACTGGGTCATAAGGCACTTGCAGAGGTGATTGATTTATCGGTAACTTCTAGCGTTGATGAGCGAAACATCGATGCTTGGATAGCACTACCACCCGGTTTTGATAGCAGTAAAGAATACCCGTTTATCTTAGAAATTCACGGTGGTCCGCACGCTGCCTACGGCCCCCACTTCGCCATGGAAATACAGTTAATGGCGGCACAAGGTTATGTAGTGGCTTGGTCTAACCCAAGAGGCAGTAGCTCTTATGGCGAAGATTTTGGCAACCTTATTCACCATAACTACCCATCTGAGGATTATAACGACCTTATGGATGTCGTCGATGCTGTCATCGACAAGGGTTATGTTGATACCGACAACCTATTTATTACAGGTGGTTCGGGGGGTGGTGTGCTCACTGCTTGGTCAATCGGAAAGACCGACCGCTTCGCTGCGGCCGTGGTTGCTAAGCCCGTGATTAACTGGATGAGCTTTGCTTTGACCGCCGATGCCTATCCGTTTTTCAGTCAATATTGGATGTCTGATATGCCGTGGAATATTGCCGACAAACTGTGGAAACGCAGCCCACTTTCATTAGTTGGCAACGTGACGACGCCCACTATGCTGTTAACCGGTGAGTCTGATTACCGCACGCCGATTAGTGAGTCTGAACAGTATTACCAAGCGTTAAAGCTTCAGGATATTGATGCAGCCATGGTGAGAATACCTGGCGCCTCACACGGGATAGCAAGCAAGCCATCTCGCCTTATTCAAAAGGTGGGGAATATTATTGCGTGGTTCGAGCGCTACAAAACCACATCCGACGGTAAAGATAAATAAACAACGCGCTTCAAATAAAAAGCCGAGCTAGCGCACTTCGCTAGCTCGGCTTTTTTGCTTGCCTTTTTTGCTTTTTTTTTTGCCAAGCCCTGTCTTACTCGTGATGATAAGAGCGTCGACTGACCTATTGAGTCACTCGTATTGGCACTGACCTTAACACTGCCGTTGGCATTGGCACTATTTGGTCAGCTTTAGCACCTTGCCATTTGGCGCATCCGTTAACAGATAAATTGCACCCGCTTCGTCAACCTCAACATCTCTGATGCGAGCGCCGTTATCTCGTAGGTATTCGTGCTGCTCTGTGGGTTTTCCATCTACCACATCGATACGACGAAGATGAGTAAACTTCAACGACCCCACAAGAATGTCTCCCTGCCATTCTTTAAACATGTCACCGGTATAAAATACGAGCCCACTAGGAGCGATAGAAGGGTCCCAATAGAGCCAAGGTTGCTCCATGCCTTCCATGTGAGTTTTATCACTGATGATATCGCCACTGTAATCAATGCCATAAGTGATTTCAGGCCAGCCATAGTTAGCGCCGTTTTTGATAAGGTTTATTTCATCACCGCCTTTAGGCCCATGCTCCATTGCCCACACTGCACCAGTATCGGGGTGAACCGTTACGCCCTGAACGTTTCGATGACCAAAACTGAATACTTCCGGCGCATCACCGTCAGTGAAAGGGTTACTATCAGGTACGCCGCCATCGCGATTTATGCGCACAATAGTACCGAAGTGATTATCCGTATTTTGTGCTTCCTTCATGTATTTGTAGCGATCGCCAAGGGTGACGTACAGAGACTTTTCAGCATCAAATACTAATCGGCACCCAAAGTGGAAACCATTGTCGATAACAGGTGAAGCACTGAATATTACCTCTACATTTTCGAGCGCATTGTCTATTAGTGTCGCCTTCGCCACACTGCTGCTACTGCCAGGCTTGCCTTCATCAGAGGGTTTGCTGTAGCAAAAATACACCGTATTATTTTCGCTGAAATCAGGGTCGATAGTAATATCCAGTATTCCGCCTTGATTGTTTGCAACAACCTCTGGCACGTTTGCAAGCCTGTCTGATAACTCGCCGCTTTGTGACAACCTACGAATACCACCAGAGCGTTCAGTTACTAGCATATCTCCGTTAGGTAGAAACGCCATTCCCCATGGGTGCTCGAGCCCCTGCGCGAGTGTCGTTACTTTTATCCCGTTATCTTTGGTGCTAATGACCTTGTCTGTGTCATTGTGACTATTTGCCATCACGCCTTGGCTGACTGCCAAACTGATACTACAAAGGCCAAGTAATCCCGCTGTAAATTTTTTCATCTGTGCCTCAATGTTCGCTATTGCTCTTATCGATGTCGTTTTTTGACTGCCGCATTTTTTAATGCGCTATCTCAGTTACATCTTTTGCTGTGTACCTGGTTTTCTGCATCCAGCTTTCTGTATTTAACCTTCTATATCTAAATAGGGCGAATATAACTTAGTGAAGTAACAATTATACAAAAAAGGGTACAGCATAGCTGTACCCTTTATTTTATTCGTCCCGAGATATCGGGCAAAGGCCTCTTTTTACAGAGCGGTCTTTTAACGTCTACTTTGGTAGCGTCGCGCGAAGCATCCAAGCCGTTTTTTCGTGAACGCGCATTCTATCGCCAATTAGCGCAGCTGAAGATTCATCATCTGCACCTTGGGCTAATTTCAATGACTCTCTGCACGTTTTCACCACTTGCTCGTGAGCATGGGTGAGTAAACGCACCATTTCAGTAGCTTCTGGCACACCGTCGACTTCATCGATAGCACTTAACTCAGCAAACGCTTTATACGTTCCTGGAGCCGCCACGCCTAATGTACGAATACGCTCTGCAATTTCATCAACAGCTTCTGCAAGCTCGGTGTAGTGCTCTTCAAACATCAAGTGTAGTTCGCGAAACTGCGGACCTTCAACATTCCAGTGAAAATTATGAGTTTGAAGGTATAACGTGTACGAGTCTGCCAATAGTTTCTTTAAACCATGTGCTACTTCACCACGATCGCTTTCTGAAATTCCAATATCAATTTTACTCATGTTTCGCTCCTCAACATAATGTTAGAACTAATTAGCAGTAACGCTAACGAATCAATATACTATACATCAGCTTAATGCAGATAGAACTCGCATTAAGTTGATTGCAGCCATCTATTTTATAGATGCTAGACCCTTAAGTTTCAACGTGAAAGATACAGATATTGTCCGGCATCAAAAAATACGTCACTGTGCTTAATGCCTGTGCTTAATGCCCGTGTTTATGCACAGCTTGTGTATCGGCTTTTACAGGTAGAACCGTATACAATGGCTCTTGCCCATCAAAGTGAAGAGTGAGTTGCACTTCTCCTCCCTCGCTTAAACCATTTTTTAAACCTAAAAGCATTACGTGGTAACCACCAGATGTGAAAGTGACATGTTCGTGAGCGCCTATGGTCACACCATCAGTTAAGTGACGCATGCGCATAACGTCGCCTTCCATTTTCGTGGTGTGAATTTGCGCTTCGTCTGCCACTTTGGCGTCAACAGTAACACCGCTTAGTTGAAGGTCGTCTTCGCCATGATTGTGCAATGTAAAATAAACAGCTGCCGTTTTAGCCATTGGGAAGGTTGCTCGGGCATAGCCATCTTTAAGGACAACGGGCGATTGGGAGTCTGTCATGTGTCCATGTTTTTTATGATGCTCATGGCTCTTGTCGTGCTCATGGTTTTTGCCGTGCTCATGCTCATGGCTTATTTCACGCTCAAGGCTGTCCTCACCGTGAGCAAAAACAGTAGCCGAAGTAAAACACGTTAGGGCTAGCAGACAGCTAAACGCTTTACCATGAAACTGGCGAACATAGGAAGATAATGACATTGAGAAGTTGCTCCGTTGTGGTTAACGGAACTATATTACGTAAGAAATGCGTAATAACAAAGATAAATGGTGCCGACTGCCGGAATCGAACTGGCGACCTACTGATTACAAGTCAGTTGCTCTACCAACTGAGCTAAGTCGGCACACTATTTAAAACCGCTGCCTAGACAGCGGATGCGTATTCTAGCGATTAAATGGTTACTGTCAACCTTTTAATCGCGTTGCCTCAGCAACTAATTTTGGGAAGTACTCAAGGGGGAGGTACTGACTAAGTGCCATCAACTTTTCACCAAGCTGATGGTAGCTATCAGTAGTCACATTGATGTGGCCCATCTTACGCTTATCTCTTACCGATTTACCGTACCAATGCAGATGACTGCCATCGATACTCAAAAGCTCTCGAGAAAAACTACTGCACCCAATAATATTCACCATGGCACTAGGCCCTAACGCTGATGTGTCGCCTAACGGCAATCCGCACACCGCTCTGAGATGATTCTCGAACTGACTGGTGACCGCGCCAGATTGACTCCAGTGACCTGAGTTGTGAACCCTCGGCGCTAATTCATTCACCAATAAGGTATCGTTTACTTGGAATAGCTCCACGGCAAGTACACCCACATAATCCATACCGTCGGCCAAGGTGGTAAAGATATCGTGTGCTTGTTGTTGTAGCGCCTCATCGACGTTTGTTGCAGGCGCAACAGACACATGTAACTGGCCCTGATGATGCAAGTTTTCCGCAAGTGGATAGGTGCGAATATCACCTTTGGCATTCCTCACACCAATGAGTGAAAGCTCGCGGTCGAAGGCAACCATTTTCTCAACAACTAAAGGCACATTTTCTAAATCTAGGCCCTGAAGAGACTGCTTTAACTCTGGTAATTCAGCGTCGTCTGACAAACGCCATTGGCCGTAACCATCGTAACCATCGCGACTGGCTTTTAAAATTAACTTGCTGCCAAGCGCATCAACACATTCATCTAATTGGTCTAAGTGCGTAACAATTTTGTGCTCGCAATTTGCCACACCCATAGTCTGCAACAAGTGCTTTTCACGAACCCGATCTGCACCCACCAAAATACTTTGAATATTCGGCATTAACTTATTGGTTTGCGCGGCAACTTCAAGCAGGCGCTCGGGAACGTGCTCAAATTCAACGGTTAGCGCATCAGCACCGTCTAACGCTTCATCAAGAGGGATATCTAGAGGAGTTTTACTTACCGGATGAACAACCGTGTCGTTGTTTACGTCAACGGCCTGAACATCAATACCTAACGGGCTACCCGCAAGATACATCATTTGTGCTAATTGACCTGCACCGTAAACGACGACTCTCATTCATCTAGCTCCAATGTGTTACTTGACGCTAGCACTGTCTCGGTTTGAGTTTTTCTAAAGGCAATAATCGCGTCTCGTACTGTCTCGTCTTGCAACGCAACAACTTGAGCGGCCAATAGCCCAGCATTAGCTGCGCCAGCTTCGCCAATGGCGAGCGTACCAACGGCAACGCCCTTAGGCATTTGCACAATTGATAACAATGAGTCTAAACCGCTAAGTGCTTTTGATTTTACCGGACACCCAAATACTGGCAGATGAGTATGCGCCGCAATCATGCCAGGCAAATGAGCAGCACCGCCGGCACCTGCAATAATGGCGCTAAAGCCTTCATCTGCAGCGCTCTCTGCGAACTCCACTAGTAAGTTTGGTGTTCTGTGCGCCGACACGACTTTCGCGTCAAATTCGACGTTGAACGACTTCAGCATTTTTGCAGCCTGCTGCATGGTAGGCCAGTCTGAAGTTGAACCCATTACAATCGCGACTTTCGCCATCTAATGATCCTCGGAGTAGGTAACCTGAATCCTGTTTAAGAAACGGCGCTCAGCACCACTAGAAACGCGAATTACTGCGTTACAAAAGTAAGTAATAGAACGACTATTACGTGACTTTTGCGCCTTGCACTTCGCATTTCTAGCAGTACTGAGTTTGAAATTTTAATTTATATTTTATAGAACAAAAGCTTGCACCATTCTTTAAACAGGATTCAGGTTATGTAAAATAGACAAGTTTGAAAAGCACGCGATTGTAGCGTAACTTGCGCAAAATTCCCACTTCAATTGCCCGTAGAAAGGCGTTTCAAATTGCGCGTTAAATGACTTGTGACAAGATATCTAGAGAGCGGCGAGTTCGTTGGCAATACAGTTAAATAGCACACGCTTTCGAATAGGCTTACTTAAGTACGCATCCATGCCCGCGTTAAGACACGCCTTTCTGTCTTCCTCAAAGGCATTTGCCGTTAGCGCAATAATACGCACGGTGTCCTTGTTTATACCGTGCTTGCGAATTTGCGATGCGGCTGTCAGGCCATCCATTACCGGCATTTGACAATCCATGAGAATGACATCGAACGGATATTTTTTCGCTGCCTCTAACGTATCTTGACCATTTTTAGCACGTATACAGCGGACGTTAGCGCTAGACAACATATCCATGACTATTTCGGCGTTAATATCGTTATCTTCTGCTAATAGAATATGGGTGTTATCGGGTATGGTTGCGATACTAGGCTGAGCATCGGTTCTTTTAGCGACTACTGCATGCTTACTTTCTTTGCAAGGAATATAAAACGTAAACGTAGAGCCCTTATCCAGCACGCTCTCTACACTCATTTCACCACCGAGCAGTTCCACAAGACCTTTACTTATTGGCAAGCCTAATCCCGTTCCTCCATAGTCGCGAGTGGTGGAGGCATCGGCCTGCTCAAACTTCTCAAAAATAGTATGTAACTTATCTTTTGAAATGCCAATTCCGGTGTCAGTGATCTTAATATTAAGGGTATTGTCGGCATAACTTGCCGTTAGTGTAACGGTGCCGCCATTAGTAAATTTAATCGCATTGCTCAGCAAGTTATTAACCACTTGACCAACTTTGCCAGCATCAAGGGCTAGTGCGTTAGGAACTGAGTCATCCACATGAAGGTCAATCTCCACTTCTTTCACGTTGGCCGTGTAGGCGTAAAGCTCCTTGGCACCTAACAACAGTTCGCGTACCTGTGTATCTTGGTAATCTACTGCCATCTTGCCTGACTCGATTTTAGACCAGTCGAGGATACTGTCTAAGATATGCAGCAAATTTGTGGCCGAGCGCGAAATGGTGTTGGCTCGTGACGCTATATGACCAGGCAGTTCGTACTCTGACATGAGTTCACACGAACCAATAATGCCATTCATTGGAGTGCGAATTTCGTGGCTCATGTTGGCAAGAAACTGGGTTTTCGAAATATTCGCCGCTTCTGCAGATTTTAATGCGCTTTCTAAATGATGGGTTTTTTCTTCTATACGCGCTTCCAGTGACTGATTAAGCTCGCCTAACTCTACGTTCAGCTGCTTCTCGTTTGCCCTTGCCTTATCTAATTCATCAAAGGCTGTCAGTAAGCGCTGCTCCAAACTTATAAACTCATTGTTTAATGCAGTGAGCTCTTGAATGTGAAATGCACGACTGGGGAGTTTATTTCCCTGCGTACTTTTGGGGTCAAACTTAGCAATATAACGAATGAGTCGTCTAAGGGGCATGCTGATTATTCGAGCGACTAGAAAGCCAGTCAATGTACCAAGGACAGATAACAACAACAGTAAGAGCAAGTCCTTCATCAGGTAGCTGCCCATAGAGGCTTGCAGGTATTCCCGGTTGAAGTAATAGCTTAACGTCCAGTTAACCTGTGGTATATCACCCTTAAACCGCAGCCAGTTTTTTCCGCCTACGCTATTATCTATTTCAACATCACACTTTGGCTGGCACTCATAAAACGGCGCTTTGCTTAACGGCTCTAAGTTAAGCGCGTTTGATGCAAATATTACATCCCCTTTCCTGTCTTCTATTAGCAAGGAAAAGCCTTGTAAACTGAGTTCATCAAAGGCAGTAAAACTTTTAAGAGACAATGAGCCTTCAACAATACCAACGGTGTTGTCGCTGCTTGTTTTAATAGGAGCGGAAATGGCGACAATAGGGTCGTTCCCAAAACCACGCCCTTGAAATACATCGGATAAATAAGGCTCGCCAGATTCCATTACTTCAGAAAAATAGGGGCGATAAGCGACATTTGAGCGCACGCCATCTTTTACTTTATCAATTAAATTGGTGGGGTAAGTATGGGTAATGTCGCCATCTTCATCAGCGATAAGAAACGTAATGAAGTTAGGGTAGTACGCGGCCATTATAGACAGCTGTTTTGAGGACGCTTTGTCTAATGCTTTTTCAGTAGTGTTACCTGAAAGCGTTTTTGCCGTAGCCGATACAACGCTTTGGTGCTGTTCAATGAAATCGGATAGCTGTTGCTGCATTACCGCAACCCGTTGACCCATATACTGTTGAATTTGGCGCTCCTGCTGTTGCTGAAACAGCGCAACCGACAAGTAAATTACGGCCATGGAGCCGACGAAGAAACAGCCAGAAAAGAAGTAGCTAAAAAGAAAATTAAGCTTAACCTTCTCCGGCCCGTAGGCAATATTTCGCCTTAAACCATGAGTGGCCAGATAAACGAAATGGCCTGTGACTAACCCAAAAGCACCGCTTAACCAGGTAACCATAACCCCAGACATTATTATATTGAGGCTTTCGCTGTTATCGGCGCCGTTATTGAAATAATGCTCTAGTACCAAAATAGGTACAAAGACAAAAGACCAAAAGCCCGCACCTATTTTAATCACCTGTTTCAGTGACTTGTGATATCCAAACAGACTTATAACGATAGGAAGAAGAGTGAGGCTTTCTTTTCCTACGATACTTCCATCGCCAAACCACACAGGCGCACTGATAAGTAGCGCAATGGGTATCGATAGATATGGAGTAAAGCGAAGTGCTGCGTATACCGCTGCGCCGTAGCCAAACACGGCAATACCTGAACTATCAAAAGGAGCTGGCAATACATTAATACCCACCCCCACTAAGCATACTAAAAAAGCTTTAAGCGCTAGAGACCAACTAAAAACAAAACGAGTTTTACCCAAAGAACATCTCCAGCGCCATGTTTAGTTTTGCTCCATGTAGTCGAGTGTAAAGTTAGTGAGTAATTTAACGCCCAACTTCATGCCTTCATCGTCCACATAAAATTCTGGGGTATGATGAGCGGGGCTATCTTCTTCAGACACATTCAGAGGCTTTCCGCCAACCCACACGTACAGGCCAGGCACTTGCTCTTGGAAGAAAGAGAAGTCTTCAGCACCTGTAACAGGGTTAGATAACAAGGTGTTTTCAACGCCGGCGGTGCGCTGCATTGTTGGCAACATGGCTTGCGTTAATGCGGGGTCGTTATACGTAATAGGATAGGAATAATCTAACGGTAACGTGAGCTCTGCTTTGGCTCCCATACTTTCAGCGATGGCGTTTACCTTGCGAGGCAGTGCCTCATAAATATGCTCACGGGCAGCCTTATTCAACGTTCTAATAGTACCAACAAGCTCAACTTCATTAGGAATAATGTTAGACCTGTTACCACCGTGAATTGAGCCGATTGAAACAACAGCAGCGTCGTCAACTAGCTTTAATTCTCTGCTCACAATGGTTTGAATAGACATGATCATTTGTGCGGCAGTGACGACGGGATCGACACTTTTCCACGGGTAAGCGCCATGCGCCTGTTTACCGTGAATAACGATTTTAAACGGATCTACGGCAGCCATGGTGCCACCAGGCTTATAGCGCACCTTGCCCACATCAGTGTTTGCATTGATGTGCAAACCGAAAATCACATCCACATCAGGGTTTTTAAGTACCCCTTCCTTTACCATTACTTCGGCACCACCGGTTTCTCCCGCGGGTGCGCCCTCTTCTGCTGGCTGAAAGATGAACTTTACCTTGCCAGTAAGTTCGCTTTTTATGCCGGTTAGGATTTTAGCTGCGCCCATCAGCATGGCCATATGAGTGTCGTGACCACATGCGTGCATGACCGGCACGTCATTTCCATTGTATTCGCCCATCTGCTCAGAGCGATAGGATAATTGGTTTTGCTCTTTAACAGGCAGCCCATCCATGTCGGCGCGAAGCGCTACCACAGGACCTGGCTTTCCAGAGTCGAGAATGGCCACTACGCCAGTTTTTGCAACGCCGGTTTGTACCTCTAAGCCCAGGGAGGTGAGGTAATTCGCAATATAGTCTGCGGTTTTGAATTCGCGGTTAGACAGCTCGGGGAACTGGTGAAAGTGGTGACGCCATTTAATGACATCTGGCTCTACATTGGTGGCCAAACTGTCAACATCGACAGCTGCAGCAAATACGCTGGTTGACACTGCTAAACTTGCGAAGGTTAACGTTGCTAACTTCCTAATCATCATGTTTCTCCTTTGTTGTTTTAGCCAGAATAGATCATCTGGTAAAAGAACACACCACCAACCTTAGCTGAGAAGGGAAAAATAACGCATCGACAAATACAAAAACATTATACGGAAGTCTAATACTCTCAATACATGAGCCTGTAGACATAAACAGATACAAAAAAGGCGCCTTCACAATAGGCGCCTTCATCATATTCTTAGCGAGTGCTAGCTTCTTTGTCTTCGCATTGCATCGAAGAATTCATCGTTCGTCTTCGTCATAGAGAGCTTACTAATTAAGAACTCCATCGCGTCGATTTCTGACATTTCATGAACAATTTTACGCAAGATCCACATTTTCTGTAGTTCATCTTGTTTTGTAAGTAGCTCTTCACGACGTGTGCCAGAACGATTAAAGTCGATAGCTGGGAACACACGCTTCTCCGCAATTTTGCGATTAAGGTGAAGTTCCATATTACCGGTACCTTTAAACTCTTCGTAGATAACTTCATCCATTTTAGAGCCGGTATCGATAA
The DNA here is from genome assembly GCF_010500895.1 of Alteromonas genovensis. Classification (GTDB taxonomy): domain Bacteria; phylum Pseudomonadota; class Gammaproteobacteria; order Enterobacterales; family Alteromonadaceae; genus Alteromonas; species Alteromonas genovensis. The sequence goes on from NZ_JAAAWO010000009.1 coordinate 49,234, forward strand.
GTGCTGTGGCGATAATAGTTAAACTACCCCCCTCTTCAACGTTACGGGCAGCACCAAAAAAACGCTTTGGCTTATGAAGTGCGTTTGCATCTACACCACCGGTAAGTACTTTACCTGATGATGGAATAACCGTGTTATAGGCACGAGCAAGACGAGTGATTGAATCGAGAAGAATAACCACGTCTTTTTTATGCTCTACTAAGCGTTTCGCTTTCTCGATAACCATCTCTGCCACTTGTACGTGACGGCTTGCTGGCTCGTCGAACGTAGAGGCAACCACTTCACCTTGTACTAGGCGATGCATTTCAGTGACTTCTTCTGGACGTTCGTCGATAAGTAGTACCATCAATTCACATTCTGGGTGATTGGCAGCAATAGACTGTGCAATATTCTGTAGAAGCAACGTTTTACCGGCTTTAGGCGGCGCAACTATGAGTCCGCGCTGACCGCGACCAATAGGCGATGCTAAATCGAGAACACGCGCAGTAATATCTTCTGTTGAACCATTACCACGTTCCATGCGCAAACGATCTGCAGCATGCAAAGGAGTCAGGTTTTCAAACAAGATTTTGTTTCGCGAGTTTTCAGGCTTGTCGAAGTTTACTTCGCGAATTTTTAATAGCGCAAAGTAACGTTCGCTGTCTTTAGGAGGACGAATTTTTCCTGCAATGGTGTCACCAGTGCGCAAATTAAAGCGACGAATCTGGCTAGGCGATACATAAATATCATCTGGACCTGCGAGGTAAGAAGAATCAGCTGAGCGTAAGAAGCCGAAACCGTCCTGTAAAATTTCTAAAACTCCATCTCCGAAGATATCTTCGCCACTTTTAGCGTGCGTCTTCAAGATAGAGAATATGATGTCTTGTTTTCTGGCGCGAGCCATATTCTCAAGGCCCATTTTCTCGGCCATGTTAACCAATTCGCTAATTGGTTTATTCTTTAATTCGGTTAAATTCATACTGGTGGGTCTTTGTGCTTGAGCTTCGCTTACAGGACTTTTGGTCACTCTGTTCTCGTTTAGATTTGGTATCGCCCGGATTTGGACAGTTGCAGAATGCTGCTCGGATGAGCGCTGAGGGAAAAGTTAGCACTATATTTAACCAACGTCCAGCGATTTGGTCACTAAATGTTAATTAAATTGGGCTCACTATCCTAAAGTGTAATGCTACCTAGTGTGATGAAAAAAGCCGATGTAGGGGTTACCTACACCGGCTTTTCTGTATCAATTACAGGTTTTCGTTGAGAAATTCTGTTAACTGAGTTTTTGATAACGCACCCACTTTTGTCGCTGCAACGTTACCGTTTTTGAAAAGTAACAACGTTGGGATGCCACGGATACCGTATTTAGGCGGAGTTTCGTTATTTTCATCGACATTCAACTTGCCAACTGTTAACTTGCCATCAAACTCGGTCGCAACTTCTTCTAAGATAGGTGCGATCATTTTACAGGGGCCACACCACTCGGCCCAAAAGTCAACTAGTACAGGACTGTCAGCATTGATAACATCTGCTTCGAATTTATCGTCAGATAACTGGATAATTTTGTCGCTCATTCTTTTCTCCATTGTTGGTCTGTCGCTGAGTCTTCTCAGCCTTACCATAAGTGTTATATAGAAACTGTTTTTTAATGCAAGCACTGATAAGCTATAAGCTATGCCTACTCATTTAACTGAAACTCATTTTTCTGACCTGCCGATCAACAGCAAAGTCGTTGACGCCTTGACGGCAGAGAATTTTTCGCATTGTACACCAATTCAGGCACTTGCACTGCCTCCGTTGTTAGAAGGCCTCGATATTGCTGGCCAAGCTCAAACGGGCACGGGAAAAACCATTGCGTTTTTGGTCGCTACATTCCATTACCTGCTAAGCAAAGCAGAAAACTCAAGTAACAGCAAATTAGACGGTCCGCGTGCCATTATTATGGCACCTACACGAGAACTTGCCGTGCAAATTTATAACGATGCCAAACTGCTCAGTGAGCACACTGGAATATCGTTAGGGTTGATTTATGGGGGCGAAGGTTACCAAAGTCAACGTGAAACCCTAGAAGAAGGGGTGGATATTATTATTGGCACGACAGGACGCATACTGGATTACTATAAACAGGATGTGTTCTCGCTGAAAAATATTCAGGTTGCCGTGCTCGATGAAGCCGATCGTATGTTCGATTTGGGCTTTATTAAAGACATCCGCTTTTTATTCCGTCGTATGCCACCTGCAAACGAAAGACTTAGCATGCTGTTCTCAGCCACGTTGAGTTATCGCGTACAGGAGCTGGCCTATGAACACATGAATAACCCTACTCATGTGCAAGTTGCCCCTGAACAAACGACTGCAAGCCGCGTAAGCCAAGAGCTATTTTATCCGTCAGATGACGATAAAATGTTGCTGCTTCTCACGCTCTTAGAAGAAGAGTGGCCGGAAAAGGCCATTGTGTTTGCCAACACCAAGCACAGCTGTGAGAAAGTCACAGATTGGCTAACCGCAGACGGACACCGCGTTGGTTTGTTAAGTGGCGATGTTCCGCAAAAGAAACGACTTGGTATTTTAGAAGACTTTACCAAGGGCGCATTAGACATATTAGTTGCGACGGACGTGGCGGCTCGTGGTTTACATATTGATGCGGTAACGCACGTATTTAACTACGACTTGCCTGACGATGCCGAAGATTATGTGCACCGTATTGGCCGTACCGGTCGAGCAGGAAGAAGCGGTATTGCAATAAGTTTTGCGTGCGAAAAATACGCGCTTAACCTACCGGCAATTGAAAAGTACATTCATGCAACTATTCCGGTTACAGACTACGACAGAACCGCATTATTAGATGAGGTAACACCTCCTAAGCCACGCAGAAAGCGTGTGCCTAATAATCGAAACTCTTCTCGTAGAGGCAATAGCCGTGGGCGCGGCAAACCCCAGCAGCGAAATACAAGTAAATAAAACACGAGACACTATGCAGGCAGAACTCCAGCACGATGCCCAGACCTACGGCGAGTATTATGCCGCCGTTGACCTAGGCTCTAATAGTTTTCACATGGTGATCGTCCATGTGGTCAATGGAAGCGTTCAAATTATTGGTAAAATTAAGCAGAAGGTGCGATTAGCAGCCGGGCTTGATGAACAATTATTGCTTGATGACACAAGCATGGAGCGCGGTTGGAAATGCCTGCAAGTTTTCTCTGAAAGATTACAAGATATCCCCCCTTCAAATATCAAGGTGGTTGCAACCGCGACACTGCGCCTTGCCACCAATGCACACGTTTTTGTGCGCAAAGCCGAAGAAATCCTTAATCATAAGCTTAATGTTATCAGCGGCGAAGAAGAGGCCAGACAGATATACCTCGGCGTAGCCTATACATCGGCCAATCAAGGCAACAGCCTTGTTATTGATATTGGTGGTGCTAGCACTGAAATTATTATTGGTAATGATATGCAGCCCATTCATTTGAAAAGTTTAGACATGGGCTGTGTCACCTTTATGGAACGCTATTTCCATGGGGGAAGCATAACCGATGACAACTTTGATAAGGCAAAAAAAGCTGCACATGCACTTATTGGTGAAGTGTCTAACGCCTTTTTATGCTTTGACTGGGAAAACTGTCTTGGTGCTTCAGGTACGCCCCAGGCGATAACTGAAATATTAGTGGCTCAAGGGATCAGCGATGCTATTCGACTCGATTACCTCTACCACTTGCAAAAGCAGTGTGTTGAATGCGGCTCTATCGACCAACTCACTATTGAAGGGTTAGAAGAAAACCGCAAAGCAATATTTCCATCGGGACTGGCTATTCTTATTAGCTTGTTTGAAGCGCTTGATATCAAGTACATGAACATTTCTGGTGGCGCCCTGCGTGAGGGCCTAATCTATGGCATGTTGGACAATGTTACCGATAACGACCGCCGCCAGCAGACGCTAAACCAAGCCAAACAGCGTTACCACATCGACACGGCTCACGCAGCTACGGTAAAGCAAGTGGCGCTGTCGCTGTGCTATCAACTATGTGGTCAACAGAATATTTGTCACCTCGATACCGAGACAATTTTAGGCGCAGCCGCAGAGCTTCACGAAATTGGCCTGCATATTGAGTACAAGCGCCATCATGAACACGGTGCCTATATACTCAGTTATATTGATTTACCAGGCTTCACCCGTTTACAGCGCTCAGCAATTAGAGAGCTTGTGTCTCAGCATCGGTTAAATGTTGCCAGTGATATATTTGATAATTATCACCAAGATTACCGCCCTATGCTTAAAGGGTTACTTCGGGTTTTACGCATTGCCGTGGTGCTGTGTTTACGCAGACAAAACAAGCATATTCCCGATGTAAAACTGTTGTGTGAAGGTGATAAGTGGACGCTTACCTTTCCAGAAGGTTGGTTGAAGTCTCACCCTTTAATTAATGCCGAGCTAGCCAATGAGTGCTGGCTGCAGCACAAAGCAGGATGTGAGCTGGTTTGTTTGTAATGAGCGATGTTAGGTAAGGCCACTACATAAGAAAAAAATTACTTCATAAGAAAAGAGCCGCTTTAAAGCAGCTCTTTTTGTTTGTACTCATGCCTAACGTGTTATTTATTACTATTGCGCAATAGCTCTGCTGCTTTGGGGGCGAAGTAAGTCAAAATACCATCGGCACCGGCACGTTTAAATGCCAATAACGATTCCAGTACCACCTCATCTTCGTTTAACCAACCGTTGGCAAAAGCCGCTTGGTGCATGGCGTACTCGCCGCTTACCTGATAAGCAAACGTAGGCACGCTAAACTCATCTTTACAGCGACGCACTATATCTAAATATGGCATGCCTGGCTTCACCATTACCATGTCTGCACCCTCTTCGATATCTAGGGCAATTTCATGAATGGCTTCATCGGAGTTTGCAGGGTCCATTTGATAGGTTTTTTTATTGCCGCCTTTAATATTGGCAGCTGAGCCGACGGCATCTCTAAAGGGCCCGTAGTAAGACGAAGCGTACTTGGCTGAGTAGGCCATAATACACGTGTTTACATATCCGTTGCTTTCTAGCGCCTGGCGAATTTGACCTATGCGTCCATCCATCATATCTGATGGTGCCACAATATCAGCGCCAGCTTCGGCATGAGATAAAGCCTGCTTTACCAATACTTCCACCGTTTCATCGTTGACCACATACCCATCGCTATCAATGAGGCCATCTTGGCCGTGAGACGTAAATGGGTCGAGAGCAACATCAGACATTAGCATGATGTCTGGGTACGCTTTTTTTATCGCGCGAAGTGCCGTTTGCGTTAAACCATCAGGGTTAAACGCTTCTTTTGCACAGTCTGTTTTTAATGTCATTGGCGTAACGGGAAAAAGGGCAAATGTGCGAATGCCTAGCCCAACCCACTTTTTCATTTCTTCCAATAAAAGGTCGAGAGAAAGACGCTCTACGCCTGGCATTGAGGGGACGGCCTCTCGTGAGTCTTGCCCAGGCAATACGAATACGGGGTAAATTAAATCATCTACGCAAAGTGCATTCTCAGCAACGAGTCCACGCAGAGCATCTTTAGCTCGAAGTCTGCGCATTCGGCGATTGGGAAACGAAGTGGTCATAGTTAGTCCTGCAGTTGTTGAGATATTACTTTGTTTCGCCCACTCTGCTTTGCTTTATACAATAGTGAGTCGGCAAGTCTGAATAAGTGTTGAGCCTGATCTTCATCATGCATAATAGCAGTTGCTACGCCGGCACTGGCAGTAAGGTTTATTTCATCGCCCTCATAACTCAGTGGTTCAGATGCCAACGCTGTTAGCAGACTTTCGGCAATGAATTTACCGCCTTGGAGATCGGTATTAGGTAAGATAACAGCAAACTCTTCGCCCCCAATTCGACATAAATCATCGCTAGGGCGATGAATATGTTTTTGAAAGAGGTGTGTCATATGCTTTAAACACTCATCACCGGCATCATGACCAAATTTATCGTTAATTTGCTTAAAGTGATCAATATCGAGAATAATCAACGAGAGCGGTATTTGCTCTCTGCGACTTCGTCGCCCCTGTGCGCGCAGGCTTTTATCAAAGTGACGGCGGTTGTGAGCGCCTGTAAGCGGGTCTACTGCGTTGAGTCGCTCTAGCTCTTGGTTCACTTCAGAGAGCTCTCGCAACGTAACCTCAAGCTCTAGGGTACGCTCTTCAACTTTGTACTCCAAATCTTCTTGATGACGTTGCTGCATGGTTAGCAAGTGCTCTTTGGCCGTGTTGGCCTGCTTCTCTTGCTCTAATGCAAATTGCTTAGCGTTTATCAGTGTATCTCTGCTGTGGCTGAAATTAATCGCCAAGATTAACGCCAGAATAAGCGTTTCAACTGCACCACCAATAATGAGTAACGTATTAGACGTTAATGGCAGGTGGACTAGGTTTAAATTGTCAAAACTTGCCGCTAAGGCGCTTATCAGTAAAAAGCCCCAAGCAATGGTAAAGTATCGAGCTATCACTTCGCCTTTAGTGGCCATCCACGCGCCTAATAGCAACGTGAAAGAGACGATAATGCTCAAGGCCACTAAGAAAATTTTGATCATAATTGAATAAGGCAGTAACACACTGGCAACGATGCTTGCCCCACATAGCCAACCAATGCCGCGCATTATTTTGTCCAACAGAATACTGTATTTCTTTATGGGCAATAAGCTACGAGTAAACATGCTGCCAAACATGATGGTGGCACTGGCAAAAATAACGGCGGCTTTACCTTGAAACCAAGGGCTACCCGACCAAAGATAGGTAAAACCATAACCTTGAAGTGTGGCAATGGTGAGGGCTAGGCAAAAAACGTAGCCGGAGTAGAGGAAAAATGACTTACTCCCAGTAGTGACGGTGAGGAATAAATTGCTTATTCCCATCGCAATCAGTATTCCAAAGAAGACACCTAATGCAGCATTTCGATTGGCGGTGAACTGAATGAATTCACTTTCTTTCCAAATACGAATGGGTAACCGGATGGTTCCCGAGGTTTTTACTTTAATAAAAACCTGCTGTGAAAACTGGCTAGACGGCAACGGAAAAAGTGGCTTTACGTGTTGAAACGGACGGTTTTCTGCCGTTTGTGTATCTCCAGCAGAGTAAGTAACAACGGGCGCCGAACTAATATTCTCAAATATGCCTACGTCGAGTTCATCTAATAAGGCATAGTCAATATGCAGCAAATATTTGCTATCTGGGCTTTGAGTGGGCTCAATGACCATTGAAAACCACACGGCTTTGTCACTCATTCCTAAATTGACGGGTGATGTAGCGGGCACCCATTGGTTGGATGGTACTTGGTCCACATTCTCAAAATTTAGCTCGTCAGGTGATGCAAAACGATATTTTAATTGTGAGTAATGCGGGGGCTGCGACGAGTTGGGGGATATATTTAAAAACAGTGATATAAAAAGCACAACAGCAACGATGGCAGTTACCAGCAAACCAACATCATAATTACGTAGCTTGTCTGTGTGAATTTGCATCAACCGTTCTCAGCCTATGGAAAACAAAGTGCAGCTGTTAGTGAAACTGTATTCGCTTAGCTGCTCTTCAGATAGTGCTAACATCTCGCTAACCGCCCTCACAATGTGAGGCAAAAAGGCTGGCTCGTTATTTCGCTTTCTTGGTCTTAATGTTTTTGGAAAGAGATAGGGAGCGTCAGTTTCAAAAATAAGCCTGTCTTTGGGAATATTTTTTACCGCCTCTCTTAGCGCGTCGCCCCGCTTTTCATCACATACCCACCCCGTGATCCCAATGTACAAACCGAGAGACAAATAGGCATTAACCTGTTCCACCGTGCCAGTAAAACAGTGAGCAATGCCGCCTGGCAACTGAGGAATATAGTGAGTTAACAGCCCCATCTGTGGTTCAAACGCATCGCGCTCGTGCAGATAAACGGGCTTTTGCAGTTTAACTGCAATAGCAAGCTGAGCATCAAACACCGACAATTGGGTGTCTTGTGCAGAAAAGTTGCGGTTAAAGTCTAAGCCGCATTCGCCTATGGCTACACAGCCTTCACGCTGCGCTAACTGCTCAAGTTGAATTAATGATTGGTCGGTAACGTCTTTTGCGTGGTGAGGATGCACGCCAATGGTGTAACACAGTATTTGAGGGAACTTTAGATATAGCTGATAAGCAGGCTCCCACTCATCTGGATGAGTGGTAATGACACATAATTTTTCAACGCCTGCCTCGAAGGCACGTTGAATAACTTCGCTGGCATCGAAGCGCCTGTCTAGCAGATTGACACCAGCATCGAATAAGGTCATTTACTTCAGTCGTTTTACTTTTAAACGTTTATTTATGCCATCAACGCCTAGAAAGAATGCACCAAATAGGCCCTTTTCGATAGTAACGCCCTGCCCTGTTTCTAATTTCAAATAGGTATTATCCACTTGTTGCCACTGTGAGCCGTCATTAAAGGTAATGACTTGCTTTCCACGGGTGCCTTTAGACACTTCAGCAACCGTTAGTGCAACTTCAGATACGTCATCAGCTGGAGTGCGCTTTTTATCTAAGCCGAAAGACGCTTCAGGGTCTTGCTCTTCCATTTCTTGCGGCGCAGCAGCAACGGTAGGGCGAACAGCCGGTACTTTGGTGACGGCTGGCTTTGGAGTTGCTCGAGGAATAGCCGGTACATCACTTATTTGCATGTCAACGTCGTCGTACTGGCTTATAGATTTTGCCATACGGTCGTAACACATAAGGCGCTTTAGGCTGTTTTCAGTGCCGCGACATTTTTCGATTGCTTTGCTAATACTTTCAGCCTGCACCGAAAATGTACCTAACGCTGCAAGCAGTGAGATCAAAGTAATGGCTCGTGATTTCATTTTTATCCCTTTTGTTATTAATGAATTAAACGTCGTCTGAAATTTTGTTTTCTGCTTCGTCTTGCTCGGGTTCATCTGCGTCTTTGGCCTTTCCAGCGTATAGTCCGCCTATGATCACGCCCACTTCAAATAAAAACCACATGGGGATTGCCAATAAAGTTTGCGAGATAATGTCCGGCGGGGTAAGCAGCATGCCGACAACAAACGCACCAACCACCACAAATGGGCGTTTAGCACGTAGTGATTTGGCGTCTGTAACACCGGTCCAACACAATAGAATAATAGCGATGGGTATTTCAAAAGACACGCCAAAAGCGAAAAACAGCTTTAACACGAAGTTAAGGTAGCTTGAAATATCGGTGCTTACCGTAACGCCCTCGGGGGCCACACTCGTGAAAAAGGCAAAGGCAATGGGGAAAACCACAAAGTACGCAAAGGCCATACCCGCATAAAAGAGTAAGGTGCTTGATAACAACAATGGCGCCACCAAACGCTTTTCATTACGGTAAAGACCTGGCGCCACGAAGCCCCACACTTGATAAAGCACGTAAGGAATGGCGATAAAAAAGGATAGCACCAAGGTAAGTTTAAACGGCGCGAAAAACGGTGAGGCAACGTCAGTGGCAATCATTGTGGCATTTTCTGGCATTGCATTTAAAAGCGGCATAGCCAAAAGCTGATACAAATCTTGCGCAAACGCAGCCAAGCACAGGAAAACCACCAGCACGCTCAATAGCGCCTTTAGAATTCTGCTGCGTAATTCAATTAAATGAGATAGTAAGTTGTTTGCGTCAGACATCTACTGCTTTTTATATGGTTCTTGAACCGACTCAGCCGCTTTTTTCAACTCATCAACACTTTGTTCAAGTTCTGGTGAGAGATCTTTAAGCCCTTGCTGTTCCGCTTTCTTAAGATTTTCATGCAATTCGTGCACGCGCAATTGATGCTCAACTTCTTGCTTAAAGCCAGTTGCCATATTACGCACGCCGCGAATAGTATTAATAGTAGAACGCATGGCACCGGGCAACCGTTCTGGACCTAACACTAGTAGGGCCAGAACGCCAATGACCAATAACTCCCAAAAGCCAATATCAAACATTAGGACTTATCTTTAACGTCGCTTTCTGTTTTTGTGGATACTGAGTCAGTCGAGCGCTGCTCTTCAACCTGTTTTTTTTGGTCGAAGTCTGCATCTTTATCGTCTTCAGTGATTTCTTTTTTGAAACCTTTGATGGCACTACCTAAGTCGGTGCCGATACCTTTAAGGCGTTTTGTACCAAAAAGTAACACAACAATAACCAGTATTATCAGCAACTGCCAAATACTAATTCCACCCATAAAATTTATCTCCCCAACGTCAATGGCACCAGTATGCCACCGCGAGCCGTTCCTTTCACCTGAATATTTATCTTATCGAATAATCATTGACGTTTTGTACTTACCGTTTCATTCTTTGTATTACAAAGGTTTGCTAATTTAAGCACCTAACATCACGATTGCTAACAAGGGGTTAGTCGTTAATGACCTGTGCGGTAACTGTGTTATGTCACCTAATGCTTGTCAACTTTTCGCCGCTACAAACCAACATAGAGACGGCCAAACGTAATGTAGATGCGGTCAGTAACCATGAGCAATCACAAAGCAGCGCCAGCCTGCAAACCCATCAGTCCAATGAGGCCAATGACGTTCATGAACATCATTTTGACGAGCAGTGGTTTGATATCTGGCAGCGCAGTTTTACTGACTCCATGGATTTTACTGTAAAGCAGTTTGATGGTTGGTTTCACAGTGGCGACTCAGGTGCAAAACAGCTTGGTGAACAGGCCCATGCCGAGGGGCGTATTCAGCTTGCGTGGGAACCTCGTTCTGAGGATTTTGCTGACACAGATTTACGTTTTAGGATCCGCGTAAAGCTTCCGGCACTTGAAGAGCGCGTTGACCTTTTGTTAAGTGACAATGAAGATGAAACCCAAGACTCATCGATTCGAGCCGCCAGAGATACCGCCGATAACAATCGCGACCAGACCACCATTGCCCTGCGCTTTCGCCCAGACCAGAATTCACACTACTCTTTTAGAGTAGGAGCCGGACGACGGGACCAACTGTATACCCGAGCAAGGTATCGGGATGCCCTAGCTTTCACCAATAAATTGGCCATGCTGTATGATGCTGAGTTGTATTATTTTACCAGGGACAGACTTGGTGCAGAGATAGGCGCTGCCTTTCAGTACGATATTAGCCCACGGCACCTTGTGAGACAAAACAATCGCTTTTTCTATCGCGATGAAACCAACGACTGGTTTTGGCGACATGAAATTCAGCACCTTTATTCTATTAACAACCACAACGCGTTAATTCCGCACCTGATGGTAGAAGGACTGAGTCAACCAAATTATCGCGTAGAGGAGGTGTATGGTGGATTAAGATGGCGCTCTAACACGATTAGAGACTGGTTGTATTTCGATGTAGAGCCCTTCGTTCTATTACTTCGCGAAGATAACTTTTCAGCGTCTTTAGGTGTGGCCCTTAGAGTAGAAGCCTACTACGGCGGCAACTCAGGCAATTAATGAGGTCGGACTTTTTTGATTGGCAAATAAAAAGGCCAGTTTTTATCAACTGGCCTTCTTTCTTTTATCGTTTCTGTGCTGCCAGTCATTAGCAGCGAAAGCCGATAAATATTAAGGACGAAGTGCTCTATCACCCCGCGCTAAACCGCACACGCCGGTTCGTGAAGATTCAATCACCTCAGCACATTGCCCCATAGTGGCGGCAAACGCGTCGAGCTTATCGGTAGTACCGGTAATCTCAATGGTGTAGTTGTTGGCATTCACATCGAGAATACGACCACGAAATATATCTGAATTACGCTTCACTTCTGCGCGCACTGACTCTGTACGAGTAGCGACCTTGATTAACATCAGTTCGCGCTCAATGTGCGTATTTTCCGTTAAATCGGCCACTTTAAGTACGTCGATAAGCTTGTTCACCTGCTTGGTGATCTGCTCTATCACCTTATCATCCCCGTGGGTGATAATCGTTAAACGAGACAAGCTTGAATCGTCTGTAGGCGCTACACATAACGAATCAACGTTATATCCACGCTGTGAGAATACACCAACAATACGTGATAGTGCGCCAGGGGCGTTTTCCATTAATACTGAAATAATGCGTTTCATCAGGTTCGCTCCGTCTTGCTCAAGCGCATGTCATCCATGGCGCCGTACTTAATTTGCATTGGATATACGTGTTCGTTTTGATCGATGGCAATGTCCATAAATACAAGTCTATCTGTATAGCTAAAGCATTTTTCCATCGCTGCATCTAGGTCTTCTAACTTGTCGACCTTAATACCAACATGCCCATAGGCCTCAGCAAGCTTAACGAAGTCAGGCATAGAATCCATGTAGGAATGCGAGTGGCGACCTTTATAAATCATATCTTGCCATTGGCGAACCATTCCAAGGGCACGGTTGTTCAACGAAATAATCTTAATTGGTAGGTTGTACTGCAAGCAGGTAGACAACTCTTGAATATTCATTTGAATACTACCGTCACCAGTGACTACAACCGATGTGGCTTTAGGGTGAGCAAACTGAACGCCCATGGCCGCTGGCAAGCCAAAGCCCATGGTGCCAAGGCCACCTGAATTTATCCACTGACGAGGTTTGTCGTATTGATAATACAATGCCGCAAACATTTGATGTTGGCCAACATCTGAACTCACAAACGCTTTTCCATCGGTATGTTTGTACAAGGTCTCGATAACGCGCTGAGGCTTTATGACTTCCTCGCCTTGCTCGTAATTCAAACACGTCTTTGCACGCCATGTTGCAATTTGTTCCCACCAATCGGCAAGCTTCTCTGGCTGATGTGATAAGTCTTTCTTATCTACTTGGCTAAGAATTTGATCCAATACTTTATCTACCGAGCCCACAACAGGAATGTGTGCGTTTACGGTTTTTGAGATTGACGCTGGGTCGATATCTACGTGAATAATGTCTGCATGGGGACAGAACTTGTCCACATTGTTTGTCACGCGGTCATCAAATCGAGCCCCCAATGCAATAATACAATCGGCATTGTGCATCGATTTGTTGGCTTCAAGGGTGCCGTGCATGCCCAACATACCGATAAACTGCTTGTGCGTGCCTGGCATTGCACCTAAACCCATAAGTGTACAAGTTACAGGAGCATTGAGCTTTTCTGCCAATTCAATCACTTTACTTGATGCATCGCATGCTACTGCACCGCCGCCAACATAAAGTATGGGGCGCTCGGCCTTAAGTAGTGACTCTACCGCTTTTTTAACCTGCTTTGGGTGGCCTTTTTCAGTGGGGTTATATGAGCGCATAGTAACATCGCTTGGGAATACATAGGGATGTTCATCTGCCACACTCACCAAGTCTTTTGGTAAATCAACCACAACAGGGCCAGGACGCCCCGTGTTTGCAATATAATAAGCCTTAGCAATCGCCTCTGGGATATCCACTGAACGCTTAACAAGAAAGCTGTGCTTAACGATAGGGCGCGAGCACCCAACCATGTCCGTTTCTTGGAATGCGTCTTCACCAATGTGCATAGACGGTACTTGCCCTGACAGCACAACCATAGGAATTGAATCCATATAGGCTGTGGCTATACCGGTGATCGTGTTTGTTGCCCCTGGACCTGAGGTGACGAGAACGGTGCCGGTTTTGCCAGTTGAACGTGCATACCCATCCGCCATATGTGCGGCTGCCTGTTCATGACGCACGAGGACATGTTTGACATCTTCTTGCGCATATAACGCATCGTAAATGTCTAGTACGGCTCCACCTGGGTAGCCGAATACATGAGTCACTCCTACATCTTTTAGCGCTTCAACCACCATGGCTGCGCCCGACATCATTTTCACTGTTGTATCTCCCATAAAAGGTTATGTATTGTCAGCTTTCGTTGACCATGTCTGGACTATATCGAAGCTATTAGGAAGATAAAACACCAAATTGAGGAAAAGTGAGATATATATCCCAGTAACGAGGATTTTTAGGATAAACATTTCGAATGCAGCGAGCTTGCAACCTAAATTAGGATAGAGTTTTACATTGATTTAACATTTATTAGGATCAATACATCTTGTGCACAGGTATAGGGTAAAGGTAGACACGACTTAATCTGATATGTCTACATCAAGGTCGCTATTATCACTTATGGTTGTATCGCTTCCATCATCGCCATCCTCAAGAATTGGTTTTTGAGAACCGTAAATACTCGCTGCTTTTGGTCGATTTATGCGTCGTTGATACTTTAACCACACCCTCTCTTGAGGCGTTGCTGGCTCGCGATGGCCTAGTGCTGATTCGAGGTAGGATTGCTCTTCATCATTTTCGGGCGTTATGTGGCCATCTACAAGCGCTGCAAATAATCCCCCTGTAGACTGCAGAAGTTTGCTCTCTGAAATAGAGAAATCACCGGAACGGGCAAAGCCATACGGGTAATTTTTTTTATCCACAAACAATTTACCCACTACCTGCTCTTTCGTCATAACCGACATATTCACCCCGTTCAACACATGTTAGCTTGGTGGTAGCTGGCAACACACGCGCTCAGCTATGCAATAGACTTTTTACCCGACATCTATCGATAGGTTTAGTTTGGTTTATAGCGGCTGTCAAACCGAAAATACACGGTAGTAAAAACTTAATATATTAAGGTGGTTTGAAGACAGAAAAGGCCGCAAATGCGGCCCTCTAAATCACGGTTGATGAAACGCTTTTTTACCGTTTCTCACTTATCCACACAGTAATAGTTCCATCAACCACTACTGTGCCCTCTTTGTTGTATGCTTTTACTGAAATAGGCAGGTTACCGGGCTTCCATGCATCTTCTGGCACTTCGGCAACACAACGTATATCGGAGTCTGCTTTTGCTGGGTACTTCACTTCCATACCTTTAGGAATCCACCGCAAATGTTTAGGAATAGATGCCTCGCACATAAACCCCATCGCCATTTCTAGTCCGTTACAAATTGCAATAACATGCACCGTGCCGATATGGTTTTCTATTGCTTTACGCTTCTTAAGATTGACCTCACAATAATTCGGTCTGACGTCGGTAATTAAAGGCGATACGGTAGAGAAATAAGGCGCTCTTCGAGCAGAGTACCAACTGAACAGCTTTTTACCGAAAGGCAGTTTAAGAAATTTATTGTAGGTGTTTAGTACGTAGTTATTGGACATAGTATTCAGTGTTCCACAGCAACGGTATACGCGTATGTTAAAAATTGAGCTGGCATCTTGTAACAGCAAGCACACATCTGGTTAGACCAGCAAGAGTAGCGTTTGATTCGGTTAAAAGCAATGAGACAAAAAAAGCCCCGCGCACTTTCGTGGCGGGGCTGTTATTTATCTCACCTAGATTACATGTTGTAATTCAGACCAAGGAAGAAGAAACGTCCTCGAGGGCCTGCTGGACGAGAAAGCGTACCTAAATACGGGTCTTCTTCGAACGCATTATTCACACCACCGTAAACTTCTAGCGAATCGTCAAAGGTATAAGACACAGAAAAGTCGTGAACTAGCGCAGAACCTGTAGATGTAATGCTGACGAAGTCAGGGTTGTTTTCAATATCTTGATTCTCTAACCCCGGAAGTAATTGCGAACTTTCGTAACGCCCTTGCCATCCGATAACAAAATCGCCAATTAAATAATCAACGTTCATGTTCACTATCCACTCTGGGCGACTAAATGTGCCAAGTACATCAGTCACTTCATCCGGTGCCGACACGTCGCGAACTTCGTCATTCTTAAGGAAGTTGGTGCCGTTAAGGGTAAAGTTTAAACGAGAGTCTGTGTCGGTTAATTCAGCTAAGTCAAAACCATAATCAACACGGAAATCGATTCCTGAAGTTTCCACTGCTGCTAGGTTGATAAACCCTGAGCGGAAGTTAGAAATAGAACCGTTAGTTGCATTTCGGTCTACCGCATCGCAAAACTGGTTGTTGATCGTTGGTGCATCAACGCAGTTAGACGCAATGTCAAACCCAGTTAGGCTGTCGATAAGTCCATCAATTTGGATGTTGTAATAATCGAGCGTGAATACTAGCCCATCAAACAAACCGTCCAACTCGCCAGCGGGCATCCACACTGTACCAATCGTAATGGTTTCCGCTTCTTCTGGTGATAAGTCTGGGTTACCACCTGTGGTTCCAGCGACGAAGGCCGACAAGAAGTTAGTTGAATCATATGAGCCGTCGGCGACGCTATCGCCGATTAATGCAATACAGTTTGCTTCGCGGAATTCAGAACCCGCTTCAATAAAGTTTTGGTTACATGGGTCGTCACCTGCACCAAGGGTTGCAGCAAACGTTGGCGCAAATGCTTCGTTTATATTTGGAACACGTACTGCTTCAGAGTACGTAGTACGCACACTGAAGGTTTCTACAGGAGACCATACCGAACCCACTGTCCACGCATCATGAGTGCCGTATGGGTCGTAGTCTGAACTACGGTATGCGGTACGAAGCTCAAGACGCTCGGCGAAATCCATTCCCTCTAATAGTGGAATAGTGGCTTCTACAAAATATTCTGAAACATCGTATTGGCCATTTGATGCGTTCGTTGGTCCACTGCGTGAATCTAGTGTGCCAAATGTCAGGCCAGATGCAGAATAAGGGTCTGGTGTAAAAGTACTTGTTTCACGACGCCATTCGTAACCTAACGCAAACGATACTGGACCGGCTGGTAGTTCAAATAAATCAGACGAGTTACCTGATATAACAGCAAGGAAGTTCTCTTGTTCAATTTCGTTTTGCGACGTCGCCGGCTGGAAAATAAACGCAGCAGCCTCGGCGCTTACTGAATCTTTTCCAAATAAGTTAACAGGAACACACGAACCGTCACCAGGTTGGAAAGTATTAAAACCAAAGTTGCCATTAACCGTAGGAAATGGTGACGTTGGTGGCAGTGCAGAACCGTCTAAATCTGAACGACACACGGTTTCGCCAGTTGTTGGGTCTGTAACCGCATCTATAGCTGCGAAATAGCGGTCTTCTAAACGAACTCTGGATGTAATATCAGCATCCGTACGACCGTAGTTATAAAATACTTCGTATTCTAATTCGGTATTAGGAATGTAACCGTCGAAGCCAGTGACTATACGGAACGTTTTGCGCTCGGCTTCAGGGTTTGAGGTTGCATTGAAATCTAGAACGTCGCGAGACATTACCAAATTGACGCTTTCTCCCTCACCATTAAGCTGATTGATTTGAGCAAGTAGCGCACTAGGTACAAACGGGTTGTCTAACGAGATTGGAATATCATCGTTAAAGCCGTTTACTTGGTTGGTTTCCTTTGTTTCACTTGAAACAAACTTAGCATCAACAAAGAAGTTTATAAAATCATTTACTTCATGGTTAGACACCGCTTGAACTAACAAACGCTTAGATTCAGGCAGAATCAATTCGCTATCTGGGGATGCAGGAACACCGTCACCGCCACTTGCATCAAAGGCACCCACATAGACATCGCCTGGGTTGTAGGCACGTAAATTACCGTCTTCACCAATTACCTGACAGGTTGGGATCATTTGTGAGCCGATAGTGGCACAACCTGCAGCACCGCCAGAATCAAGTACGTCAAAAAATGCACTGCCAGTGAGTGAAATTACACCGCGATCACTTGAAATAGGCAGGCGATAATTAGGTACCCATGTATTATCAAAGCGAGCATCTACACCAAAAGCTTCCTGAGTAGCCTCTGAGTTAGCGACTTGAGAGAATAAACCTGAACCCGCAAAGTCTCTGTCGCGAGCAAATACGGGGCTGGTTTCTTGATATTCAACGGCAAAAACAAGGTCACCGCGATCGCTCGTAAAACCGTTTGCTAATGATAAGAAGAATTCATTGGCATCGCCATCATCAGTAACACCGGTTTGCGTACGAACTTCTAAGCCATCAAACGATGCGCCGTCGCGCATATTGAAGTTAACAACACCGGTAACCGCATCGGCGCCGTATACCGCTGACGCACCACCCGTTAACACTTCTACATTGCGAAGCAGTGCAGTAGAAAGAGCATTGACATCAACTGAGCCTGTTCCTTCAATACCAGAAACATGGCGGCGACCATTTTCCATGACTAGGGTTCTTTCACTACCTAGGTTACGTAAGTCTAATAAACTTGCACCTAGTGGCGTACCGCTGAACGCTGAAAATGAGCCAGGAAGTGAAGCCTGTAGCTGTGGAGACTCACGCAGCATGGCACCAAGGTCGATTTGACCTGAAGTTTTAATGTCGCCCGCGTTAATGGCCAAGACTGGGCTTGCCGCACTTAATGATGAATCTTGCGCAACACGAGAACCGGTTACCACTACTTTTTCGACTTCCCGTTCTTTAACTTCAGTCTCTTCCTGAGCCTGAACTGCTCCTGCACTTACGGCCAATGCCGACGATACGGCAAATGCTAGTACAGAAATGTTATTGCGCTTTGATAAATCAAAAGCCATGTGTGTTTCTCCGAATATTTTCTTGTCTGTTTAAGCCACTATTCTTAGTGATAGCTACCGGCAGTAAGACTGATTATGCGTACCTCTACAACAAGCAACATTAAGGTGCTCACGTGGTGTACTATCATTTTTTGTCTGGTATTTTTTCTGGATTTTTTTCTGGTTTTACCCAGAAAGTTATATTTATTTACTTTTAGCATTTATGGTTTAGCAAGCACTGTGCCCAGTATGTGTTCACTTTTGTACTGCGACAGCCCATAAAGGCTGGTGATTATGCATACTTATTTATAAAAATCTATTTAATATGCAAAAGGTCAACCAAGAAAACCATCGACCGCACTATTTTTGTGCAATCATATGGAATTAAGCCATTGTAAATCGGCATTAAGTAGAGATAGAGTGCAGAAAAAACGCGTAGAATAGCGAACACCGTATTTCTAGCGCACCAATAAAAGGCAAGTTACGATGCATAATGATGCACTTAGTATGAATACACTAATCGTTAATTTATGAAAATGAAGTAAACAGGCTGGTGCGGGAAACGTTATTTGCTAACTGGCCGACACTCAGTCGCGACCCCGACCTTGGCAAGGTCGTGCTCTACCAACTGAGCTATTCCCGCATAGAGTCGATGCTGATGCATCTTTTTGAACACCAACGCATTTGATTTTACGTTAGTTAGATTTGAATTTGGAGCGGGAAACAGATTTGAACTCGTTGTGAAGCAATGGCCGACACTCGGTCGCGAGCCCATTAGGGGGCGCATCGAAACAACGAGATAAGTTTCAAGATGTCTGAAAAGTTTGGAGCGGGAAACGAGATTCGAACTCGCGACCCCGACCTTGGCAAGGTCGTGCTCTACCAACTGAGCTATTCCCGCATAGAGTCGATGCTGATGCATCTTTTTGAACACTAATGTTGTTGATTAGACATTAGATTTGAATTTGGAGCGGGAAACGAGATTTGCCAACTGGCCGACACTCGGTCGCGGGCCCACATGGGGTCGCGCTTTTCGCACTCACTAACTGACGTTTTATCCGTTAGTTAGATTTGAATTTGGAGCGGGAAACGAGATTCGCCAACTGGCCGACACTCGGTCGCGGGCCCACAAGGGGTCGCGCTTTTCACGCCCACTGAAAGTAATGTTTACTATCAGGTTTAAAATTTGGAGCGGGAAACGAGATTCGAACTCGCGACCCCGACCTTGGCAAGGTCGTGCTCTACCAACTGAGCTATTCCCGCAACAAAAAGGCACTTCGTTTGAAGTGGTGCGCATTTTACAAAAATTTTGGGGTAACGCAACCTTTTATTCTACTTTTTTAGTGCCTTTGCACTTGAGTGCTTAAATCGTAAACACTTTCTCTCTGTAATAGCGCATCTCTTCGATAGACTCGCGAATATCGTCGAGTGCAAGGTGAACGCCTTTTTTGTCAAAACCAGATAATATTTCAGGCTTCCAACGACGAGTTAGCTCTTTAATTGTACTGACATCAATACTGCGGTAGTGAAAGTAGTCTTCGAGTTCTGGCATATATTTCACCATAAAGCGTCTGTCTTGCCCTATGGTGTTTCCGCATAGTGGCGATTTACCAGCATCAACCCATTGCTGCAAAAACGCTATGGTTTGCTCAGCAGCTTCGCTCTCGCTCACCGTACTTTCTCGACAACGCTTTGTTAAACCGCTTTCGCCATGCACTCGCGTGCACCACTCGTCCATGGTATCTAACACGCTATCACTTTGGTGAACGGCAATAACAGGCCCTTCGGCAAGGATGTTTAACTGTGCGTCAGTCACAATGGTAGCAATCTCCATTACCACACAGGTTTCGGGATCTAACCCTGTCATCTCCATGTCTATCCAAACAAGGTTACTGTTATCTTTACTCATATCATTCCTCTATGCGTTACAGACATGGCAACCATGCCCTACAAACGTTATTATTGTATTAGTATACGTGAAACTAGAAAATAATCGTGGCGAAAAAACCAAAACTTACTCAAAGACAAAAGCGTCAAGTTGCAACTAACCGTAGCAAACGCTTGCAAGAAAAACACGCGAGCTCATCATCCTCTACACCGGATGAGAGCGCGCTGCTGAGCGGCACCGTCGTGGGTCGCTTTGGCAAGCATGCCGATGTAGAGGACACTAGCGGCACTATTTCACGTTGTCACATTCGCCGCACGGTGGACTCCGTAGTGTGTGGAGACAAAGTCTTTTTTAGTAAAGGTGATACCACTGACACCGGTGTAAACGGTGTTATTGAAATTGTCAAAGACAGACACTCTGTACTTACCCGTCCCGACTTTTATGACGGCGTAAAACCCATCGCCGCGAACATAGATAGAATTATTGTAGTGAGTGCTATTCTGCCCTCGCTTTCAACCAATATTATCGACCGCTATCTTGTTGCCTGTGAAGACATAGGCATAACACCGCTGATAGTGATTAATAAGGTTGAGCTACTTAGCGACGAAGAACGAACTGCGGTGGCAAATCAGCTTACCACCTATGAAAAACTGGGTTATGAAGTGCTCTACACTAGCTGTGCAACTGGCGAAGGCATCGAAGCGCTTAACGACTACTTAAATAATAGTATAAGCGTATTTGTTGGCCAGTCTGGCGTGGGCAAGTCTAGCCTAATAAATCAGGTACTGCCTGACGCGGATGAACTCACGGGCGAGATTTCAAATAACTCTGGGTTAGGTCAGCACACCACCACAACAGCGAAACTGCTACACCTTCCTGCGGGAGGAGACTTAATAGACTCTCCTGGAGTGCGAGAATTTGGGCTTTGGCACATTCCCAGCGAGCGTATCACTTGGGGTTTTATTGAATTTAGAGATTACCTTGGCGGATGTAAGTTTAGAGACTGTAAGCACCTAAACGACCCTGGGTGTTTAATTAAAAAAGCGGTCGAAGAAAACGAAATAAACAAAGAACGCTTTGAAAGTTATCATCGAATTTTAGTCTCGATGGAAGAAAATAGGCCGAGCCACAGTCAGCCTCCGGGGGCTTAAAAAGCTCTAGCGTCAAAACCTTTAGTCGCGTACTTATATCGACTTGGAAGCATCCATAATCTTTAAGTAGTTTGTCGTTGCGCAACATAAGGTACAATCTCACCCGTTGAAAGGGCCTTGTTAGAAAAATGGAGAATTTTTAGTGTTAGATTGGCTTAAAGTTAATTTACAGTACGTAACCCCAAAGCACCTCATATCACGCTTGGTGGGAAAGCTTGCTGAAGCAGAAATGGGTAGCGTAACCACATCGTTAATCAAGCTTTTTATAAAGCAGTATAATGTGGATATGTCAGAAGCCTTGCACGAAGACCCTTCTCATTATCGAAGCTTTAATGCTTTTTTCACGCGCCCTTTAAAACCCGAGGCTCGCACCATCGACGACAACGACGATGTGCTGATCCATGCTGTAGATGGAACCGTCAGTCAGTTTGGCGATATTGAAAGCGACAGCATATTTCAAGCCAAAGGACACGACTTTAGCTTAACCACGTTACTAGGTGGCAAGCCAGATATCGCTGCTCCTTACAAAAACGGCAAGTTTGCAACTATCTACTTAGCGCCGCGAGACTACCATCGTATTCATATGCCTGTTGAAGGCACCCTTACAGATATGATTTATGTGCCTGGCGAACTGTTTTCAGTTAATCCACTGACCGCAGAAAACATACCTGGATTATTCGCTCGAAACGAGCGGGTCGTCGCTATATTTGATACCCCTGTGGGCAAAATGGCAATGGTACTTGTTGGTGCCACCATTGTGGCAAGTATTGAGACAGTGTGGGCGGGCACGGTTACACCACCAGCGGGTCAAAATGTGCAGCACTGGACTTACGAGCAAGACAGTGAAGCTGCCGTTAAGTTAGAAAAAGGTGCCGAATTAGGCCGCTTCAAACTGGGCTCTACTATTGTGGTGTGTTTCGAGAAAGACACCATAGATTTTGAAGATCTTGTGCCGGGTATGGTCACCCGTCTCGGTGAGCCAATGGCAGCAAAACGCAGTGCCGATACCACTGACACTTAATTTATGGATGCTGTTAAAAAAAGCCTGATATCGCTGCATTTTACTGTTGTTCTGCTTGGTGGTACGGCGCTTTTTTCTCGTCTTATCCCGTTAAGTGCTAGCGATATCACGCTGATACGCTCTGTTTTTGCGTGTATCGCCCTATTTGCATTTCTAACCTTAACGAAAGACGAGCTATCACTTCGTTCTCGCCGTGATTACCTAATTGCTACCGGACTAGGCGTGCTTATGGCACTGCATTGGATTTCATACTTTGCGGCCATGCAGTACGCCGGCGTATCGGTAGGAATGATTGCCCTTTTCACCTTTCCTGTTATCACCGTGCTCATTGAGCCTTTTTTTGAAAAAACAGGATTGGTATGGCAAGACATTGTATCGGCCCTCACCGTTATTGTAGGCGTGTATCTTATTGTGCCCGAGTCTTCGTTGGAAAATGAAGTCACGCTTGGTGTATTGATAGGCATTGGCTCGGCTATTTTGTACGCGTTTAGAAATATTATTCATCGCAAGCATTTCAAGCAGTATAGCGGTGCAAAAGCCATGGCTTGGCAAACGCTCGTGATCATCGCGGTGCTGCTGCCAACCATAAGTAGCAGAATTGGCGAAGCAACAACTCGCGATTGGCTCATGCTATTGCTATTAGGTACTGTTTTCACTGCGCTGCCACACGCCCTTATTGCTGCCACTCTACGCCATTTGCGCGCAAAAACCTTTTCTCTCATCGCTTGCATGCAACCCCTATACGGCGTCGCACTCGCTATCATTGTGCTTGATGAAAGCCCAACGTTTCGCACCCTCATTGGCGGTATTCTTATTACATCGGCATCGGTTTACGAAACGCTTAATACGCACAAACTCCATCAATCAAACGTACAAGATGAGTAGGAATAGCTATGCGTATTTTTGCCCACCGTGGTGCCAGTAAAGCCGCTCCCGAAAATACACTCAAAGCCTTTCATTTGGCTTTTGAGCAGGGCGCTGATGGCATTGAGTTTGATACTTATCAACACGACAGCGGCATTATTGTTTTTCACGACAGGCTGCTGCTTCGACGGGCCCGTACTCCTGGTTATTTATTAGATACGCCATGGTCTACCTTGCGCCACTTAGATATTGGTGAAGGTGAGTGCATTCCTACGTTGGACAACACCCTAGCTACGGTGCCTATAGGGCGCTGGTGCAATATTGAAATAAAGCACCTTCAGTGTATCGACACTTGGGTAACTCAAACTAAACAGGCCATCGCACAAAGTGCGGTTGCAGAAGAGCAGGTGCTTGTATCGTCATTTAACCACCATTGGCTTGCTGGTATTGTCGCTCGTTGGCCCGAGGTAAAAATAGGTGCATTAACCGCAAGCTACGAACTGGACTGCACAGCAAGTGCAATAGCACTTAACGCTTACTCTGTGAACATTGCATTAGACGCAGTAGAAAAAGACTTTGTGGAAGAAGTGCGCTCTCAAGGCTTTGAAGTGTATGTGTACACGGTGGATGAACCAAGAGATATGCAGCAGTTAGCCGCGTGGGGAGTAACAGGTATATTTACCAATGTGCCGAATAAAGCGATTGAGGTTTTGAGGTAAAATTCAAATCTGAAGTAGTCGGCTACTTTGCCTCTGTCGATAAGTGATTCGACAATACAGAGTTTTTGCAGCACTTACATTGACGGCAAAGACGCATGTTTACCCAATGCCCCGCTACAATCAAAAATGCACCCGTCGCTATAGTGAAGGGCTCGTAGGACTCGCCAAATATATCTTTATTCCAATAAATTACGCCACCGGTTAACAGCAAAGCAAGTGGATAATACCGACCGTGATAACGGGTTGCACCGCTAATGAGGGCTACTGCGCCAACCAATAAAGAAAATGACAAGATGGTGCGCTCGAACCAGACCTGAGCAAAAAAGGTTGAACCAATCAATGGCAACAGAGGAATAAGTACTGGCAGCGCAAGGCAATGCAGCGCACACAGACCAGACACCCAAATGCCTAATTTGTCTAATTTGTCTAATTTCGCTGGATTGTCATCAAGAGGAGCCATGGATACCTTATATTAAAACGTGTCAGAGACGTTATAATATAACAAATTGGGAGAAATGAAAAATTTCTTCGCATTAAACTTTATATCGAATTCGCGCAGTTCATGTCCGATTGCACTCTATCGTGCTACTCGTTTGGAGAGGATGCGCCGCTATCGGTGGAATAAGTGGCGAGCAACTGGTCGCTTTGCTCGTCTTTTGCGAAATAATCTGCAATGGATAACAGGTTGAATCCCTCAGATTCTAAAGAAGGTAACTGCTGCTTTAAAAATGCGATGGTTTCAGGGTGGGGATGGCCGATAACAACCACATAGCCTTTAGCTTTTGCTATATCTTTCATTCTCTTAAATTGGCGTTCGAAAAATGCCGTGTTGCGCTGATGATCTAAAAAAATCTGGCGGCTGGCATTTGGCACCCCCACCCGTTCAGCAACTTCTTGAGCTTTGGTTAAGACGGTTGTCCTGCTGTCTACAAAAAACAAACCTTGGCGCTTAATTTCTTCCATAAGCGCTTTCATTGAGTCTTCTTGCCCAGTGAAGGCGCTCCCCATGTGGTTATTTACCCCAATTGCATTAGGAACACTTTTGATGGCTTTTCGCAATGTATGGGTAATGGCACCAGGAAACATATCTGTACTCAAACCTAAGGGCCCCATGGACTTGTGATTTGTGGCTTGCATCGGCATATGCAACATCACAGGGCGACCTTCATTTTCAGCGCGTTGAGCAATGCTTGTTGACAGCGGCGTTTGCGGAAGAATAGAAAACGCCACCTCTTTAGGAAGTGAAAATGCGGCCACATCAGTAGGTCTGTAGCCAAGGTCATCGAGAATAACAATGATATTAGGCTTTGCAAAAGCAGATAAGCTTGTGAGGCTGCAAGTAGCAGCACTCATCGCTATAGTTACGCTAATTAAAAAACGACGCACGTGCACCTAACAATATCCATTGATTTATTATTATTTGTTCCTGGTATTTACCAGCGCTTATTATAAACACCAAGCCAGTGAAACAGACGACTAAGAGGTGTTGACCTAGCATACCAAGTAATGAATTTGACACAACTCGCCGTGCAGAATAGCGACTCAATACATAGCTACTGAATACACGGCCACTTAATACAAACCCTAGCTAGTTTATAAAAATCGTCGGGTTAACTGCTTTGCCTTTATGACGAATTTCAAAGTAGAGGTTCGGAAACTCTTGCCCCCCGCTTCGCCCTACCAAAGCGATACGCTCTCCCCTTCGCACGTCATCTCCCGCCTGCTTTAAAAGCGCTTGATTGTGCCCGTACACACTCATGTAACCGTCACCGTGGTCGACAATAGAGACCAACCCAAAACCGCGTAGCCAATCAGCATACAGCACCTTACCCTGTGCAATACTATTTACCGGGTCGCCCTCTGCGCCATCAATAACAATGCCTTTCCATCGTACCTGCCCCTGCCTTCTGTTTCCAAACAGCTTGCGTATGCGACCTTTCACTGGCGAATCGAGCTGACCTTTTAGCTTGGCTAATCCGTCTAGCGTAATCGTCGCTTCTCTTGCCGCTCGCTCAGCCGCAATGCGCGCTTTTTCGATAGCATCCACTAAGGCTTTTTCGTTTGCTTGCAGGGAGGCAATTCGTTGGCTTTCTGACGCAATCGTTTGATTGAGCTTATTCAGTGTGGCTTTGCGATCGTTCTGGCGAGTAAGCAAGATAGCCCGCTGATTTTCTTGCTCATCTTGAAGGCGCGCTAACGATTCTGCTTTTTCAACCAATTCCGCGTTAACTGCTTCTAAGCGAGCCACGTTATCCCTAAACGTTTCAATCTCTTTTTGACGTGCTTTCGCAACATACTTGTAATAGGTGATGACGCGCTCAAAGGACTTAGCGTCTTCTTGATAAAACAGCATTTTTGCATAGTCGTAGTGCCCTGCCATAAAGGCGCTTTTAAGCTGACTGGCAAGTAACGACTGTTGCTGACGAATCGCGGTTTTCAATTCGCTCTGCTCTTTTTGGAGTGCCTGTTGCTCGTCTTTTATCTTATCTAAAGACTGCTTGGTGCTACTCAATGCTTTAGCGATCTTGGCTATTTCCAGCTCAGACTGCTTAAGCACACCCTCAAGCTCCTCTGCACTTGCCTTACTATTTTTAAGCACCTGTTGCCTAGCGACTAATTCGGCCTGAAGTTGTGCCAGCTGCTCTTTTTGTTGTGCTTGCCTAACTTGTTGACTAGAGCCCTGATCAGAGTCCTGACTGCACGCAAGGGGCGAGACAAGCATTAGCAAGCAAAAAGACAGCAGAGAAAGCGCGGTTCTTAAAAACATAAAAGCGGTGAAGATATCCTATTAACAAGCATGGCTGTGTATAAATTTGAAATGATGAACTCATCGAGCATCTAAAAATAACGAACCTTAACTAAAATCGCGCGCATTTAATGACAAAGCGCGGGTATTCGTTCCAAAATCAGTGTATCTGAGGCTTTGCCATAATCCCAGTTCAATTTCGCCGTAATATCAACCATCTGAAGCAAATGGGAATGCTGATGCGAGCGACGAATAACGGCAGGCTGGTTTCTCGCCGATTTTTCTATATACTTTGCACTCTTTTCAAGGTCTGTAGACAGGGTTAGCAGTAATGGATCAACTAATTGAATTTGCCAGCAACAATATTGTTCTTGCTGGTGTGTGGGTGGCGTTAGTGGCAATGTTGATATTTAGTTATGTCAGCGGGCTCACCTCGTCGGTAAAAGAATTAAGCACCCATGAAGCAACGCTTTTAATTAATAAAGAAGACGCGGTGATATTTGATACTCGTCCCGCAAAAGACTTTAAAACCGGACACATTCTCGGTGCTAGACAAATAAAACCAGAAGAGCTTCGCGAGAAAAACTTCAAGAAGCTTGAAAACAGCAAAGACAAACCCATTATCGTAGTATGCGCTATGGGTAATCAGGCTCGTGGTACAGCAAGTGCGATGCAAAAAGACGGCTTCGCAAATGTGAATGTATTGAAAGGCGGTATGAATGCGTGGCAAAGCGCCAGCCTTCCCGTTTCAAAATAATAGGTAACCTTTTATGAGCAACGTTGAACTATACACCAAGGGCCATTGCCCATATTGCCATCGTGCAAAAGCACTACTTACGCAAAAAGGTGTTGAATTTACTGAATATCCCATCGACGTGCAGCCTGAATTGCGCGACGTTATGATTGAGCGTGCAAACGGTGGCTGGATAGTACCGCAGATTTTTATCAATGATCAGCACGTTGGCGGCTGTGACGAGATGATGGCTTTAGAAGCCGCGAGTAAACTCGACCCAATGCTGGGTTTAGCTTAAAGCGTCAGCACGACAGCAACGCTCTAAATTTAAAATAAAACAACAAATAAATAGGAACTATCATGGCTGACGAAAATCAGACAAATAACGGCGAGGCTGCAGGCGAACAGGCTCAGCAAGGACCACAGTTTAATATTCAACGCATTTACACCAAAGATATTTCTTTTGAATCACCCAATGCGCCGGCTATCTACACAAAAGAGTGGAAGCCTGAAATTAAGCTGGATATCGACACTAGCACAAACAAGCTAGAAGAGAACGTATACGAAGTGGTACTTTCTGTTACCGTTACTGCGTCTCTTGGCGAAGAAACAGCGTTCCTTTGTGAAGTTCAGCAGGCAGGAATCTTTGCTATTGGCGAAATGCCAGATCAGAACAAAGCACATACTCTTGGTTCGTTCTGCCCGAATATGCTTTTCCCTTATGCACGTGAAACCATCTCTAACTTGGTCAACCGCGGGACTTTCCCTCCGCTTAACCTTGCACCTGTAAACTTTGATGCAATTTTTGCAGCTTATGTGCAAAAACGTGCGCAACAAGCACAGGGCCAAGCGCCTAAGATGGACGCGTAAATAACGTGAACACTAAGACGGCTTGTGAACCTTCGGTTTCTGCTGCGTCTACCTCGGTACCATCTACAACGGTATCGTCTACCTCGGTATTGGGAGCAGGGTCTTACGGCACTGCTCTTGCTTTTTGTCTTGCCAGAAATGGTAAACCAACACTGTTGTGGGGTCGGGACGAAAAGCACATACAAGCACTCGCAGAGTCTCGAGAAAATGCTCGATACTTACCAGGAGCAACGTTTCCTGATGCGCTGCAGGTAGATGCTGATTTAGAAAGCGTTGTGGCAGCAAGCGTAGACATATTAGTCGTGGTTCCAAGCCACGCTTTTGCAGCTATGTTGACAAGCTTAAAGCCCTTGCTAAAACCTCATCACAGAGTTATTTGGGCGACAAAAGGTCTTGAACCAAAAACAGGACGTTTGTTGCGAGAAGTAGCAGAAGAAATTTTAGGCCTTGATTACCCTCTAGCGGTACTCTCCGGCCCAACCTTCGCCAAAGAAATGGTAGCGGGATTGCCCACTGCTATATCGCTGTCTTCTACTGACGATACTTTCGCTGATGAATTTTCGGCAAAGCTTCACTGTGCAAAATCATTCAGAGTGTATAAAAACTCAGACTTTACTGGCGTACAGCTTGGCGGTGCAGTGAAAAACGTTATCGCGATCGGTGCGGGATTGGCCGACGGTTTGGGCTTTGGTGCAAACGCTCGTACTGCGCTGATAACCCGTGGTCTTGCCGAACTAACCCGCTTAGGCGTAAAGCTCGGCTCCAACCCTGAAACCTTTATGGGCATGGCTGGACTTGGCGACTTAGTGCTTACCTGCACAGATAATCAGTCTCGAAACCGCCGCTTTGGCTTGGCACTGGGTCAAGGTAAATCCGTTGACGTAGCCATAGAAGAAATTGGGCAAGTGGTTGAAGGTTACAGAAATACCGAAGAAGTGCATATATTGTCGAACAAGGTGGGTGTAGAAATGCCGATTTGTGAGCAAATTTATGCCGTTCTGTATCACGACAAAAACCCTAAAGAGGCCGCTTTAGCGCTGTTAGGACGGGACCTTCGAACTGAGGGCTAGTCGTTTCCAGTGACTGAAACTTCGTTTGCCCAAGCATTGTAAAAGCGCAAATGTAACACTAAAAAAAGCGCAGCGTTTTATCACGCTGCGCTTTTTTTACGCTTTTAAGAAGGTATGCAGGGTGAGGGAGTCTCAACGCGAAATGGCCTCGACGAGAAATGGTTTCGCTGTCAAAGACTATCTTGCTCCTTCGTATCCCATTTGACGCCAGCTCTCATAAACAAACACAGACACGGCATTAGAAAGATTCATACTGCGACTGTCTGGCAGCATAGGAATTCTTACTCGCTGCCCTTCAGGAAGAGACTGAATAAATTCATCAGGTAGCCCTCTCGTCTCAGGGCCAAATATTAACGCATCACCTTTTTTAAAGCTGACATCGCTATGAAACGCTTTTCCTTTTGTGGTGCATGCAAAAATTCGCGTGGGTTTTGCATCTTCAATGTAGGCGTCTAAATTTGCATGTCGCTTCACATGGGCAAACTCATGATAATCGAGGCCAGCCCGTCGTACTCGTTTATCGTCCCATTCAAAGCCAAGCGGCTCAATGAGGTGTAGCGCGAAACCACTATTGGCGCATAAACGAATAATGTTACCTGTATTTGGTGGAATTTCAGGTTGGAAAAGTACAATATCAAACATGCTGTGAGTTCTACTTACTGCTATAAAGTTAAGGGCTATGGAATGAGTTGCGATACTTCCATTGCGTTTAGCTAGAAAGGTAATCACATAGTCGATTAAGCACGGGCTCGCGTATGGAGTCCGACTCGGTAAATAACTCGTGATAGGCCCTTGGTATGACTTCTAACTCTGCATTTGGCATTTTCTTTGCCACTCGGCGCTGACGAGTATTATCAATAATGCTGTCACCATCGGCACTAAAAATTATCATAGGTGTGGTGACGGCCCTAGCACTATCTTCTATTCGGTGCATAGCTTCATGTGCAGCAGCTAGCCATTCTGTCGTCACGCCGCCCAGCTGTATTTCTTGCTCTTCATCATACAGCGAACGAAATAGCGCGTAGCGGGATTTGCTGTGAGTGAGTTTATTCAATGAATAGGGGAATGCGATGTAAGGCGTTTGGCCAAAAAAGTACCCCGACTGCTGCTTTCTCATTCTATTTACGGCCAGACCGGTACGAATAAGTCCGTTGGCCACCCAGTCAGGCAAGGCTGGCTTGATACCAAACATAGGCGAAGCCAATACGGCTTTGTCAAATAAAGTAGGCACCCGTAGCAGAGTAAGGGCACCAATTGCTCCACCCATTGAGTGACACACAAGCTGTAACTCGCCACACTGTTTTGGCTTTACTATTTCTTTAACGAAGGTGATCAGGTCGTCCACATAATCATCGAAGCTGCTTACATAGCCATGCTGAGGGTCGTGAGTCAGCCTATCGGACAGCCCTTGTCCTCGATGATCAAGAATGAAGACAGCAAACCCATTTTGGTATAGGTCAAAAATAAGCTCTTTATACTTTAAGTAAGACTCAATTCTGCCAGAACTGATCACCACCGTAGAACGCGGGTTCTTTGGAATACAAAACGCGTACCGAACACTGAAACCTTCTTGGCCTTTAAAAGCCCCTTCAGTGACGTGCTCTTGCCAGAATGGGTTTATTGCCGTAGCAAACGTCGTCGCCAGGTCATTTTCAGACGTGAACGTCCATTCCATGTGTTTTGCCTTGTTATAAAGTTGTTATATCGAAATGATACCTAAAAACCTAGGTACTTTACCAACATACTCACAAAGTTTTATTTATTTAATAGCAGATTAGGGCGTGTTGAGCTTTTACGTACGAGTTTTGGGCTAAATGTACAGCAAAGATCAACACGCCCTAGGGTAATACCATGCACTACCGGGGAAAGGATAAAGTCACCTTTAACCCTTTATCACTTTGAGGTTCAGCACAGATAACTCCGTTATGTAACTCTACAGCGGCCTTAGCAATAGAGAGCCCAAGCCCAACTCCGCCAGACTCACGCTCTCGAGCCAGAGATGCTCGATAGAACGGAGAGAATATTTGTTCGCACTCTTTTTGTGACAAACCATCACCATCATCTGAAATAGAGATATGCCACTGTGTATCGTCATGCTCAAAAGCAACCGAGGTAAGCGCTTTACTGTGGCGAATAGCATTTCTTAGCACGTTTTCCACCGCCCTACAGAGCATGTTGCTATCAACCTCAACGGTTATTTGTGGTACTTCAGCAATACGCAGCTGCTTATTTTTATTCTGTGCCTCAAAGTTAGCGTCAGTAAATACATCGTTGAGCACTTCGGCTAGGGGCTGCTTGGTAAGCGACACATGACCAGCCTCAACACGACTTAGCGTAAGTAGCTGTGCCACCAAGGCTTCCATGCGTTCAGCTTCTCGCTCAACTCGGCTTAATGTGTCAGGGTCTACGTTTTGTTGATACGCCAGTCCTAATGCCATTTGTAGCCTAGCCAGTGGCGACCTCAACTCATGAGATACATCAGCTAAGAGGCGCTTCTGTGAGCCCCACATGGCTTGCAATCGTGCGGCCATTGTATTGAAGTCTCGGGCTAGCTCACCTAATTCATCATGGCGATTCGATGCAGAGCCAACTCGCGTGTCCCACTGCCCGCTGGCAAGTTTTTTGGCAGAACTTTGTATATCAAGAATAGGTGAAGTTAACGAGCGTGCAAACAACCAACTGAGTATGGTTGTGGTCAGTATGGCGATAGAGAACAGTAGTAAAAACGATGGCTTGTTTTCTTCACTGCGATCTAACTTTGCTGAAAACAGCGCATAACGTTCCCCACCATAATTGAAAAACAGAGGTCCAGAAAATTTAACCGCCCCGCGTTTAATCGCAATGACAGACTCCTGTCCTACTAAGTTTTGCAGCGCCCGAACATCAACATCTCGAAGGGGCGGACCGGAAGGCACAATGACTTGTTTGCTGTTGGTATTCACAGCGATTAAACGCCACCGTCTTTCTCGCTCGAAGCGGTTAAGCAGTTTAACAAGAGGCACTTGCTGTGCATTGTTACGCTGAATTCGCGAGACAGACACGGACAATGCGCGCACATCTTGAGGTTTAATATCAACAACTTCTAATTCTTCGAAGAAAAAACGTGTCCCCACAACGGCTAGCGCAGCTGTTACAAGAAATGTAGCCCAAAACCACAAAAAAATGCGCCCCATAATTTTGCGTGTTGGATTTAACTTTTTAAACATCTGCATTACTCCGGCAGCAGCATATAGCCCACACCGCGCAGGGTTTTTATCTTATCGCCGGGCGCCACTGCAGATATTTTCTTGCGTAAATTGCTCACGTGCATATCGATGCTTCTATCAAATGCTTGTAAGGGCTTGCCCAATACTTTTAAGCTAATTTGCTCTTTTGTCACTCGTTGTGCGGCATTGAGCATTAGAAGCCTGAGCACCATAAACTCTGTGGTTGTCAGCTCTAGCGCTATATCGTTCACCTTGACCTGCTGACTACTAGGACTAAGGAAAATACCATTAATAAGAAGGTCTTGCTCTGTGCCGCCGCCAGCGGCAGTTAGTGTATAGCGCCGCACTATGGCTTTAATTCGCGCTACTAGCTCTCTATGATTAAAGGGCTTTGGCAAATAATCATCGGCTCCCAATTCAAGGCCTAAGATCCTGTCGTAGTCATCACCGCGAGCCGTCAACATAAGCACTGGTGTAGTATGGCTAGCGCGAAGTTTTTGGAGCACCTCGAAACCGTCCATTTTTGGCATCATGACGTCGAGAAGAATAAGGTCGTAATGATGGCCGGATATTGCTTCAGACAATCCGGCTTCACCGTCGTTTTTCACGTTAACGCTATACCCCATACCAGAGAGGTAAGTCGACAACATATCGGTTAGTTCAATATCATCATCGATGACTAATACAGACTGTAGATGGAACTCCTTGCTCATGAAAACACACTCGCCTTTTATGATTTATTCCCATACCCGCTGTGCCCATTGATTGAAACTGTACGCTGCTAAGCAATGCTTTTACTGGGCTGCACAACTTCTATATGACTTCTATATCGCTACTATATCGCTTCCACTCCTTCCAGTCTTGATATCGTATCGCCTTTACACAAGCTTTACAGTTTGCTGACTGTATAGCTGGACGATTGGTACTAATCTATCAGTGTCAAATAAAAGGAGACGAAAATGAAACGATTACTTATTAAACGATTACTAATTACTAGCGCAATTGTAGCGACCGTAGGTATCAGTGGTTTTGCTTATGCCAAGCATCACGACACAGAAATGCGTCACCAGCAATCAGCAAAGTTTTCAGTTAAACAGATGGTTAAGCAGCTTCGCGGCCTTTCCCTTAGTGAAGCACAAAAAAGTGAAATTAAAGCGTTAGTCACTCAATTTAAAGAAGCCAACTCTAATGGAACCGATGGCCATTCAAAACAAGAGCGCAGGAATGCTGACTCAACGCCAAGATTAGATTTAGCCACGGCGACGGACGCTGAAATTACTGAGATGGTGGCACAGCGTGTTGCACAGCAATCGTCAAAGCAGCTTGAATTTGCAACATTACGCCATGATATTTTTGCCGTGTTAACCACAGAGCAGCAAGCAGAACTCGATGAGCGCCACTCTAAGTTTGAAGAGAAGCGTGAACGTAAACACGAACGCAGAGAGCAGGCTGTGCAGTCGCACAAAGATAGCAGAGGCGACAAACAGCAGCGCGGCCAAAGAGAGATGAAACAGTTTGCTGGCCTGTTTTTGTCTGATGAACAAAAGGCCGAAATTGCCCAATTGATTGATTCACAGAAAGAGAGTGCAGAGTCACATCGCGAAACAGTGAAAACATTCAAACAGGCACAGCGCGACTTAGTGAGAAGTGATGCGTTCTCTGAAGATGCTTTTATTGCCCTTAGCGCGAAATATGAAGACGACCTTATCGCTGCGGGCGTTGAAAAGGTTAAATTCAGAAGCACATTAATGGCCGTGCTTACCGACGAGCAACAAGTAGAGCTTAAAAGCAGGAAGAGAGAAATGCGAGGTTTGATGGATCTAATTAAGTAGAGCTCTTATCTCAATAGCCCTCAACCTTTCGTTCATTCATAGCCGAGACATTGCTCTCGGCTTTTTGTTTTAGCATATGTTGTTCTAAGCAGTGGGCCAATGATACTAGGTCACTTCGACTCAATGTTTAAAAGTGGGGCTTTACTGGCTTATATTCTGGCGACAAAAATAGCGGTGACGTCACAACTAAATCAGCGGTTGCCGGTGTGCACGCCACAGGTACGTTCCATACAGAACACAGGCGCAGCAGCGCTTTAACATCAGGGTCATGAGGAGCGGCATTTAACGGGTCCCAGAAAAAGAATAAGGCATCTAGCTTATTTTCAGCAATCAGTGCCCCAATTTGCTGATCACCACCTAACGGTCCGCTTTTAAAGCGCTGTACCGGAAGTCCAATTTCATCAGCCACCAGCCCACCTGTTGTTCCAGTGGCGACAAGATTGCATTGTTCTAATATTTTTTTATGCTGATTAGCCCATGCTAATAACTCAGGTTTTTTATGATCGTGGGCAACTAGGGCCAAAGTAAGCTTGTTCATTGCTGAATCTGCCTTTTTATGTGTAAACCGATAAATACGATTATGACAACCAATTATAATAACCAATTATGACAACAGGGAAAGTGTACAGCGTCTTACGCTGTTTACATAGCCATCCTCGCCAAAACGGCATGTATAAATATTCAATCTCAGCGAAGTCCGTGTCAAATTTATGTAATAGATACTAATGTACTATATTAGTTAACGAATATATCACAGCAAAAAACGATAACGACAACTCAATTTAAAATATTTATACATTAATATTGCATATAAATTCAAAATTGGTAGACTTATCCACGGTCAAAACAGTCATCTATTGTGAGGATGACACGATACAGGAACGCATAATGACAACATCGATTTACGCTGCTGAATTTAATAGCAACGTAACCATGTTTACCACTCCCCTGGCTAGCTACACTTTGCATAGTGTGCGACGACGCTCGCGTTCATCTATGCTGTTGCAGTAGCACACTTTTTACCTTTGTAATGTGGTAGCGGTTAGGCAATAGAGTCCAATCAGTTTACAAAGGTAAAAAGTGATTTTTTTCTCTTTATTCAAAATAGACTTATTATGTATAACGTATCAATTATTGGTGCCAGTGGTTACACAGGGGCACAGCTTGTAGAGTTAGTACAACAGCATCCTGAATTGACGCTGTCTGGAACCTATGTGTCGTCGAACAGCGCCGATGCCAATAAACCCATTGGCGAGCTACACGGAAAGTTAGCCCACGTTGATGCAACACTTATCCCCATTAGCGACAGTATTTTAGAGTCGTTAGCGCATGACGTTGACTTTATATTCTTAGCAACGCCTCATGAAGCAAGCCACGACTGGATGCCATTGCTTACCTCAGGCTCAGCAAAAGTACTCGATCTCTCTGGCGCATTTAGACTAAAAGACACTGAGGTATTCGAGGCCTTTTATGGTTTTTCTCACAAGCAGCAAGCAAGTTTAGACAATGCGGTTTATGGACTGGCTGAATGGTATTCCTCGTCTATTGAGCAAGCCAAAATTATTGCTGTACCGGGCTGCTACCCCACCGCCAGCCTAAGTGCACTTAAGCCGCTGGGTGAAAACAATTTGTTAGATAGCGCTGTTCGTCCCGTCATTAATGCAGTGTCCGGAGTCTCTGGGGCCGGTAGAAAAGCAAGCCTTACCACCAGCTTTTTCGAAGTTAGCCTGCATGCCTATGGTGTTTTAGGCCATCGCCATACGCCGGAAATTGAGGCATACCTCGGCACCCCCGTTATCTTCACGCCTCATCTAGGTAATTTTAAACGCGGGATATTAGCTACGGTAACGGTGAAATTAAAATCAGGTGTCACTCAAGAGCAACTTGATGAAGCCTATAAAGCTGCCTATGCTGATAAGTCTATTGTTCGTTTGCGCAGCAGCTTCCCTAAAATAGATGATGTAGCACACACGCCATTTGTTGACCTTTACTGGAAGCTTGATGAGTCATCAGGTTATGCCGTTGTCACATCAGCAATTGATAACGTTATGAAAGGCGCAGCATCGCAGGCCATTCAATGCGTAAACATTATGACTAAACAGCCAATAGAAACAGGGTTAGTACTATGAGCCGTTCCCCCATTGTCATAAAGGTAGGTGGCGCGTTACTCGATGACGCCGCTGCGATGACCCGGTTATTTTTAAGCGTTAAAGAAGTACAAAAAAGCCGTCCTGTTGCGGTTGTGCATGGCGGTGGGCCACTGGTGGAAACCTTAATGGCTAGCTTAGGACTTAAGAGTACTAAGATAGATGGGCTAAGGGTAACCCCAGATGAACATATGCCTTACATTTGTGGCGCATTAGCTGGCTCGGCAAACAAGCAGCTTTGTGCTGCGGCAATAGCGTCAGGATTAACGCCCGTGGGCTTATCATTACTTGATGGAAACATGGTAGTTTGTGAACCACTGGCAGACAAATACGGTGCCGTTGGTACGCCTGCCACTGCCGACGCTAGCTTTTTAAAAAGCGTATTAGCCCAGTCTGTGCTGCCGGTTATCAGCTCTATTGGCTCAAGCGCACAAGGCAGATTACTCAATATCAACGCCGACCAGGCAGCAACGGTAATTGCTGAATTACTCGATGCAGAACTGTTGCTGCTTTCCAACGTTGACGGCGTGCTCGATGGTAACAAAGCGCTTATTGGCGAGTTAGACGCAACGCGTATAGAAGAATACTCTGCTGCGGGCGTTATTGTTGATGGCATGAAGGTAAAGGTCGACGCAGCCCTTCAGTCAGCAAACACCCTATCGCGTGCGGTCTACATTGCCAGCTGGACCGCAGACATCACTGACATACTTAATAAAAACACGGGTACACAAATTATACCCTGCGAGACCTCGTCACTAAATGGCGTCTTGGGAGACAACGAATGAAACAGGATTTATTAACTTTTGCCAACTGGACCCCAGAGGCAATGGAATCATTACTTAAACTTGCGGTTGAAATAAAGCAAGCACCGGCAAGCTATAGCAATGTGCTAAAAGGAAAGTCGATTGTTGCGCTATTTGAAAAACCGTCTCTGCGCACCCGAGTGAGCTTTGATATTGGTATAAACAAGCTTGGCGGCCACATGGTGTATCTTGATGTGCAATCGGGCAAGCTGGCAGGTCGTGAAGACTCGGTAGATACCGCTGCCAATCTTTCATGCTGGGCGGATGCCATTGTTGCTCGCGTATTTTCTCACTCGACATTAGAGACCTATGCTGAAGCGGCGAATGTACCTGTGATTAACGCATTGTGCGATAAATACCACCCCTGCCAAGGCTTAGCCGACTACCTCACCATGTTCGAGCGTTTTGGTAAAACGACGGGTTTGACCATGACCTATATCGGCGATGGCAACAACGTAACCCATTCGCTATTGATTGTTGGCGCCCTGTTAGGTTGCAACCAAGTTGTGATTACTCCGAAAGGTCACGAAGCAGATGCCAGCATTGTCGCTCATGCAAAAGCGTTAGCTGAGAAGACCGGCGCAACAATTGTTGAAAGCAACGAGTTAGAAGCCGCAAATGGTACCGATGTCATCTACACCGACACATGGCTTTCTATGGGTGATGACACTCCCCTTGAAACCATTAAAGCAACGTTTATGCCGTATCAAGTGAACGAAGCGCTTATGGAGGCATCAGGTGCTAGCTGCGTAATGCACTGCCAGCCGGCCCATCGTGACTTAGAAATTACTGGCTCACTGATTGATAGTGACAAGTCGCTATTAATGCAGCAAGCCGAAAACAGAATGCATGGCCAAAACGCCATCCTTACTCAATTACTCAGTGCCTAAGAGGAACTACTTAGATGCAAAACGTTAAAAAAATCGTGTTGGCCTACTCCGGCGGACTTGATACCTCAGCTATCATTCCATGGCTTAAAGAAAACTATGACTGTGAAGTAGTGGCGTTTGCCGCTGATGTAGGTCAAGGCGATGAAGAACTTGAAGGCCTTCATGAAAAAGCGATCGCTTCAGGTGCTAGCGAGTGCCACATCATCGATTTGAAAGAAGAGTTTGTTAACGACTACATCTTTCCAACAATTACCACAGGCGCTGTATATGAAGGCGAGTATCTATTAGGTACTTCAATGGCCCGCCCTGTTATCGCTAAAGCGCAGGTAGAAGTGGCAAGAAAAGTAGGTGCTGATGCACTGTGTCACGGCTGTACCGGTAAAGGTAATGACCAAGTGCGCTTTGAAAGTACCTTTGCTGCACTAGCACCAGATTTAACGGTTATCGCACCATGGCGTGAGTGGGATATGGTAAGCCGTGAAGACCTATTGGCCTATTTGGCCGAGCGCAACATTGCCACTACCGCCTCAGCAACAAAGATATACAGCCGTGACGCCAATGCATGGCATATTTCTCACGAAGGCGGTGAGCTTGAAGATCCATGGCAAGAGCCGACGAAAGAAGTCTGGACCATGACGGTAGACCCAGAAGATGCGCCAAACACACCGGAGCGCGTAAATTTGTCATTTAACGAAGGTAGACTGACTCACATTGACGGCGAAGCATTATCGCCATATCAAGCGTTAGTGAAGCTAAACACAGTTGCGGCGGCACACGGCGTGGGTCGTATCGATATTGTTGAAAACCGTTTAGTGGGCATGAAGTCTCGTGGCTGCTATGAAACTCCTGGCGGCACAGTACTGCTAAAAGCATACAAAGCACTTGAGACCATGGTACTTGATAAAGCAGCGCTTAAATACCGTGAGCAGATTGGCTTAGAGTTTTCCCATGTTATGTATGACGGACGTTGGTTTACTGCGCTAAACGATTCACTGCTTGCTGGTGCGGCATCCTTCGCGAAAAAAGTGACGGGTGATATCGTGGTTAAACTTTATAAAGGTCAGGCAACAGTAACCCAGCGTCGCTCGCCTAACAGCTTGTATTCTGAAGACTTCGCCACGTTTGGCGCCGATGATGTATACGATCAAAAACACGCTGAAGGATTTATCCGTTTATTCAGCCTGTCTAGTCGTATTGAAGCATTAAAAAACCAAGGCTAATCACAAAGGTTAAAGGAGTATCACATGGCGTTGTGGGGTGGCCGGTTTGAATCCGGTGCAAGTAGTATGTTTAAGCAGGTTAACGACTCTTTACCGTTTGACCGTGTTATGGCGAGCCAAGATATACAAGGTTCAATAAGTTGGTCACGGGCGCTGCAAAAAGCGTGCGTGCTGACTAGTGACGAACAGCAGCAGCTAGAAGCAGCACTTAGCGAGCTTAAAGCGCAAGCTGATGCCGGCGAGTTAGATTTTGATGCCTCTAGCGAAGAAGATATTCACAGCTTTGTAGAAGCTGCGCTTATTGAAAAGCTGGGTGATATTGGCAGAAAGCTGCACACGGGTAGAAGCCGTAACGATCAAGTAGCAACCGATTTTAGGCTATGGGTTCGCGAACATATTGCTTCACTTCGCAGCGACGTTCTTGGCGTCATTAAATCGCTGCTAAACGCTGCAAGTCGCCACCAAGAAGCTATTATTCCTGGTTATACCCACTTACAGCGCGCTCAACCTATTCACTTTGCACATTGGTGCTTGGCATACGTTGAAATGCTAAAGCGCGATCTAAGTCGACTTGATGACCTAAAAGCAAGAATGAACCAGTGTCCGCTGGGCTCTGGTGCATTAGCTGGTACAACATTCCCTGTTGACCGCCATGCCATTGCCGATGAGTTAGGGTTTGATTCTCCTTGTCTGAACAGCCTAGATGCGGTTTCAGATCGCGACTTCGTGCTTGAGCTTTTGTTTACTGCAAGCACCAGCATGATGCACTTATCTCGCCTAGCTGAAGATATGATTTTTTACAACTCTGGCGAAGCTGGCTTTCTGCAGTTAGGTGATAGCGTGACATCGGGCTCTTCACTTATGCCTCAGAAGAAAAATCCGGATGCACTAGAGTTAATGCGCGGAA
Source organism: Alteromonas genovensis (assembly GCF_010500895.1). Classification (GTDB taxonomy): domain Bacteria; phylum Pseudomonadota; class Gammaproteobacteria; order Enterobacterales; family Alteromonadaceae; genus Alteromonas; species Alteromonas genovensis. Next base: position 89,574 of record NZ_JAAAWO010000009.1, read on the forward strand.
AATGCGGCCGAGTCTTCGGTTCACTACAAGCACTGTTAGTCACCATGAAAGGGCTGCCTCTTGCCTACAACAAAGATATGCAGGAAGACAAAGAAGGTGCTATTGACGCTGTCAATCAATGGCATATTTGTTTGTGCATCGCCAGTGAAGTACTCGACTCGTTGCAACTAAACGAAGAACGCTGCCGCGTTGCTGCAGCGCAAGGGTACTCCAATGCCACTGAACTTGCTGACTACTTGGTGGGCAAAGGCATTCCGTTTAGAACCGGTCATGATATTGCAGGTCGCGTGGTGCTGCAGGCTATTGAAAATGGCTGTGCCATTGAAGATTTGCCCCTTAGCCAGCTGCAGGCTATTTGCGACAAGATTGAAGACGATGTGTATCCGGTGCTGCAGCTTGAGTTTGGCGTTAATCAACGAAATATACTTGGCGGAACCAGTAAAGAAACAGTGACTAAAGCGCTGTATCAAGAGCTGGAAAACTTGGATAAACAAGGGTAGCGGTAGGGACATACTCGCATGGTATTAGCGCATCACGATGGCATTAAATTATTTCGCAGCTCGCTGCCTTATATTAATGCCCACCAGGGAAAGACCTTTGTACTGATGTTCGGTGGCGAAGCCATTGAACATCCCAATTTCCCTAATATTATTCACGACATCGCATTGCTGAATACACTTGGCGTGCGCGTAGTTATTGTGCACGGTGCGAGGCCGCAAATAGACTCAAGAGTGGCCCTTCGCAATATTGAAGGGCGCTTTGAAGACGGCGTAAGAATTACCGACAAGCAAACGCTTGAGTGCGTAAAAGACGCCGCTGGCTCGGTGCGCTCTCAAGTAGAAGCCTTGTTAACCATGGGCCTACCAAACTCTCCTATGCACGGCGCACAAATTCGCGTGTGTTCTGGAAATTTAGTGGTGGCAAAACCCATGGGAGTGCGCAACGGTATTGATTTTGAAAATACCGGTTTAGTGAGACGCATTGATATAACGGGCATTAACGATCATTTAAATGACGGTTCAATCGTTTTGCTTTCGCCCATGGGATATTCAGCAACAGGAGAGGTGTTCAACCTGTCTCATGAAGATGTGGCCACCCAAGCAGCTATTACACTTAAAGCCGATAAGCTCATTGTATTTTCAAATTACGATGGCGTGTATAACAGCGATGGTAAATTGCTTCGCACCATTGAGCGCCCTCAGTTAGAGAAAATGATAATGGGCGGCAGCATTACCACGGAACACACTGTACTGCGTGCTCTCACCACCAGCGTATCAGCTGGCGTGCCGCGAGCACACTGCATTAGTTATGAAAACGACGGTGCACTGCTTCAAGAGCTGTTCACTCGCGATGGCACAGGTTCGTTAGTGATGGAACATCATTACGAGCAGTTACGAGCTGCAACCATTGACGATGTAGGCGGCATACTGAATCTTATTAAGCCCTTAGAAGACAGTGGCGTATTGGTCAAACGCTCTCGCGAACGCCTTGAGAGTGAAATTAATCAATTTATTATTATTGTACGTGATGGAATGATCATCGCTTGCGCAGCACTTTATCTGTATCCCGAGGATGACTGCGGCGAGCTTGCATGTGTGGCAACACATCAAGATTACCGCGGCAAAAACCGCGGTGAACGTATACTAGAAGAAGTATGCAGACGTGCTAAAGAAGCGTGTATCAATCGTATATTTGTACTGACCACAGTGACAGCTCACTGGTTTTTGGAGCAGGGGTTTCAGCCTGCAGATATCAGTGCTTTGCCAGAAGTGAAAAAAGAGCTGTACAACTTCCAGCGTAATTCGAAGGTGTTTACACTAAACGTAGAGTAGCCTTTTCTCCTATGCCAAAAGGCTCTTAGGGCCGCTTTGGCATAGGCATTTATCATCAAAATAAATACCCTCTTTGTTGCAAATTAACGGCAAACTCGCTTTACTGGTTCGACCAGAAACTGCGAGCGGGCCTATTTGTGACAGACATAAAAACCGACGATATCTTTGTAACCTGCGAAGACAAAACCCAGCTAAAAGCCACTTTGTTTACACCTAGTACCCCAGCGAAAGCGGCTATCATGGTGGGCCCTGCTACGGGCATCAAACGTCAATTCTATCGCGCCTTCGCCACGTATTTGTGCGAACAGGGCTTCGGTGTTATCACATTCGATAATCGTGGTATTGGTGAATCGTGTAACGTTCCGTTAAAGCACAGCAATGCGTCGCTGGTAAGCTGGGGCGAGCAAGACATGCCTGCCATATTATCAACGCTCAAATCTCACTTTTCACACTGTCACTATTTTTTAGTGGGCCATAGCGCAGGTGGGCAATTGCTAGGTCTCATGCACAATGTTCACGACCTGAGTGCTTTTTGTAACTTTGGTAGCTCATCAGGTAGCTTACGAAATATGCGTAAGGGATATTTAATCAAAGCGCATTTTTTTATGAATGGCTTTATTCCCTTAAGTAACTTTTTGTTTGGCTGCACGAACTCACAATGGGTTGGTATGGGTGAGCCCTTGCCAAAAAAGGTTGCTCGCCAGTGGCAACAATGGTGTAACGGCAGTGGATACATAAAAACGGCTTTTGGGAAGGAAGTAAAAAACCATTACTTTGACGATATCCGTATTCCCTCAAAATGGTTACTTGCCACTGATGATGACATAGCTAACATAAAAAATGTGCATGACATGATAAGTGTATTCCCCAATATGAAGGCTGAAGTGGAGCAGCTCGACCCTGCCGAGCACAACGTGAAAGACATTGGTCACATGAAATTCTTCTCACGCAAGTGCCAACACCTTTGGCCTAAAGTAACTGAGTACTTTGATAGTGTTGCTTAGCGCAGAGTAAACACCCAATCCTGATACATTAAATTCCGGTTAATTGGATGCGATAAACAAACGTTTACCACTTTATCTACGTATATTTATGCAACTGTACTATTACTCAATTTTCTTTATCGTTATGGCGCTTTACACATCACGACTACTCACTGTTGCTATTGTCTTTGTGCTTCTCACCATAGGCGCGGGCGCCTTTTTTTCATATAAAAGTATGAGTAAACACGCCTTGAAACGAGAAGAACTTAATTTTATGGGCAGCAAAGGGTGGTCATGGTTTGACGAAAAGCGGCGTGTTCAAATAAAAAGAGTTGAAGGGGATTTACCTGCCTTGCGTAAGGTATACGTAGATGAAAATTATGCAGCCCTTTTAACCATTAGCGATAGTGGCCGTTATCGAGGTTTCGTATTCTTTGACGAGCCCTGCGAAGAAGGTTCTGCTATTACAGAAACTAAATACTATGGTGCCGACGGTGAACAAAATATTGATGTGCTGCACTGTATTCAAGGAAAATTAGTGTTTATGAAGTCGTGGGCGACACCTCCAGAAACACGGTGGGAAGGAAACGTTGGCGATTTTAGTTTTTCAGTATCACTTGAAGATTGGGATCTGAAACCGTTGCAAAAAGCCTACTATAAAAGCCGAGCCGTGCTTATTTAGCTGTGCTTGTCTAACTGCGCTTAATTAACTATGCCTATTTAAATGCATTGGTTGACTGCATTAGTTCTTGTCACTAGCATCACGCAAAACAGCTGTGTCGCCACCATCGACTACGTCAATGATGGCGCTTTACACAGTCGCTTTACTCTTATTTTAAACGTCTTTAGCCATTCGCTAGGGCATTATTGATATCAGCAGCGCTGTGTCGGTTCTCCAACTGCCCGTCTTCGCCCCACGTTTTATTAACGATACGGCCGCGCTGCACACCTTTGCGCTTTTCAACACGCTGGGCCCATTCAAGCAGATGGGTATAATCATCTACTTGTAAAAACGTAGCGGCGTCATATAAGTTACCAAGCACGAGGTTGCCATACCATGGCCATATTGCGATATCCGCTATGCTGTACTCGTCGCCCGCCATGAATGTATTCTTCGCCAAATGTTTATCTAAAACGTCTAATTGACGTTTCGTTTCCATAGTAAAGCGGTTAATGGGGTACTCCATTGGGTATGGCGCGTAGCTGTAAAAATGGCCAAAACCACCACCGAGATAAGGCGCGCTGCCCACCTGCCAGAACAACCAGTTCATGCATTCTGCTTTAGCATGAGCATCTTTGGGAATAAATTTATCGAACTTTTCAGCTAAGTACATCAGGATAGAGCCAGACTCAAACAGCTTCGTCTCCGGTGTGGTTGTGGTATCCACCATCGCGGGTATTTTACTATTTGGGTTCACATCCACAAAGCCTGAAGAAAATTGATCGCCCTCTCCAATATTCACCAACCAAGCGTCATACTCAGCCTCATCCACGCCTGCGGCCAACAACTCTTCCAGCATAATGGTTACTTTTTGCCCGTTTGGTGTGGCTAAAGAATGAAGCTGAAATCCATGCTCGCCTTGTTCACGGGCCTTTTCATGGGTCGCACCAGACACAGGGCGATTAATGCTAGCCCACTTATTGCCGTCGTCTTTGTCCTGCGTCCATATTTTAGGAGGGGTGTAGTTATCAGATGCTGACATTGCTTTTCCTTTTTGTCGCTGCTTGTAAATTATCTAGTAACTAATAACAACTTTTAAAGAGATAGAGCTCACCGGTGTCGACCAATAAACAAGGTTATAGGCTCACCAACATAAAAAAGCCGAGCGGTGAAATTCACCAGCTCGGCCTACAATAAAAGGCGCACACTCCATTGCACGCAAAGCGGTAGTGTACGGATAGCGTTAGCGAGTTGAGCTAGCAAATTATATGAGCGGATTACACTAGCGCTCATCTACCCGTACATATCAATTAACTGCATTAGCACCGCGCTTGTTCATCACACATGCTTGCACTTATGTGCATGTGAATATTTAGATATCAATAATTAAGCCAACTACAAAAAAACCAATATTTTCATAGCGTTGGAAATTTTAAAGCGAAAAAGTCAGGAAAAAATAGAGGAAAATGTTGCACATTGGCGACAATATCTTACCGAGGAAGATACAAAGGTGTTTGCTAGAATATGTTCCACCTTGAAGTACATACAAAAAAGCAGGCGTTGCGCCTGCTTTTGAATATTTAAATACTCACTCGTTTATAGGGTCGATATTCTGCTTTCCAGAAATTCCTTTCAATGCTTGCACGAAGTGCCTCCTCAGACATTTCTAAGGCCAAGCCTTGCTGCATTGCTACCTTGCCAACTTCAAAAGCAATATCTCGACTAAGCTCTGCAATTTGTACCAAGGATGGCAACAGAGAACCTTCACCAGTGTTGACTAATGGCGACGCTTTAGCGAGGGCGTTACTAGCAGCCATTAACATTTCATCGCTTATTAGTTTCGCTTTTGCAGCAACAACACCTAAACCGATACCAGGAAAGATATAAGAGTTGTTGCACTGGGCAATAGGGAACACCTTTCCATTGTACTCAACCGGCTTAAATGGGCTTCCGGTGGCAATGATCACCTCTCCATCTGTCCATTCAATAACCTGCTCTGGCCGCGCTTCCACTTGGCGTGAAGGATTACTCAGCGGAAAGATAATAGGCAATTCGCAGTTTTGCTTCATGGCGCGAATGACTTGTTCAGTGAATAGGCCTGGCTGGCCAGACACCCCAATCAGCACATCGGGCTGTGCACAATGCATAACATCAAGAAGCGACGCATAATCGCCACTGAAGGTCCAATCGGCAAGGTCTTCTTGTTTTTGCTGAAGCTTTTCTTGGAAGTCGCGGAGACCTTCCATGCCTTCTGTTAAGAGGCCAAAGCGATCAATCATGAATACTTGCTTTCGCGCTTCCTCGTCACTTAACCCTTCAAATACCATTTGCTGAATGAGCATTTCAGCAATACCGCAACCTGCCGAACCAGAGCCCACAAAAACAACCTTCATCTCACTGAGCTTTTGTTGCTTTGTTCTACAGGCGGCTAATATTGTGCCTAGAGTCACTGCCGCGGTGCCCTGAATATCATCATTGAAACAACAGATCTCATTGCGATAGCGATTAAGTAACGGCATGGCGTTTGGCTGAGCAAAGTCTTCAAATTGAATAAGTACGTCAGGCCAGCGTCGTTTAACTGCTTGTACAAACAAGTCGACAAATTCGTCATACTCTTTTTGCTCAATGCGAGGGTGTCGAGCGCCCATGTACATAGGATCGTTAAGCAGCTTTTCATTATTAGTGCCCACATCAAGCATCACCGGCAATGTATAGGCTGGGCTAATACCGCCACAGGCGGTATACAGCGACAGTTTCCCAATAGGAATACCCATGCCACCAATACCTTGGTCGCCTAACCCTAAAATGCGCTCGCCGTCTGTCACAACGATGACTTTCACTTTGCGTTTTGTGGCGTTGCGAACAATGTCATCTATCTGGTGACGCTCTTCATAAGACACAAATAAACCACGAGAGCTGCGGTAAATATCAGAAAACTGCTCACAGGCATCCCCAACAGTAGGGGTGTAGATGAGCGGCATCATTTCATCAATGTATTTCTGAATGAGGCGATAAAACAAAGTTTCGTTATTATCTTGAATTGCACGCAAGTAAATGTGCTTATTCAATGCTTCGTCAAAGCTGCTGTACTGCATGTAAGCGCGTTCAACCTGCTCTTCTATGCTTTCATACCGCGGCGGCACTAATCCCGTTAGATTGAATGCAGCTCTTTCTCGGGCAGTAAAGGCACTGCCCTTGTTAAGTAGCGGAGTTTCCAGCAATGAAGGGCCGGAATGTGGGATATAGAGATAGCGCTGTGAATCTTCTGACATGTTTTTTCCGGTTATGGGTTCAGGCAAATGGAGCGCCAAAGCCTGAAAGGACGTGGTTTTGCACGCCCTTCCCTTTTTTAAAATATTTCTTCTGACTCTGGCGTTGTTGTTTCATCCTGCTCGGCTGGGTCTACCACATCGTTGTCACGAACGTATACGGTAGGCTCTGTACCTTGAAGGAAGTATTCGAATAGTGTCGTATGGTCTGTGCGATTGGTCAACTTTCCACTGGTACGATCAATGCGCACGCGAACGATATCTTCAGGCACAGGTAACGGAGAATAAGGTTTGTCGGCCAGTGCATATTCCATGAAGCGGATCCAGGCAGGGCCTGCGGCTTTGGCACCATCTTCTGTTCCGATAAGCGCATTACCAATCCAATTAAACTTCTCAGGGTCCTTATTGATTAAGTTTTGATTGCGAGTAGCCCGACCAAGCTGGCGGCTCATATTGTCAAAACCTACCCAAGCAGTCGCCACGATATCTTTGTGGAACCCGCTGAACCACGTATCTCTTGAATCGTTAGTTGTACCGGTTTTACCAGCAATATCCGTACGCTGTAATATATTTCTAGCGCGCCAGCCGGTGCCAAGCCAGTAGGTTTTCTTATTCCAGTTACCGTTAGCTCTCACGCCCGTTCGCATCATCTCAGCGACGAGAAACGCGTTTTGTGCACTAATAACCTGAGGCGCTATGGTTTTTTCTTCAACGTCATTGGTCAAATCTACCGTACCAGCGTCTTCATTAAACTGAGCCGCAAGCAATGCTTCAATATCGTCTTCATCTAAGGGCTGGGACGTTGAGGTATCGTCTTCCTCTTCACAGCGGTGACATGCCCATACTGGGTTTGCCTGCCATAGCTGTTCACCATTCTCGTCGAGCACTTCACTGATAAAGTGAGGGTTTACTAGATAACCGCCGTTGGCAATGACCGACATGCCGCGCGCCACTTCAAGAGGAGTATGAGAGCTCGAACCTAATGATACGGTTTCATCGAGAGGAATATCCTCTTTGTTAAAACCAAAACGAGTAAGGTAATTCGCTGTTTCGCGTAAACCTACGCCGCGAAGTAGTCGAACCGACACCACGTTTTTCGATTTACCCAATGCTTTTCGCATGCGAATAGGACCATCGTATTCAGCAGGTGAATTTTGCGGCCGCCATGCCACGCCCGTTGCAGCGTTCCATTGGTTTATTGGCGCATCGTTGATAATAGACGCTAATGTGTAACCGCTATTGATTGCGGCTGAATAGACAAATGGTTTTATGTTCGAGCCAACTTGACGCTTAGCTTGCGTGGCGCGGTTAAACTGACTTTGGTAGAAGCTGTAGCCGCCCACGACCGCTTCCACGGCACCGTTTTTCGGGTTAAGCGCGATAAACGCACCGCTTACTTCGGGGATCTGCGCAATTCGCCACTCACCGTCTTGCTCACGAATATAAATTACCGCACCTTCGCGCGTCACATCGGCAGCTGTATCTGGGTCGTTTCCTTGCCTGAAGTCAGTAATGTATCGACGAGCCCAATCTAGGCCGTCCCACTCTATGGTGCGAGTTTCGCCATTGACAGTAAGTACCTCTATAGACTTTTCGTTTACCACTTTCACCACTGACGGCACTAGCGGTTTAATATAGGGAATTTCTTCTAATACGGATATTAACGACGTGTCATCCCACATCGCTCGCTCTGTGCGATTGCTCACGTCAAAACTCAATGACAGAATCGGGATTTTCTCGTCTTTTGACTCAGATTTAGGGATATTCCACAAATAGCCTAATGCGCCTTTATAGCCATGGCGCTCGTCATAATCATGTAGATTTCTTATCACCGCCCTTTGCGCAGCGAGCTGTAGCTCAGATGTTGCCGTTGCATACACTTGATACCCACCTGTTTCTGCTTCTTCTTTCCCGTAGGTTTCTACCATTTCGGAATAAATAACGTCCGCTAGGTATGGCGCATCAACTTCAATTTCAGCGCCGTGTTTACGTGCAGTAACAGGAGCGCTAGCGGCTTCATCAAACTGCGCTCTGGTAATGTAGTTCTCATCGAGCATTCTTAGAAGAACCACTCGTCGCCTTTCAACAGAGCGCTCTGGTCCGCTGATGGGGTTAAGCACTGAGGGCGCTTTGGGAAGACCCGCAATGGTAGCAATTTGTGCTAAAGACAGCTCGGTAAGTGGCTTTCCATAGTACACCTGTGAAGCGGCGCCAAAACCAAACGAACGGTGACCTAATTCGATTTTGTTTAAATATAGCTCCAAGATTTCTTGCTTCGAGAGCTCTTGCTCCATATGAAGAGCGATAAATATTTCCTTCACCTTACGTATGTACGTCTTCTCCCGAGACAGAAAGAAGCCTCTTGCCAACTGCATGGTAAGTGTACTGGCTCCCTGTCGCTTTTCACCCGTCAGTACTAAGCTTACTGCTGCTCGAACAATACCAATGGGATCAATACCGTGATGCTCGTAGAAGCGGCTATCCTCAGTGGCAATTATCGCATCGACTAATTGCTTAGGAACTTCCTCAAGTTTTACCGGTATCCGCCGTTTAACTCCATACTGGGAAATAAGTTTTCCATCTTTGGTATATATCTGCATTGGGGTTTGCAGGCGAACATCCTTAAGGACAGTGACACTAGGCAGGTCAGGTTTGATATAAAAGTAAATACCAACCAGCGCAGCAAAGCCAAGAAGACCGGATAAGAAACTGAAAAGGATTAGCGGTTTAATGTACTTCACTGTAACGGGTACCAAGGAAATTTATGATGAAATGACGTATATTCTATACGTATGTGTTATCAATAGAACCATACATATGAATTATTTAGCGTAATATTGTACTTTAGAGCAACTACCTTTGGAACTAGGCACGAATAAATGAAATCGCTACTGAAAAAAAAGCTGCCGCCCATTGTGGGCTTAGACATAGGTACGCGTCAAATAAAAGCGGTATGGATAGAGCAGACAAAAGATGGGTTTGTACTTCAAGGGTATGCCTGCGAACCCATCAATAAAATTGCTTTTTCAGAGCGCGACATAAAAGATTATGAATCGGTCAGTATTGCACTAAAAAAAATCAGAAAAGCACTTAAGACCAAAATTAAGTTAGCCAACGTGGCTGTTGCGGGCACGTCTGTTATCAGTAAAGTGGTTTATATGGATCCAGAGCAAAGCGATTTCGATTTAGAAAACCAAATTGAAATAGAAGCTGACAGTCTCATTCCTTACCCATTAGAAGAAGTCTATTTAGACTTTGAAGAAATCGGGCCAAGTACTACGCATACAGGCAAAGTAAATGTTCTGCTGACGGCTGCACATAAAGATTTGGTAGATAGCCGACTGCTGCTAGCAAGAGAAGCCAATTTTGAGCCTAAAATTGTCGATATGGAAAGCTACGCTATCGGCAATGCCATCGACTTTTTTCACGCCAATCCGGCAACCGACGAGTCCTTGTGTTGTGTGAATGTGGGAGCCTCACTGCTCCAGGTCTGTGTGGTAAAAAACGGCAACGTTATCTATACCAAAGAGCACGCCTTTGGACTGAATAACCTCATTAGCGATATTAGCGCCATTCATATGATTGAGCGAGAAACTGCAGAACGCCAGTTGCTAGACGGCACATTGGCAGGAAATTGGGTTGAAGACACCCTACCCATTTTTGCCGCTAACCTTCAACAAAGCATTAATCGCGCATTGCAGATGTACATGAGTACCACTCACGCCGAACGTCCTCAGAAAATTTTACTTACCGGAGGCGCAGCAACCATTGAGCCTTTGGTTGATATTTTAAACCAAGACTTAGGTCTTGATGTCGCTCGCTTTAACCCTTTTGCAGGCATGACAATCAATCCAAAATTGGATGCTGCAAAACTACAAAAATTAGCGCCTCAACTTGTCATAGCAGCAGGCCTAGCGAGTAGGAGCTTTACCCCGTGGCACATGTAAACCTACTCCCCTGGCGGGAAAAACAGCGCCAGCATCAAAAGCAACAGTATCTGGCAGCACTCGTGGCCGTAGCGGCGATTGTTGGGCTAATATTTTGGTTTGTTGGGCAAGCCATCGATCAGCAAATTAGCCATCAAAACTCGCGAAACCAATTTCTAGAACGTGAAATTGCCGCCCTAGACAATCAAATTGGCGATATAAAGAAAGTGAAGGAAAATAAAAGCGCCATTGAACAACGGATGACCCTGATTGAACAACTTCAGGCAAGTCGCAATATCTCGCCTATTGTGTTTGATGAGCTAGCCAAGCTTGTACCCTCAGGCGTAGCGTTTAATACTATGGCTCGCACTGGAAATAGCATAAAAATTGAGGGTACGAGTGATTCAAACAACAGGCTATCTGATTTCATGCGCGCATTAGACAGCTCTGACACCTTTGTGTCTGCTGAACTGTCTACCATCAAATCGGATAGCAGCGCCGCGCGTGCAGTGAGTGACTTTACCCTTACATTCTCTATCGCCCCCAATCTAGCGCCAGTGACAGATGCAGAAAGTGAGGTTCAGTAGATGAAATTTGATGTCTCAAAACTAAAAGAACTCAACGAACTCGATTTCGAACAAATTGCCATTTGGCCCAACGAAGTACGCATTGTTGTTGCTGCCTTTGTAGCTATTGCCATAGGCGCATTAAGTTACTACCTGCTGATAAGTCCAAAGCTTCCTATCTTAGATACAGCGAAATTAAAAGAAGACGAATTAAAGCTTCAGTTTGAAGCTAAATACCGAATTGCTGCAAACCTCGATGCTTATCAAGCCCAACTAGAGCAAATCAAAAAAGACTTCTCTTCTATGCTGAAAAGTCTACCTACCAGTAATGAGACACCGGGACTACTTGACGATATTACCTACGTGGGCACCTCGGCAGGATTAACCTTTAAACTGCTCAACTGGCAGCAAGAAGTGCCAAAAGAATTCTACACAGAACTGCCAATAGAGATGGAAGTAAGCGGCGGGTATCACAACTTTGGTGAATTCGTCTCTAATGTGGCAGATTTACCTCGTATTGTAACTTTGCACGACTTTGATATTGCCCGCGATGAAGGTAGCTTAACCCTTAGATTACAGGCAAGAACCTACCGTTCTGACAATCCCTCACTCTTAGAGGGAGAAGAAGACTAATGCGATATCTTTTATCTTTGTGTATTTTTGTTATGATTTCTGGATGCGCCCCTGAAATCAACGATTTACAGGCTTACACAGAAAGCGTAAAAAGCCGAGCTCAGCCGAGCGTAGAGCCATACACTAAATTTGAAACTCAACCGCCTTTTGCATACAGCGCAAGTTCGTTGCGAAGCCCTTTTCAGCAGCCAAGAGGGATACCTGCGGTAGTGAGCCAAACCCGGGTTGAAAATTGCTTACAACCCGATTTTCAACGTCCCAAACAGGCGTTAGAAAGCTATGGCTTAGACGCACTCGCACTCACTGGAAGTTTTACCGTTCAAGGCGAAAAATGGGCGCTCATAAAAAGTAACGACGGCGTGCTGCACAAAGCAAAAGCCAAAAGCAGAATTGGGCTATTTTACGGCAGCATTACGCAAATTGGCACAGAATCAATTATGATAGAACAGTTATTACCAGATGGTGCTGGCTGCTGGCAAAGGAAAACAACAACAATGACAACAGCATCACAGGCGGGAGAGTAAACATGGCCGAGCGATACATATTTAATAAGTCTCTAAATCGTAGCGGGCCTAGATGGTATTGGTTAGCAGGTACTATTGCCGCGCTCCTCTCTTTTACTGTGTTTGTTGCTCCCTCTAAAGCCCAAGAGCCAGTTTTAGTCGACCCGCAGTCTATGAGCGATGCTCAGCGTGTGACCACCACCATCACTGATGTCGACTTTACGCAAAACGCCAACAACACCGCGATTACTATGGTGACGTTTGAAGGCCAAGTACCTAAGACCCAGCTTATTGAATCTCAGGGCAAAGTATCAGTTACTTTAATGGCCACTAAACTGGGTGAAAATCAGTTTGTAGAGCTTGATGTGGCTGATTTCGGCACCGTGGTTTCTACTATCGAAACTTTTGAAGACGACAAATCTGCGCGTGTTGAAGTCAATTATGAAGGCGCTGTTACCGTTAGAAACACGGTAAAAGGGAAGCAGCTTCACATTGAAATAGTGCCTATGGGTAAAGAACAGCAAGAAGCCCTTAGCAGCGAGAAAAAGTATACTGGCGAACCCATATCTCTCGACTTCCAGGACGTTCCGGTACGTCAGGTTCTGCAGATTATTGCTCAAGTTAATGGCTTTAATCTCGTTACGACCGATTCGGTGACAGGCAATGTCACCATTAGCCTTTCTGGGGTTCCGTGGGATCAAGCCCTCGATATGATCATGCGAGTAAAAGGCTTAGACAAGCGTTTAGAAGGTAATATTTTACTTATTGCACCGGCAGAAGAATTATCCGCAAGAGAAACCCAAGCGCTGCAGTCTCGTCAGCAAGTGGCCGATTTAGCCCCCTTGCAAACAGTGGATATTGCGATTAACTACGCAAAAGCAGCAGAACTGGCTGCAATTTTAAAGTCATCGGAAGGCGGTATTCTTTCAGATAGAGGCGGAGTGACCGTTGATGAGCGCACCAATACACTGCTGATAAGAGACACGTTGGAGTCTATCGATGAAGCCAGAAAGACCATTGAAGTACTCGATATTCCTGTTAAGCAGGTGCTTATTGAAAGCCGTATGGTAACTGTACTGGATAACGTAGATGAACAACTTGGCGTTCGTTGGGGCTTCAGTGACAGACAAGACGACAACGGTGTATCGGGCTCTCTTGAAGGTGCTGATACCATTGCAGGTGGCATTGTTCCTTCAATCAACAACCGATTAAACGTTAACTTACCGGTAAGCAGCGCTGCGGGCACCATAGGCTTTCAAGTGGCAAGTTTAATTGATGGCACCATATTAGATTTAGAGCTGTCGGCATTAGAATCTGAAAGCAAGGGTGAAATCATTGCCAGCCCGCGCATTACAGTTGCCAATCAACACGAAGCGTATATAGAACAAGGTACTGAGATTCCGTTTGTACAGGCAACCTCAAGCGGCGCCACAGCAGTTGAATTTAAAAAGGCGGTATTATCACTTAAAGTCACGCCGCATATCACACCGGACAACCGAATTATTTTAGATTTGGTAGTAACACAAGATACCCGAGGTGAAACAGTATCCACATCAACTGGGGATGCAGTAGCAATTGATACACAAGAAATACAGACGCAGGTGCTGGTTGAGAATGGAGAAACAATTGTTCTAGGCGGCATCTTCCAGCAAACAAGTAGTGACGGTGTAAATAAAGTACCACTTTTTGGCGACCTTCCCGTGCTTGGTGCATTGTTCAGAAATACCACTGAGCTACAGCAAAAGCGCGAGTTATTAATTTTTGTAACGCCGAAAATAATTACTGAAAAACCGTAACCCCTCCCTGAGTTACCAAGAAAACGTGCATAGCCTTGCACGTTTTTTGTTTTAACCCTGTTTTTTTAAGTGAAATTACAGGTATATGCATATTGTTGGTAACAAAACTTGCAACGCCTTGTAGGAAACTGAGATAATCGCCGCCTCGAAATATTAACGAGGTTTAAGGAGTGGTGCTTATTGGACATTAAATAGGCACGAGTCAATGGGTAGGCTGGTAAGGCAACAGTGCACTGCCCCTAACATGATTAAGTTGTGATATAAGCAAATATGGCTGAAAAACGTAATATCTTTTTAGTTGGCCCGATGGGTGCTGGCAAGAGCACAATCGGTAGACATCTAGCAGACGAACTTCACTTGGATTTTTTTGATTCGGATCAGGAAATTGAGCGCCGCACTGGGGCTGATATCGCCTGGATCTTTGACTTAGAAGGTGAAGATGGTTTTAGAGCACGCGAAGAAAACGTCATCAACGATTTAACCGACAAGCAAGGCATTGTGCTTGCTACTGGCGGTGGCTCTATCGTGACTAAAGCAGTACGTAACCGTTTATCTGCCCGCGGTATCGTTGTTTACTTGCAAACCACTATCGATAAGCAAGTAGCTCGTACACAACGTGACAAGCGTCGTCCTCTTCTTCAAAACGAAGATCCTGAGAAGGTACTTCGCGACCTAGCTGACTCACGCAACCCTTTGTACGAAGAGGTAGCCGACTACGTAGTTGATACCGACGACCAGTCTGCACGTGCGGTAGCAAACCAAATCATCAGTAAAATCGGTCTTTAAATAGCATAATGTATTAGGAGGTGCTGCGCCCATGTCAACCTTAACTGTGGAACTTGGAGACCGTAGCTATCCAATACAGATAGAAGCAGGTTTGCTCTCGCAGCCTGCTCTATTTAGCCCTTACATAAAAGGGCCTCTCGCTGTTATCGTTACCAATGAAACCGTTGCGCCATTGTACCTAGAGACAGCAAAAGCTGCCTGTGGCGACGTTAACGTAGAAACCATTATCCTGCCCGACGGCGAACAGTATAAAAACCTCGAACAATTCGAAGTCGTTATGACCCGTTTGTTAGAGCTAAATGCCGCTCGCGATACCACGTTAATCGCATTAGGCGGCGGGGTAATTGGCGATCTTACTGGCTTTGTAGCAGCAACCTATCAGCGCGGCATCCCTTTTATTCAGGTTCCTACTACATTACTTTCCCAAGTTGATTCATCAGTGGGTGGAAAGACTGCAGTCAATCATCCTCTTGGGAAAAACATGATTGGTGCATTTTACCAGCCTGTTTTTGTAGCAATAGACACACTCTCATTGTCCACCCTTCCAAAGCGAGAATTCGCGGCTGGGATGGCTGAAGTCGTGAAGTATGGCATTATTTACGACGCACCTTTCTTTACTTGGCTTGAGTCTCAAGTAGAATCGCTGAAAGCGCTCGACAACGACGTGTTAAGCCAAACTATTCACCGCTGCTGTGAAATAAAAGCCGATGTGGTAGAAAAAGACGAACGAGAAGGCGGGCTACGCGCCATTCTAAATTTGGGCCATACGTTTGGTCACGCTATAGAAGCAGAGCAAGGCTATGGCAACTGGCTGCATGGTGAAGCCGTGGCAGCTGGTACTATAATTGCTTGTTTAGCTGCACAAGAGCTAGATTGGTTCGAAACGTCAGAAACTCGTCGTGTTGCCGCGCTGTTTAAAGCCTTCGACCTTCCCGTTGAAGGTCCTAAGAGTATGAACAAAGCTGACTACGTCAAGCATATGAAGCGAGACAAGAAAGTAGAAGCCGGTAGCATACGATTTGTGCTTCCTAAAGGCATTGGCAACGCGGTGGTTACAAAAGCAGTGACCGACGACATACTTTCTAACGTACTTTCCTAGCCTTAAAGATTCGACACCGCAAATAAACACGTTCGTTTGCGGTGTTACTGTTTTCTACTCACAGCAAGGTTTTTATAGGGGCAAACACATGCAAAATGAACTGCATGAACGTTTGGAGTATTTAGTTAACTACTCGTCGCAACTGATTTTTGTCAGTGGAGACTCTATTGCTCAGCAGCAAAAAACCCTAGAAGCCTTTGTCTTTCAGCAGCATGATGATACTGAAATAGCCTATTTGACAGCACAAGAGACGATGGATGTGTCTGACTACCGTCGCCAACTCTGTCGCCAGCTGTTAGGGCAAGTAGTAGGCAGTTTTGTCAGACCGCTAAACGAGCTACTTGTTGATTTAAATAATCACGAAGGGCCTATACTGGTTGCCATTACTCAATCTCATCACCTACCGGATAGCTTTTTACAAGAGTTGTGGGACCTTGTTCTTCAAAGTCGATTTGCCGGCAATAAGCAGCATTTAAACGTATTATTGTTTGCCGATAGCCAGTGGGCAGAACGAGCAAAGCAGTGGCTACCCGCCAAAAACACGGAAACACCCTTAATTATTAGCAGTCAGTCTGTCATCGATGAGCAACCTAACTTTGCATCTGATTTAGATAAAATGATTGCAACGCGTCGAGAAGCCTTTCAAGCGCATCTTGAAAACCGACAGCAGCAAAGCGCACTGACCTTTTCCAACCCGCTAAAGTCGAGATGGCTCTATGTATTGTTGCTTTGCGTTTTTGTTAGCACATTTTCAGGTTTAGTTTATTGGCAATACGGCGACGACATCGCTTCTTTGTTCGCGCCAATAGACAACGCAGATGGTGCTAACGCTAACCTTGTTGCGCCTGGTTCTGCTTACGATCAGATAGCAGCAGAAACTATGGGTAATGAAGCGGGAGTGAACGCTGAAGGCTCATATTCTGCCGCTGAGGGCTCTCTACGATACGCTGAGGGCTCCTTACCTACCGCTGAGGGCTCTTTTCCATACGCTGAGGGCTCTCTAATCGGTGGGGCTGCCACAATAAAGGGCGCTGATGATATCAATAATAATTTCGCATCCTCTGATGACACAGTAAACGCGAGCGTGAACACGCAAAGCAATGAAGCCGCACAAAACCAACCGGAGGCGTTAATTACCAGTTGGCAAAATGCCATATCAAAAGATACTGGTGACTTATCGAAGAAAGGCAGTGCCTTACCTCAGGATAAAAGGGCTGCCAGCGGCACAAGCGAAAACGCCAATGGGGCTAACACAGCAAATTTAGCTGAACCTAAACCTAGTCTAAACACTGACGCATCTGCGTCCGGGGCTGAGTTAGGTGTCACTAGCAGTACAGAAGCTCCGTTCATTGCTCCTAATGAGTACGCGCTACAAATGCTAGCAATGAAAAACGAACAAGTGCTCAACGACTTTATTGAAGAAAATAACTTGGCACAGCAAACCCGAGTTTATAAAACACGTCGCTATGGCGGCGATTGGTATGTAGTGATATACGCCCAAACGTTTTCATCTGCTACACAGGCTCAGCAAGCCAAACAAGCGCTGCCTGATTACCCCGGCAATGGGTCAGCGTTTGTAAAAAATGGACAACAAATATTGCAGGAAATAGCCCTATCTGAAAGTCGGTAAATGGGCGTTAGCTGCAGGCTTTTTAGTCGATTTGAAAAAGATATCAAATGGCCGGCACTTGCCGGTTGTCCGTTTAAACGATGAAAGATACAATTACCGATTAGTGTGGTGACGCCGAGAGGCTCCCTTCCCCAGCAATACGCCTAGAACGGCGACGTTAGGAACAACCACCGTCTTCATTCCGTGTAGGTAGTAACGTTTTCGCATGATGCAAAAAAAGAACCGTGCTTTTTTGAAGTGGGCCGGTGGCAAATACAGCTTGGTTGAGCATATTCAAGCCAGATTACCGCAAGCAAATAAGCTTATTGAGCCTTTTGTCGGCGCCGGATCTGTGTTTTTGAATACGCAATACAAACGTTACCTCTTAAACGACATCAATCCAGATTTAATTAATCTTTATAACTTTCTCAAAGCGCAGCCTGACGCACTTATCAATGATGCCCGTGACTTTTTTAGTACTGCTCGTAACAATGAGCCCATGTACTACGCGTTACGAGAAGAGTTTAATAAAACCGAAGATGAGTACTACCGCGCCATTTTATTTCTTTACTTAAACAGACATGGCTACAATGGATTGTGTCGTTACAGCCTTCAAGGCCGGTTTAATGTGCCATTCGGGCGCTATAAAAAACCCTATTTTCCAGAACATGAAATGTTTGTGTTTTCGGAAAAATCGCAAAAAGCGACCTTTACCTGCTTACCCTTTGAAAAGGTGTTTACTAGGGCGAGACAAGGTAATGTCATTTACTGCGACCCGCCCTACGCACCAATAAGTAAAACTGCCGCGTTTACCAGTTACGCCAGTCATAGTTTTGGGCAAGAAGCGCAGGAAAAATTGGCGAAGCTTGCAGCTAAAACCTCGCAAAAAAGAGGGATCCCAGTGCTAGTCTCAAATCACGACTTGCCATTAACCAGAGACTTGTATCAAGGGGCAGATTTCAGCATGTTGTCTGTAAAACGCTCCATCAGTCAAAATGGCGCGAAGCGCAATCCTGTCGATGAAATACTCGCGTTTTTCCCCCCGGTGATGCCGTCAGCGAAAAAAGCGAAGGGAGCGAAGGGAGCGAGAAAAGCAAAAAAGCCTGCGTTAAATTTATCAGCAGTGCAGACAAGTAAAAGCAACACATCGTAGACACGACGCTATGAAAAGATTAGGCAGGAGAGTTCGACGTTATGAAGAGATTAGACAGGCGTTAGTTAGGGTAATTATCTATGCGGACTGGTATTAGCTAGCCTACGTACCACTTCACAAAAGTAAACAAGCTCACCACAAACAATACCACCATGACCACGCCAATTACCGCATAGGTAATAAAGGTACCCTGCGTAAAATCCCGTTCGTAATTTTTGTGGCTTTGCACGCCAAACAAGCTAGCTAGAACGCTGCCAACTATCGCCCATAAGCCAGAGTCGGACTTGTGACTCATTACTGAGCGTCTTTAGGAGACGAAGAAAAGTCTTGGTGAGAATTGTCGCTGTGTAACAGCTCTAATAAATCGAGGAAGTGAAACTGGAATGACGATGACTTACCTGCAACCCACGAGAGCCAGCTGACTTCCTCAACGCCTTCTTGATAACGAGCACATTGATTCATGACATGACTAGCGGGTAGCTTGGGGTTGAACTCTGTCACAGGCTGAAAGTCACAGACAGACGAGCGAGCGTTGGGTGCTGAAACCATTGTCGCACTAGCAAGCGCAACGACACCACACAAGGCAAAAAATGGGAGAACTTTCATCATGAACACTCCTATCACTCGGTTAAAATTCCATCTTAGTATAATCTAAATAGGTTAATGAACAAGCTAATTATTTTAACCTGCTGTTAGCCCACGTATTCATTGAGAAAGCCCAGCATTATGAGCTGGGCTTTTTTTTCAATTAACAGAAAAGTCTTTACTAAACAGACTTTTCAATACACTTATAGCTCGAAGTCCATACCGTAGCTAACAGTGAATTTTACTGCATCGTTGTCGTATGCATCTGCGCCAGTATCGTCTAAATCGGTGCCCGTAACCGCAAAGCTAAAACCGTCTTTAGATAATGAAATACCGTAATCTGCGTAACCATCTGGTACACCGTTAAACGCTTCTGCGAAATCGCCTTGGTGGTAACCAACGTGGAAACCAAGTTCAGCACCGTCTAGTACTGGCATGCCGTAGTCTAATGAAACATAGGTTGCTTTACCAAAACCAAAATCTTGCCCTTCGCCTTCATCTGCTTCTGTGTGCGCTAGTAATGAAACCGTAAGGCTAACACCACCCATACCTACTGAGCCGTAAACCTCTGCGAAATCAAATTCAGCTTCTGAATCATAGTTGTAGTACAAGTAACCCACATCATAAGCGATGCCTTGGTCAGACTCACCAGAGAAACCGAAATACAGGTCGTGCTCATACGAATAAATATCGTCAGCACCGTAGTTTACATTTGATGCCCATGTACCTGCGTAAAAACCGCTTTCGTGTGCATAGTCAATACCGCCTTGAACAGCTGCATCATTCGTTGTTTGAGTAAGACCACGCCAGATGTAGTTGCTTGTGAAGCTTGCGTTTGCAGTAACTTCTGCATAAGTAGGCATTGCAGTAAAAAGGCACGCTGTTGATATAGCAGCGGCAAGTAGAGTTCTTTTTGTAGACGTTTTCATGTGTGTTCTCCAGTCAAATTCTAATTTGTTTTTCTGTCTGTATTTTTATATTTGCACTAGCTAACGCAAAACTGATGCCCGTTTATGGCACAAGTAAAAAAGAGTTAAAATTAATTTTAAATAATTGATTTTAATGATTTTATTTAAAAACCCAAAGAACCCAATGAAAATATCCATGCAGCTCAAATGAATAAAAATGCACCAGATTAACGCGCACTCCCCAAAATTGGGCAGGCTGTATTGCATTTCTCACTCTTCGAAATAGGGGCGCATTTTAAATTGTCTGGAGGAAACACAGAGTTCGTAGTAAAGCACGACGGATTTCGTTAAACTTTCATCAACCTGCATCTATGCACATTGCATCTGTGTACATTGCGTATATGTACACTGCAGCATCAATCGCTGTGTATGCATTAATGACTAAGGATGAAAAATGAAACCATTTTTAATTGCGCCCTCTATTCTTTCCGCAGATTTTGCCCGACTTGGTGCGGACGTTGAGAAAGTGATCAGCGCAGGCGCGGATATCGTTCATTTTGATGTGATGGACAATCACTATGTCCCAAACCTTACTTTTGGGCCTATGATTTGCGACGCATTAAGAAACTACGGTATTACCGCACCCATTGATGTGCATTTAATGGTGAAGCCTGTAGACGATCTAATAGAAAAGTTTGCCAATGCGGGTGCATCCTATATCAGCTTCCACCCTGAGGCTTCTGAGCATATCGATAGGTCTTTGCAGCTCATTATCGATTCGGGATGTAAGCCAGGATTGGTCTTTAATCCAGCGACACCGCTACATTACTTAGATCATGTGATGGATAAACTTCACCACATTCTTATAATGTCGGTGAACCCAGGCTTTGGCGGACAGGCCTTTATCCCATCGACACTGGATAAAGTACGCTCAGTTAAGCAGCGCGTTGCAGAAAGTGGCTACGATATAAGAATAGAAATTGACGGTGGCGTAAAAGTAGATAACATTCGCGACATCGCAGAAGCGGGCGCAGACATGTTCGTAGCTGGCTCCGCCATTTTCTCTCAAGACGATTACACAAAAGTCATCAGCGAAATGCGACAAGAGCTTGCATCGCTGTCTAAAGCATAATTTATTAAACACAATTACAGGTAAAAATAATGAGTAATAAACCCGTTGTATTAAGTGGCTGTCAGCCTTCTGGACAACTCACCCTAGGTAACTATATGGGTGCGCTTAAGCAATGGGTTTCCATGCAAGCAGATTACGACTGTCTTTATATGATTGTCGACTTGCATGCGATTACGGTGCGCCAAGATCCCAAGCAGTTATTTGAAGCCTGCTTAGATGGCCTAGCGCTCTACCTTGCTTGTGGTATCGACCCGCAAAAAAGCACTATCTTTATGCAGTCTCACGTACCTGAGCATGCGCAGCTATCTTGGGTGCTAAACTGTTACGCTCAAATGGGCGAACTCAACCGAATGACTCAGTTTAAAGATAAGTCTGCCAAAAACGAAAACAATATCAACGTAGGTTTATATAGCTATCCGGTATTGCAGGCCGCAGATATATTGGCCTATCAAGCAGACAAAGTGCCCGTTGGTGAAGATCAGAAACAACATCTAGAGCTAACTCGCGATATCGCGACTCGGGTGAATAATCTTTACGGCGATGTATTTAAATTACCTGACCCATATATTCCAGACTTTGGGGCTCGAATCATGAGCTTACAAGAGCCTGAAAAGAAAATGTCTAAGTCGGATACAAACCCGAATAACTTTCTTGGTTTGCTTGAAGAGCCTAAAAAGCTGACGAAGAAAATAAAGCGCGCCGTTACCGACTCAGACGAGCAGGCCAATATCTATTTTGACCCTAAGGAGAAGCCGGGCGTATCTAACTTACTGACCTTGCTATCTTTATCAACGGGCAAATCGATAAAAGAACTGGAGCCTGAGTACACTGACAAGATGTATGGACACCTTAAAGGCGATGTTGCTGAAGCAGTTGTGTCACTGATTACACCGATTCAAGAAGAGTACGCAAAAATTCGTGCCGACAGAGCTTTCCTTAACGAGGTAATGCAAAGTGGTGCCAATAAGGCCTCAGAACGAGCAAGTGTGACATTGAAGAAAGTGTATGATGCGGTGGGTTTCATTCCTAAACCATAGGGTCGCTTTTACCGTAAAGTAACCCACTCACGTGTTGATCATGATAATTGTGTAGCATAGCACTTGTTGAACATAGTACTTGTTGAGCATAGTACTTACTGATCATGCTACGTGTTTCATACTCGTTTTTATAAAATACATAGCTTTAATATCACACAGAGGTATAGCACTACCGTGTTATTGTTGATTGATAACTTTGATTCGTTTACGCACAACTTAGCTCGCTATTTTTTAGAGTTAGGCGTAAACGTAAAAGTAGTGCGAAATAACGCCATCACGCTGGATGAGATTGCTCATCTAGCGCCCTCTCAGCTCGTTATATCACCAGGCCCCTGCACACCGAATGAAGCGGGGATTAGTTTACAGGCAATAAAGCGATTTGCCGGTACTATTCCTATTTTGGGTGTGTGCTTGGGACATCAGGCTATAGGTCAAGTTTTTGGGGCTAGTGTGGTTGGTGCACAAGAAATAAAGCACGGAAAAGTATCAGAACTACAGCATAGTGATACCGGCCTACTAAACGGACTTCCAAGGGCGTTCAACGTTACTCGTTACCACTCTCTGGTATTAAAACCCGAAAGTCTGCCTATATGCCTCAATGCTGATGCGTGGTGCACCACCAATGTTGGTCAAAAAGAAATTATGGCTATCTCTCATCAAAGTATGCCTATTTGGGGAGTTCAATATCACCCTGAATCGCTGTTGACCGAATATGGTCACGATGTGCTAGCGAAGTTTATATCCCTGTCTAAATAGCCCACAGACTGCTGAGAAAATGTTCAGCAAAGATAAGCACACCCTAATCAAGCCATAGCTTAAGTAATTGTATCTCTTGCCGATACGTCCTTAATTCGGACTGAAAAAGTCCATTTTTTATAGTGTTTAAATACATTGCTTACCTAAAATGCAAAGTTGATGTGCTTAGCCGAGTCTTGAGCTAGAGGCCTGTTTAGCTAGAGTTTTGACTAACTAGAGTTCTGACTAGCTAGAGTTCTGACTAGCTAGCGTTCTGACTAGCTAGAGTTCTGACTAGCTAGGGTTTTGACTAGCTAGAGGCCTTGTCGACTCTACGCTTAGGAAGCAGGCTATTAAGCGACTTTTTGGTGAAAGAGCGGTATAGCGATAATCGAAAGTGGGAAACTGCCATAAAATGTACGACAATACAGCAACGTACGAAACTATTAAGCATCGGAGTCGACTGCACGTGCCCACAGCCCCTAAAGAACACACAGAACAACCCACTGTTAACGACTGTTTTGAGAATTTTATTGTCTCAACAGAACGTGTGTTCGAGATCTTGGGAAAATCGCCAACGGGCAAAGTTACCTTTGAGCAATCAGAGCAAGGCGATGCTCGCAGGCAGCTGCTGCACGTAGAAAAAGTGGCCATTGAGAATAAGCGGCTACAAAGAACCTCCGAAGCTTCTTATATCGAATCAATCAGCTATCAACTCCACGATATTATCGTTGAAGAAATGTCGGAGTATCTCAAAGATACGCCAGGGGTGATAAGCAACCTGCTAAAACTGCCGTCCAATATTGGTATGCTTCTTGATTCACTAACGGTAAGAGCCTGTTCTGTCTCAAAACTTGAACCTATTGTTGCCACTATGCCGTGGCTTGTCGACGACCTTACGCGCATTGTTAATACAGCTCGCTTTAGAAGAAAAGATTCTCGAGGTCGCATCATCATTGTTGAGACACTGCGAACGGCGCTTAGCTTTTTAGGCATTGAAAACTTAAGACTGCTTATCCCGTCACTCATTGTAAAACGCGCCACGCCACAAATTACCGATCCCTACCCGCTGATCAAACAAAAGCTGTCTAGTTATTCAACGGGTGTAGCGATAACAGCGCAGCACATCGCTATCGCACAGGGAATAAACAAGAGCGATGCCTATATGCTTGGCATGTTAGGTAACTTAGGCAGATGCGCTGTTATTCGCCTTTATTTTAGAATGTTCGACAAAGTACAGCTGCATCTCTTGCAAGAGTGTCAGAAAGACAAAGAGCACAAGCGCCACGATGCATTAGTTAAAATAGTGCCATCAGCCAATCATCTCATTGCGCTACAGCACACTTTTGCCGATGCGTTAACCGCAGATGTGTTAGACGAACTGGCATTGAAACGACTGTTTATCACGCCTGCTATGCGGGCAGTTGCGGGTTCATCACACGCACAACCCTCAGTGTTAAGCGATACATTGTCACAAGCGCGATTATACGCTCAAGTTCGAGCGCTGCATCAAACCAAACTCACCGACGCCAAAACAGCAAAAAGCACATTGTCAGCATTAAAATACCCTCAGGGAATATTAGCAAAGTTGAAAAATATCGATATTTTCACACTTCCTCTCGTAAAAAGTGATGCTGAAGATTAATTTTTAGTGGATATTCATGCAGCCCGCCAGCGCAAGAGATAATCGTTTAAGCAAAAACTAGTCACTCATTTTAAGTCGCAGCGCCCCCGTTGCTGCATGCCTCAGCCTAAAATCCACTACTGAAAATCTCTATTACCAAATGATATTGCTTAGCAGTTAATAGTTATTCACTTTTCTTGCAAATTAAGCCACAGTCCTTGTAAACAAAGGGCTAGAGCACCCCTAAGACAAGACAAATGTTAAAAAAAATGGCATACTGCGCTCCAGTATAGTTTTATTTTTTGCGCTTTTTCACGCCAGATTTGGTGTAAGGCGCTCAATGCAGAGGTAGTGATAATGAAGGTAACTCGCGCGACGTTTGACGATGTAATGGTTCCTAACTATAACCCGGCTCATATGGTACCGGTTCGCGGCGAAGGCTCGCGCGTCTGGGATCAAGAAGGTGCTGAGTACGTCGACTTTGCAGGCGGCATTGCAGTAAATGTATTAGGTCACTGCCACCCTGAGCTTGTTAAAGCATTAAATGAGCAAGGCTCAAAGCTTTGGCATTTAAGTAATGTTTTTACTAACGAGCCATCACTACGCTTGGCGAAAAAACTGGCTGACGCTACGTTCGCTGACAAAGTCTATTTCGCAAATTCTGGAGCAGAAGCAAACGAAGCGGCACTTAAGCTTGCGCGCCGTTGGGCTCTTGATAAGCACGGCGAAGATAAGAATCAAATTATTGCGTTTAATAAAGGTTTCCACGGCCGTACATTCTTTACGGTAACAGTGGGCGGACAAGCAGCATACTCTGATGGTTTTGGACCTAAGCCAGGCGCCGTTGAGCATTGCGACTTCAACGACCTTGCTGCTTTTGAGGCAATGATTTCTGATAAAACCTGTGCAGTTATGATGGAGCCGTTACAAGGTGAAGGCGGTATCATTACGCCAGACATTGAGTTTGTTAAAGGCGTACGCGAGTTGTGTGACAAGCACAATGCACTACTCATTCTAGATGAAGTGCAATCTGGTGTTGGTCGTACAGGTCACCTTTATGCTTACATGGGTTTAGGCGTAACGCCTGACATTTTAACTACCGCAAAATCGTTGGGCGGCGGATTCCCAATTGGTGCGATGTTAACTACCACAGATATTGCTGCTCACCTTAAGCCAGGTACTCACGGCAGTACATATGGTGGTAACCCACTGGCCTGCGCCGTGGCAGAAAAAGCTTTGGATATTGTCAATCAACCTGAAGTACTAGAGGGCGTGCTGAAAAAAGAAGCGCTGTTCCGCAAAATACTTGGCGAAATAAATGATAAATATCACGTGTTCGAAGAAATTCGTGGCCAGGGTATGCTTCTTGGTTGTGCATTGAATGAGAAGTATCAGGGCCGCGCAAAGGACTTTATGACAGCAGCCACTAAAGAGCACTTAATGTGTTTAGTTGCCGGTATGAATGTCATTCGTTTTGCACCGTCACTTGTCATTCCTGACGAAGACATCGTAGAAGGTCTAGCACGTTTCGAGCGCGCGGTTGCCGCTGTTGTAAACGCCTAATAGCCTCTACCAGAGTAGTGAATATGAATATCATTCGCCCTATAAAAAAAGCGGATTACAATGCGCTTAAGGATATCGCTGTCGAATCGGGCATTGGCTTTACGTCTTTGCCCGTTAACGATGAGCTTTTACAGCGTAAAATAGACCGCGCCGACAGTACATTTAACAAGACTAATGTGACTGAGCCAGGCGATGAGTCTTATTTATTCGTGATGGAAGACACTGCAACCGGTGAAGTCGTTGGCACCTCGGGCATTGAAGCCGCGGTAGGTATTGACGATGCCTTTTACCATTATCACTTGAGTAAAGTGGTGCACGCATCTCGTGAGTTAAACATCCACAATACAGTGGACATTCTTACTTTTTGTAACGACTACACTGGCGTTACAGAAATTTGCACGCTGTTTTTACGTGAGCAAGCGAGAGGCGGAATTAACGGTCGCTTCCTATCGAAAGTCCGATTTTTATTCATGATGGAACATCGCGAGCGCTTTTCTGAAACCGTCATTGCAGAAATGCGTGGTGTGAGTGATGAAGAAGGCCGTTCTCCGTTTTGGGAATGGTTGGAAACCCACTTTTTCTCAATGGACTTCCCTACTGCCGACTACCTCACTGGAATTGGCAATAAGGTGTTTATTGCCGAGCTTATGCCGAAATACCCTATTTACGTGAACTTGCTCAGTCAAGCGGCACAGGATGTCATTGGTAAGGTTCACGACAAAACTCGCCCTGCACTGCAACTCTTGGAAGAAGAAGGGTTCTCGTGCAGAGGCTATGTGGATATTTTCGATGCAGGCCCTACGGTAGAAGCGAATCTTAGTCATATTCGAACCGCTCAGTCTAGCCTTAAGCTCCCTGTTGTTATTGACGACATGGCTGCGGCTCAGGGACAAACCCACTACATCATCAACACGTCTATTAGCGAGTTTCGCGCAGTGGCTGCAGAAATGACCGTAAGTGAAGAACAACGTGTTGCGGTGCTGTCTCGTCAAGCTGCTGCGGCCTTAAATGTTAATGAAGGCGACTCGGTGCGCTTTGCGCCCGTTACGTTTCGCGACTAATAAAGGACACCCCTATGCTACACACACATTACATAAACGGTGAATGGATTGCCGGAGAAGGTCACGACCTTACCTCAATAGATCCAGCTAAAAATGAGGTTATTTGGGAAGGGAAATCTGCGACTGCATCACAGATAGATACTGCGATTAAATCAGCCAGAGCAGCCCTTGTTGAATGGAGCTTAAAAACCGTAGAGCAACGCCTAGACATCATCAAAGCCTACGGCAGCAAGCTAGAAGAAGCGAAAGAACACCTCGCTAAAGTAATGGCGAAAGAAACGGGCAAGCCAGAGTGGGAAACGGCCACTGAGGTTGGCGCCATGATGGGTAAAATTGGCATTTCTGAAAAAGCATTCTTTGAGCGTACCGGTGATGTGGAAAACCCTATGCCAGTGGGTAAGGCATTTATACGTCATAAGCCTCACGGTGTCGTGGCTGTATTCGGGCCTTACAACTTCCCAGGCCACCTGCCAAATGGTCACATTGTGCCTGCACTCATTGCGGGAAATACCGTCGTGTTTAAGCCAAGCGACCTCACGCCTATGGTAGCGCAAGAAATGGTGAAACTGTGGGATGCTGCTGGCTTACCTAAAGGCGTGCTAAACCTTGTACAAGGTGAAGTCGAAACGGGCAAAGCACTTGCCGCTCATCACGATATTGACGGGTTGTTTTTTACCGGTAGTTCACGCACGGGTCGAGTGCTGCACGAACAGTTTGCAGGTCATCCTGGCAAAATTCTTGCCCTTGAAATGGGTGGCAACAACCCCCTCATCGTTAAAGATGTCAGTGACATAGATGCCGCGACTCATGACATCGTGCAATCGGCTTTCATTACATCTGGACAACGCTGTACCTGTGCACGTCGCTTATTTTTGCCGGCAAACGCGCAAGGTGACGCAATCCTCGAGCGCTTAATTGCCATGACTAAGAATATCAAAGTGGGCGATTATGATGCAGAAGACCAACCCTTTATGGGCGCGATGATTTCAAGCAAGGCGGCAGCTTCTATGGTCGAAGCGCAAAGCGAGCTTGAAGCATTAGGCGGTAAAGTGCTCGTTAGATTAGAACAACCAGATCCGCAAAAAGGGTTTGCCACGCCAGGTATTATCGACGTAACAGACATGCTTGCCGCATTGCCTGATGAAGAGCATTTCGGTCCGCTACTGAAAGTGATTCGCTACACCGACTTTGACGATGCCATCGCAGAAGCTAACAATACAAGCTTTGGTTTATCGGCCGGTTTACTGGGCGATAGCGAAGAAGACTATCGCTATTTCTTTGCTCGCATTCGTGCAGGTATCGTTAACTGGAATAGACCAATTACAGGCGCAAGCAGCGCTGCACCATTTGGTGGAATTGGCGATAGCGGTAACCACCGTGCCAGTGCGTTTTATGCCGCTGACTATTGCGCCTACCCTGTGGCGTCGGTTGAGCTTGATAAAGTGACGTTACCGGGCAAGTTAAGCCCTGGCTTATCATTATAAAAATGCAAGGACCCTACTGAAATGCATAGTAATATCGATACTTTATTTGCCAACATGTGGGAAGACTACGTAAAGATAACGCCGTCTGCGCACAAGATTCATACACTACTTGCCGGTGAAGAAAACAATAGCAATATTGTTAACGACCACGTTGCGTTTAGAACCTTTGCGTTAGATAAGACACGACTTGATAAATTAGCAGCTCACTTCCTAGCACTGGGCTATGAAGCGAAAGGCGACTACGATTTTGAAGCGAAAAAGCTAACGGCAAAACACTTTGAGCACCCAGACGATACAAAGCCTAAAGTGTTTATTAGCGAACTTCGCGTTGATGAACTATCAGACGATGTTCAAGCAATTATCAAAAAGCTAGTGGCACAAATGCCAAGTGATATTACTGATGCAGACAATTTCCTGTACTCGGGTAAGCACTGGGATGTGAGTAAAGCTGAATACGATACGCTTATCAATGAGTCTGAATACGCCGCTTGGATGGCTGCGTGGGGCTTCAGAGCGAATCACTTTACGGTAAGTGTTAACCATTTAAGTCGCACTAATGAACTAAATGATGTAAACACCCTTCTGAAAGAAGCTGGGTTTGTTCTAAATACATCCGGCGGCGAAATAAAAGGTGGTCCTGAGGTCTTCCTAGCTCAGTCATCGACAATGGCCGACCGCAGCGACGTTTCATTTAGCGAAGAAACTCTGTCTATTCCAAGCTGCTTTTACGAATTTGCTCAGCGCTACGACATGCCAAACGGCGAGCGTTATCAGGGTTTTGTTGCAGCCTCTGCAGACAAGATTTTCGAAAGCACGAACGCCAAGTAACACGGCGAAGCACGGATGGTATTGCATTACCTCGTGCTCACGCCTTGGCTTGCTAAGCCATTGACGTAACAAAATGTGCGCATCAATACAACAAGCCCAGCGTCGCGAGACGCTGGGCTTTTTGTATTGAGCGTAGGTAAGATTATTGACGTTAAAGAGTGTTGTCAGTCTACGATTGCTGACGTTCCAAGATTGCTGGCGAGCGGCGCCTACCCACAGGCGAAAATTATTAGCGCTTAGTCTCAGATGTATGTCGTGCTAAAAACTGATCATACGGCATTGGCTTATCAAAATAGAAACCCTGCATAAGCTGAACGTCGGCCTGTTCCATAAAGGGTAAGTAAGTTTCTAGCTCTATACCTTCTGCGACAACCTCAATTTCTAAGCTTCGAAGCATGGTTATTATGCCGCTGAATAGCGCATATGCTTTACTATCTTGGTGTAC
The DNA here is from genome assembly GCF_010500895.1 of Alteromonas genovensis. Lineage (GTDB taxonomy): Bacteria > Pseudomonadota > Gammaproteobacteria > Enterobacterales > Alteromonadaceae > Alteromonas > Alteromonas genovensis. The sequence continues at coordinate 119,792 of NZ_JAAAWO010000009.1, forward strand.
TCCACTCACTAAGCTTCTATCCACTTTGACCACCTGAAACTGGAACATACGCAAATAGCTTAGTGATGAGAAACCGCTGCCAAAATCATCAAGGGATAGTCTAAAGCCAAGCTCTCGCAATGCATTTAATGAACGCAGTGCGGTTTTTTCATCGCGTACAAACACCGATTCAGTGAGCTCTAATTCAATGTATTCAGGAGAGACGTCATTCGTACGGCAGATGTCTAAGGCTTTTTCTGGAAATGTTTCATCGAGCATTTGATTCGCACTTATGTTCACCGATAAGGGAATGGCTTCTCCCTGCTGCGATTCCATAATAGAGATATAGTCACAAGCTGCCTCTATTGCATATAAACCGATGGCGCTATCGAGATTGTGCTCCTCAGCAATAGGAATGAAGACGGTAGGCGATACCACACCGTGAAGACCAGAAATCCAGCGGCACAGCACTTCTCCCCCTTTTAAGTTACCGTGAAGATCGTATTTCCCTTGTATGTAAAAATCGAGCAAATGATTTTCTACCGCCTTGCGCAAGTCGTTCACCATACTTACCTGCTGCGTCATACTCTCGTATAAGCCAGGTTCGTAAACAAACACCTGCCCTTTGCCCAACTCTTTCGCCCTATACATTGCGGCATCAGCGCATTGAATGAGACTTTTTATTCCGTCACTGTGCTCTGGATAAGCGGCAATCCCGATACTTGAAGACAATCGCAGCTCAGTACCCTTAGCATAAATCACGTCCTCTTCTATTTGTTCTATTAGTCTCTCGCATTTTTCTTTAACACTGCCAGCCGCATCTTCTTTGAGCACCACTAAAAATTCATCGCCCCCCCATCGTCCAACCTCGCCGATGGGTCCAAACATAGCGGTTAACAGTGCCGCAACTCGCTGAAGTTCTGCATCGCCCTTATCGTGACCTGCTGTATCATTGATGGCTTTAAAGCCGTCTAAATCAAGGAAGACAAGTAAGAACGGCTCACCGCTTGCTACATATGAATCGATAGACTCCCGAAGCCAATTTCTGTTAGACAGACCCGTTAAGTCGTCATGCTGTGCTAACTGTCTTAATCGCGCTTCATTGCGCTTCCTGTCACTAACATCACGTAGCGTAGCGATTAAATAAGAGGAGGTTTGCCGATACGCCTCGAACACGGCAATAGAGATATCGACGACACGTGTTTTACCAGACAGCGAATCTATTTTTGACTCAAAACGCAGCTGCTTGTCTAGCATAAGCTGCTCTTCATCCACACGAGTAGCCGCCAACAGCTCGTTAAAGTTTTCGCCAATGCACTTTTCTTTTACTGGGGCCTCTAACAAACGAATAAAGGCGTCGTTGCATTCGGTGATGACAAGGTCGGGCGTTAGCACCAGCATGGGCTCTCGTGAACTTGCAAACGCAGATGCCATTAAATCAAAGGATTGCTCGGCTTTGCGCTGTTGAGTGATATCTTTTGTAGTGCCAACAATGTTGAGGGCTTCGGTGGCGCTTCCTCTTTCAAGCACGCGGCCTCGTAGCCGTATCCACTGATAATCAGCTTTAAAGCGTAAGCGAAACGACACTTCAATGCGATCTCGGTTACCGTGTATCGCCATAGACCAATGAAACTGAAGGTTTTCGATATCATCTTCGTGCACACGTGCCATTAGCTCTATGACAGTGCCGGACCACGTAGAGCGGTTACCGCTGTAGAGCGAGAAAGAGCGGATAACCATAATGTCAGTATCAGCGCGCCAGTTCCAAAAAGACTCCTGAGACGCCCATAACGCTAGTTCTAAGTCAGCTTGAGACTGCTGACTATCACGGAGCGCATCGTAAAGCTGCTGCGATTTTTTTGTAAGTAAACCTTCAGCTTCTTCGCGCGCATTTCTTTCACGCTTTAGACGGCGTTCAAGTATCAGTATACGCTTATCACTATCCGTATAATTTTCGGACATATACAACCTATGAAACTACGGCAATGCTGAATTCATAAGTATGAGGGGTACTAAGCTGACGCGTTTCGCGCTCCAACTTACAATTAAAATAGTCGGCTGCACCATCCATAAGGCCCTCTGCTAGAGCGAACAAACTGCGTTCAGAGTAGTACTGCAATCGCATTGTCGTGTCCGTTCGCGACAATACCTTAAAACGTGGTAAATCGGCGTCAGGGTAGAGCTTCTTAGCCTGTACATGAATGTCATCGTCAAGATGCCCCAACATATCCAGCATACTGTCAGTATTTGCTAGCACATCACCATGAACAGCGCCTAACTTCCCAAAAAGATAGTAACCAAAGTCGTGCAGCAACTCGTTGGCAGACTTGCCGGTTTTTTCAATCAGCACCGCCAATAGCCGTTCCATTTCTTCATAAGGATAGTAGCCTACAGCCGTGTAAGCCCCCTCGTTTTCTAATTCAGCTTCCATAATCACGTCATCGGCAAACTCAGGTGACACGTTTTCTTCTAACATATCGATCAACGACGTAAAAACTATACCCAGCATATCCGGTTTCCTTCACTGTTGTGACGAAAGTGTAGTTCACACCACACGATAACAACAAAATTTATAATAGATTTTCGATTTGGCTGTCATTTTTTTCAAATACAACCTCTACGTTATCCACTCGCTGCAACCCCCTTGGCAGCTTATTCCCTCTGCGTCCTCGTTCACCTTGATAGTGGGTCAAATCTTCAGCCGATAGGGTCATGTTGCGTTTACCGGCAGCCACTTTAATTGACGCGCCTGCAGGCACAACGGTAAGTACTTTGACGTACTCTTCTCTTGCCTGAGACTTAGCTGATGGGATATTAATGAGCTTATTGCCTTTGCCTTTGCCTAAACTCGGCAAGTCTCGTAGCGGGAACATCAACATACGGCCTTCATTAGAGATACTTAAGCAAAGGTCAGAATCTGGGTTACTCACCGGCATGGGTGTCATGACCTTCGCTGCCTTTGGCAACGACAGGTAAGCTTTACCCGCTTTGTTCTTACTCACCATGTCCTTGAACGTTCCCAAGAAGCCGTAGCCGGCGTCAGAACCCACTAAAAACTTACTTTCATCTGAAGCCATAATAACGTGTTCAAATGACTCGCCACCTACAATGCTAAATCGTCCGGTTAATGGCTCGCCCTGGCTCCTTGCAGAGGGCAGACCGTGGGCATCACAAGAGAAGGTACGTCCAGATGAGTCCATGAAGACCGCAGGTTGATTGCTCTTACCCTCTGCACTACCAAGGTATCCGTCTCCCGCTTTATAACTTAACCCCTCGGCATCGATGTCGTGACCTTTAGCGCAGCGGGCCCAACCTTTTTCGGACAATACTACGGTGACTGATTCGGCAGGTATTAACTCTTTTTCAGACAATGCTTTTGCTTCGCCACGCTCAACGATAGGCGAGCGTCTATCATCGCCGTACTTTTCTGCATCGGCTAAAATTTCTTTTTTAATCAGCGTTTTCAAGCGTCGCTCAGAGCCTAATAAGGCTTGTAACTTATCTCTCTCTGCCGCCAGCTCTTCTTGCTCGCCTTTAATTTTGAATTCTTCAAGCTTGGCAAGATGGCGAAGTTTGAGCTCTAAAATAGCTTCAGCTTGCGTGTCACTTAAACCAAAGCGCGATATCAACTCTGGCTTTGGCTTATCATAGGTGCGAATAATATCGATAACTTCATCAATATTTAAAAAGGCAATAAGTAGGCCTTCTAGAATGTGCAGCCTGGCTAGTACTTTGTCTAATCGATACTGTATCCGACGAGTTACCGTGTCTTTTCGATACTGTAACCATTCAGCCAAAATAGTACGTAAATCTTTTACTTGAGGGCGACCATCTAACCCAATCATATTGAGGTTTACGCGATAGTTCTTTTCTAAGTCGGTGGTGGCGAATAGATGCTGCATAAGCTGCAGTACATCAATGCGATTAGAACGAGGTGTGACCACAAGGCGTGTGGGGTTTTCATGGTCAGACTCATCACGCAAGTCGCTCACCATAGGCAGCTTTTTCGCCTGCATTTGCGACGCAATTTGTTCTAAAATCTTGGCGCCAGACGCCTGGTGAGGCAATGCCGTAATGACGATATCACCATTCTCTTCGTGGTACACCGCACGCATTTTTATTGAGCCGCGCCCTGTTTCATACAGCTTGCGAATATCTGCTTTCGGCGTGATGACTTCTGCGTCGGTGGGATAGTCTGGCCCTTGAACATGCTCGAGCACGTCGTTTAAATCTGCTTTGCTGTTATCGAGCAGCATGGCGCAGGCCGTGGCTAGCTCTCTCACATTATGAGGGGGGATATCTGTCGCCATTCCTACTGCAATACCCGTTACACCGTTAAGGAGTATGTGGGGCAGTCTCGCAGGTAGTGTACTAGGCTCGTTTAAGGTACCGTCAAAATTGGGTACCCAATCAACGGTGCCCTGGCCTATCTCATTTAATAGTACTTCGGCAAAACGAGATAGCTTAGCTTCGGTATAACGCATGGCCGCGAAAGATTTAGGATCATCAGGTGCTCCCCAGTTCCCTTGCCCATCCACCAGCGGATAACGGTAAGAGAACGGCTGCGCCATCAGTACCATGGCTTCATAACAAGCCGAATCACCGTGAGGATGGAATTTACCAAGTACGTCACCTACGGTTCTCGCAGACTTTTTATACTTCGCGTTGGCACTGAGTCCAAGATCGGACATTGCATAAATAATGCGGCGCTGTACTGGCTTTAAACCATCAGAAATATGGGGAAGCGCCCTATCCATGATTACGTACATGGAATAGTTAAGATAAGCATCTTCCGTGAAACGTCTCATCGGGAGCTGTTCCACACCGTCGTTACTAATAATGATCTCGTCACTCATGATAATTTTTTCGTTTTGTTATTAATACCAATGCGCTTGTTTTTGCGAGGTCGCAGTAAAAGTGAGATAGCACGCCTTTTTGGGTTAGTACAAGAGCGTATAACTTCATTGTGGGGTAAACCGCTTGTCGGTGCAAATAATACGAATAAAAAAGACGGAGGCTTATCATTACTGGCGATTCTTTGTTATACAAAGAAAACAGTGGTTTAATATTATTAACTTAAAAGAAGAATAGTTGGTCATGCCTTTTTTTCGCACTTTGCTTTTGACTTTTTGTATTGTGGCTGCCGCACTTTGCTGTTCATTCAGTTCTGGTGCCCATGCGCAGCATATTGAACAGTTATATGATGAGAATAGTACGCTCGATCTCTCTGAGTCTTTATACTATTTGTACGAAACAAACTATCAGCTAAGTATCAGCGATATTGCTCGGCGTAAGAACGACTTTTTAGCCCATTCAGGCAAAAACCCCAACTTTGGATTTCAAGACAACGCGGTTTGGCTACTCAAATCGGTAACTAATGTATCGAACGAATCTGACTGGGTATTCTCCATTAATTTCAGCCAGCTGGACAAAGTTGATTTTTATCTTATTCAAAACGGTAATATTATTGCGCAAAGCCATCAAGGCAAATTACAGAAAGAACAGCGCTTTCGCATACCTACACTGCAAACTCAGATAGAGTCTGCGAGCCCTGTCGACCTTTACATTCGTGTTGAAAGTCAGTCTTCCAGTATTATTGTTCCACTGCGCGCGCAGTCTGCAGAAAAGCACGGCCGCTATTTTCAGATTGATAGTCTATTATGGGGCGTATTTTACGGCGGCTTATTAATTCTCGCTATTTATAACTTGGTACTCTATTTCGGAGTAAAAGAAAAAAGTGTTATTGCCTACGTTGGCTATATCTGCACCGTTATTCTCTGGCAGGTAGTCTGGGGAGGGCACACACACTTTATTTTTGCTTACGGTATTCCCGCGTGGTTGGTAGGGCATACAGAGCTTATTTTTGTCTTCATTGGCATTACCTCTGGCCTATTTACCGTTACGTTTTTAGAAAGCGAAAGGCACGCCCCAACATTACACCCCATATTGCAGCTAATGCTTGCTACTCAAACCATCATCGGCGTTGTTTGCTTTGCTGACCTATTGCCATCAATGTGGAAGAACAACTTAGTTTATGGCGTGGGACTGGTCTCAATATTAAGCTATGTGTCTGCGGGTTTTGAGGCTTACTTTAATAAATTTAAACCTGCGAGGTACTTTATTTTCGCTTGGGGGTTATTAGCGACTGGGGCCGTTGTCGGCATGCTGAGTTTACTGGGTATAGCGCCTGTGAACGATTTCACAACCTACTGCTTTCAAATTGGTGTTTTCCTTGAGGCTAGCTTGTTCTCTATTGCTTTAATGGAGAAAAGTCGTGGGCAGCTAGAATATGATGTAGAGCAAGCCACCAACGATTTGCACAACAATATGGAGTTAATTGAAGAGCAAAACGTACGGTTAGACATTGCTCGAAAAGACGCCATTAAGGCGAGCCATGTTAAATCTCAGTTTTTGGCAAATATGAGCCATGAAATTAGAACACCACTCAATGCCATTTTAGGGTTTAGTAAAGAACTAAATAACGCATCCCTTCCTCCGGATCAGCAAGAGCAGGTACGAATTGTTAATACCGCTGCCGATAATCTACTTACCATTGTTAACGATGTGCTCGACTTTTCAAAAATTGAAGCCGGCAAGTTAAGCTTAAATAGCCAACCGTTCTCACCCAATAAGCTGTTTGAAGAAATGGTGGCAATAATGGCAAAGTCATCACATACCAAGCGTATAGAGTTCGTGTTTGAACTCGCTCCCCTACCGGAAAAGCTTTTGGGCGATGTATTCAGAATAAAACAAATACTTAATAATCTGCTGAGCAATGCCCTTAAATTTACGTCCTCGGGAAGCATTACCTTGGCGGTAAGCGGTCGCGCACTCGAGCATGGCATTCACGAGGTTGATATTGTTATTCGTGATACAGGAATTGGTATAAGCCGTCAGGATCAGAAAAAGCTGTTTAATGCCTTTTCCCAAGTAGACGATGCGTTAAATCGGAATTACCAAGGCACGGGTCTTGGTCTTGTTATCAGTCGCGAACTAGTCAATATGATGAACGGCACGCTTACTCTTAAAAGCACCCTTGGGCAGGGGTCTATATTCAATGTAACGCTAAGGATGAATCAACTTAGCCAGAAGTATGGACTTTCTTCCAACCCTGACTGGCAGGGTAAAAAAGTGGTTATTTTCGATCCTATCCCCGCCACCAGACAAGCGAGTGCCAAAATCCTCAAATCGATGGGTGCAGAAGTCACCTGCGCTGAGTCTATCGAGTATCTCAGCAGCCTCAATGGTCAGTACGATTACATAATGGCTACCACACCAGTCAGTCATTTAGACTCAAGGCTGCAGCACTTGCGTAGGTTCGTCGAGTTTCCTGCTAAAAATAGGGTATTGTGGTATTCGGGTCCAGATCCATTTATGAAATACCCCAATTTATACCAGCACTTTTACACCCAAATTCGAATGCCTATGACGATCACCAAATTAGACAGTTTGATGAGAGAGCAAATTATTTCTGGGGCTAATCCGCTTAAAGAAAAAATAAATGCATTGCCAAGAGCAAGGTTGCTCGCGGTGGATGATATAGAAATGAACTTAAAGCTTCTTCATACCTGGCTTGACGATTCGGCTATAGAATTAACTACCACCATTAGCGGGCAAGATGCCGTTAACAAATGTCAAACCAAGAGTTTGACCTGATTTTGATGGATATACAGATGCCCGGTATGGACGGTGTTCATGCGACTCGCGAAATTCGTAAATCACCCATGAATATGGGAACACCGATTGTGGCTGTTACTGCTCATGCACTAAAGGAAGAACAGGAAAAACTGCTTGCCTCGGGGATGGACGACTACCTATCTAAGCCTATTGAAATTGACTCGTTACTCACTTTAATCAAGTCGTGGTGTCATGACATAGAACCAGGCGAACTTACCTTCCCTTCAGTAGATTGGCAGCTGGCCCTAAAGCGTGCGAATCAAAATCAAGCTGCTGCAAAAGAATTATTAAATGACTTCACTGCAATGCTGCCAGATACCCTACATGCCCTAGAGTCGCAAATGGAAAGGCTCGCATTTGACGAGCTTTCTGCTGAAGTGCATAAACTTCATGGAGCCTGCTGCTATACCGGTTTGCCACGGCTACAAAACCTAGCCAAAGAACTAGAAATAGCACTTAAACTTAACCATACAGATCTGGTTGAAGAGTTTTTGCCGGCATTGGTTAAAGAGGCGCAAAAAATCATTGAAGAAAACAATGTTAACGCCTTGCATTAACCCCTAGATCAGGGCAGAGACTTTTGCTTTTTCTCGAAGACTTCCGTTACTTACACGGGGAAGGTACGGGAAGTCAGCTCTCTTCAACGGGGGCCTCAGCTTTCTTCTGCAGGAGCAGAGCGTGCGTGCTGACACTGAACAATTAGTGCAGCGAAATCTACGGCCTCTCTATCAAGTTCAGAGCTTGCTATGAAGATATCGTAGCCCAGACGTTTTCTAAGCTCCACCATACGGTGAGCCAACATTGCTTTGATACCGGTAATAGGCGTGCCATCTTCTAAAACAAAGTGCTTGTCGTCGAACATAGATTGTTCGTAACAGCTTCCCGTCGCACAATTATTGTCCGAGTTATGCAGCAGCAAAGGACGTTGCTCCATGAGCAAGTGAGTGGCAAGGCGCGGTGAAATGGTTTTTAAAAAGTCGGTATAACTTTTCACCTTAAAACCCACGGTTTCAAGCGCCACCTGATCAAGCCCATGGCGAATTCGTGGACAATCAGCTCGCTGTAAATTATCCCAATGAATACGCCAGCTGCCTAACCGGTGTCGGTAGGTGATATAGTCTTTGGCAATTTCTAAGCTGTAGTTAGGTTCACGTATTTTAAAGTAACCGATAAGTAAGCACACCAGTGCTGCGCTGGTCATGAAAATACCCGCTAAAAACAGCCATTCGGGAAGAAAGCTAAGCCACAGGGCAGACACAACTAACCCCACGCAGCCAATCACAATACTCGTTAAACCATTGCTTTTAGAAGCGGCTCTAATATAAATGGGTTCTGCACTACTGCCAGACATAAAAATACACTACCAACATAATAACGGCCCAAAGAAGGTATAAGCGTACACGCTTGCACTTAGCACAATCGGTCTTCCACCAGCGGGAAAAAAGAAAAGGCTTTTTTTGCATATGTGCCGGCGCTTCCTATGACAAAATTTACAATCGCATCGCGTCTCACGTGCTGACGTTGAGATAGTTTTTATATACGCGATTTAAAAACAGATAGTTTACCTGAGCTCATTACTACTTAAACACATTACTTTTTAAACACAGTATTACTCAAATTCGCTGCTATCTAAATCAATCAGCCTGTGGCGTTGTATTATTCACTCACTAGCCTTTTGTGCTGATTGCGCTTAAATGCGGCCACAATGGTTGGAGTAAATACCAGAGATAGAATGACCGAGAAACCCACGCCGCCCGCAATAACAACAGCAAGTGGAGGCCAAAAGCTTCCCTCACTGAATAACAATAGCGGTATAAGTCCCCCCACCGTTGTAAATGTGGTCGATAATATATGTCGACTACAGCTCATTGTTTCTTCCACTATGGCTTTCGTATCACCCTGTTTTGCTTGCGGGTTAGCATTAATTGCCGCTATCACCACGATAGAACCATTGATAGCAACCCCGATAAGTCCTGCGCAGCCGAGCAACGGGTTAAAGCCTATGGGGAGCCCGGAAAGCCACAAACTGAACATACCAAGACCAACGGATAAAATCGCGACTAGCCCAATCACCCCTGCCATTCTTAAGCTTGAGAAAGTGAGAATAAGCGTTGTAATCATTAATACCAACAATACAGGCGCATAAGTCCCAAGCTGACCTAACGCTTGTTGCTGTTCATCGGCATCCCCTGCTAGATGAATTCGATAGCCTTGGGGTAACACCAAATGCTCATCAAGCTTCTCTCTCAACGTATTGCTCGCATCTATTGCCGGAACATCGGGTAATAAAAATGCTTGAATACGATTAAGGCGCTCGCCGTTAACACGGGTAATACTGCTAGTAGCCGGCTTTAGCGAAAGCGATGTCACGGCCGCCAAAGGTGACCATGAGAGGGCGCTATCATTAGCTACAGGTATGGGCATAGAGTCGACACCGGAGACATCTTGTCTAAATGACTCAGCCAACCTCACTCTTACGGGAACCTCCTCAGTACTTTCTAATACTGATCCACCGGTGATCCCAGAGAAGTTGATTTGCATCTGCGCAGCAAGATCGGCCAAAGATATCCCTAAATACGACAAGCTATCGCTATCTGTAACAACGTTAAGTTCTGGCTCGCCCATAGAAATGCTGGCTATTGATTGAGAAATGCCGTCAACCTCTGACATCAGCGCTCTTACCTGCTCTCCTAACTCGTTTAATACGTTTAGGTCGGGCCCAAATATCTCGACTTCCACCGGCGCAGCAATGGGCGGCCCCTGCCCAAACCCTTTCACCACAATCTGAATTTCTGGGTATGCGCTATCTAAATCTTGCTGCAGCTTGCCAACGAGAGTTGATGCCCCTTCAACAGTGTTGGTGGTTATCACCGCATTGGCAAAATACGGCATGTTATCTCTTGTCATGGTTTGATTGTAATACACCGAAGGCGCAGAACCGCCCACTAGCCAGGTGACTTGACTAACGCCCTCGTACTGGCGAATTTTGGCATCCACATTCAACGCATAGTCGGTAGTATTGTTAATACTGCTGCCTTCTTTCGTCCACAGATACACTTCAAACTGGTCTCTGTCGGCACTGGGGAAAAACACATTCGCCAAGCGTGTAGACAGGGCAAAGCCAGATAAGCACAGTATGCAAATAACTGAAATAACGAGCTTCGGCTGTTTTATCCAGCGTCCTAGCTGGCGGCTGAAAGCTAACGTTAGCGCCGGTGCCTGAATGCCCACCTGCCACCACGAGGAGCCAGCAGCTTTCGTGGTACCCAATGCAGCGCCGTCGTTTTTCGGTAAAAAGCGCGCTGCCAGCGCAGCAATAACTGTAAGAGAGATAAACAAAGAGCCAATTAGGGCCATAACCACGCTAATAGCGATAGGCCCAATAAAATCGCCAATGTTCCCATTTAGCAAAAATATTGGCATGAAACCCAACACCGTTGTTAACGTTGAGGCGAGTAGCGGCGCGAATAAATGCGCCACACTTTTCGCCATTGCACCGACTCGGGTAAGCTGAGGGTCTTGTAAATTGAGCCGAATTTCATCTGTTATTACAATGGCATTATCAATGAGAAGGCCAATGGCGATGATCATGCCAAAAATGGACATCTGATGAATTTGTTCGTTATAAAAACTCAGCGAGAACAACGTGAAGGATGCACACAGCGGCAGCGCCAAACCCACAATCCATGCAGCCCTAAAGCCCATAAATAGTAAAATAACCAACATCACCACCGCACAACCCATCAACAAATTCATTGATAAATCGGCTAAACGGGTGGCTGTGTATTCGTTTTGCTCAAAAGCGACTGACGCGGTAAGCGTACCGCCAAAATCGCGATTAAATAGCTCAACTTCTGCAAGGGCATTTTGAGTCCACACATCAGAGCGTAATGAGGGCTGCATTCTAGCCGCAACAAAAATAGATTCTTCACCATCTAAAAATGCAATTTCACTGCGTGGCGTACTGTAACCCCGAGTGACACTCGCAATGTCCTCAACACGCAAGTAGCGACCGTCGCGATTAACTAATGGAACCGATGCAATCATATCAACACCGGTGAGTCCTTCTCCCACACTAAAGCGTAAGTTGCTCTGTTGCGTATTTAACATGCCTGCGGGCAGTTTAGGGTCGGCATTGCGAATAATAGTGCTAACCTGCTGTAGCGTTAAACCTGTGGCCGCTAATTTAATGGGGTCTACGCTCACGCTCACTTCTTCGTTAGGCTCGCCATATACCCTGACTAATTCTGTGCCGTTAACGTTTCTCAAGCGATCGGTAAGCTCTTCAGCAAGGCGAGACATGACTGTAATAGGCGTTGTGTCTGGATATTCGGCACGAAGAGAAAGTAGCAGCGTAAAGGCGGTTGCCCCGCGCTTTTCATCAAAGACAGGGTCTAAAACCCCTTCGGGGAATAGGTCTGACGCAGCTCCAATCGCATCTCGTATCTCGCTAAATAGCTCTTCGTTAGTGCTGTTATCAACCCAATCTTGGGTTTCTATTAATATGACTGAAATCCCCGCCCGAGACGTAGACTTAACCTCTTTGATTTCAAATATTTCTCGCAGCCTGTCTTCTAAAACATCACTGACAAGCGCTTCTACACGCTCTGCCGACGCCCCTGGATACTGGGTGATAATTAGCGCATTGCGCGTATCGATCCTAGGGTCTTCAATACGTGGTAACGAGCCTAGCGCTGATAGTCCGGCGACAATGATGATCACCAAACTTAATATCAGCAGATGTCCCCGTCGATAAAAAAGCGTATACCACGGATAGTCTTTACTTACGCTAGCGTGAGGCGTTTTCATTACTGTACTCCAGCGTATTGCGCGCTGTTTTGAGCGCCGCTTTGACCACCGCTTTCTGGGGCACTTAGCTCAGAGTAAGATTTACGCTCTGTTTGTGTCTGCGCTTGAGTTGACGCACTGGCTGCGGATACCCGCTGTCCAGGAGACAGCTTGTGGGTACCGTCTACGATATAGCGGTCGCCTTCTTTTAATGCCCCACGGACAAAGGCGTTGTTCCCGTCTGTGTAAACCACCTCGACCACTCTTGCTTCAAGTGCTGTGCCGCTCTCACTTTGAGCTGCATCGCCTAATACAAATACTCGCCATAGGCCACGCAGCCCGTTGCTTAATGCCGTCACAGGAAGCCAGCTACCTTGTTCATTGTGCGAGCGCGCACCAAACAAAATAGCCATATCACCAGGTCGTACTTTGTCATTGCTGTTCAGGGTTACCAGAATATCAACCGTTCTGGTTTGTATATTCCTCACAGAAAGGCGTTGGGTCACCACGCCCGCTGCATTTTGCTCACCAATTTGAATGATGACAGGCTCACCAATATCAAACTGATCGATAATATCTGCTGGCACTGCAAAGCGAGCTTGAAATTGCTCGTTACTCGTAATACCAATGACCGCGGTCCCAGCGTTTACAACACTCCCCTCATCAAAGAAGCGTCGGTTAACTTGCCCATCAAACGGTGCGTAAAGCACCGCTCTATCAAGTGCCACTTTCATCGAATTAAGCGATGCTTCAATTTCGTTTACTCTGGCATTGGCCACACTAAGGGAAGCGTTTGTTTCATCAAGACGCTGTGCAGACTCTAGTTTTCTGTCAACGAGGGATTGAGTGCGATCGTTGTTGATTTTAGCTAAGTTTAAATCTGCCTTTACTCGCACCAAAGAGGCGTTAAGCTCTTCTTGCTGTGCTCTTAAGCGCTGAGTATCTAACCGAGCAACAATATCTCCTTTAGACACGGCATCACCCTCTTCAACCAGTACTTCCTCTATTTGACCGCCAGTGTCAAATGACAGCGAGGTGGATTTTGGCGATTCAACTAAGCCGAAGACACTAATTGGCGTTTCAAATTGCTGTTGCACCTTTACCGTACCGGTAACAACAGACATGGGCGCTCTCGCCTGAGGTGTCTGCGCGGCATTACCTATTCCAGCTGCCACCAATAGCAGCACCAACGCGGCAGTGAAAACGACGATTGCAACGTATAGTGATGCTTCACTTGCCGTTGACGAGGTGTCAGCAGAATTCATATTCATGTTTTTACACTCAGTGATGACGTTTGCAAATGCATAATGCGATGCTAGTATATAAATACTAGACCGTCCAGTATGATATTATTTATTCGTTATATTCTTTTATTTCGCAAGCGAGGATCATAGTGTCGCAAATAAAAAAACAAGGTAGGCCAAAAAGTGAAGAGAAATCTCGGCTTATCTTACAGGCTGCATCGCGACTTTTCTTGAAAGATGGCTTTACTAAGACGTCTATGGACGGCATTGCTAAAGCCTCAGGCGTTTCAAAGCAAACAGTTTACTCTCACTTTGATAGCAAAGATGTCCTTTTTCAATCGGCCATATCGTCTAAGTGCAGGGCATATCAGCTCGATACCCCTGAAGTTTTCGAGTCAGCGTCACACGAGCCAGGTATTACAGAGTGTCTCCATAAAATTGGCAGACAATATATACGTCTAATTCAAGACCCCGAGACCGTGGGTATATTTAGGGTGATCATTGCCGAGGCTGTTAATAACGCGCACGTGGCGTCGCTATTTTATCAAGCCGGTCCGAAACGCTCGCTAGACGCTCTTGGTCATACAATTTGGCAGTTGGGCAAAGGTGACCTTACGCAAGAGAAAGCGAATCAACTTGCCATTGATTACTGCGCACTATTGAAAGGCGAATTTCACACCATGCTGTTATGCGGCATTCACCCTGCAATGAACGATAAACATATACACGAACACGTAGGCCAAGCAGCAGAAAAAATAGCAGTATTGTTTGCGCATTATCGCAATAAGTAGTCACAACGATTAACGCAACAAATGCGCGAATTACGCTCAGAGTTTGCCGCTGACAGATTACTTATACCGCGGTTTGTTATACACTAGCGGCGTTTTCGTTAATGATTGAGTGGCTCATGTCTGACTTTACTGGTAACCATATTCTTTCGGTTAATCAATTCGATCGGGAGGCCATTGAGAAGGTGTTCTCAGTAGCCGATTCCATGCAACCTTATGCTCGACGAGAAAAACGCACGACGGTATTAGAAGGCGCCATTCTTGGTAACCTTTTTTTTGAACCTAGTACCCGTACTCGCGTGAGTTTTGGTACCGCCTTCAACTTGTTAGGTGGTGAAGTACGAGAAACGACCGGAATGTCGAGTTCAGCGCTGGCAAAGGGCGAGTCTCTTTACGATACCGCAAGAGTATTAAGCGGATATTCAGATATTATTGCCATGCGACATCCCGCGGCTGGCTCTGTGGCTGAATTTGCCGAGGGAAGCCGAGTCCCCGTCATTAATGGCGGCGATGGTGCAAATGAACATCCTACCCAAGCCCTGTTAGACCTATTTACCATTAAACGTGAGTTAGAATACAACGGTCAAGGTATCGATGGGCTTCATATCGCTATGATAGGCGACTTGCGCTACGGCCGCACCGTGCATTCATTATCTCGTTTATTGTGTTTATTTAATAATGTTCGTTTTACCTTAATATCGCCTCAAGAATTAGCCATGCCGCAACCTGTTATTGATGCTATAGAGCAAGCAGGTCATCAACTTACCGTTACCGATACCCTAGAGGGCAGTATGGATGCGGACATTTGCTATCAAACTCGTATTCAAGAAGAGCGATTTCCTTCACAAGATGAAGCCAATAAATACCGCGGAAAATTTCGGTTAAATCAATCGATTTACACACGACACTTTCAGTCTAAGACCGTCATTATGCATCCACTTCCGCGAGATTCTCGTATGGAAGCCAACGAGCTAGACAACGATTTAAACCTTAATCCAAACTTAGCCATTTTCCGACAAACCGATAATGGTGTGTTGGTAAGAATGGCCTTATTTGCCCTCACTCTTGGTGTAGAGCACTTGGTCACAAAATACGAACGTGACGTCGTTTGGTACAGCAATAAGAGTAAGTAATTACATGACAAAATCTGAAACACTATTTGCCCGAGCTCAACTCACCATTCCAGGTGGTGTAAATTCACCTGTGCGTGCTTTTAAAGCGGTAGGTGGAACACCTCGCTTTATTACGAAAGCAGATGGCGCATACATGTGGGATGTAGACGGTAAACAGTACATTGACTACATTCAGTCATGGGGTCCAATGGTATTAGGGCATAACAACCCCAAAATAAGAGAGGCCGTTATAGAAGCTTCTTACAGCGGTTTATCTTTTGGCGCGCCTACCGAAGCCGAGGTCATTATGGCTGAAACGGTTAGCAAAATGGTGCCGTCAATGGAGATGGTGCGCATGGTAAATTCAGGCACCGAAGCGACAATGTCAGCAATACGACTTGCACGTGGCTATACGGGCCGCAACAAAATTGTGAAGTTTGAAGGCTGCTATCATGGGCATGCCGACTCGTTATTAGTTAAAGCGGGGTCAGGTGCACTGACACTGGGTGTACCAAGCTCTCCTGGCGTACCTGACAACGTGGCAGAACATACGCTTACCGTTGAATATAACAATATTGAATCGGTTAAAGAGATCTTCAAAGCTCATGGCGACGATATTGCCTGTATTATTGTAGAGCCAGTGGCTGGTAACATGAACTGTATTCCGCCTGTGGAAGGTTTTCTTGAAGGCCTTCGTGCAGTATGCGATGAGTATTCAAGCGTACTTATTTTTGACGAAGTCATGACAGGCTTCCGCGTATCTCGCGGCGGAGCGCAAGAGCGTTATGGTGTTAAGCCAGATCTTACCTGCCTTGGCAAAGTGATTGGCGGCGGTATGCCGGTAGGTTGTTTCGGTGGCAGAAAAGATATCATCACGCACATAGCCCCAACAGGCCCTGTCTATCAGGCGGGGACGCTGTCGGGTAACCCAGTCGCGATGGCCGCTGGCCTTGCAGCTATGGAACAACTGCAGCAAGAAGACCTCTATGACTCAATTTTTGAGAATACGCAGGCGCTGGTAGATGGCATGCAGGCACTGGCCGACAAGCACAATATTAGTCTAACTACTAATGTTGCGGGCAGTATGTTTGGGATATTCTTTACCGACGTTGAGAAGGTGACGAACTATAAACAGGCTATTAATTGCAACACCGAGCAATTTAATAAGTTTTATCACGGCATGCTGAACGAGGGTGTATACCTAGCCCCGGCCTCTTACGAGGCAGGATTTGTATCTAAAGCCCACGATGCCAGTGTTATAGAAAAAACATTAGCGGCTGCAGATAAGGTATTTGCTACGCTTTAAGGCATTTGTGTAGTAGCCCTGATTGTATTGGGGCTGCGTATACTGAAGCTGTGTGCACAGAGCAAATATACCTAGAGAGCACATCAAATGTTGTGCTCTCTAGCAATGATTTATCGACCCTTAAATAGCTAATCTCTTTATTATTTAATACCTTTTTTTGACCAATCTCTTTTCTCAACTATTGTTCACTTGAATTACACTACGGTATACGTTTACCTTAGTTACAAGCAGGCCTTTACAAGATTTCAAAATTTTTGTGCTACATCTTTGTATTGTATTTTTAGTACTTAAATTTTTCACACTATCTTGTATTGATGTCTTCATTCTCATTATAAAGTCACTTTGAATAAGAATAGCTAATGTCTTCTATGGAATGGTTTTTAGGAATAGGGATAGTTCTACTCCTCATTTATAGCGCCGTCATCACGATACTGCTTATTAAGCGCAGTCGAAGGTTTGCACGACGAGTTACAAAGTTCAAAAAGAACAGGCGCAATACCGACTTAAGTATTGAAAAGGAGCTTCGGTTTCAAGAAGCGGCTGATGAGGCCCTGCGATTAAATCAAACCTTTCAAAAGTTTGTGCCCAAACAGTTTGTAGAGCACATGGCCAATACCGATGTAGACAACCTTGGTTTAGGCTATGCCTCAGAAAATGAAGTCGCTATTATGTTTTGCGATATTAGAGGATTTACTGGTTTTTCTGAACGCATAACCCCTCAAGAGTTAATGAATTTCCTTAATTCGTACTTTACCCGCATGAACGACCCTATCCATCAAAACAGTGGCTTTATCGACAAGTTCATGGGTGATGGCATTATGGCCTTATTTGATCATCCAGGTGGCACAGCGAGAGATAAAGCCATCGACTCTTTAAATGCTGCATTAGATTTAAGAAAAGCACTGACCATATATAACGGACATAGAAAGAACAGCAACTACGCTGCGGTCAACATGGGTATTGGGATACACTTTGGAAATGTGATCATGGGCACGGTAGGTTCAGACGATCGCATGGATACCACAGTAATTGGCGACAGTGTTAATATTGCATCGCGTCTTGAAGCACTGACTCCTAAATACCAAGCCGATATTATTGTGAGTGCTCAAGTACTGCAAACCTTAGGGACAGGCTATCCCATTAAAACCCGCTTACTCGATTGGGTTCGGGTAAAAGGCCGTCAAGCGCCTATTGAAATTTATGAGGTACTCAGTCATCTCAGCGATGTTGAACAAGCGGCGCGACTTTCTGTTCAAGCGAAGATTGCAGCGGGTCTGGCGTGTCGTATTAACAAGCAGTGGGATGAAGCGATTGCCTACTTTGAAACCGCATTGGCAGTTAATCCAAATGATACCCTAGCCCATCACCATATTGACGTATGTCGTATTTATCGAAATATAGACTTAGATGACGACTGGGATGGCGCCCTCGTGCTTCAGTAAAAGTGGTGCGATAGAGAAGTGTCAGTTCGATAGGGTAGCCTGCGCTTTTATAAAGTTAACCGAAGGTGCAAAGAATGCAGCACCGGTTTCTGCACTTGTAAAGTCTAACCATCGGTCGTAATCCCCTTCTCCATTGCCGTATATTTGACTTTGTAACATATGCTTAAAGGGTCGCGCGCTTGCGCTACAGCAGACAGAAAACAAGCCTTGAGATGCCATATCGCCATAGGGCATACCTTGCTTCATAAGTTTAGACGTTTCATCATCAGCTGATGCGCTTACAGCACGAACGCAGTGTGACGACTGAGACTGCTCAACACTAGGCAGGTTGTGTTGCTGAGTGGTTCCCATCGCCTGTTCTTTTTGCCTATCAGACAAACTATTCCAGCGCCTGAGATCGTGTCGATATCGTTGCACATGCAAGTAACTTCCCCCTTGAAAATCGGGGTCGTCCTCTTCGCTTATAATAGCGACCTTTCTGCGAGCCATCCCTCTAGGGTTGTCAATAGCATAAAGAAAGCCATTGAGGTCGCGACCGTCGAGATAGCGAAAACCCCGTACCTGCTCTACCAACTCAACGTGAATGCGCAGTAAGTCCATCACCTCTATACCAACGGCGTGGCAAATATCTAACCGGTCTGCTCGAATTTGAATAAACAAATCGCAAGGTGTGGTTGGCGCACTTCTGTCTTCGCATTGCATATCGGGGAAAGGAGCAAGTTCAACGGGAATTAGCCCAGGATAAACATCGGCCCAATAGCTGGTTCCCACCGCAATAACACCGGTAACCATGGCTTCGTAATGCTCATTTTCAAAGTGCTCGAAAATATCGAGCACCCTCGCTAATTTTGCTCTTACGGCTTCGCTGTCCTCATCGACAACATTGAGCATCAAATATTGCGCATGCAAATTTGGCTCTGCGCATATGCCTTTTTGTGGTTGTGTCATTGCAGCTCTTGTTATTATTTGAAGTTTTCTTAAAGCACTTATAAAAACTACTCATTCAAACAGCGCTTATTAACCGTTATTACAGATGTTATACGAATCCTGTTACAGGCGGTTAAATCCCTTGCTGTGACGAGTATTGTCAGTGTGCTTAATACCCTGCAGCTTGTCCATCTTTTCTGCTTTCAGAAGCGCCAAAATACACGCCTTTTTTGGCATCCCAAGCAATGGCTTGATAGCCGCCAAACGCACCCACCACACGCTGGAGTTTATGGCCTCTTTCCATAAGCTCGCGCTGCACCGCCTCATCAACCCCTGACTCTAAGCTTACATAGCCACCGTCTAGCATTAATTCACCCGTTGGACTGCTTGAGCCACTGTGGAGTATGCGTGGTGCATCACCGGCTTCTTGCAAGTTCATACCAAAATCCAGAATATTAACGATGATTTGTGCGTGCATTTGTGGCTGTGTGCCACCGCCCATTACCCCAAAGCTCATCACGGGGCGACCGTTACGGGTAACAAATGCGGGAATAATGGTATGGAAGGGACGTTTGCCGGGGCGATACTCGTTGTAGTGTCCCTCTTCTAACGTAAACATTTCACCTCTATTTTGCAGTACAAAACCTAAACCCGGCGGCGTCATACCCGACCCCATTCCGCGATAATTACTTTGAATTAGCGAAACCATATTGCCGTCTTTGTCTGCCACAGTTAGGTAAATAGTATCGCCCTCATAAATACCTGCATCTACCCGCGACGCTGCTTTTTCCATATCAATGAGCGCCTGTCGCTTTTTGGCATACTCTTTGGAGATCAACCAATCTACAGGAATATCATTAAAGTCGGGATCAGCGTAAAACTTTGCTCTATCTTCGAATGCGAGCTTTTTGGCTTCTACAAAGGTGTGAATATAATCGGCAGAGTTAAACCCCATGCCTTCTATATCGTAGCGTTCAAGCACATTAAGGATTTGCAGTGCGGCAATTCCTTGTCCGTTTGGAGGCAGTTCCCACACATCGTAACCACGGTAATTTGCCGATACTGGCTCAACCCATTGTGATGTATGAGACGCTAAATCTTGATAAGAAAGAAATCCGCCCTGAGCTTCCATATATGCATCAATGGCGCGAGCAATATCGCCTTTGTAAAACGCATCACGGCCGCCGGTCGCTATTTTTTCATAGGTAACCGCAAGCCCAGGATTCTTGAATATGTCGCCTTTTTTGGGCACATTGCCGTTGATGAGGTAGGTCTCAGCGAAGCCATCGTAGTGGCCTATTCTGTCTTTATTTATTTGCCAGTAATACGCGATGAGTTCGGAAACTGGGAAGCCATTTTTTGCGTATTCGATGGCAGGAGTCAAAAGAGTAGACATGGGCAACTTGCCGAACTTTTCATGTAACTCAAACCAGCCATCTACCGCACCAGGAACCGATACAGGTAGAGGACCAAACTTAGGGATTTTGTTCAATCCGCGTTCTGCAAACACCGCTTTAGTCAGTGAACGGGGAGAACGACCTGATGCATTTAGACCCACTAGCTTTTGTTCACTGGCATCCCATACAATGGCGAATAAGTCCCCTCCTATACCACTGCCTGTAGGCTCTACTAGGCCAAGCATAGCATTTGCTGCAATGGCAGCATCGACAGCACTTCCACCTTGCTTAAGCACATCCAGAGCGACCTGCGTTGCTAAGGGTTGACTGGTTGCCGCCATGCCATGCTGCGCTATAACCTCAGACCGGCTGGCAAATGGCTTGCCCGTTACCCTGTCATACGCGTGTGAATACGATATACAAAGCGTACTGCATAGTGTCATTGCGAACGTCATTGTGAAAAGTGAGTGTGTTATTTTAGCTATCATCACAGTAGTCCCGTCGTTTCCCTTTTAATCCAAAGCACGTTTTTTATAAACAATGTTGGTGTGCTTACGTTTGTCACTGGTAGTTGCGTGTCGAAATCTCTTTGCGTTGCCATTTCTAGTGTAGCGTTTAAGGCGCAATACGCCTAGGTTTATCGCAGAACGAAAAAAGCCTCGCAAATGCGAGGCTTAAGTGATGATCATTAGGCATTATTATGTTTTTGTCGCTGCCTACATCAATGTAAATTGGTCCGTGTGTTTATGAGCGACCGCTGGTGAAGTCTGGATATGCTTCCAAACCACATTCACTCATGTCTACACCGTCAAACTCTTCTTCTTCAGTAACACGGATGCCCATGGTTGCTTTAAGCGCTAACCACACTACTAGGCTGGCTACGAATACCCAAACAAAGATAGTTGCCGCGCCAATAAGCTGACCGGAGAAGCTCGAACCGTCGTTAGTAATTGGAACAAGTAGAAGTCCAAGTAAACCAACAACACCGTGAACTGAGATAGCACCTACTGGATCATCAATCTTAAGCTTATCAAGACCAACAATGCTGAGTACTACTAAGATACCACCGAGACCACCGAATAAGGTTGCTTCTAATGGGCTAGGCGTAGAAGGCTCTGCGGTAATAGCAACCAAACCTGCTAACGCACCGTTTAGTGCCATTGTTAAGTCAGCTTTACCGAATAAGATACGCGCTACGATAAGCGCAGCAATAGTACCACCGGCTGCGGCTGCGTTAGTGTTCATAAATACGATGGCAACAGAGTTTGCGCTTTCAACCGTTGCAGTAGCAAGTACTGAACCGCCGTTAAAGCCAAACCATCCCATCCACAAAATAAATGTACCTAGGGTTGCTAGAGGCAGGTTAGCACCTGGAATAGCATTAACTTTACCATCTGCGGTGTATTTACCTTTACGAGCACCAAGAATTAACACACCCGCCAATGCAGCTGCTGCACCCGCCATGTGAACAATACCCGATCCTGCAAAATCTGAGAATCCTAAATCGCCAAGCGTGTATAGACCGAATACAGCTTCACCGCCCCATGTCCATGCACCTTCCATTGGATAGATGAAACCAGTCATTACCACAGTGAATGCTAAGAAAGCCCATAGCTTCATACGCTCAGCAACGGCACCAGACACGATAGACATCGCAGTGGCAACGAAGACCACTTGGAAAAAGAAGTCTGCAGAAGGTGCATATGTTGCTGGGTCTTCTGAAACACCTGTTGCGCCGTCGCTTAAGATGCCGCTAAGGAAAGGACCCCAATCGCCACCGCCGTACATGATTCCGTAGCCGCAAACCATATACATGGTGCAGGCTATGGCGAATAACGAGATGTTTTTAGTCAGAATTTCAGTGGTGTTTTTGGCTCTAACTAAGCCAGCTTCAAGCATTGCAAAACCTGCAGCCATCCACATAACTAGCGCGCCGCAAATTAAGAAGTAAAAGGTATCTAGCGCATACCCAAGTTCAAAAGTGATTTCCATTATGGTTTTCTCCGCAAAAATATCGTTGTGGCTTACAGCGCGTCGGTATCCGACTCACCAGTTCGAATACGAACGGCATGTTCTAGGTCATACACAAAGACCTTACCGTCACCAATTTTGCCTGTTTTAGCAGCACCAACGATGGCCTCGACCAAACGCTCGACCTGATCGTCCTGTACGGCAATTTCTAATTTTACTTTCGGTAAAAAATCTACCTGGTATTCCGCGCCGCGATAGAGTTCAGTGTGACCTTTTTGACGTCCAAAGCCTTTTACTTCGGTAACGGTTAAACCGTCAATCCCGATTTCTGAAATGGCTTCACGAACATCATCTAGCTTGAACGGCTTGATGATAGCAGTGACTAATTTCATGTGATGCTCCCAGTTTATTGTGATTATTCTGCAAAAATGCATACTTGACGATTACTATACCAAGAGCCATGCCATAAATAATTATGCATTAAAATCAGATAGATAATCAAAATCAGAGGAGGATAAATCAAAAACAACGCACCAATAAGGTGCAGCGCGGAAAGAATGCCCAACAATGACGCGCGCAAGGTCAATTCACCAAAAATTAAGACGAGTAGGAGCGTGTATTGGCCTTTTTATATCCTGTTATCAGCGCTTGGGGGCTTTTCAGGTAAAGCGAATTGTTTAATGTTGATGCACGAAATCGAGTCTGTTTATCGCAAGGGAAAAAGAGCATAACGTCGCAGCGTACAAAAGCTGGATAAAACGGAACTATCATTAGGTTACTGGGTCTGTTAGTTCTAATGAGCACAAATACAGCGGTGTTTTTCGCGCCCGAGCGCCCCTTACAAGACCATGCTCGCAAACAGCGTTATGCATGGCGTACCGCATCGACGTCATTGCTTATTCATGCTGGGGCAATCATCACAGTTGTTGTAGTAGGCCAGTATGGTATTGAAAAAAAGAAAGCAGCGATTGCCAGCCTTTCCCCTGCACCCACAATACAGGCCGTGCTGTTTCAGCCACCCGCCCAAAAAACTATTGAGCCCAGCCTTTTTTTAAACAAAGAAGCCGTCGACAAGGAAGTGGTAGACAGGGAAGTGGTAGACAAGCAAACGTCAGAGGTAGTCAATGAAGATGCAAGCGAGGAGGAGTCAGCAGACAGCGAAATACAGGCACCTAAAACGGCTGACACTCTGGACAAGCCAAACGCTGAGCCCGAGCAGTCTACAGAAACCAAGCCCCTGCCAGATGCTCACTCATCACAGCTAGAAGAGGCACTTTCAAAAGAAGCACCTCTAGAAGAATCACCTTCCCAAGTATCGAAGCCGAACATTAACCGTGAAGCCGGTCGTTTAAATGTGTCTAGCGCACAGGCAGCGGCAGACTATTTAGACAGCTATAATGAAGCCCGTATTGGTGAAGAATCAGCTAATGCTGCCTCTTCATATGCAGCAAAAAAAAGAAGCCCAAACATTATCGACCCCAGAAAAGGCGAAGATAGAGATGAGAAGCTATACAATCAGCGTCCAGTAAAAATCGTGAACTGTACGGGCACTACAAATAAAATACTTACGACCTTAAGTGGCTGGGCTGGCGGTACCATGAAGTGTTCTAAAAGAAATGAATACCAGCGGTTTATCGATGCCCGGATTAACAAAACACCTGAAAACGATGAGCAAACTAACTAGCGTCTTTTGCAGTAATTCAACTGACACTATTTAGCCTGTGACTCACACAGCCATTACTCACATAGCCATAATTCACACAGCAAAAGCCAAAACCCGCGCTACATGCATCTTTGCCCAACCTTTCTTGATTATACTTGGATTGGCTCAACACGCAGCATTGTCTAAAGAGTATTGGTAAACACGGTGCTGGTGTAATGTTGTGTTGCCAAACATTAGCATTACGGCGTATTCTGCCTACCCAATAATCGATAGCTTGTTGATCTTTGCTTTACATTTGCCCAAAACTCGTACAACAAAGATCAACACGCCCTAGTAGCCTAATAATTTAAACACTCTCTCATTAATAAGGAATAATCTGTGGCTGGAGCTAATCTACTTGCCTTACTCGACGATATTGCCACCTTGATGGACGACATTGCCACCATGTCAAAAGTAGCGGCCCAAAAAACCGCTGGCGTTTTGGGTGACGACTTGGCGGTAAACGCAGACCAAGTGCAAGGCATCAAGGCAGACAGAGAATTGCCTGTTGTATGGGCGGTAGCAAAAGGGTCGTTGCTGAATAAGGCCATATTAGTGCCTGCGGCTCTCGCCATTAGCGCCTTTGTCCCTTCGCTGATTACCGTACTGTTAGTATTAGGTGGGCTGTACTTATGCTTTGAGGGTGCTGAAAAACTACTGCATAAATATCTCCCTCACGATGACCAACTTCAAGAGCGGGAAGCGCGAATAGAAGCCATTGCTCATGAAGATGTTGATATGGTGGCCTTCGAGCAAAAAAAGATAAAGGGCGCAATACGCACCGACTTTATCCTGTCAGCTGAAATTATTGTGATTGCCTTAGGCACCGTTAGCGACGCAGCATTAATAACCCAAGTGGGCGTTTTAATTGCATTGAGCTTAGCCATAACGGTTGGTGTGTATGGACTGGTAGCAGGCTTGGTAAAAATGGACGATGTGGGTCTTTATATGCTGCGCAAATCGCTCACTGGCACTATGAACACCATGCAGCGCTTAATTGGACGAACTCTTCTTGTAGCAGCTCCGGCTATTATGAAAACCCTTGCGGTGGTAGGCACCATAGCCATGTTCCTCGTGGGCGGCGGTATCCTCACTCACAGTATTGGTTTTTTGCATCACGTAACCGTGTGGGCAACAGAGCTAGTGCCCAGTGCTGACTTTGCTATGTCTATTTTAGCCGATGGGGCAGTTGGCGTGGTGTCGGGAGCTATTATTGCTTTTGCGGTAGCAGCCATTTCTAAGCTTAAAGCTTCATCGTAGCTTTTACTGCAACCAAATTTATAATCGTGCTGATCGTTAGCCTTCCAACCAGGGAGGCCTAACCTGCTCTTTTACCTCATTGTGGTATTCCGACCGTACCTTATTGCTAACCTTACTTCTTACCTTATTTTCTACCTTATTTTAATAGAGTTAATCCAATAGATTAAATCCAAAAGGCAGATTTAATAGGCCCTTTTTAGTAGATCATAATTAATGAGTCACAATTAATAGCTCGTATTTCATTGAGTAGATTCAATTGGCCAAATAAAGATTGGCGAATTTCACCAAGTCATTTTCAAAAACGCTACTTTTTAGTCTCCCACTATTCATCTCTCGTTTATCCCCTTTTACGCCAAACAAGACTAAATCAATAAAATCATATAGTTAAACTAGAAAATAAAAGTGGCACAACACTCGCAATACATTAATGGTAATGAGAAAAAAACGTGTTCTACGTTAAGAATCACGAGTTTTAACAATATCGAAAGCTGCCACGCAGTATGTATCAGTGCAGTGTTCAACTTTTATTAATAGGAAAATATTATGTTTACGCGTCGCAATCTTATCACTGCATTACTACTGACTTCTGGTACTTTCAGCGCATCATTAATGGCTAACGACAATGTGTCTGCACTGCAGTCACATACCGATTATTTAGTGGCAAGCGCCATGAACGAAGTGAGACAAGAAACTTCAACACGTATTACGTTTGACGTTATGACGGCAAGCCACACCTTCGAGCCTGACGCAGACGAGTCAATGACATTGATTGCGGATATACAAGTTGTGGATATATCGAGTATGCCAATGTCGCCGCTAGCTTCAGAGGATTCACCTGAAGCTTCTGACGACAACGATGCGTAAGGAGATAGTCATGATTGCTGCCAGTACCTTACTGATGTTAGTACTTGGTCCTTTCATTGCTTTCGCAGTTAGCGCTATCGCTTTTTCGACCGCGCGCCTGTTTTTTCAAAAAGGACATTAACCATTTTTGTTCCCCAAGCCTCCCTGGGCTTTTAGCTCCGGTAGAAGATAGACATTACGCAACAGGTATTGGCCCTCCTTAGGGAATAAAGAACCCTAGTGTAAATATTTGCTTTCTATCTTCTTACTGGAGCTTTTTTTATCCAAATATACGTTCCCACCAGCTTTTCTTTTTACCGTCTTTGGCATCGTCTACCGGACGCCCGCTACAGTCTTGTTCTGGTGGAGGAAGCACATCTAGTATGGCCGGAACGCTCAAACTACCAGCACAACCTGCAACAACTACTGCCCCTGTTTTTGCATCAAAGTGGGCAATGCCTAAGCCTCTTGGAAATCTTCTGGAAAGTGATTTGGGCGCTTGTGACTTCATGTAGTTAACAAACACTGGCAGTGCACCGCCAGCGCCGGTTAAATTAACCGATTTATTGTCATCATTACCCACCCAAACTGTCACCACATGATTTCTATCGAAACCGCTAAACCAACTGTCGCGATAGTCGTCCGTTGTACCTGTTTTACCCGCCATATTAACGCTGCCAAAGGTGGCCCCAACTCGCTTTGCCGTACCTTCTGTAGTGACTTTATAAAGCGCGTAATTTAATAGGTAAGTGGCTGCCTCATCTACTCGTTGAGAGTAAAACTCCGCTTTTTTCCACAGCAGCGCGTTTTCCGATGTGACTACCGAAGTCACCGTGTGCAGTGGAATATAGCGTCCATCATTAGACAGGGTTTGATACATTTGGTTGGTAGCAAATGGGGTTAACTCAAACGCCCCAAGTGTCATTGAAGGCACTTTTTCTAACGGTGTACTTACCCCAAGGCGCTCTATGGTATCGGCCAGTGTATTTAAGCCCACCTGCATTCCTAAGTTTACGGTGGGAATGTTGAGTGACTCTGTCAGTCCCTGCAATAATGGCACTTGCCCCCTAAATTCTTTGTCGTAGTTTTTGGGCGACCACGGCTTACCGTTTTTACTTTCAAGGGTAATGGGCTTATCTTCTAGCGGCGTTGCCAAATTAAACTGAGTGGGGTCTTCAAGGGCAGTAAGATATACCGCAGGTTTCACTAACGACCCTATGGGACGCTTGGCGTCTAACGCTCGATTGAAACCTTTATACGCTACGTTTCTATCACCGATGATCGCTCTTACTTCGCCTGTTGCGCTATCGGTGACCACCATTGCGCCCTGCAGTGCAGCCTTTCTGTCTTTTTGAAGTCCATCTAAGGTATTGGAGAGAGCCCGCTCCGCACGACGCTGTGCAACAATATCAAGGGTAGTAAATACTTTAACCCCTGAATCTCTTAAGCTGGGCTCTGCTAATATGTCGTTTAGCTCTCTACGCACTTGCTCCATAAACGCAGGGTGCTTTCCACTGGCTAAACTCGCGCCGCTCGCTAAGCCAAGAGGCCTATTCACGTAACGTTCGTACTCGTCTCGATTAATCTCATTTTCGTCAAACAACATGCGCAAAACCAAGTCTCTTCGCTCTTTAGTGCGCACTGCATATTTTCGAGGATTGTAATAAGACGGTCCTTTGATGATAGCCACTAAGGTCGCAATTTCAGGAACGCTTAATTCATTGGCAGGCCTGTCAAAGTAGAAGTAGCTTGCCAAGCCGAAACCGTGCACAGCCATGTTGCCGTTTTGGCCTAAAAAGACCTCGTTTAAATAGGCTTCAATTATCTCAGATTTGCTATATCGAGCGTCGATGATCACTGCCATTATCGCTTCTTTCGCTTTTCTAACTAGCGACCGCTCTCGGGTTAAAAACATGTTCTTAACCAGCTGTTGCGTTAGCGTGCTGCCGCCTTGTACGGTTCTGCCGGCAGCGATATTCGCCACCAAGGCACGCACGATTGAAAGCGGGGCTACGCCGTGGTGATTATAAAAGTTACGGTCTTCTACCAACGTCAAGGCTTTGGGCAATAATTCGGGAATAGTATCGAGTGACACCAACATACGATCTTCACTAGAACCACTTGTCATGCGAGTTACCAGCCATGGCTCAAGCCTGATTGTGCCAAACGGTCGCTCTTCCGTTTTATCGTAAATTTCAGACACTCTCGCGCCTTCCCAAGTGACAATCAGGTGTCTTAAAGGCTCTGCTCCCTCTGGGAATTGAAACGCTCGGCGCTGAACAGTTAGCACTCTATTTTGATAGCTGTACTCACCACTATTGTTGGCAAATGCCACTTTTCGATAGCCCAGAAGGTTCAATTCATCAATGACCTCTGAGGGTGTTATTTCTTCACCCTTACTTAGGCTTAGCGGGCGCGCAAAGATTTGTGCCGGCACTTCCCACTTGTTGCCTGAAAAGCCCTTTTTGATTTGTGCATCGAGATAGAATGCGTATGCACCAAGTACCACAAGCGCAACTAATGAAAGTCGCCAGAATGCACCGAATACCCAACTCCCTTTGGTTTTCTGCTTTGTGTTTGAATTGCTTTTTCTTGCTGTCTTTTTTGCTGTTGAGCTGTTACTTGATTGTCTTTTTGCCACGAGGAAGCGCCATAAAAAGGTAAGCGCGTACCGCTTACCGTCCCTTAAATTTATGCAGTGAACATTACCACTGCGCCCTTGATGCAACAACAGCTAACCACCATCTAACCAACATCTAAATAACAGCAGCTGCACGAAACCCTGACCTACAATGGAATTTAGCTCGCACTTTGCAGTCACAATGCGATAGCATGCAAGCAAGTAACAAAGGAAATTTACTATGCGTTCAGCTTTTTCATCATCAATTTTTCGCCCGACAATGCCGTTTATAAACCGTCGCTCTGCATTCTCAGTAACACGGATAATTTCATCTATCTCGTTGGCCGTGTTGTTCACAAGTGTTTCTATTTCATCTGCCAGTGCGAACGAAAACTTCGCGTCTTGCACAGCGGCGCTTGAAAAGGAGGCGATTCAACAAGGCGTTAGCCAACAAACCATCGATGCCATTTTTCCTTCATTGGTACATCAAGACAACGTGATTAAGTACGACAGAAGTCAGCCCGAGTTCGTGCAGACCTTTCCGGGTTACTTCAGTAAACGAGTCACCGAGTGGCGTACAAATAAAGGCAAAGAAATGTACGCGAAGCACAAAACCTTACTGCACAAATTAAGTGACGAGTATGGCGTGCCGCCACATTACCTGCTGGCATTCTGGGGGTTAGAGACAAACTTTGGCAACTACAAAGGCAAGATGCCGGTACTCGATTCACTGGCCACATTAGCCTGCGATAAGCGCCGCAGCACGTATTTCACAAAAGAGTTTTTAGTCGCGGTTAAGCTGTTTGAGAGAGAAAAGCTAGAACGGGAAGAAATGGTAGGGTCTTGGGCAGGCGCCATGGGGCACACCCAGTTTATGCCCTCGGCATATACCCATTACGCTATAGATGGTGATGGCGACGGTCAAATTAACCTATGGGCCAGTGAAGAAGATGCACTGTCTTCTGCTGCTAACTTTCTTGCAAGCTTAGGATGGGACGCTGGTTTTCGATGGGGACGGGAAATTACGCTACCTGAGAACTTTGACTATCGACTTTCTGGCTACAAAAACCGCCAGTCTCTTAGCGAATGGAACGCACTTGGGGTAATGCGAGCAGACGGCAGCGAACTGGGCAATGCAGATACCTCTGCCTATGTCATAGTACCTGCCGGTCACGAAGGGCCTGCATTTATCGCCTATAAAAACTTTAGAGTGATCATGCGTTGGAACAATTCTGAGTTTTACGCCATCGCTGTCGGTGTTTTAGCTGATAAGATCACCGGAGCCTCAGGCATAAAAGCCACATTGCCAGACCTTCCTGCTTACAGCCGAAAGGACATCATTGCGCTTCAAAGCAAGCTCAATACGCTAGGCTTCGATGTGGGTAAGCCCGACGGAATTATAGGGCCCGCCACCCGCGAAGGTATTCGCAATTATCAAATAGCGAATAGTATGATTGCTGATGGATTTCCAGGGCTAGACGTAATGAGCGCTCTTGATGTTACGCTAGATAAACACTCTTGATACTAGTCCGCATAGATAACAAATTAGACAGCCATCGGTACTATTTTGAGATAACCCGTATTTTGAAATAACCAGTATTTCGGGTTAACCCGTATTTTGAATGTACCATGGCTGCTCAATTCTATTTATGATGCGTGTCATCTCAGCCTCACCTCAACACGATAGGCTCGATTGTCAGTAATTACTGAGGCGCAGCTAAGTTAATGTCTTCAGGCGGGTTTTCTTTAAGCGCATTAAGCGCTGGGTACCATTGGGCAAACTCGTCCATATTTAGTACATCCGTCAGCGCCTCATCAAAATCTTCGCACGCCAAGCGGCGGGCGAGATAAAACACTTGAGATGCTATAAGTCCTTCTGCTTCTTTTGACTCTTCTGAATCGTCTGGCTCTTGCGACTGCTCTACCCCCTTACGAGGGCGCAAAGTACTCGCCGCCTCACATGACGCCGAAAGAATATCTTCCACCAATCGCTCCTCTATGCCCCATACGGTAAGAAGGTAGTAGGTGATAAGTGCACTAATGGGCTTCGTTGATGACTGCAGCCCAACGTCATTTGCCGTTTCAGGCGCATCCACCAAATACAGTTCGCCAATAGAAGCAAGCAAACTCAACGAAAATGAATACTCTGCCTGCTCTCGCGAAAAGCCTCGCAACTGCATCAGGCGAGTTGCAATATAGGCAGACGAAAGTGCGCGCACCACCACATCTCGGTGCATTTTGCTGTCAATGCTATAGGTTTGACTCAAGCTAGAGGCAATCGCTATAGATGCAATAGTATTCAGACCCAGTCGCTTCACTGCCTTGTCTACAGAGGAGACTTGCCCGCGAAAACCAAGAAAAGGAGAGTTTGCGGCTTGAAGTACATTTGCCACCAGCGTTGGATCTTTTCCTACTACCCTGGCCACTTCATCAAGTTCGGCGTCCTCACACTTAAGAAGCTTGTCTAGCTTTTGATAGGTTTCATTAAGTACGGGCAACCCTTTTAACCTTCCAAGGGACTGCCTTACTGAATGTGTTAAGGGAAGTGCTTTTATGCGCATCACTCGATTGAGTACGTCGCTAATATCGCCGTGCTCAAAGGGCTTCGAAATGAAAATATGCACGTTTGAGGCGACTATCTCCTTCATATCAATCCGTGTATCACCGGTAATTAATAATCGAATCGCCTCTGGGTTGTGAGTTCTGCACTCAAGCAAAACGTCGTCACCTCGTGTTCCTGGCATAAGTCTGTCGCACATGACGAGGTCTGGTTTTATTTCACCCTGCTGTAGTTTATCAAGGGCTTCATTTGGGGAATCAAAGAGGTGGACTGACCATGAGGGCGCTAATCGCCTCAGCGCTCTTTTCAACGATTTAAGGATCAGCTCTTCATCATCAACAATGACAACCTGATTACTCGGCATCCTATCTCCTCAGAATAAATAAGGCTGTTGTGCCAGCACTTTCAACAGGGGCTCTTCTGCGAGCGGCTTACTATAATGATAGCCCTGCAATTCTTCACACCCCATATCCCGTAAACACAACGCGTGCTGAGATACTTCTATACCTTCGGCAACCACTTTCATGCCAATTGACTGGGCCATTGATACTAAATTTTTCACCACGTTGTAGCACTTTTCTTCGCTATCAACACCGGCAATTAAACTACGATCTATCTTAACTACTTGAGCCGGCAAATTAAGGAGATAGTTGATAGCCGTATGTCCTGTTCCAAAATCGTCAATGGCAACATCAATACCTAACTCTTTTAATCGCCTAAGCTGCTTACAGCACCCGTCGAAGTCTTCAATAGCAGCCGACTCTGTTATTTCCACACACAAATTTTCAGGAACTAGGTTTCCCTCGGCTATCAAAGCCTTTACAACGTCGACAAACTTGTCATCGTGTAACTGCTTTGGCGATACATTAAAAGCAAGCTTAAAACCGTCTAGCAAGGTAAATGCTTGCCATCGCATTT
Source organism: Alteromonas genovensis (assembly GCF_010500895.1). GTDB lineage: Bacteria > Pseudomonadota > Gammaproteobacteria > Enterobacterales > Alteromonadaceae > Alteromonas > Alteromonas genovensis. The sequence goes on from NZ_JAAAWO010000009.1 coordinate 152,326, forward strand.
GAAAACGTGCCGTTTCTCTTAATACCCACTCACCGATCCCTTGAATAAACTCTCCCTCTTCGGCGACTGGAATAAAAATCGCTGGCGATACAGAGCCGTAATCCTCACTCGTCCATCGCAGTAAACTTTCTAACCCGACAATTCTTCCCGTTTTTGCGCATACTTTCGGCTGGTAAACTAAACTAAATTCATCTTCAAAAATGGCAGACTTTAGTCGTTCTAGTAGCTCGTTTTTTTGACTGGAGTGAGCCTGTGAACCGTTAGCAGTAGACGAGGTTATTACAGAAAAATCCCCTGACTCATTGGGGGGCTGCTTTTGCAGTTGATTGTTCATCATCACACTAAGAAGGTGATTTTTATGCCGCTTTTCAACACCAATACTCACTTCATCGAGCAGACGTTTATTGTCCCACGGCTTGCGCAAGAAGCGCTCTGCCACATCATCATTCATGCACTCTATAACGTCATCAATGTCGGCATCACCGCTTAGTATAAAATGACAGGCAAAAGGTTGATGGGGGCGAGACTTACGTAAAAAAGCGACACCGTTCATCTCTGGCATACGGTAGTCAGCAATAATGACATCGAAAGATTGAGTCTTAACCATAGCTAAGGCATCTTTCGGGCAAGAGGACGTAACGACCTGGTAACCCGCATACGTTAGTACGCGACTTAATGCGCGAAGCACGCTGGTTTCATCGTCTACGAGCAAAATCTTTGAATGCAGCTCAGGCTTCATTGTCTACTCATCGCCTTACTGTTGCCCCTTAACAATGCTAACTAACTAAAAAAGTGTTATTCACACAGCGTGGATAGCACTTAGGCTATTCACATTGACTCAACACGCTTTCCATACGCGTTACGTATAAAATGCCATGCATCGCAAAAAACACGCTATATTTATTCCATTGCTTATCTTATCACCTAAAAAAGCAAGCACGCCATAAATTAATATAGTACATTTATGACACTTGCGACACAAAACGAAAGAATATGCTCTGAAAAGTTATTTCAAGGAATGAATATTCAAGTAACAACGTGAAAACGAACAGATAATAATCAGATTAAAGGTTCACACTGAGTACTTAGGGTGAATGCTAACCTGAAAAGGTATGCAATAACATACAACTTTCGTCGGTGACAGTTTCGTCGGTGAAAGCATTGTGCAAAGAACAACACGACCTCTCTATAAATGCTTTTTAGTTTTCGTTGTCGGCTTTGATACAGCGGGGTTGTCTGGCCAAAAATGTTTAGGGTAGCGTCCCTTCATCTCTTTTTGAATTTCCTTATAACTTCCCTCCCAAAATGTACCGAGATCACTGGTGGTTTGAAGCGGCCGTCCGGCAGGAGAAAGTAATTCACACACCACTGTTATGCGGCCATTGCCAATAACAATAGGAGCAGACTGAGAATACATTTCCGTTAACTTAACGGACAGCACTACATCGCCGCTCTCTCGATAGTCTAAAGCAGCTTCTCGCCCGGTGGGAATGCGCACCGTCATAGGCAAGAGCGTTGAAAGCGCATCTTGCTGGGGCCAGGTTAGTCCATTGTTGAGCGCCGTTTTCCAAGGCAGTTTATGCAACATTTTTAACGATGAACATCGCGCTAAATGACCGGTAAGCCCCTCTTTGGCTTGGTGCACAACATCATTTAACGATTTAGGCCATGGTGCGTCTTCACCAAAGGACTGGGGCTGAGGTAACTCGTACTGTGCAGCTAATTTAACTCGACGCCACCACTGCCAGTCAGCTTCAGACAATGGCCATTCTTTAAGCACAAGGGATTCAAGATAGCCTAACCATGCATCAACAGTAGCCTGCTCCCAATATGCACTATCTTTTGAGCGCGTACCTTTAGAGACCGGCGTAGTGTCTAAATCAATATCATAAAACCCGGTTATGGTTCGCGCTTCCATGAGACCGCTGACACGATTAAGTCTGATGCGCTGCTGCTGATTGAACGCATGTGGAAATATGCCTCGTAGCAGCGACTCTGAAATAGGCTGAGCCTGACGAATTTTTACTGTATTTCCAATATGCTGCCCATGTAGCACAGCCAACCACTGAGGCGCGGCTTTTGATGACAAACCGCTAACTTGCGCCCCCTTTCCACTTGCTAGCTTATAGTCTTGAATAATATGGCCAGACCCATCAGCTTTTCTTGTACTTTGGTGCGATGCAGATTTCGCTTCTCGTAAAAATGCCACCTGCAGTGGATAAGCAATCGCTATACATAAACCAATAGCGTCATCATCTAGTGCCGAGATGGATAAACTATTGCTTTCTATGCCAGCAAAACGCGCGTAACGCGTTGCCTGCGATGTTATTTGTGTTCGTTCTGCTGCACTCAATGTCCGAAGCAGTTCGCTCACCAGCGGCGTATTTTGCCCGCTAACTCCGCTCTCACTTAATGCCACCACAAAAGGTGTGGCTGCCTGCATTGCTTCTTTTGAGACACCTTTTAGTGAGCCTGCTGATGAATTTTTAAACAACCCCTGCATGGATTTATCAAGAGACGGATTTGTGTTCTGACAAACCAAAAGGAGATTGGCAAGGTGTGGCTGGCAAGGCAATTCTGCGACCTTTTTTCCGTAAGCTGTAATCGACAGACTCTCGTCAATACAGTGAATGCGCTGCAGTTTTTTCTGAGCAATAGCTTCTTGAGTGGCAGTTGGCGGGGTAAGCAACGCTAACTCATTCGGCTTACTTCCCCATGCGTAGGTGTCGAGCAAAAAACTACTAATATCCTCTCTTTCAATTTGCGCAGCACTGTGATGCGAAAGGCGCTCAAAACTTTCTCGGCTACACAGGCGATAACACACTCCCTCACTGACTCTCCCCGCTCGTCCTGCTCTCTGTGTGGCTGAGGCTTGGGAAATTCTCTGCATTGTAATTTGTGTCATATCACTTGCAGGGTGGTACTGTGCACGATTTTCCCAAAGGCTATCTACAACCACTTTAACCCCTTCAATGGTTAAACTGGTTTCAGCAATATTGGTCGCCAAAATAACTTTTTTTCGGCCCTCACTATCTGCCACTAACGCTTGCTGCTGCGCACTTTTACCCAACGCGCCATATAATGGGTATATCGCTATATCTTGACTTTGACTGAACGAATTAAGCTCTCGCTCAACGGCATTTATCGTTGCGCGACTTGGCAAAAATACCAGTACATCACCGTCGTGACGTGCAACGGCATTTTTAACCACCTGCGTGGTATTCACCACGATGTCTTTTGCAAAGGTGTCTTTGTAATAGAAAACCTCAACGGGGTAGGCCCGCCCCTGAGTATTAAGGTGACTGAGAGGCAGTGCACTGTGCTTCTCAAGTAAGCGACTAAGGGGCTCTAAGGCAAGAGTGGCCGACATGACAAGAATGCGTAAGTCATCGCGAAGCCCCGCTTGCACTTCTAGCGCCAGTGCCAAGCCGAAGTCGCTGTGAATACTGCGCTCGTGAAACTCATCGAAGACAATTGCGCTGACGCCTGTTAACTCAGGATCGTTTTGAATTATTCGTGTCAGTATGCCTTCAGTAATTAATTCAATACGAGTTTGCGTACTAACCTTGCTTTCACCCCGTATTCTATAGCCTATGGTTTGCCCCACCGACTCACCAAGTTGCTTGGCTAAATAGTCTGCTAAATTCCTTACCACCACTCTTCTTGGCTGCATCAATAATATTTTGCCATCAAGAGCTGCATTTAACAGTGACAGAGGCAGTACCGTGGATTTACCTGCACCAGGGGGCGCACCAATCACGACATTATTGGTAGCAATCTCTTTGGCTAGCCCGTCGACTAGAGAAAATGCGGGTAAATGGGATAAGTTATCTAACATAAGGACGTTCAATCATGGTAATGACCTAAGGTAATATACTAGGGTAATGATCTAGGGTGAATGACCTAGGGTGATAAATGAGAGCAATTCGTTGAGCGCATATTACAGCATTCATCACTATCTGCTAGCGTCGTATACTGTCTCTAATACTGATCTGGATTTATCCTAATTGCATAGCGACTAGGGCATGTTGAATATAAAAGCTCAAAGGATAAAGAATGCGTTGTTTTATAGGTTTAGATTTAAGTGCGTCAGAAAAGCTCGCTTTAGATAGCTGGCGGCAGCAGGCGATGCCCGAAGTATTGCCCCGGCACATGACAAAAAGCATGGTAAGAAGCAACGACGCAGGCTCTGATACCGATATACGCAATAAAAATAAAGGCAAGACACGGAGTAAAAAAACAAAAAACGCCAGGAACAATAGCATTAACAATAATGAGCCGGGGGTACCTTACGCTGTTCCCGCAGCCAATTATCATATGACACTTTGCTTTTTGGGCGATATCGATCATCGCCAACATGAAGCCCTTATGGCTGAGTTAGATGCGCTTACCGCTGAACCGCTTACGCTTACACTCGATGAGACGGGTATATGGAACGGCCCTAAAATATTATTTAGCGCCCCAAGTTCGCCTCCCAATGAGCTTATGAACTTAGCAAAGCTGACACGAAAGAGTGCAAGAAACGCCGGTATTGAAGTAGAGGGAAAAGAGTATAAGCCGCACATCACGATGGTGAGAAAAGCAACATCTACATTGCCTCTGCCACTTTTTGCTCCAAGTATTGATGTGCAGGCCAGCGCGTTTCATTTGTTCGAGTCTGTATCTACGCCTCAAGGTGTGGCCTACCCCATACGTGACTCTTGGTCACTCGAGCACAATATTTCAATTAGAGAAAAACTGAGAAGGGGCATCACAGATTGACGCCATAAAGCTAGCTTGGCGATGTCTGCACATCGTGTAGTGTAAAGAGACAGCGCTAAGCCCTTTACATCCCTACCATTGACAGGTAAAAAGGTGTGACGTTTTTCGAACCTGCCTATATTCATGCAACAAACTTATAAATTAGTTATTGATTGCCCAGACCAAGTTGGTCTGGTCGCAAATGTGTCTCAGTTTTTAGCCGACCACAATGCCACTATTGTGGAAGCAAGCCATCATACCGACCTGCAAACCGGTCGCTTTTTTATGCGCCACGAAATAGGCGCGAGCTCTTTAACGCTGAATGCAGAAAGCTTCGTTGAAGAATTTACGCCCTTAGCAAATGAATACCAGATGAATTGGAAGTTTACCGATTCATCGAAAAAGCAGCGAGTAGCGCTACTAGGCAGTTTAGAATCTCACTGTTTAGTTGATTTACTGCACCGCTGGCATACGGGTGAACTGCATTGTGACATTCCGGTTATTATTGGTAATCACCCGCAGATGAAACAATTTGCCGACTGGTACAAAGTTCCTTTTCATTGGGTTGATTTTAAAGCGCTTGGCAAAGAGGCTGCGTTTGCTCAAATATCCACGCTGCTTAACGAATACGCCATCGACTTGACTGTGCTTGCGCGCTTTATGCAAATTCTGCCAGATAGCCTGTGTCAGCAGTTACAAGGCAAGGCGATAAATATTCACCATAGCTTTTTGCCTAGCTTTGCTGGGGCAAAACCCTATCAGCAGGCCTACGATCGCGGCGTAAAGCTGATTGGTGCCACCTGCCACTATGTGACGAAAGACCTTGATGAAGGTCCTATTATTGAGCAAAGCGTGAAACGCATCAGTCACAGCGACAGCGCTAATGACATGGTACGCAAAGGAAAGGACTGCGAAGTAACCGCATTAGCCCACGGGGTTCGATACCACCTTGAAGACAGGGTTATTATTCACCGCAATAAAACGGTGGTTTTTGCTTAAGCCAATGTAGTTCAGAAACATTTGCGTGAAAGGCGTTCGCTTAATCTCTAGCACTGGGAATAAGCACTGCCAATTAGCAGCGCCAATAAACAGCGCCGACAAAGAATCACTCGTAGAAAGGGCTTTTAAATAAGCCCTTTTTTATACCGGGCTTACGCGCATGGCCCGTCTAAGCTTCATGTAATACCACAGGTTCGATACTGCAAAAAGTGCTTCTGTGATTGCGAGTCCCCATGTTTGGGTGACAATGCCGTACAAGGTGAAGTTAATAGACCCCACTATCATACATATTCTCAAACCTGCTTCTTTACAATGTAATTCACCAAACCGGTATGCCATAAACGTAAACACGGGCATGGTTTCAATAAAGGACGTTTTACCCGTTAGATTATTTACGGTAAGCACGAGGCACATCATGCCTATCAATGTTACGTAAGTAGCAATGGGAGACAGTAGTTTTTGCTTAATCAATCGGTAACTGGTGCTCAGTCCAGCCACCGTAATAACTATTGCACCACCCCACGCCTGTTCAAATACCAATAAAGAGCCAATGGCTAGGCATAATCCTAGGTTCAATAGGAGCAACTTACGCTCGGTATTAGACCAGAAGGACCCCAGTGCGAAAGCCACTGGAAAGGCATGCAGTAAAAATTCAAACATCGCACTTCACTTAAAAAAACAGAGGGTAAAAAGGCGCTATAAACGATAGCGATATGGAACGAGCGCAGTGTAATTTTTGAGGTTGAAAATGCAATCAAAATTTAATCAATTTCGATGAATTGCATACGACTTAGACGCGTTGGTTTATACGCCCTCTACTGGCAAGGATAAATCATAACAGTGAAGGTCTGTTAACCTACTATTACGGTAAAGAGCATTTAACTTATATTTACATTGCCTTAGTATGTGACTACGTCAAAATACCTCGCCAATAAAGAGGTATAAAATCATAACAAAAGACAGGAAACCTCATGAGAAACTTTAAGTCGTCACTCACCGCAATGGCTGTTGTCGTTGCGCTAAGTGCATGTTCAGAACAAAAAGTTGCTGAAACTTCGGTTGCGCCAGTGCCTGAAACAGCGGGAATGGATTCATCGAGTAGCGCACAGTTCGACAACGTATTGCTGCAAGAATTTAAAGGTCCGTACGGCGGCGTGCCGGCCTTCGACAAGATGTCACTAGAAGATTTAAAACCAGCTCTTGAAAAAGCGATGGCGTTAAATCTAGAAGAGATAGATGCTATTGCCAATAATGATGCACCGCCAACATTCGACAATGTTATTGTGGAAATGGAACGTGCTGGCGCAGAATTAGGCCGCGTATTTACCTACTACGGCATTTGGAGCGCGAACAAATCAAGCCCAGAATTCCGCGAAATTCAGGCAGAAATGTCTCCTATCTTGTCTTCATTTTTTACCAAAATTACGCAGAACGAAAAACTGTTTGCTCGTGTAAAAGCGGTTTACGAATCTGACGAGCTATCATCGCTTACTGCTGAAGAACAGCGTATTGCGTGGATGACCTACAACAACTTTGCACGTAACGGTGCAACACTAGATAGCGAAAGCAAAAAGCGTTACGCAGAAATTAATAAAGAGCTAGCGACACTGCACACCAAATTCTCTAGCAACGTACTTGCTGATGAAGAAAATTATGTGACTTACATCACAGAAGAGCAGCTAGATGGCCTGCCAGCATCATTTGTGAAAGCAGCAAAAGCCGCTGCCTCGTCTCGAGGCGAAGAAGGTAAGTACGCCATTACTAATAGCCGCTCTTCTATGGATCCTTTCCTTACCTATTCTACAAACCGCGAGCTACGCGAACAGGTATGGCGTACCTATTATAACCGCGGCGATAACGCAGATGATTTCGATAACAATAAAATCATCAAGCGAATATTAACGCTTCGTGACGAACGCGTTGAATTGCTTGGGTATGAAAACTATGCCCAGTGGCGTTTAGAAGATCGCATGGCGAAAAACCCAGAAAATGCGATGGAGCTCATGATGAAAGTGTGGCCCGCTGCTATTGCTCGGGTTGAAGAAGAAGTTGCCGACATGCAGGCAGTTGCAGAAGCTGAAGGCGCAGATATTACGATTAAGCCTTGGGACTACCGTTTTTATGCAGAAAAAGTACGCAAAGATAAGTACGACTTAGATTCAAACGAAGTGAAGCAGTACCTACAGCTTGATAAGCTTCGCGAAGCAATGTTTTACGTTGCCGGTCGTTTATTTAACTTTAACTTCACTCCGGTAGAAGAAGGAAAAGTTCCTGTATTCCACGAAGACGTCAAGGTTTGGGAAGTAACAGATAAAGACAGTGGTGAGCATATCGGTCTTTGGTACCTTGACCCATTCTCTCGCAAAGGTAAGCGTTCAGGTGCGTGGGCAACAACGTATCGCTCGTACACCACGTTTGACGGTAAGAAGACGGTATTATCTTCAAACAACTCAAACTTTGTAAAGGGTGCTGAGGGCGAAGCGACGCTAATCTCTTGGGATGATGCAGAAACATATTTCCACGAGTTTGGTCATGCCCTTCACTTCCTATCTGCTGACGTTAAGTATCCGTCTTCGCACTCTGGTGTTCGCGATTACACCGAGTTCCAATCTCAGCTACTCGAGCGCTGGTTAACTACCGATGAGGTGATTAATCAGTTCTTAGTACACCACGAGACAGGTGAGCCAATTCCAGCGTCTCTTGTTGAGAAGATCAAAAAGGCATCAACGTTCAATGAAGGCTTTAAGACGACAGAGTATATGGCGTCAGCAATCATGGACTTGAAATACCACACCACCAACCCTGAAGATATCGACCCAGATGCGTTTGAGCGTGAAGAGCTAACTAAGCTCGATATGCCTGAAGAGATTGTTATGCGCCACCGTTCTCCGCACTTTGGTCATGTATTCTCAGGTGAAGGTTACGCCGCTGCATACTACGGTTATATGTGGGCAGAAGTACTGACTGCCGATGCAGCCGAAGCCTTTATGGAAGCCCCGGGCGGTTTTTACGATAAGGAAGTTGGCGATCGCTTGGTGAAATACCTATTCTCTGTTCGCAATGCTATGGATCCAGCAGAAGCGTATCGCAAATTCCGTGGACGTGATGCACAAGTAGATGCACTAATGCGCGATAGAGGGTTCCCAATTCCGAAATCAGACGACGAGTAAACACCCTGTTTACATCAGTCACTTTTTAGTAACAAAGCCGCCATATATTGGCGGCTTTTTTCATTGACCCTTCAGTCAGTTATGCCGCACAATCTCAATCGTACTTTTGTTTATCAATACTATTAACTTTGACACACATTGGCCGATACACTTTAATCTGGCGCTACGTATTTTAAGACTATGCATTTTAAGACTATGCATTTCGGCATTATGACGTGTTGGCCTAAAACTAGGTGTTAAGTGCTAGATGCTAGGTATAAGTATTGGATATTCAGCACCTTCAAACTCTGTGTAATAAAAATATCTGTAAAATAAAAAGAATAATGACACAGAGTATAATCAGCCAAATAGCGCTGTATTAATTCGGACGTTGCGGTGCTTGCTGTATGGCTTGCCGTGCCCCGTTCCTATTTGCAGCATTAACTTACGTGTATCAGCATTAACTTACGTGGTCGAAAGCTATGACTTTCAGTATTAAGCAAAAACTCATTATTTCACTTATTGTTGCTGTACTAGCGGCATCTATTTTAGTTGGGTCTATTAGTCAGTGGATTGCTCGTGACCTCGTTAAAGAAAACATGGAAACTCTGCAACTTCCCGCCCTGTTAAAGCAAATTGGAAACCGCGTGGATAGCGAAGCAAACGTAATGCTTACCGTTGCCCACAGCATTGCCTCGAACCCGGATATTTTAGCATGGTCGGCCAGCGGTGCAGATAAAGCGGGCGAACGCAGATTGCTTAACTATCTCAACGACATTGTGGGTTTTAACGATCTTACCGTTGCTTCTTTTGTTGATAGAAATACCTACAAGTATTGGAATCAAGATGGTTTCTTACGCACCTTAAAAAATGACGAGTTCGACGGGTGGTTCTTCGCCTATAAGGACAGCGGTGAGCCAATTTCACTTAGTTTGTACAATGAACCAGGCCAAGGATATCGACTGTTTGCAAATTATCAGCAAATTAACGGCAGTGGCATGTCAGGTGTTGCAAAATCCGTTGATGAGCTGCTTACCATCATCAATGCCGTTAAAATTGCGCAAACTGGCTTTGTCTATCTTGTTGACGGGTCGGGAACGATTATCGCTCATCCTGATACAAAACTGTTAGGTAAAGCTAAATTAGCCTCTGTCAGTGATAATCAAACTGCATCAGCTTTGCTAACTAAACAAGACTTCGCCATGGCTACCAGCGAACAAGGCAATGGCAATGACAATGGCAAAATGCTGTATGCAAGCACTTATGTAAAAAAGGCTGGTTGGTACGTTGTCGCTCAGGTTCCTGAAAGCGAACTATATGCATCTTTGAATGCAGGAAGCCAGCAAATCATTATTTGGTCATTGATCATCGCTGGCGGCTTCGCGCTTATCGGTATTTGGCTTGCAGGCACATTAACTAAGCCCCTTGAGTCACTTGCAGATATTTTCCAACAGTTAGGAAAAGGTGAAGGCGACCTTCGTGCACGTATACCGGTTCCAGAGCAAAAAGAAATTGCCCGCCTCGTTGAAGGTTTCAATCAGTTCATCGACCATTTACACGCCACCATTTCTAAGGTGGCAAAAACCAGTGAAGAATTGAAATTATCTGCGGCTGACGTAACCCGCCAGTCACAGCAAACCGAGTACTCAACAAAGAGTCAGCGTGACCAAACGTTGCAAGCCGCTGCTGCATTAACTGAAATGGGCAGTACAGTGAGTGAAGTAGCTCAATCGGCAACGCACGCGGCGCAAAACGCTAATCAAGCAAATACAAACTCAGAACAAGGTCGACAAGTTACGCAAAAGGCCGTAGTTGCTATTCAAGACTTAAGCGGGCAGATACAAACGGTATCTGGAGTAATTCAGTCTCTCGATGAGCACACCAGCGCTATCGGTGGCATTCTTGATACTATTCGAGGTATTTCAGAACAAACCAACCTACTTGCGTTAAATGCGGCTATTGAAGCAGCTCGGGCTGGCGATCATGGTCGCGGATTTTCAGTTGTAGCAGATGAAGTGCGAACGTTGGCTCAGCGAGCAGCCCAGGCCACCGATGAAATTCAGGTGAAAATTGATAAATTTCAGCAAGACTCTAAGTCTGCGGTAGATCAAATGGAAACGAGCCGCACAAAAACCGATGACGTGGTGACAGCCACTAACGAGATTGACGCCTTGCTTCAAAAGATTACTCACGAAATTTCAACCATCAATGACGTGAATACCCAAGTAGCCACAGCCACTGAGCAGCAAGCTGTTGTGGTAGAGGATATCAGCCGCAATATCAACGACATTAGTGCTTCTAGTGAAGAAACCTTAAACGCAACTCACGTTTTAGTGAGTGTGAGCGACAGGCTAGATGAACTTGCTAAGGCGTTATCAATTGAAGTTAATAGGTTTAAGATTTAAACCTGCATAGCGCATTTGGTGTAACACATTTGATTAAAAGAACGCATTTGGTTTAACGCGTGCACTTGGTTTAATTGACGCTTGGTATAAATAGCGTACTGGTTACGACCAGTGCGCTACTTCGCCGGGTCTCTAAAGACGTACCACCCGCTATTGAACAGATGCTTTCGTAAGAGATGCCGCACGAGTCTCGGTTTTTTCTTCGGTAAACCAATAGTTACCGCCTTTATCCACACACACTCCCTCAACCTGCTTATAACCCTCTAACGGCCAAATAGAGGTTAATGTGAAGTCTTGCGACACTTCAGCGATGAAGGCTTCGAAATTACCAAAAGGGTCTGATTTGTAACCTACGATCACGTATTGATGTTTACCCGAATCATAGTCCACTCCTGTGACGACTCCTGGCAAACCAGATATGGCAGCGAATGGCGTGAGCACTTGCAGACTTTCGCCTTCATTTATTCGATAAACATGAGTAATACCCGAGCTCCAACTCTTGGAGAAAAGCAGTAATTCGTTGCCTTTTTTCACCATGGCTTCGGCGTCGAAATCATGGGCGTAGGGTATGTTGCTATTCACATTATTAGCAGCGTATTTGATAGACAGCGTTTCGATGTCTTTCACATTTTGCTGATTCACTTTATACACTGCAACCTGCTCTCTCTGCCCTTTGTTGTTGCCAATATCGGCGACATAGAAGTAATTACTGTCTGCACTCACTGCTTCCCAGTCATTGTTAATAATGGGCAGAGTAATTGTTTGTTTCAGTTTGCCGCTATAACTTACTTTAAATACAGCGGGCGAATTTCCTGAGTCGTTAATTGACAGCACATGGTCATCAGCGCAAAAAAGTCCCGATGTTTCTGACAGCGTTGAAGGTAATATTATCGTTTCTTCTATGTGGAGACCCATTGAGGAGGAAGGAATAGGGGCCATGCAACCGCTCACTGCGCAGAGTATTGATACTGCGTAAGCCAAACGCAATGAAGGTATGAAAGAATATGTCACAGACTATCTCAATGGCACTGTTCACAAGGAGTGAAAAGAATAGCAAATAATCAGGGGCGTGTTGACCTTTACCGTGTATTATTGAAGCGTTTATTTGTGCATTGAAGAGAGCGCAGAGAGTGCACGGCAAAGTGCATACAAGAATAACGTGTTAGCTAGACCGACTTTGGTCTAAACACTATCAATACCCGTATGTGTATTAACGAAAATTAATAAAATAGTAGCGGCGCGTGATGTTTAGCTACGGAACTACACCGATGTTAATAAGGAAATAATCGTGTCTGATCCCTTACTTTCTCTTGTTGCGGTAGGTTTACTCTCTATCGGCTGTCAATACTTGGCATACCGGGTTCGACTTCCCGCCATACTGCCTCTTCTTATTGTTGGTATTGTGGTAGGCCCAGTGTTTGGCATACTCGATGCCGATGCGTTATTTGGCGACTTACTGTTTCCGGTGGTTTCACTTTCCGTTGCTATCATTTTGTTTGAAGGCTCGCTTACGCTGAAGTTTAAAGACATTGCTGGGCATGGCAACATGGTACGCAACCTATGTACCGTAGGTGTTTTAATAACAGGGCTTATCTCTGCTGCAGCCGCGCACTATTGTTTGGATCTTACCTGGCAACTGTCCTGTCTGTTCGGCGCTATCGTGACGGTGACCGGCCCCACTGTGATAGTGCCTATGCTTAGAACGGTGCGCCCCCATACTAACCTAGCTAACATACTCAGATGGGAAGGGATTATTATCGATCCTATTGGGGCATTACTGGCAGTGTTAGTGTTTGAGTTTATTGTGGCATCGCAAGAAACCGCCATTACGCAAACCTTTATCGCCTTTGGCAAGACCATAGGCATTGGCTCTTTTCTTGGGCTTGCCTCAGGCTATTTCCTTGGCATGTGTGTACGCAAAGACTGGATCCCCCACTATCTCCTCAATACCGCAGTGCTAACCATTATTTTGGGTGTGTTTGCCGCGTCTAACTATGTCGCTCACGAATCAGGGCTATTGGCGGTCACTATTACTGGCATGGTGATGGCCAACATGAAAGATGTGGATGTAGAGGATATTTTAGAGTTTAAAGAAACACTTAGCGTGCTGCTTATCTCAGGCCTCTTTATTTTACTGGCCACACGATTAAACCTAGACTCCGTGGTTGCCGTTGGCTGGGGTACGCTAGTGGTGCTTGCCATAATTATGTTTATTGCACGCCCAATATCTGTGTTGGTCTCAAGTATTGGTACAGGCTTGAAGCTTAACGAGATTGCGCTTCTCAGCTGGATAGCACCACGTGGAATTGTTGCCGCAGCAGTATCTGCACTTTTCTCGTTAAAGTTAGAGGAGATTGGTTACGAGGGCGCAGGCATTATAGTGCCTATTGTGTTTATGGTTATCATTGCAACCGTTGTTGTGCAAAGCATTACTGCTCGCTCTGTCGCTACGCTACTTAAGGTTCGTGCGCCAGCACCTACTGGCTACCTGTTCTTCGGAGGCAGTAAGTTCAATCGTATGTTGGCAACAGAAATGTTAAACCAGAAGCTTGAGGTCGTTGTGACCGACACCAACTGGGATGCGATTAGAGAAGCTAGAATGATGGACATTCCAGTTTATTTTGGTAACCCCATGTCAGACCACGCGGCTCGCCATTTGGAATTATCCACTATTGGCACTGTGCTTATTATGTCTCCCTATAAGCAGTTGAATCCACCTATTGCCTATCACTTCGAGAATACGCTGGGCAAAGACAAGGTATGGGCGCTAACCAATAATGAGCAATCTACACGTCCTAGTCATCAAGTGAGCAACCAATACGCGAAAAAGCTGATGTTGTTCGATGAGGGTGTGACTTATGGTTATCTGGCCTCTGCGGTTGCAAAAGGGTCTACGATAAAAACCACACCACTTTCAGAAGAATTTGATTATGAGCAATACATTCATAAGTATGGGGATAGAGCCACACCGCTTATTGCCATTGATAGTGATGGAAAAAGCTTTACCTTTATTAACGGGAACAGTATTGAGCCTAAGGCGGGATGGCGCTTAATTAGCTTGGTAGAGCCTGAGCCGGAACCTGTATCACTAGATGGCTCTGAGTAGAAAGTAAGAAAACCTCCTGCCACCGGCAGGAGGCCTCTCCCTGGAAAACGCGTAACGCAGTGTACGTTTAGAACGAACTTTATTGTTTGAATTTTACTACTGTTACATCGTCGACGTAATTGTTTGCAAAAGCTAAACCAGATTTTAAAAATCGTTTATTTACAATAAGTTAGGCCAATTCCGAGTGAAATCAACACGGTCGCCGTTAACACCGCGTTTCAACATGGTGCACCCAGCGCACTGTACTGGGGTTCACATACTAACCAAAAGTCTAAGATGAACATGTGAATCACTGACATCACCTATTCTGATGCGCTTCCCTTTTTTTGCTTTGTCTTGGCTGAGCCTATTTTAGATACATGTCTTTCTCGGTAAGGCGGGTTTTAAATATCTCACCTCTTATCGCTACTTAACAATATCACTCCCAATATTAAATAGAATGGGCTAAACACGATAGGGTTTTATGCAGTGCACCACTGTTTTCACTTAGTACCAGACTGCCTGCGTTTCCTGCTTTTTGTCGAGTCTCTTGTGACGAAAGCCATGTGCCGCAGGTTTGTGCAACCTCTTGTGCATTACTTACAATCTTCAGTGCTCCGCGGTCAATTAAGTGTTGGCAGATGACCGGATTATTGTACGTGTTAGGCCCCATTAGAATAGGCAGTGAAAAAGCAGCAGGTTCGAGTGCGTTGTGTCCGCCTCTATCTGCTATAGAGCCCCCAACAAAGGCGATAGTGCCAACCGAATAGGCGTGATTCAAGCGACCCATTTCATCAAGCAAAATTACCGGACTGTTTATGTCAAAGGTGTTCGCTAAGGAGCTTCTTGTAAACGCTATATCATGTGATTCAAGTAATTCAGCAACTGTATCGAAACGTTCCGGATGGCGAGGCACGATAATGAGCACAAGAGTCGGGTGAGTTTTCCACAGACGTTTTACCGCCTCTATCATCGCTTCTTCCTCAGGGGCATGAGTACTGCCAGCAACTAAAACTGGCCCGTTGTGATTTTCCAGCCCCATAAAACGAGCTGACGCTGTAGACACTGAAGCCGCTTGATCAAACTTTATATTATTGGTGAGGGTCAGTTTCTGCTCTGGTAGCCCTAAAGCCAAATAATTGCGGTAATCTCCTTCACCTTGAGCGCATACGTGGCTCACTTTATTAAGCATAGGTTGGAAAACCCTGCTTATCTTTTGATATCGACGTGCAGACCTATCCGTCATTCTTGCATTGATTACCACGACAGGAACCTTACGCTTCCAACACATATGAACCATGTTTGGCCATAGTTCCACTTCGGTGACCAGCACTGCTTTCGGCTGAATACGTTTAAGCATCATTGCCATACATAGTGAAACGTCAAATGGCAGGTAACAATGGTTGACCTTATCGCCAAAGATGTCTCTTACTCTAGCCGAGCCTGTAGAGGTGGTTGTGGTAACTGTAATACTTGTATGGGGTTCATCAATCAGTAACTGCTTAATGACACAGGAAGCAGCAACCACCTCACCCACCGACACACAATGTATTAAATAACCATTATGACTAGTTGGCGTAGGTACAATCCCAAATCTCTCAAACTTTCCGTGTTGATACAGTGAGTGTTGGTCCCGTTTTCTACTGGCAAGTTTTGCTATTGCTAAGGGGATTAAAAGAAGGAGTAAAAATGAATACAACCAGCGGTAAAGTTCATCGACGAGTGTGGGCTTGCCACAGTCTCGCTTTTCAGCAGACATATATCTTCCTTAACACTCAGTAGAAAAATCTAAACAATTAGAAGGTAACAATAAGGGGTGTATGGGGCTAAGTATACTTATTTGCAGAATTTCTATCAGTAATAGAAAACAAAAAAGCCGCTCGAAAGCGGCTTTTTTAAGACTTTAAAAAAGTAAGCGATTATACGCCTGCTTTTTCAAGAACGTCTACAAGCATCCAAGTTTTGTTCTTAGATAGCGGGCGACATTCACTTATAGTTACTAAGTCGCCTTTGTTGCATACGTTACTTTCGTCGTGGGCGTGAAGCTTAGTAGAGCGCTTGATGAACTTCCCGTAGATAGGGTGTTTAACAAAACGTTCAACAACAACAGTAATGGTTTTATCCATCTTGTTGCTAACCACACGACCTTGCACTGTACGAATTTTTTGCTCAGTCATTACGCATCAGCCTTTTGAGTCAGAATGGTTTTAACACGCGCGATGTTACGACGTACTTTTCTCAACTGGTCAGTTTTTTCAAGCTGGCCTGTTGTGTGCTGCATGCGCAGGTTGAACTGTTCGCGTAGCAGGTTAATCAACTCTGCGTTCAGCTCTTCTACGCTTTTTTCTTTCAGTTCAGTCGCTTTCATTACATCACCGTCCGAGTTACAAAGGTTGTTTTAAATGGCAGTTTAGCCGCTGCCAATTCAAACGCTTCGCGTGCAAGATTTTCAGGAACACCTTCCATCTCATAAAGAACACGACCAGGCTGAATTTGGCATACCCAGTACTCAACGTTACCTTTACCTTTACCTTGACGCACTTCTAGAGGCTTCTCAGTAATTGGCTTGTCAGGGAAAACTCGAATCCAAATTTTACCTTGACGCTTAACGTGACGAGTCATAGCACGACGCGCTGCTTCGATTTGACGCGCAGTCATTCGACCGCGGCCAGTCGCTTTAAGGCCGTAAGTACCAAAGGCTACAGTGCTTCCTGCAGCCATGCCGCGGTTGCGGCCTTTGTGCATCTTACGGAACTTCATGCGTTTTGGTTGTAACATGATTAGCCCTCTCGCTTAGCGTTGCGGCCTTTCTTCTTAGGTTGAGAAGCCGGTGGCTGCTCTTGAGTTGTAGGTAATCCACCTAGAACTTCACCCTTGAAGATCCAAACCTTAACGCCGATGATGCCGTAAGTTGTTGATGCTTCTGAGGTTGCGTAATCGATATCTGCACGGAAAGTGTGCAGTGGAACGCGACCTTCACGATACCATTCAGAACGTGCAATTTCTGCTCCGCCTAAACGACCGCTAACTTCAACTTTAATACCTTTAGCGCCTAAGCGCATTGCATTTTGTACCGCACGCTTCATAGCACGACGGAACATAACACGACGCTCTAGCTGGCTAGAAATGCTGTCAGCTACTAACTGACCATCTAGCTCTGGCTTACGTACTTCAGCGATGTTGATCTGAGCTGGCACACCGGCTAGCTTAGATACATAGTTACGCAACTTCTCTACGTCTTCACCTTTCTTACCGATTACAACGCCTGGACGAGCTGTGTGAATAGTCACACGGATGCTCTTAGCAGGACGCTCGATCACGATTTTAGAAAGTGAAGCGTTCTTTAGTTGCTTAGTCAGATACTGACGTACCTGATGATCGTTATACAGGTTGTCCGCATAGTCTGCAGTATTAGCGTACCAGGTAGAAGTCCATGGTTTACTGATACCCAGGCGTATACCTGTAGGATGTACCTTCTGTCCCATTATCTACTCCTAGTTATCCGCTACAACCACAGTAATGTGACTGCTGCGCTTAAAGATGCGATCAGCACGGCCTTTGGCGCGTGTTTTGATTCGCTTCATAGTTGGACCTTCGTCAACAAAGATTTTGGCTACGACGAGCTCGTCGATATCCGCGCCCTCGTTGTGCTCTGCGTTAGCAATCGCAGACTCCAAAACTTTCTTTACTAGCGCTGCGCTTTTCTTCGGGCTATACGTAAGAACTTCTAATGCTTTCTCTACGTGTAAACCGCGAACCTGATCCGCAACCAAGCGTGCCTTTTGAGCCGACGTGCGGGCAAAACGGTGTTTAGCTAATGCTTCCATCTTCCTACCCCTTAACGTTTAGCTTTCTTATCCGCGACATGGCCGCGGTAAGTACGCGTTGGCGCAAATTCGCCCAACTTGTGGCCGACCATTTCGTCACTAATAATGACAGGTACATGTTGTCGACCGTTATGGACCGCAATGGTCAACCCAATCATATCTGGGATGATCATGGAACGACGAGACCAAGTCTTAATTGGCTTACGTTCGTTCTTTTCCACTGCAGCCTCTACCTTCTTCAGCAAGTGAAGGTCGATAAATGGACCTTTCTTGAGAGAACGTGGCATGGTGAATCCTCGCTGTTACTTGTTACGACGACGTACGATAAGTTTATCGGTACGCTTGTTGCTTCGGGTTTTCTTACCTTTAGTAGGAACACCCCAAGGAGATACTGGATGACGACCACCAGACGTGCGCCCTTCACCACCACCGTGTGGGTGATCAACCGGGTTCATGGCAACACCACGAACGGTAGGACGGATACCACGCCAGCGCGTTGCACCAGCTTTACCCAATGAACGAAGCATGTGTTCTGCATTACCAACTTCACCAATGGTGGCGCGGCAATCAGATAATACTTTACGCATTTCGCCAGAGCGTAGACGTAAAGTAACGTAGTTAGTGTCACGTGCTAAGATCTGAGCGTAAGCGCCAGCAGAGCGTGCAATTTGTGCACCCTTACCAGGCTTCATTTCAATTGCGTGTACAACACTACCAACAGGAATGTTACGCATAGGCAATGTGTTACCAGACTTGATCGGAGCATCCGAACCAGACTGGATTGCATCACCAGCTTTCATACCCTTTGGAGCCAGAATGTAACGACGTTCACCATCTGCATACAATACTAGTGCAATGTTAGCAGAACGGTTTGGATCGTATTCTAAACGCTCAACTTTGGCTGGAATGCCATCTTTGTTGCGTTTAAAGTCGATCACACGATAGTGTTGCTTATGACCACCACCAATGTGACGCGTAGTAATACGACCATTGTTGTTACGACCGCCAGATTTGCTGTTCTTTTCAAGCAAAGGTGCGTACGGTGCACCTTTGTGCAGGTCAGGGTTAGTAACCTGAACAACGTGACGACGACCGGCAGAAGTTGGCTTAGCTTTCAATAATGGCATTTCTAATCCCCTTCTTACTCAGCGCCACCGACAAAGTCGATGTCCTGACCTTC
Organism: Alteromonas genovensis; assembly: GCF_010500895.1. GTDB lineage: Bacteria > Pseudomonadota > Gammaproteobacteria > Enterobacterales > Alteromonadaceae > Alteromonas > Alteromonas genovensis. The sequence continues at coordinate 171,711 of NZ_JAAAWO010000009.1, forward strand.
TTTAAGAACCACGTAGGCCTTTTTCCAGTCGCTGCGTTTACCGAAAGACATACCGTGACGTTTAGTCTTACCTTTAACGTTCACTGTGCGAACACCTTCAACTTCAACTTCAAACAGTTTTTCAACTGCAGCTTTAATTTCGGCTTTGTTCGCGTCTTTGGCTACTTTAAATACAACTGTGTTGTTCGCTTCAGCAGCCATTGTAGACTTTTCTGAAACGTGAGGTGCTACTAGCACCTTCAGTAGACGTTCTTCTTTCATGCTAACGCCTCCTCAAGTTGTTTAACCGCATCAGCAGTAATTAGCACTTTTTCGAATGCAATCAAGCTCACTGGGTCAATGCCTGCTACGTCGCGAACGTCAACTTTATACAAGTTGCGAGCCGCTAGGAACAAGTTTTCATCTACTTCAGGAGTAACGATAAGAACATCTTTCAGTTCATATTCGTTAAGTGCTGCAATAAGTTCTTTTGTCTTAGGTGCTTCAACACCGAACTTCTCAACCACGATCAAACGATCTTGGCGAATTAGTTCTGACAAAATGCTCTTAATCGCACCGCGATACATTTTCTTGTTAACTTTTTGTTCGAAGTCACGAGGCTTAGCTGCGAAAGCACGGCCACCGCCAACCCAAATTGGGCTACGGATTGTACCAGCACGAGCTCGGCCAGTACCTTTTTGACGCCATGGCTTCTTACCGCCACCACGAACTTCAGCGCGAGTTTTCTGCGCTTTTGTACCCTGACGCGCGCCTGCACCGTAAGCTACAACGACTTGGTGTACCAAGGCTTCGTTGAATTCACGTCCAAAGGTCGCTTCGGATACTTCAAGAGCGCTTTGCGCGTCTTTCAATGTTAATTCCATCAGTTCACTCCCCAGACGTTACGCTTTAACAGCTGGCTTGACGATAACGTCATTGCCAGTTGCGCCAGGTACGGCACCTTTAACAAGGATAAGGCCGTTCTCTACGTCAACACGTACAACTTCCAAAGACTGCGTAGTCACTTGCTTGTTACCAAGCTGACCAGCCATTTTCTTGCCTTTGAAAACTTTACCTGGTGATTGGTTTTGGCCAATTGAACCAGGAGCACGGTGAGACAAAGAGTTACCGTGAGTCATACGCTGAGAACTAAAGTTCCAACGTTTGATCGCGCCAGCAAAACCTTTACCTTTTGATGTACCAGTGACATCAATCTTTTTGGTATCGTTAAAGATTTCAACAGTGATTTCACCGCCTACTTCAATATCGTTACCTTCGTTATCTTCTAGGCGGAATTCTGCTAGAGTGCGACCAGCTTCAACACCAGCTTTAGCAAAGTGACCTGCTTCGGCTTTGTTGACGCGGTTTGCTTTCTTAGTTCCAGCAGTAACCTGAAGAGCGCGATAACCGTCAGTTTCTTCAGTGCGTAACTGAGTAACACGGTTTGGGGTCGCTTCAATAACAGTCACAGGGATTGACGTGCCATCTTCAGTGAAGATGCGAGTCATACCCACTTTACGACCGATTAGACCAATCGCCATTGTTATAACCCTCTCTTGTTAGCCCAGGCTGATTTGAACATCAACACCAGCAGCCAAGTCCAAACGCATCAACGCGTCAACTGTTTTATCAGTTGGTTCGATGATGTCTACCAAACGCTTGTGAGTACGAATCTCATATTGGTCACGTGCATCTTTATTTACGTGAGGAGATGTCAATACCGTATAGCGTTCTTTGCGAGTAGGCAGTGGAATAGGACCGCTGACCTGAGCACCAGTACGTTTCGCCGTTTCAACGATTTCAGCCGTAGACTGATCGATCAACTTGTGATCAAACGCTTTCAAACGAATACGAATTCTTTGATTTGGCATCGATTAAGCTCCAATCGAAAGAACAAAAAAATTCACCCCTTCTTCTCTATTTCGTTCAGAGAGAAAGGATGTGCGTAAACCGATGGTTCCCAATTGGAACCCTGTTCTTATTTCTAGCACGCTTGTAATAGCTTGGTCGGTAAAGACAAATCTCTTACGTCGGCAGCCACCCTAAAAGCAGTGTGGTTGCGGCTAAAAACTCATTGCCCTAATAGGACAGTGGGCGCGAATTATACAGATGCTAGCCACCAATGCAACTACTAGTTTGCTTTTTGTACCGTATATATGACAGAAAAATGAATTTACTCTGACACAATCGAATTAGTACACTCAAATTGGCACGTTCGAGTTAAATCAAGCGATTTTGTACAGACCATCTAGCGAAGCTACCTGTAACCTAGCGCATTGCAATGCCCTCGGGCTGAAACGGGTAGCCTAGCGCTTATTACACTTCCATTGTTGCTCCAGTTTATGTAAACCTATATCGTTACCGTTATTGTAGGTATATAGTAGCTATTTAGCAGCGTGTTCGCCGCATGATAGCAACGTGCAGACATTTTCGTAAGAAAGGGATGAAGCACAAGGTTTCACACCGTTAAGTAGTGAGAATATGGAAGTAGTTAATAATCAACAAACGTTTTCGCAAATCAAGCGTATTTTACACAATCACTCTACGTTACTCGATGCCTATGGTTTGCTCGAACCAATTATTCTAGAGTTGTTTGGCGCTCAGCGGATGAGTATTTTCCAGCGTCGCCGTCAGCATCAAGATCTTGTCGCAAGATTTAAGACGGGTAAAGAAACGCTGGAGATTAAGGTACCCATCAATGCGATGTCGATAGCCGGGTACGTTGCGCTGTCGCAAAAACCGGTTGTGATTGACGACCCCTACAACGCGACAATGCTTCAAAGTATTCATCCAAGGTTACGCTTTGAAGGCAAGTTCGACAAAGACAACGACTTCAAAACCCAAAATATTCTGTGTGTTCCTATAATGAATGCAGGGGTGTTGATGGGTGTTATTCAAATCATCAACAAGACCGACAGTGCCTTTTCTCAAGATGATCTCAAATTGGGTAACGCACTTGCACTTATACTAGGGGACAAATTTCGCTTCGAGCTAGGTGGAACGAATAACCCATTCGACTTACTTGTGCACAAAAGCCTGTTAGATGAGCACACATTAGAAGAGCTTAATTTATCGACGCCAGATATTCGAGCGTTTGTGCAACGGCTTATTTCGGAACATCGTATTCCCGAGGAAGAAATTGGTAACTCTCTCTCTATTCATTACCAAGTGCCCTTTATTCCTTACTTACCCGACAAATATCATCGCTTTGAAAATGAAAGTAAACTCAATGTGTCGTATCTAAAACGCAACTATGTTGCGGTTATTGCTGATGCACACGATAAGCCCATTGTATTAATGGCAGAACCCAATAATGCAGCGCTTCTCATGGAAATTGAGACTGCAATGGGTATAGAGAGCTATGAAATTGCGGTTAGCCTACCAAGTTTAATACTGCAATACCTTGGTGAGAACAGCGGTGGCGGCGGCCCCGGTGAAATGAGTGATATCCTAGATGAAATCGGTATGTCTAGTGATGAAAAAGAAGACCAATTTGATGAGCTTTCAGATGACGCCCCGGCGGTTGTTCGTTTGGTAAGCCGTGTGTTACATGATGCGAAGCGACTCAATGCGTCAGATATTCACATCGACCCTGAAAAGAATGCCCCAACCCGCGTACGTATGCGCGTAGACGGTGTGTGTCGAGACATGAACCAAGTGCCCCACTCTCACCATAACGCGGTAATAGCCCGTATTAAAATAATGTCGAATTTGAACATAGCTGAAAAACGCGTTCCTCAAGACGGTAAGCTAGCCTTTAGAATGAACGGCCAGCTTGTTGAAGTTCGTGTGGCAACTATTCCTACTGTTGCAGGTGAAGGCGTAGTAATGCGGATATTGGCCTCGGGCGGCGCTATGCCAATAGACAAAATGAATTTGGCGCCCAATAATCGCGCCCGCCTTGAAGATATGATTAAAAAGCCTCACGGCATTCTTCTTGTCGTAGGGCCCACAGGTTCAGGTAAAACAACCACACTGCATGCCATTCTTGGGTACTTAAACACCCCTGAGAAAAAAATATGGACTGCTGAAGATCCGGTGGAAATTACACAGCCTGGTTTACAGCAAGTTCAAGTAAGCCCCAAAATTGGTTTCACCTTTGCCAATGCATTGCGCGCGTTCTTACGTGCTGATCCAGATATTATTCTTATCGGTGAGATGCGAGACAAAGAAACGGCTCATGCAGGTATTGAAGCGTCACTGACAGGTCACTTGGTATTATCTACACTGCATACAAACTCGGCGCCGGAAACGATTACTCGCTTGCTCGATTTAGGGTTAGACCCGGTTAACTTTTCAGATGCCTGTGTAGGTATACTTGCCCAGCGCCTTATCCGAACGCTGTGCGGGAAGTGTAAAGAAAAATACGTAGCATCAGATACCGATATGGCGTTTATTGAGCGCCAGTATGGTAAAGACCAAATGCATGAGCTCAACCTCTCTGGAGTTCCAGAGCTTTATAAAGCAAAAGGTTGCTCAGAATGTGGTAACACGGGTTATAAAGGCAGAACGGGTGTTCATGAATTACTTGGTATGACACCCGAACTTCGCTCGCTAGTATACAAAGAGTCAAGTGTGGCGCAGATGAAAAAGCAAGCCACAGACGATGGCATGCGTACTCTGGTACAAGACGCCATTTTTAAAGTACTTAAAGGCGATACTGATTTAGCACAAGTGCAAATTGTGAGTGGAGATTAGTCAAAAAGGCTAATATAAAGCGAATAAAAAAGGCCTTCGTAATAACGAAGGCCTTACTCTTTGTGAACGCTTATATCGACAAGGCCCATTTTTGTATTAAGGCCTTATCGAAGCATCTCTTTATTTACGGAGATATTCACGGATGACGTAATGTAGGATCCCGCCATTCTCAAAGTAAGTAAACTCATTAGACGTATCTATTCTAATGTCCATGCTAAATACTTTCGACTCTCCGTCATCGGTTTCCATTGTTACGCTAACCTCTTTCTGGCCTCGCTCTACAGGAGCAATTGAGAAAGATTCATTGCCTTTTATGTCTAAAGAAGATGCAGAGTCGCCTTCTTTAAACTGCAGCGGTAGTATTCCCATGCCAATCAAGTTTGAACGGTGAATACGCTCATAACTTTCTGCTAGCACAGCCTTCACACCCATTAGCGAGGGCCCTTTGGCAGCCCAGTCTCTGCTTGAGCCGGTACCATATTCTTTTCCGCCGATTACTACAGCTGGTACGCTATCGTCTTTGTAGCGCATAGCAGCATGAAATATAGACATGCTATCGCCGCTTGGGTAATGGGTTGTAGCGCTTCCTTTCGTGCCCGGTGCTAATTGGTTTTGCAAACGTACATTAGCAAAAGTACCTCGCATCATGACTTCATGGTTACCCCTACGTGAGCCATAAGAGTTGAAGTCTTTTGGATCAACGCCCTGAGCTTGAAGATATTCACCTGCAGGGCTATCTGGCGCAATGGCTCCCGCCGGTGAAATGTGATCAGTGGTGATTGAATCGCCCACTTTTACCAAACACCGTGCATTTTCGATAGATTGAAGCGCGGCCGGCTCTTTCTCCATCACTTCGAAGAACGGAGGATGTTTGATGTACGTTGAATCAGGCCAATCGTAGACTGACGTTTCACTAACACTAAGCTCGTTCCACTCACCGTTGCCCTTAAACACATCGGCATACTTTTCTTTAAAGAGTGCACCGGTTACGTTTTCAGTAATGTACTTTTGAATTTCTTCTTCTGAAGGCCATATATCTTTGAGATATACAGGCTCGCCATCTTTAGACTTACCTAAAGGCTCCTTGGTAATATCCGCGTTCATGTTGCCGGCTAATGCATAAGCCACGACAAGCGGCGGTGATGCTAAATAGTTTGCAGCAACATCGGGGTGAATACGTCCTTCGAAGTTTCGGTTGCCCGACAGTACAGAGGTAACAGTGAGCTTGGCTTTTCTTATGGCATCGGTAATAGGGTCGGGTAGCGGCCCTGAGTTACCAATACATGTTGTACACCCATATCCTACCAAGTTAAAACCAAGCGCTTCTAACGGCGCCATCAAATTGGCATCTTCCAAGTACTGGGTTACAACTTGCGAACCTGGTGCAAGAGAGGTTTTTACCCATGGTTTACTGGTTAACCCTTTCTCTGCTGCTTTTTGTGCTAATAATCCTGCGGCCACAAGTACAGAGGGGTTAGAGGTGTTTGTGCAACTCGTGATTGCCGCAATCACAATTGCCCCATCTTCTAAATTGAATTTGCTATCTCTGAAATTCACATAGGAATCATGTTCTTCGTCAACATCGCTGCCGCCGACTAGTCCGCCCTCGGCCACAAACTCTGTTTCTTCATCAAGTACCTTCACATCAATTTGTGAGCGATGCCATTCGTTAAATGCTTCAGCCGCTTTATCGAGCGCAATTTTATCTTGCGGACGTTTAGGCCCGGCAATAGAAGGAACCACGTCGTTTAAGTTCAGCTCAAGTGTTTCGTGATATTCGGCGTCTTTTGAATGGTCGTCATGCCATAGCGAACTGTACTTCGCATATTTCTCAACAAGCTCAATTTGCGCTTCATCTCGGCCAGTTAAGCGAAGATAATCGAGAGCTACATCGTCAATGGGGAAAATTCCGCACGTAGCGCCGTATTCTGGTGCCATATTGGCAATAGTGGCTCGATCGGCTGTTGTAAGATGCTTCAAGCCTGGCCCAAAGAACTCAACAAATTTACCCACTACACCGTGCGCTCTAAGCTGTTGAGTGATGGTAAGTACCATATCTGTCGCGGTCACTCCGGCAGGAAGCTTACCCTCTAATTTAAAGCCTACTACATTAGGCAATAGCATGGTTACAGGCTGACCCAGCATGGCGGCTTCAGCTTCGATACCGCCCACACCCCAACCGAGTACCCCTAAACCATTAATCATTGTGGTGTGAGAATCTGTACCGACTAAGGTATCTGGATAAACAAAGGTGCCTTCATCCGTTTCTTTAGTGAACGCACAACGCGCTAGGTATTCAAGGTTAACTTGGTGGACGATACCACGACCTGGAGGAACCACTTTGAAATTGTCGAAACTAGACTGTCCCCACTTAAGGAACTGATAACGTTCGCGGTTTCTTTCAATCTCTATATCAGTGTTTTTTTGTAGTGCATTTTCTTCTGCAAAATGGTCGACCATTACGGAGTGGTCTATGACGAGTTCTACCGGGTTTAATGGATTAATAGCTTGAGCGTCACCGCCAAGACGGTCTACCGCATCGCGCATAGCCGCTAAGTCGACAATAGCCGGAACACCAGTAAAGTCTTGCAGAATAACCCGTGCAGGGACGAAGGAAACTTCGAGTTCTTCGTTGTTTGATGTATCCCACTTAGCAACATGTTCAATATCTTCGCTGGAGACAAATTCCTTGTCTTCATGGCGAACCAGATTTTCTAAAAGTACCTTGATGCAAAAGGGAAGGCGATCGAGTGCGTACTTTTCATTGATGCTGTCGAGATTGATAGCCTTGAAAGTTTTACCCTTTACTTCAAGGTCTGAAAAAGACTTATAGGTCATATGGTCACTATCCTTATTTGCCTGTTCGAATTCTATAATGTTCGCTGAACGAGAAGACTTTAGGAAAGACCTAGAGTGCAGCGTGTACACCTAAACGTTCAGCTGCTAATTCTTATACGCATTAGACATGAAAAAAAGTTCATGTAAGGTCGTATTTTTCATCTCATCTATTTAGTTAGCGTACTATTACCTTATATTTATCATTGTAGGTTACCAAGTAAGAGTCTGCTGTGTTGCCGAGCTTCTCTTTTTATTGTTCTTGTGTCATAGGTATAGAATTGAAGTTACCAAACGTATACCAATCTACTGACAAAAAGAATAAAGCACATGCACCCACTTATTCAAAAATATGATTTAGCGCCACATCCAGAAGGCGGATATTTCAAACAAGTCTATAAATCAGCAAATACAACTATGTCTCATTCACATGGACAACCCCGATCTGCGCTCACCCATATTTACTTTCTTTTACTGAAAGGCGAAATGAGCCGCTTTCATCGCGTGCTTCATGATGAGGTGTGGAATCATTATGAAGGTGCCCCCTTACAATTAATTCAATTACACGATACAACGCTTACGCAAAAAACAATAGGTAGCCAAGAGGCGGGTTATGTCGATATTGTGCCTGCTGGCAATTATCAAGCGGCGTTCAGTACTGGAGATTATAGCTTAGTGGGATGTACAGTAGCGCCGGGGTTTGATTTTGAGGATTTTAGCTTTATCGACGACCCGTCAACTACGCTCTGGTTAGACACCTATCACCCGAGTATGAGCAAATTTATATAAGGCCCACATGCGCACCCCTTCTGTATTTTAGTTTGGTCTTACCTCAGATTTTATAGGGGTTGGCGCTGGATTTTTTATCGCCAATCAAGGATGATATTAAACAAATCATGAATATACGTCTGCACGTCTAAATTTTATAGGCTGTTAGGCAATTTTACTCAACCCCCGCAGGTAGCCCAACTATGTATAAATTGGTACTTATTCGTCACGGAGAGAGTCAGTGGAACTTAGAAAATCGTTTCACTGGGTGGCATGACGTTGAATTGACCGATACTGGTATTGCGCAAGCAACAACCGCTGGTCAGATGCTTAAGGAAGCAGGATTCGAATTCGATCAGGCCTACACGTCTGTATTGCTTCGCGCAATCAAAACACTGAATATCGCACTTGAAGAGATGGGCCAACACTACCTACCTGTTGAGCGTCACTGGCGTTTAAACGAACGTCATTATGGTGCGCTTACAGGTTTAGACAAAGCAGAAACTGCTGCTAAGCATGGCGAAGAGCAAGTGAAGGTATGGCGTCGTAGTTTTGATATTCCACCGCCGGCAGTAGAAACTGACAGTGAACATTTCCCTGGTCATGATCGCCGCTACAACAATGTAGATGCTGAAATATTACCGCGCGGTGAAAGTCTAAAATTAACAATAGAACGTGTGCTTCCCTATTGGCATGACGTTATTCGCCCTCAAATTCAAGATGGCAAACGTGTGATCATTGCAGCGCACGGCAATAGTTTGCGTGCTTTGGTGAAATACTTAGACGGTATGTCTGATGAAGAAGTACTAGGACTTAATATCCCTACAGGCGTTCCTTTAGTTTACGAACTAGATGAAAACCTAAAGCCTATTTCAAAAGAGTACCTTGGCGATCCAGAAGCTATCAAAGCAATGATGGATGCTGTTGCAAAACAAGGTAAAGCGAAATAGCATAAGGCGAAATAGTCTAGGCCCTGTAGCGTAAGGCTAGAGAGCCTATAGAATACTCAATTACAAAAGCCAGCAGTCAGCTGGCTTTTTTTATCAATGCGCTATGGACGCAAATATCTATTACCCATGCCAAGCGATAATTTATTTAGCGCTAACCAACTTCTCTAAAAGTACTTCGATCCGCTTGACACTATCAATAAGTAGCGACATTTCGGTTTGATCGTTGTCAGTTGAGTTTGACGTAGATTTCATACCAGATGCAATCTGGTCTTTTTGGGTTAGAATTGTTTCTCTGAAGTTAGCGGCATCATTTATACCGATGAGCGAAACTAACGCGCCCTGCGCGGATTGACCTGCAGTTTCAAACGATAATCGATACAGATTAAACAATCTCATTAGAGGCCCTTGAACCATCGCCACATCAGTAATTTTTTCCAAAGGTATCGACTTCTCTTCCTTATTTAGAATCCCTCTTTTTACAACCAGCTTACGCTCAGTAATAGTGGCTGACATAGCGGCGAGTGTTCTGCCGCTAATAAAATAGAACAATGGAATGGAGATTATAAGAAAAGGAATACCTATTACGATTAGTGTCGAAAATAATAATAGACTGACCAACCAGTAAGTTTTTACCGATGGATTAAACGTCGCCTCTAAAATTACTTTCTCTGACATCAGTTAGTCCCTTTTCATAATTTAAAAATAATGGTACTCGATGATAGAGAATAAATGGGGTCAGAACCACATAAATAATAAAGGGGATCAGGTCCACATTTTCTATTGGCTATTCTAGTTTGAGCCCTTAGATAACAACGTAGGGTTCTGTTCTCTTTTATAAGCGTTGAATTTGATCTTGTTTGTTTAGATTGGGGATAAATGCTGTTCTGACCCCATTTATTTTTGAGTTCGATAGCCAGGCTTCAACGCTATAAATAACAATTTATTGGGTTCTGACCCTGTTTTATGTTGGTTAGGTTGGATGTAGTGAATGCAATTGAGGATTAACGTGGACCTGACCCCCATTATTTTGGGGGGCAGAAAGCAAAAAACCCGCCGTTAGGCGGGTTTTTCTTAATGGGACCTGGCAGTGTCCTACTCTCACATGGGGAAGCCCCACACTACCATCGGCGCTAATACGTTTCACTTCTGAGTTCGAAATGGAGTCAGGTGGTGCCGTATCGCTATGGCTGCCAGGAAAAACTGGTTAACAATCAAGGAAATCTGATATCAATGCAATCAAAGAGTAGTGAGTATTTACTTTTCACTCTACTTGCTTTATTCGTTTTGTGCTTGTCATTTTACAACACACCAGCCTAAAGCTTCTTGGGTGTTGTATGGTTAAGCCTCTCGGGCAATTAGTACAGGTTAGCTTAACGCCTTACAACGCTTCCACACCCTGCCTATCAACGTCATCGTCTATAACAACCCTTCCAGAACTTAAAGTTCAGGG